>NZ_JAQJCH010000001.1:0-1292670 GCF_030182525.1 Rhizobium pantanalense
GCTCCGCGATTTGCGCTGGCGCGGGGTGGAGCAGCCCGGTAGCTCGTCAGGCTCATAACCTGAAGGCCGCAGGTTCAAATCCTGCCCCCGCAACCAATTCTTACATAAATCGCTGAATACCACGATATAACTGACAATCGCCGTCACCGCCTCTGTTTCGCAGGGGCGGTTTTTTGCGTTTAGAGGCTTGGGTAGATGTCGGCGTTGCGTCTCAGCATGCGAGATCTCGGTTTGTGTGTTGGCATGCAGACCAGACCGGAGCCGGTCCGCGTGTTGCAACATCAGATTTGACGGCTTTCTCTATAATCGTTCACCCCGCTCGGACGCTGGGCAAGGCGCAGGTTGGGTATGGAACCTTCCTCCGCCTCAGTTTGAAATAAAGTCATATGTGCTACGTTGCTGGTAAAATACACGTTTATGCGAATGAATTTTCTTATCGATGTGAATTGCGATAGGGCTTCTCCATTCTCCTTGCGCTCTCGAAACGGCAAGACGCGCCTGGTCAAGGTGCGAGGCAGACAGCGCTTACGAACGATCCGCCTCGAACGCCATTTTTCCCAGCTTTGTCCAGACACCGCGCGCATGTTCGGCGTCGTCGCTGTTGAGTTTGTCGGCCATCCAGAGCAGTGCGCCGTAGATCATGGTGCGATCATCGTTGGTCAGGTCGACGACACCGGCTTTGACGACGAGACCGCCGAGTTCGATGAAGTGTCTTGTTCGCGCGCGCCGCTGCACTTGCCAGTCACGCATGTCAGTTCGGGCCTTGGCCGCCTGATGGCGATTGCGTGCTGAGCGGTTGCGCTTGAGCGCTGCCAGCGTTGTCGTCATTTGCCGGTGCAGCTCGTCGTGCCTTGCCGCGAAACCACGCCGCGCCGCGCTTGGCCCATGCCTCCCGTCTGGCCACGTCTTTCGTCTCGGCGATGGCGATCAGCGCACCGGCCAATTCATCGGCAGTGAGCATATCGGCCCCGGTGGCAATGACCAGTTCGCCAAGCTGCTGCACCTTGCGGAATTTCAGTTCCTTGGCCTTGTCCTCCAGCGCCTTCAGTTCCGCGTCGAAGTCTCTCGGTTTGCGCATGTGCCGTCTCCGTCGGTCATCCTTCGTTGTCGATGGAAGCATCATAGTTGAGCCCCTTGCGGAAGGCTTCTATGTTGCCGGGACGGTCTGGCACGGCCTGGTCCATCCCGAGATTTTTTCGAGGGAGGGCGCGCTTATACGTCGTTCCGACGTGCGCTTTTCCATGCTGGTGTTTGGATCGCGATGGCGATCTATCATCTTCACGTCAAGGTCATTGGCCGCAGGGCAGGCAGCAGCGCGGTGGCGTCGGCTGCCTACCGCTCGGCCTCGCGGCTGCGCGACGATCGGCTTGACCGCGTTCAGGACTTTTCCGCCAAACGCGGCGTGTTCCATTCCGAGGTCATGCTGCCGGAGAACGCGCCCGAACAATGGAGCGATCGTGAACGGCTCTGGAACGATGTCGAAGCTTTCGAGGTGCGTAAGGACGCCCAGCTTACGCCTGCAGGCCAGAACCGTTCCGAAAGCCGCATGCTGACTGCGAAACTAGGATGCCTTTTGCTTGCGGCCCGAGCGAAGACCCGGAGGTTTCGTATTCTCGGGGTTAATTTCCGCGAACAGTTCAGAAACATTCACAGACAAGACACTCGCGAAGGCCTCAAGGGTCGCCACGGTGACGTTTTCCGTGCCTCTTTCAACGCGTCCAACGTAAGAGCGGTCAATTTCAGCCTCGAACGCTAGCCGCTCCTGCGACAGGCCTTTGGCAACCCGAAGCCGCCTTAGATTCCAACCGATGGTCTGTCGCACGTCCATTTTGCAAACCATGCATATTAACGGCTTGACAATCGACGGACTGATGGTCCCTAATTAATTGTGGGTGCCGCTAGTGCGGGACCGTTCGCTGGATATGGTATCGGTCTATGCCCTCCGATCCACTTTTTTGCCCTAGCTGCGGCGTTGCCCTGTAGGAAGGGCGGCGAGTAGCCGATGGTTAACAATGACGCGCCAATGCCAGATCGCAGGAACTCTTGAATGCTGGGACGCCATTGATGGCTGATTGAGCAGCGAGAACTTGTAGGCACGGAAACGGCTGATTAACAGTGAGGAAGCAAATCATGAGCGCGGACTACATCGTGATTGAGGATTGGTACATCCTGACCGAAGCCGAAGCGATCGAGGTTGCAGTCGACCGGCACGGCGAGGATGAAACTACGTCGGTTGCCTATTGTGCGCTTGAAACATGGGGGGATCGCAGCGACCCCGAGTACCGGTTTTGGTTCGGCCTGTTTCTCAAACTGATGCAGCGGGAGCATGTAGGCTGGGCCTAGAGATCGGCACATCTGCTGCTGTTCTCGTTGCCAGGCAAGTCACGGACATTGCGCCTCAATACGGCTTCCGTATTCTGCTGAGCTCTGTAACGGTTGCTTAAGGATCGCCGCTGTTGAGTGCGCGCGCTTCGACGAGGACCGAAGAATCGAGCGTTCCAGCTGATCTCGGATGTCAATGAAGCCCAATTCAAAATGTGATTTCATATCAGCTCGACGCACGTGGTACGGCTATGAAAGCACTGGGCGAGAGCGTCCCAAATGCCTCCCCATCGTTATTCTGTAGAGCGACAATCTGGCTGAGATCACGTCTCATCTTGGTTGTCGCGCTGCATTATTCAGCGAAGCAGCCATTTTGCTATTCGTCGGCGTTCTGTCTGCACCGGTGCCAACAGTCGAACGGTTAAGCGACGGACATTCTTTAGCAGTCGCCTTAGTCTTCGACGTCCTCCAGCCGCTCGTCTCAAATAAACAAGCTCATCGGCGACAAGTCTATCACCAAACCATCGGCGTCGACCGACGCTGCTCCGGTTCATCAGCTAGAACCGCAGGGATCCGCAACCAATTCCTTCCCAGTATGTTATCGCCGGCGCCAAGACCTCAGCTTCAATCGCAAGCCTAGCTCGTCCTTCGCCAAAGCTCACCATAACCAAAAGGGTGAGGCGCGCTCGCGCTCAACTCGAGCGGACAGTACCAGCGCCATCAGGATAAACAGAAGAGCGTGCCCTGGCTGGATGCGGCCACCGCACGTTTGCGCAACGATGTTTTCGAAGCAGCGATGGCATTGCATAACCGAAGCCTCTGGAAAACAGCGGGCGTTTTCCAGTCACTCGACAATCTCCTCGGATGACCAAGATCGCATTGGAAAAACAATCTTTGATTGCAATACTCTTGCAATACCTATCGAGAGGGATTTATGGCTTATGGAAGAGGGTATGGCTCGCGGTGTCCTACTCCGTCCAACCAAGTCCTTTCAGGGATTAGCCAGATCTGCGGTAATGATCCATGCGCGGGAGTCGAAGAGCACGCCCTCGGAGGTCATGTGTGCCTCCAGCAGATCATGCAGACGCTGCAGTGATTGGTTGGCTGTCCCGTCCGTGTGCGAGAGCGCGTCCTTTACCATATACAGGTTGCCTAAGGCATCGACGGCGGAATCGACGTCAGGTCCATAGAAGACCGGTTCGTGCACATCGATGAAGTCGATCGAGGTGAAGCCGGCGGTGCTCAATAGCTTCGTGGCTATGGCGGGATCGCCGAGCGAAAACGCCTTGCCGGCTTTTTCAGAGATTGTGCTTCCTGGCGCCAGCGCCTGCCTGATGGCGCTGGACCATTTGTTGTGCTCTTCGCTTTGCCATACCATCCAGGCGATGCGTCCACCCGGACGTATCGCGCGGGCAATATTGGCAAATGCTACCGGCGGATCGGCAAAGAACATGACGCCGAACCGGCTGATGCATAGATCGAAGCCGGCGGCTGGAAAGACATGACTTTGCGCGTCGCCCAGCTCGAAGCTGACGTTGCGTAATCCCGCTTCAGCGCTACGTTGGCGCGCAATCTCAAGCATCTCGGCAGAAGTATCCACACCGACTGCGCTGCCTTGTGTTGCGGCAAGAGCTGCTTCCCGGGTGGTTTGCCCAGCGCCACAGCCGATATCGAGTATCCGGTCATGTGTCCGGACGCTGGCGACGGCTCGCAAATGCCGGTTATGCCGTGATAGTTCAGCGTCGTAAAAATCAGCACATTGCAGCACTACAAGCCTCCCTCACGTCCTCTCAATCGCCACCGGGGTCGGTTTTCGCAATGCCTCCGAATAGCTCGAACGCATTGTTCTTACACAATTTCGGATGGAAAACCGCTGGCGTTTTTCTGAAACTACTATGACAGACGTCGATCCTCCGTGCTCTACCCTCCTCATAAACTGATTGCATAGTAAGATCAGTTATGCAATATGAATCCAGTTGCAAATTGCAATTAGATGGATTTTGTCATGAATGAAACGAGATCATTCGCCTCCACGGAGACGTCAATCGAGGTCAAGGGCGCGAAACTTCAGACCCAGGCTTTCGGTGATCCCTCCAGCCCGCCCATCATATTGATCATGGGAGTGATGGCTTCGATGCTCTGGTGGCCGGACAGGTTCTGCGAGGCGCTTGCCGCCCGTCAGCGCTATGTTATCCGATACGACCAGCGCGACACCGGCCTCTCGACACACTATCCGCAAGGCGAGCCGGCTTATTCGTTCAGCGACCTTGCCGACGATGTCATCGCCGTTCTCGATGGCTACGGATTGGAAACGGTGCATGTGGTGGGCATGTCGATGGGCGGCGCCATTGCACAGGAAGTCGCGTTGCGCCATCCCCGGCGTGTCCGCACGCTTACGCTGATCAGCACATCACCGCTCGGCGTCGAGGGCTTGCCTTCCTCGACCAAGGCTTATCAGGAGCATTCCAGTTCCGCCGAAGCAGTCGATTGGTCCAACCTCGAGGCTATCGCCGATTTCCTGCGTCGCGAGACGGCAATGCTTGCCGGCACCAGGCATCCGCATGATCCTGACGCTGCAAAGGCCTTGATCGCTCGCGACATAGCCCGGGCGCCGTCATTTGCCAGTGCTACGAACCATTTCTCGCTTGTGAGCGAGGAAAGGCCCGCAACCCTTCAGGCCTCCGATATCAAGCTACCGGTCCTTGCGATCCACGGCACAGCCGATCCGCTGTTTCCCATAGGGCACGGAGAGGCCTTCACCAAGGTGGTGCGGGATGCGCGGCTGCACCGGGTCGAGGGTGGCGGGCATGAAATCCACGAGCGCGACATTGACGAGATCGCGCAGGCCATCATCGATCATACAGCCTGACAAACGACCGGAAAGCCAAGCGTAATCTGGCTTTCCGGTTTCGTCAGAAATTAGCTCCTCGGCTTCAGGTTCTCCGCATCGTAAAGCGGCTTGTAGCCGACGCCTGCGACTTCCACCGGGTAGGTCTCGCCGAAATATTCGACCTTCAGCTTGCGGCCTTCCTGAGCATAGGACCAAGGGAGGTAGGCGAGCGCAATGTTCTTGCCGATAGTCGGGCCGTAGGCGATCGAGGTGGTGAAGGAGCGGCGGCCGAGCTCGTCGACAAGGGTTTCGCCGGTTTCGGGGTCCATGACTGGCAGAATGCCGACGGGGTAGCGTGCCACGCCGTTGGAGTCGATATTATCGGTCATGACGAGCGTGCAGAGCATGGCCGGCTGGTGTTCGCGGGCGCGATATTCGAGGTGCTTCGCTTTGCCGCGGAAATCGGCTTCCTTGACCTTCGGGCGGGCAAGATCGGCTTCGAGCAGATTGTATTCCGTCAAAAGGTCGGCATTCTGCAGGCGCAGGCTCTTTTCCATGCGGCGGCTGTTGGCATAGGTTTCGACACCGACGGCGATGGCGCCGGTCGAACGCAGCGCATCCCAGACGGCCAGCGCGTCGCCATAGGCCATGTGCAGTTCCCAGCCCTGTTCGCCGACATAGGAAATGCGGAATGCCGTGACGTTCTTGCCGGTGATGCGGATCTGCTTGATCGCGGCGAAGGGGAAGTTCTCGTGCGTGAGGTTTTCCGGGTTCTCGACAACCTTCTGCAGGTTGGTGCGGGCATTCGGTCCCCAGATGCCGATCGTCACATAGCGTTCGGTAACGTCGGTGATGGTGACGTCGAAACCCTTATCCTGGGCAACACGGCGCATATAGTGGAAATCGCGCGGGCCGGCATCGGCGCCGTCGATCAGGCGGCAGCGATCGGCCATGCGGATGACAGTGAAATCAGCGCGCACCATGCCTTCGTCGTCGAGGAAGTGGGTGTAGATGCCCTTGCCGATATTGGCATCGCCACCGATCTTCGCGGCGCAGAGCCACTCCAGCAGCTCGACATGATCGGGGCCTTCGATGTCGTACATGGCAAAATGCGAGAGGTTGATGATGCCGCAATCTTCGCTGAGGGCCAGATGTTCGGCATTGGAGACGCGCCAGAAATGGCGGTTGTCCCATTCGTTTTCGCGTACCGGTATGCGATCGCCGTATTTTTCCAGCAGGTGCTCGTTGGCGGCATAGCCATGGGCACGCTCCCAGCCGCCGAGTTCCATGAAGTAGCCGCCGAGCTCTTTTTCCCTCTCATAGAAAGGCGAGCGGCGGACATTGCGGCCGGTCGCATAGGGTTCGCGCGGGTGGACTGCGGGGTTATAGATCTTCTGCGCAGCCTCGGTGCATCGACCTTCGATGAATTTTTCCTCCAGCATATGCGGGTAGAAGCGGGAATAATCGATCCTGTTGTGGTCGATCGGCGTGCGGCCGTCCGTCATCCAGTCGGCAACGAGCTTGCCGAAGCCAGGGCCGTCCTTCACCCAGATGGCGACGCAATACCAGAGGCCGCGGACCTTCTGGCTTTCGCCGACGGACGGACCGCCATCGGTCGTGACCTGCAGGAGGCCATTGAAGGAATGACCTTCGTTGTAGCCGAGTTCGCCGAGGATCGGCGTCAGTTCCATGGCGCGCTCGAGCGGCTCGATGATCTGTTCCATGTCGAGATCGCGCTGCGAGGGCGAAAGGCGAGCCTCGTGCTTTTCAAGGAGATCGCGGGGATGGCAGAGGCGGGGGTTCTTCTCTTCGTAATAACCCCACTCGATCTGGCCGCCTTCGGCGGTCTTCGGGTCGCCGGTGTCGCGCATATAGGCGGAGTTGCCCTGGTCGCGCATCAGCGGGAAGCCGATTTCCTTGCCGGTATTGGCAAACTCGTTGTAGGGGCCGAAGAAGGTCAGCGGATGGTCGACCGGCATGACCGGCAGGTCCTCGCCGACCATTTCGGCGATCAGGCGACCCCATAGGCCGGCGCAGACGATAACATATTCTGCTTCGATCGTGCCGCGATGGGTGACGACGCCGCTGATGCGGCCGTCTTTGACGATCAGCGACTGGGCCGGCGTATTGGCGAAGGATTGCAGCTTGCCGCTCTTTTCGCCCTGGTCGATCAACTTGCCGGCAACGGTCTGCGAACGGGGAATGACGAGGCCGGCATCCGGGTCCCACATGCCGCCCTGGACCATGCTTTCCTCGATCAGCGGGAATTTTTCCTTGATCTCGGCGGGCTCAATCAGGCGGGCGCGCGTACCGAAGGCCTTGCCCGAGGTGACCTTGCGCTTGATTTCCGCCATGCGGTCGTCATCGCCGACGCGTGCGACTTCCAGGCCACCGACGCGGGCATAGTGACCGAGTTTATCGTAGAAATCGATGGAGTAGAGCGTCGTCCAGCAGGAGAGGAAATCGTGGCTGGTCGTATAGCAGAAGTCGGAGGCATGGGCCGTCGAGCCGATATCCGTCGGGATGCCTGATTTGTCGATGCCGACAATATCGTCCCAGCCGCGCTCGATCAAATGGTGGGCGATCGATGCACCGACGATACCGCCAAGCCCGATGATGACGACCTTCGCCTTTTGAGGAAATACTGCCATTGCGTGCGACCCTGATTGATATTGGAAACGGATTTTATGATGTGTGCGGCGGCGACCAGAGCCTGTCTACGACATATTGAAGATGCTTGCACGACGACCGTCACGCTGTCCCATCAGGAAATGGCTGGGTTTGGCGGCGACATATGCTG
Organism: Rhizobium pantanalense; assembly: GCF_030182525.1. NCBI lineage: Bacteria > Pseudomonadati > Pseudomonadota > Alphaproteobacteria > Hyphomicrobiales > Rhizobiaceae > Rhizobium > Rhizobium pantanalense. Next base: position 7,953 of record NZ_JAQJCH010000001.1, read on the forward strand.
ATCGGAGATGTCGCAAGGACGACTTTATGATCGTCTGTACGCTATCCCTCATTATTGAGGGATCGACTGCATCATGATCTCGCGGCGCAGGATCGGGCCTTCCTGGCCGAAATAGGTGGTCAGCAGCTTGGCGAAATCATCTGATTGGTAGGTCTCAGTCAATGTCTGATCGACAAGCAGGCGGAAGGCAGAATCGTCTTGCCGGATGGCGATGCCATAGGGCTCATGCGTGAAGAGGCGGTTGCCGATGGCGAGCGTGGACGGATTATGGGCATGGGAAGCGAGATCGAAGAGCAGGGCGCGATCGGCGAAATAAGCATCGATCTTGTGGTTTTCGAGCGCGACCAGACCGTCTTGGTGCGTGGCGAACTCGGCGATCCGCGTCTTCGGCACGTCGGAGCCCAGCGCCTCGCGCAGGGTCGCGCCCGTCGTCGTGTCGGCGCGAACGCCGATCGCACTCGTTGCGGGGGCGGGCTTGGCGGAGACTTGCGCCAGCCGCTTGTCGAGGAACAAAGACATCAGATAATCGGGCGAATCCTTGCGCAGCAGGGCGCTGGCGCCAGTGATGAAGATCGGCTGCGAGAAATCGACGCTTTGGCGTCGCCCGAGATTGATGGTGATGGCGCCGCAGAGAAGGTCGACCTGGCCGCTTTTGACGGCATCGAAGCCATCGGCAAGCGTCGTCTCGACATAGTCGCGCTTGAGATCGGTGACCTTGCGCCCGACGGCATCGGCGATCTTGTTACAAAGGTCGATGGCATATCCCGCCGGGTTGCCATCCTTCCTCTTGAAGGAGAAGGGTTCTTCATCGCTGATGTAGCCGATGCGGATCGTACCTTTCTGGGCGATGAGATCCAGCGTCTGCGCGGCGGCTGCCACATAAGCGGACATGCCGAGGATGATGCCTGCCAGAACCAGTCGTCTCATGCAATGTGCCGGCATGATCCTGATCTCCAAAAGAAAATTGGGCAATCGCAAAGGCTTAGGCGCAGATTATGGCCTGACGGGTTTTTGTCAACGATGGATTGTTCTTGATCGCTCGCCGTCGAGCAGGGGTGGCGGCCTTTCCTGTCGCGAAGATCGGCTTTCAGTGAGACAGACTGTGACGCGCGGCCCAGCTGGAGATGGCGGCTGCAATCGCTTCCGGTTGATCTTCCGGCGCGATGTGCCTTGCCGGTCCGCAATTTTCGATCTCCAGTCCCGCAATATTCTCGCGGCACCAATCTATCATCCTTTCGCCGACCAGTAGCGTCTCCGCCGGACCATCGAAGGTCAGCAGTAGTTTCGGGATATCTTCGCTGCGGGCAAGCCAGGCATCATAGGCTTCGATGCGCGCCACGACATCGGCGGGCTCGCCTTCGATCGGCATTGCGCGCGGCCAGGCAAGCAGCGGCCGGCGGCTTTCGCGCGTGGGGTAGGGCGCGCGATAGACGGCATGATCCTCGGCGCTCAATCCATTCAGCACGGTGGCTTTCAATGCCTGTTCGATGAAGAAATTCTCGTCCAGAACCTTCGCTTCGCCCATGCCCGGCGAGCGCAGCAGCTCATAGCGAGGGCGTGCATTCGGCAGGTCGTTCCAGCTCAAAGGTCTGATGATCGTTTCCATGAAGGCGATGCCGCGCACGCGATCCGGATGGCGTGCAGCCCAGTCGAAGGCGAGCGCGCCGCCCCAATCATGGCCGATCAAAACGACATCATCGAGCGTGAGTTTATCGAACCAAGCTTCGAGATAGCGTGCGTGGTCCTCAAATGAATAAGCGATTTCAGGTTTGCCGGACCGGCCCATGCCGATGAGATCGGGAGCGAGGCGGCGGACAGGCGCGGCAATGGCCGGGCCGATATGTCGCCACAGGTAGGATGACGTCGGATTGCCATGCAGGAAGACGAAGGGTGTTCCCGTTCCGGCATCCTCGTAGAAGATCGTCGAGTCCAGTACATTGAGCGAGGGCATGTGGGTATCCTCTCGTGAAATAAAATGGTAAGGTACCTGTCTATTACCATAGTAGTCAGGTGCCTGTCTATATCCATGAAAGATTGTGTTCCCACCCGTCCGTCCCTGGGTCTGCTGTTGCGGCTCGTGCATCAACATTGGACACAGGATGTCGAAGCCGCCCTCGAAGAGGCCGGTTACGGCGATATCCGGCCACCGCATGCCAATGTCTTCACCTTCATGCGTCCGGAAGGAATTCAGGTGAGCGAGCTCACTCGGCTCGCCCATGTCCGCAAGCAGACGATGACGCAGGCGGTAGAGGAGTTGGAGCGCCTCGGCTATGTCGAGCGCAGACCCGACCCGAATGATCGGCGCGCAAGGCTCGTGTTTCTGACTGAGCGCGGCAAGGGCGTCAGGCCGATAGCCGCGGCAACAGGCCGCCTTGTGGATCAACGCTGGTCCGAAATCGCGGGTTCTGAGGAGATCGACGCGCTGAAGCAGGCTTTGCAGGAGGTGCTTGGCAAGCTCCGCAGCGACGGGGATTCCGCAGGGCCGATAGACGAGGCGGCGACATAGGAGGTCGGGTTGCGGTTTGGCCTTTAGCCCGGCCAGCACGCCCTCAGGCGCCCCATTCTCCAAACGTGTCGTGCCTGATGATCCATCGATCAACATCTCTTGAGTTTCGGCGCTTGTCATCCGTGACATAGTATCGCCGGCAATGACAGTTATCCGATGATCCCTTTGGAGGATGCGATTTCATGTCTTTTCGCCAGATGGTTCCCGGCCTGGCGCTGGCCCTTTCGCTGATATCGGCAACGGCATCAGCCGCGCCGCCCGAGCAAGGTCATGGCGCGCCTGCCAGTGCGAGCGGCGTGCTCTCGCTCCTGCCGCCAGATGCCGCGAGCGATCATGTGCTGAATGCCGATGGCAAGACCATTCCCTACACGGCGACAGCCGGAACGCTCGATCTCTTCGGCCAGGATGGGCAGCGCAGCGCGGCGATCTTCTACACCGCCTATGTCGCCAAGAACCGGGATGCGAACCGCCCCGTCACTTTCGTGTTTAATGGCGGGCCGGGTGCTGCTTCGGCCTTCCTCAATCTCGGGCTTGTCGGGCCGCGCATCGTCGATTTCGGCGCAGACGGGCGCGATGGCGCCCATGCCAAGTTGGTCGACAATCCACAAAGCTGGCTCGAATTTACCGATCTCGTGCTGATCGATCCGATCGGCACCGGCTGGAGCCGCGCCGCCAAGCCCGATGACCAGAATGATTTCTATAGTGTCGACAGCGATGCCGAAAGCCTTGCCAAGGCGATCGCCCTTTACGTTGCCCATAACAGCCGGGCGTCGTCGCCGAAGTACATTCTTGGAGAAAGCTATGGCGGATTTCGTTCGATCAAGGTTGCCAACAGCCTGCGCGAGGATCAGGGCATTCTGATTTCCGGTATCGTCATGCTCTCGCCCCTGCTGGAGGGCCGGTTCGTCTTCGGGGGCGGTGAGGATGCGCTTGGCGCAGCCCTGCAGTTGCCGTCGCTGGCGGCGGCCGAACTGGAGCGTCAAAACGCCTTCAGCGAGCAAGCGGTGCAGGATGCCGAGGCATTCGCCTTCAACGAATATCTGCCGACCCTTGCCGGACGGCCGCCATCGGCAGATGCCGGCCAAGCCTTCTATGGGCGCGTGGCGAAGCTAACCGGCATACCGCAGGATGTGGTCGCCAAGAACCAGGGCTTTCTCGGAGGGGTCTATCGCAAACATTCCGATGGCGATGGCGCGGATGTGGCGAGCGCCTATGATGCGTCCTTCCTGGCGCCGGATCCCTATCCGCAGTCGGAGGCCGAGCATGGCGGCGATCCGGTTCTGGATGGCTTCGTCCGCGCCTATGGCGGTGCCTTTTCAGGCTATGCCCGTGATGAACTGGGCTTCCATACCGACATGACCTACACGCTTCTGTCGTCATCCGTGAATAGGGAATGGAAGTGGGGTGGGCGCAATGGCGGCTCGCGTGGAACCGCCGGTGTTGGCGACGATCTCAAGGAGCTGCTGTCGCTCTCGCCGTCCTTCCGCGTGATGATCGGGCAGGGCTATAGCGATCTCGTCATTCCGTTCGGGGTGAACAAATATGTGCTCGACCATATGCCGTCTGCCTTTGCGGATCGCGTGGCGATGAAGCTCTATCGCGGCGGCCATATGTTCTACACGCGGCCGGCATCGCGCGAGCAGTTCACGAGCGATGCCAAGGCGTTTTATACCGGGCAGGTCAAGGCAGCGCCGTCAACGCAATCGAACTGAGCGCCGTCTCGGGTGCTCTACCTGGAATACGGCGGCGTTGCGAGGCTGGCCTTCATCTGTTTCTCGCAACCATTGCCTTGATGGTTTCAAAGAGTTCGTCCTTTGCCTGCTGCGGACTGATATCCCCCGTCGTCGCGGCATAGGACAGGGCTTCGGCCGCACCCAGCATCGCCCAGAGGCCCGCCGATGCAATGGAACCGGTAGTGGCGAAGGGAGCAAGCAGCGCACGGCACTTCTCGAGGAAGGCCGTTTCATATTCGCGCTTGATTTTTTCAAGCTCCGGCGAGCCCGCGAGCGCGGCGATGATGCCGGGTATTTCGCGCCCCTGCAGTAGCACGCAATCGACATAGGAGGCCGCTATCACCTCGGCCCGGCCTGCCAGCGTCGGGGTACTTGCATCAAGCGCCTTGTCCATCACCTCCGTCTGCCTGATGTCGAATTCGCGATAGAGTGCGGCCAGCAGGCCGGAACGGGTGATAAAATGGTCGTAGACCACGGGTTTCGTCACACCGGCGCGCTCGGAGAGCCGCCCCAGCGTCAGGGCTTCCGTTCCCTCCTCTCCGGCGATTTGCCAGGCGACCTCGATGAGCTGCCTATGGCGCTCCTCCCGCGTCAGCCGACTGCGGGACTCCGGTTTCTTCGTCTGCATGCTTGACATCGCTATATACCAAAAGTAACTTACTAAAAGTATATAAGATCGAGCCGCCGCTCACAATGTGTCAGCAGGAGTTTTTCATATGCATGCGCTTATCGTCATTGCCAATCCGAATCCCGCTTCGTTCAGCCACAGCGTCGCGGCCAAAGTCGCCGAAGGTGTAACGGCTTCGGGCGCTACATTCGAAATCGCGGATCTTACGGCGGAAGGTTTTGATCCGAGATTCAGCGCTGCCGATATTGCCGCCCATCTCAGAGAAGGTCCATCGCCCGAAGATGTCGTTGCCGAGCAGGCGCGGATCGATCGTGCGGATGCACTGGTGCTCGTCTATCCCGTCTATTGGTGGTCCATGCCCGGGCTTCTCAAGGGATGGATCGACCGGGTGTTCAGCAATGGCTGGGCCTATGACGAAATATCTGCGGAAAAGACGATCAAAAAGCTGAGCCGCCTTCCGATCCACCTGATCGCTATCGGCGGCGCAACCATGCGCACCTATGCGCGCCACGGCTATTTCGGCGCCATGAGGACGCAGATCGATCATGGCATTTTCGGATACTGCGGGGCTCCCGTCGCGACCTCCGAATTGCTGCTGACGGAGACGCAGGATATGAGTTCCCATCTCGATACCGCCCGCGCCATCGGGCAAAATCTCTTTGCTGTTTCGCGATCGACGAAGGCGGCGGATGCGGCCTAATCGTGCTGCTGCAGTTGAAAGAGATGCTTGATGCGCGAGCTTAGCGAGGTCACGTGAGCGCCATGGCCGAGCATATCGACATTGGCGAAGAGATGCTGCTCCGCCTCGATGCGTTTTGCCAGAATGGCGCCGAGTTCTTCGGCAAGGGTCGGCCGGTCGTGCAGCAGCGGCGCGAGACATTCCTCGCCGATTTCATAGGTGACGACGAAGGTCAGGGCGCGAACCGTCCCGACTTCGCCCGACCCCATCAGCAGCCCGTTCTCACCGAAATAATCCCCTGGCGCAAGGCGCGTCAGCTCGATCTGACGATGCCCTTCGCGGCGGGTGATGCTGACGACGCCCGAGCGGACGATCGTGAGCGCCCGCATGCGGGTATCCTGTTCGGCGATGACGGCATCCTTGCGATAGGTCCGGCGCTGCATATGTGATGCCAGATGTTCCTTTTCATCCTCGGTCAGCGAAGAGAACAGGGGGATATTGCTGATAAGCCGCCAGGGCGTTCCGGGCGCATGTTGCTTCTCGTCGGCCGCCTCGGGCTTTTGCTCCATCGAAAGCATGATCGTGCCGGGGGGATCGGCGAATTTCAAGTTTGCCGCCTTGGCGTGGCGAAATAGCAGATCATAGATCTCGTTCTTCGCGGCTTGTGTCAGCGACATGTCGCGCACGCGAAAAGACAACTGCAGTTCGATCGCCTGTCCATCGATGGAATTGATGGCGACATTGGGTTCCGGGTTCTTCTGGATCGAATTGCAGCTGATCAAGACGTTTTGCATCACATCCGCGATGATGCGCGGTAGAGTGGTCGGTTGAATCCGAACTGTGACGGTGGCGCCATGGCTCTCGTCGGGCGCGGAGAGATTGGTCAGTCGCGTCTTGGCAAGGATGCTGTTCGGAATGACGACCAGATCGTTGGTGCCGCTCAGCAATTGCGTGGCGCGCCAATTGGTTTCGACGACGCGGCCCTGGACATCATTTTCGAGGACGATCCAGTCGCCGACGGAGTAGGGGCGGCCGAGATTGAGGGCGATGCCGGAGAAGACGTCGCTGAGGGTGCTCTGCAAGGCGAGACCGAGAATGATGGCGAAGACGCCCGATGTTGCGATCAGTGTACCGATCGGGACGCTGAAGACATTACCGACGATGGAGAGAATGGCGCCGAGATAGATGACGCCGACGATCAAATCCTGCAGCAGCCGGCCTTCGCGGGGCTTGCGCTCGAAAATCAGGAACAGCCGCACGCAGGCGATCAGCACCCAGGCGCCGTTGACCCACCAGACGATCTTGGCAAAGCCCGTGAAGGTGCGCAGCGTCACCGAGTCCTGCGGCGGGCTCGGCTCATAGGGGACGATGCCGTGATAGAACAAAAGTGCCGTCAGGCAGACGAAGAAAGCGATCTGGCCGATCAGACGGCCGGCCCGCTGATGACGCAGCATGACGCGGCTCACGAAGGTGCCGACGACAACCAGAATGAAGAACTGGACGATCGGATCGCCAAGAAGTGCAATGGACATGGGGACTTGGTCGCACTCGGTCTTTCGGATGGGCGCTAAATTGGCACGAAAGAAGCGGCAGCGCCATATGCAGAAAAAGTATGATTAATTGACGCCGACGCCTTGATCTCAGGACTTGCACCTTGATAATTAGATGACGATTATCATCTTATATCTGTCATCCCATCCTGCTATCTGCTCTCGCAGCGCAATCCTTAGCGCTCCGACATCATTAAGGAATATCCATGACACAGTCTTTCGAGATTCGCGGCGATCTGCTGATCGGCTCAGATTCTACCGGTGGCAACAGAACCGTGCGTGCCGTCAACCCGGCGACCGGCGCAAACCTGGAGCCGGCCTTTGCGATCGCCAGCGAGAGCGATGTCGCCAAGGCTTGCGAGCTGGCGGCCCAGGCGTTCGATGTCTACCGCGCCACCAGCCCGGAGCAGCGCGCGGCATTTCTCGAAAAGATTGCCGACAATATCATTGGCATCGGTGATGCGCTGATCGAGCGCGCGACGGAGGAGACTGGCCTGCCGGTGGCGCGTCTGCAGGGCGAGCGTGCACGCACCGTCGGCCAGCTGCGGCTCTTCGCGCAGGTGGTCCGCGCCGGCGAGTGGCTCGATCTGCGCGTCGATCCGGCACTGCCGGAGCGCAAGCCGCTGCCGCGCCCCGATCTGCGCCTGCGCCAGATCCCGCTCGGTCCGGTCGCCGTCTTCGGCGCTAGCAACTTCCCGCTCGCCTTCTCGGTTGCCGGTGGTGATACGGCGTCGGCGCTTGCCGCCGGTTGCCCGGTCGTCGTCAAGGGCCACCTTGCCCATCCGGGCACGGGCGAGCTTGTCGGCCGCGCCATCCGCGCCGCCGTTGCCGAATGTGGCCTGCCGGAGGGTACATTCTCGTTGCTGACCGGCGCCAACGAAACCGGCGCAGCACTGGTGCGCGATCCCCGCATCAAGGCTGTCGGCTTCACCGGATCGCGTGGCGGTGGCCTCGCGCTTGGCGCCATTGCCGCGGCTCGGCCCGAGCCGATCCCAGTCTATGCCGAGATGAGCAGCGTTAACCCCGTCTTCCTCTTCCCGGCCGCTCTCGCAGCACGTGCTGAGGCGATTGGCACAGGTTTCATCGATTCCCTGACGCTCGGTGCCGGCCAATTCTGCACCAATCCTGGCCTGCTTTTTGCGATCGAAAGCCCCGATCTCGATCGCTTCGTCCAGGCTGCCAGTGACGCGCTGACCGGCCGTGCGCCCGCGCCAATGCTGACGCCAGGCATTCACGCCGCCTTCGACAAGGGCGTTGCCGCGCTCGCCGAGCATGAGGCTGTCAAGACCGTCGCTCACGGCGCCCCGGCTGAAGGCGTCAATCGCAGCCCCGGTATCTTCTTCGAGACCGACGTCGAGGAGTTCCTGGCGGATGAACGCCTCGGCCATGAGGTCTTCGGTGCGGCGAGCCTTCTTGTGCGCTGCAAGGATATCGACCAGATGATCGCCGTTGCTGAGAAGCTCGAAGGTCAGCTGACCGCGACGCTGCAGATCGAAGCGGAAGATTATGCGACGGCCGCCAAGCTGGTGCCGGTGCTGGAGCGCAAAGTCGGGCGTATTCTCGCCAATGGCTGGCCGACTGGCGTCGAAGTCTCCCACGCCATGGTGCATGGCGGGCCGTTCCCGGCGACCTCGGACAGCCGCACGACCTCGGTCGGCACGCTGGCCATCCGTCGCTTCCTGCGCCCGGTATCCTATCAGGATCTCCCGGAAGGACTGCTGCCGGCGGAATTGCGCGATGACGGCGTCAAGTCGCTGCCGCATCTGCTGGATGGCGTGCGCAAGGGTAATTGAGCGGCAAAGTGCCCCTCATCCGGCCTGCCGGCCACCTTCTCCCCGTTTTGACGGGGAGAAGGAGATAGACGCACCCACAGCCTTCCTTCCGACTGCCTTCTCAGGGGAGGATGCAGAGGTCGTTCCCTCTCATCCGTCAAAACCAGGGCAATCCTATATGAGGCACATCGGCGCCGCACACACCTTCTCCCCGCGGGGAGAAGGGAGGAATGCGGCAATTCCACGACTTAAAGTAATTGGAAACCTCAAACCTCCGCGTAAACAATTCCTGTAAACGAGCCGGCATGGTGCAGCAATTCGCGCTCGCTCGAACCATCAAGGCTCGCGGAATAGAGATTGCCGCCGATGTCGGTGAAGAACATGCGGTTGTTGGGTAGATCGAGCGAGAGGCCGATGCCTTCGTCGAGGCCCTCGAGGACGACTTGGGAGGTTGCGGCGATATCGCCCATCGCTGCGCGGTTGACGGTATTGCCGCGGGGGAGATTGCCACGGTCGGTCCAGTAGATCGTGCGGGTGGCGAGATCCAGTTCGAGGTCGATTGGTTCCGGCAGCTTGTCGAGCAGGATTTCGATATCGCTGCGGTTTGTCGCGGTTTCGCCGGCAGGAATATTGATACCGGCACGGAAGATGCGGCCGAGACCGGCATCCGGCGGCCCTTTCTGGGTCCAGTAGATCTGCCCGAGCGGCAGATCGAGAGCGATGCCGACGCACCAGCGTTCGATATCGGCGCTATCTCCCGGGCTGTCGCCGTTCTGCACCAGAGTTTCGATGTCGCTGCCGTCGATATTGGCGCGCATGACGCGCATGCCCTCGCGGTCGCACCAATAGAGCTTGCCGTTGTCGCGGTCGAGCTGGATCTGCTTCGGCGTGACGAGCGTGCCGCCCGGCGGAATCAGCGTGATGTGGTTGCCGCCGTCGAGGTCCATGCGCTCGATGGAACCGTCATGGGCGTTGTAGTCGTTGCCCATCTCCGTCCAGTAGATCCAGCCGTTCTCGCTGTCGACGAGAATGCCGTCCGGGCTGCGGCCTTGCCGCTGGACGATGAGCTTCAAATCGGTGCCGTTGATGGCGGAGGAGAGGATTCGTCCGTCGTTGATATCGAGGAAAAACAGTCTTTCGATCTTGTCGGTGGTGGTGGCAGGCGTCCGTGCTTCTGACATGAGAGCATCCTTTCGAGGGGCGGATCTGCGGATCACAGCGCGGCAATCATGGCATCGTTTGATGACAGCATCATTCGCCGCTGCGATCAGGACGAGCATCTGCTGCGCTGCAGCAAAGATCAAGGGCCGGATTGTCGCGGTCTACGCGGAGGGCTGTCAAATAAGTGTCATCGGCCTGATATAAATCCCCGGCATTCCCATAGAGCTGCACCACAGTCGAGGGCGGAAACCGAAGCCGGAGGTGATTGATATCATGTCGACGCTCCAGCAGATCGCTTTTCGCGCCGGCTGTTCGGTTGCGACCGCCAGCCGGGTGATGAATCGCAGCGGTCCGGTCAGCGATGAGATGGTGCGGCGCGTGCGCCGGGCGGCGGCAGAGCTTGGCTATCGGGCGGGTGGGCGTATCGGCACCGGCCGGCCGGCGATAGGCGTCCTCATTCCGAGCATCACCAATCCGGTTTTCGCGGCTTCGCTTTCCAGCATCCAGAATCGAGCTCTTCACGCGGGGCATAGCGTGCTGATCGCCCAATCGAATTACGATCCGGCACAGGAGGCCGATGCCGTTGCCTCGCTTCTCCAGCAGCAGCCGACCGGCCTCATCCTGACACTCTGCGATCCCGAACGTAGCCTGGTCCTGTCATCCGCCCTGCCGCCAACCGTGTTGCTCGGCAACCTGCCGACCGCCCGCTTTACTGCCGCCGTCGCCACCGACAATTTCGGTGCCGGCCGGGACCTAACCGAACATCTCCTGCAAATGGGGCACCGCCGCATCCTGTTCATATCAGGCCACTTCGCGGCATCGGATCGGGCGAAACTGCGCTATCACGGCTATGTCAGGGCGATGGCGGCGGCAGGCCAGCAGCCTCTTGATGCCCTGGAGATTTCCTTCGTGAATAGCCTGGAACAGCTCGATCTTTCGGATGCTGTTTCGCGGTTCGCTCCGACGGCGATCATTGCTTCCAACGATCTTCTGGCGCTCGGCGTCATGGGCGCGCTTCGGCGCCAGGGTATTTCGATCCCGCGCGATATTTCCGTCGCCGGCTTCGACGGAATTTCCCTTGGCTTTCTGGGCGAGGTGTCTCTGACGACGGTCGAAATTCCGGATGGAACCATGGGTGCCGCTGCCGCCTCGCTGCTGCTCGATATGGCGGAAAATGCCGCGCCGCCGCGTCATCTGAGCGTGCCCTATCGGCTGCGTTCCGGCGGAACGGTGCGCAACCTCACTCTCCAATCCTGACATACCTTTGCATATGAAAACGCCGCCTCTTGTTGGGAGGCGGCGCGGATTACTGGATCTGTTCGAAAGATCAGCTGCGCGGCAGCAGGCCTTCGATGTCGGAAGCGGCGTCGTCGAGCGCTTCCTTCGGAGCGGCCGAGCCGTCGACGATGCGCGAGAGGTTATCGACGATGGTCTGCGTGACCTTGACGCCGTTGGAGCCCGGGAAGGCATACCAGGGGACCATGATCGACATCTGGCTGAGACCAGCCTGGAACAGCGGGTTCTTCTTGTAGAAGTCACCGAGATATTCCGCCGACTTGGCGGCAAGCTCATTGTTCGGAACATAGCCGGTGCCGGGAACGACGACAGAGGCGCCATAGGGGCCGGCGGCGAACTTGGCGAATTTCCAGGCGGCTTCTTCCTTGACCGGATCATGGGTCAGGATGACGACGGCATTGCCACCTGTCGGCAGACGCCCATTGACCGGGTCGATCAGCGGCAACTTGGCGGTGCGTAGGTCGAACTTGGCACCGACATTCTTGATGGTGTTGACGAGAGCGCCAGTCGTCTGGAATTCAAAGCCGACCTTGCCGGCTGCGAAAGCCTGTTCGCCGGCAGCCTTGGTGAAGACCGGCATGCCGCCTTCCTTGACGAAGCGCTGGATCAGTTCGACGGCCTTCTGGCCCTCGGGGCCGTTGAAGGCAACCTTCGTCTCATCGTCGCTCAGCATCTTGCCGCCAGCGCCGAAAAGGAGGGCCGAGAACATCCAGTCGTCGCCCTGCCAGCGGAAGTCCATGCCGTCGACGCCGTTGCCGAGCGCCTTGATCTTGCCGGCAAGCGCGATGACCTCATCCCAGGTCTTCGGCGGGTTGTCCGGGTTGCCGCCGGCAGCCTTCACCAGGTCGGCGTTGTAATACATGATCGGGTTGGACGTCGCGAAGGCGAGGCCAACCTGCTTGCCCTTGACCTGGGCGAGCTTCAGGATCGTGTCCGAGAAGCCCTGCTCGGCCATGTTGCCCTCTTTCTTGACCAGGGGGCCGAGGTCGACGGCGACATTGCGCTCGTCGATCATGCGTAGGCGGTTGAGGCCGATGAAGGTGACGTCAGGCATTTCGCTGGTGCCGGCCTGGCGCAGGATGGTCTGGATGCCTTCCTCATAGGTGGCCGAAGGAGCGGCGAACTGGATCTTGATGTCAGGATTTTCTTCCATGAACTTCTTCGAGATCGTGTCCATCACGTTCTTGAAGAAGCCGGGCATGGGATAGTGAACCGTCAGGGTGGTTTCGGCGTAAGCCGGGACCGTCACGACCATCGAAATGGCCGCAGCGGCGAGAATCTGGGTGATATGCTTCATCGCTCGTTCTCCGTTTTCGAATTTCGAACCGGTCAGCCCTTGAGACCGGTCATGGTGATGCCCTCGACGAAACGCTTCTGTGCCAGAAGGAACGCCACGACGAGGGGAAGGGTGATGATGAGGGTTGCCGCCATGAGCGCGCCGTAGTCGTCGCCGGCTTCGGCGGCGCGGAAATACATGAGGCCCAATGGCGGCGTGAAATATTCCTGCTTGGTGATGACGATCAGTGGCCAGTAGAGATCGTTCCAGTGCGCGACGACCGAGAAGATCGCGAAGGCTGTCACCGCCGGCCAGGCATTCGGCACGATGACGCGGGCGACAATGCCGATTTCCGACATGCCGTCGAGGCGGGCGGCATGGATCAGATCATCGGGCATGGAGCGGAAGAACTGCAGGAACATGAAGATCGCGAAGACCGAGATCGAGAAGGGCGCGACCAGGGCGGCGTAGCTGTTCAGGAGCGACAGGCTGTTGAAGCCGACATAGAGCGGCAGTGCCGTCGCATGGATCGGGACCAGCAGGCCGAGCATGACCAGCACCATCATCGTGCGCGCCGCCGGGAACTTCAGCTTCGCCATGGCATAGGCGCAGGGGATTGCGATCAGCACCTGGAAGAAGAAGATCAGGCCGCAGACGAGGACGCCGTTGAACAGCAGCGTGCCCATCGAAACCTTGCTCAGCGCCTTGGCGATGTTCTCGACGTAAAAGAAGTGCGTCGGGATCAGCGTCAGGGCGGAGGTGAAGATATCGTCCTGCGCCTTGCCGGCGGTGGAGATCATGAAGATGTAGGGCGCGAGGAAGATGAGCGAGCCGATGATCAGCAGCAAGAGGCGCAGGATGCGGCCGGGAGTGAAGCCTGTCGAGGTCATGTGTAATGCACCTGCCGGTCTTGGACGCGATATTGCAGGAAGGTCAGCACCACGAGGATGGCGAGAAACACTGTGGTCATCGCCGAGGCATAGCCGACGCGGAGATAGACGAAGCCCTCCTGGTAGATGGTGAAGAGCAGGACTTCCGAGGCATGGTTCGGGCCGCCGTCGGTCAGGGCCTTCACGGTATCGAACACCTTCACGGCATTGATGATGCTGATGGTGGTCACGAAGAGCGTCGTCGGCCCCAGCATCGGCCAGGTGACGAGCCAGAAACGGTCGAATGACGACTTTGCACCATCCACTTCAGCTGCGGCATAGAGTTCTCGCGGAATGGCGGTAAGGCCGGCAAGGAACAGCACCATGTTGAAGCCGACCGACTGCCATACGCCGATGATCGACAGGCTGTAGAGGGCGGTTGCAGACGCGCCGAGCCAATTCGGGCCGCGCACGCCGATCTCGCCAAGCAATGCGTTAATTGGGCCGATCGTCGGGTGGAAGAGATATTGCCAGACGGTCGCCATCGCCACGATCAGCGATGCAACAGGCAGGAAATAGGCCGTACGGAAAAAGCTGCGGCCGATGCCTTCGCTCTCGATCAGCAGCGCGACGCCGAGGCCGAGTACGATCGAGACGGGTGCGACGATCGCCGTATAGACCGTCGTGTTCCAAAGAGATTTCTGAAAGGCGCGGTCGCGCAGCAGATGCGCGTAGTTCTCGAAGGCGACGAAACGCAGGCTCTTGTCGCCGAGCTGGAAATCCGTGAAGCCGAGCACGACGACGGCGACGATCGGCACAATGATGAAAAGCACGATCAGGACGATGGCGGGCAGGGCGAAGAGCAGGGCCGTGCAGGCCTCGCTGCGTTCGCGCGCCGCAGCCGTCCGCATCGGCAGAGAGGTGGCGGCAATGCTAGCCATGCGCTTTCTCCCGGGTGGCGTCGACGGTGGTCGGGCTCGCGCGCAGGCGGCGACCATCCTCGGCAAAGACCATCGCCTGTTCGGCTGCAAGCGTCAGCGCAACCGGCATGCCGGCGGATAGGCCGGCGACTTCTGCCGGTGCGAGCTTGATGACCATGGTTTCGCCGATGGCATCGAGCTTGGCATACAGGATGACTTCCGAGCCGAGGAATTCCATGCGCTCGATATGGGCGGCGAGCGCATCCTGACGGCCCTGGGAGAGCTGCACGAATTCCGGGCGAATGCCGAGGGTCACGTTCCTGCCGGCAAAGGTACTGGCTTCGAGCGCCAGCCGGATGCCGCCGAAGGCGACGGTGCCGTTTTCGGCGAGCGCCGGCAAAAGGTTGATGCGCGGCTGGCCGACGAAGCGGGCGACTTCGACATGGGCCGGATCGTCATAGATCGTCTGCGGCGATGCGAGCTGCAGCAGCTGGCCGCCGATCATGACGGCGACGCGATCGGCCATCGACAGCGCCTCGGCCTGATCGTGAGTGACATAGACCGTCGGCACGCCGGCGCGGCGGTGCAGGTCGACGATCTCACCGCGTGCATGGACGCGCAGATTGGCATCGAGATTGGAGAGCGGCTCGTCCATGAGGAAGACCGCGGGACGGCGCACCATGGCGCGGGCGAGCGCCACGCGCTGACGCTGGCCGCCCGACATCTGGCCGGGCTTGCGGTCGAGCAGGTGATTGATCTTCAGGGAAACGGCCATTTCGCGGACGTCGCGGATGATGCCGGCGCGCGCGGCGCGCTGGCCGGGGATCAGCGAGCCGATGAAAGGCAGACGCTGGACGCGCGACAGACGGCGCATGGCGAGCGGCACGGCGATGTTTTCCGAGGCCGTCAGGTGCGGATAGAGTGCGTAGGACTGGAAGACCATGGCGATGTTGCGATCCGCTGCCGCCACACCGGAAACGTCGCTGCCGCCGAGGACGATTTCGCCGCTGTCGGCATGGTCAAGGCCGGCGAGGATGCGCAGCAGCGTGCTCTTGCCGCAGCCGGACGGGCCGACGAGAGCGATGAATTCGCCTGGCTGGACGTCGAGATCAACGCCCTTGAGGATGGCGTTGCCGCCAAAGGATTTGGCGATGCCGCGAAGCGAAAGTGCGCTCATTCGGTCGGCTCCTTTGCCTTGGGGGCGGCTTGCGGATAGACTTCCATGACGACGTCATCGAGGAAGTAAGCGGTCATGCCGGGAATGGCGACGAGCTCGGTCGAGACCGTCTCGCCAAGCTGGTGGATCGCCGCGCCGATCAGGCGTTCGCCGGGCATTTCGCGTTCCATCTCCCCGAGAATGAAGGCTGCGGGCGGTGCCCAGACGAGGTTGGTACCGTTGAAGCGGCCTTCCCAGGTCCAGTGCAGATGGCCGCTGCCGAAGAGAGCTACGTCATGGGCTGCGATCAGATCATAGAGCCGGCGGCGCTGCGCCGGACGAACGCTCCAGTAGCCGGTATCGCCCTCATCGGGCGCATCGACGAAGAGCGGCTTGTGGGCAAAGAGGGCAATGCGGCGCTTGCCACGGCTTTCGAGCTTTTCCTGCAGCCAGTCGAACTGCTTCTGCTCCTCGGCATCCTCGAAGCCCATCAGCAGGCTGTTGAGGCCGATCAGGCGCCAGTTGTCGATATCCTTCGCCCAATAGTCCGGGCCGACGAGGCGGCGCCAGCGGTCCAGCCGCTCCGGATTGACAGGCTGGTAGGAGCCGAGCAGGTGGCCCACATCGTGGTTGCCGGGTACGATCAGCATCGGCACGGAGACCTGCCGCATCAGATCCATGGAAAAAAGGAGATCTTCGTCCTTGTCGGCGCCATCGACGCTGAGGTCGCCGGTATGAACGACGAGATCGGCGCCGCTTGCCTCGATCCATTTCACCAGCGGCTCCCAATTGCCGTTGAAATGCGGCTTGTTGGGGCTCAAATGCGTGTCGGTGATCTGGATGATCTTCAAGGCGCTTCTCCGAAGTCTTCAGAATGGTGCGCCTGCGGAAGGGATTGCCTTCAAATGGGCGCGTCTATGCGCTCTCTTTAGAAGGCCCGCATGTCAGTCAGGTAACAGGTCTTTTCAGCTGTTTTTCAGTTTTGTCATATCGCCGTCAAATGCGCCGTTGTTCGCTTCGTGCCAAATGGAAGCACTGTACGCGGCGGTATCGGTGCTATAGATCGTTGCGAAAGGGACCAGACATGTCAGACGAACAGAGCCGCATCACCAAACTTGAGGAAACGGTCGCCTATCAGGCCAAGACGATCGAGGAGCTTTCCGATCAGCTCGCCGAACAATGGAAGGTGGTCGAGCAGACCAGGCAGAAGCTGGACAGGCTGACCGAGCGTTTTCTGACGCTGGAGGAGCAATCGCTCGAAGCGCCCGCCATTACCAAGCCGCCCCACTACTGAGGACATTGTTCACGTTTCGGTGTTGCACGCGGGCGTGCGTAACAAAAATGCCTGTCTTCCCGTATTTCCTTGTGACTGGAGTATTTACAGTCGCGGTCGAGAGGAAATCGTTATGAAGATTTTATCGAAGGACACGATCCGCACTTATTCAGCGCGCGCCAGCCGCTTGGTCGGCTATACGGCGATGGCGGTATTACTTGGCGGCGTGGCGCTGCAATTCATCGGCCGCGCCTCGGCCGAGGACGCGCGCGTCATTCCTGCGCCGAGCATGGATGAAAAGGCATCTTCTGCCAATACGGAGACAGCGGTGCTCGCCGGCGGCTGCTTCTGGGGCGTGCAGGGCGTGTTCCAGCACGTCAACGGCGTCATCAGCGCCACATCCGGCTATACCGGCGGCAGCAAGAATGCCGCTCACTATGAAATGGTGAGCACCGGCGACACCGGCCATGCCGAATCCGTGCGCATCGTCTTCGATCCCCATAAGATCAGCTACGGCCATCTGCTGCAGATCTATTTCTCGGTGGCGCATGATCCAACGGAGCTGAACCGTCAGGGGCCGGATACCGGGACGCAATATCGCTCGGCCATCTTCCCGACCAGCCAGTCGCAAGCTGATATTGCCAAGGCCTATATCGAGCAGCTCAACCAAGCCAAGGTCTTCGATACAGCCATCGTCACCAAGATCGAGCCCGCGCGGCAATTCTATGCGGCCGAGGCCTATCATCAGGATTTCCTGACGACGCATCCTACCTATCCCTATATCGTCAGCAACGACCTGCCGAAGATCAAAAATCTGCAGCATCTCTTTCCCGAGGATTATCGCGCCGACCCGGTTCTGGTGACGGCAAGCGCCAGCGCGAAATGATGGTCCACCTGACCGGCGAGCGATGTGCGCCGGTCACGGCCGCCTTGCAAGAAATGCTCGTTACTCCCGGCTTGTCTGGTGTATTGCTCCCCCACCAGATAGTCATTGAGAGCGCATTTCATCATGATCGTCCGCGACCGGCCGAATCTCTTCCAGCTTTTCTTCATTGTCCGCGGGTCGATCATCCGGCGCATCCTGCCCCAGATCATTGCCATCTTTCTGCTGTCGGCGCTGATCGTCTGGGGGCATGAGACGCGGCCGAACCTCATCGTTTCCTTCAATGGCTCGGCGCTATCGCTGCTCGGCATCGCGCTTTCGATCTTCCTCGGCTTCCGCAACAATGCCTGCTACGACCGCTGGTGGGAGGGGAGGCGCAACTGGGGGCAGCTCGTCCATCTCGCGCGCAGCTTCGCCCGGCAGACGCTGGTGCTGGAGAGTGCGGCGGAGGTCGGTATTGAGGCGCGCAAAAACCTGCTGCGCCTAACCATGGCCTTTGCGCAGGCGCTGGTCTGTCTTCTGCGTGAAGGCAGCGATGAGGGCAAGGCGCTCCGTCTTCTGACGCCAAGCGAGGCGGAATTCTACCATGCGGCCCGTAACGGACCCGATCTCATTCTGCGCCTGATGTCCGCCGATCTCGCGCGATTGAAGGCATCCGGCATGATTTCGGATATCCAATATCAAATGCTGGATATCACGATCGGGCAGATGGGGGCGGCACAGGCGGCCTGCGAGCGCCTCCGCAACACGCCGTTGCCCTTCGGCTATACGCTGCTTTTGCATCGCACCGCCTATCTTTTCTGCTTCCTGCTGCCATTCGGCTATGTCGATACGCTCGGCTGGGGTTCGCCTTTCGTGACTGCCCTCATCGCCTACACCTTCTTCGGTCTGGATGCGCTGGGCGACGAGCTGGAAGACCCTTTCGGACAGCGGCCCAATGCGCTCGCCATCGGCGCGCTTGCGGATACGATCGAGATCAATCTGCGCGAAGCGCTGGGGGAAACCGACCTGCCGCCGCTGCCCCAACCCAAGGATTTCCTGCTGATGTAAAAAATCGGCAAAAATATTCGTCGATCGATGGAATAGAATCCGGAGTGCTTCCGTATATAGGGGTATGGAACGCAAAGGACGCACATTCGATGTTTTGGGGCAGCTCGGTTCGCTGAGACGTTACGCCCGCTCGCTCGTGCGTAATGCGGACGAGGCCGAGGATCTGGTGCATGATGCACTGGTCAAGGCTTATGAGCGCAAGGCATCCTTCCGGAGCGACGGCAATCTGCGTACCTGGCTGCTATCGATCCTGCACAATGTGCATATCGATCGCCTGCGCCAGAAGAAGTCGCTGAACCGTCGTCACGAGGAGGCTGCGGCTGATCTCGAAACGGCGCTGCCGGCATCGCAGGACCATACGGTTCGCCTGAGCCAGGTCCGCGAAGCCTTCTTCAGTCTGCCCGAGGAACAGCGTGAGGCGCTGCATCTCGTGGCGATCGAGGATCTCTCCTATCAGGAGGCGGCATCAACGCTCGGCATCCCTGTTGGTACGCTGATGTCCCGCATTGCCCGGGCTCGCGCGACGCTGCGTAGTTTCGAGGAGGCTACTTCCAAGGTTTCACATCTCAGGCTTATCGAGGGAGGCGGCAATGAAAATCGTTGATCCGATCATCGATACCGATCTCGACGCCTATGTCGACGGTGAGCTCACGCTTGCACGCCGTATCGAGGTGGAATCCTATCTTTCGGAGCATCCTGAGATCGCAGCCAAGGTGATGGCTGACATGAGCATCCGCGGTGAGCTGCGCATGGCGCTGGCCGGAGAAGGTCATGTGGTTCGGGCAGAAACGCGGGAGGCCGCACGGCGGCTGGAGCGCGGGCTGGCCTATGGCCGCGTGCTGGGATCCTTCCAGCGGGTTGCCGCCATTGCGGTGCTGGTGACGACCGGCTGGGTCGCTCATACGTCCTTCGGCGCCTTTACGGCGAGCGAGGTTAGTGCGTCGACGCGGCCGCCAGCCTTCGTCGACGATGCGGTGCGCGCCTACAAGACGACGGCCGTACGTGAGGAGCTCAAGCCGCAATCGGCGGTCGCCAATTATAACGCGGATGAAATCCGCGCGTCGACGGCAATCGTCTTGCCGCAGCTGCCGGGCGGTTGGCGCGTCACCGATGCGCAGATCTATCCGTCCGAATTCGGCCCAAGCGTCGAAATGATGGTCGATGCCGGTGAAGACGGACATTTGTCGCTGTTTGCCGTTCGTCCGGGCAATTTCGCCGTTCAGGACGTCAGTCACATCAAGCGTGACGATGTCCAGGCTGCCTATTGGCAGATCGGCGAAGTCGCCTATGCGCTGATCGGCAATGGCAAGGCAGGTCAGCTTGACGGCGATGCCGAAAAGCTTGCCCGCAGCCTCTACTAGTTTGATTAAAGGAGAACGACCATGAATCCGACCAATCCGCGATACGGCTACGGAGCCGCCGCCGGCTCTCAGGCGCTCTTCGATGAGGGCCTGCGCCGGCACATGCTGCGCGTCTACAACTACATGGGCATCGGTCTTGTCGTGACGGGAATCGTCGCACTGATCGTCGGCACGACGCCGGCGCTCTATGTGCCGATCTTCCAGAGCCCGCTGAAGTGGGTCGTCATGCTGGCGCCGCTTGCCTTTGTCTTCTTCTTCTCGTTCCGCATCCAGTCGATGTCGGCCAGCACGGCGCAGATGATGTTCTGGGCCTTCTGCGCGGTCATGGGCCTGTCGCTGGCCTCGGTCTTCCTGGTCTTCACCGGCACGAGCATTGCGCGCACCTTCTTTATTGCCGCGACCATGTTCGGCGCGACCAGCCTTTACGGCTATACGACGAAACGTGACCTTTCCAACATCGGCTCGTTCCTGATGATGGGTCTGTTCGGTGTGATCATCGCCAGCATCGTCAATATCTTCCTGGGTTCGAGCGCGCTGCAGTTCGCGATCTCGGTCATCGGTATCGTGGTCTTCGTCGGCCTGACCGCCTGGGATACGCAGAACATCAAGGAACAGTATGCCGAAAACTACGATCAGGAATCGCAGCAGAAGCTTGCCGTCTTCGGTGCCCTGTCGCTCTACCTGAACTTCGTCAACATCTTCCAGCTGCTGCTGAACTTCACCGGCGAGCGGGAGTAGTTTGAAATTGCCTGCTTGAGCATGGTCTGAGCTAAAGGGCACTCCACGCCTTTGGTGATCATGCTCCGGTAATGCGTCTCCCTGGGGGCTTGTTGAGACGCATGACGCGCCTGCAGTATCTGCGCCGATACTGCAGGCGCAACTTTTTTGGGAGAGTGCACACAGGATGTGCCACGTTATTCGCCGCCTGGCGGCAAAGGGGAAGGCGCCGGATCAAGAGAGCGCCTTTTAAAGAAAAGGCCCGATAGCGCAGATCTGCTGCCATCGGGCCTTTCATCATTGGAGATATGCGGTTTCTCGTCCGTCAGGGGACGAGCATAATCTTACCATTCAGCGACGCTGCCGTCCTCATGGCGCCAGACGGGGTTGCGCCAGCGATGGCCTTCCTTGGCGCGCTCGATGACATAGGCTTCGTCGACTTCGATGCCGAGGCCGGGGCCCTGCGGGATCGAAACGAAGCCGTCGGCATACTGGAACACCTCCTTGTTGGAGATGTAGTCGAGGATGTCGTTGCCCTTGTTGTAGTGGATGCCGAGGCTCTGCTCCTGGATGAAGGCATTGTAGCTGACGGCATCGACCTGCAGGCAGGCGGCAAGCGCGATCGGGCCGAGCGGGCAATGCGGCGCCAGCGCCACGTCATAGGCTTCGGCCATGGCCGCAATCTTGCGGCACTCGGTGATACCGCCGGCGTGCGACAGGTCGGGTTGCAGAATGTCGACATAGCCATCCGATAGAACCGACTTGAAGTCCCAGCGGGAATAGAGGCGTTCGCCGAGCGCGATCGGCGTCGAGCAATGATTGGCGATTTCTTTCAGCGCCTCGCGGTTTTCCGATAGAACCGGCTCTTCGATGAAGAGCAGCTTGTAGGGCTCGAGCTCCTTGGCGAGCACCTTGGCCATCGGCCGATGGACGCGGCCGTGGAAATCGACGCCGATGCCGATATAGGGGCCGATCGCCTCGCGGATGGTGGCGATGGTCTCAACGGCCTTCTCCACCTTGTCATAGGTGTCGACGATCTGCATTTCCTCGCAGCCGTTGAGCTTGATCGCCTTGAAGCCGCGGGCCACCACGTCCTTGGCATTGTTGGCGACGTCCGAGGGACGGTCGCCGCCGATCCAGGAATAGACTTTGATCTTGTCGCGTACCTGGCCGCCGAGCAGCGAATGGATCGGCTGCCCCAGCGCCTTGCCCTTGATGTCCCACAGCGCCTGGTCGATGCCGGCCAGCGCCGACATGTGAACGGCGCCGCCGCGATAGAAGCCGGCGCGGTACATGACGTTCCAGTGATCCTCGATCAGAAACGGATCCTTGCCGATCAGATAATCTTCCAACTCGTGCACGGCGGCCTGTACGGTCAGCGCCCGGCCCTCGACCACGGGCTCGCCCCAGCCGACGATCCCTTCATCGGTCTCGATCTTCAGGAACAGCCAGCGCGGGGGAACGATATAGGTCGTCAGCTTGGTGATTTTCATGGGAATGATTCCGTTTGGCTTTGGGTTGTGTCAGCGGCGCGTGGCCGCAGATCTCCGGGTTTCGGGATTGGTTTTCCGGCCTTCGTCCAGCCGTCGTTCGACAGCGAGATCGCGGGCGGCAAGATCGAGCATGCGATGGGCGCAGACGCGGGCTGCATCGCGGTCGCGCAGGCGCAGCGCTTCCACGAGTTCGCCATGAACGGCAATCGCCTCGTCACGGCTCTCTGCGGCGACGTTGGAGGCGTGAAGCGCATATTTGAGGCCGGCATGCATGGCACTGGAGAGACGCAGGAACACCTGGTTGTGGCTGGCGCTGAGCAGCAGCTTGTGAAAGGTCACGTCGGCTTCGGTAAAGCCTTCCGGATCATCGCCGCTATCGCGCATCTGTTGCCATGCGCTCTCCAGGTCGGCAATTTCGCGGGCCGTGGCGCGCTCGGCCGCATATTCCGCTGCGGCGGGTTCAATGGTGCGGCGCGCTTCGAGGATGGAGCCGAGAATATCGAAATCGGCGATATAGGGACCCATCCATGCCAGCACATCCTGGTCGAGAATGTTCCAGTCGTCCTTGTCGCAGACCATGGTGCCGATGCGCGGCTTGCCGCGCACGAGGCCCTTGGACTCCAGCACCTTGAGGGATTCGCGAATGACCGTGCGGCTGACGCCGTACATTTCGCAGAGATCGTTTTCGCGCGGCAGGGTCGAGCCGGAGGGATAGCGTTCGGCGCAGATGTCTTCGGCGATCGCCGCCGTCACGTTTCTGCGCACGCGCGGACGGCGACCGGGCTGAGCCGATGAGTCGTGCCCCTGTCTTCCGAGCGATTCCACCCTATCTCCTCCACACCGTTTCGCATGCTTTTCCGAATACCTTCTCTTTCGACGAGAGGGGCTTCCATGCGGGCGATGCCTTGTCGCGCTTCGCGACCATGTGAACGTATATGATATGGCAATCATCATACATTGGCAATACGCTTGTATGATGATTTAAAAAGGCTTCGGTGAGGCTATCCGGGAACAATCCCTCGTCCGATGCTTTTCGAAATCGGCCTCGCTGCTGTTACGGCGGCGTCGTCTTCGACGGATAGAAGGACTATGGTGACGATGCAGGCGGCCAAGCCGCTTGCCGTCGATCATCAACGGGAGGCGGTTCAGCTCCCGAAATTCATTCAACGACAAGGAGGACGACATGCAGATCAATCGCACAGGTTCGGCTCAATGGTCCGGTGGCTTGAAGGACGGCAAGGGTCAGATTTCGACGCAGAGCGGCGCGCTCAATCACTATCCTTACGGTTTTGCCAGCCGCTTCGAAGGCGTTGCCGGCACCAATCCGGAAGAGCTGATCGGCGCGGCGCATGCCGGCTGCTTCACGATGGCCCTGTCGCTGATCCTCAATGAAGCCGGTTTCACCGCTGAAAGCATGGAGACGACGGCCAAGGTGACGCTTGAAAGCGTCGAAGGCGGCTTCGCCATCACCGCGATCCATCTGACGCTGACGGGCAAGGTTCCAGGCGCGGACGAGGCGACCTTCACCGAGCTTGCCAACAAGGCGAAAGCCGGCTGCCCGGTTTCCAAGGCGCTTGCCTCCGTTCCGATCTCTCTGGAAGTTCACGCCGCCTAGGCCGCAATTTAAGGTTTATGCGTCGCGCTGGCTGGCGCGGCGCGTTTCGTATATATTCCGCGTTCGGGGCATTGGGCTGTCATTTCCATCGAAATGCAATGCTCACTTGGAGGGGCGAATGTCTGGAATTCTCTTGATTCACGTCGTCATCAGCTTGGTCGCTATCATCAGCGGTATCGTGGTAGCCTACGGCTTTCTCACCGCCGACCGTCATAATCGCTCGACGCTCGTCTATATGCTGACGACGGCTCTCACCAGCTTGACGGGTTTTCTGTTCACCTTTCATGGCGTGACGCCAGCAATCATCGTCGGCATCATCTGTCTGCTGATCTTCATTCCGACCGCGCTGGCGCGTTACACATTCCACCTTGCCGGCATATGGCGCGCCGTTTTCGTGATCGGCGCGCTCGTGCTGCTGTTCTTCAATTGTCTGGTGCTCATCATTCAATCGTTCCAGAAGATACCGGCGCTCAATGCGCTGGCACCCACCGGAAACGAACCGCCGATTCTCGCGGCGCAGGTGGCGCTTTTGGTGGTCATTGTCTTCGTCGGCTTTTTCAGCCTTCGACGTTTTCATCCGACACTCTTGAGCGCCTGACAACGCAGCGGCGGCGCCGCGATAAAATTTCGGACACTTTCGGCCTCGTTCCGCGAGGCCGTTGTCGATCGTTTAACTCTTGCTTCAAGTAGTTCGGCGCATTCTCGGTTTATTGAATAGCATCTAAAAGCCGCCCAAGTTGTGGTCGGTTTCTTTGACATCGGCGCTCTGATGGTTTACGAGTGACGAAAATTGAAAATAGTCACTCGTAAACCATCAGGCCTGCTCATGCTCGATCTTTCCGACGTTAGCGCCGATCCTGCCCGCCAGGAAAACATCACGCGCATCCTCGACGCCGCCGAAAAGCTGTTTCGCCACTATGGCTACAGCAAGACGAACGTCGCCGATATCGCCCGGGATCTCGGCATGTCGACGGCAAATATCTACCGGTTCTTCGGCTCCAAGACGGAAATCCACCAGGCTCTTTGTGGGCGCATGCTCGGTCAGAGCTATCAGATGGCCCTCGCCAACCGTAATCTGCCGCTTAGCGCAACCGAGCGGCTGCGGGCCTATGCGCTTTCCCAGTACAAAATGATATTGGAGACCATGCTTGACGAGCAGAAGGTTCACGAGATGGTCGTTGTCGCCATCGAGCGCGATTGGCACGTCATCGAAAAGCATATCGAGCGCATGCAGGCACTGGTCGCCGAAATCATCGCCGAGGGGATTGCTGCCGGCGAATTCGCCGAACAGGACCCGCATCTTGCAGCCAAATGCTTCGCTGCTGCGACTGTCGACCTCTGTCATCCGCAGATGGTGGCACAGTGCCTTGCCAAGTCCTACCAGGCAGATCCCGAAGACATCATCGCGTTCGTCATCAGGGCTTTGAAGAAATAGCAATGCGCGCACCGGATGGCCGGCGTGTTTCCACTTTTTGTTCGATTTTAGGAGAGCGACATGGTTTCGCTGACGACCAACACTCTACGGGCCGCTGCCGGTGCGGTTCTACTTGCAGCCTTGGGGCTTGGGCTTACGGGCTGCAATGAGAAGAAAGAGGAGACGGCGGAGGTGATCCGGCCGGTCAAGGTCGTTGAAATCGCCCAGGCTGATACAACACGCAAGCTCGACTATTCCGGCGCCGTTCGTGCGCGGACGGAAATGAATCTTGGCTTTCGCGTCAACGGCAAGATCGTCGAGCGCAAGGTGGATATCGGCCAGAGGGTAAAGCCCGGCGATGTGATCGCCCGTATGGACGCGACCGATTATGTTCTTGCCGTGCGCCGTTCGCAGGCCGATCTGGATGCGGCCGAAAAGCAGGTGCAGACGACCGAGCTTGCCCGCACGCGTGCTCAGACGCTCTTCGACAAAAACGTCACTTCCAAGTCGCAGCTCGAGCAGGCGGAGCTTTCCTATGAGCAGGCCGTCTCGACCCGGGATTCTGCTGTCTCGGCTCTGACCGAAGCCAAGAACCAGGTCGCCTATGCCGACCTGACCTCCGACATGAACGGTATCGTGACCGCAATCAATGCCGATGTCGGCCAGGTGGTCAGTTCCGGCACACCTGTCATCACCGTTGCCGTCGATGGCGAGAAGGAAGTGCAGGTCGCTGTCCCGGAAATGGACATCGCCCAGTTCAAAGTCGGCAAGGATGTCAAGGCGCGCTTCTGGTCCGACGCGGCCCTCGTGCTCAATGGAAAGGTGCGGGAAGTCTCCGGAAGCGCCGATCAGTCGCGCACCTTCGCGGTGCGTGTAAGCGTGCCGAACGATCCGCGCGTTCTCCTTGGCATGACTGCAACGATCGAGGCGCTTGCCGACAATACGCAGCCTTTTGTTTCCATTCCGCTGAGCGCGCTCGCGCAGAGGGATGGGCAGCAGATCGTCTGGCTGGTCGATCGCAGTGCCGGCACCGTGCATTCCCGCGCCATCAAGGTCGCGGACTTTTCCGATGACGGCGTGCGTGTGGCCGATGGCCTCAAGACCGGCGATGTCGTCGTTGCAGCCGGCACTCAGTTCATGAGCGAAAACATGAAGGTCAAGCTTTCTGGTGCCACAACCCAGCAAGCCTCCGCTGAAACCAAAGCCGCCTCGGCGGATATCGTACGCTGATCCGGATCGAAGGGACGACACCATGTCCATCAACAGCACCTCCGGCGAGAGGAAGCGCTTCAACCTGTCGCGCTGGGCGATCGCTCATCCCAGTATCGCTCGTTTTCTGTTCGGGCTAATCATCATCGCCGGCGCGCTCGGCCTGACCCATATGGGTCAGAAGGAAGATCCGGATTTCACCTTCCGCGTCATGGTCGTGCAGACCGTCTGGCCCGGCGCCTCGCTGCAGGACATGGAAGACCAGGTGGTCAACAAGATCGAGCGCAAGCTGCAGGAAACGCCGCATCTCGATTGGGTCAAATCCTATACCCGCGCCGGCTTTGCAATCACCACCATCCAGATCAAGGGCGATACCAATACCGCCGAGGTGAAGGACGCCTTCTACCAGATCCGCAAGAAAGTGGGCGATATCGGCAACGAACTGCCGTCCGGCCTGCTCGGCCCCTATTTCAACGATGAATTCGGCGATACCTTCATCACGCTGCATTCGATCAGCGGCGACGGCTATACCTATCCGGAGCTGAAGAAATTCGCCATCCAGGCCCGCGACATGCTGCTTTCGACGCCCGGTGTCGAGAAGGCGACCATCATCGGCGATCAGGCGGAGCAGATCTATATCGATGTCTCCTCCAAGGTTCTGGCCGAGCGTGGGCTGACGCTCACCGACTTGAAGAACGCCATTATCGGCCAGAACAACGTCGATCCGGCCGGTAATGTCGATACCAGCACCCGCTCTGTGCGCATCTCGGTCGAGGGTGACGTCAACAAGATCGAGGATATCAAGAACCTGCGGCTCACCGCCGGTGGCCAGGTGACGCGCCTTGGCGATATCGCCACTGTCACCGCCGGGCTGCAGGACCCCTACACCGCCAAGTTCCTCTTCAACGGCCATCCGAGCGTGCAGCTCGGCGTCGTCATGGCTCCGGGCTTCAAGGTGACCGATGTCGGCAAATCGGTTGAGGAAACCTACAAGCGATTCGAGGCCTCGCTGCCGATCGGCCTTCAGGTCGATCAGATCGCCAACCAGCCTGATGTCGTCACCGACGCAATCAGCGAATTCATGCATGCGCTGGGCGAAGCTCTCGTCATCGTGCTGATCGTCTCGTTCCTGTCGATCGGCTGGCGTTCCGGCCTCGTGATCGCCATCGCCATTCCGCTGGTGCTGGCCGCGACCTTCGCCATCATGTACGAGTTCGGCATCGACCTGCAGCGCATTTCGCTCGGCGCCCTCATCATCGCGCTCGGCCTGCTGGTCGACGACGCCATGATCGTGGTCGAGCTCATGGAGCGTAAGCTGGAGGAGGGGCTGGTGAAGCTCGATGCCGCCAGCTTCGCCTATTCCTCGACTGCCTTCCCGATGCTGACGGGCACGCTGATCACCACCGCCGGCTTCATCCCGGTGGGCTTTGCGGCATCGACAGCAGGCGAATATGTCCGCACGCTGTTTTACGTCGTCGGCATCGCGCTTGTGGTCTCCTGGTTCGTGGCAGTCTATTTCACGCCATGGCTCGGCTACATGATCCTCAAACAGCGCCATCATGCCGGTGAGCATCATGATGTGTTCGACACGCGATTCTATCGCCGTCTGCACTCTTCCGTCGCCTGGGCCGTACGCCACCGCGTCATCGTTCTGCTGCTGACTCTTGCCGCCTTCGTCGGCAGCCTCTGGTCCTTCCAGTTCATTCCGCAGAACTTCTTCCCGCAGTCGTCGCGCCCGGAAATCCTTGTGGACTTGTGGCTGCCTGAAGGCACCAGCATCAAGGAAGTCGAGCGGCAGGCACAGGCCCTCGAGGCACGCATGGCGGATGACCCCGACAAGCGTTTCATCGCCACCTATGTCGGCCAGGGCGCGCCACGCTTCTTCCTGCCGCTCGATCAGCAGCTGACGAACCCGAACTATGCTCAGATGCTGGTCATGGCCAAGGACGAGCCGGCCCGCGAGCGGCTGATCACCAAGATGCGCGGCATCCTGGCGGCAGATTTCCCGTCCGTCCGAGGCAAGGTCGACCGCCTGTTCCTCGGTCCGCCCACCGGCTGGCCCGTGCAGCTGCGCGTCATGGGGCCCGACCGGCAGGAGGTTCGCCGCATTGCCGACGAGGTGAAGCAGCGCTTTACCCAGAACTCGCTGCTCGGCGCCATCCATGACGACTGGCTCGAGCCGGTGCCGGCCATGAAGCTGGTGATCGATCAGGACCGTGCCCGGGCTCTCGGCGTCACCTCGCAGCGCATCCGCCAGATGCTGCAGGCATCGATGTCCGGCGTCACCCTCGACAATTATCGCGAAGGCGAGGAAACCGTCGGGATCGTTGCTCGCGAGCCGGAGGAAAGCCGTCATCTGCTGACCTCGGTAAACTCGGTCTATATTCCGACAGACTCCGGTGGGTTTGTGCCGCTATCGCAGGTTGCCAAGATCGTGCCTGTCATGGAACAGAGCATCGAATGGCGCCGTGACCGTCTGCCGACCATCAGCGTGCGGGCAACCTTGCCCGACAATGTGCAGTCGAACGATGTGACGGCCAAGCTCTACAACGACATGGCTGATCTGAGGAACAGCCTGCCGGCTGGCTAC
Organism: Rhizobium pantanalense; assembly: GCF_030182525.1. Taxonomy (NCBI): domain Bacteria; kingdom Pseudomonadati; phylum Pseudomonadota; class Alphaproteobacteria; order Hyphomicrobiales; family Rhizobiaceae; genus Rhizobium; species Rhizobium pantanalense. Next base: position 37,104 of record NZ_JAQJCH010000001.1, read on the forward strand.
AAGATCGAGATCCAGGGCGGCGCCGAGGACAGTGCCGAAAGCCAGGCCTCGATCGCCGCCAAGGCGCCGATCATGCTCGTCATCATCGTCGTGCTCCTGATGGCGCAGCTGCAGCACTTCGGCAAGGCGATGCTGGTGCTGGCGACCGGCCCGCTCGGCATCATCGGCGCGGCAGCGGCTCTGCTCATCAGCGGTGCGCCCTTCGGCTTCGTCGCGATCCTCGGCGTCATCGCTCTGCTCGGCATCATCATCCGCAACTCGATCATCCTCGTCGACCAGATCGACCAGGATATCGCGGCGGGCATGGACCGGAAGGAAGCGATCATCGGTTCTGCCGTGCGTCGTTTCCGGCCGATCATGCTAACCGCGCTGACGGCCGTGCTGGCGCTGATCCCGATCTCGCGCGGTGTCTTCTGGGGGCCGCTCGCCTACGCCATGATGGGCGGCATCCTGGTCGCGACCGTGCTGACGATCTTCGTTCTGCCTGCCGGCTATGCCCTGTTCTTCGGCCGCGAGCCCAAGAACAAATCGGCGGAGCCGGTCGCCAAGGATCAGGCCGACGACGACCAGAACACGATCCAGCTGCCGTCGGCCGTGGCGGCGGAGTAGGACGGCTGAAAGAAACAAATATCCCGGCTTCGAGCCGGGATATTTGTTTGAACCGTTCAGATCGATGGCAGGATTGTCGATCTGCCATCGGCGATCTTGAGGATAGTCAGGCTTCCGCCCATGGAAACGGCCGTATCGATACCGATGCGGCTCAGGCCAAAAACGGGATGCGAGCTCGGCGTGTGGCCGTGGACCACCAGCAGCGGCAATTGCGGACCGCCCGACAGGAACGGCTCGCGAATCCACATCAGATCCTCGTCCGTCTGCTCGCTTAATGGGAGGCCCGGTGTGATGCCGGCATGGACGAAGAGTATCGAACCGAAAGTGACGGCTACAGCCAATGAACGCAGCAGGTCTATATGGGCTGCCGGCATCGCCTTGAGCGTGATGTCGCGCAACTCTTCGATGCTATAGCCCAGGTCGAAAAGTATATGCCGGGCATCGATGCCGTAGGATGCGAGCGTCGGCAAGGCACCGAACTCCAGCCAATGGATATTGGCATCGGGGTCGTCGAGAAAACGCAGGAAGACGTCGTCGTGATTGCCGCAAAGCGCATAGCGGTCGAAGCCTTCGGGCGGCGGTGCGCTGAGATGCGCCAGCACATCGCCGGAGCGCGGGCCGCGATCGACATAATCGCCGAGATACATCAGCAGTTTTCGACCAGGAAGGCTGCGGGCATCCGCGGTGATGCGCCTTTCGGCCTCCACCATCTCATCATAGCAGCCATGGATGTCGCTTAGGGCGTAGATCGCTGTATAATCACGTCCCGTGAGATCGATACGGTCTCGTTGATGCTGCATGAAATCGACCGTTTCCTGCCGGGTCGTGCCTGAACGGCCGCAACAGTCCAATTGCTTGAGATAGTGTCGAAAAGCCTGCCTGTGGCGAGCCTATAGGGGACGGTATTCCAAGGATCGATCCGCCGCAAGTCTTACGGGCGCAGGCATTGGTCTGAACCGTTGAAATTGCAGAGAATTTCAGAACACCTTTGGCGGACCTCGCCCATGACGCGATCCCAGGACGGTCGCTCAGCCGCAATAGGCGGCTTCGAGCGCGGCAATGTCGAGCTTGACCATGCCCATCCAAGCCCGCATGACGCGAGCGGCCTTTGCGGGATCCGGATCGGCGATATACTTGCGGAGCACCGCTGGCACGATCTGCCAGTAGACGCCGTAGCGATCCGTCACCCAACCGCAATGCACCGGCGCGCCACCCTCGGCAAGGCCGTCCCAAAGGCGGTCGACCTCAGTCTGATCGGCGCATTCCACTTCCAGCGAGATCGCATGATTGTATTCGATGCGGTCGCCGCCGTTCAGTGCCATGAAGCGCTGGCCGGCAAGTGTGAAAGTAACGACCAGAACCTCATCGGACTTGCCGGAGGGCATGTCGACAATGTTCTTCTGCACGTGATCGATCCGGGAATCCGGGAAGAGCGAGACATAGAAATTCGCAGCTTCCTCGGCTTCCCGCGCAAACCACAGGCATGGGGCAATCTTGGACATTGGATGCTCCTCTCTCGTTGGATGCCCCAAGGACGAAAGAGGAGCGGCAAGGCCGACAGGGTGGCAGAAATTCTTTCGAATTCTTGCCGGCTACCGAGCAGCTAGACCAAGCGGCCGCCTCCATCGATATGCAGGACTTCTCCTGTTACGAAGCGGTTCGCCATCAGGAAGAGGATTGCCTGGGCGATATCCTCGGGCCTGCCGATATTGCGGCTGGGCAAGGTCGAGGCGGTTTGTTCGAGGACCTGCCGCTTCGCCTCACCCATCAATCCGTCGAGCAGGGGCGTATCCACCCACCCCGGCGAAACCGCGTTGATGCGCATCGGCGATAATTCGAGCGCGAGGGCGCGTACCGTGCTCTCGACGGCAGCGACCGCAGCTGCCACGACGGCACCGATGGCGGCGGGGCGCGAGGCGAATTGCCCGGAGGTCATGGTAATCGAGCTTTTGGCATGAAGAAGGGGAAGAGCGGCTTTGATGGCGAGCAAGGGGCCGATCAGGCGCTCGCTGACGACCTTCAGGAGATCCGCTTCCGACTGATCCTTAAGCGATTGCAGGTGCACAGTCCCCGCCGTGATCAGCAGATGATCGATCCTGTCGATCTCGGCGAATAACGACGGCTGCGGGGCTGCGATATCCGCAACGATCTGGGTTGCGCCGCCGATCGCTTCGGCGGCATCGCGGAGACGCTCAGGGTTGCGGGATAACAGAAAGAGGTTTGCGCCGGCGTGCTTGGCCTGCCTGGCGGTTGCCAGGCCGATCCCCGAAGAGCCGCCGATGATGACGATGTTCTGACCGTGAAACGATGGGGGCTCTGTATTGCCCGTTTGAATGTTGCTGGTCTGCAAGACTGGTTCTCCGATTGAATTGTTGACCGACCTGAAGATCGTTGATCGGCATATGCTTTGGAAGGAAGCGAATAGCGATGTCATTTATCGTAAAAGACGATAGAATACTGACATGGATATGCTTTCCGCCATGCGCATCTTCACTCGTGTCATCGAACGTGGCAGCCTTTCGGCCGCTGCGCGCGATCTTGGCCTCGGTCAACCCACCGTCAGCGAGCGCGTCGAGAAACTGGAGAAGCATCTGGGCGCGCGACTCCTCTACCGGACGACCCGCTCGGTGCAGGCAACCGATGCCGGCGCGCGCTTCTACGACTACGCCAAGCGCGCCATCGAAGCTGCCGAGGAAGCCGAGGCTTCGGTCGCATCGGCCGAAACGTCACTGACCGGAACCTTTCGGATCGCGGCACCGCATGGGCTTGGCGAGATGACTTTGCCCCGGCTGCTGGTCGAATTCCAGAGATTGCACCCGGCCCTGGCGATAGACATGACCTTGAATGATCGCTTCGTCGATCCGATGACCGAAGGCGTGGATCTCTCCATCCGTATCGGTGAGATCGGCAGCGGCAATTTCATTGCCCGCCGGCTTGGGACGATGCGACGGCTTCTGCTGGCTGCTCCTGGCTATATCGAACGAAATGGGCTGCCGCGTGAACCGGCGGAGCTTGCGGCACATCCGTTCATTAGGGTTGCCGGTTTCGCGGCAGACGAGCGGTTGCATCTGATCGGTCCCAACGGCAAGCCAGTGGAACCACTCATCCATACCAAATGGCGCGTCAATCATTGGAGGCCGCTGATGGAGGCGGTGCTGGCGGAGCGGGGGATAGGCGCATTGTTTGCGGCCGTCTGTGGCAAGGAAATCGCCGAAGGAAGGCTCGTTCCCGTACTTCCTTCCTATGAGTTCAGGCGGGTGGACGTCCATGCTATCTATCCGCCGGGGCCGCGTCCTGCGGCGAGGACGAAGGCTTTCCTTGCGCTGCTCGCCGAACGGACCGAACAGCTCTTTGCCGAGGTTTCTGGAGTGCCTTAACGGTCTGCCGCCAACCTCTCGGCGAATTCGATCGCCTCGATCAGGCTGCGTTCATTGGCGATGCCCTTGCCGGCGATGTCGAAGGCGGTGCCGTGGTCGACAGAGGTGCGCACGATCGGCAGGCCGAGGGTGATGTTGACGCCGGAAAGATCCATCCATTTGCCCGTCGCCGGATCGATCTCGAAGCCGAGCAGCTTGACCGGAATATGACCCTGATCGTGATACATGGCGATGACCGCGTCGTACTGGCTAGCGCGCAGCTTGATGAAAACCGTATCGCCGGGAACGGGGCCGACGATATCGAGCCCGTTGGACACCGCCTTGGCAATGGTAGGCGCGGAGATGTCGATATCCTGCCGGCCGAAGAGGCCGCCTTCGCCGGCATGCGGATTGAGTGCGGCCACCGCGATCTTCGGGCTGGCTATGCCGAGGTTTTTGAGAGCCTTGTGCGTGAGGTCGATGACGAGCCGCAGCCGCTCTGGCGTCAGGCGCTTCGGCACATCCTCCAGCGCGACATGGGTGGTGACGTGGCTCACACGCATATTGCCGTGGGCGAGCATCATGACAGAGCCGCGTGCGCCGGTAAGCTCCGCCAGCAGTTCGGTATGGCCGGCATAGTGGAAGCCGGCCTTGTTGAGGGCTTCCTTGTTGAGCGGTGCGGTGACGATGCTGCCGACCTTGCCCGATAGCGCCAGCTGAACGCCCTTTTCGATCGCCTTGAACGCCATGCGTCCACCGTCTGCAGAAAGCCGGCCCGGCAGGATCGGTTCGCCCTCGGCATCCGCCTGAATGAAGCACAGGTTCGGCCAGTCGCCCCCCATCTCAGCTTCCGGGATTGCGATGTCGAGGCTAAGCTGCTGCTCGGCAAGCCGCAGGGCTGGGCCGCTGCCGATAATTGTAAGTTTTAACTTACCTTTATCAAGCCGATCCTTCAGGCGGGCTGCTGCCTTGACGATGATTTCCGGGCCGATGCCGGCGGGATCGCCCATGGTGATTGCGAGGTGCCGCGTCATGGTTCTTCTCCTCCGGCAATCAGCCCATTTTCACTCAGGAGATCGCGCCATAGGGTGGGGCCGCCGAATGCGCCTGACTTTGAGATGACCGTGGTTCCCTCCCAAGGGCCGCCGACGATCGTCGAGCGGGGCAGGCCGGGTGCTGCCTGGCCGGTGATGCTGAGGGCTGACACGTCGAGCGCCGAGCAGAGATTGCGCAGGGTCTCGCCACCGGCGACGATCAATGTCCCTGGGGCGGGCAGTGCCTTGGCCATGCCGCCGAAGCTCGTCGCGATGCGTCTGGCTGCATCGTCGCGCTCAAGGCCCGTCGGCAGGTCGAGGCTGACCATGGCGACGCCGCTTTGCCGGATTTGATGATGGATGGCGTCGGCATCGGCCCCTTCCGCAAGCTTCAGCCAATTGGGGCCACAGGCTTGGAGCTGCGCCAGCGTGATCGGCTGGTCCGAGCCGAACAGCCCAAGCACGGGCCTTTGCAGCTTGCGCGAGATGGGGACGGAGGCCGTCTGGTGGCGCTCGGCTTGGTTGTTTTTGATGCGGGCCTGGCGATGGGTTGCCAGCTCGATGTTGCGTGCCAGAGCGCGGGCGAGGCCGCCGGTGCCGCTCCAGAGGACCGGCCCTTCCAGCTGCGACGATACCCATGCGATGATGGCATCGAGATCGTCATCCGTATGCGCATCGAAAATATGGATGCCATCCGGAATGGGCTTGCCTTCGAGCCCATCGAGTGGCGTGTTGAAGGCCGGCAAACCCTCGGCGCACAAATGCGCTGCGATATCGCCGCTGACATCGCGCCAGGCGTCCTTGCCGGCATAAAGCACCTGCCGTCCGCCGCGTGTGTGCCGCCCGTGATGCGGAAAGGCCGGCGCGAGGATGCAATGGCGCCAGTGGCCGAGCCGGAAGCAGGCCGCAAGCTCCACCGCCCAGGGGCCGCGAAACAGGCTGTCCACCTTCTTGAAGGCGAGATCGGCGCCCTCCAGCAGCGGCGCAATGCCGGCGACGATCGCCTCGGCTTCGGCGGCTGTCTTCTCGCGGGTGCCGCTGTCGATCGCGAGACAATCCGGCAGGTTCTTAGAAAGCGCATCGCTGCGTTCCACTGCGATCGGCCCATAGACGCCAACGAATTCGACGGCGGTATCGAGCGCGCCGGTCAAATCATCGGCAATGAGGCGGAGGGTGGGCATGAACTTCAGGAGCCTTCAGCGGGCCTTGCGGATATGAGATATCGATATGAAAAACCAAGCCTTAACGCTGCTTGAGAGAAGCGCCATCTTCAGCCTTCTATGAAGGATGTCAACGGGTTGCTTTGTCACTGATTCATATAAGGCCGCCGCATATGACATGAGAGTATTGCTGCGCAACCCCTTCTCCCCAGCGGGGAGAAGGTGCCGTTAGGCGGATGAGGGGGGGCTCGCCAAGAGCACGTAAGTCCATGAAGCAAACCGGTCCCCCTCATCCGACCCTTCGGGCCACCTTCTCCCCGAGGGGAGAAGGGACATGCCGTACCGTTGCGCTCCATATGCGGTTGCCCAAACGTTTCATTGGATGGGTACTGTGACTTTCGTCGTGGCCTCGCAGGCGCGTAATCGGGTGCCGCCAACGATGGCGGGCGCGATGCTCGCGCCTGCGAGGAAATCAGTTCTTCTGGAAATCAGGAAAGTCGGCGCTCAGCGTAACATCTTTCCAGGCATCGAAGTTCGCTTTCAGCGCCTCGAGGCGCTTGTAGGCGATATCGAGGGCCGGAGCGCCCAGCAGCAATCGAAGCGGCGGCACTTCGGCTTCGACCGCCTTTATGATGGCGGCTGCGGCACGTGCGGGATCGCCGGGCTGATTGTCGGAGGAAGCTTTCGTGGATTGGCGGCGTTTTCCAGCGGTGTCGTCATAGTCCTCGATCCGGATCGGGGACTCGACCATCGAGGGTCCGGCCCAATTGGTGCGAAAGGCTCCGGGTTCGACGATCGTCACCTTCAAGCCGAGCGGCGCAACTTCGTAGGACAGGGATTCCGAGATCGCCTCTACGGCAAACTTCGTCGCGTGGTAATAGCCTGTCGCGGCGAATGCGACGAGGCCGCCCAAGGACGAGATATTGACGATATGGCCCTTTCTGCGGGCGCGCATGCCGGGCAATATTTCCTTGGTGACATTGATGAGGCCAAACAGATTCGTTTCGAACTGTTTGCGTATGCCCTCATCATCGCCTTCCTCGATGGCGGCGAGATAACCATAGCCGGCATTGTTGACGAGCACGTCGATCCGGCCGAAGGCGGCGATGGCATTGGCCACTGCCGTGCGGATCGTAGAGATGTCGGTAACGTCGAGGCGGAGTGCCAGAGCGCGTCCTTCGTGCTCGGCGACCAGGGCCTCCAGCCGCTCGGGCCGCCTTGCCGTCACGACCGCCCGCCAACCGCGCTCGAGTACGGATTTTGCGAGCTCAAATCCGAGGCCCGCAGATGATCCGGTGATAAACCATACAGGTGTGTCGCTCATGCTCTGCTCTCTTGTTTGCATGTTCTGGCTGCCTTCTGTCGAAGGATCGCCTTGAGCAAACTTAGGAGCGACTGATATCCAAGCGTTAGGGCAGAAGGACCAGAGTTTCATACGATCCTTCCAATTTTGCCTGTTGGCGATATGATGGGCGAGAAATGCCGCGATCATCGAAAGCCGGATTTATGGAGCCGTCGACGCAGCTGCGAGAGCTGATCAGCCGCCACGCTATCGTGCAAAAGCAGACGACAGAGGTGCAGGGGCTGACGCTTTATAGGGTTGACCAGCCGACCCTGCCGACGGACACCGTCTACAGCCCGAGAATCTGCATGGTGTTGCAGGGGAAGAAGACGATCCGGCTCGGAGAGCGGGTTTTCAGTGTCGATTCCTCGCAATATTTCATCGCGACGGTCAATCTGCCGGTGTCTGCGCGGATTGAACAGGCCGATCCGGCGAGCCCGCACCTGGCGCTCTCCTTCGAACTGGAGAGGGAGGAGATCGCAAAGTTCCTGGCGGAAACTCCATCGACCCCTGCGGCGGAGCCTCACGATCACGCCGGAATTGCGGTGTCGCAGCAGACGCCGGAGATTGTGAGCGCCGCATTGCGCCTTGTCTCCTGCCTGGATGCGCCTGACGATATCGAGATGATGGCAAAGCTTGCCAAGCTTGAACTTTACTACCGGCTGCTGCGCGGCGAGCTCGGGCCGATGCTGCGGCAGCTTGCCACGCACGGAACGAATCTAGCGCAGATCGGCCGCGTCACCGACTGGATCAAGGGCCATTTCGCCGAAGCCATGAGCATCGGCAAACTGGCTGACATGGCGGGAATGAGCCCCACATCCCTGCATCGGCATTTCAAGGCCGTGACATTGATGACGCCGTTGCAATATCGGGCACTCATCCGGCTGCAGGAGGCGCGTCGAAGGCTGCTTCTTCGCGAGGGCAATGCGCGAGAGATCGGATTCGAGGTCGGCTATGACAGCCAGACGCAGTTCACGCGCGAATACCGCAAATTGTTCGGCCGGCCACCGGCGATGGACGCAGCCTTTCTCAGCGGCAGATGAACTTGACTTGCCGGATGATTTGCTCTGGAGAGTGAAGCGCACCGGGTTTGCCGATATCTGGCCATGTTCCTGCCCTAGCGGCAGAGGCCATTATATTTCGTCGTTTCAAGGAGGGCAGGGTGAGCTACGATTTCCATGTGGGCCAGAAGGTCGTCTGCATCGATGACAAATTCAAGCATGTCAGCATCGATCAGCTGATCCGCAAGGGGACGATCTACACCATCCGCTGGGTCGGCGAATACACGCATTATGTCGACGGCACCTTCATCGGCGTGAAGCTGGAGGAGATCCATCGCGGCAATGACGACGGCCCGGAAGGCTATGGCGCCGCCGATATGCCCTATCGCGCCAGCCGCTTCCGCCCGCTGGTGAAGGACAAGATCGCCTCGCTGAGAAAGCTTTTGGCACCGACGCCGGATGCGCCTGTCGAGCCAAAGGTCAAGACCAAAAAGACAGAGAAGGTCTGACGGCGGCGGCACCGAAGCCCGCCGCCCCTTTGGATTACCCCTGCCGCGCCCGCGCCAGCCCGTGCTCGATCAGCCGGCTGATGAGTTCGGGATAGGAAATGCCCGAGGCGCCCATGGCCTTGGGATACATGCTGATATTGGTGAAGCCGGGCATGGTGTTGATCTCGTTGATGACGGCGCTGCCATCCGGCCGCAGAAAGAAATCGACGCGCGCCAGCCCTTCGCATCCGAGCGCGCGAAAACCGTCCGCTGCCATGCGCTTCAGCATGTCTGCCGTGTCAGCCGGAATATCCGCCGGCACGGTGACGACGGCGCCGTTCTGGTCGAGATATTTCGCCTCGTAGGAGTAGAGCTCGTACGTTGCCGATGTCGCGATCTCGCCCGGCACGGAGACGAAGAGCGTACCATCCGGTTGCTCCAGCACGGCGTATTCGATCTCGCGGGCGCGCACGAATTCTTCCACCAGCACCTTACGGTCATGCCGGAAAGCCTCGGCAAGCGCTGTCCCGAAGGCTGCAGCATGCTGCGCCTTGCTGACCCCGACCGATGAGCCCTGGCGCGTGGGTTTGACGAAGACGGGCGAGCCGAGGGTGGCGGCGATCTCATCGAAATCGGGCTTCTCGCCGCGCGTCAGCGTTAGGGAGCGCGCCACCGGCAGGCCGGCCTCGCGCAGGAGGCGCTTTGCCATATCCTTGTCGATCGCGTTGGCCGAGCCCAGAATGCCGCAGCCGACGAGGGGCAGGCCGACGATCTGGGCAAGGCCCTGAATGGAGCCATCCTCGCCGTTCAGCCCATGCAGCACCGGAAACAGCACGTCGACCGCAGGCAGCTCGCGCGCACTAGTTCCTTCCAGCGCCAGCAACCGGCCCTTGCCGCCCGGAATCAGGCAGACTTGCCGGCCCTCATAGGCAATCGGCTCCGGCAGCGCGCCGCCCTTTTCCTCCACCAGCAGCCAGCGCCCGCCGCGATCGATCAGGATCGGCACGATCTCATATCTGCCGCCATCGATCGCCTTGACGACATTGCGGGCCGACATGACGGAAACCTCATGCTCGCTGGACTGACCGCCAAACAGAACGGCGACGCGTAGTTTCGACATTGAGGCTTTTCTCCCGGGCCAAGAAGGATGTGATGGGAGAAGGGTTTAAACGGGAGATTGCAGCGGAATTGGGGAGGGGCTGAGGTGTGCTGTCACAAGAACAGATTTGTACGTGCCGAAGGTCGCATCATGTCAGGGCACGCAGCTCCCCATCTGCATTGTCCAATTTGGGGAAAGGCAGAGCTTGATCGAAGATCGGCCACAATTCGTTGAGGAGGATTTTCGTTGCTCCATCGAAGTGGTTTAGACCAAGCGGCACCGGGACGTGCAGAATGAAATCAATATCTGCAAGGTCGCCACAGAAGGTAGTCTCGATCGGATTGAGGTTATCGTACATTAGCACGATGCCGACGTTTCGCGGTGGGTAGTTTCGCACCAGCTCGATGAGATCGATCTGCATGTGTGCGTAGGTGTCGATATAGTCCTTTGCGAGCACTATGGGATCCTGTCCAAGTCGCGCACCCTGCCAGCGGCTTTCCAGTGTCGTCCTTTCGATGCGGGCGAACAATTCCGGCCGAAAGCCGGTTTGGGGATTGATCGCGAAAGAGAGGATCGTGGCGTTGCTGCCGCTTTGCTCAAGCCGTTGATCCAGCAGCAACCCCATTCTGATCGCCGCGTATCCGCCGGCGCTGGAGCCGATCATTTTGATCGCCGTGATATCATGCTCGACGATGTAACGCGTGAGGATGTCGAGGATGCGGTCCTGATGCTCAAGATACCAGGAGCCCTTCTCTTCCACGAACCAGATGGCATGCGCATCGTAGCGGATGACTTTTCGATAATTCTGAAACCTTGTTCCGAACGGCCTGCCGGGCTGTTTGCCGGGACGATTCTCCGCGCCATAGGAATTGAAGTAGACGATCAGGTTATTGGAGCGATTTTGCCGGACAACCGAAAGCAGTTCTCCCTTTTGCGGCGCGGTCGTCTCAAAAATCGCTCGAAGTCCTCCGCCAATCATAATCGACTTCTATCCTCGACCACAACGAATCTGATTGGTGTATTATGGCGCAAACGCCAAGTTCAGGTAACGAGCAATTTTACGCTGGAGCTTAGCAATCGGCTCCGGCAGCGCGGCGCTCTTTCCTCCACCAGCAGCCAGCGTCCGGCACGATCTCATATCTGCCGCCATCGATCGCTTTGACGACATTGCGGCCGACATGACGGAAACCTCATGCTCGGTGGATTGACCGCCAAACAGGATGGCGACGCGTAGTTTCGACATTGAGGCTTTTCTCCCGGGCCAGCATGGATGTGATGGGAGAAGGGTTTAAACGGGGGATTGCAGCGGAATTGGGGAGGAGTGGCGGTGAAGAGGCTATGTTGACTAATCTAAATGACGGATTTGCAGGTTAGGCTTGCCAAGCCTTGTCCATCTTGCCGCTCTTTGTTACTCAACTTCCCATTGCGTAGCTTCTTTCCTGAGGATGATCGGCGCTCTAGCGAATAATGGGGGTGACGACTCACACTGGTTTCGCGATGTTCTAAGTATGATGTTTTGTGCGAGGGGAAATACATGCAAGACGCGCCCAATTTTTGGGGAGGTCGATTAGCACAGAAAATAGAGTATGTGCCTGGTGGTGATGTGCGGCTGAATGTTCCCAGGGCGGGAGGACATTATGAAATCACCAGCCGCGCCCGAGTGACCGTCTCTGAACTATCTGACCAGCAGAAGGCGTGCCTGACTACATGGCTGGTGGAGCAGCGTAGATTAGGTGTGGCGTTGCCCACAATTACTCCAGAAGTAGTGGAATTGACAAAGACTGCACGGCCTAAAACGTTGGCAGAGCGGCGAGATGGTCTGCTGGAGGCCATTTTAGAGCATGCTCCCAGATTGGGAGAGGCAATGAACCATGACGAAGCATTTAGATTCTCACTTGGAGAAGCTGATAGACCAAACCCCTATTGGGCGGAAGAGGACTATCTAATAGCTGCTACGGAGTCAGTCACCTTCAAAGAGGTTGAGACTCTTATCGGTTTCGCTAGGGACAAAGGCCTAATTGAAGCGGATGGCTATCAGCTTAGCTTGACGTTTGACGGCTATTCACATCTTGAGCAGCTTAAGGCTAATCCGCCCATTTCACTTCAGGCTTTCGTTGCAATGTGGTTCAATGATGACGTTTCAGACGCCTACACCAGGGGTATAGAACCTGCCATCATTGAGACTGGCTATAACGCGATGAGGATCGATCGGAAGGAACACAACAACAAAATTGACGACGAAATTATTGCCGAAATCCGCCGCTCTCGGTTCGTCGTAGCAGACTTTACTTGTGGTCTAATATCCAACGAGGGAACTCAGACGGCAATTCCTCGTGGCGGAGTTTATTATGAGGCAGGCTTTGCGCAAGGTCTCGGCATCCCGGTCATATGGACGTGTCGAGAAGATCACATAGGACACGTTCATTTTGACACCCGACAGTTCAATCACATTACGTGGAAAACGCCTCAGGAGCTGCGAGAGAGGCTGCGGAATCGAATAGGAGCTGTCTTAGGGGATGGTCCTTTGGCAGTAAAGCCTTGAGGATGGTAAGGGTAGGTTTCTTGCAAATCCACTTAGATGACGACTACTCGAAGTCGTTTCCGGTGAAGGGCTCTAGGTTGAATTCCATATGCAGCATGGCCGGTCCGCGCGTCTTGAAGCGCTGGAACATTAGGTGTCCTTCAGGTAGGCCGCCAAAAACCACCTCAGCATCATCCGGGAACTCTGCGAGGGCGTCTCTAAGTTCCCCCACGGTGATGCTTTTCGCGTTGGTGCCGGAGATAACTCCGCCGCTATGTCGATGACTGTGGTTATAGTTCTTCATAGTTCTGGCCTCTTGCGCTCTTGCAGTGTGAAACAATTAAACATTTTGCCAAAAGGGATCACCTACGATGAGGCCTCCATCCAGCCTGATCCTTGACGCCGAAGAGGTACTCATGGCCACAAGGTAGGCATCTGAATAAATCTTGTCGGGAGGCTGTTATACCTTGATGTTGCAGGTACGAGCGGCTGCGTTTCCCAAAGCAGACCGGGCAAAGTCTGTGAATTGGCTCCCCATTTGCCGCTTCTGCCTTGAGTTCGTACGCAAAGGTGTCTCCGCCAAAGTCTACGAGCTTATATCTGTCCGCAGTTGCTTTCCATTCTTCGACTTCCGACACCTTTTTCTTCAGTTCGGAGTTTTCGTGAAATACTTCAAAGAGCTGCGTCTGGGCAGTCATCGCGGATGACTGGGCATTGAGGATCAGCCCTTGCATCTCGATCACCTTGTCTCTAACCTGCGATAGGTCATTTATTTCCTTTACGGTCATGCCAATATCCATGGCCGTCTTCAAAGTTCCCATCAGCCCACTAATCATAGCCATATCGACCATGGCATTCCTCTCCTTTTAGAAAGTAACTCCTGAAACGTCTACAGTTGTGTAATTTTTGTCAAACAAAACATGAACATTTTCCCCGGGCACGGGACTTCGATATCGTTGGTGCAACGACTCAGAGGCTTAGGTCATGATCTTTTCGAGGTTCGCGTAGCAGAGGTGTTTGTGGAAAGAATTATGAGGTTTACACGGGGGGACTATGCCTGCATCTCCACCATACGCTCGACCGAAAGGTCAAGAGTCACCGTCTGATAATATATAATACTGGTTTTTTGGATGCAGTCAGAGGCCAGTCATTACCACTTAGGTCGGTCAATATTCATGACATGTTTTGTAGCTCTCCGACTGGCGGAAGCCATAGAGAACACTAACATACCGATGCTAAGGCACTTCCCGTAGAAAAAACTGGTGCTGCTAGAGAGATTTGAACTCTCGGCCTCTCCCTTACCAAGGGAGTGCTCTACCCCTGAGCTATAGCAGCATTCCGTGGCGCCACTTGAGTGCGCCGTATTGGGCGAGGCGGCTATTGCCATAGGTCGGGGCGGAGTGCAAGCCGCAAATTGCAAGTTCTTTAAAAGATAGCTGGAAAAAATGTGTCGGTCTTTTGGCGCCTAAGGTTTTCCGCTATGAGGAAGCCATGGGTGCGGACAAGACGAAAATCGATGAAGGGCAGGCTTTGCAGGGCGGTTCGGCCTCCGGCGAGGCGGGCGAGGCCGTGGGCGGCAAGCAGGTCACAGAGGCGGATCGGCGGCGCCAGCGTGCCGCGCAGAAGCTGCGCGAGAACCTGGCGCGGCGCAAGCAGCAGGTGCGGGCGCGGCGCGCCGGTCAGGCCGACGAGACGGACGGGCTGCCGGCTGCAAAGGCTGGGGATAATGCCGATTCCGCCGCAAAAAGGGACGAATCGCAATGATTGATGTCGCCCATCATCAAACGAATTGATGCGTTAATCTATTTCGTCTAAAGAGCGCCTTTTACCAGGTGCACGAAACCTGGCGCCCGCGACTTCAAGGCGCCCGGAACTATCAGGAAAGGCGGGCCTCGCCCGTATTGCTTATATGGATCGTATCAGGATTGTCGGCGGCAATGAGCTCAACGGTATCATTCCGATCTCCGGCGCCAAGAATGCCGCCCTGCCACTGATGATCGCCTCGCTTCTGACAAGCGATACACTGACGCTCGAAAACGTGCCGCATCTCGCCGATGTCGAGCTCCTGATGCGCATTCTCGGCAATCATGGCGTCGATGTTGCCGTCAACGGCCGGCGCGAGCGCCAGGAAGACGGCTATTCCCGCACGATCCATTTCACCTGCCGTACCATCGTCGATACGACCGCGCCCTATGAGCTGGTCGCCAAGATGCGCGCGAGCTTCTGGGTCATCGGGCCGCTGCTCGCCCGCGAGGGTCAGGCGCGCGTCTCGCTGCCGGGCGGCTGCGCCATCGGCACACGTCCGGTCGATCTCTTTATCGAAGGCTTGCAGGCGCTCGGCGCCACCATGGAAATCGATGGCGGCTATATCAATGCCACCGCGCCGAAGGGCGGCCTCATCGGCGCCCGTTATGACTTCCCGAAGGTTTCCGTCGGCGCGACGCATGTGATGATGATGGCCGCCACGCTTGCCCGCGGCACCACCGTCATCGGCAATGCGGCCCGCGAGCCCGAGATCGTCGACCTCGCCAATTGCCTGATCGCCATGGGCGCCAAGATCTCCGGCGCCGGCACCAGCACGATCACCATCGAGGGCGTCACATCGCTTTCCGGCGCCCGCCACCGCGTGCTGCCCGACCGTATCGAGACCGGCACCTATGCCATGGCGGTTGCCATGGCCGGCGGCGATGTCACGCTTGAGAATACCGATGTCGCCCTGCTCGACACCGCGCTCGAAAGCCTGCGCCGCGCCGGCGCCACGGTTTCGCCGACCAATAACGGCATCCGCGTCATGCGCAATGGCGGCGGCATCCAGCCGGTCGACGTCGTGACCGATCCGTTCCCCGGCTTCCCGACAGACCTGCAGGCGCAGTTCATGGCGCTGATGACCCGCTCCTCCGGCGTCTCGAACATCACCGAGACCATCTTCGAAAACCGCTTCATGCATGTGCAGGAGCTCGCCCGCCTCGGCGCCAAGATCTCGCTTTCCGGTCAGACGGCCCGCGTCGAAGGCGTACAGAAGCTGAAGGGCGCGCCTGTCATGGCGACCGACCTTCGTGCTTCCGTCTCGCTCGTCATTGCCGGCCTTGCCGCCGAAGGCGAGACGCTGGTGTCGCGCATCTATCATCTGGATCGCGGCTTCGAGCGGCTGGAAGACAAGCTGACGCGCTGCGGCGCCGTGGTCGAGCGCATCAGCGACTAAGCTCGCTGCGCTCTCCCCGAGCAATCGCATATGGGCAAATCGGCGCGGCAAATTCCTTCTCCCCTTGGGGAGAAGGTGGCCCGCCCCCTCGACAGGCTCAGGAGGTCGGATGAGGGGGGATATCGATTTGAATTCACGAGTTTTCGTATTCCTGGCAGGCACCCCCTCATCCGCCTGACGGCACCTTCTCCCCGCCGGGGAGAAGGGGGTGCGGCGACTTCCGTTCATATGCGATTGTCATGCCCCCGAGCAGCTTTCCGGTTTTCTGTATTCCGCTGTCGCAAAAGCGCGACAGCATTTTGGATGATCGGGCTTATTTCCATCCGTCGGCGCGAAGAGAGCCGGCAAGCCCGCTTTCTTCGGTTGCGTCTTTTGCGCTCCCATCCTATGTCCAGAATGGAGAAGCATCGGCAATCGCGCTTGCCGGGCGTTCTAACGGTGTGATCGGGGATAAAAGGACGAATGAGCGATCTCAAGCTAATGGCACTCGACACCGAGGACCTGGATGTCATCTCTGCCTATATGCAGGATAGCGTCTTCAAGGTCGGCGACATGTCCTATGCGCCGAAGCAGGAGCAGTTTTCGCTCGCGGCCAACCGTTTCGTCTGGGAGCAATCGGACCAGCGCAGCAAGCCTTACGAACGCCATCGTTCCGCGCTGGTGTTCAAGCGCGTACAGGCCGTGCGTTCCAACGGCTTCGATCGGCGAAACCGCGACGAAGTGCTATCGCTGCTTGCCATCCGCTTCGAGCAGAAGGGCGAGGGGCCTGACGGCACGATAGAGCTTGCCCTTGCCGCCAACGCCACGATCGCGCTCGATGTCGAATGCATCGAGGCCCAGCTTGCGGATATCGGCGGCGCATGGGAAACGGCCCATAAGCCTCGGCATCCCGACGCGGGCGAATAGATAGCGACGGTTGGATTTTTGCCGCCGCAGGCGGCCGCAGTGAAAGAGGAATATCAGTTTGGCTATCTGGCTGGATCAGGCGTCGGAAGGGTTCGAGCAGCAGTTCGCCGCATTCCTGACGACCAAGCGGGAAGTGTCGGAGGATGTGAATACCGTGGTGCGCGGCATCATTGACGATGTGCGGGCGCGCGGCGATGCCGCCCTTGCGGATTATTCCAAAAAGTTCGACGGCGTCGATTTCGCGGTAACGCCGATGCGCGTCAGCGAAGCGGAGATCGATGCGGCGATCGAGGCTGTTCCGGCCGAGGTCCTCGGTGCGCTGAAGGTCGCCGCCATCCGCATCGAATCGCATCACCGCCGGCAACTGCCGAAGGACGATATCTATGAGGACGACCTCGGCGTCGGTCTCGGCTCGCGCTGGACGGCGATCGAGGCCGTCGGCCTCTATGTGCCCGGCGGCACGGCGAGCTATCCGAGCTCGGTGCTGATGAATGCCGTGCCGGCCAAGGTCGCCGGCGTCGACCGCATCGTCATCGCCGTGCCGGCTACGGGCGGCGCCGTCAATCCTGCCGTGCTTGCCGCCGCGCGCATGGCCGGCGTCGAGGAGATCTACCGCATTGGCGGCGCGCAGGCGATCGCGGCCCTTGCCTATGGCACGGAGACGATCAAGCCGGTTTACAAGATCACCGGCCCTGGCAATGCCTATGTAGCTGCCGCCAAGCGCCAGGTGTTCGGTACTGTCGGCATCGACATGATCGCCGGCCCCTCGGAAGTGCTTGTTATCGCCGACAAGAATAACGATCCGGACTGGATCGCCGCCGATCTGCTGGCGCAGGCTGAGCACGATGAAAGCGCGCAATCGATCCTGATCACCGACGATGCCGAATTCGGCAGAGCCGTGGAAGCGGCGGTCGAGCGGCAGCTGAAGCGGCTCAGCCGCTCGCAGACGGCGGCGGCGAGCTGGTGGGATTTCGGCGCGGTCATCCTGGTCTCCGATCTGAAGCAGGCGATACCGCTCGCCAACCGCATCGCGGCCGAACATCTGGAGCTGGCGGTCGACGATCCCGAGCCGCTTTTGGCCGGTGTTCGCAATGCCGGCGCGATCTTCGTCGGCCGTCATACGCCCGAAGTGATCGGCGATTATGTCGGTGGTTCGAACCATGTGCTGCCGACGGCCCGCTCGGCGCGTTTCTCCTCCGGGCTCTCGGTGCTCGATTTCGTCAAGCGGACGTCGATCCTCAGGCTTGGAGCGGAGCAGCTTCGCGCGCTCGGGCCGGCGGCGATCGCGCTTGCCAATTCCGAGGGGCTGGATGCCCATGCGCGGTCGGTCGCGATCCGCCTCAATCTCGAGGGGTAAGGCATGGCCAAGGGCGTCTTCCGGCTGAGCGACGTGGTCCTGGACGACACGATCGGCCGCTCGACGCCCGATGTCGAGCACGAGCGCGCCGTCGCCATTTTCGACCTGATCGAGGAAAACAGCTTCGCGCCCGTCGGGCATGAGGGCGGGCCTTATCTGCTCAATCTTTCGCTGGTCGACCAGAAGCTGGTCTTCGACATCCGCATGGAGGATGGCGGCGTCGTCGCCACCCATATTCTGTCGCTGACGCCGTTTCGCCGGATCGTGAAGGATTATTTCATGATCTGCGAGAGCTATTACGAGGCGATCCGCTCCGCCACGCCAAGCCGCATCGAAGCGATCGATATGGGCCGGCGCGGCATTCATAATGAAGGCTCGCAGACGCTGATGGACCGGCTGAACGGCAAGATCAGCGTGGATTTCGACACGGCGCGGCGGCTGTTCACGCTCGTCTGCGTGCTCTACTGGCGCGGGTGACTGCCATGGACGAGCCGCAGGCGATTGAGCAGAATGCCAGGTCGCCCCGGGGCAAATCCCCCGGCGCCATCCTCTTCATGTGCGGCCTGAATACCATTCGTTCGCCCATGGCAGAAGCGATCGCTCGGCAGATGCTGCCGCAGGGCACGTATATCGCCTCGGCCGGCGTGCGTGCCGGCGAGCGCAATCCCTTCGTCGATGTCGTGCTTTCGGAGATGGGGCTTTCGCTCGGCCGGCGGCAACCGCAGACCATGGAAGAGCTGGAGGATGATTTCTTCGATGTCATCATCACGCTCTCTCCCGAAGCGCATCACGCCGCGCTGGAATTGACGCGGGCCAATGCGATTGATGTCATCTATTGGCCGACGATGGACCCTTCCGCGACGGATGGAACACGCGATCAGGTTCTGGACGCCTATCGCGGGGTGAGGGACTATCTTCTCGGCCTGATCGAGAGCAGGCTTGTGGAACATCGCGGCTCGCTTTAGAGCTGCAAATGAAACAAATGCAGAAACCCTTATCAACGTGGTTCACAAAACCGCGGCGATTGTGTAGTTTCCGCGCAAATTTCCGGCGACCCAGCCTTTTTAACGGGAACGCCGGCCCCAACCGACAGGAAAAGAAGCTTTAATGCCGAAAGAAGAAGTCCTCGAATTTCCCGGTGTCGTCACCGAACTCCTGCCGAACGCGACCTTTCGCGTGAAGCTGGAAAACGAGCACGAGATCATCGCCCACACCGCGGGCCGCATGCGCAAGAACCGCATCCGCGTTCTGGCGGGCGACAAGGTGCTGGTGGAAATGACCCCTTACGACCTGACCAAGGGCCGCATCACCTATCGTTTCAAGTAATTCGCCGCTCGCTGGAGCCGGATGCCGCCGACATTTTCGGCATCATGCTCCGGAGCCGGCTCTCATTCCCGCATGACAGGTCGAGATCTGATGGCGTTGAAACACAAGCTGATACTGGCCTCCGGATCGCCGCGTCGCGTCGAGCTCCTGCATCAGTCAGGCATCGAGCCCGCGCGTCTCATGCCCATGGACATCGACGAGACGCCAAAGAAATCGGAGCATCCGCGCTCGCTGGCGCGCCGGCTTTCGGCGGAGAAGGGCGATGCCGCCTTTGCCGCCATCAAGAGCGATGCCGCCTGGCAGGGGAGCTATATCCTTTCGGCCGATACGGTCGTCGCCGTCGGGCGGCGCATCCTGCCGAAGGCGGAATTCGTCGATGAGGCAGCTGCCGCCCTGCATCTGCTCTCCGGCCGCGGCCATGTCGTCTATACCGGCATCTGCCTGATCACGCCGGACCGCAAGGCGCGCCAGAAGGTGGTGGAAACCAAGGTACGTTTCAAGCGGCTTTCGAGTCGCGATATCGACATGTATCTTGCCTCCGGCCAGTGGCGCGGCAAGGCGGGGGCCTATGGCATTCAGGGGCTTGCCGGCTCCTTCGTGCAGAAGCTCGTCGGTTCCTACACCAATGTCGTCGGATTGCCGCTTTATGAAACCATGCTGCTGCTGGCGGGCGAGGGCTTCGATGTCCATGCCGGATGGCAGGAAGGATAGTTGTCATGACGAAAGCTGAAGAGATCAAGGTCGGTTCGAAGGTCGAGCCGCTGCGCAAGACGCGTCCCTGCCCGGAATGCGGCCGCCCTTCGGTGCGTGAACATTATCCCTTTTGCTCGGATCGCTGCCGTTCCGTCGATCTCTCGCGGTGGCTCAACGGCTCCTACGCCATCCCCGTGACCGAGGACGAGACGAAGGCCGACGGCTCCGATCAGGACTGAATGCGTTTTCCAAGGGCTCGACCTTACGAACCCCTTAATTTTGTTCGCGAATTGGCAAAATTCGATTTCCTGTCAAAAAAGAGTCATTTGCGGCTGGACATGGCCGAACAAGATGCTATAACCCCGCTCGCTTCCGGGGTGAACCAACCGCCCAATGCCTTTCAAGGCTCTTCTCTCGACGCGAAGCACGGATGCCCAGATAGCTCAGTTGGTAGAGCAGCGGATTGAAAATCCGCGTGTCGCTGGTTCGATTCCGGCTCTGGGCACCATCTTTTCTCCCCAATCATGCGGACAATGAAGCTTGACGCTGGCTTCGACCAATTCTTCGCCGAGATCGTGTATTTGCAAGAATACGCGGCGGATGCGTTGACCGAGGTTGCATAGCTCATTACGTGTGGTGCATGACCGCAACAATCCTGTGGTTGCGTTTCATTAATTCGGTGCATGACCCCATCAAGATATTGATGACATTTGGAATCAAGCGTACGAATTATTGACAGATCACCTATTGATTCGTAGCGAGTCATACCGCACTTTAGATACAGCGGGATAAAGTGATCTCGTAAAAGCCGGCGTTAATTGCAATAGCAAGCTACCGAGGCGCCATGTTAAACAACGATGTTCTGTTCAACACGTTCGCCCGTACTTTTGAAGCACGGCGCGAAGTCGAGATGTCATTCTCAGAATACCTGGAAGCGTGCCGGGATGATCCGCTCATGTACGCAAATGCGGCAGAGCGGCTGCTGGCAGCCATGGGCGAACCACTGCTGATCGATACGGCCAAGGATACAAGGCTTGGGCGTATTTTCATGAACCGGACCATCCGGACTTATCCGGCTTTTTCGGGCTTTTTTGGCATGGAAGAGACGATCGAACGCATCGTCGCCTTCTTCCGCCATGCGGCCCAGGGGCTGGAGGAGCGCAAGCAGATCCTCTATCTGCTCGGGCCCGTCGGCGGCGGCAAGTCATCGCTCGCCGAGCGGCTGAAATCACTGATGGAAGTTCATCCCATCTATGTGCTCAAGGCCGGAAACGAGCTGAGCCCGGTCTTCGAAAGCCCGCTCAGCCTGTTCGATCCCGTCACCATGGGGCCGATGATCGAGGAGCGCTATGGCATTCCGCGCCGGCGCCTGACCGGACTCATGAGCCCTTGGTGCCTCAAGCGGCTGGAAGAGTTCGAAGGCGATATTTCCCGTTTCCGCGTCGTCAGGATGCAGCCCTCAAGGCTGCGGCAAATTGCCGTCGCCAAGACGGAACCGGGCGACGAGAACAACCAGGACATCTCCTCGCTGGTCGGCAAGGTGGATATCCGCAAGCTCGAAAGCCTCGCGCAGAACGATCCGGATGCCTACAGCTACTCCGGTGCATTGAACCGTGCCAACCAGGGCATTCTCGAATTCGTCGAAATGTTCAAGGCACCGATCAAGATGCTGCACCCGCTGCTGACGGCGACGCAGGAAGGTAATTACATCGGTACGGAAAATATCGGTGCGATACCCTTCTCCGGCATCATCCTGGCGCACTCAAACGAGTCGGAATGGCAGACATTCAAGGCCAACAAGAACAATGAGGCATTCATCGACCGTATCTGCGTGGTGAAAGTGCCTTATTGCCTGCGGGTCACCGAAGAGCAGAAGATCTATGAGAAGCTGATCGAGGAATCCGAACTTAGCGATGCGCCCTGCGCGCCGTCGACGTTGGAGACGCTCGCCCGCTTTACGGTTCTGACGCGGCTTTCCAAGCACGAGAATTCGACCGCCTTCTCCAAGCTTCGGGTCTATGACGGCGAAAGCCTGAAGGAGACCGATCCGAGAGCGCGCAGCGTGCAGGAATATCGTGACTCGGCCGGTGTCGACGAAGGCATGGATGGAGCCTCCACCCGTTTTGCCTTCAAAGTGCTGGCGGCGACCTTCAACTACGATACGACAGAAGTCGGCGCCGATCCGGTGCATCTGATGTACATGCTGGAGCAGGCAATCCGCCGCGAACAGCTGCCGCTTGAAACCGAGAAGCTCTATATCGAGTTTATCAAGAGCGAACTGGCGCCGCGCTATGCGGAGTTCATCGGCAACGAGATCCAGAAGGCCTATCTGGAATCCTATGCGGATTACGGTCAGAACCTCTTCGATCGCTATGTCGACTACGCCGACGCCTGGATCGAGGATGTCGATTTCAAGGATCCGGATACCGGCCAGCTTCTAGACCGCGAACTCCTAAACCAGGAGCTCACCAAGATCGAAAAGCCGGCAGGCATCGCCAATCCGAAGGACTTCCGCAACGAGGTGGTCAAGTTCTGCCTGCGGGCACGAGCGAGCCACGGCGGCAAGAACCCGTCCTGGACCAGCTACGAGAAGATCCGTGAAGTCATCGAAAAGCGGATGTTCTCTCAAGTCGAGGACCTTCTGCCCGTCATCTCGTTCGGCTCCAAGAAGGATGGCGAGACGGAGAAGAAACATGGCGAATTCGTCGAGCGGATGGTCGCGCGGGGTTACACCGAACGGCAGGTCCGGCGGCTTGTGGAATGGTACATGCGTGTGAAACAGGCGGGATGAGCCACCAAGGAAGAAGGAATGCACATTGTTGACAGACGCCTGAACCCAGGCGGAAAAAGTCTGGAAAATCGTCAACGATTTTTGCGAAGAGCAAAAGCGCTGGTGCAGAGAGCGGTCTATGAATCCTCTCAAAATCGCGACATTCAGGATATTCTGAAGGGTGGCGAAATCAGCATTCCCCTGGATGGAACCGAGGAACCTCGGTTCCATCGCGGCCCGGAGGGCCTGAAGGAACATATTCTTCCCGGTAACAAGGACTTCATCGAAGGCGATGTGCTTCCCCGCCCTGAGGGCGGTAGCGGCAAGTCACGGGCCGGCGGCGATGGAACCGGCGAGGATGCCTTCCGCTTCATCCTGACACGGGACGAATTCCTTGATCTCTTCCTCGACGATCTCGAATTGCCCGATCTAGCCAAGCGCCGCCTGATGTCGGCGGACCAGATCAATCCGGTACGCTCGGGCTATTCGGTTACGGGATCGCCCGCCAATCTTGCCATCAACCGCACGATGCGGCTTGCCATGATGCGCCGTGTCGCGCTGCATCGCCCGAAGCCGGAAACGGTGGAAAAGCTTATCGAGGAGGCCGAGGAGTGCACGGACGAGAAGCGCCGCGCACAGCTCGAAGACGAGATCAAAAGACTGGAATCGAAGGTCCGGCGCATTCCCTATATCGACCCGATCGATATCCGGTATCGCCGTTTCGAGAACGAGCCGAAGCCGGTGGCGCAAGCCGTCATGTTCTGCCTGATGGACGTTTCCGGCTCGATGACGGAGCACATGAAGGATCTCGCCAAGCGCTTCTACATGCTGCTCTACATTTTCCTGACCCGGCAGTACCGCCGCGTCGAGATCGTCTTCATCCGCCATACCGACGTAGCGGAAGAGGTGGACGAGGAGACTTTCTTCCGCAGCCCGGCGACGGGCGGCACGCAGGTTTCGAGCGCTCTCGAAGCCATGCGGCGGATCGTGCGGGACCGTTTCCCGGCTTCCGACTGGAACATCTACGCCGCCCAGGCGTCGGACGGCGACAATGCCTATTCCGACAATGCGACGACGGCAGCGCTGATGACGAGCGAGATTCTGCCCGTCTGCCAATATTTCGCCTATCTCGAAGTGGGGGAATCACGCAGCGTCGCGATCTCGTCCGGTTCGGCGATCTGGTCGCTCTACGAGCGGATGCAGGCGGGATGGCCGGTGCTTTCCATGCGGCGTGTCAGCGATCGCAGCCAGATCTATCCCGTCTTCCACGATCTCTTCCAGCGCCGAACGGCGGAAACAAGGAGCGGATAATGGCAAAAAAGGCATCGATAGAGCGGCTTTTCGAAGGCGCGGACTGGGATTTCGCCACCATCCAGCGAATTCACGATGCCTGCGAGAAGATTGCCGTCGAGGAGCTCGGGCTCGATGTCTACCCCAATCAGATCGAGATCATCACCGCCGAGCAGATGCTCGACGTCTATTCCTCGATCGGCATGCCGCTCTTTTACAAGCACTGGTCCTTCGGCAAGCATTTCGCCCATCACGAGGCCTTTTACCGCAAGGGCTTGCGAGGCCTTGCCTATGAGATCGTCATCAACAGCTCGCCCTGCATCTCCTATTTGATGGAGGAGAATAGTGCGACGATGCAGGCTCTTGTCATCGCGCATGCCGCCTTCGGCCATAATCACTTCTTCAAGAACAATTATCTCTTCAAGCTCTGGACCGATGCCGAGGGTATTCTCGACTATCTCAACTTCGCCAAGAGCTATGTGGCACGCTGTGAGGAGCGCTATGGCCATGCCGCCGTCGAGCGCACGCTGGATGCTGCCCATGCGCTGATGTCGCATGGCGTGCATCGCTATGCCGGCAAGAAGACGCCGGACCTGCGCGATGAGGAGAAGCGCGAGCGTGAGCGGCGCGAATATGACGAGAAGATCTTCAATGATCTCTGGCGCACGGTTCCGGCCGGGTCGGGCAAGAAGACACAGGATCTCGATCTGGAGCGGCGACGCTCGCTGGCGGGCCTGCCGCAGGAGAATATTCTCTATTTCCTGGAAAAGATGGCGCCGCGCCTAAAACCCTGGCAACGCGAGATCATCCGCATCGTGCGGCATGTCGCCCAATATTTCTACCCGCAGAGCCAGACCAAGGTGATGAACGAGGGCACGGCGACCTATGTGCACTATCGCATCATGACCCGGCTGCATGAGCTCGGCGGCATCGGCGACGGCGATTTTCTGGAATTCCTGAAATCGCATACCAATGTGGTTTTCCAGCCGACCTTCAACGACCCCCGCTATTCCGGCCTCAACCCCTACGCGATCGGTTTTGCGATGATGCAGGATATCGAGCGCATCGTGACGAAGCCGGAAGAGGAGGATCGCCAATGGTTCCCGGAAATCGCCGGCACCGGCGATGCAATGGCGGTGCTGCGCGATCTCTGGGCCAATTATCGCGACGAGAGTTTTGTCGCGCAGTTCTTGAGCCCGCACCTGATGCGCAAGATGCGCATGTTCCAGCTGACGGATGATCCGGAAGAGGAAGAGGGGCTGAGGGTTGCCGCCATTCATGATGAGCGTGGCTACCGGCGCATCCGCCGTGAATTGTCACGGCAATATGATGTCGGCTGGATCGATCCGCATATCGAGATCGTCGATGTCGATCTTGCCGGCGACAGGCGGCTGCTGGTCAAGCATACGGTGCTGAACGGCGCAATGCTCGACGATATGGATGCCAAGCGTGTATTGCAGCATCTGGCCGATCTGTGGAGCTACGACGTGCTGATGCAGGAAGTCGACCGCTCCGGCGCGGTACTTCGCGATCATCTCGTCCATCCGCGCGCCTCCGCGCTTGCGGCTTAGCCCTTACGGCTACTTTTTCGATTGCCGCTTATGGCCGCTCACTTGCGCGCCGTCTTCCGGCCGCAGCTTGAGAAAGCCGGGTATGCCGAGCAGCGGGATCACGGCCATCAGCAAAAATGCAATGTGGAATTTCTCCGGCGTCAGCGGCGATCCATCCAAAGTCACCAGCCCCAGCAGCATGGCGGCGACGGAGACGCCGAAGCTGACGCTCAATTGCTGCAGCACACCGCCGAGACTGGTCGCGCGGCTGAGTTGAGCAGCCGGAGTATCGGAATAGGATAGCGTATTGGACGTCATGAACTGTCCGGCCCGCGCCAGCCCGAAGATGAAGACATAGATGATGATGAACCAGTGCGGCGTATCGGGTGTGATCAGCGCGAAGCCGGCGACGACGGCCGCACCGAACACGGCGCTCCAGGTCAACATGCGATCGAAGCCATAGAGCTTCAGCAGTTTTGCCGAGACCGGCCGCACGGCAAGGGCGCTCAGGGCGCTGACGAAGGTCAGCGTGCCCGAGACGATCGGACTCAAGCCGAAGCCGACCTGCAGCATCAACGGCAGCAGGAAGGGCACACCATTCAGCCCGACACGACAGATGCCGCCGGCAAGGGTACCGATGCGGAAGGTGCGCAGCTTGAAGAGAGTGAGATCCACGGCTGGAGATTCCGCTGTTCTGGCATAGCGAATGAAGCCGACCAGCAGCAGGCCGGCGGCGGCAAGCGTCAGGACAATAGCCCATACGGGGATTGTCGGGCGGCCGATATTCTCGATGCCGTATTGCAGAAGCACGCAGCCGAGGCCGACCATGACGAAGCCGGGAAAGTCGAATTTGATGGTCTCGTCGCGTTCGGTATCCTCGACATAGCGCAGCGCCATGGCCATGCCGATCAGGCCGAAGGGCAGGTTCACCCAGAAGATCCAGCGCCAGGATAGATAGGTTGTCAGGAAGCCGCCAAGCACCGGCCCGATCACTGGTCCGATGACGGCGGGCAGGGTCATGTAGGTCATGGCAGTCACGAGCTGGCTGCGTGGGAAGCTGCGAATGAGGATGAGGCGCCCGACCGGCGTCATCATCGCGCCGCCAAAGCCCTGCAGCGTGCGCGTGGCGATAAGCATCGGCAGACTGGTTGCCAGTCCGCAGAGGATCGAACCGATCGTGAAGATGAAGAGGGAAAGCGTGAAGATGCGCCGGGCGCCGAAGCGATCGGCAAACCATCCGCTCACCGGAATGAACATGGCAAGCGTCAAAAGATAGGTCGTGACCGCCAGATTCATGCGCAGCGGCGTTGTCTCAAGGCTCTTGGCGATATCGGGAACAGCAGTGACGAGGATGGTTGAATCCAGCTGTTCCATCAGGAAGGCGACGGCGACCACGGCGGGGATGATGTAGCGCAGGCGGGGATTGCGTTCGACCGCAAAAGTCTGGCCCTGCGGATTGGGATCTATCGAATCCATGAAGTGAAATGGCTTTCCAACGTCCGGCT
Organism: Rhizobium pantanalense; assembly: GCF_030182525.1. Taxonomy (NCBI): domain Bacteria; kingdom Pseudomonadati; phylum Pseudomonadota; class Alphaproteobacteria; order Hyphomicrobiales; family Rhizobiaceae; genus Rhizobium; species Rhizobium pantanalense. The sequence goes on from NZ_JAQJCH010000001.1 coordinate 64,313, forward strand.
GGGGACCGGCGCGTTTGACGATTTGCATGAATCCCTTCGGAAACCGCCTCGTGTGCTCTCGGGAAACATGGTGCTGGCGGCCGGTGATCCGCCGACCTTCGGAATCGTTGCCTATATGAGCACTACCGATGGCGCAGTGCAACAAAAACCGACGCACATGAATATTTGACACCGTTTGTAAAATCGGGCGTCCATCCTGGATACGCCCTGCTGCACTGTGCCAACGGCAGTTGTGATCGGACGCTTCGCGGTATGGACCGCGGATTCATTTCTTGCCGTCCCACCTTCGCGCCTCAAACATTGTCATCGACCCTCGGTGAAGGCGACGCTTGCAAATCAAAATCCAACCTTCGGACAGCCACGTAGCAGAAAGCATAGCCCGCGATACCGCCGCTTATGGTGAGCATAAGGATGTCAAACCTATTGGAGCCGCTTTGAAAGCCCCATGAATGAGCTGTCCAGTATCCAGCAATAGCTCCAGCTGTCGGATAATAATAGGAGGGTCGCCCGAGCAATTCGCCGATGCCGATCGCCACTAGAGCGGCCTTCCACGTGATTAGGAGAGCCATCGGTACCATAGCGAAGCTAATGATGACCAATGCCAGCGGCACAGATATTCCCTCAGCGATTGAGTTAAAATTTGAGGCGAATGAAATCAAAGAATACGAAACGATAGCGAAATATTCAGCAACCAGCAGAGCGAAGATATTCATGAAAACCATCTTCTTGATGTTTGATTTGGCTGCTTTTGGCTCCATCTCTATCTCCGTTTCATCCCATGATGGCGAGTAGCCCACTGAGCGCTTGCTTATTGGTTGTATTCGCAGCATACACCATGCAAGAGCGGCAAATACGTGCATGCCCCGAGATCTAATTGGTCGAGGAGGGCGAGGGGAGGGTCCAGCGCGCCTTGTCGAAGACGATCGCGGTTCGGAGCTGCTCCGGCGAGGTTCTGCGCAATTCCAGTTGCAGGTTGAAATTGTTGTCGCTCTGGAATTCCTTGAAAAAGGCAAGCTTGGCGCCGAAGGCTTGCAGCGTCACGTCCTGTAACTTGCCGATCGCCTCAAGCGCGGCCTGAAAGTCCAACCAATGGGTTTCGTTCAGCAATAGGACGACGGTGTCGACAAAGGTGCCGGCAACGGCCTTTCCATCGTCGTTATCAGGCATGATGACCTTGATGCGGATGGTATCGATTTCGCCTGATGGTTTGCCCCTGGCGATGATGAAGAAGGAAGCCGCCTTGGGATCGCCATAGGCGCCCTTCTGGACGGCATAGCTGCACTCCGAAGTGCCGGCGCCCAGCTCGCTTTGCCGCCATTCGCCTACGGACAGGCCGAACTTCTGCAGATCGGCGCAAAGCGCCTGGCCCGATATCCGCCAGCTGCGCACGAAGGCACTCAGCAGCGCGTCGATGGGTTCGTCCAGCAGATGGGATCGCTTCTTGGGGGGCGGCTTGGCGGCGACAGTCGCTGGCTTGACGCGGACGCTGCTGGCTGCCGGGGCTGATGTCTTCGCCGCCGCTGCCGGAGGCATGGCTGCATGAGATGGCTGCTGTTCCTGGGCGGGGGCTGTGGGCGATGCTGCGCGTTGTTCCGGCTTGGGAAACAGATTGAGATGATAGCGATCATCCAGCGCCCGCAGATTGCGCATATCGTTGGCAAGGAGCGCGGTTGCGAGGATGATCGAACCGATGACAACGGCGGCAATCCAAAACACAGCTCTGCTTTTCTTGCGAGGTGGCGCCACCGACATGGTTCAGATCACAGCTACTCCCGAGGAAACACGCTTGCTGCAATAACTGTATGTTGCGCAGCCATGTTCATGGCTACAGCATATGCGTTTATGAACGATTGATCATTCTAATGTTTCTTTGTCAATTCATGATGTTGCTCAAAGCAGACCGCGATCTTGCGCAGCCGGTTCCCATGTTCCGGACTTCCGGCTTTTGGATGCACTTGTCGTAAAGCTGCTGCTCGTTCCTGTGCAATTTGTTCTAGGCGAAATATGCCTTGAGTGCCTTGACGGTGGTGGCATCCGTGCGGCGGGCCGATGGCGCCGAGAAGCCGAGAGCGATGAGACGCTCATCTGTCTCCGAGGCGGTTGCGGAGCAGGAGGCGTGGATCTCGCTGATCTGCAGGCGCGGCCATAGCTGGCTGACCGTCGCCAGCGTCACGCCGGAGCCGGGCATGATGGAGATGCGGCCGGCGGCGGCTGTAATCGCCTGTTCGAGCATGGCAACGCCTTCGGCCGCAGTCCTTGCGCCGCCGGAGGTCAGGATGCGCTCGAAGCCGAGGGAGATCGCGGCATCGACGGCTTCCTCGGTGTCAGGCACCAGATCGAAGGCGCGATGCAGCGTCTTGCCGAGACCTTCCGCGTGGGCGGTGAGGGTGGTGAGTGCGTCAAGATCCAGTCGGCCATCCGGCAGGGAAGCGCCGAGCACGACGCCCGGCAAGCCGGCAGCTCGTGCTGCATCGATGTCGCGCTTCATGACGTCAAGTTCATCCGCCGAATAGACGAAGCTGCCGGCGCGCGGACGGATAATGGCGTATGCGGGGACAGGCATCTTCGCCGCTGCGGCCATCAGCCCGGCACTCGGCGTTAGCCCGCCGAGGGGGAGAGCGCTGCAAAGCTCGATGCGATCGCCGCCGCCTGCGACGGCGGCCTTGAGGCCGGCAATGTCCTCGACGCAGACCTCAAGCAGCATGGATGCGCTCTCCGGCATATTGCAGGCCCAGCAGAGCGGCGCCGATGAGGCCCGGTTCCAGCTTGCACTCGCTCGGCACGACCAGCGGCCGGCCGAACTTACGCAGGATGCGAGCGCGTACCGCCTCGTCCAAACGTGCCAGGAGCGGTTCGACGTTGGAAAGGCCACCGCCGACCGGCACGATGGTCGCGCCGGTTATGTTGACGGTCAGCGCCAGCGGCGAAGCGACCAGATCCACCATGACGTCAATCGTGCGTTCGGCACGGTCTTCACCCCTGAGCCACTGGCCGATGATCTCCTCGCTGGAAAGTTCCAGCCCGTGAAGCGTCTTGTGCAGGCGTTCGATGCCGCGTGCGCCGCCGACGGTGTCGACGCAACCCCTCTGGCCGCAGCCACAGGCATAGGCGGGAATGGCGACCGGTGGATTGCCGGCGGAGGACGCGATGATGGGGCCGTGGCCCCATTCCCCGGCAAAGCCGCCGGCAGCATTGACCAGCCGGCCATCCGCGACAAGGCCGCCGCCGACGCCGGTGCCGAGAATGGCGCCGAAGACGATGCGATGGCCACGGCCCGCTCCGGACATGGCCTCCGCCATGGCGAAGCAATCGGCATCATTGGCGATCAGCACGGGATAGCCGAGTTCCACTTCCAGATCGGCGGCAAGATGCCGGCCGTGAATGCAGGGAATATTGGCGCAGGTGAGTGTCTGTGTATCGGGATCGACGACGCCGGCGATGGAGAAGGAGAGGCAATCCGGCCTCTCGCCGGCTTCGGCAATCACCTCGCGCAGGGCAGCGACGAATTCGGCGAAATCGTGCCTGGGCGTCGGGCGCCGCGCCAGCGGCACGATGTCCGTCATGGAGCGGGCAATGCCGCCTTTGATGGCGCTGCCGCCAATGTCGAAGGAAACGATCATGGATACCGACCCGCTGGAAACATGGCGCACTTGCTCGCACCCTTTGCCGGTCTTTGCAAGATCAATCCTTGCGGGGCCCAATCCCCGACGGCCAGCGCGTCATCAGCCGGACGGCAAGGTGATCCGGGCTTCAAAGCCATCGGTCCTGCCGGTCGCCGGCGACAGTAGATCGAGATGGCCGCCGATCTGGCCGACGATGCGCTCGACGATCGAAAGTCCGAGGCCGGAGCCTGCCGCTTTCGTCTTGCCACGCCAGAAGCGCTTCTTCAGGCCGGCAAGCTCCTGTGCGGAAAGCACGGCGCCGCCGTTGATGACGCGGACGGTGCGGTCGTCGATCCGGACGGTCACTTCGTCATCCACCGGCCCATGGATCAAGGCGTTTTCGATGAGGTTGCGCATAACGATCGCAAATGCGTCAATATCGACGTTACGGATCAGTTTCTCCGCCGTTTCGTTCTCCAGAAGGACACGGCCTGCCGTTCCCGTGTCGCGGTCGTAGTCGCCTATGACGGTTTCGATGATGGCCACGAGATCGGCGGGTTTGTCACCCGTGCCGATCCCGGCCTGGGCGCGGGAAAGCTGCAGCAGCTTTTCCGCGAGCCGACCGAGATTGGAAAGCGACGTCTCGATGCGGCCGGCGCGTTCCGTCAATTGCCCCTGTGGCAGTTCGGCGATCAGCCTCTGGGTCTGCGCGAGAGCGCCTGCAATCGGGGTACGCAGTTCATGGGCGCTATTGGCCGTGAATTCGCGCTCGGCTTCCAGCGCCAGGCGCAGGCGGTCCAGCAGCAGATTGACGGAGCGGGCGATGGGCTGCAGCTCGAGCGGCAGCGTCTCGCTCACGAGCGGCGCCATGTTGCCGCCGTCTTTGGTGGCGATCTCCGAGCGCAGGCGGTCGATCGGCCGCAGCGATCGGCCGACGACGACACCGATGGCGATGATGCTGGCGGGGATGAGCGCCAGCAGTGGCCAGAGCAGCGAGACCCCGGTCTCGCGCGATGCCTCGCGGCGATTCTTGAAGGCATCGGCGACGTGCAGGAAAATCGTGCCGTCGGCCGAGGATTCGGTATAGATCCGGTATCGCGGCGTATTGTGGAAGCCGATCTTCAGCGGCACGTCATAGGCTGTTGGAGGGGCATCGTGGGAGTGCAGGATGACCTTGCCGTTCCCATCGAGTACCTGATAGGTCAGATATTCTCGGTTCAGCCCCTTGTTGAGCTCTTCCAGGCTCTGAGGATCGCCGGAATGATCGCGATTGGCCAGATCGTCGAGCACCAGCGGCAGAAGACGCTCGGCGGTTTCCTGCAACGTGCCGTCGAAGGTTTCCGAGAGCTCCTTGTTTACGACGTAGACACCGATGCCGACCGCAATCAGCCAGAAGACGACGACAGTGCCGGTCAGCGCAGTGATCAGGCGCCGAGTGATGCTGGCGCGGCTGGGCTCCTTGTGTTCGGTCATCGCTCACCCAGGCAATAGCCGACGCCGCGGGCCGTCCTTATGCGGTCCTTGCCGATCTTCTTGCGCAGGCGGCTGACATAGACCTCCACCGTGTTGCTCTCGATTTCGGAGCCGAAGGCATAGAGCGCCTCTTCTATCTTGTCCTTGGAGACGATGGCGCCCGGCCGCGTGATCAGCAGGTCGAGCACGGCCCATTCTCGTCCCGTCAGGATCACGTCCTTGCCCGCCAGCTTGACGCGGCGCTGCGGCTGGTCGATTTCGAGGTCATCAAACCGGAGGGTCGGCTGCGGACTGCCGGCATAACGCCGGGCCACCGCCAGGATACGGGCCGTTAATTCGCCAAGGTTGAACGGTTTGACGAGATAATCGTCGGCGCCGCTGTTCAGGCCTTCGATGCGGTCGGAGATCTGATCGCGAGCCGTCAGGATGATCACGGGCGTTTCGTCGGGCTTGCGGCGCAGCCGCTTCAAGAAATCGATGCCGCTGCCGTCCGGAAGCTGTAGATCCAGCAGGATGAGGCCGTATTGCACGGCGCTGGTGACCTCTTCCGCATCGGTCAGGTTCCTGACCCAATCCACGGCATGAGCCCCCGCTGCGATATGGTCGCGAACCGCGCTGCCGATCGTGTCGTCGTCCTCCACCACAAGAATGCGCACATGCACCTCTCAACCGTTGAACGTACCTCAGTTAATGCCGACGAACCTATCGGGTCAATAACGGCTGAAATAAGCCGCGGCGGGATGCACAGTTCATGGGTGGACTACCCGCCGAAAACGTTCCCGGCGCCTATGGACAGACAGGAACGCGATGGTTACTTGTTTGCGCGGAGAACGAAGCGGCCGCGCAGTGGCCGCCACAGGCTATCGGAGGATCGTTCATGCTGAAGGGAATTTCGCCGCTGTTGAATGCGGACGTGCTCTATGCGCTTAAATCCATGGGGCATGGCGATATGCTCGCCATCGTTGATACGAATTTCCCCGCTGAATCGGTGGCAAGCCAGACCGTTCTGGGCGAGCTGCTGCGCATCGACAACGTGTCGTCCGCCGATGCTGTTGCGGCAATCTTGTCCCTGATGCCGCTCGATACCTTCATCGATGACGCGGCGGCGCGCATGGAAGTGGTTGGCGCGCCAGATGAGGTGCCGCAGGTGCAGCGTGAAGTCCAGGCCGTGATCGATAAGGCCGAGGGCAAGCATTGGCCGCTAACGCCGGTCGAGCGTTATGCCTTCTACGAGCGTGCCAAGGATGCCTTTTGCGTCATTCAGACCGGCGAGCGCCGCTTCTACGGCTGTTTCACCTTGACCAAGGGTGTCATCCCGCCGGAGACTGCATGATCCGGCACGAATAGTCTGGATCATCCCGAGCAAGGGCGCTGTTTCGGTAAAGGAAGGCGATGGCGAAGAAGCTGGATTCCCAGGGGCGGCTAGACGATGCGGCGCGGGCCGGATGGCTCTACTACGTCGCCGGCCGCACGCAGGATGAAATCGCCGTCGCAATGGGAATATCCCGGCAGTCGGCGCAGCGTCTGGTGTCGCTGGCCGTTGCCGAACGGCTGATCAAGGTCCGGCTGGATCACCCGATTGCCGCCTGTCTTGAATATGCAGCGGAGCTCAAGAAGAAGTTTGGTCTGCGCCATGTCGATATCGTGCCGAGCGATCCCGACAGCACATCCTCAACCATTGGCATCGCCGAGGCTGGTGCTGCCGAAATCGAGCGCTGGCTGCGGCGAGCCGACCCCATCGTGCTGGCGATCGGCACGGGCCGCACGTTGAAGGCTGCAGTCGACCAGCTGCCGGCGATCGAATGTCTGCAGCATCGGGTGGTGTCGCTGACGGGCAATATCGGTCCCGACGGCTCGGCCGCCTATTACAACGTCATCTTCAGCATGGCCGACGTCGTCAAGGCGCGGCACTTTCCGATGCCGCTGCCGGTGCTGGTGTCGTCGGCCGAGGAGCGGGAGCTCCTGCATGCGCAGGCACTGGTGCGCTCGACGCTCGATATCAGTGCTCAGGCCGACGTGACCTTCGTCGGTATCGGCGAGATGGGCGTGGAAGCGCCGCTCTGCCTCGACGGCTTTCTCGAGAGGGACGAGATGCTGGCGTTGATGGACCGGGGCGCTGCCGGCGAGATCTGTGGCTGGGTTTTCGATGGCAATGGCAACCTCATGCCCGATGATGTCAATGAGCGCGTGGCCAGTGCGCCCTTGCCGTCGCGCGATACCTGCAGCGTCATTGGAATCGCCAAGGGCCGGCGCAAATTCCAGGCGATCAAGGCGGCCGTCGTCGGTCAGCAGATCAACGGTTTGATCACGGACGAGGCAGTTGCCGAATTTTTGCTCAAGGTGTGAGCAAAAAATTTAACCCATAGAAACAAAAGGATAGGTTGCTTGCTCGGCAATGCAGCAACGAATCTGCATTGACATTTTGTCGCAAGAAGTGAGTAATTGCCCATGAGCAAAGCGAATGCTCATTTTTAATCTTCTGGGAGGAAGATATGAAATTGAAAACTTTACTGCTGGGCGCCTGCTCGGCTCTGATGTTCGCCGGCCTGGCTTCCGCCGAAACCCTCACGATTGCGACGGTCAATAACGGCGACATGGTCCGTATGCAGAAGCTTACGGACGATTTCAAAGCCAAGAACCCCGGTATCGACCTGCAATGGGTCACGCTTGAAGAAAACGTATTGCGCCAGAAGGTTACGACCGATATCGCCACCAAGGCCGGCCAGTACGACGTGCTGACCATCGGCACCTATGAAGTGCCGATCTGGAGCAAGCTCGGCTGGCTTGCCTCGCTCGACAAGCTTTCCGCCGACAAGAACTACGATGTGGATGACCTTCTCCCGGCCATTCGCAGCGGTCTGACGACCGACGGCAAGCTCTATGCGGCACCGTTCTACGGCGAAAGCTCGATGGTGATGTATCGCAAGGACCTGTTCGACAAGGCTGGTCTCAAGATGCCGGACGCGCCGACATGGGACTTCATCGCCGATGCCGCCCGCAAGATCACCGACAAGGACCATGAAGTCTACGGTATCTGCCTTCGCGGCAAGGCGGGCTGGGGCGAAAACATGGCGTTCCTGACGGCGATGTCGAATTCGTTCGGCGCTCGCTGGTTCGATGAAAAGTGGAAGGCACAGTTCGACCAGCCGGAATGGAAGGACACGCTCGACTTCTACGTCAAGCTGATGAAGGATGCCGGTCCTCCGGGCGCATCGTCCAACGGCTTCAACGAGAATCTGGCCCTGTTCCAGTCCGGCAAGTGCGGCATGTGGATCGACGCCACCGTTGCTGCCTCCTTCGTTTCCGATCCGAAGGAATCGAAGGTCGCCGACAAGGTCGGCTTCGCTCTGGCTCCGGATAAGGGCCTCGGCAAGCGCGGCAACTGGCTCTGGGCATGGAACCTCGCCATCCCGGCTTCCTCGAAGAAGACCGAAGCCGCTGAGAAGTTCATTTCCTGGGCCACCAGCAAGGACTACACCAACCTGGTCGCACAGAAGGAAGGCTGGTTGAACGCACCTCCCGGTACCCGCACCTCGCTCTACGCGAATGCGGACTACCAGAAGGCAGCGCCTTTCGCCAAGATGACGCTCGACTCGATCAACTCGGCTGATCCGACGCATCCGACCGTCAAGCCGGTTCCCTATGTCGGCGTTCAGTTCGTCGCTATCCCTGAATTCCAGGGCATCGGCACGGCTGTAGGCCAGCAGTTCTCGGCTGCTCTCGCCGGCCAGATCTCCGTCGATCAGGCCCTGAAGGCTGCCCAGCAGCTGACGGAACGCGAAATGAAGAAGGCCGGCTATCCGAAGTAAGGGCCTTCGAAGCTAAGGAAAGCAGCGCCCCCTCTCGAGCACTGCTTTCCTCTAGGCCGCCGAGCGCCGAACTGCCCTTGGCGGCCCTTTTGTTTCAGCCGGTCCGCGGCCACCCCCTCCTTTAAAGATAGGTCGGTACTTGCCATGGCAACGTTGCACACCCGTTCCACCGCACGCGTCATGATGGCGCCTTCGGTTCTGCTCCTCTTTGCGTGGATGATCGTCCCGCTCGTGATGACGATCTATTTCTCGACGCTGAACTACAATCTTCTGAACCCCGGCACGCATGATTTCCTCGGGTTTCTCAACTACGAATATTTCATCACCGATCCTGCCTTTCTGAGCTCGCTGATCGTGACGCTGCTGCTCGTCGGCGGTGCGTTGCTGATCACCGTCATCGGCGGCATTGCGCTCGCTCTCCTTCTTGATCAGCCGATCTTCGGCCAGGGCATCGTGCGCATGCTGGTGCTTGCGCCCTTCTTCGTGATGCCGACGGTCGCAGCCCTCATCTGGAAGCATATGTTCATGAACCCGGTAAACGGGCTCCTGGCACATCTCTTCCGGTTCTTCGGGCTTGATCCGCTGACCTGGCTGGAGACGGTTCCGCTGTTGTCGATCATCATCATCATCGCCTGGCAGTGGCTGCCTTTCGCAACACTCATCCTGCTGACGGCCCTGCAGTCGCTGGACGAGGAGCAGAAGGAAGCTGCCGAGATGGATGGCGCGGGACCGGTTTCGAAGTTCATCTACATCATCCTGCCGCATCTGGCACGGGCCATCACCGTCGTCATCCTGATCGAGACGATCTTCATGCTGTCGGCCTTCGCCGAGATCCTCGTCACCACCAATGGCGGTCCCGGAACGGCGACGACCAACCTCACTTATCTCGTCTATTCGCAGATCGTTCTGTCGCAGGATGTCGGCGGCGCATCGGCGGGCGGCATCATCGCCGTCATCCTCGCCAATATCGTCGCGATCTTCCTGATGCGCGCAGTCGGCAAGAATCTGGAGGCTTGAGATGGCACGCAAAATCACCACGCAACGCAAGATCGTCGTATCGGTCGCCGCCTGGATCGTGGCAATCCTCATCTTCTTCCCGATCCTGTGGACGATCCTGACGAGCTTCAAGACAGAAGGCGATGCGATTGCCTCGCCGCCGCAGTTCCTCTTCTTCCACTGGACGCTGGAGAACTATTTCGAGGTGCAGTCGCGCTCGGATTACTTCCTCCACTTCGGCAACTCGGTCATCATCGCCTTCGGTTCGACCATTCTCGGTCTGCTCGTTGCGGTGCCTGCCGCCTGGGCCATGGCGTTCTCGCCGACCAAGCGAACCAAGGACGTCCTGATGTGGATGCTGTCGACGAAAATGATGCCGCCGGTCGGAGCTTTCATTCCGATCTACCTGTTGTTCCAGAGCTTCGGCCTCCTGAACAACCAGTTCGCCAGCCGGGTGGGCATGGTCGTCGTGCTGATGCTCATCAACCTGCCGATTATCGTCTGGATGCTCTACACCTACTTCAAGGAAATTCCCGGCGAAATCCTCGAGGCCGCCCGCATGGACGGTGCGACGCTTGCCAAGGAGATCATCTACGTGCTGACGCCGATGGCGATCCCGGGCCTTGCCTCGACGATGCTGCTCAACATCATCCTTGCTTGGAACGAGGCCTTCTGGACGCTCAATCTCTCCGCGGTAGACGCGGCGCCGCTGAGCACCTTCATCGCCTCCTATTCCAGCCCGGAGGGCCTGTTCTATGCCAAGCTTTCGGCGGCATCGACCATGGCGATCGCTCCGATCCTGATCCTCGGCTGGTTCAGCCAGAAGCAACTCGTTCGCGGCCTGACCTTCGGCGCGGTTAAGTAAGGAAGAGAAACATGGGTAGCATTGTTCTCAAACAAGTCTCCAAGGTCTTCGGCGAAGCCAAGGTCATTCCTTCCATTGATCTTGAGATCGATAACGGCGAGTTCGTCGTCTTCGTCGGCCCGTCGGGCTGTGGCAAATCCACGCTGCTGCGCCTGATCGCCGGCCTGGAAGATGTCTCCGGCGGCCAGATCATGATCGACGGCAAGGATGGCACCAATCTCAAGCCGTCCGAGCGCGGCCTTGCCATGGTGTTTCAGTCCTATGCGCTCTATCCGCATATGAGCGTGCGCAAGAACATCGCCTTTCCGCTGAAGATGGCGAACATGCCGCAGGCGGAAATCGACAAGAAGGTTGCGGATGCCGCACGCGTCCTGAACCTGACGGATTATCTGGAGCGCAAACCGCGCCAGCTTTCCGGCGGTCAGCGCCAGCGCGTCGCGATCGGCCGCGCCATCGTGCGCCAGCCGGCCGCCTTCCTCTTCGACGAGCCCTTGTCGAACCTCGATGCGGCGCTGCGCGTCAACATGCGCCTCGAGATCAGCGAACTGCATCAGCAGCTGAAGACGACGATGGTCTATGTCACGCACGATCAGGTGGAAGCCATGACCATGGCCGACAAGATCGTCGTGCTCAACCGCGGCAATATCGAGCAGGTGGGCTCGCCGCTGGAGCTCTACCGCAGCCCCCGCAATCTCTTCGTCGCCGGCTTCATCGGCTCGCCGAAGATGAACTTCGTCAAGGGCGCCTATGCCCAGAGCTTCGGCGGCGACACGATCGGCGTCAGGCCGGAACACGTGCTGCTGTCGACCACGTCGGGCGACTGGCAGGGCAAGGTTCTCGTTGCCGAACATCTCGGTTCCGACACCTTCCTGCATATCGATGTTGACGGGATCGGCACGGTGACCGCGCGCGGCTCGGGCGATTTCCCGGCCCGGGCCGGCGATACGGTCTACCTGACACCGGACAAGGCGCATATTCACCGGTTCAACGCCGAAGGGCTGGCGATTTCAGCCTGAAAGCCAAGGCCGTGTGCGCTTGAGCGCGCACGGCCGATGCATCTGTTCCGGTTCGCGTCCATCGATCTACGTGGACCGGTCAAGCATACCAGCCGGTGCGGCGTTCCCGAGCTGCCCGGAGCCAGAGACCTTCAAAAGGACCAGAGACATGACGTGCAAATTATCGCTCGCAACTCTCCAGCAGGCGGCTGCAAAGGCGGTTATTCCTGCTTATGACCGGAAGTCGCTTTCGGCGGGCATCGTGCATTTCGGTGTCGGCAATTTCCATCGTGCCCATCAGGCAATCTATCTCGACGACCTTTTCAATACCGGCGAGGCCCATGACTGGGCGATCATCGGCGCCGGCGTGCTGCCGTCGGATGCGGCCATGCGCGAGAAGCTGGCTGCCCAGGATTTTCTGACGACAGTGGTCGAGCAGGACAATAATCGCACGGCCGCGCGCGTGACTGCGCCGATGGTCGACATCCTGCCGGTCGGCGATGCCAAGGCAATCATCGCCAAGCTTGCCGATCCCGCGATCCGCATCGTTTCGATGACGATTACCGAGGGGGGGTATTTCATCGATGCCTCCGGCAAGTTCAATCCCGCCCATCCGGCAATCGTGGCCGATGGGCAGAACCCGGATGCGCCGAAGACTGTGTTCGGCCTGATCGTCGCCGGCCTTAAGGCGCGCCGCGCCGCCGGCCTGCAGCCTTTTACCGTCATGTCCTGCGACAACATCCCCCACAATGGTGGCGTCACCAAAGCCGCTGTCGTCGGCACGGCAAAGCTGTCCGATCCGGCCTTTGCCGACTGGATCGCTGCGAACGTCGCCTTCCCGAACGGCATGGTCGACCGCATCACGCCGGCAACTGGCGCACGCGAGATCGACCTGCTGAAAGAAGTCTTCGATATCGAGGACAATTGGCCCGTCTATTGCGAAGAGTTCAAGCAATGGGTGCTGGAAGACAACTTCCCCGCAGGCCGCCCGCCGCTGGAAAAGGTCGGCGTGACTTTCGTGCCCGACGTGACGCCCTATGAGCACATGAAGATTCGCATCCTCAACGGCGGCCATGCGGCGATCGCCTATCCGGCGGCTCTGATGGACATTCACTTCGTGCATGAGGCCATGGAAGAGCCGTTGATCCGAGCCTTCCTCGCCAAGCTCGAGAATGACGAGATCATCCCCGTCATCCCGCCGGTGCCGAACACGGTGCTTGCGGATTACTTCAAGCTGATCGAGCACCGCTTCTCCAATCCGAAGATCGCCGATACTATCCCGCGCCTGGCGCAGGACGGCTCCAACCGCCAGCCGAAGTTCATCCTGCCATCGACAGCCGATCGTCTCCGCCGCGGCGAGGATATTGTCGGCCTTGCCCTCGTTTCGGCGCTGTGGTGCCGTTACTTCGCCGGCAAAAGCGACAGCGGCAAGGATATCGTCTTCAACGATGCCAGCGCCGATCGGCTGCATGAAGCCGCGCTCAAGGCGAAGGACGATCCGAATGCCTTCCTGGTCTTCGACGACATCTTCGGCGATGTGGCCAAATCCGATCTCTTCCGCAAGCGCTTCGCGCATGCACTGAAAACGCTGTGGGAAAAGGGTACCCGCGTCACCCTGCAGCTATACTTGGACAACAAACTCGCGGAATAATTTTCAAGCGGCCGGACCTCTCCTGTTCCGGCCGTTTTCCATTGCCGTGCCGGGTTTCCGGCTGGCGGGACAGCAACAAAATTCAGGTTGGATCTGTGATGGCGGATGCGGGAACAGGGCTCGTAATCTTCGATTGCGACGGCGTGCTTGTCGACAGCGAGCCGCTGTCGGTCAGCGTGCTCATCCGGGCGATGCATGATGTCGGCGTCGAGATGAGCGAGGAGGATGTCTACAGCCGCTTCCTCGGCAAGAGCCTGGCGACGCTCGTCGACACGATGCAGACGGAGTTCGATGTCTTCATCGACCAGGCATTTCTCGACCGTATCCGCAACGATCTCTATGAACGCTTCAAGCATGAATTGAAGCCGATCGACGGTATCGGGGCAACGCTGAATGCACTTTCGCTGCCGCGCTGCGTCGCCTCGTCGAGCCAGCTTGAGCGCATCCGTCTCTCGCTCGGCGTCACCGGCCTTTTGGAGAAACTGGAGCCGAATATTTTCAGCGCCACCATGGTCAAGCGCGGCAAGCCGGCGCCGGATCTCTTTCTTTATGCGGCCGAAAAAATGGGCGTTCCGCCGAAGGATTGCATTGTCGTCGAAGATAGTCCGGCAGGGATCACGGCAGCGCGCGCGGCCGGCATGACGGTCTTCGCTTTCACCGGCGGTTCGCATGCCCATTCGCCCAGCTACCGGGCGGAGCTGGAGCAGCTTTCGCCGGAAGTCGTGTTTGACGCGATGCCGGAATTGATACAACTTGTCCGCAACAAGAGATAAGTGGGCGGGACCTCTTTTGCATGCGTGATCACGTGGTTGCGGTCGATATCGGCACAAGTAGCGCACGCGCCGGTGTCTTCACGGCGAGCGGCTCACTGCTGGGAAAAAGCGAACATCCGATCCTGATGAATCGCCCGCGCGAGAACCACGCCGAGCATGATTCCGAAGATATATGGGCCGCCGTCTGCACCGCCGTTCGCGCAGCTTTGAAGGCATCCGGTGTCGATGCGTCCGTCATCGGTGCGATCGGCTTCGATGCGACCTGTTCGCTGGTCGTGCGTGATCGCGATGGCGGGCAACTCACCGTTTCCACCGGTGGCGAGAAGAGATTCGATACCATCGTCTGGCTCGATCATCGGGCACTGGCCGAGGCAGATTACTGCACGGCGACGCGTCATGCGGTTCTCGAATATTCCGGCGAGTTCATGTCGCCGGAAATGGAAATGCCGAAGCTGATGTGGCTGAAGGAGAACCTGCCGGAAAGCTGGGCGCAGGCCGGCTATTTTTTCGATCTTGCCGATTTCATGACCTGGAAGGCGACCGGTTCGCTTGCGCGGTCGCGCTCGACGCTGGTGGCGAAATGGAATTACCTCGCGCATCGTGAGCCGGGCTGGCAGGCCGATTTTCTCAACGTGATCGGTCTTGGCGATCTGCGCGAACGCGGCAGCCTGCCCGACGAGAGCGTTGCCGTCGGCCGGTCCATCGGCACACTGACGGCCGAAGCGGCGCAAGCGCTGGGTCTCGACCGTGAATGCCATGTCGGTGCGGGCATGATCGACGCCTATGCGGGCGCGCTCGGCGCGCTTGCGGCCCATGCAGGCGATGCCGCCACATTGGAGCATCAGCTGGCGCTGATTGCCGGAACCTCGAGCTGCGTGGTTTCCTTTGCGCGCGAACGCAAACGCAGCACGGGCATGTGGGGGCCATATTACGAGGCCGTTTTCCCCGGGATGTGGCTTGCCGAGGCCGGGCAGTCGGCCACGGGCGCATTGCTCGACCATATCGTCAGCATGCATGCAGCCGGCGGACCTCCGACGGCGGTGCTGCACGATCGTATCGTCCGGCGGATTGCCGAGCTCAGGCCTGCGGAAGGTGATTCCCTCGGCGGGCGTATCCATGTGCTGCCCGATTTTCACGGCAATCGCTCG
Source organism: Rhizobium pantanalense (assembly GCF_030182525.1). Lineage (NCBI taxonomy): Bacteria > Pseudomonadati > Pseudomonadota > Alphaproteobacteria > Hyphomicrobiales > Rhizobiaceae > Rhizobium > Rhizobium pantanalense. The sequence goes on from NZ_JAQJCH010000001.1 coordinate 79,625, forward strand.
CCGCTTGCCGATCCGCATGCATTGGGCGTCATCAGCGGTATGACGCTGGACGCCTCCTTCGATGGCCTCTGCCGGCTATACTGGCGCACCAGCGTCGGCATTGCGCTCGGCATTCGCCATATCCTGGAGCGAATGCGGGATTACGGCTACGTGCCCGACACGCTGCATGTCGCCGGCGGCCATGTGAAGAATTCGGTGCTGATGGAACTCTACTCCGACGTGACCGGCTGCAAAGTGGTCATCCCGAAGATGAACGAGACGGTCCTGCTCGGCACGGCAATCGCCGCCTCCGTCTCCTGCGGGATTCACGAAAGCCTCGGAGTTGCCGGCGCCGCCATGTATCCGGGCGGTCACGAGCGGCTGCCGAATGCGGAAAAGAAAGAACTCTACGATCGCGATTACCGGCGTTTTCTCGCCATGTACCGCCACCGCGCAGAACTGGACGCCATGGAATAGGTGGCTTACCGGAGCGGCGCCTGGGCGAATATACCTTGAAGCTCTTCTATGCGGCGCGTTCTCATTTCCGCCGTTTCACCTGCGGCGTGAGCGACTGAAATCGCGAGATATTCCATTAGCGCCATTATGGCTGCAAGGTTTTCGTGGCTATTGGCTCGTTGGGGCGGCAGGGACAGCGTTATGTTTGCGAATTCATGCGCCCATTCCGTGAATTGACCGGTTGCCAGCAATACCTTGCAGCCCGCGCGACGAGCCGAACGCGCCAGAAGACGCGATGTGACGAAACCCGCGGAATCGATGACAACGAGGAGCGCATCCTCGGATGGCTCGCCGAACAGCTCGATATAGCTGCCATTGGCGCCATCGAGGAAAAGGACTTGATCACGGGCAAAGGTCAGGCGGTCGCGGAAATAGCGGCCAATCCCCGCGAGACTGGGATGGGAGGTGATGAAGACATTGCCGGAGGACAGAATTGTCGCAACCGCGTCGCGCCATTGCGGCTGGCCGGCGAGGTTGTAGATATGCTGCAGCATCTCGACCTGTTCGGCAATTTGCGTTGCAAGGGGGCGACCTTCGCTTGCGTCCTTCTGAAGCTGTTCGAGGATATTGGGCAATTGCGACGTGAGGCTGGGCGCATTTTCCTTGAGATGTACCTTTATCCCATCCAGACCGTGATAGCCGAGCGACCGCAAAAACCGTCCTACCGTCATCGGGCTCAGTTCCAGCCTGTCGGCAACGGAGGAAGCCGTCTCGAACGGTAGTTCATTCAGATGCTCGGAGAAATACTTAGCAATTCTTCGTTCGGCGGGAGTGCCGATCTTTATATATTGTCTAAGTTTCTGACTCAGGTCTTCCAAGTTTTGCGCCCCTTTGGTGGTCTTTTCGATGTTCTGTTGCGTCAATTTCTATGTCAATTTGCCATTCAATTTTGAACGGGCCGCCGATCTTGTTGCGGTTGTTGTTCTTAATGTGGCGTACAGGATATATTAGTGCAAACTGTATTACAATAATTCAAATTTTTAATTGGCACATTCATATATCTGCACGGGATATTGATATCGATGCAACCGCTTCTTAAGTGTCCCACTGCCACCAAAAGAGGTAGACCGAATGATTGGCCTTGCTGCCCGCCTCTCCCTAGAAAATCTCTTTGCGCCGGAGACGCGCAAGGTTTTCTGGAAGGTTCTGGGTCTCACATTGCTGGCGCTTCTCGTGCTCTGGTTCGTCCTGCGAGGCGCCTTCAATTCCTTCGTATTGCCTTGGCTGCAGGGCTTTATGCCGTCCACCTCGGATTGGACGGGTTGGCTTACGCTCTTCCTTGCCATCTTCGCCGGCATTGCATTGGCATTGGCCATGGCGCTGCTGATTTCGCCGGTCACGGCCCTGATTGCGGGACTCTTTCTCGATGATGTCGCCGAAGTTGTGGAAAAGCACGATTATCCAGGCGATGCGCCCGGAACGGCGATGCCGATTGTGGCGGCGATGAAAAGCTCCGTGCGGTTTCTCGGCGTCGTCATCGTCGGCAATATTGTGGCGCTGTTCCTGCTGTTCATTCCGGGCGTCAACCTGATCGCGTTCTTTCTGGTGAACGGCTATCTGCTCGGACGCGAATTCTTCGAATTCGCCGCCATGCGCTTCCGCTCACCCGACGAGGCGCGGCAATTCCGCGTCAAGCACGCCGTCACGGTCTTTCTGGCCGGTCTGGTCATCGCGGCCTTTCTGGCAATCCCGCTTCTCAATCTGCTGACGCCGCTCTTTGCTGCCGGCATGATGGTGCATCTGCACAAGCTGATCTCGCACAAGGAAGCAAACCCGCGCCTTCGATAGATTCAGCCTGCCGCTTCAGCCCCGATGATCTGCGCCGGAAGTTCGACCAGGGGAGCGGGGATGTCCCAGGTCTTTTCCGGCGAGCGACAGAGGTCCGCGATCACGCAGCGCTCGCATTCGGGCTTACGCGCTTTACACACATAGCGGCCGTGCAGGATCAGCCAATGGTGGGCATGGTAGAGATACTGATCGGGGATGATCTTCATCAGCCGCTGCTCGACTTCGTCGGGCGTCTTGCCCGGAGCCAATAGCAGCCGGTTGGCGATGCGGAAGATATGCGTATCGACGGCCATCGTCGCCTGGCCGAAGGCCATGGAGAGCACGACATTGGCGGTCTTTCGGCCGACGCCGGGCAGGGTTATCAACTCTTCGCGCGTCCGCGGCACCTCGCCGCCGAAGTCGGTAATCAGCTTTTCCGATAGTGCCACGACGTTCTTCGCCTTGTTGCGGTAAAGGCCGATCGTCTTGATATATTCGCGGATGCGTTCCTCGCCGAGATCGAGCATCTTCTGCGGGGTATCGGCAACGGCAAAGAGGGCACGCGTCGCCTTGTTGACGCCGGCGTCGGTCGCCTGCGCTGAAAGCGCCACGGCAACGACCAGCGTAAAAGGATTGACGTGCTCGAGCTCGCCCTTCGGTTCCGGCCGCTGGATGGAGAAGCGCCGGAAGATCTCTTCCAGGTCCGCTTTGGAATAAAGGCTCTTTCCCGCCGGCTTGCGGCCTGCGGTCACATTTGACTTTTTCGCGGTTTGGGCGCTGGATTTGATCTTTGGATTTGCCATAAGCGACCTATACTCAAGTCCTATGACGAAACGCAACGCCGATACGGCTGGAGACGGCAACAGGCCGGTTTTCGCCGCCGAATTGTTTCCCCATCGCTCGCTGCCGCGAAAGGGGTTCAGGGTCATGCTGGCCTTGGCGGGCATCTTCTGTCTCTTCTACAGCATTCTCTTCGTCACGCGCGGCGCCTGGCCGATCGGCATTTTCTTCGGCGCCGATTTCTTCCTGCTCTATGGTGCCTTCTGGCTGAACTACCGCTCGGGCCGTGTGCGCGAAGAGGTGACGGTATCGCGCACCAACGTTTCCATCCGGAAATTCTCGCCGACGGGCCGCATGGTGGAACATGATTTCAATCCGTTCTGGACGCGCTTCCTGGTTCGCCGTCACAGCGAGATCGGCGTTGTTTCCATGCATGTCCGGGACAGAAACCACGACACCGATGTCGGCTCTTTCCTCAATCCGGAGGATCGTGAGAGTTTTGCCAAGGCCTTCAAACGTGCCTTGGCGACCGTAACACAGCGGATATGAGCAGCCTGCCCAAATCGGCGACATCACATTTTCGCAGAGAGACCACATGCGCAAGAAACGGGTGGTTTTAGCCCTCTTGCCGTGGTTTTCTCCTTTCCAAGGAGAAAGATCATGAATGCGATTGCACAGCTGAAGAAAGACATCACCCCGGAAGGTCAGGATTACGACACCGTGCGGGAGGTCATCGAGCTCATCACCGAGGAATATCGCGATCAACCGTCGCTGGAGATGCTTGCTGACCGGCTCGGCCAGTCGCCGACCCAGCTGCAAAAGACGTTCACGCGCTGGGCCGGTCTGTCGCCCAAGGCGTTCCTGCAGGCCGTCACGCTCGATCATGCCAAGCGGCTCCTGCGCAAGGAGGATCTGCCGCTCCTGGAGACGTCTTTCGAGGTCGGTCTTTCCGGTCCGAGCCGGCTGCATGATCTTTTCGTCACGCATGAGGCGATGTCCCCGGGCGAATGGAAGGCGAGGGGCAGCGGTCTGGTGATGCGCTATGCGTTTCATATCTCGCCCTTCGGCCTCGCCTTGATCATGGTCACGGATCGCGGCCTTGCCGGTCTCGCCTTCAGCGATTCCGGCAATGAGAAGGCTTGCCTCGCAGACATGACCTGCCGCTGGCCTAATGCCGAGTTCATCGAGGATCCAAATGCGACGGCACCTTATGCGGCCCGCATCTTCGAGCGCTCGAACTGGTCGAGCGACCAGCCGCTGCGCGTCGTGCTGATCGGCTCGGATTTCCAGCTTCGCGTCTGGGAAAGCCTGTTGAAGATCCCAATGGGCCGCGCGGTGACCTATTCCGACATAGCCAAGGATATTGGCCAGCCGACGGCGATGCGGGCCGTGGGCGCAGCTGTCGGCCGCAACCCGATCTCCTTCGTCGTGCCCTGCCATCGCGCGCTCGGGAAGAACGGTCAGCTCACGGGCTATCACTGGGGGCTGACGCGCAAGCGGGCGATGCTGGGGTGGGAAGCGGGGGATGCTTGAGGGGGCGAGCTCTTGTAGCTCCGAGGTTGCGGTGCCCGTGATATCCCCCTCTGTCCCTTTCGGGACATCTCCCCCACAAAGGGGGAGATTGGTAATCCGCAGCGGCTTCTTAGTTCAAAGCAGATATCGAATTCGCTGAAATTACCATTGTGGAGCATTCGCTGGAGGGAGCCGCAAACTCCCTACAATCTCTCCCTTGTGGGGGAGATGTCACGAAGTGACAGAGGGGGTATGCACCCTCCGCATACTCAAATGCAATTGCTCAAGCCGCCTTCGCCAAAGCCATCTGCAGCAGCGCCTTGGCAGCGCTCTCATCCGTAATCAGCGTATTGCAGCCGATGCGCTTGATGGTGGCGCTGATCGCCTGGGCGCGGTGGGCGCCGCCGGAGGAGATCACGATGTGCTTTGCCTTTTTCAGCGTATCGAGATCGACGGACATGACACGCTTGTTGATCGGATGATCCACCGAATTGCCGTCGGCATCGAGGAAGTTGAACATGGTGTCGCAGACGCAACCCATGTCGATCAGCTCCTCCAGTTCCCGCTTCGAAATGAAGCCCTCCGATAAGGAGGTCGATTGCGGGCCGATATCGCCGCAACTGACAATGGCGAGATCGAGGTTCTCGGCCAGCCGGTAGATGGCCTCGAGGCCGCATTTTTCGATGAGATTGCGCTTGGTCTCGACAGAATCGACGAGAAGCGGCGCCAGGAACATGTAGCATTCCGCGCCAAGCTGGCTTGCCAGGCGCCACGTATAGTCAATCGGGTTTGTCTGGTGGACCGCGACGATACCGCCGAGCAGGGAGACCACCTTGCAATTGTCGCGGCGGGTCGGGCGGAAGCTTGCAAGCGACGCGGTCATCGTGCGGCCCCAGCCGACGCCGATCGTATAATTGTCGGGGATGGCTTCCGTCAGGAACTGGCCGAGTGCCAGGCCGACGCTCTTTGCCTGAGCGTTGACATTGCCGCCGGCGGGCTCGGGAACGACGATCGCCTCGTCGAGCCCATAGGTGCGTTCGAGCTTGATCGCCAGCTCAACGCAATCATCGATGCCTTCGGTGATCCAGATCTGCACTTCGGCGCGGCGCATGGCCTCGTCCAGCAAGCGGATGACCGTGGTGCGGCTGATGCCGAGCTGCTCGGCAACATCCTTCTGCGTCAGACCCTGATTGTAATAGAGCCAGGCGGCGCGAAGCCTCAGGGAGGAGGTCTCCGAATAAGCGGTATGGGTTCCGCGTCTCAGTTTGGCCACAGGTCCTCCGGCAAGATTGTCGCACACGTCATTTAACGTCATGATCCGCCTGAGAGCGAAATGTGGCTATGGCGGATGACAGGAGCAGGCGAGATCGGCTCTTCTGCTGCAGATATTCTATGACATGAAACTTATGTCAATCGAATTGCACAAATGTCCTTGACTTTTCCGTGTGAGATTGCTGATAGTCGGTGGTGAGGAATTCGGTCTTGTCCAATCGAGGAGGACAATGTGCGAGTGCTGCTCCGAGCAAGTGCCAGGCCGGACAGGGAGCCATATAGGGCGCCCGGTGCCGGCGAAAAGCCTGTTTTCGGAAGGTTGTCTCCTCATCGCTCGGCCGTTCACCGGAAATGGAACTTTCGCGCTTTTTATCCCGTTACCGAAACATAGGAGAAGGAAGGCTGCATCCCTGACGCCTTCAAGTCCGCCCGACGAAAAGATCGGATCTGCTGCCCGATATCTCCCATCCAAATGGGCCTCATTCAACAAGGATACCTGTTATGACTTCCAAGCTTGATCAACTCCGCGCCATGACGACGGTCGTGGCCGATACCGGCGATATAGAGGCAGTCGCTCGCCTGAAGCCGGTGGATTGCACCACCAACCCGACCATCGTGCTGAAGGCGCTTGGCACGCCGATGTTCGCCGACGCGATCAAGGAAGCCGTTTCCTGGGGCAAGAAGCAGGGCGGCGCCTCCGAAGCCGTCGTTGCCGCAGTTGCCGACCGTCTGGCGATCTCCGTCGGCGCAGCGCTCTCCGGCCTCGTTCCCGGTCGCGTCTCCACCGAAGTCGATGCCGACCTCTCCTTCAACACCGAAGCATCGCTTGCCAAGGCCCGCGCCATCATCGCCGCCTACAAGGAGCGCGGCATCGAGCGTGACCGCATCCTGATCAAGCTCGCCTCCACCTGGGAAGGCATTCGCGCCGCCGAAGTGCTGCAGAAGGAAGGCATCGACTGCAATCTGACGCTGCTCTTCAGCAAGGCCCAGGCGATTGCCTGCGCCGACGCCAAGGCATTCCTGATCTCGCCCTTCGTCGGCCGCATCCTCGACTGGTACAAGAAGTCGACCGGCAAGGACTACACGGCAGAGGAAGATCCGGGCGTCATCTCGGTGCGCGACATCTATCACTACTACAAGGCCAACGACATCAAGACGATCGTCATGGGGGCCTCCTTCCGCAACACCGGCGAAATCGAAGCGCTGGCCGGCTGCGATCGCCTGACGATCAGCCCGAACCTGCTCGACGAGCTTTCCAAGGACGAAGGCAAGCTGGAGCGCAAGCTCTCGCCGGAGCCCAAGGGCTCGGTCGAGAAGATCGCCGTCGACGAAAAGACCTTCCGCTGGATGATGAACGAAGACGCAATGGCAACCGAGAAGCTTTCCGAAGGCATCCGTGCTTTCGCCAAGGATCTCGGCACGCTGCGCGCCATGGTCAGCAAGGAGCTGCAGCTCGCTGCGGCTTGAAAGTGAGATTGGCTCTCTCTTTGGGGAGTTATGATTTGAGAGGGGTGTCGCAGGGATGCGGCGCCCTTTTTCGTTTTGGAAGATATGTCAGGCCAGCGCATACAAAATGTGCGATGAGTTACCGAAGAAACTCCGCCCTGACCTTGTCTGACTGCTCGCCGATCGTCGGCGCCGCCATATCGTTCTTGGCTCGAACACCATTCACCCGGATCGGGCTTGCCGTCGTGCACACGGATGTTCCGTCATTGCGTGTCACCGTCTGCAGCATTTCGAGCTTACGGAAGGCGGCACTTTGCAAGAGTTTCGGCCAATCCAGCACTTCCGCCGCCCAGATATCGGCGGGCTCCAGAATGGCGAGCCATTGCTGAACCGTCTTTTCCCGCAGGCGGTTGGCGATCATGCTCTTGATCTCGTCGCGGCGCTGGAAGGCATCATCCGGCGTATAACCGGCAAGCGCGGGCAGATCGAGCAGTGGCGTGAGTTTTTCCAGCGGCATCATCGCCAATGCCAGCCAGCCATCGGCACAGCGATAGACGCCATACGGCGCCGCGAGATAGGCGTGGGCATTGCGCACGGCGGATTTCTTCGGCAGTCGGCCGCCGTCGTTCAGATGTGTGGTCAGCACTTCGAACTGGAAATCGACCAGCGCCTCCAGCAAGCTCGTCTCCACATGCACGCCGTGGCCGGTGACGCCGCGGCGCACCAGTCCGGCAAGGATGGCCTGAACCAGGAGATTGCCGGCCAGCATGTCGGCGACGGCGAGGCCGAAGGGCACAGGCCCGTCATCCGCCTCGCCATTCAGCCACATGACGCCGGAGCGGGCCTGGGCCAGGAGATCCTGTCCGGGGAAGTGGCGCCATTCATTGTCAGGGCCGTATCCGGTGATGCTGCCATAAACAATGCGCGGATTGATCGCGGCAACGGCAGCGTAGTCGAGGCCAAGCCTTTCGATGACGCCGGGGCGAAAATTCTGGATGATGACGTCGGCCTTGGCGATGAGCTGGCGCAGTTCCTGCAGGTCGCCCTCATCCTTCATATTGACGGCAAAGCTCTCCTTGCCGCGGTTGATGGCGTGAAAGAGCGTGGAATCGCCGCCGATCTCGGTGTCGCTGAGATAAAGCCGGCGGCAGAGATCGCCGCCATCGGGCCGCTCGACCTTGATGATCCTCGCGCCGAGATCGCCGAGCCGTAGCGCCGCCATCGGGCCGGCAAGAAACTGGCTCATATCCAGCACGATGATGCCGGAGAGCAGGCCGTCTTCGTTATCCTTGGTCATGTCAGACTTTCAGCGGCGGTGCGTCCGCCGGCCGACCGTTCCTGTAGCGTACGGTCTGGATATGCTCGCAATAGAGCACCAGCTCGCCTTCGCCCTTAAAGACTTCGTAAGAAGAGCGGATCAGGCCGAGCTCGGCATATTTCGGCTGCTTATCCAGATTGGTGCGGATGGTGTAGATCGTCTCACCGATGAAGGTGGGCTTGATGAAGCGCAGCTTGTCGTAGCCATAGGAAAAGGCGTTGACGCAATTGGTGGCGACGAGCCCGAGGCCGGCAGAAAAGACGAAGGCACCGGCAACGAGCCGCTTGCCGAACAGGCCCTCGGTTTCGGCGAAGATCTGATCGCTGACGTAAGGATGCATGTCAAGCACCAGCGCGTTGAACTGCTGGGACTCGCCTTCGGAGATCGTGCGGCGCAGCGAGCGGATCTTCTGGCCGATTTCGAAATCTTCGTAGAACCAGTTTTCCGCATTCCAGACAGGAATCTCGGCGTGATCGGCCGGCATGGTCTTCGGATGGGTGCTGGATATGCCGACGGTGGCGGTCATGACGTGTCTTTCGATGGAACACCTCCGATCTCAAAGAGACCAGAGGCGCTTGGCATTGAGGCGATAGAGCCGGTTTCGTTCGTCGCTGCTTACGCCTTGCATCAGCGTGTGGGTGGCTGCGACCCAGGTGGAGAGATTGCCGCCGAGCGTGCAGACCGGCCAATCGCTGCCCCATATGACACGATCCCAGCCGAAGCTTGCGATGCAATGTTCGACGAAGGGACGCAGCGTTTCTGGCGTCCAGTTGTCTGGATCTGCATAGGCGATCACACCGGAAATCTTGACGATGACATTCGGGCGTTTCGCCGCTTCCGTGATCCCTGCCGCCCAGCTTTCGCTGAAGCCATCCTTCACCGCCGGTACGCCGCAATGGTCGAGGACGAAGCGGATATTGGGATTGAGGTCGATGAGCGCGAGCGCCTTGGACATCTGATGCGGCAGGACACAGAGATCGAAGGTGAGCCTGGTATTGCCGAGCCGCTTCAGGTTTTCGCGGAAGAGGGAGCCCTCGGAGACGTCATCTGGCACGACATGCAGTACACGGCGGAAACCTTTGACGAAAGGATCGGCAAGTACGCGTTCGAGATAGGCGGGGAAGTTCGTGCTCTCAGGGCGGCAGGCGGCGATGGCACCCCTGAGGAGGCTGCCGGGCTCACGGCTCAGGCCTTTGACGTAATCGCTTTCCCGTTCGATATCATCCTCGGCGACGTCGACCTCCATGTGAAGCGTATCGGTGATCCCAAGCCGCTTGGCCTCGCGCGCATAGTCTTCATAGAGGCTGTCGCGATTGAGCGCGCCGGTGCCGGCCAGCCAAGGATAGGCGAGACGTTTCCGGTCGACGATGTGCAGATGGCTGTCGAAAAGCATGGCGTTCCTCCCATACCTGCTTGCTCAACATATACTCACAGAAGAATAGTTTATTCAAATAAAAATTATAACTCGGCCTTGTCCACTGTGCCGGCCACGGTTTCGGAGATTTGCTTGGCCGCTTCCCGGACATATTCGACCACCTGCTCGCGCGTAGGCGCCTTCGGGTTCACTGGCTCGATATAGGGGCAGGTGAGGGCGGCAAGCGCGTTGCCGTCCATTGCCAGCACGGGCGCGGAAATATTGTGTACGCCGCTCGTCTGCAGGCTGCTCATGGTTTCGAAGCCCTTTTCACGAATTGCTGCGAGCTTTTCCTCGAGATCGGCAGGCGGCTCCTCCGGATCCTGTTCCTGGCGTCTCTGCTCGTTGATCATCATCTGGCGCTGCTTTGCATCCCGGAATGCCAGAAGAATATGGCCGGAGCCGGTATTATAGAGATTGATCTGCGCGCCGACGCGGATGGAGATGCCCCAATAGGTCGGCGAATCCTGCTGTGCGATGACGACGACCGAGCCGCGATCATAAATCGCCAGATGACAGGCCTGTTCGGCACGGTTGGAGAATTCGCGCATCAGCGGTGTGGCGAAGGAGACGAGGCGACGCACCGGCGCATGATAATGCGCAAGGCCGAAGAGCTTCAGCGTCAGATAGAAACGATCGCCATCCTGCCGCTGCACATAGCCGCGCCGTACGAGACGATCGAGCATGCGGTAGAATTCGTTGGGGCTCTTATTGAGCGCCTTGGCGATTTCGGCCTGCGTCAGGCCACCATCGATCGTTGCCAGCAGCTCCAAAATGTCGAGCCCCTTGTCCAGCGCCGGTGCGCGGTAGCGATCACTGTCGTCTTCTATGCTCATCAACAAGTCCCCATGCGAAGAAACGTGAACTATCATTCATATATGAATGAAGGCATTTTACAAGCGCACGATCGCGGCTTGACGGCCAATGAATAAGATGTTTACTTATAAATCATTGATCCATATTTGGGTCGCGAGGACGATCGGACAAGGGGTCCGAGCTTAAGGGAGGAAGTTCGATGAGGAATTGGAGGGCCGGTTTAGCTGCCGGCACGATGGCATTGCTTGCCGGCACAGCGGTCTTCGCTGCCGATCTGCCGGGTAAATTTCCGGGTGTGACGATCGACGCCAAGCTCATCGGCGGTCAGCAATATGAGCCGCTCTACGCGCGCATTTCCGAGTGGGAGAAGGAAACCGGCGCCAAGGTCAACATCCTGTCGAAGAAGAACCACTTCGAGCTCGATAAGGAAATCAAGTCGGACATGGCCTCGGGCAGCATCTCCTGGTGCGTCGGCTCGAACCATTCGTCCTTCGCGCCGCAATATCCTGATCTCTACACCGATCTTTCGAAGCTGCTGCCAAAGGAAGAAATCGCCCAGTTCGTCGATTCCACAATTCAGGCCTCGACCATCGACGGCCGTCTGATCATGTTGCCGCGTGCCCAGTTCGACGTCTCGGCGCTCTACTATCAGAAGAGCCTCTATAACGACGAGGCCAAGAAGACGGCGTTCAAGGCGAAGTACGGCTACGATCTGGCGCCACCGAAGACCTGGAAGGAAGTCTCCGATCAGGCGATCTTCTTCTCCAACCCGCCGAACTTCTTCGGCACGCAATTCCCCGGCAAGGAAGAGGCCATCAACGGCCGCTTCTATGAAATGCTCGTCGCCGAAGGCGGCGAATATCTCGACAAGGACGGCAAGCCTGCCTTCAATTCCGAAGCCGGCGTGCGCGCGCTCGACTGGTTCGTCAACATGTACAAGGCCAAGGCTGTTCCGGCCGGCACGACCAACTATCTCTGGGACGATCTCGGTGCCGGCTTTGCCTCTGGTTCGATCGCCCTCGATCTCGACTGGCCGGGCTGGGCGACCTATTTCAATGATCCGAAGTCTTCGAAGATCGCCGGCAATGTCGGTGTCGTCGTGCAGCCCGCCGGTTCCTCGGGCAAGCACACCGGCTGGTCCGGACATCATGGCTTCTCGGTCACCGAAGCCTGTGCCCACAAGGATGCAGCCGCTTCGCTCGTCTGGTTCCTGACGAACGACGACTCGCAGAAGCTCGAAGCCGCCAATGGCACGCTGCCGACCCGCAAGGCCGTATGGGATTGGGATATCCAGCAGGCTGCATCCGACCCTTACAAAAAGGAAGTTCTGAGCACCTTCCAGGAAGCCATGAAATATGCCTTCCCGGTTCCGCGCACGCCGCAATGGATCGAGATTTCCAACGTCGTCTATCCCGAGCTTCAGGCCGCGATCCTCGGCGACAAGAGCTCGAAGGAGGCGCTCGACGCTGCGGCGCAGAAGGCAACCGATGTTCTGAAGGACGCTGGCGCTCTCTAAGAGGTGCTATCGAAATCCCGCGCGTCTCGGGCGTGCGGGATTTCCGCAAACTGAGTTCGAGAATGGTTTTCGATCGGCACCGTAAGGGGCCGGTCTGCCCTGCCGGTTTGCTGCCGGCTTCTCGGTCCCAAGCAATCCATTCCACGCAGTCCGGGCCACGCTGCCGAGGAATGCCGACAGGTGCAAACCATGCTCAAAAGAATATCTCCACCGGTCCTGCTTCTTCTTCCGGCGATCATCGTCCTAGCGGCGGTGGTTCTGTTTCCGCTGCTGCTCTCCTTCTATTCCAGCTTCACGCCGTTTCGCCTGACGCGGCCGGCCACACTCTTCACCTTCATCGGTCTGCGCAACTACATGCGCATCCTTTCGGATCCGGTGTTCCTCGCCGCCTTCGTGCGCACCGTGGTGCTTTTGACGATCGCGCTCAATCTGGAAATGCTGCTTGGCCTCGGATTGGCTTTGCTGGTCAACAAGGCGACCTACGGCAAGCGCGTGCTGCGCACGCTGATGATGTTCCCGATGATGTTTTCGCCCGTTCTCGTCGGCTTCCAGTTCAAATTCATGTTCAACGACAATGTCGGCATCATCAACAATGCCCTGCAATCCCTGGGCATTACCGAGACGGCCATTCCCTGGCTGATCGATGGCAATCTGGCACTGTTTTCCATCGTCATTGCCGAAGTCTGGTCGTCGACGTCGGTCTTCGCGATCCTGATCCTAGCCGGTCTGCTCGCCATGCCGCAGGAGCCGGTCGAGGCCGCCAAGGTCGATGGCTGCACCAGCTTGCAGACCTTCCGCTACGTCACCTGGCCGTTCCTGATGCCGTTCGCCTTCATCGCCATGACGATCCGTTCGCTCGACGTTGCCCGCGCCTACGACATCGTCAAGATCATGACGGATGGCGGGCCGGCGCGGCGCACGGAGTTGATCTGGACGCTGGTCGGGCGCACTGCCTATGCCGACGCGCAGATGGGGCTCGCCAATGCCATGGCCTATGTCTCGATCATCCTTTCGATCGTCTTCACCGTCTATTTCTTCCGTAAGCTGGCGCTTGCCCGCACCCAGATCGGAGCGGAGTGGTAATCATGGATCGCAACGCTCAACAACGCCTGCAGCGCCGCCTCTGGAAGGTCGCCTATCTCATCGGCCTCTTCCTCGCGATGCTTATCATCTGCCTGCCCGGTTTCTGGATCGTCATCAGCTCTCTACGGCCGACCGTGGAAATCATGGCGAAGCCGCCGGTCTGGATCCCGCAGGAGCTGTCGCTGGAAGCCTATCGCGCCATGTTCAGCGGCGTCGGGCAGGGCGGCATCCCCGTCTGGGATTATTTCCGCAATTCGCTCATCATCTCCGTCACCTCGACCGCCATTGCCCTCGTCATCGGAATGTCGGGCGGCTATGCCTTCGCTCGCTTTCGTTTCGCAGGCAAATCGGCCGTGTTCCTCGGGCTGATGCTGACGCGCTCCGTACCCGGCGTGGCGCTATCGCTGCCGCTCTTCATGGTCTATGCGCGGCTCGGCATCATCGATACGCATTTCGGCCTGATCCTCACCTATGTCGCGCTGAACGTGCCGTTCACGATCTGGCTGATCGATGGCTTCTTCCGACAGGTACCGAAGGATCTCGCCGAGGCCGCGCAGATCGACGGCTGCACGCGCTGGCAGGCGTTCTGGCAGGTGGAATTTCCGCTAGCAGGCCCCGGCATCGCATCGGCCGGCATCTTCGCCTTCCTTACCTGCTGGAATGAATATGCTCTCGCCTCGCAGCTGACGCGTTCCGTCGATTCCAAGACGCTGCCTGTGGGCCTGCTCGACTACACGGCCGAGTTCACCATCGACTGGCGCGGCATGTGCGCGCTGGCGGTCGTGATGATCATTCCGGCGCTCGCTCTCACTTTCATCATTCAGAAGCATCTGGTGTCGGGTCTGACATTCGGTGCGGTCAAAGGTTGATCTCCATGGCTCAGGTTTCCCTCAAAAAACTCGTCAAGCGTTACGGCGCACTGGAAATCGTCCACGGGATCGATCTCGACATCGCGGACAAGGAGTTCATCGCGCTCGTCGGTCCGTCCGGCTGCGGCAAGTCGACGACGCTGCGCATGATCGCAGGTCTGGAGGATGTGTCCGACGGCACGATCGAGATCGGCGATACGATCGTCAACGACCTGCCGCCGCGCGACCGCAACATCTCCATGGTGTTCCAGTCCTATGCGCTCTATCCGCATATGACCGTGCGCGAGAACATGGGTTTCTCGCTGAAGATCGCCAAGCAGCCGCAGGCCGAGATCGACCGGCGCGTCAACGAGGCCGCTGCTATTTTGAGCCTCGAAGCGCTGATGGATCGCCGCCCGGCGCAGCTTTCCGGTGGCCAGCGTCAGCGCGTTGCCATGGGCCGCGCTATCGTGCGCCAGCCGGAGGTCTTCCTCTTCGACGAGCCGCTGTCGAACCTCGATGCCAAGCTGCGCACGCAGATGCGCACCGAGATCAAGAAACTGCATGCCAAAGTGCAGTCGACGGTGGTCTACGTGACGCACGACCAGGTAGAAGCCATGACGCTGGCCGACCGCATCGTCATCATGCGCGACGGCCACATCGAACAGGTCGGCACGCCGGACGAAGTGTTCAAGCGGCCCGCCACCCGCTTCGTTGCCGGCTTCATCGGTTCGCCGCCGATGAACATCGAAGAGGCGACGCTGAAGGGCGGAGAACTCATCTTTAAGAATGGCGACCGTCTGCCGCTGCCGAACCAGTTTGCCGGCAAGGTCAGGGAAGGAGAAAAGGTCGTCTTCGGTCTCAGGCCCGACGATATCTTCCCGACCGGCCACGGCCTGCATTCCGGCGTGGAATCGGCGGTCTACGAGCTGACCTTGCCGGTTGCCATCACCGAACCGCTCGGCAATGAAACACTCGTCTTTGTCGAATTCGCCGGGCGCGAATGGGTGACGCGCATGCTCAATCCGCGCGCGCTGAAGAGCGGCGAACGGCTGAAGATGAGCTTCGATCTCAGCCAGGCACATCTGTTCTCTGCCGAAACCGGCAAGAGCCTGGCAAACTGAGGAATAGCTCCCATGGCACGTATCGAGAAAATTGAACTGCGCATGGTCGACCTGCCGCCGAAAGTGAAGCGGACGGATGCCATCCAGAGCTTCGTCAGTCAGGAGACGCCGATCGTCACCATCACCGACAGCGACGGCGCAGTCGGCACCGGCTACAGCTATACGATCGGCACCGGTGGCTCGTCCGTCATGCGGCTGCTGTCCGACCATCTGGTGCCGCTGCTGATCGGCGCGGATGCCGATTGCATCGAGGCGATCTGGCACAGACTGGAATTCGCCACACATGCTACGACGATCGGGCCGATCACAGCGCTGGCGCTTGCGGCTGTCGATACCGCGCTTTGGGATCTGCGGGCCAAGAAGCAAGGCCTGCCGCTCTGGAAGCTTGCCGGTGGCGCCAAGGATCGTTGCCCGCTCTACACGACGGAAGGCGGCTGGCTGCACATCGAGAAGGAAGCCCTGGTCGAAGACGCTCTGCAGGCAAAGGCCAAGGGCTTTTCCGGCTCGAAGGTGAAGATCGGCAAGCCGCATGGCTCCGAGGATTACGACCGGCTGGCCGCGATGCGCCTGGCACTCGGCTCAGGCTTCGAGATCATGACCGACTGCAATCAGGGCTTCACCGTCGATGAGGCGATCCGCCGGGCAGCACGCCTCAAGGAACTGGACCTTGCCTGGATCGAGGAGCCGTTACCGGCCGACGATCTCGATGGCCATATCCGGCTGACCCGATCGACGCCGACGCCGATCGCGGTCGGCGAATCCATATATTCGATCCGGCATTTCCGCGAATACATGCAGAAGGGCGCCTGCTCGATCGTGCAGGTGGATGTCGCCCGCATCGGCGGCATCACGCCCTGGCTGAAGGTGGCGCATGCGGCCGAGGCTTTCGATATCCCCGTCTGCCCGCACTTCCTGATGGAGCTGCATGTCAGCCTCACCTGCGCCGTGCCGAACGGCAAATATGTCGAATACATCCCGCAGCTCGACGATCTCACCACCAAGGGCATGGACATCGTCGATGGCAAGGCGGTGGCGCCATCAGAGCCTGGCATCGGCATCGCCTGGGACTGGGAAGCGGTGAAGGCGCGTTCGATCGGCGAGTTCACCCGGGAAATCCACGGCTGAGGAGGAACGGACCATGCAGCGGATGGGAATGGTGATCGGCCTGGAGCCGGCCAAGATCGCGGAATACAAGGCGCTTCACGCGGCCGTCTGGCCCGAGATCCTCGCACTGATCTCCGAATGCAACGTCACCAACTATTCGATCTTCCTGAAGGAGCCGGAAAACCTGCTCTTCGGCTATTGGGAATATGTCGGCACGGACTTCGAGGCCGATATGGCCAAGATGGCTGCCAGCCCGAAGAATCAGGAGTGGTGGTCCTTCTGCATACCCTGCCAGAAGCCGTTCGAGACCCGCAGGCAAGGCGAATGGTGGGCCATGATGGAGGAGGTGTTTCATCATGATTAGAGACTGGAGTGGAACAGACCGCGAAGTGGTCACCTCCCCCTTGAGGGGGGAGGTCGCGCGGAACGCGCGGGTGGGGGTGATGCTCCGGGCGCATAGCGTTGCCGTTTTCGCACGAGGAGGGATCACCCCGCCCCGGACCGTTGGTCCGACCCTCCCCCTCAAGGGGAGGGTGTCATGACCTTCGATCCCAAATCCCTCCGCCAATGGTGGCGGAAGCCTTCGAAGCCACGTCCGATCGTGATCTTTGGTGCCGGCAGTATCGTCGGCGACGCGCATCTTCCGGCTTATAAGCAAGCCGACTTTCCCGTTGCGGGCCTCTACGATCCGAATGCTGAAAAGGCGATGGCGCTAGCTGCTCGATGGGGCATTAAAGCTTTCGCCTCAGAGGCAGAAGCCCTTGCCGTCGAGGATGCGATCTTCGATCTGGCGACGCCGCCGGCAGCACACGCCACCATCCTTGCGAAATTGCCGCGCGGCTCCTTCGCGCTGATCCAGAAGCCGATGGGCAGCGATCTTGCCGGCGCCTCCGAAATCCTGCGGGTCTGCCGCGAACGGGATATCAAGGCGGCCGTCAATTTCCAGCTTCGCTTCGCGCCGATGATGTTGGCGCTTTATGATGCGGTGAACAAAGGGTATCTCGGCGAGGTCGTCGATTTCGACGCCTGGCTGGCGCTTGCGACACCGTGGGGGCTCTGGCCTTTTCTGAAAGGCCTGCCGCGGATCGAGATCGCCATGCACTCGATCCACTATCTCGATTTCATTCGTGGGCTGCTTGGCAATCCGCGAGGCGTTCATGCCAAGACCATCGGCCATCCCAATCACGATGTCGCGCAGACGCGGACGGCGGCAATCCTCGATTATGGCGACAAGGTTCGCTGCGTGCTCTCGGTCAATCACGACCATGATTTCGGCCGCAAGTTCCAGGCCTGTGAGTTTCGCATCGCCGGCACCAAGGGTGCTGCCTATGTCAAGCTTGGCGTCAATCTCGACTATCCGCGCGGCGAGCCGGACGAGCTGTGGATCCGCCCTGAGGGCGGCAGCGATTGGGTCGAGGTCAAGCTGGAGGGCGCCTGGTTCCCGGATGCTTTCGTCAACCGCATGGCCAACCTGCAGCGCTTCGCATCCGGCGAGGATCAGGAACTGATCGGCTCCGTCGAGGATGCCTGGCAGACCATGGCGCTCGTCGAGGCCGCCTATCAATCGAGCGCCGCGCCGGCGACGCCGATTGCCGAACTTCCAAAGGCTTGAGCAATGGCAGAACAAACCCTCTATTTCGAAGATTACGAACTCGGCCACGTCAGGGTGACCACGGGACGGACGATCACCGAGACGGATTTCGTCGTTCATGCCGGCCATACCGGCGATTTCTTCCCGCATCATATGGATGCGGAATTCGCCAGGACCTTGCCCGGCGGCCAGCGCATCGCGCATGGCACGATGATCTTTGCGATCGGCGTCGGACTGACGGCCTCGCTCATCAATCCCGTCGCCTTTTCCTATGGCTATGATCGGCTCCGCTTCGTCCGCCCGGTGCATATCGGCGATACGATCCGCACCCGCGTCACCATTTCGGCGAAGGAGGATGATCCGAAACGCCCGGCTTCCGGTCGTGTGGTCGAGCGTTGTGAAGTGCTGAACCAGCGCGACGAAGTCGTACTCGCCGCCGATCACATCCTGATTGTCGAGCGCAAGCCGAGCGCGGGGAAGGCATGATGGTAAAACTTAAGGGAATGACCTGGTCGCATCCGCGCGGCTACGATCCAATGATCGCCTGCTCGAAGGTGTGGCGGGAAAAGACCGATGTCGAGATCAGCTGGGAAAAGCGCTCGCTGCAGGATTTCGAGACCTTTCCGGTGGAGGAGCTTGCCGCCCAATACGATCTCATCGTCATCGATCATCCGCATGTCGGCCAGATCACGCGCGAGAACTGCTTGCTGCCGCTCGATGACGCAGGCTATGCGGAGGAAATTGCCGCGATCGCCGCCGGCACTGTTGGGCGCTCTTATCCGAGCTACAACTGGCAAGGCCGGCAATGGGCCTTTCCGCTCGATGCGGCAACACAGGTGCAGGCCTATCGGCCTGGCCGACTGAGCGCGCCGGTCAAGGATCTCGCCGAATTCGTGACGCTCGCCAAGGAAGGCAAAGCGATCCTGCCGATGCGGCCGCCGCATTCGCTGATGACCTTTATCTCGCTGGCTGCTCATCTCGGCACCCCCTGCAGCGTTGAGGGTCCGGATTTCATCAGCAAGGCCGATGGTGAAGCGGTGCTCGACTGGATGGCACGGATCGTTGCCGGGATGGATGCCCGTTGTTACGAGATGGACCCGATCGCCGTGCTCGACCTGATGGGCCAGCCCGACAGCCCCCATGTGGCGTCGCCCTTCATCTACGGTTACGTCAATTATTCCTTTGCGGGTTTCAGGCCGGCACGGATCGCCTTTGCGGATATGCCAGTTATCGACAGGCGGCCGCCGAATGGTTCGGCGCTGGGTGGCACCGGCATTGCCGTGTCGGCACGCACAAAGGCGCCGGAGGAGGCGAAGGCCTTTGCGCGCTGGATCGCCGGTGGGCCGGTGCAGGCCGGCATTTATGCAAGCGGAAACGGCCAGCCCGGCCATGCCGACGCCTGGGTCAGCGATGCGGTCAACGCGCCGGCGCTCGATTTTTACCGCAATACGCGTGCGACGCTGGAGGGCGCCTATGTGCGGCCGCGGCATGACGGCTACATGGCATTTCAAAGCGACGCATCCGCGGTGATTAGCGATGGACTGCGAACCGGCGAACGACATACAGTCCTTATCGACAAGCTGAATCGACGCTTTGCGCAGTCCTTCGAGGGTTAAGGAAGAACTGCGTCAACTGATTGTTATTGCATGATCTTGTCTGAGGTTTCGGCTACGCAGCCGGCGGAATGGATAGGATCATGGTCCCGGAGGAAAGGATCAGGATCATGGGTCACGGGTTGGAAGGCAAGAAGGTCGTCATTACGGCGGCGGGGCAAGGCATCGGCCGGGCGTCGGCGGAGCGCTTCATCGCGCTCGGCGCGCATGTCTATGCCACCGACATCAACGAGCAGACGCTCTCGACGCTCGACGGCGCTACCAAGCATGTCCTGAACGTGCTCGATGGCGCCGCCGTCAAGGCCTACGCAGAAGAGCTTGGCCCGATCGATGTGCTCTTCAATTGCGCCGGCTTCGTGCATGCCGGCACGATCCTGGATTGCGAGGAGAAGGATTGGGATTTCTCCTTCAACCTCAATGCCAAGGCGATGTACACGACCTGCCGGGCCTTCCTGCCGGGCATGCTGGAGAAGGGCAAGGGTTCGATCGTCAACATGGCCTCCGTTGCTTCCAGCGTGAAGGGCGTGCCGAACCGTTTTGCCTATTGCGCCTCCAAGGCTGCCGTGATCGGCCTGACCAAATCGATCGCCGCCGATTTCGTCGCCAAGGGCATTCGCGCCAATGCGATTTGCCCTGGCACGGTCGATAGCCCCTCGCTGCATGAGCGGCTGAAGGCAACCGGTGACTACGAGAAGGCGATGAAGGACTTTATCGCCCGCCAGCCGATGGGCCGGATCGCGACTGCCGAAGAGATCGCCGCGCTGGTGACCTATCTCGCCGGCGACGAGGCGGGCTTTACGACAGGCCAGATCCACGTCATAGACGGCGGCTGGACGGGCTGAGGCTGCATTTTGAGGGTCGAGGCCCCTGTATTGCGGGGCTTCCTTTTATTTGCCACTCTCGTCGGCGAATCGTTGTTTTGAAAGACGATTTGCGATCGGGAGAGCGGCATGGATGCGCAGGGACATTTGCATCATTCCAGATGGCGTGTGCTGTGGCGCAAACACCATGTCATCCTTATTGCCGTGCTTGCCGGTATTGCCGTCTTTCTGCTTCTGACATCAAGAGCTCTCAATACAGGCAATTTGCTGATCGCCTGGGACACCACTGCCGTCGTCTATATCGTCTACAGTCTCTATCGAATGCTGACGGCCGACCCGCAGCGCATTCGCAAGCGCTCGGCCGATCTCGATTTCTCGGATGGGTTTCTGCTGTTCCTGTCGATTGCAGCGGCAATCGCGAGCATCGGCGGTATTGCGCTCGATCTGCTCGGCGTCAAGGACGCTTCGCCCGAAATCGCCTTCTACCGCGTGATGATGGCGATCGTGACGATCCTGATATCCTGGACCTTCCTGCATACGCTGTTTACCATCCACTATGCGCACCGGTTCTATAGTGTTCCCGGCAAGGGGCAGGGGCTGAAATTTGCCGAGCCTTTGGAGGAGCCGATCTATTGGGACTTCCTCTATTTCTCTTTCACGATCGGGGTTGCGGCGCAGACCGCCGATATCGGCATTTCCACCGTTTCGATGCGTAAGCTCGCGCTTCTGCACGCCATCCTGTCGTTCCTGTTCAATACGACGATCCTGGCGCTCGCCATAAATGTCGGGGCGAGCCTGATCTAGGCTCGCCCCGATGCGCCGATGATCCCTGCCGTCAAACGACGGCATTGCCGGCCATGACGGCGAGGATCAGGAATACCAGGAAGATGATCAGGAAGATGGCGAAGAGAACGCGCGCAATGGTTGCGGTTGCCGCGGACACGCCGGAAAAGCCGAAAAAGCCGCTGATCAAAGAAATAACAAAGAAAATGAGAGCCCATTTCAGCATTTAGCAGTCTCCTCTGCGTTGTACTTCTTAAAGACGCGGGAGGAGGGTGATTTGTTCCGAGGACGGTTTGGTTTTGGCGGTGGTTGGGGAATTGTGGAGAGTGCGATACCCCCCTCTGTCCCGATAGGGACAGAGGGGGGTGCGGCGTCACACAGGCACGGGAACGTTTGTTTTACAGAAACCCCACATCACCCGTGATTGATCATCACATGCCGCACGGCCGTGTAGTCTTCGATCGCGTAGACCGACATATCCTTGCCGTAGCCGGATTGCTTGAGGCCGCCATGGGGCATTTCGTTGACCAGCATGAAGTGGGTGTTGATCCAGGTGCAGCCATATTGCAGGCGGGCAGCGGTCTGCATGCCGCGGCTGATGTCCTTTGTCCACACCGAGGAGGCGAGGCCGTAGTCGCTGTCATTGGCCCAGGTGACGGCGTCGTCGGCATTGGTGAAACGCGTTACGGAGACCACAGGCCCGAAGACTTCGCGGCGGACGATCTCGTCATCCTGCGTAGCGCCGGCAACGACGGTCGGTGCGTAGAAGAAGCCGCGTTCGCCGGAAATCTTGCCGCCTGTCGTGATCTCCATGTGCTTGTGCTCGGCGGCGCGGGTGACGAAGCTTTCGACGCGATCGCGCTGGCGCTTGGATATCAGCGGGCCGATCTCGTTCTCGGTATCGTCGGCGAGGTTGAACTTGATGCTTGACACGGCTGACGTCAGATCAGCGACGAAATTGTCGTAGACCTTGGCGTCGGCATAGATGCGGCAGGCGGCGGTGCAGTCCTGGCCGGCATTGTAGTAACCGAAGGTGCGGATGCCGGCGACTACGGCGTCGATATCGGCATCGTCGAAGATGATGACGGGCGCCTTGCCGCCGAGCTCGAGATGCGTGCGCTTGACCGTCTTGGCCGCGGCCTGCAAGACCTTCTTGCCGGTGGCGACATCGCCGGTGATGGAAACCATGCTGATCTTCGGATGGTTGATCAGCGCATTGCCGACGCTCTCGCCGCGGCCGAGAATGACGTTGACGACGCCCTCGGGAAGGATATCCGCCAAAAGCTTCGCCATCTTCAAGGCGGTCAGCGGCGTCTGCTCGGAGGGTTTGAAGACAACGGTGTTGCCTCCAGCAATGGCGGGAGCCAGCTTCCAGGCCATCATCATCAGCGGATAGTTCCACGGCGCGATGGAGCCGACGATGCCGATCGGATCGCGGCGGATCATCGAGGTGTGACCGGGCAGATATTCGCCGGCGACCGGGCCGTGGAGGTTGCGCACCGCGCCGGCAAAGAAGCGATAGCAGTCGACGATCGCCGGGATTTCGTCATTGAGCACGGCGTTGATCGGCTTGCCGCAGTTCAGCGCTTCGAGTGCAGCGAAACCTTCGGCATCGCGCTCGATGGCATCGGCGATCTTGAGGAGATAGGCCGAGCGCTGGCTTGGCGTCGTCTGCGACCAGCTCATAAAGGCTTTTTCTGCGGCGTCGACAGCGGCGTCGATCTGCCCGAGCGAGGCCTCGGGCAAGTTGAGCACCGTCTCGGCTGTCTTCGGGTTAAGGACGCGTTCTTCTGTTTCCGTGCCGGCTTCGAAGCGGGAGCCGATCAGCATCTGGGTATCCATTATTCTCTCCCTTTCATTTGCCGCCGCCGGCGATCTGGTCGCCGTCGCGGGTAAGATAATAGGCTGCCAGGATCGGCAGGAAGGTGACAAGCACGACGACCATAGCGACGACGTTGGTCACGGGTCGCTGGCGCGGGCGAATGAGTTCCTCCAGCATCCAGATCGGCAGCGTCATCTGCTGGCCGCCGGTAAAGGTGGTGACGATGACTTCATCGAAGGACAGCGCGAAGGCGAGCATGCCGCCGGCGAGCAGCGCCGTGCCGATGTTCGGCAGGACGATATGGCGGAAGGTCTGGAAGCCATCGGCGCCAAGATCCATCGACGCTTCGATGAGCGAACCGGAGGTGCGGCGGAAACGGGCGACGGCATTGTTATAAACAACGACGACGCAGAAGGTCGCATGGCCGAGAACGATCGTCCAGACCGAGAAGGGGATATCGAACAGGCTGAAGGCGGAGCGCAGCGCAATGCCGGTGATGATGCCGGGCAGCGCGATTGGCAGGATGACCAAGAGCGAGATTGCCTCGCGGCCGAAGAATTTCGTCTGGCTGACGGCCGCGGCGCAGAGCGTGCCGAGGATCAATGCGATCGCGGTTGCGATGGTCGCGACCTGCACCGAGAGTGCCAGCGCCGACCAGACATCCGGCCTGTTCCAGGCGATGCCGAACCATTGCAGGGTGAGGGCCGGTGGCGGCCACTGATAACTCTTCTCCTCAGTCGTGAAGGCATAGACGAAGATCAGCAGGATCGGCAGATGCAGGAAGAGCAGGCCGCCTGCTGCTGCGATCTTTAGAGGCAAGGAGGCGCGTTGGCCACGATCAGAGCGCATCGAAAGCTCCCTGCTTTTTGGCGATCCAGAGATAGATGGCCATGATGACGATCGGCACGACCGAGAAGGCGGCGGCCAGCGGCACGTTGCCGGCAGTTCCCTGTTGCGTGTAGACGGCCTGGCCGATGAAGAGGCGCGAGGAGCCGATGATCTGCGGGATGATATAGTCGCCCAATGTCAGCGAAAAGGTGAAGATGGAGCCGGCGACGACGCCAGGCAAAGCGAGCGGCAGAAGCACGGTCCGGAAGGTCTGCTTCGGCGTTGCACCGAGATCGGACGAGGCTTCCAGCAGGTTCGCCGGCACACGCTCGAGAGCGGCCTGCGTCGGCAGGATCATATAGGGCAGCCAGATATAGACGAAGACGAGGAAGGTGCCGATATAGCTGACCGAGAGCGAGTTGCCGCCGATGACGGGTAAGGCGAGCACGCCGTCGAGCAGCCAGCCGAGATGCAGCTTGGCGAAGATCCAGGTGAGGATGCCTTCCTTGGCGAGGATCAGCTTCCAGGCATAGACCTTGACCAGATAGCTCGACCAGAGCGGCAGCATAACGCCGAGATAGAACAGCGCCTTCCATTTTCCCTGCGCATAGCGCGCTGCATAATAGGCGATGGGGAAGGCGACGAAGGCGGAGGCGATGGTGACGAGCGCGGCCATGACGACGGTGCGCAGGATGATATCGAAATTCGCCGAGTTCAGCAGCTGTGCATAAGTCGAGAGGGTGAATTCGTAGTTCACCATTCCCGAGAAATCGTCGACCGAGAAGAAGCTCTGCAACAGCAGCGCGATCAGCGAGCCGATATAGATGATGCCGAGCCAGAGCAGCGGCGGCGTCAGCATCAGGAAGAGGAAGAGTTTCGGACGGCGCCAGAAGAGATCTGAGAGGCGGCCGAAGAACCCGCTGCGGCGCGGCAGGATCGAGGCCGGTGCCTGGCTCGACGAGGCGGGGAAGGCGGCGGTGTTCATGCGGCGTCATCCATGTAGTGGACATCCGCCGGCAGCCAGGCGAGGCGGATGGCGGCGCCGGTATCCGGAGCCGGCTGGCCAGCGGGTACGGTCACATGCAGGCGGGCGCCATTCGTCTCGACCGAGAGGCGGGTAGCGGCACCGAGAAAGCTCGTCGCTTTCACGGTGGCCGCCACGCCGCTCCCCTCAGTCAACCGGATGGCCTCGGGGCGCAGGCTTGCCCAACGCCCTTCGCCGCCGAGCGATGACATGGTTTCGGGGGCGATGACATTGGAGGAGCCGACGAAATCGGCGACGAAGCGGGTCTTTGGTCGCTGATAGATGTCGTGCGGCGTGCCCTGCTGCACGATGCGGCCGTCGTTGAAGACGGCGACGCGGTCGGCCATGGACAAGGCCTCGCCCTGATCGTGGGTGACGAAGACGAAGGTGATGCCGAGCGCCCGCTGTAGACTCTTCAGTTCCTCCTGCATCTGCTCGCGCAGTTTCAGGTCGAGCGCGCCAAGCGGCTCATCGAGCAGCAATACCTTCGGCTTGTTGACGAGCGCGCGGGCAAGGGCCACGCGCTGGCGCTGGCCGCCGGAGAGCTGGCCGGGACGGCGGGCGCCATAGCCGGGCAGCTTTACCAGTTCCAGCGCCTGCTCGGCGGCCTTCAGCCGTTCGGCCTTGCCGACACCCTTGACCATCAGCCCATAGGCGACGTTGTCGAGGATATTGAGATGCGGAAAGAGCGCATAATCCTGGAAGACCGTATTGACGTTGCGCCGGTATGGCGGCACGCCTTCGGCGGTTTCGCCAAAAATCTCGATATGGCCGCCCGTCGGTTGTTCGAAGCCGGCAATCAGTCTGAGGCAGGTGGTCTTGCCGGAGCCGGAAGGACCGAGCATGGCGAAGAATTCGCCGGGCGCGATCTCCAGATCGACGCGATCTACGGCGCGGATCTGGCCGAAATGGCGCGACACCTGCTGGAAACGAACGGCGTTCATTGGTTTCTCCAGGAAAAGGTTGTTTTTTCCTTCTCCCCTCGGGGAGAAGGTGGCCCGAAGGGTCGGATGAGGGGGTGCTGCGGCATAGACTGTCCTTCGCTAGCTGCTCGGGACATTAGTCGCTTCGTTCCTCATCCCCCTCATCTGCCCTGACGGGTATCTTCTCCCCGCTGGGGAGAAGAGAGGATTTCACCGTCCGCCGATCACGCCGATATAGTCGGAGACCCAGCGGTGATAGGGCACGCATTCGCTCTGCGTGCTGCATTTCGCGACGGGCGTCTTCCAGAACTTGATCTTGTCGAAGTGATCATAGCCGTTGGTGGCGCAGCCGCTGTCGGTCAGGAGTTCGTTGCCCTTGCAAGCTGCCGGAACCGAGGGCACGGCGCCGAACCAGGCGGCGGCATCGCCCTGAACCTTGGCCTGCAGTGAGTGTTCCAACCACATATAGGCGCAGTTCGGATGCTCGCTGTCGGCATGCAGCATGGTGGTGTCGGCCCAGCCCGTCGTCCCCTCATCCGGGAAGGTGGAGGCGATCTTCTGCTTGCCGGCCTGCAGCAGGTTCACCTGAAACGGCCAGGAGCCGGAGGCGACGACGCCTTCGTTCTTGAAGTCGTCGGTCTGGATCATCGCATCATGCCAATAGCGGCTGACGATCTTGCGCTGGCCACGCAGCAGCTCGAGGGCGGCCTTGTACTGATCTTCGTTGAGCTCGTAGGGGTCCTTGATGCCCAACTCCGGCTTGTGGGCCATGAGATAGAGGGCGGCATCGGCAATATAGATCGGGCCGTCATAGGCCTGCACACGGCCCTTGTTGGACTTACCGTCGGGCAGCGTCGTTTCTTCGAAGACGATGTTCCAGCTCTTCGGCGCCTGACCTTTGAAGGCATCGGTGTTGTACATCAGCACGTTCGGCCCCCAGAGATAGGGCACGCCATAGTGAACGCCGTTGACGGTATGCCAGGGGGCATTCTTCAGGCGCTCGTCGAGGTTCTTCCAGCTCGGGATCAGATCGGTGTTGATCGGCTGCACGCGCTTGCCGGCAACGAGACGCAGCGATGCGTCACCGGAGGCGGTCACGAGGTCGAAGCCGCCTTCGTTCATCAACGCAACCATTTCGTCCGAGGTCGCCGCGGTCTTGACGCTGACCTTGCAGCCGGTCTCCTTTTCGAAGCCCGTGACCCAATCGTAATTCTTGTCGCTTTCGCCGCGCTCGATATAGCCGGCCCATGCGACGATGCTGACGGCGCCTTCGCCCTTGCCGAGCGTCTTCAACGGCTCGGCGGCAATGACCTGCGTTGCGAAACTAAGGCATGCGAGTGCGGCCGTGCATGATTTCAGCAGATGCTTCATGGGACTCTCCCGGTTTTTGAGCCTTGATGGCGTGGAGCCAGTGGCTGGCTTCCTGTTCCCGGAAGAAAAGGTGACGCGATTTTGCCGCATTCGCAAATTCATTTATCAGAAAGGTGATATCGGAAATTCCGATTCCTAACTGTGCGTGGCTGAGAGATCGAAAACCTCCGGCCGCAGCTTTCCAGCCCGCATGAGGTGCTGCAGCGTGTAGGAAATGGAAAAGGCATCATCGAGCGCGTCATGGCCCTTAAGCGGCGGATGCTGCACGCCATAGTAGTGGGAAAGCTCGTTGCTTGGCGTCTTCGCCAGATCTTCGACCGGCATTC
This sequence comes from Rhizobium pantanalense, assembly GCF_030182525.1. Lineage (NCBI taxonomy): Bacteria > Pseudomonadati > Pseudomonadota > Alphaproteobacteria > Hyphomicrobiales > Rhizobiaceae > Rhizobium > Rhizobium pantanalense. The sequence continues at coordinate 107,222 of NZ_JAQJCH010000001.1, forward strand.
CCGCCGCAAGCAGCAGCTTGACGGCATTGTCGAAACGATGCGCGGGGATCAGGGGCTGGATACCGGCGACGTAACAGCTGATCGCCATCATATTCAGCTCGTCCTTGCCCCAGGACCAGAGACGGGCACCATCCGAGAAACGATCCAGGCCGGCAATGACGTCCTGCAGAGCCATTCCTTCCGCCTCGATGTTCTCTTCGGTCACACCCGTCAATGCGGTGAAGAACGGATCGAGCGCATATTGTTTGCCAAACCGATCGACCGGACGAACATAGGCCTTGTAGCTGTCCAGGATCGCGAAATCGCCTTCGAGACTGAGCTTGACGGCTCCGACTTGCGCGACGACCGGATCGGGATCATGGGCGGCACACCAGGACCGGCGTTGCGACCCTTCGAGGCAAAGGAACTCACAGTCGAATATGATTGCGTTCTTCATACCTGACCCTCCATTTGCAGCAATCTTCGATTGTACTCCCCTCAGTCGGGTCGGAGGAATACTGCGTGCTACCGCTGCCGGCCCGAGCGCATGCTTTCTGCGACGCCGACGAAATCGCGGGCGGCTTGCGGCAGGCTGGAGCCCTTGCGCCAGACCATGCCGACCTGAACCACCGGCAGCGAACCGGAGACGTCGCGGCTTTCGATGCGATCGCCTTCCAGCGACCAGGGGCGGTAGACGAGATCCGGCAGCAGTGCGACGCCGGCGCCGGTGGCAACCAGGCTGCGCACGGCCTCGACAGAGCGGGTGCGGAAGGCGACATGCGGGCGGGCACCGAGTGCTGTCAAAAGCTTGCCCGTGTTTTCCTCGATCTCATCGATGGTCAGCATGATCAGCGGCTCGCGGGTGATGTCCGCGACACTGATGATATCGGCCGAGACGAGGGGGTGGCCCATCGGCAGCCAGAGGCGGTAGGGCGAGGTCTCCAGAATCTCGGCCTGCAGAGCCATGCGGTCGCGCAGGTTGGAAATGACCATGACGGCGACGTCGAGCTCGCCACCAACCAGAAGATGTTCCAAATAGCCGCCATTATCCTCGATGGCACTGACTTCGACCCCGGGGCAGGCGCGGCGATAGCGCGCCAGAAGATCTGACAGAACATAGCCGGCGACAAGCGATGTCACGCCGATATTCAGCGTGCCTCCGGCCTCGTTCTGCTTGCCGGAAAAGCTGGTGCGCGCGTCGGAGACCGTCGCCAGGATCTTAGTTGCGTGGCGCAGGAACTGGTGGCCGTTGTGAGTGATCGACAGGCCGCGCGGATGGCGCTCGAACAGCTCCACGCCGAGATCGCTTTCCAGTTCCTTGAGGGCTTCGGTGACTGAGGATTGGGAGATGGACAGGTTCTGCGCGGCCCGCGTCACGGAGCCTTGTTCCGCCACGGCGACGAAGTATTGCAGCTGTCTCAGGGTGAAGGCCATGCTCCGGTTAGAGCATGTTCGCGCCAGGAAAGGCAAGTGCTCGTCATAGCTGTGAAAGTTTGGACCTTTTTTGGTAACGATATCGAAGACGATGCAAGTTTCGCCTCGGTTTTAAGTATTCCGAAACGCCAATTCCCTAACGTGAGGGTTGATCATTTTTGTCGGCTTGGAGTGGTCTATGCTGGAGCAGTTGGCGTGAGCGCCTTACTGCACATTTTCCGGATACCCCGGAAGTTTGTCGTCATGATCGGCGGAGTGGCCTTTCTCATAGGCTGCTCCGGCGTATTGGCGCTTTATGTCGGCAAGGACAGGCTGCTCGGTCTTGCATCCGCATCTCCCAACGGGCTTCAGTGCACCGATGTCAATCTCGTCACGATCCGTAAAGATAACCGTTTCTGGGTTCGCAAATATATCCGCACCGAGCCGACCGATGGGCTGACGCGTGTCAGGACTGCGCTCCGGGTTGCCAAGGCTGTCTATCAGGAGCAGAAACCGGATCTCGTTCAGGTTGTGGTTCTCGACAGAAATGGGCCGACATTGCGGTCTGACTTGCGTGGCCGGGCGCTGGGGGCCGATGTCGTTTACGTGCCGCATCCAGATAGGCTTATCGATGGCAGCTCCGAGGCACCGCTGACGGCACGCTATTATGATGGCGGTGCGAGCAATGCCGGCCTGTTTTATGGTGAGCAGATTACTATGCTGCCGCAGGATATCGATGCGGCGATCGCCGGGTTGAAGAATCTGACCGACTGCGACAACGCACTGGCGGCAGACAATGGCGGCGACGCCAAGAAGGACAAGATGAAGACGGCGATCGCCGCGGAAGAGAAAGCAGCCGCAAATCAGGCGGAGAGCCACGATGCCAAGCCGCCGCTGCCGGAACCGAAATCGACGGGCAATGTGCAGCCGGGCTATGATGCGAACGGCGAGTTCATCGGCGCCGATGCCGGGGCCAAGGAAAAAAGCCCGTCACCGGGATTGGACCCGACCATGACGGGGGCCGCCGACCGTCGCTCGCCCGTGACCAACTGATCAAAACCGGATTTGCGCTATCGGGCGGAAAGGCTACTGCCTCATTCCGACAGATGTTTCTCGCCGATAGCTTGGTAGAGCGCGAAAAGCGCCTCGTGGACTTCGCCGGCAAGACGGTAGAAGTCCGGATTCGCCAGAATGGCGGGGTGCTGCAGCAGCTGGTCGTCGGTCATGTCGAGCATGATCGACGCCGTGTGCATCGCTTCGTGGCAACCGAACGTTCCCGGTGCGTATTGTGAGAGATCGATGTCGCCGATCTCGGCAAGATCGGCTAGCCGCTGATGCTCGCTGTCGGCATCTGCGGCTGATGTCTCTTTATCCGTCATGGTTCGCACCTTTGCTTTTCGGGCGACGAGGCTGTCTCAATCGGCCTTGTTGCGGCGGGCCGGGAAAAGGATGATGTCGCGGATCGACGGCGAGTTGGTCAGAAGCATGATGAGGCGGTCCACACCGATGCCGAGACCGCCCGCCGGCGGCATGCCCTGATCGATTGCGTCGAGGAATTCCTCGTCGAGTTCCTTCTGCTTTTCGCCACGCGCATGCGCCTGCTCGAGCTGCTCGACCATGCGTGCGCGCTGTTCTTCCGGATCGTTGAGTTCCGAGAAAGCGTTGCCGAGTTCCCAGGCGTTGCAATAGGTCTCGAAACGTTCGACGAGGCGCGGCTCGCCCGGCACTTCCTTGGCGAAGGGCGAGATGTCCTTCGGGAAATGCGTGACGTGCGCCGGCTGGATCAGCGTGCCTTCGACCTTCTCCTCGAAGATGAAGGCAAGGCATTCGCCCCAGGTCGCGTCCTTCTCGACGGCAAAGCCGGCAGCCTTGGACGCGGCGCGGGCTTCTTCGTCGGTCTTGATCGCCAGGAAGTCGATACCGGTCGCTTCCTTGACGGCATCGGGCATCGGCACGCGGCGGAACGGACCCTTGAAGGAGATCTGCTTGTCGCCGAAGGCGAATTCGGTGCTGCCGTGGATCGACATGGCGAGCGTCGAGAACAGCCGCTCGACGAGATCCATGATGTCCTCGTAGTCGGCATAGGCCCAATAGCACTCCATCATGGTGAATTCGGGATTGTGCCGGGTGGAGACGCCTTCGTTGCGGAAGTTGCGGTTGATCTCGAAGACCTTGTCGGTGAGACCGGAAACCAGCGTGCGCTTCAGGAACAGTTCCGGCGCGATGCGCAGGTACATATCGAGCTTCAGCGTGTTGTGATGCGTCTTGAACGGCTCGGCAGTGGCGCCGCCATAGACCGAATGCAGCATCGGCGTTTCGACTTCCATGAAGCCGTCATTTTCCATGAAGCGGCGGATGCCGGAGACGATGCGGCTGCGCTGCTGGAAGCGGAGCTTCGATTCCTCGTTGGTCATAATGTCGAGATGACGCTTGCGATAGCGCAGCTCGATATCGGACAGGCCGTGCCATTTTTCCGGCATCGGCAACAATGACTTTGTCAGCATGGTGATCTGCTGGGCATTGATGGTCAGCTCGCCGCGCTTGGTGCGGCGCACGACGCCGGTGACGCCGATGATGTCGCCGATATCGATCATCGGCAACAATGCGCGAGCCTCTTCCGAGGTCACATCCTTGTGGCTGAAGATCTGGATCTTGGCCGAGGCATCATGGATGTCCATGAACATGCCGGAGTTGCGCGAGGAATAGACGCGGCCGGCGACGGTGACGACATCGCCGGTCTCGGTATCCGGCTCCAGGCCTTCGTATTTCGCGACGAGTTCGGCATTGGTCATGGTCCGGTGGAAATGCGCCGGATAGACGTCGCCGATCTGCTCGCGCAGCAGCTTCAGCTTCTGCGCGCGAACTTCCGTTGCGTCGGAGGAGAGGGTAGCGGTTTCGGTCTTGTCGTTCATGGTTTTAAAGTCCGGTTCAGTTCTTCGGGCCGACGAGTGCCGCAACGGTCTGCGCGGCCAGTTTTAGCCGCTGACGGACGACGGAGCGGCCGAGGATCGCCATGCTATCGAAAAGCGGGAGGGAGCGCGAGGAGCCCGATACGGCGACGAAAAGCGGCGCGACGATGACCTTCAGCTTCTTGCCCATGCGGTCGGCGATGGCGCGCAGCTCGGCTTCGATCGTCTCGACATTCCATTCGAGGATCTTTTCGAGATCAGGCTGCACGGTGTTCAAGATTTCCAGCAGCTCTTCCGGCGTCGACTTGATCTTCGCGAAAGCAGAGGGATCAAGGTTGAGGTCGGACTTGAACAGGAAGCCGGCGAGGTCAGGCAGTTCACCAAGCTTGGTGATGCGCGACTGCGAAAGCTTCAGGCCTTCCTTCAGACGATCATTTTCCATCGCCCAGGTCAGTACCCGATGCTGGAACTCTTCTTCCGACAGCTTTTCGCGGATCCAGCGGCCATTCAGCCAATCGAGCTTCTGGATGTCGAAGATCGCGCCGGCTTTGGAGAGGTTTTCCGGATCGAACTTCGCGGTAAGCTCGTCCATGCTCAAGAGCTCTTCACCTTCGGCGATCTGGATGAAGAACAGGCCGAGGAAGTTCATCAGCGCCTCGGGGATATAGCCGAGCGCCGTATAATAGGAGATCGAGGTCGGGTTCCTGCGCTTCGACAGTTTCGACTTGTCGGCATTGCGCATCAGCGACAGGTGCATGAACACCGGCGGCTCCCAGCCGAGATACTGATAGATCAGGATATGCTTCGGCACCGAAGCGAGCCATTCCTCACCGCGCGCGACATGAGTGATCTTCATCAGATGGTCGTCGACGACGTTGGCCATGTGATAGGTGGGCATGCCGTCGGCCTTGAGCAGGACCTGCATGTCGACGGCATCCCACGGGATTTCCACGTCGCCATAGACGCCGTCATGGAACTTGCAGGAGCCTTCGGTCGGGATCTTCATGCGCACGACATGCGGCTCGCCGGCGGCAACGCGCGAGGTCACTTCCTCGGCCGAGAGATTCAGACAGTGGCCGTCATACTTCGGCGGCAGACCGGCGGCGCGCTGCGCCTCGCGCATCTTTTCCAGACGCTCAGGCGTGCAGAAGCAGCGGAAGCCATGGCCGTTTGTGACGATCTGCTCGACATAGGGCTTGTAGAGGTCCTTGCGGTCGCTCTGGCGATAAGGGCCGTAAGGGCCGCCGATATCCGGGCCTTCCGACCATTTCAGGCCGCACCATTTCAGAGCATCGAGAACCTTGGTCTCGAATTCCGGGGTGGAGCGGGTCGCGTCGGTATCCTCGATGCGCAGGATGAACTCGCCGCCGTGTTTCTTGGCGAAGAGATAGTTGAACAGCGCGATGTAAGCGGTGCCGACATGCGGCTCGCCGGTAGGGGAGGGTGCGATGCGGACGCGAACGCCTGAAGTGGTCATCTTGTTTGCCCGTCATAAAAGGCCGGGCCGCGCTTGGGACAAGCGCCGTCCAGCCGAAAATGTCTATCTGGATCAGGAAACCGGCCGGAAAAGGGCGTCTTGCCGCTTCTATCAGCGTTTTCCGTATGGCTGGCCTTAGGCCATATTCAAGGGATGACGTCAAGGGAAACTGCGCCGCAAGAGCAGGCAGAGGCACTGAGGACGCTGCGCTGCATCGAAAAGAGCCGGCCTTTCAAATTCACGAAGCGTTTTTACACTTCATAAGTGTTCCAGGAGAAAAGCCTTACGCTTGCCTAATTTGATTTGCAATTTTCGCGGCAGTGGCGAAATAGGTTTTCAATCGTTCATTCCGGGGATCCCATGAAGAAACTAATTTTGAGCTTGCTATTGTCGGCCTCGATGGTCGATGCCGCCGCTGCCCAATCGACCATTACGCGCGATAATTCGGCGAAACTGATCGAATCCTATCGTGCCTATATCGGCAACGACGATCTCTATAATTCCAAGGGCGAGCGCCTGACGGCGCCCTGGCAGATCATCCGCCAGGACCGCGCCAACTATCACGCCTATCGCCGCCGCGACCGCGGCGACCAGGGCGACAGCTTCTTCTCATTGCCCTCCAATCGCCAGAAGCTGGAAGCCATGCTGGCAAACGGCAATATCGCCGACGATGCCGGGAATTATATCGTTCGCGGCAACGTCTGGATCAAGGTCGACATTTATGGCCGCGGCGATATCGGCGAATGGGTCGACGTGCACGTCCAGGATTGATCGATGTGATAAAGCCGCATCGCATCATCGGTGCAGCTTTCGCCATCAATGGCCGCCGGATGCTTTTTTCCGACGGTTCCGCGCCATCATGTTCAGCACTTCGACCAGAGCGGAGAAGGCCATGGCGGCGTAGATGTAGCCCTTGGGAACATGCACGCCCATGCCTTCGGCGATCAGCGTCGTGCCGATCATCAGCAGGAAGGCGAGCGCCAGCATGACGATGCTCGGGTTCTTCTCGATGAAGTTGGCGAGCGGGTTGGCGGCGACCAGCATGACCGTGACGGCGGCGATGACGGCGACGAACATGATCGCCAGGTGCGGCGTCATGCCGACGGCGGTGATGATGCTGTCGATCGAGAAGACCAGATCGAGCAGCAGGATCTGGCCGATCGCCGAGGCGAAGGTCGTGGTCGTTGATTTGGCGATGAAATCCTCACCCTGTTCCTGCGGATCGACATTATGATGGATCTCCTTCGTCGCTTTCCAGACGAGGAAGAGGCCGCCGCCAATGAGGATCATGTCCTTCCAGGAGAAGCCCTGGCCGAAGATTTCGAAGACCGGCTGGGTGAGCTGGACAATCCAGGCGACGGTTCCGAGCAGCGCAAGGCGCATGATAAGGGCAAGGCCGATACCGATCTTGCGGGCTCTGTCACGATGCTCCGGCGGCAGCTTGTTGGTCAGGATCGAGATGAAGATGAGGTTGTCGATGCCGAGGACCACTTCCATGACGACGAGCGTGATGAGCGCCACCCACGCCCCCGGGTCCTGTATCAGCCCCATAATATCCATTGACGATGCCCCCTTTGAATCAGCATTCGCCGATGCTGACCCCCAGCACGGCCTCTTCAGAATGGCCGTAATGTAAGGAGCGCCATGGTTCGTGCAAGCGGCGCCGCCATTTTCATGGCGGCGGTCTTGTTTTTGCGCCTTGTTCCCGGGCTTGGTTTCTAGCCTTTGAGGGGGATCCAGATTTCCGTCGCGCCCATACCTGTGCGTGGGTCGAAGCGGTCGTCATAGCGTTCCATCATGTCGGGGGTGCCGGCATGCTGTTGACCCGATTGCGGCAGCCAGTCTCCGAAGATCTGATGCACGGTGGCGGAAATGCCGGAGATATGACCGCGATGCGTGAAGATCGCGTAGCGCTGCTGAGGCAGTTTGGTCGTCACGAAACCTTCGGGCAGGCCGTCCGCGTCGGAAACTTCGGCTGCCGACATATAGCGGAAGCTCTCGCTGCCTTCTTCCGCCTGGGTGCAGACGCCGTAAGCGACATTACCGATCTGGCCGGAAATATGGCCGAAATGCTGGTTGAATTTCTGCCAGAGCGAGGGGATGGCCTCTGTCGCCTCATAGGCATAGGTTTCCGCAAGACCGGCAAGCAGCATTGCGGGATGGGTCTCGAAGCGCGGTGCCTCGAGCTTGGGAAGGCGGGTGTCGTCCATTCTGATCGGCTCCTGTAGAGCGAGGTTGCGAACGTGTCCTTGCTTGCGCAGGCTTTCCGGCGTGATGCCGAATTGCTCGCGGAAGGCACGGGTGAAAGCCTCGTGCGAGCCGTAGCCGGCATCGAGGGCAACCTGGAGAATGGAGGAGGAGCCGTCGGTTAGCGTGAGAGCCGCTTCGCTGAGGCGGCGGCTCCGGATATAGCTGCTGATCGAGTGGCCCGTCGTCATGCCGAAGACGCGCGAGAGATGAAAGCGCGATAGCCCGGCCGTCTCGGCGATCTCGTCGAGCGAGATGTCGGATTTAAAATGGCTTTCGATAAACCATATCGCTCTGCCGATCGCGTTCATTTTCAACTCTCCTGGTTGCCGGGCCAGTCATAGGCTCCGGACGATGGCGATGCTTGATCGCCATTGCGGAGTTGAATTACTACACCATCGCGGCCAGCAGGAGAGGCCTGTTCATCTTAGAGAGGTTCAGTTTTCACGGAATGTCCGAACCGCTCTATCTCTTTGATTTCACGCAATTCTGGACGAAAAACCGCTGCGCACTTTCCTGGAATTGCTCTAATCCTTGCGATCCGGACCGTAGCCTGCCAGGAAGACGCGGACGGCGCCGCGCACGACATAGTCGATCTCTTCCTTCGATGGCGGCTGCTCCATGTCGCCAAAGAGCCGCAGCTTGAAATAGCCGCCGCTGGCCATTTCCAGGAAGTGCCGTGCCGCCATGTCAAAGTCGTCGATCTTGAGATGGCCGGCGGCAACCTGCCGCTCGAGGAAGCCGCGCAGCACCGTGCGCAGATTTTCCGGACCGGTGAAGAAGCGTTGACAGAGCGAGGGCATGCGTTCGCGCACGCCGATGACCGTGCGCATGGCGCTGATGGTCTTATCCGAGGTGACGTGGGTGACGAAGACGATACCGAAATCATAAAGCGAGGTGGTGACATCCGCTTCGTCTGAAAGAGCATTGCGCACAAGGTTGACGAAATGGGTGCGCTCGCTCTCCATCATGGCGGCGAACAGATCTTCCTTGTTGGCGAAATAGACGTAGAGAGTGCCCTTAGAAACGCCCGCTTCGCGGGTGACATCGTTCATGCTCGCCGCATCGAAGCCCATTTTCATAAAGACACGCTTGGCGCCTTCGAGAATCTGATGACGCTTGGCAGGGTCCTCGCCGGCTGCCCAGCGTCCACCGGAGCCCGGCGCAGGCGCGTTCAATACGGCGGCATTTTGGGATTCGTGTTTCATCGGCTCTTTCACTGTCTCCTTTGCGCGATACTCGATCACTTTTTCTGAATCTTAAACAGATTCGCGAAATAAATCGAACCGCTCAGTTCGATATCTCTTGATATGGCGTGAGAAAGGCTTTATGTCAATTGAACCGAACCGTTCGGTTCGATTATTTTGCCAGATTTTCGGTGGTAGGGAAATGTCGTCAAGTCATGGAAACAATGTAGCGCGTATCGTGAACGAGCCCGCTGATGCAGAAGTAGAGGCCCGGGAAACCGGTGCGCCTGCCGAGGCTCCAGCGGCCGAAACGCGCGGCAACCCTGCCCCCGCCCAGGCTGCGCCCACTGCTCCGGCCCCTGCGGCCCCACCGCCGCCAGAGAAGAAGCGGCGCAGCCTGGCCCTCCCGATCATTGTCGTCATCGCTCTCGCAGCCGGCGGCTGGTACGGCTATGACTGGTGGACGAACGGCCGCTTCATGGTCTCCACCGATGATGCCTATATCGGCGGCGATATCGCCACGATCTCGCCGAAGGTAACGGGCTATGTGGCCAAGGTAAACGTCGTGGCCAACCAGCAGGTCAAGGCCGGCGACGTGCTCGCAACGCTCGACGACGGCGACTACAAGCTTGCGCTCGGCCAGGCTCAGGCCTCGCTCGATACCGAACAGCTTTCGCTCCATACCATCGATGCACAAATCGCTGCCGGCCAGGCAGCCCTTGCCCAGTCGCAGGCGCAGAAGGTTGCCCTGGAAGCCACGGTCCGCGGCGCCCAGATTACTCAGACGCGCGCTGCGGAACTGCAATCGAAGTCGGTCGGCACCACGGCTGCTTTGGATAGCGCCAATATCGCGCTTGATCAGGCCAAGGCCAATCTGGTCGGCGGCGACGCCGCCATCGCATCCGCACAGGCTAACATCAACCTGCTGCAGGCCCAGCGCCGTCAGGCCGAAAGCACGATCAAGGGTCTCGAAGCCGCGCGCGACAAGGCTGCCCGCGACCTTTCCTTCACCGTGCTGAAGGCACCTTATGACGGTATCGTCGGCAATCGCTCGGTCCAGGAAGGCGATCTCGTCTCTCCCGGCCAGAAGCTGATGGCGATCGTGCCGATCCGCCAGCTCTATATCGACGCGAACTTCAAGGAAACGCAGATCCAGCACCTGGTTCCTGGTTCCAAGGTCAACGTTCACGTCGATGCCTATAGCGACCATCCGATCGTCGGCACAGTAGAATCGATCTCGCCGGCCTCCGGCTCGGTCTTCTCGCTGCTGCCTCCGGAAAATGCGACGGGTAACTTCACCAAGATCATCCAGCGCGTGCCTGTCCGCATCGCATTGCCGCAGGATGCGCTCAATACCGGCCGTCTGCGCGCAGGCCTCAGCGTCGTTGTCGACGTCGATACCCGCACGGCGCCGGACAAGTAAGCGATCAAGCTCGGGAGAGACGAAATGTCGTCCGCCAGCACTACAGCCGGATCGCCCCCACGTGCGGCCGGCCCAGCCGCGCCTGCGGCTGACCATATCGAGCCGAGAAAGCTCATCGCCTTCCTGGCGATGGTGCTCGGCATGTTCATGTCGATCCTCGACATTCAGATCGTCTCGGCTTCGCTCAGCGAAATCCAGGCCGGTCTCAGCGCCGGCTCGGATGAAATCGGCTGGGTGCAGACCGCCTATCTGATCGCCGAAGTCATCATGATTCCGCTGTCGGGAACGCTGGCGCGCATCATTTCGACGCGCTATCTCTTCGCGATCTCCGCCGCCGGCTTCACCATATCGAGCGCGCTTGCCGCGACCGCCACCAACATCGACCAGATGATCATCTACCGCGCCCTGCAGGGCTTCATCGGCGGCGGTATGATCCCCTCGGTATTCGCGGCGGCCTTCACCATCTTCCCGCCGTCCAAGCGCAACGTCGTCTCGCCGATCATCGGCCTCATCGCCACGCTTGCGCCGACGATCGGCCCGACCGTCGGCGGTTATCTGTCCAACGCCTTCTCCTGGCACTGGCTGTTCCTGGTCAACATTCCGCCCGGCATCGTCGTTGCCATCGTCACCTGGAATTTCATCGACTTCGACAAGCCCGAATTGTCGCTGATGAAGAAGTTCGACTGGTGGGGTCTGATTTCGATGGGTGTTTTCCTCGGTGCGCTGGAATATGTGCTTGAGGAAGGCAACACGAACGACTGGTTCAACGACAATTATATCGTTGCAGGTGCCATTGCGTCCGCCATCGGTGCCGTGATTTTCTTCTACCGCGCCTTCACGGTCGAATTCCCCGTGGTCGATCTCAGGGCCTTCACGAACAAGAATTTCTCCTTCGGGTCGATGTTCTCCTTCGTCATGGGCATCGGCCTCTATGGCCTGACCTATATTTACCCGCTCTATCTCGCGCGCATTCGTGGCTACGATTCGCTGCAGATCGGCGAGACGATGTTTGTTTCCGGCCTCACCATGTTCTTCACGGCGCCGCTGGCCGGCTTCCTGTCGAGCAAGGTCGACCTGCGCATCCTGATGATCATCGGCTTCACCAGCTTCTCGGCCGGCACCTACATCATGATGCATCTGACGGTGGACTGGGATTTCTGGGAGCTGCTCATCCCGCAGATTCTGCGCGGTTTCGGTCTGATGCTCTGCATGGTGCCGATCAACAATATCGCGCTCGGAACCATGCCGCCCGCCCGCATGCGCGGTGCGTCCGGCCTGTTCAATCTGACGCGTAACCTTGGCGGTGCCGTCGGCCTCGCAATCATCAACACGCTTTTGACGAACAGGCAGGACCAGCATTATTTCAACCTGCGCGACCATATCCATTGGGGCAATCAGGTGGCTGTCGATCAGCTGAACAACATGGCTGCCAGCTTCAATGCCGCCGGACTGAACGGCGATCAGGCTGCGCTCCGGCAGATGGTCAACATGGCGACGCAGCAGGCTGTCGTCATGTCCTTCGGGGATATTTTCCTGATGCTGACCGTGCTGTTCCTGGCGATGATCCTCGGCGTTCTGATGCTCAGCAAGCCGAATGCCGCAGGCGGTGGCGGCGGAGGCCACTGATCCGACTCTCAAAGAATGCTCCCAAGACATGGCCCCTCCTTGCGAGGGGCCTTTTTTATTTGGGTCTTGATCGGAAAATCCCGGGCTTCGAAATTTTTGATTTACGTACATCAAAAATCGCAGTAAGGATTTCGGCAGGAGGAGCCCATGAGACCGACTGTGCATGACATTGCCGCCGCCGCGGGCGTCAGCCTTGCCACCGTGGACCGCGTCTTGAACCAGCGGCCGGGTGTGCGGCTGGTGACGCGGGAAAAGGTGGAGGCCGCGATCCGGCAGATCGGCTATATCCGCGATGTCGCCGCCGCCAATCTCGCCAAGGGCCGCGTCTATCCTCTCGTTTTCATCGTGCCGACGGGGGACAATTCCTTCATGCACGGGCTGCGATTCGAGGTGCATCAGGCAACCTTGCGGGCCAGCATAGAGCGCACGGACATCCGCATCGTCGAGGTGCCGCCGTTCGATGTGCCGGCGCTGGTCGCGGCGCTGGACGCCTTGCAGGGGCAGGATATCGCGGGCATCGCCCTAGTGGCGACCGATGCGCCGGGGGTCAGGGCCGCCGTCGACCGTCTCGTGACGGAACGTATTCCCGTCGTTACACTGGTCTCGGATCTCACTGATTCCCGCAGACATCACTATGCCGGCATCGACAATATTGCCGCTGGACGCACGGCCGCCCGGCTACTCGGGCGGTTCCTTGGTGGTCGCGAAGGTGATTTGACGGTGCTCGCCGGCTCGATGCTGGTGCGCGATCATCGCGAGCGCCTGCAGGGCTTTTCCGCCGTGATGGCCGAGGAGTTTCCCAAACTGCGGCTGCTGCCCGTGCTGGAAGGACGCGACGATCCTGAGCGGACGAAAACGCTCGTTTCCAAGACGCTCTCCGACAACAAGAATATTATCGGCATCTACAGCCTCGGTGCTGGCAACCGTGGTCTGATTGCGGCCCTGAAAGCCGTGCGGCCCGAGCGTGAGCTGACAGTGGTCGTGCATGAGCTGACGCAGCATACCCGCGCGGCGCTGTTGGACGGCACGGTCGATGCTGTCCTCAATCAGGATGCCGGCCATGAAGTCCGCAGCGCCATCCGCGTGATGAAGGCGACCGCCGACGGTCAGGCCGTCATCGCCGACCAGGAGCGCATACGCCTCGACATTTTCTTGAAGGATAATCTGCCCTGAGTATTCGAACGCGGCAGAGCATAGGGAGTAACATCTGATGTATTTGGGTCTCGATCTCGGAACCTCCGGCGTCAAAGCGATGCTGATCGACGGCAATCAGAAGATCATCGGCTCCGCCAATGGCGGGCTTGACGTCTCGCGCCCGCATCCCGGTTGGTCCGAGCAGGATCCGGCCCACTGGATCCGCGCGACCGAAGAGGCTGTTGCCGGGCTGAAGGCTGCGCATCCGAAGGAGCTGGGGGCCGTGCGCGGCATCGGCCTTTCCGGCCAGATGCATGGTGCGACGCTGCTCGATGCCGACGACAAGGTGCTGCGTCCCTGCATTCTCTGGAACGATACCCGCAGCTATCAGGAGGCTGCCGCGCTCGATGCTAACACACGTTTCCGGGCGCTGACCGGCAACATCGTCTTCCCCGGCTTCACCGCACCGAAGCTTGCATGGGTTGCCACGCACGAACCGGAGATCTTCGCCAAAATACGCTGGGTGCTGCTGCCGAAGGACTATCTGCGGCTTTGGCTGACGGGCGAGCACATGTCGGAAATGTCCGACTCGGCCGGCACGTCCTGGCTCGATACCGGCAAACGCAAATGGTCTTCCGAACTGCTGGCGGCCACCAATCTCGATGAGAAGCAGATGCCGACGCTGGTCGAGGGCACCGAAGTTGCCGGCAAGCTGCGCGGCGAACTGGCTTCGAAATGGGGTATTGGCGGCGATGTCGTCGTTGCAGGCGGGGCAGGGGACAATGCGGCCTCGGCCTGCGGCATGGGTACTGTCAGCCATGGTGCGGCCTTCGTTTCGCTGGGGACGTCTGGCGTTCTCTTTGCGGCCAATGGTTCCTATCTGCCGAAGCCGGAAAGTGCCGTTCACGCCTTCTGCCACGCGCTACCAAACACCTGGCATCAGATGGGCGTCATCCTCTCGGCAACCGATGCGCTGAACTGGCATTCGCATGTGACGGGCAAATCTGCCGCTGAACTCACCACCGAGCTTGGCGAGACGCTGAAGGCGCCGACCAACGTCACCTTCCTGCCCTATCTCTCGGGCGAGCGCACGCCCCACAACGACGCGACGATCCGCGGTGCCTTTATCGGTCTTGGTCATGAAAGCGGCCGCGCCGTGCTGACGCAAGCCGTGCTCGAAGGCGTGTCCTTCGCCATCCGCGACAATCTGGAAGCGCTGCGTTCCGCCGGCACGGATATTGCGCGCGTAACGGCCATCGGTGGCGGCTCGCGTTCGCGCTACTGGCTGGCCTCCATCGCCACGGCACTCGGCGTACCGGTCGACCTGCCGGCGGACGGAGATTTCGGTGCCGCTTTCGGTGCCGCACGCCTCGGCCTGATTGCCGCCACCGGCGCCGATCCGGTCGCCGTCTGCACCCCGCCGCAGACCGCCGGCACGATCGATCCCGTGGCGTCGCTGACGGATGCTTATGCGGATGCCTACAAGCGTTATCGGGCGGTTTATCCGGCGATCAAGCCGTTGAGTATAGTTTGAGATCAACCCCTCACCCTAGCCCTCTCCCCGAGGGGAGAGGGGACGGCGGAGCTTACAGCGGTCACCCATACCTTCTCCCTTCGGAGAGAAGGTGGCCCGAAGGGTCGGATGAGGGGGGCATCAAAGTGGCAAAACAATACCGAGCTACCAACCCAAGGAGATAAGACATGAGCACCGGATTTTTTGATGACATCAGCAAAGTAAAATACGAAGGTCCGGACAGCACCAATCCGCTGGCCTTCCGCTATTACAACAAGGACGAAGTCGTCGCCGGCAAGCGCATGGAAGACCATCTGCGTTTCGCCGTCGCCTACTGGCACACCTTCACCTGGCCGGGCGGCGATCCCTTCGGCGGCCAGACCTTCCTTCGCCCCTGGTTCAACGAGACGATGCAAGCCGCCAAGCTGAAGGCCGACGTCGCCTTCGAATTCTTCACGCTGCTCGGCGCTCCATATTACTGCTTCCACGATGCCGACGTGCGTCCGGAAGGCAAGAATTTCGCCGAGAACACCAAGAACCTCAATGAGATCGTCGATTACTTCGCCAAGAAGCAGGCCGATACCGGCGTAAAGCTGCTCTGGGGCACGGCGAACCTCTTCTCCAACCGTCGCTTCATGTCGGGTGCTGCGACCAATCCGGATCCGGATGTCTTCGCTTTCTCGGCTGCGACCGTGAAGACCTGCCTCGACGCCACCCATAAGCTCGGCGGCGAAAACTACGTTCTCTGGGGTGGCCGCGAAGGCTATGAGACGCTGCTCAACACCGACCTGAAGCGTGAGCTGGATCAGTTGGGCCGCTTCCTCAATCTCGTTGTCGAGTACAAGCACAAGATCGGCTTCAAGGGCACGATCCTGATCGAGCCGAAGCCGCAGGAGCCGACCAAGCATCAGTATGACTACGACGTCGCCACTGTCTACGGCTTCCTCAAGAAATATGGCCTGGAAAACGAGGTGAAGGTCAATATCGAGCAAGGTCATGCGATCCTTGCCGGTCATTCCTTCGAGCACGAACTGGCGCTTGCAAATGCGCTCGGCATCTTCGGTTCGATCGACATGAACCGCAACGATTATCAGTCCGGCTGGGATACCGACCAGTTCCCGAACAACGTTCCGGAAATGACGCTGGCCTATTACCAGGTGCTGGCAGGCGGCGGCTTCAAGACCGGCGGCACGAACTTCGACGCGAAGCTGCGTCGTCAGTCGCTCGACCCGGAAGATCTGCTCATCGGTCACATCGGCGGCATGGATTGCTGCGCTCGCGGCTTGAAGGCGGCAGCCAAGATGATCGAGGACAAGGCACTCTCCAAGCCACTCGCCGACCGTTACGCCGGCTGGGATTCGGCCGAGGGCCAGAAGCTGCTGCGCGGCGAATATTCGCTCGACCAGATCGCTCAGTGGGTCGAGACCAAGGACGTCAATCCGCAGCCGAAGTCCGGCAAGCAGGAACTGCTGGAAAACATCGTCAATCGTTACGTTTGATCGACAGCTTCGGGAGGCGGTGGTTCACCGCCTCTCGGACTATCGTCGGAGGCGTGCGGGAGCCCCGACCGAGTTCCGCACGATCAAATCCGGCCGCAGCAGGATCTCCGTCTCGGCTGCCTCACCATCCGAAAGCAGTTCCAGCAGAAGCGCCATCGCATGCTTGCCGATGGCGGTGCGCGGCTGCCTGATCGTGGTCAGCGACGGCGTCATGAAGACGGCTTGCGGCACGTCGTCGAAGCCGGTTACCGAAAAATCCTCGGGGATATCATAGCCGCGTGCCTTCAGGCCGATCATCACGCCGATCGCGGTCTGGTCGTTGACGCACATGAAGGCTGTCGGCAGGGTATCGCGCATGAAGAGCTGCTCGACGGCGAGCCGCCCGCTTTCGATGGTGCCGTCGCCTTCCAGCACGATGCGCAGGTCCTGCCCGACGCCGGCCGCATCCAACCCGGCTTCATAACCCATGCGCCGTCGGCTGTAGGCGAGGCGTGTGCGGGAATCGCCGACGAATGCAATCTTGCGATGACCCTCGGTAATCAGGAGGTCGATGGCCTTGCGCGCGCCTGCGATATCGTCGACGCCGACATAGGGAATGCCGCCGTTGAAGACCGGCTCGAAAACGCCGACGCTCGGCGGCAACCGCGCCGTCATCGTCTGATGTCCGAAGGGCAGGATGCCGGTGAACAGGATCAATCCGGCCGCCTGGTTGGAGTTCAGAAACTTCAGATATTCGAGCCCGCGCTGGGCATCGTTCTGCGTGTGGCCGATGAGGATACCGTAGCCATGCGAACGCGCCTCATTCTCCAGGCCGATGAGAATATTGGAGAAATTGGGATCGCCGATATCGGGGGCGACGACGAGAATCATATTCGAGCGGCCGAGCCTGAGGCTGCGCGCCATGGCGTTGGTGGTATAGCCGGTGATAGCGATCGCCTGATTAACTTTCAGCCGCGTCGAATTGGCGACTTTCTCCGGCATATGGATTGCCCGCGAAACCGTTGCTATCGAAACATTGGCAATTCGGGCGACGTCTTCGATAGTTGCGGGCGTGGAATTCGACACTGCGCTCTGCCTTGGGTCTCGTCTGGGGCTGGAGACTACACAGACTTCGATGGAGGTCAAAGGTGACCGCGAAAATTTATGCGATATCCAATGATGTAAACCTTTACACAGTTTATGTAAAGGTTTACACAGCATGGAAAGCGGGTGAGACCGCAGGGAGGATGCAATGAGTTCGGAAGCCGTCGACGGTACGGTCGTGCTGTCTGCGAGAGGGATATCGAAATCCTTCAACGGCGTGCAGGTGCTGTTCAGCGTCAACTTCGATCTTCGGGCCGGCGAGATCCATGCGCTCATGGGCGAAAACGGCGCCGGCAAGTCGACGTTGGTCAAGGTTCTTTCCGGTTTCGAACAGCCGACCTCCGGCGAAATCCTCTTGGATGGCAAGCCGGTAAAGCTGCCGCCGAACGGTGCGGCCGAGGCGCTCGGCATTGTCATCATCCACCAGGAATTTAATCTTGCGGAGCATCTGACCGTCACCGAGAGCCTGTTTCTCGGTCGCGAAGTCACCCGCCTAGGCGTGCTCGATCGCAAGTATATGCGTGCCGAAACGCGGCGCGTGCTCGACCTTCTCGGCTCGCATGTCGACGAGAACGCCATCATCAGTACGCTCTCCATCGCCGATAAGCAGATGGTGGAAATCGCCAAGGCGATCAGTCGCGATGCGCGCATCGTCTTCATGGACGAGCCGACCGCCGTTTTGTCGCGCGAGGAGACCAATTTCCTGTTCAAGCAGGTGCGTAAGCTGCGCGATCAGGGAACGAGCTTCGTCTTCGTATCCCACAAGCTCGATGAGGTCATGGAACTGACGGACCGGGTCACGGTGCTGCGCGACGGCCAATGGGTGAAGACATCGCCGACCTCGCTGCTAGACGGCGAATCGATCGCTCAGCTGATGGTCGGGCGCGAGCTATCGAGCCTTTATCCGGCCAAGAACGAACCCGATGTTGACGAGAAGGTGGTGCTCAGCGTTGCCTCGGTTTCGACCGGCTATGTCCAGGATGCAAGCTTCGAGCTGCGCAAGGGCGAGATATTTGGCTTCTCCGGCATGATCGGCTCGGGCCGCACCGAATTGATGGAGGCGATCGTCGGTCTGCGGGCGCGTACATCCGGCGAGGTCGTTGCCAACGGCCATACCGTGCCCCCGCATGACGTGCATGCGGCCATCGACGCCGGGCTTGCCTATATGACCAAGGACCGCAAATCGAAGGGCTTGCTTCTGAATTCGGGCATGGTCGTCAATCTGACTCTGCAGTCGCTCGACCGGCACGGCAAGTTCGGCTATCTGAGCGCCTCCAGCGAGGCCGATGCGCTGGCGAGGGCGCGCCGTCGTTTCGACATCAGGGTGAGGGATGGAAATATCGTTGCCGGCCGCATGTCCGGCGGCAACCAGCAGAAGCTGCTGCTGGCGAAGGTCATGGAAACCGAGCCGCAGATCATCATCATCGACGAGCCGACGCGGGGTATCGACGTCGGCACCAAGCAGCAGATCTATCATTTCATTTCGGCGCTGGCGCGCGACGGTCATTCGATCATCGTCATCTCCTCGGAAATGCCCGAGGTTATCGGGCTTTGCACGCGGATCGCGGTCATGCGCGAAGGCCGGATCGTCGGCGTGCTCGAAGGCGAAGAGATCACCGAGCAGGAAATCATGCGTTATGCGGCGGGCCTGAAGAAAAAGACGGCTGCCTGAAAGGGCGGCGGAGAGCAGGGCGAATTCCCAGCAGTCATGGGACGGGAGGTTGGTTTTGGTTATGAGCGTGGGTGAAGACAGCAGCGGTAAGGCCGGCCGGCGAGGGCGTTCCTGGCGGGATGTCGATCTTAGGGCGGTTGCGCCATTTGCGGCGCTGGTGCTGCTTCTGATCGTGGGCGCATTGGTCAACCCGAACTTCATCGGCATTACCAATCTCACCAATGTCGCGACGAGATGCGCCTTCATTGCCATTATCGCCGTTGGGGCGACCTTCGTCATTTCGGCCGGTGATCTCGATCTTTCCGTGGGCGCGATGGTCGCCTTTGTTGCGAGCCTGATGATCCTTTTCATGAATTCGGGCGTCATTGCCGATCCCTCTATAATGCTGGCGGCCGCCGTCTTGTTTTCGATCGTTGCCGGCCTGCTGTGCGGCCTTGCCAATGGTCTGATTACGACCATGGGCAAGATCGAGCCGTTCATCGCGACGCTCGGCACCATGGGCGTCTATCGCGGCTTGACGACCTGGCTCTCGCAGGGCGGTGCCATCACCTTGCGACCGGCGGATATTCAGGCGCTCTACAAGCCTGCTTATTATGGCACCGTGCTTGGTGTGCCGGTGCCGATCGTGGTCATCCTCGTCGTCACCGGCGTTGCGGCCTTCATACTCTACCGCACCCGCTATGGGCGGCATGTGATTGCGGTCGGCTCGAACCGTGATGTTGCCCGCTATTCCGGCGTGGCGGTCAATCGCGTGCGAACCATCGCCTTCATCATCCAGGGCTTTTGCGTTGCCATCGCCGTGCTTCTCTATGTGCCGCGACTCGGTTCCACATCGGCGACGACGGGCAGCCTGTGGGAATTGCAGGCGATCACCGCCGTCGTCGTCGGCGGCACGGCGCTGAAGGGCGGCGCGGGCAGGGTATGGGGCACGATCTGCGGCGCCTTCATCCTCGAGCTCGTCGGCAATATCATGCTGCTTTCCAATTTCATCAGCGAGTATCTGCTGAGCGCCATCCAGGGCGCGATCATCATCATCGCCATGCTGGTTCAGCGCTCGCTTGCTCGCAAATAGCGAATAACCGGGTCAGGGGGCGCCCGGTCATCAGGAGAAGGCCCTGTTTCTTTGTGGGAGGATAAAATGCGAAAAAGACTCATAGGCCTGGCCGTCGTGATGGCGGCTCTCGCCGGCACGGTGCATGCCGCGGACAAGAAGGTGACGATCGGCGTTTCCATTCCGGCCGCCGACCATGGCTGGACCTCGGGCGTGGTGTTCCATGCCGAGCGCGTCGCCAAGCTCTTGATGGCGGAGCATCCGGGACTTAACGTCATCGTCAAGACATCGCCTGACGCGGCGAGCCAGGCAAACGCCGTGCAGGACCTCGAGACTCAGGGTATCGATGCGCTTGTGATCCTGCCGTCGGATCCGGATCCGCTCGTCAACGCCATCAAGGAAGTCAAGGACAAGGGCAAGTTCGTGGCGCTGGTCGACCGTGCTCCGAGCAACAACGACAATTCCGTCCGTGACCTCTATGTCGCCGGCAACAATCCGGCGCTCGGCCAGGTCGCGGGTGAATATATCAAGGCCAATACGCCGGATGCCCAGGTTGTCATCATCCGCGGCCTGCCGATCCCGATCGATCAGCAGCGCCAGGACGGTTTCGACAAGGGCATCGCCGGCTCGAACGTCAAGGTTCTCGACCGCCAGTACGGCAACTGGAACCGTGACGATGCCTTCAAGGTCATGCAGGATTATCTGACCAAGTTCCCGAAGATCGATGTGGTTTGGTGTCAGGATGACGACATGGCTGTCGGCGTACTGCAGGCAATCGAGCAGGCCAAGCGCACCGATATCAAGTATATCGTCGCCGGCGCCGGCTCGAAGGACATGATCAAGAAGGTCATGGATGGCGACAAGCTGATCCCGGTCGACGTGCTATATCCGCCGGCAATGGTCGGCACCGCCATGGAGCTGACGGCTGCCAACTTCTACGATCAGGTTCCGGTGCGCGGCAACTACATCCTGGATGCGACGCTCGTCACCAAGGACAATGCCAAGGACTTCTACTTCCCCGATTCGCCGTTCTGATCGGCTTTTCGGTTGATCTTTCAGGGCGCCCGTCGGTTTCGGCGGGCGTTTTTTAAGTGTTCCATCAGCCCTCGTTCTGTGGCGGATGGAAATTTTGCGGCACGTACCTCTTGCCGTCTGCGGCGTGCCGTGATTAGGTCGCAAGGCATTCGACTTTCAGCCCGACGACCCTATAGTTTTTGGAGGCTGCGGCACCTCAGCCGCCTCGGATATGGGTCCGAAAGGCATCGGAAACGTTTACAGAACGCGATTAGGGAGGAAATACAGATGAAGACGATCAAGGGACCGGGCCTGTTTCTCGGCCAGTTCGCCGGCGATGCGGCACCGTTCAATTCGTGGGATTCGATCACGAAATGGGCTGCCGATGCCGGCTATATCGGCGTGCAGGTTCCGACCTGGGCAAGCCAGCTCATCGACCTGAAGAAGGCGGCTTCCTCCAAGGATTATTGCGACGAATTCGCCGGTGTCGCCCGCGCCAACGGCGTCGAGGTCACAGAGCTTTCCACTCACCTCCAGGGCCAGCTCGTCGCCGTGCACCCGGCCTATGACGAAGCCTTTGACGGTTTTGCCGCTCCGGAAGTAAGGGGCAATCCGAAGGCTCGGCAGGAATGGGCGGTCGAGCAGGTGAAGATGGCGCTAACGGCGTCGAAGCATCTCGGCATCAAGGCGCATGCGACCTTCTCCGGTGCGCTTGCCTGGCCCTTCATCTATCCCTGGCCGCAGCGCCCGGCCGGCCTTGTCGAGACCGCTTTCGAAGAGCTTGCCCGCCGCTGGACTCCGATCCTCAACCATGCCGACGAAAACGGCGTCGACGTTTGCTACGAGATCCATCCGGGCGAAGACCTGCATGACGGCATCACCTTCGAGATGTTCCTGGAGCGCGTGAAGAACCATCCGCGCGCCAACATGCTCTACGATCCCTCGCACTACGTCCTGCAATGCCTCGATTATCTCGAGAACATCGACATCTACAAGGACCGCATCAAGATGTTCCACGTCAAGGATGCCGAGTTCAACCCGACCGGGCGCCAGGGTGTTTATGGCGGCTACCAGGGCTGGGTCGAGCGCGCCGGCCGCTTCCGTTCGCTCGGCGACGGTCAGGTCGATTTCGGTGCCGTCTTCTCGAAGATGACCGCCAATAATTTCGACGGCTGGGCCGTGGTCGAATGGGAATGCGCGCTGAAGCATCCCGAAGACGGCGCTCGCGAAGGCTCCGAATTCGTCAAGGCGCACATCATCCGCGTCACGGAAAAGGCCTTCGACGACTTCGCCGGCAGCGGCACGGACCAGGCGGCGAACCGGCGCATGCTGGGGCTATCATAATTTCCTTCTCCCAAGCGGAGAGAGAATGCTGCCCAGGCCGCCCTCGTCCTTCGAGGCTTCACTCCTTCGCAGAGCTCAGGAGGCTCCGCACCTCAGGATGAGGGCGGAGCGGACTCTCGCGAAACTCCACAAGAGCTATCTTTGGCATCGCTAGGTGGAAGGGTGTGGTGTGGCGCTGGCGTTAGTGGATCAGCCTCACCCTGAGGTGGCCTGCAAGGCCCGCGAAGGGCGAGGCGGGTGGCTTGGAACGACAGGCACCCAAAATGCGAATTCCATTCATTCAGGAGGACAAAATGGCAATCGAAGGATCATCGGAACAGACGCGGGAGCCGCGCATCCGGCTTGGCATGGTGGGCGGTGGCGCCGGCGCATTCATCGGCGCAGTGCATCGCATTGCGGCACGTATTGACGACCAGTTCGATCTCGTCGCCGGCGCGCTCTCGTCTTCGCCGGACAAGGCTCAAGCGTCCGGCCGCGATCTCGGCCTCGATCCCTCGCGCACCTATTCCAGCTATCGTGACATGGCGATCCGCGAAGCCAAGCTGAAGAACGGCATCGAAGCGGTTTCGATCGTCACGCCGAATCATGTGCATTATGACGCTGCCAAGGAATTCCTGCGCCGCGGCATCCATGTCATCTGCGACAAGCCGCTGACCTCCAATCTTGCCGATGCCAAGAAGCTGAAGAAGGTGGCAGATGAAAGCGGCGCGCTCTTCATTCTCACGCATAATTACACCGGCTATCCGATGATCCGCCAGGCGCGCGAGATGATCGCCAATGGCGAGCTTGGTGATATCCGCGTTGTGCAGGCGGAATATCCGCAGGATTGGCTGACGGAAAATATCGAGCAGTCTGGCCAGAAGCAGGCGGCCTGGCGTACTGACCCGGCCCAGTCGGGCGTCGGCGGCTCCACCGGCGATATCGGCACGCATGCCTATAATCTCGCTTCCTTCGTGACCGGCCTCGAGCTGGACAGCCTGGCCGCCGATCTCGACAGCTTTGTCGAAGGGCGTCGCCTCGATGATAATGGCCATGTGCTGCTACGCTTCAAGGCGAAGGGCAAGGAAAAGCCGGCAAAGGGCATGCTCTGGTGCAGCCAGGTGGCGCCGGGTCATGAGAATGGCCTGAAGCTCCGCGTCTATGGCACCAAGGGCGGCATCGAGTGGACGCAGGCCGATCCGAATTATCTGTGGTACACGCCGTTTGGCGAGCCGAAGCGGCTGATCACCCGCAACGGTGCCGGCTCCGGTGCCGCAGCGGCGCGCGTCTCGCGCATCCCATCGGGTCATCCGGAAGGCTATCTGGAAGCTTTCGCGACGATCTACACCGAGGCTGCGCGTGCCATCAACGCCCGCAAGAAGGGTGTGGCCGTCGATCCTGCCGTGATCTACCCGACTGTCGATGACGGCGTGAAGGGCGTGGCTTTCGTCGAGGCTTGCGTCGCGTCCTCGAAGCGCAACGGAGCCTGGGTCAAGCTCTAGTCTTTGCTGAGGCTCGAGGCGGCGAACCGCCTCGAGCCTGCTTGATCAGGCAGTAGCTTGCTGCTCGCGCTTGGTCAGCGCATCGACGCTCAGCGGGCCACCGCCGGTACTGGCGAGAAACAGGAAGATGAAGCAGAAGAGGATGGCAGATGTGCCGCCGTTCTGGGCGGGATAGAAGCTCTGCGGCGCATGACGCAGGAAATAGGCGAAGGCCATCAAACCTGAGAGAATGAACGAAGCAATCCGCGTCTTGAAGCCGATCAGGGCGAGGAAGCCGAGAGTGAGTTCGAGCAGGCCGGCGATCCAGGACAGCGATCCGACAGCGGGCACATTTTCGGCCGCCGGGAAATGCAGCACCTTCTGCGTTCCATAGCTGAAGAGCACGAGCGAGGCGACGATGCGCAGCAGGCTCAGAAGATGAGGGTGGAGGGCGTGGATCGCAGGAAGCATTCGTATCCTTTCACTGTCAAGTTTGGATGCTACCCTCAATTGATCCCAAACCGAAAGACAAGTCACGACTGTTGACATTGCTGTTATCAAGCCGTGCGAAGAGTGTTGCTGCTGCCGGTGAAATTTTTTCAGGCGCCTTTCGCCGGTCGGATTTATCGGCGCCTGCAACGTTGCAGTTTTCCGGTGCCGGCACTGTACTTTGTCATGCCGCTTGGTTAAACCGCAGCCAACGAAGCCATAACAGACGGGATTTTCACCATGATCGATCCGAAGCTTCTTGCCGATCGCTTCCCCGGCGATTTCACGTTCGGTGTTGCCACCGCCGCCTTCCAGATCGAGGGTGCCACCAAGGCCGACGGCCGCAAGCCATCCATCTGGGATGCTTTCGCCAACATGCCGGGCCGGGTCTATCAGCGCAATAATGGCGACGTTGCCTGCGACCACTATAACCGTCTGGAGCAGGATCTCGATCTCATCAAGGACATGGGCGTCGAGGCCTATCGCTTCTCGATCGCCTGGCCGCGCATCATTCCCGAGGGCACCGGCCCGGTGAACGAAGCCGGTCTCGATTTCTACGATCGCCTAGTCGATGGCTGCAAGGCGCGCGGCATCAAGACTTTCGCGACCCTCTACCATTGGGACCTGCCGTTGGCGCTTGCCGGCGATGGCGGCTGGACGGCCCGCTCGACGGCTCATGCCTTCCAGCGCTACGCCAAGACCGTCATGGCCCGTCTCGGCGACCGGCTGGATTCTGTCGCCACCTTCAACGAGCCCTGGTGCATCGTCTGGCTGAGCCACCTCTATGGCATTCATGCGCCGGGCGAACGCAACATGCAGGCGGCGCTCTATGCCATGCATTATATGAACCTTGCCCACGGTCTCGGCGTCGAGGCAATCCGCTCCGTCGCGCCGAAAGTGCCGGTCGGCATCGTGTTGAACGCCGCTTCGATCCTGCCGGGCTCGGGTCGCCCGGAAGATGCCGCCGCTGTCGAACGCGCGCATCAGTTCCACAATGGCGCTTTCTTCGATCCGATCTTTAAGGGCGAATATCCAAAGGAATTCATCGAGGCGTTCGGCGAGCGCATGCCTGTCATCGAGGATGGTGATCTCAAGACCATCAACCAGAAGCTCGATTGGTGGGGGCTGAACTATTATATGCCGATGCGCGTCTCCGACGACGCCTCTAAGAGCGGCGATTTCCCCTGGACAAAGGAAGCGCCGCCGGTCGGCGACGTAAAGACCGATATCGGTTGGGAGGTCTATTCGCCGGGCCTGAAGCATGTCGTCGAAGATCTCAACAGGCGCTACGACCTGCCGGAGTGCTACATCACCGAAAACGGTGCCTGCTACAATATGGGCGTCGTCAACGGCGAGGTCGATGACCAGCCGCGCCTCGATTATTATATCGAGCATCTCGGTGTCGTCGCCGATCTCATCAAGGATGGCTATCCGATGCGCGGCTACTTCGCCTGGAGCCTGATGGACAATTTCGAATGGGCGGAGGGCTATCGCATGCGCTTCGGCCTCGTGCATGTCGATTATGAGACTCAGGTGCGCACGATCAAGAAGAGCGGCAAGTGGTACAGGGAGCTTGCCTCGCAGTTTCCTAAGGGCAACCACAAGGCTGATTGATGCGAGGGGTGGCTATCGCTCGAATCGGCGGGGCTTGATAGACCTTGAGCATGATCCAGCGGCCGATTTCCCTTTATGCACTTTGTGGCAGCCAGCGACAGGCCTCGAGCAGCCGCCGGCTGCTGGAGGCGCTGCAGCTCGCCTGCCCGGAAGGCATCACCATTGCGATTTGCGATGTGATCGGCGATCTGCCGATCTTCAATCCGGATAATGAGGGTGAGCGAACACCAGCCGTCGTCGAGAGATTTGCGGCCGAGATACGCAAGGCGGACGGTTTGATCGTGTCGTGCCCGGAATATGCCCATGGCATACCCGGCGGTTTCAAGAACGCGCTGGACTGGCTGGTGTCGCGCGACGAGGTGCCGTTCAAGCCGCTGATGTTTGCTCATGCCTCACATCGCGGCGATCTCGTACTGGCACAGCTCACGGATGTCTTGCAGACCATGTCGCTGCATATTGTGGAGGACGCTTTCTTGCGTCTGCCGGTTGCGGGCAAGAGTGATGAGGCACAGGCGGTGATGCTGCTGGAAGCGCGCGAAAGCGGCCTTTTATCCGCGAATCTCAGTCGTTTCGCCCAAGCGATCGCGAGCAGGCCGTGAATTCTTTCGTCTTCGGCAAACTTGCAACCCCTTCCTGTAGGAATCTCCAATTCGCCTTAACCGTTTATTGAAGACCTGACGTCAGACTTCTCCGTCAAGGAGAAAAGGTGTTGGGAGCAATTTTCAAGTCACCGCGGAAAAATGCGCAGATCGGTCGTCATTCCATCGTGACGGCCGTTTTGATTTGCTTCGCATTGATCGTTGCCGTCGTGACCTTGATGGTTCTTACCGCGATCGGCCGCGTCGCCGATTATTCCAACAAGCTGGATGACGAGCGCTCCTGGGAAACGACCGTCGGTGCATTGAAGACGTTTCAGGGACAACTGGAAGCGACGCTGCATGACCATTCCGCCCGCAACGATGCGGCACGAAACGTCTATGGGACTGATAATCAAGGCTGGATCGTCGGCAATTACGGCGACATTTCCTCCAACGGTGCGCTGTTCGATACTGCCGTCATCGTTGATGACAACAACAAGCCGATCGTCGCTTACCACGATGGCCAGCCATTGACCGAGAATATTGAGGATGTCCTCGGTGCGGCCGTCTGGGCGCTCGTCGATCAGGCGCGAACAACGCGTGTGACGGGGGTGCCGGAAGCTTCGGGCTACATCATGACCAGAGATGGTATCGCCGCCGCCGGGGCCGCGACGATCCGCGAAAGATCCGGTCGCATTCCGGTGCCGGAAGGTCATCGGCGCTATCTGATCCTCGTCCGCTACCTTGACGCCGATCGGATCAAGATGCTCGCCAACACCTACGTCATCAGCGGCTTGACGCTGGTGCCGCCGGATACAGTTGCCCGATATGCCGTCTCCATCGTCGATCCACTCGGCAAGTCGCTGGGACGGCTGGTGTGGAGCTCGCGCCAGCCGGGGGACATGAGCTATCAGCAAGTCCGCCCATTGGTGCTCGGCGCACTTGGTCTGGTGGGTCTGTTCTTCGTCGTGCTGCTGATCTTGGGCTCGCTGGCGGGGCGCCGGCTGCGGGCGGAGGAAGTTCAGGCACGTCAAGTCTCGCTGCGCGACCGGCTGAGCGGGCTTCTCAATCGTGAGGGATTGCGGCTCGATGTGGATCGTCTGGTCGATCGGGCGCGCTCCGACGGCACCAATGTCCTGCTTCTCTACCTCGATCTCGATGGCTTCAAGGAAATCAACGACGCCTACGGGCATGGTACCGGCGATCAGCTCATCCGCGCGGTAGCCGCTGGGCTCAAGGTTCTCGTGCCACCGCAGGCGGCCTTGGCGCGCCTTGGAGGTGATGAATTCGCCATCGCCTTCCCGACGAAGGAGCTTAATGACGCCCCAGCTTTGCGGTTGGCTGAGCAGATCCTAGATTTCCTTGCCGAGCCTCTGGAGATCGGTCGCCGGGTGGTCGTGGTCGGCGCCAGCATCGGCATCGCGAGCTCGCCTGAGGGCCGTATCGATCGTGAGGAATTGGTGCGACGCGCCGATCTTGCCATGTACAAGGCCAAGGAAGCCGGCCGCGCCCGCATGACCTGCTACGAGACAGCCATGGATGCGCATCGCGAGGAGCGCAATGCGCTGGAGCTCGATCTGCGTCGCGCGATCGAGATGGAGGAACTGACGCTCGCCTACCAGCCGCTGGTCGATGCATCGAGCTGCGAGATGATCGGCGTCGAAGCGCTGGTGCGGTGGAACCGTCCCGGCCACGGGCCAATTTCGCCGGAGGCCTTCATTCCCATTGCCGAAACCAGCGGCCTGATCGAGGCATTGGGCCTGCTTGTCCTGCGTAAGGCCTGCGAGGCGGCAAGGCACTGGCCGGATCTGCGTGTTGCCGTCAACGTTTCGCCGGGCCAGTTCCGCAATCCCGCCTTTGCCGATTATGTCCGCAGCGTGCTCAACAGTACCGAAATCGAAGCTGAGCGGGTGACGCTGGAAATCACCGAAGGCTATATCATTCAAAATCCCGAGCGCACCCGCCAGTCGATCGAGCGGTTGAAGAGGCTCGGCGTCAAGGTGGCGCTCGACGATTTCGGCTCCGGTTTCTCCTCCATCGGCTATCTGCGTCAGTTCGGTTTTGACCGCATCAAGATCGATCGCTCGCTGACGATGAATGTGCTGGAAGACAACCGCGCCCGCGAAATGGTGAAGGCGACCGTGGCGCTGGCGCGTTCGCTCGATATTCCCGTTACAGCCGAAGGCATCGAATCCGAGGCGCAGGGAAGGGCACTGGAAGACTTCGGCTGCGACGAGCTACAGGGCTACTTCTACGGCAAGCCAATGCCGGACGCCGAGATCAGCAAGCGGCTTGTGGTGCAGATGGCAACCGCGCTGGACGAAGAGCACGCCGCCGCCTGATACGTCCGGAGCATTCGTGCATTCCCGGGGGAAGTCGCACCACAGTTTTCCGAAAATGCTTTAGCCGATATGCTCGTGGCCACGCTTGCGGGCAAGCGCGATCTGCCGCTGCCTTTCGCGATAGCGCTCGCGGTCTTCTTCAGTGCGTTCGTGGTAGCAGTGGCTGCAGGAAACACCGGCCTCGTAAAAGGGTGAAGTCACTTCCTCTGATGTAATGGGGTTGCGGCAGGCGTGGCAGAGCTTGTGATCGCCCTCCTTCAGGCCATGTTCGACCGAGACGCGCTCGTCAAAGACGAAGCAGGCGCCTTCCCAAAGGCTTTCTTCCGCCGGCACTTCCTCCAGATATTTCAGGATGCCGCCTTTAAGGTGATAGACCTCGTCGAAGCCCTGCTGCTTCATGAAAGCGGTCGCCTTCTCACAGCGGATGCCGCCGGTGCAGTACATGGCGATCTTCGGCTTGTTGTGCAGGCCGGTATTGTCGCGCACCCAGTCGGGAAACTCGCGGAAGGTCTTGGTCTTCGGGTCGACCGCGCCCTTGAAAAGGCCGATGGCGGTCTCATAGTCGTTGCGGGTGTCGATGACGATGGTGTCCGGATCTGAGATCAGCGCATTCCAGTCCTTCGGCGCGACATAAGTGCCGACGACCTTGGTCGGGTCGATATCTTCGACACCCATGGTGACGATCTCTTTCTTGAGCTTCACCTTCATGCGCACGAACGGCATTTTCGACGCGCGGCTTTCCTTGTGCTCGAGGCCGGCAAATTCCGGCTGGGCGCGCAGGAAGGCGAGCACGGCGCCGATAGCGGCATCCGTGCCGGCGATCGTGCCGTTGATTCCTTCATGGGCCAGCAGCAGCGTGCCCTTGACGCCCTTTTCCTCGCAGAGCGCAAGCAGAGGCTCGCGCAGGCTTTCGAAGCGCGGAAAGGAAACAAAATGATAGAGCGCGGCAACGAGGAATGCGCCAGTCGCGTCGCGCCGTGGATCTGAAAGCATGTCGGTCATGCCGGTGAAATACAATTTTGCGGGCTTTCAGGCAATCGGGATTTACGCCGCAGCCTGTGCCTTCGCCATTCTGCCCGATCGGTGTCAGATACGATGTCAAAGAAAGGCATTTCAAGATGAGCTTATCGTGCAGGCGGCGCATCATCCTTGATGTCGTCGGCAAACCTGCGCATGAGCCGCACAAGGTCCTCGATATCCCGGTCGTCCCATTTGGCGAAAATGGACCGTACGATCCTCTCGCGCGCCTCATCGATGCGATCGGTCATCGCTTTTCCCTGTTCGGTGATGACAGCCTCGCGAAGGCGGCGGTCTATCGCGTTCTCCTGCCGGCTGATCAGTCCAAGCCCCTCCATCTTCGCAACCTGACGGCTGACGGTGGTGTAGTCGCGCCCGACGCGATCGGCCAGTTCGACGACGCCGATGGGGCCGAGCCGTTCCACCAGAACCAACAGGGAAAACAATGCGCGATCGAGAGAGATGCCCGCCTCCTTGATCATCGCTTCATCGCGCTGGGGCCGGTTCATGACGCCGACGATTTCGACCAGCGCGCTATGGAGTTCGCGTAGTTGAGCGCTGATATGTGTATTTTGCAAGCTTATTATTGACACCGGGCCACCCTTCTTTTAAGTGTGTGCATATTACACATATGGGGGTGGAAATGACAGAGCAATTTGCAGCCGATGTGCTGATTTGTGGTGCGGGTGCGGCCGGCCTCGCGCTGGCCATCGATTTGGCAAGGAGAGGAATTTCCTTCCGTCTGATCGAAAAGATGGACGGACCTTTCCGTGGTTCGCGCGGCAAGGGTATTCAGCCGCGAACCCAGGAAATCTTCGAGGATCTCGGCATTCTCGATCGGATCGTCGCGGCCGGCGGCATGTATCCGCCCGAGCGGCGATATCGCGAGGACGGCAGTTTTATTGAATCCGACATTGCCGAGCATCAGGACCCGACCCCGGCCGAACCGTATCATCTGCCGCTGATGATACCGCAATTCCTGACCGAAAAGGTAATGCGCGAGAGGTTGCTCGAGCTTGGCCACAAGCCGCAATTCGGCTGCGAACTGGTTGGTTTCGAGCAGGACCCGGGTGGCGTGACGGCGCGTCTCGAAAGCAAGACTGGAGAGGAAATTCTTCGGGTGCGCTGGCTCGTAGGCGCCGATGGCGGCCGCAGTTTCGTTCGCCACGCCCTTGATATCGACTTTCCCGGCAAGACCCTTGGCGTTCGCGCCATCGTGGCCGATGTTATCTTGACCGGTCTCACGCGCGATGCCTGGCATCGCTTCAACGAAGGCGACATGACCCGGCAGATCATGTTCTGCCCGCTTGCCGGGACCGAGATGTTCCAGATACAGGGGCCGATCCCTCTCGACGATGATATCGACCTCTCTGCCGAAGGGCTGAAAGCCATGGTGGCGGAGCGGACCAGGCGCGACGATATCCATATCCAATCCGTGTCGTGGTCGTCGGCCTACACCATGAATGCGCGACTGGCCGATCGATACCGTGTCGGCCGCGTGTTTCTCATCGGTGATGCCGCCCACATTCATCCGCCGACCGGTGGTCAAGGCCTCAATACCAGCGTGCAGGATGCCTATAATCTCGGATGGAAGCTGGCAGCGGCCGCCAATGGAGCCGACGACAAGCTGCTCGACAGCTATGAAGAGGAGCGTCAGCCCATCGCGGCTGCGATGCTCGGTCTGGCAACAAGGCTTCTTGATGCCCAGAAACAGGGCGACATGCGGCGCGGTCGCGAGGTGCGCCAACTCGATATAGGTTATCCTTCGTCTTCGCTTGCGCTCGAAACGCTTGGGCGCAGCGGTCATCTGTCTGCCGGCGACCGAGCTCCGGATGCGCCGATCCGTGGCGCCGCCGGCCAGCCGAAAAGGCTGTTCGATCTGTTCCGAGGCCCGCATTGGACATTGCTCGGCTATGAGGTGCAGCCGGGATCGGTGCCGCCGCGCACAGGGCTGCATATTCATACTTTCGGCCGGTCAGGCGACATGGTCGATGCCGGGGGCCATCTGCGCGACATCTACGCTCTCTCCCCCGGAGAATGGGTGCTCGTGCGGCCGGACGGATATATTGGCGCGATCGCTGCGGCCGACGACATTGCGATGCTGGAAGGCTATTTCGTGCAAGTGGGGCTTGGTTCGGCGGATATGTGGCGCGCCTAAAGCGCGTCGCGATCTTTCGGATTCGCTTCTTGCACGTTGGACTAAGTCTTTGATTTGGGCATGTCGTTGTCGCAAACCGCTGCACACTTTTGCCCGACATGCTTTAAAGCAACGGCCACGTCATACCGATTGAACTGCCTGAGCCGGGCGCGTGCCCCCGTCAATCGGCCGCCTCTAGCCAAAGGTTCTTGATAGTCCGTGCTTCGCTCTTCGGTTTGTCGGCGAAGACCCAGCGGGCTCGCTCCAGCGCTTCCTCGCGCGCGGTCTGCTGCCGGGCAATGATCGCTTCCAGCAGGCGGGCGTGATCGTCGCTCCTGTCGAAGAGATGCGGCTCGCGGTCTGCGACATCGATCAATATCGACATGTCGAGATAGCGGCCGAGCACGTCTACCAAGGCCTTGGCCTCCAGCTGCTTGGCATGCATGGCGGCCGGCCAGACATCGCGCAACAGCATGTGATGCATCCAGTAATCCTGGCTGCGTTTGCGCAGATCATGAAAGCTCTCGACGTGGGCCGCTTCCACATGGCATTCGGACAACGCCTGCATCGCCTTGTGGACATTCTTGCGCCAGCTTTTCTGAAAAAGACGGGCCGTGTCGCGCCGGCCGCAGTCGAAGGATATCTCCTTTAACGCCTCGCGCGCGCCGGCACATGTCGCGATTGCTGCCTGTGCCTTGTCTTCGAGATCGGTTTGCGCCGCCGCCAGGCGGTCGCGCCTGATGGTCAGCAGATCGCTGACGCGGGTCAGCGCGTGCAGTTCTTCCGCGGATCTGGCGGTTGCCTGCAGATAATGACCGATCTCGATCAGTGCGGTCGCATCGCGCACACCGGAAAGCGTGCGTGCCATATTCCGAAGCCGGTCATTTTCCCGCTGCTGAAATTCGCGCGCGACTGGAGCTATCAACCGGTAGAGCGCGCGCACGCGCTTGATATTCTTGCGGGCGGCGTGAACCGCTTCGTGCAGGCCCTGCGGTCTGTCCGTCAGTACGGCCATTGCCTTGCCGAGTTGATGCGCGGCTGCTGTGTGCACCTCGTCATCAAGGGCTCGGTCAGGCCGTATGCGATAGCTCATCGTACTCCTGCTCGAACTGCGTCGCCAGGGCCTGATTGGAATAGCGGTATTCGCCGGTTACCTCGCGTCCGATCCAGTCCGGCAGTTCCGGATTGTCGCTTTCGTCGTCCATTTCCACTTCAGCGATCACGAGGCCGCGATGGGCGCCGCGGAAGACATCTACTTCCCAGGTAAAGCCCTTGAACTGCACTTTGTGGCGGGTCTTCTCGATGACGAGCCCGATCGCCGTTTCCAGCAATTCCTCCGCCTCGTCGACGGGGATCTCATATTCGAATTCGTCTCTCGTCATTGCCTTGCCGATCTTGATCGTCAAGGTTGCCTTGGTGTCGTTCGTCAGCCGTATGCGCACGGAACGGTCTGCCATGGAGGCAATATATCCCTGTCGCAGGATCAGCCGCTCAGAAACGGAATCACGCCAGTGATCGCCGCGCACTAGAAACTTTCGCTCGATCTCTTTTGCCATGCGTTTGACATGCTCCACCGGCACAGATTGGAATAACCTATAGCAAGTTGCCGCGATTTCCTACCCGTCGTATTTAAAGTGAGCTTTTGTCTCGACAAGCATCTTCGGGAAGGCTATTCGAAAGCCGGATTTCAATCGTTTTAAAGGGAGTGAACCGACCATGGGCGAGAAAACCGAGAAGCTTCTTTCCATCCTGAAACTGCAGCCCGTTGTCCCCGTGCTGATCGTCGAAGATGCGAAATCGGCCGTGCCGCTTGCCCGCGCGCTGGTTGCGGGCGGTCTCAAGGCCATCGAGATCACGCTGCGCACCGCCGGCGCGCTCGATGCGATCCGCGCTGTCGCCGAAGAAGTCGAGGGTGCCGAAGTCGGCGCCGGCACGATCCTCAACGTGAGCCAGTGGGATGCAGCCGTCGAAGCCGGTTCGAAGTTCATCGTCAGCCCCGGCACGACGCAAGAACTGCTCGATGCTGCGCGCGGCTCGCACGTGCCGCTGCTGCCGGGTGCTGCTACGGCAAGCGAAGTCATGGCGCTGCGCGAGGAAGGCTATACGGTGCTGAAGTTCTTCCCGGCAGAGCAGGCCGGTGGCGCTTCCTATCTCAAGGCCCTGTCGTCACCGCTCGCCGGCACGGTCTTCTGCCCGACCGGCGGCATTTCGCTGAAGAATGCGCATGATTATCTATCGCTGCCGAATGTCATCTGCGTCGGCGGCTCCTGGGTTGCTCCGAAGGAGTTGGTGGCATCAGGCGATTGGGCCGGGATCACCAAGCTTGCTGCTGAGGCCGCTGCGCTCAAGGGCTGAGACTGGGCCTACCCAATTCGATTCCAGAGGCGCGTGGAGCTTTCCGCGCGCCTTTTTGCATTCCGCGGATTGGTATTTGCGGTTGCGCTTCCTATCTCCCTCTCACCATCAAAGGACGGAGGACCATCCATATGATCGACGCCCGCAAGCTTCTTGACCAGTTCCTGGGATCGCAGGTTCCAGGCGTGCAGGGGACCGTGAGAGACAGGGCAACCCAGGCCATCAATCTTGCCAGGGACAATCCGATGGCAACGAGCGCGATTGCCGGCGTGCTGCTGGGGACGAAGACCGGCCGCCAGGTCGCCGGAAATGCGCTGGCGCTCGGCGGTCTCGCAGCCATCGCAGGCCTCGGCTATC
The DNA here is from genome assembly GCF_030182525.1 of Rhizobium pantanalense. NCBI lineage: Bacteria > Pseudomonadati > Pseudomonadota > Alphaproteobacteria > Hyphomicrobiales > Rhizobiaceae > Rhizobium > Rhizobium pantanalense. The sequence continues at coordinate 142,142 of NZ_JAQJCH010000001.1, forward strand.
AGGCCTACAAGAATTACCGCGACGGCAACCAGCCGCAGCCGGCACCGCAGGCCGAGCCGCAGTTCCTGCCGCCGCCGTCGGATTCCGGCTTCAGCACGGCACCGGCCGTCGCCAGCAACGATTTTGCGCTTTCTCTGGTGCGGGCCATGATCGCGGCCGCCCGTGCTGATGGCCATATCGACGATGCGGAGCGCCAGCACATCCTCGGCAAGGTGCATGAGGCTGGTGTCGGATCCGAGGCGGAGGCCTTCTTCCAGCGCGAGCTTGCCAATCCAGTCGATCTCGATGCCATCGTCGCTTCTGCAAAGACCGAAGAGCAGCGCGTGCAGGTCTATACCGCATCGCGGCTGGCGATCGAGCCGGATTCGCGGGCCGAACGCGGCTATCTCGATCTGCTTGCCGGTCGCCTCGGTCTCGCCGATGCGCTGGTCGACCATATCGAGGCGACCGTTGCAGGCGCTAAAGTCTGACGCGTGTGACGATAGGGCCGGTTGCCTTTCCTCGGCAGCTGGCCTAAGCCTTCGCCGAAACTCATGTCGGGGCGTCAGGGGATGGCTATATTGACGGATAAGAAAAGCGAAACCCGCTCGGCGGCAATCGCGGCCGGCGTTATCCTGCTGGTTGCGACAGCCGTGCTTTACCTGATGCCGAGCGTTATCGTCTGGCTCGGCTCGATCTCGCCATGGCTCGGCACCGGTTTCGGCGTGCTCGTCATCCTGGCCTTCTTCTTCGTGTTCTGGATGCGGGCACGCTATCAGCGGCGCAATGGGCCGTAAGCTCCAACTAAGGTTCTCCCGAACCCTCGGAAATCGCTCAGTTCTGCAGCGAGGCGCCGAGCAGGATAATGCCCGTGCAGATGACGAGCAGCGCGCCGAGGATCTCGATGCCGTTGCTCACCCAAGCCGAAAGTCTCGAGCCCTTGCCGGTGAAGCGGACGGCGGTGCCTTTCGCGAAGACCGCGATGATGGCAAGCAGCGAGACGGTGAGCGCCGTGCCGATCGACATGGCAAGGACCGATAGCAGGCCGCCAAGATAGAGGCCGTTCAGCATCGAAAAGGTCATGACAAGGAGCGCGCCCGAGCAGGGACGCAGACCGACGGCGGCAATGGCGGACCAGGCCTCGCGAGCACTGAATTTTTCGTTCGACAGCATCTTCGGATCGGGAAGATGGGCATGGCCGCACGTCTCGCAGTAAGCGCCATCGCCGGTCGCATGGGCGGGATCGTAGCATTGGTAGCCGCCGGCAGCGGGTATCGCGGCGCTGCTGCGGGCAAAAGCTCTTGCCGAATCCGTACCCGTCGCGGCTCCTTCGAACAGCGAGAGGCTGATCGGCCCCGCCGAAGTCGCAAGCTGCATTTCCTGATGCTGGGCCCGGCTCTGCATCATCGCCCGCAGCTTGCGGAACAAGAGCCAGCTGCCGAACAGAATGACCATGACGAAGCTCGTGATCTCCATAGCATTGGTCGCCATCGTCATGGTGATGCCTGAGCCGCGCAGGACGAAATAGGCGGCGCCGACGACGAGGACGGCAACGAGGCCCTGAATAAGCGCGGAGATGAAGGAGATGCCGATGCCGCGTTTCAGCTCGATCTCATTGGCGACCATGTAGGAGGATATGACAGCCTTGCCGTGGCCGGGGCCGGCGGCATGGAAGATGCCGTAGGCAAAGGAGAGACCGATCAGCGTCCAGAGCTGCCACGGGTCCTGGCGCATGGCTTCGATGGACTTGGTGAGCGCGCGATAGAAGGCCTGCTGCTCGTAATTTACATAGAGGAAGATCGGCGCAAGCGGCCCGCCCATCGGCTGGAAGCTCGGCTCGGCCGTACCAATGCCCAGCGGTGAGCCGGCAGCATGGGCGAGACCGGCTGCCGCCAGAAGGGCGATAGCTGCGGCCGGCGCGAGCGTCCTCATTCTCGAAATCAGCATTGCACATCTATCCGCGTTGCAAAGAGCTTCGACATGGTCGTTCCCGTCGGATCGTTGAAGAAGGCATCCGTCAATGTCGACCTGTTCTCGGCGATCACCTCATCTGGATTGGGCCGGACGACCTTATGCGTGCAGCTTTTGAAGGCGTCGCCCTCCGTCACCAGTTCATTGTCGCTCGGAAAGTCGATCGAGGTATAGAGCGTCGGGTCGTAGATGCCGAAGCTCAGCTTGTTGCCCTTGGCGAGCGGCATTGGTTCGGCCGGTTTGACGGCGAAAAACATCAGAAGCTGGCCGTCGCGGAAATCGACATTGATGACATCGGGCTTATCGACCTTGACCACTTTGCCGTTGAGCGTCAGGTTCGCATAATAATCGTAATCGGCCAGTGACTCGCGCACGGTCTTGCCGACTTCTTTCAGCTCGTCGGGATCGAGCTTCAGGTTGGTGTTCTTGTCGAAATCCATGAGGACGGAGGAAGAGAACACCTCGTCGAAGCGCCAGACATTGCGCAGTTCCTGCACATTGCCATCGGCGCCGGCGAGCACTTCCAGACGGGCTTCCACGAAAATATGCGGATGTGCCGCTGCTACGGTCGGCACGAGCAACAGGCCGCCGGTCAGGGCAACAGCGTAGGCGGTCGTGGATTTTCTCATGCGTCCGATATGTTTCGCGAGCATTGATTCACTTCGTTTTCTGGTCAGGAAATGAGACGGAATTGGGACCGGCCGGCCAATCTTGGCCGTTCAGCCATTCTTGCGGAACCAGTTGTGCAGGTAGTCCACAAAGATGCGCACCTTGGCCGGGAGGTAGCGGCGGTGCGGGTAGACGGCATAGATGCCGCGGTCCGTCGGCAGATAGTCATTGAAGAGCGTCAGCAACTGTCCGCTTTCGATCGCCTTGCGGCCGATGAAATCCGGGACGATGGCAACGCCGAGATCCGCGAGCGCCGCACGCAACGTCGCATGCGGGCTGTTGACCTCGAGCGTGCCGTTGATGGCGACGTTGAAGGTCGTGCTGTCGGCGTCGACGAAGCGAATGGTGCCTTGCGAGCGGGTGTTGGTGTCGATGATGAAGGGTATGCGCGCAAGGTCAGTCGGGTGTTCCAGCGTCGGATAGCGATCGAGGAACGACTGCGTCGCGCAGAGATGGACGCGGAAATCGGAAATCTTGCGGGCAATCATGCCGGAGTCTTCGAGCTTGGTGATACGGACGGCGACATCGAAGCCTTCCTCAATCAGGTCCACGAAGCGGTCGTCGGCGGCGATTTCCAGCGCCAGATCGGGATTCTCCTTGGCAAAATCGATCAGCGACTGCCCGACATCGGCATCGACGAAGGTGCGCGGCACGGAAACGCGCAGCCGGCCTTTAAGCTGCTGATTGTTCTCGCGCACGAGGTCGGCAAGATTGTCGATCTCCTTCAGGATATCGGAGGCGGTGCGATAATAGGTATGGCCGGCCTCGGTCATCGAAAACTGACGCGTCGTGCGGTTCAAGAGCAGCGCCCCCAGCTCGTCTTCCAGTTCGCGGACATATTTCGACAAGAGCGCCTTAGAACGGCCGGTCTTGCGGGCGGCAGCCGAAAATCCCTCGGCCTCGACCACGTCGATAAAGGCGCGAATCCGGGTCAAAGTATCCATGGTGAAGCCTCCCGCTAACTGTTTCCGGATGTTGAACAAAATGCGCCGGTTTGTTCAATTATTTTTTTCGGGCATGGGAGAAAAATTTTCTTGATTATGTCGGCGAATATTCCTATTTCGGGGTCAGCCCAAAGTCGCACGTGCCCGTGGGTGTCCGCCGATCCTCGATGTGGTGAGAAAATCGGTAAGGTACCTGGAATTAACCCCTCCAGTCGCTATTCCGGCCAACCGGAAAATGCGAGGACATCTGAAGCAACGACGGTGCGGGCCTTTTTGTTCTCTCCCGGCTTTCCATCAGCCGGGGTTACTGAAGAGGCACACCTTCATTGCCGGAAGTGCGGTTGGGATATTCCCTCCAATCCATGGCAGACAAAGCGAATTAGCGCCGCTTGCGGCACTGGTTCATCATCCGCGCTTCGCGCATTTGCACGGTACCGGGGTCTCCACCGGCTGGTTCCTAAGCGAATGAGCGTCGCCCTTTGTCCTCTGGGTTTTCCCCGGAGCCTTTGGAATTGAAAGGGAATTGACATGACCACGCAACGTATTCGCGATTTCCTCGCTAGCCGACGTCCGGACGGTCCTTGCCTGGTGGTCGATCTCGACGTCGTCCGCGACAATTTTCACGCCTTCCGTCATGCCATGCCGGACAGCGCCATCTATTATGCCGTCAAGGCCAATCCGGCTCCGGAAGTGCTGCGCCTGCTCGCAAGCCTCGGTTCCAATTTCGATTGCGCGTCCGTCGCCGAAATCGAAATGGCGCTCGATGCCGGCGCGACCGCACAACGTATCTCCTACGGCAACACCATCAAGAAGGAGCGCGATATCGCCCGTGCGCATGCACTCGGTATCAACCTCTTCGCCGTCGACAGCCACGAGGAAGTCGAGAAGATTTCGCGTGCCGCTCCCGGCGCCCGCGTGTTCTGCCGTGTCCTGACGGATGGCGAAGGCGCGGAATGGCCGCTGTCGCGCAAGTTCGGCTGCGTCCCGCAGATGGCCGTCGACGTTCTCGTCTACGCACATCAGCTGGGCCTGGAATCCTACGGCGTGTCTTTCCACGTCGGCTCGCAGATGACCAAGGTCGATGCCTGGGACGATGCTCTTGCAGATGCCAAGCGCGTCTTCGTCTCGCTCGCCAAGCAGGGCATCCACCTGCAGATGGTCAACATGGGCGGCGGTTTCCCGACCAAGTATCTGCGCGACGTTCCCTCGGCCGAAGCCTATGGCAAGGCGATCTTTGCGTCTCTGCGCGCCCATTTCGGCAACCAGATCCCGCACACGATCATCGAGCCGGGCCGCGGCATGGTCGGCAATGCCGGCGTGATCAAGGCTGAAGTCGTCCTGATTTCGAAGAAGTCGGACAATGACGCCGCTCGCTGGGTCTTCCTCGATATCGGCAAGTTCGGCGGTCTGGCCGAAACCATGGACGAGGCGATCCGTTACCCGATCCGCACGACGCGCGATGGCGACGAGATGGAACCATGCGTCATCGCCGGCCCGACCTGCGATTCGGCAGACGTGCTCTATGAGAAGAACCTCTATCCGCTGCCGGTGTCGCTCACCATCGGCGACGAGGTCCTGATTGAAGGCACCGGCGCCTACACCACGACCTACTCGGCTGTGGCGTTCAACGGCTTCGATCCGTTGAAGGCCTACATTATCTGAGGTCCGGCAGGGATCTGAAGTTCGACAAAGCTGCCCCCGTAGCCAGCCGGGGCGGCACCCTCACAATAGTTCGTCACCACCGCTGATAACGGTATTGGGCACGGGAGGCCGAGATGGCCGCTGTTCTTGATTCTGTCCGCGCATTCTTTGCGCCGTCCACATTCACCCTCGACCTGGAAAATGCAGGCGATGTCGTTGCGCGTGAAAACCTGCTGGATCGCGCCATGGGGCCAGACCGCCGCAAGAAGTCGTCGGAAAAGCTGCGCCAGGGCCGGGTGCCGGCTGAGGGCCTGGCGCTGGTCGCGCGCGATCGCGCCGGCCATGTCATCGGCACGGTCCGTCTGTGGAACGTCGAAGCCGGCGTCGATCGCGAGACCCGTCCGGTCGATGCGCTGCTGCTCGGCCCGCTGGCGATCGATCCCGCCTATGAAGGCAAGGGCATCGGCTCCGCGCTGATGCGCGCCGCCATCCTGGAAGCCAAGAAACGCGGCCATGGCGCGATCCTGCTCGTTGGCGATGCGCCTTACTACGAGCGTTTCGGTTTCTTCGCCGCAAAGACACGCCATCTTGTCATGCCAGGCCCGTTCCAGCGCGAGCGCTTCCTGGCTCTCGAACTCAAGGAAGGCTGGCTCGACAGCGCCGCCGGCATGATCGTCGCCAGCGGCCGCAAACTGGCCCAGCCGCCGATAGCAAAGGCTGCATAAAGAGAACAAGCAGTTCTGAAGAAGGCCTTCGCCCAGTCAGGTGCCAGCCTTTAACCGAAATGTGGAATGCGTCTGTCGTAAATATTTATCGCGAAACTCTGGGTTTTGTCAGGGAGGTTTACGACAGGAGTTTACAGGAAGGTTTAGTCCTGAGGGTTTGTCGGGAAAGTCAGGACTTTTTCAACGCTGTGACAATCGCATACAGCAGCTTCGCGTTGCTGTAACCGATATCTTCGCGGGTCAATCCCATCCGCAGAGCCACGAGTTTAAGCGAAGGAATGATCGCAATCACCTGACGGAGATGCCCTTGCATCATGAATGTGTCGACCGGTAGGGTAAATCCTTGACCCGGGCCTAACCAAAGCTGTCCGCGGCCATAAGCGGGACCATGTCCCTCGTCGGAGGCTGGCACAGGCGAGCGCATATAGTCCACAAAGCCGCTCGGCAAAAGCTGTTTACCGTTCCACTCCCCGTTCAGGCGCAGGAATTCGCCGAAGCGGGCCCAATCCCGGGCATTAGCGAAGAGATAGGCCTCGCCGAGAAATGTGCCGGAAGGATCCGCTTCAAGAACGGCGCTAGTCATGCCCAGGCGCTTGAACAACCGTTCCTGCGGAAACGCCTGTGCATCTGCCCCAACCGCATTCTGCCAAAGCCGCGCCAGCAGAACCGATGAGCCACCTGAATAATTGAATTTTGTGCCGGGCGGAGCGACAAGAGGCCGGTCTCTCGCGAAAGCCGCTGCATCTTTTGCAAGATCCTCCAATATATAGGTATCAGGGAAATTGCCTTCTTCACTCCATTTTAAGCCGCTTGTCATGGACATCAAATTGGCCACGGAAATGTCCTTGCGTGCATCATCGGCCCATTGCGGGAATAGATTTTTCTGATCGAGCGACAGCTTTCCGTCCTTGATCACCAAGCCGACCAGTGCCGCGTTCACGGTCTTCGTCATCGACCAACCTAGCAATGGCGTCGAAGGCCCGAAGCCTTCACCATAGGCTTCACCGACAATGTGTCCATCACGAACAACGACGATCGCGCGCATTCCAGGTCCCTGAAACGCCGGATCATTCAACACAGCCCGTAAACGCTTGTCGTCCGACAACTGCACCCTGTCGCCTGCCGGCCAGAGCGCATCAGATGTCTTTGGAGGCAAAGAAGTTGCGGCAGCGCGAGAATGGACCTCTTCCATTGAATCCAGAGCGCAACCTCGTCCCTCCTCGTATTGGGCGTAACGTCTGGCGAACAGGCCCAGATATGCCACTTCGACACGTTGTTTGCTGGTATCGACCTTGATCCTCATTCGTTTAACGGTGTGCGAGAGCGCAAACTCCACGTCGGTTGCAATGACCGCATCCGCGTCGCGTTTTGCAATGAACACGTTTGAGCAAACCATATTAGCTGCATAGCCCGTGGCGACCAGCAGTAAATCGGGAGGGCTGATGGTCAGCCACCCGCTCACTGCAGAAACCCCAAAAACTACGATCACGATAACAACAACGGAGAATTTTCGAAATCGGCGCATGTTTCGCGACCTATTAACGAGACAATCGAAAAGCCACGAAAGATATCGCGAAATTCCCAATTAAAGCGACAGTCTTGCGACTTGATTTTACGGCGTCGCAAAATGCCTGCCGAAGATATTTCCAACAAAATAATCCGTCCGAAAGGCCCATGCCACAAGGGATTCGGTACCAGTGTCAAACTGGGTTCGACATTTAACTTAGGGGCTGGTAGTCGGGCGGAGGCGTTTCTATTTCGCAGCCTTGATGCCGTCCTTCGCCGGATCGTATCCATCCGTCAGCGTTTTCAGGAAAGCGACGACATCGGCGATCTCGGCGTCATTGAGCGCGGGTGCATCGCCGGGCTTGCGGTTCATCGGTGCGTCGATGACGTCGATGTTGGCCTGATACTGCGCCGGCAGGTCATCATATTTCAGCACCTTGCCGCTTGCATCCTTCGGATAGATTTCCTCCGGATTGGTATCGCGCTTGACGTAGAAGCGGGTGACATCCTCCAGTGTGCGGTAGACGCCATTGTGGAAGAAAACGTGACGGGTAGCGACATTGCGCAACGTCGGCGTTTTGAACAGCCCGCAATTCTGCTGCTGGGCGGAATAGGTGTCGTTGCGCAGCGGGCCGCAAATGCCGGTGTCGTAGTAATGCGCATCGGCATTGGCTGAAATGGCGGGATTGCGCGGTGCGCCGAGCGCCTCGAACTCGAAATCGGTGAAGTTCGGCATTTGCCCATCGCCGGTCATCTTGTCGAGGTGGCAGGAGGCGCAATTGCCCTTGTTCGCATCGTCGAACAGTTTCAGACCCCGCGCTTCCGCATCCGTCAGCACTGCCTTGCCGCGCAGATAGTAATCGTACTTGCTGGTATAGGGATGGAAGGAGTTTTCCTCGATCTGATAGCGGGCGAGCGCGAAGCCGATCTCGGAGATCGTCATGTCCTGATCGTTGAGGATATTGTCGCCGAAGAGCGCCGAAATCTCCTTGCCGTAACTCTCTTTTAGCTTGGCATAGACGGTGGCCGCATCGGCATTCGCCATTTCGAAAGGCGAGATCATTGGCTGCAGGGCTTGCTCCTCCAGCGAATCGACCCGCCCATCCCAGAACATGCCGCCCTGCGGCACGAGGTTTACTGCGGCTGCCGCTTCGGCCTTGACGACCGCTTGGGCGGTCAGCGGGCCGGTGACGGCGGCGGGGGCATTGGCGAGAGCCACGCCCGATGCTTCGGTCATCGGCGAGGCTTCCGCCGCTTCGTCGGCAGCGCTCTCTTCTCCGATCGAGAAGGAAGGCGTCGACATTTTGTAGGCGAGGCTCGGCACCGCGCGAATGCCCGGCCGATCGAGATGCGGGCCACCGAGCTGGACGGCGAGGCCATTGGCCGGCGCATAGTGGTTGGCCGGATCATGGCAGGTGGCGCAGGATATCTGGCCGCCGCCTGAAAGCGATGGATCGAAGAACAGCTTCTTGCCAAGCTGGGCCATCGCGCTCAGCAGTACCCGGTCATCATAGCCATCAGTTGTCGAAGCACTGGCGGCCGGTTCGCTTGCCATGCCGACAGCCGCACCCGCAAGCGACAGGCCCGCGAGTGCGATGAGCGGCAGGAGACGGCGGTTGATCAAGGGCATTTCCGTCTCCCTTATAGTCTTATGATGCCTGATTGCCTGTCTTCGGATCGAGGATCAGCTTAGGCGTATCACCCTTGGACCAGTCGAACATGGTGTTCAGCGAGCCCGAGAGCACATCGAAGGAGCCGCCGCCGAGGCGGGCGCCGGCCATCCAGTTGTCTTCGATGAAACGCATGACGGAGGTCTGGTCGGTCAGCGTATGGTCGACGAAGTTGACCTTGGCATAGGGCGAGATGACGAGCAGCGGCTGGCGCGTGCCGTAGCCGCAGCGTCCCTGCGCCGGCTGGCCGTTGACGCCGGGCAGCGCGGTGCCGGTGGAGCAGCTGTCGCCGCTCAGCACGTCATAGCCCTTGACGGGGATTTTCGATGGATTGACGACCGCATGGGCATGATCATACCAGCCGTCGGAATCGTCGTAGAGGATAATGATGGCAGTATCCTTCCAATCCGGCGAATTCTGCACGGTGTTGACCACCTCAGTTACGAATTCCTGCTCGTCGAGCGGATCGGAATAGCCGGCATGGCCGTCCTGATAGGCCGGCGCCTTCAGGAAGCTGACTGTGGGCATGTTGCCGTTCTTCACCGCCGCATAGAAGTCGGTCATGTCATATTGGTGGTTTGCTGCATCCGTCGTGCCGATCGCCGCCACGGAAGAGGGGCGCGCATGCGTCGGGTTGGCGGTCGAGGCGTAATACTGGAACGGCTGGTGATGCGGAATGTAGTCGGTGTAGTTGACCTTGGTGATGGTCGACGTGGTCGCGCGCTTGCAGCCTGTCGTGCCATCCGGGTTGGTCGCCGTCAGATCGAAACCGCCCTCGAAGAAGCCCCAGGTGATCTTGTGCTCATTCAGCATGTCGCCGATATTTTTGCCATACATCAGCGCGGTCTGGCCGACCGAACAGACGTCGCCGGTCGGATCGAAGTCGCTGATCGCAGTCCAGCCGCCATTACCGTCGGGCACGATGCGGCCCTTGGAATAGGTGCCGTCGCTTTCCAGCGTATAGCCAGGCGGCAGGATGGCGCCATTTGTCTGGCCGGAGATGAGGTTCAGCGCGCCCGGTGTCGAGGGGCCGAAATTGGTGGAGAAGGAATTGTCGCTCATCGCATAGTGCTGAGCATAGTTCCAGTAGGCCGTAACGGTGTTGCCGTCGTAATAGCCCATGACCTGTCCCTTCGTGCCGAAGGCGCCGGCAGCACCCTTGGTGCCCTTGCCGGTATTGGCTGGGAAAAGATCCATGGCGAAATTGTTGTAGGCGGCCTGTTCGGCGGTGTAACCGTGGTTCTGCGACTGGGTTGCCGCCTGCGTGCGGTCGAGCCGGAAGGGGGCAACCGCATCGGCGCCGTTTGCCGTGTTGGTCTTGTTCGGATTGTTGTCGAGAAGGCCAGCATTGGCGAGCGTGTTGATATCGGTCGGCGTACTGTCGGCCGCCTTGAATGCCGGTTCGCCATCGACATTTGCAGCCTTGGGGTAGGTTGCGAAATAATGGTCGAAGGACACATTTTCCTGGAAGATCACGACAAGATGCTTGATGGGGGTTGCGGTATTCGGTATCGGGCTTACGTCAGCGGCGTCGGCGGTGGAACAGAGCAAAACAAGGCCAAGCGCGCTGCCGGCTGCAAGGGCGGCGCGACGTGAAAAACTGGTCATCGTCATATCCTCTTCGAGTGGGGGGCATTGCTCCGACGCATTTGCGCCACGCCGGGCATAGAGAACCCTTTCGAGCTATCAATGGAGTATGACAGTTCCATGAAGGGCGCGGACAGGCGATTGCGTCATTGATATGGCATCTCCGGCAAGCACTTGATTCTGCTGTGCTGGATGCAGAACGGTACGAGACGCCTGTCCGGAGCGTTTACAGTGCTACCTTATGTCACGGACTGCCAGCGGGGTGTTTCCTCACCCTCCTCGTGCTTCGACACGGCCCTTGGGCCTCCTCAGCATGAGGTAGCCACAGTCCTTCATTCGGTGAAATCAGATATTCTGATCCATCGTCTCAGCCGGAATCTCGTCGGCGCGATGGATGCGCACGACCACAGCCGGGACGCCTGCAACGGTGCAATGCGGCGGCACGGGTTTGACCACGACGCTGCCCGCGGCAACCTTGCTGAAGGCGCCGACTTCGATATTCCCGAGGATCTTGGCGCCGGCGCCGATCATCACACCGTGGCGGATTTTCGGGTGACGGTCGCCGCTCTCCTTGCCCGTACCGCCGAGCGTGACGTTCTGCAGGATGGAGACCTCATCCTCGATGACGGCGGTCTCACCGATGACGATGCCAGAGCCGTGGTCGAGCATGATCGAGGTGCCGATCTTCGCGGCCGGATGGATATCCGGGCCGAAGACGAGCGAGACGAGATTGGAGAGCCAGCTCGCAATTTCCTTGCGGCCCTCCGCCCAGAGCGCATGGGCGATGCGGTGCGTCTGCAGGGCGTGGAAGCCCTTCAGATTGAGAAGCGCGTGCAGGTAGGTAGTGCAGGCGGGGTCGCGGGTTCGCACGGCAACGAGATCTGCTTCGGTTGCCTGCAGGAGGACTGGATATCGCGCCAACACGTCCGACAGCAGCGACAGCATGTTACCATGCTCGATCCTGACGACGCAGAGCCGGGCGGCCAGTACGTTGGCAAGGCTTTCGGCATCGGAGTTTCCGGCAAGCAATTGCACCTGCAGCAGCGGCGCAAGCGTCGGCTCGCGCGCCGCCAGTTCGGCGGCTTCGCAACGGATCACGTCCCAGACGTTTTCGGCTGGGGCAGGTGGATTTCCGGCGATTGCCGTTCCTGACTGAGGCATAATCCTGTCTCTCTGCATCTCATTGTTTTCACGCAATTCCGGACGGAAAACAGCTGTGCACTTTTCTTGGAATTGCTTTAACCGGAGATGTCCACGACACCGCAGTCGCCGGCTTCGGAGGCGAAGGCGAGCAGCTTGCCGGACTTGCTCCAGCTCATCGATGTGATCGCACCCTTGCCGGGCCGGCGCAAGAGCGCTTCCTTGGCGTCGCCGATGCGAACCGCTAGGATCATACCATCGATGAAGCCGATGGCGAGGATATCCTCGGCGGGATGGAATTTTACGGAGGTTGCCATGATGTTGGCGCGCGTGCCGAGCTCCAGCGGTGCCTTGCCCATCGGGCCATCCTTGCCCTGGAAGGGCCAGACGATCGCCGCCGGTGCGCCCGACGAGGCAAGCCACTTGCCCTTGTTGGACCAGGAGAGCGACTTCACTTTGGCGGGATAGCCGGTCATGCGCATATGGCGCGCTTCGGCGCCGGGCTTTGTATCCAGCTTCCAGCCGTGCAGCGCATTTTCCTGCATGGTCGTGACGATGAACTGGCCATCCGGCGAGAAGGTGACGCGCGTATGGGCGCCTTTCCATTCGAGATTGATCGGCTGACCGCTCATGCCGACCCAGTGCAGGGATACGCCGTTATAGCGGGCAACCGCGATGCGCAGGCCCTTGGGAGCGAAGGCGATGCCTTCGACGGTACGTTCTTCCGGAAACTCTTTCGTCGTCCCGTCGGAGAGCCGTACGAAGGTGCTCTTGCCGTAGGAATAGGCGACGGCGCCCTGCGGGCCGGCTGCAAGCTGGCCGATCCATTTGCGCGGCGCTTCGGCCAGTACCGTTGTGCTGCCATCGGCTGCGATCCGCAAGACCTTGCCGTCCTCACCGCCCGAAATCAGGCTCTCGCTATAGGGATCGCGGATGCAGGTCAGCATTCCGTGATGGGCTTCGGTAACCTTCTCGCCGCCTTCGAGGCGGTGGACTGCGCCGGCGGCGCTGGCGAAGAAAGGGGTATCACCTAAAAATTCGACGGCCAGAACGTGGCCGTCGATATCAAGCGGAGCAACAGTCGGCATCAGGCAGACGCCTCGCACGCCTTGAAGCTGGCTTCCAGCTTTTCGCGGTCGAGTTCGCGGCCGATGAAGACGAGGCGGCTTTCATGCTTCTCGCCGTCTTTCCAGGGGCGCTGGTGATCGCCTTCGATGATCATGTGGACGCCCTGAACGACATAACGCTCCGGGTCGTCCTTGAAGGCGATGATGCCCTTGAGGCGCAGAATGTTCGGGCCTTGCGTCTGCGTAACCTTCTGGATCCAGGGGAAGAAGCGCTCCGGGTTCATCTCGCCGCCACGCAGCGAAACCGACTGCACGGTGACGTCGTGGATTGGCGACAGGCCGTGGTGATGATGGTCGTGATCGTGGTGGTGATGATCATGATCATGATCATGATGATGGTGGTGATCGTGATCATGGTCGTGATGGTGATGATCGCAATCCGGACCGCAGACGTGATCCTCGTGGCCGTGCTCGAGGAAATGCGGATCATTTTCCAGCGCGCGTTCCAGATTGAAGGCGCCCTGGTTCAGCACGCGTGCAAGCTCGACGCCGGAACGGGTCGTCTTGTAGACGCGGGCAGCCGGGTTGATGGCGCGAACGATATCTTCGATCTGGGCCAGTTCTTCCGGAGAGACGAGATCGGACTTGTTGATGACGACGACGTCGGCAAAGGCGATCTGGTCTTCGGCTTCGCGGCTGTCCTTCAGGCGTAGCGGCAGGTGCTTGGCGTCGACGAGTGCGACGACGGCATCGAGCTCGGTCTTGGCGCGGACATCGTCGTCCATGAAGAAGGTCTGGGCGACGGGAACCGGATCGGCAAGGCCGGTCGTTTCGACGATGATGCCGTCAAAGCGGCCGGGGCGGCGCATCAGGCCTTCGACGACGCGGATCAGGTCGCCGCGAACGGTGCAGCAAACGCAGCCGTTGTTCATTTCGTAGATTTCTTCGTCCGACTCGACGATCAGGTCGTTGTCGATGCCGATCTCGCCGAACTCGTTGACGATGACGGCGTATTTCTTGCCGTGATTTTCGGACAGGATGCGGTTGAGCAGCGTCGTCTTGCCGGCGCCGAGATAGCCGGTGAGAACGGTGACGGGAACGGGCTTTTGCGTGGCTGTTTCGGTCATGGGAGCCTCGAAATATGGAAGGTTGCCCCGGGGAGCAGACATTGGTCGGCTTCCATATAAGGAGTTGGAGACGCCAGTTCAAAGGCTTTTATATGTTATAAGATCACATTGGATTGCGGAGAGGCGGTTTGGCGGCGTGCTCATGACAGCATCGACATGTCGAAGCTGTCTATATCTTCCAGCAGCTCGATGAGGCCCTTGACGGCATGTGCGATCAGCCGCTCGCCTTTTTGCGCCGTGGCCACGGCCGCGTTGCCGGCCACACCCTGGCTGCTCAGATCGGCCATTTTCCAGCCGAAGGCGTGAGGTCCATAGGCGCGCAGATGCTTGAAGCCCTTGATGAACTCCGATTGCCGTGACGGGAAGTTTGCCGCCTTCGGCATGTCAACCTTTTCCGGATGCAGGGCAAGCATGACCGATGTCTCGATATCGCCGCCGTGAATGTCGATGGCTTTGTCCTCGGGCGCGATCAGCCCGTCCGGCACGCCGAAACGCGTCCAGCTGGTGGCAACCGCCAGCATGTTGAAGCGCACACGCGCTTCCGTTGCGACGATGGTCATCAGCGGCGAGTTGCCGCCATGGGCATTCAGCATGACGAATTTGCGGATGCCGAGATTGTTCATCTGCTCGGCAATGCCGAGCCACCGCAGAACAGCTTCGTCAAAAGCCAGCGTCCGGGTACCGGCGACATCCATATGCTCGATCGAATAGCCCACCGGCTCGACGGCGAGAAACGTGACCGGGAGGTTTGCCGGCAAGGCAACCTTGAGACGCGAGACGATTCCTTCCGCGATGAGTGCGTCGGTTTCGAACGGCAAATGCGGGCCGTGTTGCTCATAGGCGCCAAGTGGCAGTACGGCGATCCATTTTCTTCGCTCTTCGAGCGTCAATGTTTCATCATTGTCATCGAAACATGGCAAAGGATGCGCCATCTGAGGATGTACCTCTTGTTTATGTCAGTAACCTGCGCAATGTCATAGCGTGATGACTTAGCGGCGAAAAGGTCAACGGAATCACGATGGGCAAAAAGAACAAGGTCGGGAAGAAAAGTAAGTCAGGTAAGAAGAAGGATCACCGGGACTACACGCTTGCCGATCTGTCGCCGGCCTTGACGCAGGCGGCGCGGTCCATGCGCACGGTGATGACGCGCAGCCTGACGGCGAGCGGCCTTTACGCCGGGCAGGACGGTGTCATTCTTGCGCTCGCGGCAAGTGATGGTCTTCCGGCCGGTACGCTGGCGCAAAAGCTCGGCGTCAAGGCGCCGACGATGACGCGTACGATCGGGCGCATGGAGGCGCAAGGCTTCGTCGAACGGCGGCCGGATGCGGACGATGCCCGCCTGACCAAGGTCTATCTGACCGAAGCAGGTCGAAACAGCGTCAGCGAGATTGAAAGTTCGGCCGCGAGCTGCGATGAGCTAGCGACCCGCGGCTTCTCGGAAAAAGATATCCGCTCGCTTGTCCGGCTGCTCAAGACAATCGAGCATAATCTCCAGGCCGGCGATGATGATGAGGATGATGACGAATTCTGAGAATCCTCAAGAATTCGTGTTGCGCGGCGTGATTAAAGCTTTTAATTAAAGATTTTAAATTCCGGAATCGTAAAACGATCGGAATATGTTACGGCTGCGTTTCACGGGGAGGGCGCGCGTGGCGCAAAAGATAAAGCTTTCTACTATTGCTGAAACGCTCGGCATTTCAACGGCAACGGTATCTCTGGCCTTACGCGACAGCCCATTGGTTGCGGTCAACACGCGCGAGAAGATAAAGGATCAGGCCCGCGCGTTGGGCTATATCTACAATCGCCGCGCGGCGAGCCTCAGGACATCGCGGTCGGGCATCATCGGTGTCGTCGTTCATGACATCATGAACCCCTTCTATGGAGAAATCCTGAAGGCAATCGAAAGCGAGCTCGATCGCAGCCGCCACACCTTCATCCTCTCAAATCACTATGATTCGGTCGAAAAGCAGCGAACCTTCATCGAGACGCTGCTGCAGCTCGGCGGCGATGGCGTCATCATGTCGCCGGCGATCGGAACGCCGCCTGAAGATTTCGAGCTGGCGGAAGAAAACGGCATGCCGGCCATCCTCGTCGCGCGACAGATCGAAGCGCTGGATCTGCCGACCTTTCGAGGCGACGACAGCTACGGCATCTCGCTTGCGACCAACCATCTGATCAGCCTTGGCCACCGCTCCATTGCCATGATCGGCGGCACCGATCAGACCTCGACTGGCCGCGACCGCTACCAGGGCTACGTGAATGCGCTGCGCAAGGCGGGCATCGAAGTCGATCCCAATCTGCGCATTCCCGGCGCCCGCTCCAAGCAGGGCGGCTTTGAGGCGGCTGTGCATTTCCTGTCGCTGCCGCAGAAGCCAACGGCCGCCGTCTGCTGGAACGATCTGGTCGCCATCGGTCTCATGAACGGCATTTCACGCGCCGGTCTCGTTCCCGGGCGAGACATCTCGGTCACCGGCTATGACGATCTGGAGGAGGCGGCGATCGCAACGCCGGCGCTGACCACCGTCTGGAACGGTCAGGCCGAGGTCGGAAGGCTTGCAGCACGCGCGCTTTTGGATAGGCTGGCGGGAAGCCATGAGCCGGATGGTATCCATCTAATCAAGCCGGAAATGCGCATCCGCCAATCGACGGCGCCTTATAAAGCCCGCTAATAGCGGTTCGGCGCCGAACTGTCTCTCAAGAGGAAAGATCCATGTCCGATAATCGCATCGCCGTCCTCGTTCCGGGGAAGATACACCCGCGTGTCCTCGAAAGGCTCGGGAAGCAGTTCGATATCGTTTCGGTCGAACGCGATGGCGGCCCGAAGGTCGATGCGGAAACCGCGGCTCGCATCCGCGGCGTTGCCGTTGCGGGTGGCTTCGATGCCGGCTGGATCGATGCCTTTCCCAAGCTCGAAGTTATTGCCAATTTCGGCGTCGGCTATGACGGCATCGACGTCAAGCACGCTGCCTCCAAGGGCATTGTCGTCGCCAATACGCCTGATGTCCTGAATGACGAGGTTGCTGATACCGCGATCGCCCTGCTGTTGAACACGCTGCGACAGTTTCCCAAGGCGGAAAGCTGGCTGCGCGAGGGGCGCTGGGCAAAGGAGGGAGCCTTCCCGCTCTCGCCCTTTTCCATGAAGGGACGCCGCATCGGCATCAATGGCCTTGGCCGTATCGGCCTGGAAATCGCGAGAAGGCTGGAGCCGTTCAAGGTGAAGATCGGCTATCACACCCGTACGCCGCGCGACTCCCTGCCTTACGATTACTACCCGACGCTGAAGGAGATGGCGCAGTCGGTGGATACGCTGATTTCGATCGTGCCGAAGACGCCGGAGACGCATAAGGTCATTAACGCAGACATCCTCTCGGCGCTCGGGCCGCAGGGCGTGTTCATCAATGTCGGCCGCGGCTGGTCCGTCGATGACGACGCGCTGATAACAGCCCTCGGCAACGGCACGCTGGGTGCTGCCGGCCTCGACGTCTTCTACGACGAACCGAATGTCCCGGCCGGATATCTCTCGCTGCCGAATGTTTCGCTGCTGCCGCATGTGGCCTCGGCCTCGGTGCCGACGCGCGATGCCATGGCCGATCTCGTTGCCGACAACATCATCGCATGGTTCGCTAAGGGTGAGCCTGTGACGCCGGTGCCGGAAACGCCGGTTAAGCCGCGCGGCTGATCATATGGCTTTTTGCGGATACGGAGCGAGTGCGGGCCGCTCCTTGCTCGCAGCATAATCGCGCACGGCATCGCCGAAGGCGGTGAAGAGCTTCAGCGACGGCGAATCTGTCTCCGCCCAATATTCCGGATGCCATTGCACGCCGACGGCAAAGGCCTTGGCTCCGATAACGGAAACGGCTTCGATCGTGCCGTCCTCGGCCAGCGCTTCCACCTGCAGTCTCGGCGCGGTATCGGCGATCGCCTGGCGATGCAGCGAATTGACACGCACTTCACCTGACCCGACGACACGGGCGATGCAGGAGCCTTCCTTGACAAAGACGCTCTGGCGGATCGAATACATCGTATCACGATCGACATTCGGCGGCTTGCGGTGATCCCAGATGCCCGGCTGGTCCTGGATTTCGCTGGCAAGCGTGCCGCCAAGGGCAACATTCAGTTCCTGAATGCCGCGGCAGATAGCGAGCATCGGAATGGCCCGGTCGATGGCGCGGCGGATGAGCGGCAGCGAAGTCGCGTCGCGCGCCGGATCGAAGGGGCCATCGCTATACCTTGCTTCTTTTCCATAGAGAGACGGATGCACATTGGTCGCCGAACCGGAAACGAGCAGCCCGTCGACCCTGTCCAGAATGGCGTCGGCATCATTATCATACTCAAGTGCGGGAACGATCAGCGCCATCAATCCCGCAGCCTTCACGGCAGCGCGTACATATTGCAGCTGCACCGCATGCCAGCTGGTGCCATCGAACTCGCGGATATCGGCGGGAATGGCGATGATCGGTCTGGGCATGCAAGGCTCCGAAGGCTGCAGACATTTGTTCATTGGACCTCTGGACGATCATGATGTCGATCCGAGGGCGACTTGCGCCTTGCGAACTTACGCGAATACGGCCCGGCCGGCAACGCGCAGAGGTTTTCACAAGGCTTTGTGTCGGCTCGCTACGCCGATGTACAGGAATCGCCATAATGCGGTGCAAGAGCAAACTTGAAAGACCGGGTGCGGCATGGTTAGCTCCATCGCTTGCGCCGTGACGGGGACGCGCCGTTCCCCAGTAATGCCGTCCGTATGGGAGAATTCGATGGATCGCCGTTCCTTCATCAGGCGGGCAGGAGCTGTTGGCGCAGGTGCTGCCGCTTCCGCGCTTGCGAGCCCGGCCCTTGCCCAGGAATATCCGAAGATCACCTGGAAGATGACCTCCTCCTTCCCCAAGAGCCTGGATACGATCTATGGCGGCGCGGAAGATATTGCCGCGCATGTTTCCGATGCGACCAACGGCAATTTCGTCATCCAGACCTATGAGGCCGGTGAGATCGTTCCTGGTGCACAGGCTGCCGATGCGGTCAGTGCCGGCGCCGTCGATGCCGCGCACACCTGCTCCTATTATTTCTGGCAAAAAGATCCGACCTATGCCATCGGCACGGCGCTGCCATTCGGCCTCAATGCCCGGCTGACCAATGCCTGGTTCTACCAGGGCAACGGCAATAAGCTGATGAACGAGTTCTATGCGACCCAGGGCATCTTAGGGCTTCCAGCAGGCAACACCGGCGCGCAGATGGGTGGTTGGTTTCGCAAGGAAATCAATACGCTCGACGATCTCAAGGGTCTGAAGATGCGTATCGCCGGCCTGGCCGGCAAGGTGATCGAGAAGATCGGGGTTGTCCCGCAGCAGGATATTGCGGTCAACGGTGTCTATGATGCGCTGAGCAAGGGCACGGTCGATGCGGCCGAATGGGTTGGCCCCTACGACGACCTGAAACTCGGTCTGCAGAAGATCGCCAAATACTATTATTATCCCGGCTGGTGGGAAGGCGGCGCCGTGGTGCATGCCTTCTTCAATCTGGAAAAATGGAATGCCCTGCCGAAAAGCTATCAGGCAATTCTCGGCGACGCCTGCGCCTTCGCCAACACCAACATGCTGGCGAAATACGACGTCAAAAATCCCCAGGCGCTGAAGGATATCGTCCAGCAGGGTGTGACGCTCAGACCTTTCAGCCAGGAGATCATGGAGGCCTGCTTCCAGGCAGCCAGCGCGCTTTATGCCGATCTCTCCAAATCAAACGATTATTTCAAGCGCATCTATGAGGATCAGGTCGCCTACAAGAAAGATGCCTATCTTTGGATGCAGCTTTCCGAGTATACTTTTGATACCTTCATGATGATCCAGCAGCGGGCGGGGAAGCTGTAATCGTATTTCATAAGTCTTTTGAGATATATCGTTTTCTTTATTAGTGATTTAAATATTATATTCGCCTTACGGGGAACTGAGAATCATTACGCCAGTGCAGTGCTGATCATAATCCTGCTTCAACTTAAGCTGCCGCTTGATTGGAAAAGCTGTCCGAATGGGCTCTGTTCGGGCAAGTAAATTTTAAAGGGTTTCCACTAGGGTGTCCGCCGCATCAGGGGAAGTCTGAATGAAGCCTCCAAGCCCGGACACCGTGCCGACGGATGTTTATCTGTCGTTCGTCAGTTCGCTTTTCGGAAATCGCAAAACGCTCATTACGGGCGTGTTCGTTCACATCCTGACATATACCCTCGTTTTCCTGAGCACGCATGCCGGCATCTATCTAGTCTTTTGCGTGGCTTTTGCGGTTGTCTTTGGCTTACGCATCCATTTGTTCCAACTGTTCGACGCCGCGGACAAGAATGATCTTACGCGCGCCGATATTGCCGGCTGGGAAACGCGCTATGCGATCGGCGCGGCGGCGACGGCAGCGATCCTCGGCATCGGCAGCGGCTATGCCATCCTCATCCTGCAGAATCCGCTGGCGGAATTCATCTGCGTCGCCGTCACGATGGCGTCGATGGTGTCGATTGTCGGCCGCAACTATGGTTCGCCCCGGGCGGTCGATCTTCAGATTCTGGGCTGCTGCGTGCCGATCATCATTGCCTGTCTGCTGTTGCAGCAGCCTTACAAGGCAATCGCCTCCCTCATGCTCATTCCGTTCGGGCTGACGACACGCGCAATGGCGAATGGCATGCGCGAATTTCTCTACCGGAACATCATCGCTTCGCGCGAGATATCGCTGATGGCCGACAGGTTCGACACTGCGCTAAACAGCATGACGCACGGGCTGTTCATGCTGGATGCCCAGAACCGCATTCTGGTCGTCAATCGCAAGGCATGCGAGCTCCTGAATTTTGCCGATCCGCAGCGGCTCAAGGACTGCGAATTCGATGTCGTTCTACGCTACGGCGCGCGCCACGCCTTCATCGACGGATCGCTGCCCGGACTCATCCAGCGGCAGCTGGCACAGCTCGTCAGCGGCACGCTGTCGCGAACGCTCATTCAATTCAACGAGGATCAGTTCCTGGAATTTTCGGCCAGCCGCCGCGCGGACGGGATCGTGATTCTGATTTTCGAAGACGTGACGGTGCGTATTCGAGCGGAGCGCAAGATCCTGCATATGGTGCGCTACGACCCTTTGACGGGGCTGCCGAATCGCGAATATTTCATGGATCTGGTCAAGGAGAGGCTGGCTGCGCGCAAGCGGGAAAGCCGCATCGGGATTCTGGTCCTCGATATCGATGACTTCAAGCACGTCAACGATACCAAAGGGCATGTCGCCGGGGATCGCCTGCTGGTCGCCATAGCCGAGCGCGTGAAGCAGCTTGCCGGCACCGCAGCGATTGCCGCTCGTCTTGTCGGCGATCAATTCGTGCTGTTTTTTCCGAATGAAGACGATTTCCCGGATGTCGATGCCCGCATCCGCACCCTGCATGCGGCAATGGCCGGCACCTACAGCGTGGAAGACAGCAGTTTCCGGATTTCTGTCAGCGGCGGATACATGACCATGTCCAGCCGTGAGTTTCGCCCGGAGGAGTGGCAGATCAAGGTCGATCTCGCGCTTTTCGATGCCAAATCGCGGCTGAAGGGCGGCTGCAGTGCCTTCGAGCAGGAGATGGACGCACGCTATGTCGAGCGACAGAAGCTGAAGGATGATTTGCGCGAGGCGGTGGAAACCGGCAGGCTTCAGGCCGTCTATCAGCCGATGTTCACGCCGGATGGCTCCCGCATCGAATGCTGCGAGGCGCTTGCACGCTGGATTCATCCGGAAAAGGGCTCGATCCCGCCCGATCTTTTTGTGCAGGTTGCCGAGGAGATGGGCATCGTTGCCGGCATCACTCGCTTCATGGTCAACCAGGCCTGCAAGGATTGCGCTTCATGGCCTGCGCCGCTCGCAGTCTCCGTCAATCTCTCGGCACAGGATCTGCGCAATGGTGAGATTGTCAAAATCGTCATGGCGGCGCTTGATACGTCAGGATTGGAGCCATCCCGCCTGCATCTCGAGGTTACTGAAAGTTGCCTGATGGATGAGGTGGCGACTGTTCGCTCCATCCTCGCTGATCTGCGTGCCAAAGGCATCACGATTGCAATCGACGATTTCGGAACGGGGTTTTCCAGCCTCAGCTATCTCGATACGCTGCCTGTGGATGTCGTGAAGATCGATCGGTCGTTCGTTCGTGACATCACGACGGATAGCCGCCGTTTCAAGCTGCTATGCGGTATCGTCGATCTTTCCCGCGCACTCAGCCTTCATATCGTGATCGAAGGTGTCGAGACGCTGGAGCAGCTGGCATTGGTCGTCGAGCGGAACCTGGCGGATATCATCCAAGGCTATGTATTTTCGCCGCCGGTGCCGCAGGAACAGGTCGTCGAGAAAGTGGCCAGTCTCAACCGGCGGCAGCCGGGCGCGGGCAGAATCTTGCCGTCCGATGTCACGACCTAGCCGGGGTCTTCGTTTCGATCCGGCCGTATTCGAAATCCGCCGGCGATTCCGTCAGCCTATGCACGCCTGCGACCTTCTCGTGCATTGCATTTTTCCCCGCTTTGTGTAACCCCTCGGTAGAGGAAATTGGTTGCGGTGGTCCCGTTGCGGATTGTTACAACTTTTGAGGACGAGCTCCAGCTGGCAGTTATATCGTCTGTCGGCGGAGAGGATTGAGGGGAGAATTCTGAATGGCCGAACATCATACTGGACCCGCCGAAGTGGGTGCTCCCATGGACTATAAGGAGCATGAGAAGACCTATAATCTTTTCATCTCGGGCGCCAAGGTCGGGTCTGCGATCGTTGCCGCATTGTTGATCGCCATGGCGGCGGGTTTCTTTGGTCATGCCGGTTTCCTCGGCGGCGTCCTGATATTCATCGTTCTGACCATCGCCAGCGTCGTCCTGTTGCGCTGATATTGCAGCGCTGATCGATGCCGGGCCGATCGCCCGCGCTTTCCCATGATTCTGCAGGCTACAGCGCCGCCGCATTCAGGAGCGGCGCCGTCTGATGCGAGGTGTCGTCGTTGAGCAATCTGGTTTTCGTGGCCAAGGAAAGCGTGGCGGAGGAGACGCGTGTTGCGGCTTCCGTCGAGACGGTAAAGAAGATGAAGAACCTGGGTTTCGACGTGGTGATCGAAGCCGGTGCGGGGACTTTATCGCGCATTCCGGATACCGAATACGAAGCCATCGGCGCCCGGATCGGCTCTATCAAGGATGCGAAGGCGGCGGATGTCATCCTCAAGGTGAGACGCCCGACGAGCAGGGAGATCTCCGGCTACAAGAGCGGCGCGATCGTCATCGCCATCATGGACCCCTATGGCAATGAGGCTGCTCTTGCCGAGATGGCGCGCGCAGGGCTGACAAGCTTCGCCATGGAACTGATGCCGCGCATCACCCGCGCGCAGTCGATGGACGTCTTGTCGTCGCAGGCCAATCTCGCAGGGTATCAGGCCGTGATCGAGGCTGCTGCCGTCTATGACCGGGCACTGCCGATGATGATGACGGCAGCGGGCACGGTTCCGGCGGCAAAGGTCTTTGTCATGGGTGCTGGCGTTGCCGGGTTGCAGGCGATCGCCACCGCACGGCGCTTGGGCGCGCTCGTTTCGGCGACGGACGTGCGGCCGGCTGCGAAGGAGCAGGTCGCTTCGCTCGGCGCGAAATTCATCGCGGTCGAAGATGAAGAGTTCAAGGCGGCGGAGACTGCCGGCGGCTATGCCAAGGAAATGTCGAAAGAGTATCAGGCGAAGCAGGCGGCGCTCGTTGCCGATCACATCGCCAAGCAGGATATCGTCATCACCACGGCGCTCATTCCGGGGCGGCCGGCGCCGCGCCTTGTCGGGCGCGACATGCTGAAGGCGATGCGCCCCGGCGCCGTGGCCGTCGATCTCGCGGTCGAACGCGGCGGCAATATCGAGGGGGCCGAATACGGCAAGATCGCCGATGTCGAGGGTGTCAAGGTGGTCGGATATCCCAACATGGCCGGGCGGATCGCGGCCAGCGCCTCGGCCCTCTATGCCAAGAACCTCGTTACCTTCCTGGAGACGATGGTCGACAAGGATACGAAGAGCCTTGCCCTCAACCGCACCGATGAGCTGATCAAGGCGACGATGCTGACCGACGGCGGCGAGGTCGTGAACCCGAATTTCGTCGATCCCGACCAGCCGACGATCAAGAAGGGAGATCTCTGAGATGGCCAGCCAAGCAATGGACCAGGCACTCCAGCAACTGAATGATGCCGTTGCCGCCGTTACGGCCGCTGCAGCACAGGCGCCGGAGGTTGCCAGTGCCGCAACCGGTGGAGCAATCGATCCTTTCGTCTTCCAACTGGCTATCTTCGTGCTGGCGATCTTCGTCGGCTATTATGTCGTCTGGTCGGTGACGCCGGCCCTGCATACGCCGCTGATGGCGGTCACGAACGCCATCTCCTCGGTCATCGTCGTCGGTGCGCTGCTGGCCGTGGGCATTTCGGCGAGCGGCCTTGCCACGGGCTTCGGCTTCGTGGCGCTGGT
This sequence comes from Rhizobium pantanalense, assembly GCF_030182525.1. Classification (NCBI taxonomy): domain Bacteria; kingdom Pseudomonadati; phylum Pseudomonadota; class Alphaproteobacteria; order Hyphomicrobiales; family Rhizobiaceae; genus Rhizobium; species Rhizobium pantanalense. The sequence goes on from NZ_JAQJCH010000001.1 coordinate 166,627, forward strand.
TCTCGTCTCGGTTAATATCGTCGGTGGCTTCCTTGTCACCCAGCGCATGCTGGCGATGTACAAGAAGAAGGACAAGTGAGGGCGGCATGCTGAGCAATATCGCGGCTTTCCTCTATCTCGTCTCTGGCGTTCTGTTCATCCTGGCGCTGCGCGGCCTGTCGCATCCGGCCACCAGCCGGCGCGGCAATCTCTACGGCATGGTCGGCATGGGCATTGCCATTGCCACAACGCTGGTGCTGGCGACGCCATCCTTCGGCGGTTTCGTGCTGATCGTTCTGGGCCTTGCTATCGGCGGCGGGGCAGGCGCCTATATTGCGCGCGTCATTCCGATGACCTCGATGCCGCAGCTTGTCGCAGGCTTCCACTCGCTGGTGGGGCTGGCGGCCGTCCTCGTAGCGGCTTCGGCGCTCTATACACCGTCGTCCTTCGGCATTGGTGAGATCGGCCATATCCATACGGAAGCCCGTATCGAGATGGCGATCGGTGTCGCGATCGGCGCGCTCACCTTCACCGGTTCGATCATCGCCTTCCTGAAGCTCGACGGACGCATGTCCGGCAAGCCGATCCTGCTACCGAACCGCCATATCATCAATGCCGCTTTGCTCGTGCTGATCGTAGTCTCCATCATCAGCCTGGCGGTGAACGAGAGCCATCTCGCCTTCTGGGCGATCGTTGCGCTGTCGTTGCTTCTCGGTGTGCTGCTGATCGTGCCGATCGGCGGTGCCGACATGCCCGTCGTCGTCTCGATGCTGAATTCCTATTCTGGCTGGGCTGCCGCCGGCATCGGATTCACGCTCGGCAATCTCGCGCTCATCATCACCGGCGCGCTCGTCGGGTCCTCGGGTGCGATCCTGTCCTATATCATGTGCAAGGGCATGAATCGCTCCTTCATTTCGGTCATTCTCGGCGGTTTCGGCGGCGAGACGGCCTCGGGCGGGGCCGACAATTCCGACAAGACGGTGAAGCTCGGTTCGGCCGAGGATGCCGCCTATCTGATGGCCAATGCATCCAAGGTCATCATCGTGCCGGGCTATGGCATGGCGGTGGCACAGGCCCAGCATGCGCTGCGCGAAATGGCTGACAGACTGAAGGCGCATGGCGTCGAGGTGAAATATGCCATCCACCCCGTTGCCGGCCGCATGCCCGGCCATATGAACGTGCTGCTCGCCGAGGCCAATGTACCCTATGACGAGGTGTTCGAGCTCGAGGACATCAATTCGGAATTCGCTCAGGCCGACGTCGCCTATGTCATCGGCGCCAACGACGTCACCAATCCAGCGGCGCGCGACGACAAGACGTCGCCAATCTACGGCATGCCGATCCTCGACGTCGACAAGGCGAAAACCTGCCTCTTCGTCAAGCGTTCGCTCGGCTCCGGCTATGCCGGCATCGACAACACGCTTTTCTACAAGGACGGCACGATGATGCTGCTCGGCGATGCGAAGAAAGTGACCGAGGAAATCGTCAAGGCGATGAACGAGTAGGCTGCCGCTGCGCCCGCAAGAGCGGTGTTTCTGTTCTCAGTTCCTTTGACGTTCCATCATGCTGCGTGGTGCGGTCAGTATCCAGACGAGGCCAGCCGGGCGGAAATCGACCTCGACATGGCCGCTGAAGGATGCCGCGGCATGGGTTTTCGTGACGGTGGTGCCGAAGCCGGTATCGCTCGGCGGCTTGACCGGCGGACCGCCACTTTCGGTCCAGACGAAGCGAATCTTGGTGCCGGTTTCAGCAGCTTCGTTCGTCCATTCGATGGTGATCTTGCCCTCCGGCGCGGACAGCGCGCCATATTTGACCGAATTGGTGGCGAGCTCATGCAGGACCAGGCCGAGATTCTGCACCGCTTCCGGCTTCAGCAGGAAGTCATTGCCGAGAACGTCGAGTTGCTGAGGTGCCTGCAGGAAAGTCGCGAGATGGATGTCGATCACGCGGCGAAGCGACACGCCGGACCATTGTTCGCTGGTCAGCACCTCGATCGAGCGCGCCAGGCCTTCCAGCCTGTCGGCGACCGCTCGCTGGAACGTATCGACGCTGTCGGTCTGCCGTGCGAGCTGGCGCGTCATTGCCTGTGCGAGCGCCAGCAGATTCTTGGTGCGGTGGACGAGCTCGTGCATGACGAAATGCAGCCGGTCCTCGGTGACGCTGCGGTCGAAGGATGCGTTGGAAAGTGCAACAGCCACCTGGTTTGCCTCGATGACGCTGGTGTCGACCGGCGCCACGATCTCGCCGCGACCCATGCGATCCGCCATGTCGGCAATATCCTGTATGGTGGTGCGCACCTGACGCGCCAGGGCATAGACCGCAATCAGCGCAACCAGCAGCAGCGTCACGCCGCCATAAATCAGAAAGCGCCAGGTGCTCATCAGCGAGGCCTGCGCAGAGGCGATCGGACCCCAGACGACGGCCTTCCAGGACCAGCCTGAGATTTGCGCATAACCGAGCACCGCGTTCGGCAGGACCTTGTCATCCTGATAGACGCCGCTGGATGCGATCAGTTTCGGCAGGATGTTCTTATTGAATGCGTCGCCCGGGGCGAGGGTCGTTGGGCCACCGGCGGCAACGACATGTCCGGATTTGTCCAGAACGGCGGCAGACCAGCCGGGGGGCAAAGCTTCCGTCGTCACGAGCTTGGCCAGCTCGTCGGCATCCTGTGTTACCGCCAAAGCGGCGCCGGCTGGCGAATGTTCGAGGGGTAGGGTGACGTTGTAGACCCAGCGGCGGGCGGTCGAGCCTATGAAGACATCGGATGCCTCGATGCGGCCGGAGTTCAGTGCCGATTGAAGCGCGGCGATGTTGCCGGTCTTGCCGAGTGGCTTGCCGAGCGGCCAGCGGGTATTCAGCCGGAGCTGGCCATCCTTTTCCATAAGCAGCACGAAAAGCGAATCGGTGCGCAATACCGTTTCCGTGCGGGCGAAGAAGGTGGCGATGTCATTGCGCTCAAGTTCCGGCGAGGAAGACAGGAGGCGCAACGTCGTCGCCATGTCCTGCAATTGGCGATCGATGACGCGCGAAAGCGCCTGCGCATCCTGAACCGTGTCGCCCTTCAGAGCATCGCGTTCATTATTCTCGAGTTGGACCAGAAGCAGCGCGACGAAGGCGAGAATAGGCAAGGCAATCGCCAGGGCTATGGCGATCAGATAGGCACCAATCGACGCTTTCGGGAAATGCGGCTTCCTCATGGGGCGATCAACCGATCGTGCCTCCATAAGGGTCCGACGCGCTGGCAAACGCGAAGAGAATGGTATTGGTCATCATGCCAAGCGCCCCCGTGCCCAGATCATCGAGCTACATGCTCGCGAAGCGCCATGTTAGGGCTGGGTAATTTTCCTTGCAACATCTGAAAAGTCATTATTGCGAAATCGTAAGCGATCTCGGGTATTTACGACTGTGGCAATGCATCCCTGAAGTTGCGGTGACAGGCCTTGTGTCCGAGCTAGGCAAAGCGTGAGAGGCGGAAGGGTGCTAGCTCGGGAGCTTCGCCACCATCGACGATTTCCTGCGCGGCGAGCAGGCCGACGAGCGGCGCCAGCGTGACGCCGGAGTGGAGAACTGCGAGGTAGAGGCCAGGTGCCGCGCCGACACCACCCAGAACCGGAAGACCGTCTTTCGGCGTCGGGCGATAGCCGATGGTGTAGAAATCAAGCTCCAGTGCTTCGCCGCCTTTCAATGTCGTTTTGACCCTGGCGAAAAGATCGTCGGCTGCCGCTTGTGGATCGCTGCCGGGATCGGTGCCGCCGAAGTCGCCGCCGGCGATGATTTGCCCTTCTGCCGTCTGGCGCAAATGCAGTTCCGGTGCCATCACCAGACCATTCAGCATTTTCTGCACAGGGCGGGAATGGACGATAAGCCCTGGAGGCGTTTCCAGCGGCACGAGAACATCCGCCGAGGCCGCAAGTGCCGGCGTGCCCGCACCGGCGGCCAGAACGACATGATCGCCCAGTATCGGTCCTTCGCTCGTTTCGATCCCGATAATACGCTCGCCCTCTCTGAGCAAGCCCCTGACCTCGACGCCGGATAATAGCCTTGCGCCCCGACTGCGGGCGTCCTCCAGCAGCAGCTTGGTGGCGGCAACAGGTTCGACGGCGCCTTCCTCGGCAACATGCAGGGCATAATCTGGCGGATTGGCGAGGTTCGGTTCGATCATCGCGCTCGTCGCTCGGTTGACCGGCTGTATGCCATAGCCCCAGCCATGGTGCTGAGCTGCATAGGCGTCGAGCTCCGCCTCGGGCAGATCCCAGGACAGGCCACCGCACCAGGACAAGGGAAGACCCGGCAGGTCGTCTTGTAGCCGCGACCATTCGGCCATCGATCGGCGACGAAGCTGGAAATAGAATTCCGGATTACCCCAGCTCGCATTGATCCAGGCAAAGGAGTTCGGAGTTGCGACGCCGCCGGTCTTCTGAGCGACCACCGTCACGGATGCGCCCTTGCGACTCAGATGCCAGGCAATGGAGGCACCGATGATTCCGGCGCCGACGACGATGACTTTTTGTGGGGAGGGCATGTCTTTGTCTCGCTTGAATGGGTAAGCCAAGACTACAGCATGTCGCGCAAAAGTGCGCAGCGGTTTTGCGCGACATGCACAAAGTCGAAGATCTAAAGCGCCAGAAGCGAATTGAAGGATCGCGATGCGCTTGGCCTTTGCCGAGGCAAAGGAAAGCCGCCGGGCAGGAATTGCCGGCGGCTGAATGTTCCGTTTCGCTATGCTTCTATATCAGGAGCCGGCGCCGACGCGTGCCAGGCCATCTCTGGCGGGCTGGTAGTTCGGATCGAGGTTGACCGCGTGCTGATAGGAGCGGCGGGCTTTCGCCTTGTCGCCCTTGCGCTCATAGACGAAGGCCTGGTTTGCCCAGGATTCGGCGAGCTTGTTGTTCAGCTCGATCGCATGGTTGAAATCGGCAAAAGCATTGTCGTCGTCGTTCTGCGCGAGATAGGAGATACCGCGGCTGTTGTAAGGCTCCGGCGAGTTCGGCGACAGCGAGATCGCCTTGGAGAAATCGTCGATCGCCTTATCCTGCTGATTGCGCTTCTGGTAGATCACGCCACGGCCGTTATAGGCGCGGCCGTCCGTGGTGCCGAGGCTGATGGCCTTCGAATAGTCATTGAAGGCATCGTTGTCGCGGCCGGCTTGGCGGTAGAGATTGCCGCGGCCGATATAGGCGACATCGTAATTGCCGTTGATCTGCAGCGCCGCGTTATAGTCCGCAACCGCTTCCGGCAGCTTGCCCATGTTGCGATAGATGAGCGCGCGGTTGGCATAGGCCTGATAGAACTTCGGATTGAGCTGGATCGCCTGATTGAAGTCGGCAAGGGCGCGGTTGAAATCACCGCCGCGGCCATAGGCCGTGCCACGTACATTGTAGCCTTCCGGATCCTGCGGATTGGCATTGATGACCGACGTCAGCGAGGCGATATTTTCGGACGAGCCTTGCGCCTTGTCGATCTGGATCACGTTATCTGTCGTGGCAGTCTGGCAGCCCGAAAGGCTGATTGCGGCAAGTATCGCCAAGGCAGGCAGAGCCGCGGCGCGCTTCGAAACGAATAAGGAGAGATTCGAAGTGCGGAACTTTACGGAAGTCGTCATTGCCATTATCGGGTTCGCTTTCCCCATGCGTCATATCAGGCTGTTCTGATTTAATCCGATTTGCGTAGAGAATAAATCAAAAAGGCGGCGGCGAACGACTCGCCCCCGCCACACATGCATCTGAAAACGTCGAAAAAACGGCGATTACTTGGCAACAAGGCCTTCGCGCTGAGCGCGCTTGCGAGCAAGCTTGCGAACGCGACGAACAGCTTCAGCCTTTTCGCGAGCACGCTTCTGCGACGGCTTTTCATAGTAGTCGCGCATCTTCATTTCGCGGAAAATACCTTCGCGCTGCATCTTCTTCTTGAGAGCGCGGAGAGCCTGGTCGACATTGTTATCGCGGACAAGTACCTGCACGAGAATCACGTTCCTTTGGTTTGGTTGATGCCAGCGGCGACGGCAGCGCCAGGAGGCAAAAATATAACGTTCGCGCAGCCGCAGCCTTGCGATTGGTTAGGCGAGATAGCAGATCGGTTTGTCAAAGTCTAGCCAGATCGTGAGTTTGCAGAGGAAAAAGCTAGTTGTCGAGTACCGAATTCAGCCGGCCGCGTCTGTGACGCTTCATCGAAGCTGTTGATTAAGCCATAGGCCGACCCCGATCTTTGCGACATTGACATGCTTATGTGAGTATGTCGGATCACATTCATTCGTGTGCTGCGGCGATTGCATCATCTGAAGCAACGGTTCGGAGCAAGGGGAATCACCTTATGAAATCGCTCGGCTTTGCTGTCGTCGGAAGGCCGTTTGTGCCAACCATACTGGCCCTCATTGTTCTTGCTGGGGCGCTCGCGCCTGTCGCTGCCGGCGAAGTCCGCTTTGGCAAGAATGTGCGGGTCGGCGGCCACGATTTTTCCAATCAGACCTTTGACAACAAACACCGGGCGAGAATTTACCTTTACAAGGGAAAGCCGCGGAATGAGGGATGTATCTGGCGCAAGGATAGCGACGGGGCGCGGGTGAAGATCTGCCATCTGCAACGCAAATAGATCTGCCAAGCAGTCATGGGTAGGCCACTCGGCTGATTGGCAATTTTAACCGTGTCGAAAGACGGTCCCTAATGCGTCGCAAAAGAGCCGTTGTGTCGGTTTTGGATTTGCGATTTGTATGCCCCATAAAGATGGGCGTCTTGCCTGAAGGAGTTGAGGGCGAATGCGTAAATACTCGGTTTTTGCCGTGGCACGGGAAGCGATGCGGGCTCACAAGGGCTGGGAGGCTCAATGGACCTCGCCGGAGCCGCGCAAGGAGTATGACGTCATCATCGTCGGCGCCGGCGGCCATGGCCTGGGTGCGGCCTACTATCTCGCCAAGGAGCACGGCATCACCAATGTCGCCGTCATCGAAAAGGGTTGGCTCGGCGGCGGCAATACCGGCCGCAATACGACCATCATCCGCTCGAACTATCTCTATGAAGAGAGTATGCACATCTACGAGCATTCGATGAAGCTCTGGGAGGGGCTGTCTCAGGATCTCAATTATAACGTCATGTATTCCCCGCGCGGCGTGATGATGCTGTCGCACAATGTGCATGACCAGCAGTCCTTCAAGCGGCATATCCATGCCAACCGTCTCTATGGCATCGACAATGAATGGCTGACGCCCGAGCAGGCCAAGGCTTACTGTCCGCCACTCGATATTTCGAAGATGGCGCGCTATCCGATCAACGGTGCCGCCCTGCAGCGCCGCGGCGGCACGGCGCGCCACGATGCGGTTGCCTGGGGCTTTGCCCGCGCTGCTTCCGATCGCGGTGTGCACATCATCCAGAATTGCGAAGTGACCGGCATTCGCCGCGGGCCTGATGGCCGCGTTACCGGCGTCGAGACGAGTAAGGGTTTCATCGGCGCCAAGAAGGTCGGCGTTTCTGCAGCCGGTCATACCACCGTCGTCATGCAGATGGCCGGCGTGCGCGTGCCGCTGCAATCGAGCCCGCTGCAGGCGCTCGTTTCCGAACCGCTGAAGCCGATCTTTCCCTGCGTCGTCATGTCGAACACCGTGCATGCCTATATCTCGCAGTCCGATAAGGGCGAGCTCGTCATCGGCGCCGGCACGGATCAGTATAATTCCTACAGCCAGACCGGTGGCCTGCAGATCATCACCCATACGCTCGACGCGATCTGCGAACTCTTCCCGATGTTCCGCCGCGTGAAGATGATGCGCTCCTGGGGCGGTATCGTCGACAATACGCCGGACCGTTCGGCAATCCAGTCGAAGACGCCGGTGCCTGGGCTCTACGTCAATTGCGGCTGGGGCACGGGCGGCTTCAAGGCGACGCCGGGTTCGGCCAATCTCTTTGCCCATCTGATTGCCCGCGACGAGCCGCATAAATTCAACGCCGGCCTGACGCTGGATCGCTTCCGCACCGGCCGCCTGATCGATGAGGCGGCGGCCGCCGCCGTGGCACACTGATGCCGGCCGCGGTTGGGATCGTTCTTGCCGCAGGGCTTTCCCTGCCGGCCGGAGAGATCGCGACCGAAGTCAGCGATCTTATTCCGGGGGTCAAGGATTTTCGCATGCAGGTGATCCACAAGGCAAAGGATGAGGCCGACTGGCCCTTCGTGGCCGAAAGCGGCGTGATTGCCTGCGCCAAGGTGCTGAATAAGCCAACGGTCTATTTCGTGCCGGACCAGACACCCGAGGCGACCAGGGCGTTTGCGATCGACACTGATCTGCTGGGCATGAGCCTGGTCAATCTGGGGATGACCAACGTGCTGAAGCGCTATGGATCGCTGGAGGCGCTGCTGAAGCGCATAACACCTTTCGTCATCATGGGACGGCAGCTTTGCGCGCAGCCTCCCGGCACAAGCCTTACAGGCTCCGAGCTTTAACACAGGTAGAAAACGATGCTGCTGATTTACTGCCCCTATTGCGAGGAAGAGCGCTCGGAACTCGAATTCCGCAACGCAGGCGACGCACATATCGTGCGGCCGGCCAATATTGCCGGGATTTCGGATGAGGAGTTCGAGGAGTATTTCTTCCTGCGCGACAACCCGAAGGGGCTGATCTTCGAGCGCTGGCGGCACATCCATGGCTGCGGCCGTTTCTTCAATGCGGCGCGCGATACCGTGAGCGATCACTTCTACCGAACATACAAGGCGGGCGAGCCGAAGCCCGACCCGGCGACGCTCAAGCCTGGCGCTTCCGAGCCGGCGGCGCAGCAACAGAACGAACAAGAACAGACTGCACAAACAGAGGGATTCGTTGAATGAGCGGCGCCAATCGTATCGCGGGCAAGGGACGTCTGACGCCGGCCAGAACCGCTCGCTTCACTTTTGACGGCAAGACCTATACCGCGCTCGAAGGCGATACCGTCGCATCGGCGCTGCTTGCAAATGGCGTTCATCTGGTCGGTCGGTCCTTCAAGTATCACCGTCCGCGCGGCATCCTTTCGGCCGGAGCCGAAGAGCCGAACGCGCTGCTCGATATCTCGCGCGATGCGGCGCGGCGTCAGCCGAACGTACGCGCCAGCGTGCAGGAAGTCTTCGACGGCATGAAGGCGCAGTCGCAGAACCGCTGGCCGTCGCTCGCTTTCGATATCGGCGGCGTCAACAATCTGATGTCGCCCTTCTTTGCCGCCGGCTTCTACTACAAGACCTTCATGTGGCCGAAGTCGGCCTGGAAGCATATTTATGAGCCCTTCATCCGCCGTGCCGCCGGCCTTGGCGTCGCGCCGACGGAAGAAGATCCGGATCACTATGCCAGCCGCTATGCCCATTGCGACGTGCTCGTCGTCGGTGCCGGCGTTGCCGGTCTTTCAGCGGCACTTGCCGCTGCCGAAACCGGCGCCAAGGTCATCCTCTGCGATGAGCAGCCGGAGGTCGGCGGCGCGCTTCGCTTCGATACCGGCATCAAGATCGACGGTGTGGAAGGCTATGAGTGGGCGCAGGTGACCCTCGCCAAGCTCAAGGCGATGCCGAATGTGCAGGTGCTGACCCGCACGACGGCCTTTGGCTACTACAATCACAATTTCTTCGGTCTGGCCGAACGTGTGACCGATCATCTGGCGAAGCCGGGGCGTGATCTGCCGCGTGAGCGCCTGTGGCAGGTCCGCGCCAAGCGCGCCATTCTTGCGACCGGCGCCATCGAACGCCACATGGTGTTTCCGAATAACGACCGTCCGGGCATCATGCTCGCCTCGGCCGCGCGTGCCTATCTCAACCACTATGGCGTCGCCGTCGGCGCGAAGATCGGTGTCTACACGGCGCATGATTCAGCCTATGAGGCCGCCTTCGATCTCAAGCGTGCCGGTATCTCCATCGCCGCCATCGTCGACAGCCGTGCGCGTCCGGGTGAGGCGGTTCTCGCCGAAGCAAAGCGGCTCGGTATCGAGGTGATGACCGACTATGCCGTCGTCGATACCTCAGGCAAGCTGCGCGTTTCCTCCATGACTGTCTCGCGCAACGGCAGCTCCGCCACCCGCAAGATCCCGGTGGATGCCCTGCTGGTTTCGGCGGGTTGGACGCCTTCCGTTCATCTCTTTTCGCAGTCGCGCGGCAAGCTGAAATTCGATGCTGAGAAGCAGCGTTTCCTGCCGGGCACCTATGTTCAGGATTGCCTTTCGGTCGGTGCCTGCAACGGCACGGATGGGCTGCAGGCGGCGATCGAGGAATCGCTGGCCGCCGGCGAGCTGATGGCACGCGCCACGGGCAGCACCAATGGCGGAGAGAAGATCCAGCTCCATGCAGAACAGGCTTTCGAGTGGACCGGCGGCATGATCGGGGCTGCTGAAGGCGCCGGGCCGGACACGAATGCGAAGGCTTTCGTCGATTTCCAGCACGACGTCTGCGCCAAGGATATTCGTCTTGCCGTGCGCGAAGGCATGCATTCCATCGAGCACATCAAGCGCTTCACCACCAACGGCATGGCGTCCGATCAGGGCAAGCTTTCCAACATGCACGGGCTGGCGATCGCCGCCGAAATGCTTGGCAAGGATATTCCGCAGGTCGGTCTTACCACGTTCCGTGCGCCCTATACGCCCGTGACCTACGGCACGCTCATCAGCCATTCGCGCGGTTCTCTCTTCGATCCCGCTCGCAAGACGCCGATGCATGCCTGGGAAGAGGCGCATAGTGCGATCTTCGAAGATGTCGGCAACTGGAAGCGCGCGTGGTTCTATCCGCGCGCCGGCGAGACCATGCACCAGGCCGTCAATCGCGAGTGCCGCACGGCGCGCGAAGTGGCCGGCGTGTTCGATGCCTCGACGCTCGGCAAGATCGAAGTGGTCGGGCCGGATGCGGCTGAATTTCTGAACCTGATCTACACCAATGCCTGGGATACGCTGAAGCCCGGCCGCTGCCGCTACGGCATCATGACCCGCGAGGACGGTTTCGTTTATGACGACGGCGTCGTCGGACGTCTGGCCGAGGATCGCTTCCATGTGACCACCACGACCGGCGGTGCGCCGCGCGTGCTGCATCACATGGAAGACTATCTGCAGACCGAGTTCCCGCATCTGAAGGTGTGGCTGACATCAACCACGGAGCAATGGGCCGTCATCGCGGTCCAAGGACCGAAGGCGCGCGAGGTCATCGAGCCGCTCGTCGAGGGCCAGGATCTGTCCAACGAAGCCTTCCCGCATATGAGTGTCGCCGAGTGCAGGGTTTGCGGCGTGCCGGCGCGGCTGTTCCGCGTCTCCTTCACCGGTGAAGTCGGCTACGAAATCAACGTGCCGGCCGATTACGGCCAGTCGGTATGGGAAGCCGTCTGGGCTCGCGCCGAACCGCTCGGTGCCTGCGCCTACGGCACCGAGACCATGCACGTGCTGCGCGCCGAGAAGGGCTACATCATCGTCGGCCAGGATACCGATGGCACAGTGACACCCGACGATGCGGGCCTTGCCTGGGCTGTCTCCAAGAAGAAGACCAATTTCGTCGGCATTCGCGGCCTGAAGCGGCCGGATCTCGTCAAGGAAGGCCGCAAGCAGCTCGTTGGCCTCGTCACCCGCGATCCGAAGGTGGTGCTGGAGGAGGGCGCACAGATCGTCGCCGATCCAAATGAGCCGAAACCGATGACCATGCTTGGCCATGTCACTTCCGCCTATTGGTCCGAGAATCTCGGCCGCTCCATCGCTTTCGCGCTCGTTGCCGGCGGACGCGAGCGCATGGGCAAGACGCTCTATGTGCCCATGCCAGACAAGACGATATCAGTCGAGGTGACGGATCTGGTGTTCTTTGACAAGGAAGGAGGCCGGATCAATGGCTGATCTCGCTACCCGCAAACTGCCGCTCGCCGGTCGCCACGGCGGCTCCTCGACCGTTCGGTTGACGCCCGCAGCCCCCGCAAGCCGCATTTCGCTGCGCGCGCCTGCCGATTCCGTCGGCGCTCTTTCGCAGGCGCTTGGCCTGGAACTGCCGACCCGGCCGAAGACTTCGGCCAGCGGCAATGGGCGTCATATCCTGTGGCTCGGCCCGGACGAATGGCTTGTCATCGACGAAAGCGGTGCCGAGCTGGTCGGAGTGGCTGGATCGTCTGGCGTGTTGCACTCGGCGACCGATGTCTCGCATCGCAATACAGCCATCATCGTGTCCGGCCCAGGCGCGGAAGCGACGCTTGCCGCCGGCTGCCCGCAGGATGTGTCGCTGAGCGCATTCCCCGCCAGCGCCTGCTCGCGCACACTGCTCGGCAAGGCGGAAGTGGTGATCCTGCGGCTCGACGAGGAGACATTCCGCGTCGAGGTTTGGCGCTCCTTCTCCGATTATGCTTTTGGCCTTCTGGCCGAAGGTGCGGAGGATGCCGGCCTTTAACCCTCTTCCGGCCGATCCTTCGGGTCGAACTGCGATATGGTCGTCCATGTCGCAGTCAGTGCCGGCTTGCGTTCGTTTTCGATCTCGACCGTCACGTCATAAGTCAGCATCAGCATATTGGCGCCACGCAGCCGCGTTTCGGCGAGTGTGAAACGTCCTCGCACCCGTGCGCCGCATTTGACCGGGGACATGAAGCGGATCTTCTCGAAGCCGTAATTGATGCCCAGGGTCTGTTCGTGGATTTTCGGCAACGCGCTGTAGTTCATCGCTGAAAGCAGCGAGAGCGTCAGGAAGCCGTGGGCGATGGTGCCGCCATAGGGCGTTTCCGCCTTGGCGCGTTCGGGATCGACGTGGATGAACTGGTGATCGAGCGTCGCATCGGCAAAAGTGTCGATCATCGTCTGGTCGACTGTGATCCAGTCGGAAACGCCGATTTCCGTTCCCGCAAGCTTCATGATCTCAACAAGCGAAATTTCGCCGGGCATGCCGTCCTCGTCAGTCTGTGTCGTCAGAGCCCTTTCTGGCGAATCGGGATTGAAAGTGCAACCGCCTCAGTTTTCCAGAAGGAAGGCGACAGAGCGGGCGGGAATGGCGATCTGCTCTCCGGCTGGCGTTTCGCCTGCTGTCGTCAATACAGACCAGCCGCCGCTCTCGGAAGCCGGCAATATGACGGCGCGTTCGTCTGCTGCGCGATTGAAGACTATGGCGAGCCGCGTCGATCGGTGCGTTGCACGATCCTCTGTTTGTAGCGTCATGCCAAGCACGGCCGCTCCGGGCGCTTCCCAATCCGGCACCGTCATCGGCGTCCCTGCGCCGGAGAACCAAAGCACGTCACCATCGCCGCGGAAGAAATTCATGTCGCCAAAGGCGGTAAAACGGTGGCGCAGACCAGCGAGCCAGGCAGTATGGCCGATCAGTTCCTCGTCCAGCGTCTTCCAGTCCATCCAGGTGATGGCATTGTCTTGGCAGTAGGCGTTGTTGTTGCCTTGCTGGCTGCGCCCGCCTTCGTCGCCTGCCGTCAGCATGATAGCGCCGCGCGTGGCAAAGAGCGTCGACAGCATGGCTTCGATATCGGCGCGGCGCTTGCGCTGGATCGACGGATCGTCCGTTTTGCCTTCGACGCCGTTGTTCCAGGAGAAGTTCTCGTTGTGGCCATCGCGATTGTTCTCGCCATTGGCCTCATTGTGTTTGTTCTCGTAGGAAACGATGTCCATCAGTGTGAAGCCGTCATGGGCGGCGAGAAAGTTGACGCTGCGCGTCTGCGTGCGCCCGTCACGGCCGAAGATGGACGAAGAGCCGGCAAGGATCGTTGCCAGATCGCCGATGCCGGCATCGCCGCGCCAGAAGCGGCGCAGATCGTCGCGGGCGCGGTCGTTCCATTCGAGAAAGGGTGCCGGGAAATTCCCGAGCTGATAGCCGCCGGGACCGATGTCCCAGGGTTCGGCGATCATGATTCGATCCCGCAGCACCTCGTCCGCCAGCATGGTGCGCAGCGTCATGCTTTCCGAATCGAAGCTCTTGCCGTTGCGTCCCAGCACGGTGGCGAGATCGAAGCGGAAGCCGTCGATGCCAGCATTCTGCACGAAATGGCGCAGGGTATCGATGATGAGCTTTCGCGTTGCCGATTGATCGCAGGCGACGGTGTTTCCCGTGCCGGTATCGTTGACCAGCGTTCCGGGCTGGTCCGGCAGGTGGCGGAAATAAGTCGGGTTGTCGAGGCCGCGCAGGGATAACGTCGGGCCCTGGCGGTCGCTTTCGCCGGTATGATTGAAGACGAGATCTAGGATGACCGCGATGCCTTCGGCGTGAAGGGCAGCGACTGTCTCGCGCAGCTCCTTCATGCCGGCGGGTACGAGGCGCGGGTCGAGCGCCATGAAGGCGACGGGATTGTAACCCCAGCCATTGGTGAGGCCGAGCGGCGGCAGGTGCCGTTCATCGATCCATGCGGTGATCGGCATCAGCTCGACGGCGCCGACCTGCAGGCGCTTGAGATGGGCGATGATGGCGGGATGGGCGAGGGCGCCGAACGTGCCCCGCTTCTCAGCCGGCACATCCGGATGCAGCATGGTGAAGGGTTTGACGGCAATTTCGTAGATCAGGCCGCCTGGCTGAAACAGAGGTTTGGTCGGCTTGACGGCGACATCGCGCGAGACGATCGCCTTGGGCATCAGATCCTGCGTATCGGCACCGAAGACACCCAGTCGTGGATCGTAACGAAACGCCCGATCGAGCTCCCTGGCGTAGGGATCGACCAACAGCTTGGATGGGTCGAACCACAGGCCGTGATCAGGATCATAGGCGCCATGGGCGCGCAGGCCATAGCGCGCGCCTTCCCTTGCTTCCTTGACGAAAAGGCGATGCTCATCGCCGTCGCGTGTGAGCGGAAGCCGCGCGATTTCCTTGTGGCCCTCGGCGTCGAACAGACAGAGGTCTATCTGCTCGGCGTGTCTGGAATAGACAGCAAATTCGACACCCGAGTCGGTGGGGGTGGCGCCAAGGCAGCGGGTTGTCGGTTCGGACATGTCTCGCGGGCTTTCCATTTTCGGACGTTGGAACGAAGGTGATGCAATTTGCCGTCGTTCCCGGATAACCCCCTCATCCGTCTTTCGGCGATTTCGCTCTGCTCAATCACCGAAATCCACCTTCTCCCCGAGGGGAGAAGGTCCTTATGGCACAATCTCCTCTCCCCTCGGGGAGAGGGCAGGGTGAGGGGGCTCTGCAAAAATTGCCGTCAGGTGATCACCGTCGGTGCATCACGGCCGGTGCGGCCCTTGATGTCGGCGATATCCTGAGCGGCCGTGATGAGATCGGCCAGCGCTTCCTGGGTTTCGATATTGTGGCGGGTCGAATCGGGCTCGTAACGCTCGATGTAGACGCGGAGCGTCGCGCCCGTCGTGCCGGTGCCGGAGAGGCGGAAGACGACGCGCGAGCCGCCCTCGAACATGATGCGGATGCCCTGATGCTGGCTAACCGACTTGTCGACCGGATCGTGATAGGCAAAATCGTCGGCAGCGGAAACAGTGAGGTCGCCGAACTTCGTGCCCGGCAGGGTCGGCAGCTTTTCGCGCAGCGCTGCAATGAGACCGTTGGCGGCATCGGTATCGACGCCTTCATAATCGTGGCGGGAATAATAGTTGCGGCCATAGGCGGCCCAATGCTGCGTCACGATATCGATGACGCTCTCGCCGCGCACAGCCAGGATGTTCAGCCAGAGCAGCACGGCCCAAAGACCGTCCTTTTCGCGAACATGGTTTGAGCCGGTGCCGGAGCTTTCCTCGCCGCAGATCGTCGCCATGCCCGCGTCGAGCAGATTGCCGAAGAATTTCCAGCCGGTCGGCGTTTCGTAGATGCCGACGCCGCGCTTTTCGGCAACACGATCGGCGGCGCCGCTTGTCGGCATCGAACGGGCGATGCCGGCGATGCCATGCGAGTAGCCGGGAGCGAGGTTGGCGTTGGCTGCGAGGATCGCCAGGCTGTCGGACGGGGTGACGTAGATGCCCTTGCCGATGATGAGATTGCGGTCGCCGTCGCCGTCGGATGCTGCGCCGAAATCGGGCGCATCGTCGCTCATCATGTCGTCGTAGAGCTCCTTGCAGTAGACGAGGTTCGGATCCGGATGATGACCGCCGAAATCCGGCAGCGGCAGGAAGTTGCGCACCGATCCATCCGGGGCGCCAAGACGGATTTCAAAGATTTCCTTGGCATAAGGGCCGGTGACGGCGCTCATCGCATCGAAGCAGATGCGGAAGCCGAGGCTGATCAGGTTGCGGATCGCGCCGAAATCGAACAGCTCTTCCATCAGGGCTGCATAGTCTTCGACCGGATCGATGACCGAAACGATCATGCCGTCGATATCTTCGCGGCCGATGCGATCGAGGTTGATATCCGGGAAATCGGCAATCTTGTAGCTTTCGATCACCTTGGAGCGCTCGTAGATGGCGTCGGTGATCTTTTCAGGCGCGGGGCCGCCATTGCCGATATTGTACTTGATGCCGAAGTCTTCCGTCGGGCCACCGGGATTGTGGCTGGCCGACAGGATAATGCCGCCGAAGGCCTTGTATTTGCGGATGATGTTGGAGGCTGCAGGCGTCGAGAGGATGCCGCCCTTGCCGACCATCACCTTGCCGAAACCGTTCGCAGCGGCCATTTTGATGGCCTTCTGGATGACTTCGCGATTGTAGTAGCGGCCATCGCCGCCGATGACCAGGCACTTGCCCTGATAGCCTTCGAGCGAATCGAAAATCGACTGGATGAAGTTTTCCGCGTAATTCGGTTGCTGGAATACCGGAACCTTCTTTCGCAGGCCCGAAGTACCTGGTTTCTGGTCCGCGAAGGGGGTGGTGGGTACTGTTTTAATCATCGGGTTAAGCGCCTCTCGAGACTAGACTGGAGTAAAGAGCGGCGTAGCGTTCTGCGCTCCTGCCCCAGGATACGTCGGATTTCATGCCCTGCTTTTGCATCTGCGTCCAGACCTTTCGATCCGGGAAAAGATGCATGGCACGGCGCACGGCCTGCAAAAGCCCTTCCGCGGTGATGGGCGAGAATTGAATGCCGGTCGCGACTTTTGCCTGCAGCGCGGCATGGTTGGCGTCGATAATCGTATCGTTCAGCCCGCCCGTTCGCGCAACGATGGGTAGGCAGCCATAGCGTAAGCCATAAAGCTGCGTGAGGCCACAGGGTTCGAAGCGCGAGGGAATGATAATCGCATCACAGCCGGCCTGCATCAGATGCGACATGGGTTCGTTGTAGCCGGCCGAAACACCGACGCGACCGCGATGACGGCCGGCTGCGGCAAAAAGCGCGCCCTCCAGCGCCGCGTCACCTGCACCGAGAATTGCGAGCTTGCCGCCCATGTGAACGATCTCGCTGGCAACTTCAGCCAGAATATCCATGCCCTTCTGCCAGGTGAGGCGGCTGACGACGCAGAAGATCGGACCGTCATCTTCGTCGAGGCCGAAATGCTCGACGACCCGATGGCGGTTGATGGCGCGATCCTTCAGCGTCGCCGCGCTATAGGTCTGCGCGATCATCGGATCGGTCGCAGGGTTCCAGATATCGTCGTCGATGCCGTTGACGATGCCGTAGAGATTGTAGGCCTTGCTGGCGATGACGCCTTCGAGGCCCATGCCGAATTCGGGCGTCAGGATTTCCTCGGCATAGGATGGGCTGACGGTGGTCAGGGCATGTGCCGTCTGCAGCCCGCCTTTCAGGAAGCCGACATCGCCGTAATATTCGATGCCTTCCATGGAGAAAGCGTGGGCCGGCAGGCGCAGGCCGGGAAAGATGTCGGAGCCGAACTGGCCCTGGAATGCGATGTTGTGGATGGTCAGCACGCTCGGCCGCTCCGGCGTCGGATAGTAGCGCATGTAGACCGGCACCAAGGCCGACTGCCAGTCATGCGCATGCACGAGATCCGGCCGCCAGCCGGGCAGGAGGCCGGCGGCAATTTCCGCACCGGCGAGCGACAGCGCGGCGAAACGACGCCAGTTGTCGGGATAGTCCTTGCCCGTTGCATCGACATAAGGGCCGCCGGTACGGCTGTAATAGGCCGGTGCATCGAGCACGAGGAAGGAAATGCCCGCGTGCTCGACCTCGAGAATGGTGGCTGCCTCGCCAAGGAGATCCGGAAGCTCCAAACGGGCAACCGGATCGCGGATGGCTTTCATGACTGCAGGATAGCCCGGGATGAGGGTCTTGGTTTCAACGCCATAGGGCTTCAGTGCAATAGGCAGGGCGCCGACCACATCGGCCAGGCCCCCTGTCTTGATCAGGGGGAAGACTTCGGACGAAACCGAGAGAACCTTCATAGGTTACAAATCCAGCTTGTCGATCATCGATTGGGTGATCAGGCAGATGCCGCTCTCCGTGCGGCGCCAGCGTTTGGCATCCAGTTCCGGATCTTCACCGACCACCAGACCCTCGGGAATGGTGACGCCGTGGTCGATGACGACATTCTTGAGCTGAGCCCGGCGGCCGATCTTGACGCTCGGCAGCACGACTGCGCCCTCCAGCTTGGAGTAGGAATTGGCGCGGACACCGGTAAAGAGCAGGCTATTGTAGAGGCTGGCACCGGAAATGATGCAATCGCCGGCAACGACGGAGGAGACTGCCGAACCGCGGCGGTCCTCGTCGTCGTGAACGAACTTGGCCGGCGGGCTGATTTCCGCATAGGTCCAGATCGGCCAGGACTTGTCGTAGATGTCGAGTTCCGGCACCACGGCGGTCAGGTCGATGTTGGCCTGCCAATAGGCATCGATTGTGCCGACGTCGCGCCAATAGGCTTCGCGCTCGAAATCGGAGCGGACGCAGGACTGTGTGAAGCGATGGGCGACGGCTTTGCCGTTCTTGACGATGTAGGGAATGATGTCCTTGCCGAAATCGCGGCTGGAATTCGGATCGGCCGCATCGCGCTTCAGGCATTCGATCAGGAATTTCGTATGGAAGACGTAGATCCCCATCGAAGCGAGCGCGAAGTCCGGATTGCCAGGGATGCCGGGCGGATCGGCTGGCTTTTCGACGAAGTCGATAATCTGGTCTTTTTCGTCGACATGCATGACGCCGAAGCCGACAGCTTCCATGCGTGGCACTTCCAGGCAGCCGATGGTGACGTCAGCGCCGGAATCGACGTGCTGCTGCAGCATCCATTCGTAGTCCATTTTGTAGATGTGGTCGCCGGCGAGGATGACCATGTATTCCGGACCATAGGGCTCGATGATGTCGATGTTCTGATAGACGGCGTCTGCGGTGCCCTCATACCACTGCGTTTCAGAAACGCGCTGCGAGGCCGGCAGGATATCGAAGCTTTCGTTTCGTTCGGGACGAAAGAAGTTCCAGCCGCGCTGCATGTGGCGGATCAGCGAATGGGCCTTGTATTGCGTCGCGACGCCGATGCGGCGGATGCCGGAATTGAGCGCGTTTGACAGCGCGAAATCGATGATCCGGGTCTTGCCGCCGAAATAGACGGCTGGCTTGGCACGGCGGTCGGTCAGTTCTTTCAGGCGGCTGCCGCGCCCCCCGGCAAGAACGTAGGCCATGGCATCGCGTGCCAGCGGCTGGAAACGTTTTTCTACCATTTTATTCCTCCCTGTCCGTAGTGATCTCAGAATTCCGGTTCGAGCATGATGGTCGCCAGGGGAGGCAGCGTTATCACCGCCTGCACGCCTCCGCCTGCATTGACGGCCTGGACACGCCCGCCATTCCCCTTGCCGCTGCCGCCGTAGATGTCGGCATCGGTGTTCAATATCTCGCGCCACCGCCCCTCAGCTGGCAGACGCAAGGTGTAATTCTCTCGATAGACTGGCGTGAAATTGGTGATGACGGCAACCGGCTTTTCGCCCGGCGCCTTGCGCAGCCAGGCGAAGACCGAGTTTTCGAAATCGTCGACGACAAGCCATTCGAAACCCTCGCCCTCGCAGTCGCGGGCATGGAGCGCCGGCTTGCTGCGATAGGTGAAATTGAGATCGCGAACGAGACGACGCATGCCTTCGTGCATGCGGTACTGCAGCAGGTTCCAGTCAAGCGCGCGCTCCTCGCTCCACTCGCTCCACTGTGCGAATTCCTGGCCCATGAAGAGCAGCTTTTTGCCGGGATAGCCCCACATGAAGGCATAGTAGGCGCGCAGATTGGCGAATTTCTGCCAGTCGTCCCCCGCCATCTTGGCGATCAGCGATCCCTTGCCGTGAACCACCTCATCATGGGAGAGCGGCAGGACGAAGTTTTCCGAGAAGGCATAGATCAGGCCGAAGGTCAGCTCGTTGTGGTGATATTTGCGATGCACGGGCTCGCGGGCGAGATAGCTCAGCGTATCGTGCATGAAGCCCATGTTCCACTTGAAGCCGAAGCCGAGGCCGCCTTCATGAACCGGCTGGGATACTTTCGGCCAGGAGGTCGATTCCTCGGCGATGGTCATGACGCCGGGATGCGCACCATAGATCCGGGTATTCACCGACTGCAGGAAGCGGACGGCTTCGAGATTTTCGTTGCCGCCATATTCGTTCGGGATCCATTCGCCATGCTTGCGCGAATAGTCAAGGTAGAGCATGGAGGCCACGGCATCGACGCGCAAACCGTCCAAGTGGTATTTTTCCGCCCAGTAGAGTGCGTTGTTCAGCAGATAGGCGAGCACTTCGGTGCGACCGAAATTGTAGATCGCCGTGTTCCAGTCGGGATGAAAGCCCTTGCGCGGGTCTTCATGTTCGTAAAGGGCGGTGCCATCGAACCAGCGCAGGCCATGTTCGTCCGTCGGGAAATGCGCTGGCACCCAGTCGAGGATAACGCCGATGCCGACCTTGTGGCAGCCGTTGACGAAACGGGCAAAGCCTTCCGGTTCGCCGAAGCGGGCAGTCGGGGCGTAAAGGCCCGTGGTCTGATAACCCCAGGACGGATCGTAGGGATGTTCGGTGATCGGCAGGAATTCGATATGGGTGAAGCCCATGTCGACGCAATAGGGGATGAGGCGCGAGGCAAGCTCGTCCCATGACAGCATCGAACCGTCGTCGCGGCGCTGCCAGGAACCGGCATGCACCTCATAGATGGAGATCGGCTGGCGGCGCTGGTCGACGCTTGCCCAATGTTCGCGATGCGCCGAATCGTCCCAGACCTGAAGCAGTTCGTTGGCGGTGACCGAAGCCGTCTTCGGGCGCAGCTCGCTGCGTCGGGCAAAGGGATCGGCCTTCAGCGGCAGCAATACGCCATCATGGCCACGGATTTCGAACTTGTAGGCGACCCCGGCTGGCACATCCGGGGCGAAGATTTCCCAGATGCCGCTGTCGGCGCGGAAACGCATGACGTGCCGGCGGCCATCCCAATTGTTGAAATCGCCGACGACGGAAACACGCTGCGCATTCGGCGCCCAGACGGCGAAATGAAAGCCCTGGACGCCTTCATGCTTCAGCGGATGAGCGCCCATCTTGTCGAACAGGCGCAGATGCGTGCCCTGGCGGGCAAAGTAATCGTCCATCGGCCCGAGAACCGGACCGAAGCTGTAGGGATCGGTTACTGCCCATTCTGCATCGCCGCGCCGGGCGCGATAGCGGACCGGCTGCTGCTTGGCGAGTTTGACGTCGCCGGAAAAGAAGCCTGCCGGATCGAGGCATGCGAGCTCGCCGATGACGGAACCGTCGAGCGCCGTGGCGGTGACGGCTTCCGCGCCAAGGATGAAACAGCGGGCCACATAGCCGTCATCCGTCTTGTGAATGCCGAGAACGGCAAACGGATCGGAATGGGTGCCTGCGAGAATTGCAGCAATATCCTCTGCCGAAATATCGCTCGAGCTCGTGGCGTCAGCGGTTTTTTTCGGCTTTTTCATCCGGCTCTCCAGATTTCCTTGGCGTATTGACGGATCGTCCGGTCGGAGGAGAACCAGCCCATGCGAGCGGTATTGTTGATCGTCTTTGCGTACCACTCCGACGGGTTGGCCCAGAGAATGTCGACTTCGCGCTGTGCCGAGGCATAGGCGTCGAAATCGGCGGCGACCATGAACCAGTCGTGGCTATAGATGCCGTCGATCAGGCTGGCGTAGCGGTTGCGATCGTCGGGAGAGAAGACGCCGGAGGCAATGGCCGAAAGTGCCTGAGCCAATTCGCGCGAGCGCTCGATAATGGCGCGCGGATTGTGACCGTCGCTGCGCAGGTTTGCGACCTCGTCGGCCCGCAGTCCGAAGATGACGATATTGTCCTCGCCGACATTGTCGCGCATTTCGACATTGGCACCGTCCAGCGTGCCGATGGTCAGCGCGCCGTTGAGGCCGAATTTCATGTTGCCCGTGCCGGAGGCTTCCATGCCGGCGGTCGAAATCTGCTCGGAAAGATCGGCGGCCGGAACCATGACTTCCGCCAGCGAGACGTTGTAGTTCGGCACGAAGACGACCTTCAAGAGGCCGCGCACCGAGGGATCGTTATTGATGACGCGGGCGACGTCGTTGATCAGTTTGATGATGAGCTTCGCGTTGTGATAGCTCGGTGCCGCCTTGCCGGCGAAGAGCTTGACGCGCGGCTGCCAGTCGAGTTCCGGATGCGAGCGGATCTGGTCGTAAAGCGCCACCGCTTCGATGACATTCAGAAGCTGACGCTTGTATTCATGGATGCGCTTGATCTGGATATCGAACATCGCATTCGGGTCGAGCTTGATGCCCATGCGGCTGGCGACGAGGTTGGAGAGCTGCACCTTGTTGGCACGCTTGATGGCGGCGAACTTCTCCTGGAAGGCGCTGTCGCGGGCAAACTGATCCAGCGGCTTCAGCTGTTCCGCATCGTCGAGGAAGGCGTCGCCGATGGTTTCGCGTACGAGATTGGTCAGTCCGGGATTGCACTGCATCAGCCAGCGCCGCGGCGTGATGCCGTTCGTCTTGTTGTTGATGCGATCGGGATAGAGCTTGTGCAGGTCGGCGAAGACCGTGACCTTCATCAAATCGGTATGAAGCGCGGAAACGCCGTTGATCGAATGCGAGCCGACGAAGGCGAGATTGCCCATGCGCACGCGGCGATCGCCATTCTCGTCGATGAGTGAGATCGAGCGGATTTCGGTGTCGCTGAAATTGCGCAGCTTGCGCGCTTCCAAAAGTACCTTGGCGTTGATCGCGTAGACGATCTGCATGTGGCGTGGCAAAAGCCGCTCGAACAGCGGTACGGGCCAGCTTTCGAGCGCTTCCGGCAGCAGGGTGTGGTTGGTGTAGCCGAAGGTGTTCCTGGTGATATCCCAGGCCTTGTCGAAATCGAAGCCGTGGACATCGATCAGCAGGCGCATCATTTCCGTGACGGACACGGCCGGATGCGTGTCGTTCAGCTGGATCGCAACCTTGTCGGCGAGATTGGTTAGGTCGTCATATTGCTGCAGGTGGCGGCGCAGGATGTCCTGCAGCGAGGCCGACGAGAAGAAGAATTCCTGGCGCAGGCGCAGTTCCTGACCGGCGGGCGTCGCATCGGCGGGATAGAGAACGCGGGTCAGGCTTTCGGCCTTGTTGCTTTCGCGCAGCGCGCCGATATGGTCACCGGCGTTGAAGGCATCGAGCAGGATCGGGTCGATCGGCTGCGCCGACCAGAGGCGCAGCGTGTTGACGCGCTTGCCGCGCCAGCCGACGACGGGCGTGTCGAATGCAGTGGCGATGACGCGCTCGGCCGGCTTCCAGACGTAACGCGGCTGGTCGTCGTGACCGCCGATGGTCTCGACGCCGCCGCCGAAGCCAATTTCATAGGAGCTTTCCTGGCGTTCGAATTCCCACGGATTGCCATGTGCCAGCCAGGTTTCCGGCAGCTCCACTTGCCAGCCATCGGCCATCTGCTGGCGGAAGAGACCATGCACGTAACGAATACCGTAACCATAGGCCGGCACATCGACGGTAGCCATGGATTCCATGAAACAGGCGGCAAGACGGCCAAGACCGCCATTGCCGAGCGCTGCGTCGGGCTCAAGGCCGGCGATGACACGAATATCGACGCCCAGCGAAGCGAGAGCGTTGGTGATTTCCTCCATTAGGCCCAGATTGGAGATGGCGTCGCGCATCAGGCGGCCGATGAGGAATTCGAGTGACAGATAGTAAACGCGCTTGGCACCCGTCTGATAGGCTTTTCGGGTGGATTCGATCCATTTGTCGATGACGCGGTCGCGGATGACAAGGATCGTTGCCGTCAGCCAGTCGTGCGGCTTGGCGACCTTCGCATCCTTGCCGATGCGGTACGTCAAGCGCTCGATGATTTCTTCGGCAAGGATTTCGGGGCGGGAACTGCGCGGGGCTGGAACGGGGAGATCGGCCTTCGTCAAGTTATTCATACTATCAACTCTCGCCATTTATGATTTATATTCAGCGTGTTACGCTCAATTAAATCGATTTGCCTTTCCGTTTCACTATCAGTTTACGCACCGATGTAAAGCAGTTGCAACAAGCGAGTTGGGCGGATGCGAAAAATGCCGCCAAAGGTTTGCCATGGGCCGGAAAAGACTTGATTCCGATGATGTTTCGGGCTTTTATTCGCGCATCGATCAAACGAAAAGCCGCTCGATACTCGCATCGCGCGGCTTTTTCTTTGTTATCTATCTATGGTTGCTTGGTGCTATCGCCAGCAAGATCACTTGGTCAGCAGCGTCATCTGCTTCGACGTTTCCGTGGCGATTGTCGTAAATGCCTTGAAGAGATCCGCAGCGCTTTGGGGCGTAAAGTAGTCGGAGGCTGAAGTAGCGCAATACTTCAGCAAAGCCTGGCCATTTTCCGGTGCCATGAAGGCAATCGTGTACACGTGGATGCCCTTGCTGCGTGCCTTGTCGCATTGTTCCTTGGTCTTTGTATCGGCATTTGACACGTTGTTGTCACCATCGGTCATGAACACGATGTACATGGTCGGGTTCAGGACGCCGCTTTTGTCCTTATGTTGGAGCTGCTCATATGTCAGTCCTGACGTCGTCGACGATTTCGTCAATGCGTCGACAGCGGCCGTAAACGCGGGGGCCGAATTCGTGGAGCCGCTCGAAGTTAGGTTGTTGACATACGTCGTGATGCCGCTCGTGCCCCAAGCCAGGGCTGTAGGCGTTTGAGCGACATTGTTATAGGAGTCCGCGCCTGTTCGAACATACATCATGTTCGGGTCGGCACTGTTTAGCTGTGCAGCCAGATTGGAAGTGGCAATCTTCAGCGATTCCATTTTGGTGTAGTAATTCGTCTTGGTGGCGGTGCAAGTACTCCACACCTGCCAGCCGTTCGCATTCGTCTTCAAGCAGCTATAGGTATATGTCGTGGTCGGCTGCTGGGTATTGACCGTGTCCGTGGCTTCATCCATGGATCCGGAACGGTCCAGAACGAAATACATCGACAGCGCATTCTTCTGGGTTTCGGAAGTCTTGCCGCTGATTGACGTGCTGGATGCAGAAATGTTCAGGGAACTTTGCCCTGTCAGGCGTGTCATGCTGTTCACGGACATCGAATAGGATGCATTTACGACGACCGTGTAACCAGAATTCCCGGAGGAATCGGTCGTTTTTGTTACCGTCGTGCTGGTGCCCGCTTTCAGTGAATTCGCAGCATCGGTATCGCCAGCGAGATAGTTCGACATTTGGCCGAGGACGAAATTGTTGCCGAGATTCTTGGCGGTCGTGGTGGTCGCACTGCCGTCCGCAAGTGCGGTTGCAGTCGCGAGCGCGGCGGCGTCCGTTGATTCCTGAAGTTGGCTGCGTGTCAGCGACATGTTCGTGACATCGACCGCTACACCTCCCGCCACCGCCAGCACGGGTACGGCAATCGCCGTCAGGATGCCAAAATTTCCAACTCTATCGCGCAGAAGTTGTTTAAATGCCCAAAGTATATCGGAGCCGGCAATCATCATGTCCGCCTATTGGAAAGAGTTAAATTCTCAAGAACGGCAGGACTATCAATTACAAATATTAGTTGAAGGTTTAAGCGGTCGGTTGATTTTTAACAAACTACATAATCTGGCGCGATTTGCTTCAGATTTTTACTACTTTAAGTATATTCTATTTTAGTGGAACGACATCTACTGCCTGAACGGCTTTCTGATTGCCGTAGCTCTTCAGTACGCCGATAACGGGGGCAACGTCCGAATAATCGCGGCCATAGGCAACGACGATGTGATCGGTGCCGGCGGGAATATTGTTGGTCGGATCGAGTTCGATCCAGCCTGCCGTCTCACCGCACCAGGCGCGCACCCAGGCATGCATGGCGTCGGCGCCTTCCAGCCTTTCCTTGCCGGGCGGCGGAATGGTGCGCAAGAAGCCGCTGACATAGCCGGCGGGGATACCGAGGCTGCGGAGCGCGATGATCATCACATGGGAAAAATCCTGGCAGACCCCGCGCTTGAGGCGAAATGCCTCCTTGGGGGTGGTATCGACCGTCGTCGCCTTGGGATCGTAGGTGAAGTCCTTGTGGATCTGCGCACAGACCGCATGCGCAATCTGCAGTGTCGTCAGTTTGGTCGATTTCCATTGCCTGGCATAATCGGTGATTTCGCCCGTCTCCGGCAGGCGCGGGCTGCTGCCGAGGAAATGGTGGGGCGAAGACGGATCGATCGACCAGCAGTCTTCGATCTCTTCCGGCAACTTGGCGAGCAGGGGGGAGAAGTCGGCGGCGACAGGCTGGCTCTCCACCTGAACGCGCGCCTGCATGCGGATATCGAGCCTTTCATGCGGGTCGCGAACCAGGATCGAGGTTGCCGGATGCTGGAAGAAATCCGTGAAGTTGGATTGTTCGTCCGGCCCCGGGGTTATCTTTACCGAGCCGGCGATCAGCCTCTGCCGATTCGGCAGGGAGAGCGGCATGACGCGCAGGATATGCCGCGCGCCGCTTGCCGACACGTCGTAGATGTAGCCCATGTGAAGCGAGAGATCGTAGAGCATTACGTCATCCGAGGTAGGTGCGTGCCAGCAGGTCGGACAGCCGCTCCAGTTCGCGCGCCAGCTGCTGGTAGACTTCGACAGTCATCGCTTCGGGCGTCATTACAGCCAACCCCGAATGCAGGCGCATGGCCTCGCGGAAAAAAGGCGACATCTGGCCGTTGACGTAAGCGTTCGGGAGCTGTTCGACCTCGCGGTGGATCTCGTTCATCTGGAAGAGGATCGATCGCGGGTTGAGCGGATCGAGTGCCAGCAGGTCCGTCACTGTCAGCCGAGCGGTATTGACGTTGTAGCGGCGGCGATGGGTCATGACGCTGTCGCCGATTTCAAGCAGCATGTCGAGCGCGCCGTCGGGCGCATCGGGGCCGGACATATGGCCGAGCAGCCGTGTCATGTGCAGGCCGCGCTCGATATAGCGGCCGAGCGACAGGAAGCGCCAGCCGGTGAAGCGATACATGTTTTCATGCACGAGGCCGGCGAAGCCCGCGAGCTTGCGCAGCAGGATCGTCATGGCATGGCTGGCATCGTCGCCAGGTTTCACCCCTTCCTTGAAGCGGCGTGCCGTCTTGGCGAGATCGTTCAGCGCCAACCAGCCGTCGGGAGAGAAGCGATCGCGAATATTGCTGGCCGAATAGACGGCGCTATCGATGTTGCGCAGCAGGGTTTCTGGCACCGCCTGCTTGGTATCGATGTCGATGGCGGCAAGATAGGCGCTGACATCGGCAAGCAGCGGCTGGTTGGGATCGGCCGCCTCGGCAAAACGGCCATGCCAGGCGCGCAGGATGCGCAGGGCGCCTTCAGCGCGCTCGATATAGCGGCCGAGCCAGAAAAGGTTGTCGGCCGCCCGGCTCGGCAGGCTGCCCGGCATGTTGCGGGTGAAAGTTTCTTCGGCCGGCAGAAGCGTGTGCGCCTCGACGGGCTTGTCGGAGACGATCCAGACATCGGCTGCCGAACCTCCTGCCTGCATGGCAATTGCCGCGACATCGTCGCCGCTGCCGATGCGGGCGAAGCCGCCGGGCATGATCTGCCAGCCGTTTTCCGTGCGGGCGGCGAAGACACGCAGGCTCATCGGCCGCGGCGTCAGCCTGCCATTGACCCAGGCCGGCGTCGTCGAAAGTGTCACGACCTCCTGGCCAACCAATTTTTGACCTTCGGTTGCCAGCCAATCCGCAATCGAATCGCGGGCGGTGCTGCGCAGGGTCGAGCCCAGCACGGACTGGCCGTTGTCATCGAAGAAGGGCATGCAGGAATAGGCCGGGCCAATGACCATCTTCTCGATGTTGGCGGCGACATGTTCGCGCTCTGCCTTTTGGCCGCACCACCAGGTGGCGATCGACGGCAACTTCAATTCCTCACCACGCAGATGCCGACAGATGGTCGGCATGAAGGCGAGAAGGGCGCGCGTCTCGAGAATACCGGAGCCGAGCGCATTGACGATGGTCACCGTCTGCGCCCGCAAGGCCTCGACCATGCCGGGCGTACCGATATGGGAATGCTGGTTGAGCTCCAACGGATCGGCATAGGAGGCATCGAGGCGGCGCCAGAGGACACTGATCGGCCGCAGCCCCGCGACGGTGCGCACCATCAGCTGATCGTTGACGACGGTGATATCCTCGCCCTCCAGCAGCATGAAGCCGAGATAGCGGGCGATATAGGCGTGCTCATAATAAGTCTCGTTGGCAGGCCCCGGTGTCAGGACGGCAACACGTCCTTCGGCTCCGCGCTTGCCGCCAAGAAGCGCATCGCGAAAGGCACCGAAGAAGGAGGCAAGGCGATGAACCTTGGTTTCGGCATAGATATCGGAAAAGGCACGGGTGGTAGCGACACGGGTTTCCAGCGCAAAGCCGGCGCCGGATGGCGCCTGCGCGCGGTCAGCCAGCACCCACCAGTTCCCGTCAGGACCGCGGCCGACTTCGAAAGCCAGGAAATGCAGGTAATGGCCGCTTGCTGGCTTGACGCCGACAAGCGGGCGCAGGAATTCCGGATTGCCGGCAATCAGCGCCGGTGGCAAAAGCCCTTCGTTCACGAGCCGATTGTCGCCATAGATATCGGCGATGATCGATTCCAAAAGGTCGGCGCGCTGCTGCAGGCCTTCGGAGAGAGCCTGCCATTCGCGCTCGTCGATGAGTACGGGAATATGGGAGATCGGCCAGTTCCGCTCGCTGATCCCAGCCGTTCCGTAGGCGCGATAGAAGACGCCCGCATCGCGCAAATAGCGGTCGGCGCGGGCGAAGCGCTCGGTCAGTTCCTCTTCTGATAGGCGCGAGAGTGCTGACAGAAAGTTCTGCCAGACTGGGCGGACGGCACCTTTGTTGTCGACCATTTCGTCGGCGACGCCGGGCAGGGGACGATAGGCAAAGGCCGGCGCCTTGGCAGTGCCGGTCTTCACCTCATCCCGTCGTTCCGTCGCCGGTTTTCTACCCATGCTCAGTCTCGTCTCAAATTCCCGCCGGACGCCTGAGGTCGAGCGTCAGCGGGAATTCCACCGATGCAGTCTCCGGTCTTACGGCATAGCCACCTGCTGTATGCCCCCAAGGCTCGAAACGCGCAAGACGTCGCGCTTCCGCCTCGTTGCCATTGACGGGGAAGGTGTCGTAGTTGCGCCCGCCCGGATGGGCAACATGGTAGATGCAGCCGCCGATCGAGCGGCGCGACCATGTATCGTAGATATCGAAGGTCAGCGGCGTATCGATAGGGAGCACGGGATGCAAGCCTGAGGCTGGGTGCCATGCCTTGTAGCGCACACCGGCGACCGAGACGCCTGCCATTCCAGTCGGCGTCAGCGGTACGGGACGGCCATTGCAGGTCACCGTATAGCGGGAGGGATTAGCGGTTTCGAACCGCACTTGCAGGCGCTCGACCGACGAATCGACATAGCGCACGGTGCCGCCGATCGCGCCTTCTTCGCCCATGACGTGCCATGGTTCCAGCGCCTGGCGCAGCTCCAGCTTGCAGCCCTCGTATTCGACTTCGCCGCAGAAAGGGAAGCGGAATTCGAGCTGCGCTTGGAACCATTCCGGTCTGAGGTTGAAACCGTTTTCGCGAAGATCGCTGAGGACGTCGAGGAAATCCTGCCAGATATAATACGGTAGCATGAAGCGATCATGCAGCGTCGTGCCCCAGCGCACGAACTTGCCATCGATCGGGTTGCGCCAGAAGCGGGCGATCAGTGCGCGCACCAGCAATTGCTGCGCAAGGCTCATGCGGGCATTCGGCGGCATTTCGAAGCCGCGGAATTCGACGAGGCCGAGGCGTCCCGTCGGTCCATCCGGCGAAAACAGCTTGTCGATGCAGATTTCCGAGCGGTGCGTGTTGCCGGTGACATCGGTCAGAAGATTGCGGAAGAGCCGGTCCACCAGCCACGGAAGCGGCTGGATGCCGCGACCGGGCGCCGGGACCTGGGCCAGCGCAATTTCCAGTTCGTAGAGGCTGTCATGGCGGGCTTCGTCGATGCGCGGCGCCTGGCTGGTCGGACCGATGAACATGCCGGAAAAGAGATAGGAGAGCGAGGGATGGCGCTGCCAATGCAGCACCAGGCTCTTCAACAGGTCGGGACGGCGCAGGAACGGGCTGTCCATGGTATTGCGGCCGCCGACGACCACGTGATTGCCGCCGCCGGTGCCGGTGTGGCGGCCGTCAATCATGAACTTGTCGGTGCCGAGCCGGCTGGCGCGTGCCTCTTCGTAAACCGCGGTGGTGATATCGACGGCTTCCTTCCAGCTCGATGCCGGATGGATGTTGACTTCGATCACGCCGGGATCGGGGGCAACACGGATGACATTGATGCGTTCGTCCTGCGGCGGCGGATAGCCCTCGATATGGACCGGAAGGTTGAGGGCCGCGGCCGCACGTTCGGCCGAGGCGACGAGATCGAGGTAGTCCTCGACGCTGACCGTCGGTGGCATGAAGATGCAGAGGCGCCCGTCGCGCGGCTCGACGCTGATGGCGGTGCGCACATAGCCGCCGATCTCGTCGAGGGATTGCGGCATGATCGGCTGCTGGCCGGTGAAGGGCTGGAAATGGGCAGCCTGCAGCGGCCGGCCCTTGTCTTCATTGTAATCCGGCAGCGCTTCGCGCGGGATCGTCGGGTCCATCGGGTTGATGTAGGGATATTGCGACGCCGGTATCCAGCCGAGTGAATTCAGTGGCAGGCGGTAGCCGACCGGACTGTCACCGGGCGTCAGGAAGATGCGCCCGCGGCGCGTACGCCACTTCTCGCTCGTCCAGCGGCGGCCGCTGGCGCGCGCATTCCATGCCTGAATCGGGAGGATATAGCCTGTTGGCCGAGTCAAGCCGCGTTCGAAGACGCGGGCCATGCGCGAACGCTCTTCCGGATCCTTCAGCTTCGAATTGGAGGGGTCGACATTCTCGGGCAGGTTCGCTTCCTTGACCAGCCATTCGGCGGGGTCCTCGAAGGCGGGCTCCACATAATCCGGTTCTATGTCGAGTTCGCCGGCGATCGCCGTCAGCAGTCGGCCGGCATCGTCTTCGATGACGCTGTAGTTGCGGCCCTCATTGGCGATCAGATCGGGATTCGACCAGATCGGCCGGCCATCGCGCCGCCAATAGAGGGAGAAGGTCCAGCGCGGCAGGCTTTCGCCAGGATACCACTTGCCCTGGCCGTAATGCAGGAAGCCGTTCGGTGCGAAGCGTTCCCGCAGGCGGCGGATCAGCGTGTCGGCTTTTTCACGCTTGGTCGGGCCTACAGCCGCCGTATTCCATTCCTCTGACTGGAAATCGTCGATCGACACGAAAGTCGGCTCGCCGCCCATTGTCAGGCGCACGTCATCTTCCTTGAGGATCGCGTCAACCTTTTCGCCGAGTTCGTTCAAGGCATCCCAGCTTTCGTCCGAGAAGGGTTTGGTGATGCGCGGATGCTCGGCGACGCGGGCGACCTTCATGTCGAATTCGAATTCGGTCTTGGCCTCGCCGAAATAGCCGCCCGAGATCGGTGCGGCATTGCGGTAATGCGGCGTGGCGGCCAGCGGAATATGGCTCTCGCCCGTCAGAAGGCCCGAGGTCGGATCGAGGCCCACCCAGCCGGCGCCGGGAAGATAGACTTCCGCCCAGGCATGCAGGTCGGTGAAGTCGACCTCTGTGCCGGAGGGGCCGTCGAGCGCCTTCAGGTCCGGCGTGAGCTGGATGAGGTAGCCGGAGACGAAGCGGGCGGCGAGGCCGAGATGACGCAGCACCTGAACGAGCAGCCAGCTCGTATCGCGACAGGAGCCTTTCGCCTTTTCCAATGTTTCCTCAGGCGTCTGGACGCCGGCTTCCATGCGGATGACATAGCCGATTTCCTGCTGCAGGCGCGTGTTGAGGCCGACGACCATGTCGACGGTCTTTTGCTCCGAGCGGTCGAGCGTGGCGAGGAAGGCTTTCAGCCGGAGACCAGGCTCCTCCGGTTTCATATAGATCGACAGATCCTCGCGGATGGTCTCGGGATAGTCGAAGGGCCATTTCGTCGCTTCCTCTTCGACGAAAAAGTCAAAGGGATTGTAGACCGTCATGTCGGCGACCAGATCGACTTCGATCTTCAGCTCGGTGACCGGATCGGGAAAGACGAAGCGGGCGAGATAGTTGCCGTAGGGGTCCTGCTGCAGGTTCACGAAATGATTTGACGGCGTGACCTTCAGCGAATGGCTCAGCACGCGCGTCTTGGAATGGGAGGCGGGTTTCAGGCGGATGATCTGGGGGCCGAGGCGGACCGGATTGTCGTATTTGTAGTGGGTGAGATGATAGATGCTCGCCTTGATCGCCATATGTCTCTTCGCCTAGCCCGCATCGTTGTGCGGTGATTGCTGTTCCCGCGGGGCAGTGTGTGCAATGCAGCGAAAGAAAGCAAGGTGTCTCCCGGCGCTTCGGAAAGTCCTGCCATGTAACTCCAAAACAAAAACGGCGAGCTTTTGCCCGCCGTTCTGAAATCTTGATCTGTTTGCCTGCGCTCAGCTTCTGCCGAACTCGTCGACCAGGCGGATGATATCGTCCTCGCCGAGATAGGAGCCGGTCTGCACTTCGATGAGCTCCAGCAGGATCTTGCCCGGGTTGGACAGACGATGCACTTCGCCGAGCGGAATATAGATCGATTCGTTTTCGCGCAGCATCTGCACGTTTTCGCCGACCGTCACTTCGGCCGTGCCCTTGACGACGATCCAGTGCTCGGAGCGGTGGTGATGCTTCTGCAGCGACAGCTTCTTGCCCGGCAGCACGAAAATGCGCTTCACCTGGAAGCGCTCGCCGTTCAGCACGGAGGTATAGCCGCCCCATGGGCGGTAAGAGGTCGGGTGCGTTTCGGTGAGCTTCGCGGTCTTCTTCTCGCTCGCCAGCAGCTTGACGAGCTTGCCGACTTCCTGGCTATCCTTGAGGTGGCCGACATAGACGGCGTCTTCGCTGGCGATGACGGCGACGTCCTCAAGGCCCTGCACGGCAACATGCAGACTATGCGACATGACGAGCGAATTCTTGGTGTTGACCAGCGTCGTGGCGCCCGCCGACACGTTGCCGCTTTCGTCACGGCTTCCAACTTTCCAGACCGCATCCCAGCTGCCGAGATCGGACCAGGTGAAGGGCGAGGGAACGACGGCGGCGTTGGCCGTCTTTTCCATAAGCGCGTAGTCGATGGAGATGTCCGGGCTCTTGGAGAAATTGTCGGCGTCGAGGCGGGTAAAATCGAGGTCGCGCGTCGATTTGGAGACGGCCTTGCTGGCAGCCTTTTCGACGTCAGGCGCAAATTCCTTCATCTCAGCGAGAAGCTGGGCGGCCGAGAACATGAACATGCCGGAGTTCCAGTAGAATTGGCCACTGGCAACCATCTCCTGGGCCTTGTCCAAGGCAGGCTTCTCGACAAAACGCTTGACGGCATGGGCGCCGGTCGAGAGCGCCTTGCCGCTTTCGATATAGCCATAGCCGGTCGCCGGTTCCGTCGGCTTGATGCCGAAGGTGACGAGCTTGCCCTGCAGCGCCGTGTCGCGAGCCAGGCGCACGCAATTGTAATAGGTGGTATTGGCATCGATCTCATAATCGGAGCCGAGGACATGCATGATCGAGTCCTTGCCGAAAAGCTCGGTGACGAGCGCAGCGGCGGCGGCAACTGCAGCGGCAGTATTGCGGGCGATCGGCTCCAGCAGCACGGCGGCGAGCTTAAGGTCGAGTTCGCGGGCCTGCTCTGCGACGAGGAAGCGGAATTCCTCATTGGTGAGAACGATCGGCGATTCATAGAGCTCGGGATCGGCCACCCGCTCCAAAGTGTTCTGGAACAGCGTCTTGTCGCCGATGAACTGGATGAATTGCTTCGGGGCGGAAGCGCGCGACAGCGGCCACAGCCGCGTACCCTTGCCCCCTGCCATGATCACCGGAACGATCTTTGCTGCCATACT
Organism: Rhizobium pantanalense; assembly: GCF_030182525.1. NCBI lineage: Bacteria > Pseudomonadati > Pseudomonadota > Alphaproteobacteria > Hyphomicrobiales > Rhizobiaceae > Rhizobium > Rhizobium pantanalense. Next base: position 200,652 of record NZ_JAQJCH010000001.1, read on the forward strand.
CTGCCTCTCCTGGACACTCCAACCGAGAGCCGACGTCAAGAGCGCAACCGTTGCGCTTCCCGCCATGCTCCTTCGACAACGTTAATCGCCATTGCGATATTTTTTGGCAAAACGCTAGCGCTAATATGCCAGTAGCGTAAACATTCGGCGATCTCGGCGCGGAAATCCCGATGAAAGTCCGCTGCACGCGCCTTTCCGAAGGCGGGGGAGACAGGCAGAATCGATAGGTGCGATTCTGCCCTCAGGATCCGCCTTAGGCCAGCGAGGCTACGGCGATGATCGTCGTCATGTCGAAGGTCAAGCTTCCGCCCTGTCGTGCTCTTCATCGTGCACCGGCGCATGGTCGAGACCATTGCGCCTGTTGTACCGGATCGAGGACCAGAGCGAGATGCCGATCAGGGCCGCGCCGCCAAGGCCGGTGATGACTTCCGGAATATGCGTCAGCGTCTGCACGTACATGATCACCGAAAGGATCAGGATGGCGTAGAAGGCGCCATGTTCGAGGTAGCGATAGTGGGCCAGCGTGCCTTTCTCCACCAGCATGATCGTCATCGAGCGGACGTACATGGCGCCGATGCCGAGGCCGATCGCGATGATGAAGAGGTTCTGGGTGAGGGCGAAGGCGCCGATGACGCCGTCGAAGGAGAAGCTGGCATCGAGGATTTCGAGATAGAGGAAAGCGCCGAAGCCACCCTTTGCCGCCGCGCTCATCGTTCTTTGCGAGGCATCGAGGAAACCGGCCAGAACCTCCACGAGCAGGAAGGTCAGGAGGCCGTAGATCGAGGCGTGCAGGAAGATCGTGGCGTCGTCACCGTCGAGCACGGAAGTGAAGATGAGGACCATGATCAGCACGAAGGCGATCTCGACGCCCTTGACCGTGGCGAAATGCGCCATCCGCTTCTCGATGAAGCTGATCCAGTGCACGTCCTTTTCGTGATTGAAGAAATAGGTCAGACCCACCATCATCAGGAAGGTGCCGCCGAAGGCGGCGATCGGCAGATGTGCCGCCTGCATGATCTCTGCATATTGCTCGGGCCTGGCGGCGGCGAGCTGCAGCGCTTCCCATGGATTGATCCAGGCGGCGATGGCGACGATCGCCAGCGGAAAGATGATCCGCATGCCGAAGACGGCGATGATGATGCCCCAGGTCAGGAAGCGATGCTGCCAGACCGGCGTCATCTCCTTCAGCTTGTTGGCATTGACGATAGCATTGTCGAAGGAAAGCGAGATTTCGAGCACGGCCAACACGGCACAGATGAAGAAGGCCGTGGCAAGACCGCTGAAGGTGCCGGTGGTGTTCCAGCCGAGCAGAGCACCGAGTGCAAGGCCGCCGACGGTAACGGCAAAAGCCCAGCCGAAATAGCCGAGTACGGATTTTGAAGCGGTGCGCGAGCTCATAGGCGCGCCTCGCCGCAAAGGGAGTGAATCCATCCGGATTGCGCGCATAGCCGCATACCGAAGACGGCATGCGGGTGAGGCATGGTCAAGCTGATCATGGAACGAAGTCCGCCGGCTCATCTGCAGGCGGTACCGACATCGCGAGAGCGCCGTGAAAACTCTCGCCAGAGGGGCCCGGCACCAAAGTTCAATCCGTCGCCGATGTCAGGGAGGCGCGGAGATGCTCCATAGTTAGTGAAGTTGCGATGCAGGTCAAGAGTTGAAATCGTGGCGACAGCAACTGCCCTTGACAATGAAAAATTTGGGGAACCAAACAGAGAGGACCCGCGTTTGCCCATCAAGTGGTCTTGTGCCGCGCGCCTCTTCAAATCGCAGGCGAATCGTTATCCCGACAACAGCGACAGACAGGAGAAGCTCCGATGAGCCCGACACCCATTCACCATAAGTCGCAAATGCAAAAACCGGAACTGACGGAACGGCAGAAAAAGGCACGGCCGAATACACTGCGCCAAGCTCAGGTCCTGCCGCCGCATCAGGTGGATCTTACTCTGCATCCCGTCACCCACGAGGATGTGCACGTTCCTGCACACGTCAACGGCGCAGACCTGTCGCGCGAGGCGCCGGCCGATGCCAATCATGGCAGAAAACAGAAAAATGCGCTGCCGCACTAACGACGACGGCGGCGCGACGATGACGACTACTTGTGTCGAGGCGTCTTGCCGTCGGAAGTAAAGCTGCCGTTGAAGCTCATCTCGGTCGATTTCGCCGAGCATTCGATGGCGATCGGCTTGCCGCTATAGGGATTGGCGAAGGTGCAGGCGCCCTTGGCTTCGACCTGACCCGATATCTTGCCACCGGCACCGGTCGAGATGACGTCGATCGGCAACTGTGCCGTCCCCTTCTGGCTGCCTGCCTTGATGCCCTTGCCGTTGCCTTGGAAGCCAAGCATCTTGCCGCCGGACGTGAAGATGAAGGTCACGGATCCATCGGGTCCGGTAACGCTCGCGATTTCGGCCTTGCATCCCTTGGAGGCATCGAGCTTGCCGACCACGAGCTTGGAGCATTTTCCGCTAACGACGGTGACGCCTTTCGATGGGAAATCATCCACTGCGCCGGCCGAGGTTGTGGCCAAGACGGTCAATCCAAAAGCAATGCCTGCGAATCGCATAAGAGGGGCTCCTTTCAAGCCCTTGCAAATTTGCCGATCCAAATGTGGCAGTCAACCCGAAGCAGGGCGCAAACCCGAAGACCGCTGAAATCGACCGGATTCACGCTGGGCGATTTCGCGTCTGACCTCACACCTCTCGCTATCGCAAGGCGGTCCGCTGTCCCTGCGCGAAGTGCGTTAATGTTGCTGCGCCGATTCCGGAACGAGCGAGCCGATCAACTGCAGCAGGGCATTCTGGCGATTGCCGCCCCCGGCCAGGAATTCATAAAGGGTCATGCTCTTCTCGCTGCCGCCGTCGACGACATAATCCGCCTGGCGGATGACGTAGACCTCGCCGCTTTCGGTGTCGCGGGCGAGGTGAAACATATATTCATCGCCGTTGGGCTTGTGGTTCTTGTAGAACTGCCGCTTCACCACCGTCATCTCGTCCTCCCGTATGATCGATGCGCTGATATGACAGTAGGATGACGGCGTGGCCGGAAGTCAAGCGGCTTGTGGCGGGAACTTGTGCCGCAGGCTCCGTTCAACTCGTAATCGCAGCGAACAGCAGCATGTGATTGGCTATCTTTCAAAAGACTACTATTCTCGACCTGCGCTCGAATTTTTCGAGACGCGGCTCAGGCGGTTCAGCTTTTCATGGGATCTCTGACCCGCCCTATCTTTTGTTTTTCGCAATTCCGGACGGAAAACCGCTTCGCACTTTTCCTGGAATTGCTCTAGTTGGAGATCGAAGCACATGAGAATGATGTTAGCGCTGGGAGCGATTTTGAGCTTGGCATGCGTCTCTGCCGGTGAGGCGCCTTCGAATTACCAGACCTACCATGGCGGCATTCGCGCCGACAGCGATCCGGTGGTGCTGGCAAGATACGACAGGGCTCTCAATCATTGCGAGCCCGAAGCCTATTCCTGGCGGCGTGGATCGCCGGATGCGAACAGCACGCTCTACTGGCTGGCTCTCAGGGATTGCCTCTACCGCCAGGGCTTCGTCGATCGTGGCGTCTATGCCTACCCGACGACGGCGGTGCTGCGGCATATTCTGGATCGCTGACCGTCGACAAACGGTCGTGGCCTGGCGAAACATTTTGCCAATGCAAAACTTCCGCGACATACGCAGGCATAGCCAAACGACAGGAAATGAAAAAGGCCTTTCGATTTCTCGAAAGGCCTTGCTTTTCAGCGAATTAGGATGGTGGGCGTGACAGGGATTGAACCTGTGACCCCTACGATGTCAACGTAGTGCTCTCCCGCTGAGCTACACGCCCATCCGATGGCGGCGCATAGATCACAAAACCTTAGTTGCCGTCAATAGGCTTTTTTTCGGTTTTGTGACGTGGCCGCCAAAAGCCTTACGCGGCAAGGAGTTTGTTGACCTCGTCGACCAGCTCGCGGAGGTGGAAAGGCTTGGAAAGGACTTTTGCATCCTTCGGCGCCTTCGAATCGGGGTTCAAGGCGACGGCGGCAAAGCCGGTGATGAACATCACCTTCAGATCGGGATCGAGTTCGGTGGCGCGCCGCGCCAGCTCGATGCCGTCCATCTCGGGCATGACGATGTCAGTCAAAAGCAGCGAGAACGGCTCTTCGCGCAGCCGATCGTAAGCGCTGGCTCCATTGTCAAAGGACAAGACCTTGTAGCCGGCTTTTTCGAGTGCCTTCACGAGAAAGCGACGCATGTCGTTGTCGTCTTCGGCAAGAAGTATCTTCTGGGTCATCATCTCTATCGCTAATCAATTTTGTCTTGTTGGACTCGTCCAGCGTTTAGGGTACCGCGACGCCGTAAACAAGCCGTGAATGGTCAGCCAAAACGCGCCATTCCAGCATTTGTTCGAAGCATAGGTGCATTCCACGAAAACGTCCCGCGTTTTCGCTGACCGGGCATCCGAGATTCCGAATAGGGTGTTTTGGATTAAGGCCATTTCGCTCAAGTTACTATGGACTTGCGGTCATGCAACTGGCAACATGATTACTGCGACAAGTTGTTGACATGGTAAAGACGTTGATGTCCGCGGAAATGCGCAGTTTCGAGATTTTCGAGGTATTGGAGCCAGCCTCCCAGACGATACCGTTTGTCTACAGCTCGCCTCATAGTGGTCGCGTCTATCCCCCCGATTTCGTCGCCCAATCCCGTCTGCAGGGCATCGCCATCCGCCGCTCCGAGGATCATTATGTTGACGAGCTTTTTTCGGCGGCAAGCTCTCTCGGTGCGCCGCTGCTGTTTGCCAATTTTCCGCGCGCCTATATCGACGTGAATCGCGAGCCGTATGAGCTCGATCCGCGCATGTTCGATGGTGCGCTGCCATCCTATGCGAACATCAATTCGCTGCGGGTCGCCGGCGGTCTCGGCACAATCCCGCGAATCGTCGCCGAGAACATGGAGATCTATGCGCGCCGCGTCCCGGTCGAGGATGCGCTGAAGCGAATCGACACCATCTACAAGCCTTACCACGCCACGCTGCGGCGACTGATCGCGCGCACCCATGTCAAATTCGGCTTCGGCGTGCTGGTCGATTGTCATTCCATGCCCGGCAATATCCGCATCGCCGGCAGCAACATGCGGCCGGATTTCATCCTTGGCGATCGCTACGGCACCAGCGCCTCGGCCGAACTTTCGCGCGCGGCCATGCAGATTCTCGAGGAGCTCGGCTTTAACGCCGTACGCAACAAGCCCTATGCAGGCGGCTTCATCACCGAACATTACGGCCGCCCATCCCGCGGGCTGCATGCCCTGCAGATCGAGGTCAATCGCTCTCTCTATGTCGATGAGACAACGCTCGAGAAGCGTCCGGATTTCGACAAGGTCGCCGCTGCCATCACGCTTTTCATGAAGCGCATGGCCGAGCACGTGGAATCCTATACGGGCGATCCGGCACTGGCGGCGGAGTGACCGTTTCGTTGTCGTTGAGCTTGCCGAAGGGATGCGCGGCCAGGCAAAATCTGCTTATGGGCGACGCCGGAATTCGAAGCTTGGCGATAGCCTGAACGCAGCGGGTGGGCGATGTGTCGGACTATCACTGTCACCTACACGGAAGAAATGGTGCGCGATGCCGTGAGGGCTTTTGTCTGGCGGCGGCTGATCATCAATCAGCGCCTCTGGGTCGCAGAAATTGCAACAATCTTGCTGTTTCTTTGGCAGCTTTGGAGTGATGGCACCGAATGGCTGACCGGCGTCTTCGGCAGCCTCGTTCTTCTCTACCCGGCTATGATTATCGTCGTATGGGTCGCGCATTACCGCAATATGGTTGGAAAGTTCCTCAAAATGTCGATACGGCAGGCGACGTTTGCTTTTCATGATGAAGGGTTTGACGTGGCATCCGAGTTGGGGTCGGTCAAAGTTCCTTGGTCCACCGTTACCGAAATCTGGCAGCGGCCAACCTATTGGATGATATTTACAGCCATCAACCAGTTCATGACGCTGCCCACTCAGGCGGCGGACATCAATGATCTCGATTTTGTGAAATCGAAGGTGCCTTTCACAATACCGCAATGAACGCGGCTCCCCTTGCAAAGTAGCTAGGTCAGGCAAAAAAGAACCGCGCTCGTGGCGCGGCTAAGTCTAGGGAGGAAACACCCAAGGAGGGTATTTACAGTCGAAAGACTGCATGGGGATATTGCTGCTGCGCTGCACAAATGTCAAGCACTTTATTGCAGTGCAAAATATTTAGGCAGATTTAAAAATCCTGCCTGATCCGCAGGCATTGCGCCCAATGGGTCATCATCCCGTTTGCTTCACGGTTTATATGCGTTATGACATCGCCATCCCGTCACTTACCCGGATTCACCATGCTTCCCGATCGCTCGTTCTTCTATCGTCTGGCCGAAGCGGCCAAGGCCGAAACCCTGCCGCGCTTTCGTGCCGGCATCGATGTGGTCAACAAGGAAGCCAAGGGCTTTGATCCCGTGACGGAAGGCGACCGAGCCGCCGAACAGGCGATTCGCGCGCTGATCGAGGCCGAATTCCCCGAACATGGCATTCTGGGAGAGGAGCATGGCAATGTCGGGCTCGACCGCGAGCATGTCTGGGTCATCGATCCGATCGACGGCACGCGCGCCTTCATCTCAGGTGTCCCGGTCTGGGGAACGCTAATCGGCCTGCAGAAGAACGGCCGCGCCGTCATGGGCCTGATCGACCAGCCCTTCACTGGCGAGCGCTATTTTGCCGATGGCAATGGCGCCACCTATTCCGGTCCGGACGGCGAGAGACGGCTGCAGGTTCGCGATTGCGGCAGCCTCTCCAATGCCATCCTTTTCACCACCTCGCCGCATCTTTTCGTCGGCGACGAGCTTGCCAAGTATCGCGAGATCGAAAGCCAGGTTCGGCTCTTCCGCTATGGCTGCGATTGCTATGCCTATGCGCTGCTTGCGGCCGGCCATATCGATCTCGTCATCGAAAATTCGCTGAAGCCCTATGATGTCGGCGGCATCATTCCGGTCATCGAGCAGGCTGGCGGCATTATGACCACCTGGGATGGCGGCCGGCCGGAAATGGGCGGAACGATCATCGCAGCCGGCAGCCGCGCGGTTTACGAGCAGGCGCTCGCCATCCTGTCGCGCTGAGGATCAAGCTTCCGCCTCAATCTCATAGGCATTGGTTTCGGCATCGCTGCCGGGGATGAAGGCGTGGATCGCGGCAAGTGCTTGATTGCGATAGATATCCCGTTCCTGCAGGATTTCATGCTTGGCGCCGTGAATTGGAACGAGCTGAGCGGCACGGAAATAGCGCGACAGCCGCTCCTGATCGACATAGGGCACCACGCCGTCGCGCGTCGGCGCGATCAAGACGGTGGGGACCTGAATTGAAAACAGGTGTTCGGGCCTGTTGACCCGTTCGATCGCCCGCAGAGCCTGCGATAGCCAGCGTGCCGTCGGCGGTCCCAGGCAAAGCTGCGGATAGGTGGTGCCGATGACGACGTTGCGGCGGTAGCGCTGCTCGTCCGTCGTTAACGGGTTTTCGGCAAACGGTCTTTCCTTGAACTTCTTGCTGAACTGCATACGGCCCAGGCCAACGCCGCTGACCGCGCCAGAGAGGAAGCGGATAAAGCCGGGGGAGGCGCCGTGGCCGGTCAAGCCGATGAAGGGGGCAGACAGCACCATGCGCTCGATGCGGCTCGCAAGCCTCGGCGCGGCAGACAGGGCAATCAGCCCGCCCGTCGAATGAGCGAGCAGAAAGAAGGGCAGGCGTGTATCCGGCAGGACGATCTTATCGAGGAAGGCGGTCAAATCCCGCTCGTAATCGGAAAAATGGCGGATATGGCCGCGCAACGGGTCCTTCAGCAGCCTCTCCGACCCGCCCTGGCCGCGCAGGTCGAAGGTCGCGACCCAAAGGCCCTTGGCTGTGAGGTCGCGGATCGTCTCGAAATATTTCTCTATGAACTCGTTGCGGCCCTGCAGTAGAACAACAGTTCCCTTGGCCACCGGCTGCTCGCAGCGGAAGACGGCATAGCGCAGCTTGCGCCCGTCGAAACTTTCGAAGAAGCCTTCGGTGCGGTTTTCCGGCACCGGATTATCTGCTGTGGAATAGAGGACCGAATCCATGACGGTGTCGCGCCTCGCTGACCAATGGCTCATCCCAAGGGGATAGCGCAGGCTGGGGGAATTGCAACAGGTTTGTTGGCGGTTCCGGCATGAGAAACGGCCGGGAAGGATTAAGCGAGAGATCGTCCGAATCAGCTCTTCGGTGCCGCACCGCGCCGTTCCAGTGCGGTCTTACGGATGATCTCGGCGATCTCGGGGCTGCTGCTCGAGAGCATCTGGAAATCCGATGAATAGAGCGACAGCAGCGAGACCTCGGTCGCGGCGCTGACGGTTGCCGAGCGGGGCTCGCCGGTGATCAGCGCCATCTCGCCGAAGAAGCTGCCGGAGCCGAGTTCGACCGGCGTTGGTGTAGCGACGCTGACGCGGCCTTCGACAATGAAATACATCTGGTCGCCGGCCTCGCCCTTGCGGCAGATGATGCCACCGGCCGGCACGACGCGGGGGCGCAGCGCCCGTACGATCTCGATGAGGGCGCCGGAACCGAGCTTCTGAAACAGCGGCACTCCCGCCACCAGCTGCCAATTGCGCACGAAATCCTGACGACGAACCTCTTCGTAGAAGCCGGTGGCGAGAATGCCGGCCCATAAGGCAAAGATGCCGATTCCGCACATCATGACCAATCCGGCAAGGGCGCGGCCGGCGAAACTTTGCGGGATCTCATCGCCATATCCCGTGGTCGACAGCGTCGTCACGGCCCACCACATTGCGAGGGGGATGCTGCCGAACTTGTCGGGTTGGACATCACGCTCGATGATGTAAGCCGCAAGCGCTGCGGCGAACAGAACGATACCGAAGATCGAGGTGACGCCGATCAGGTTGCGCGCTTCCTTGGTGATGACCCTGCCAAGCAACCGGAAGAAGGTCGAGCCGCGTAGCGGCTTCAAAAGCCAGATGGCGCAATAGAGGCTTTGGTCGCGCCCGCGGATGAGAAGGAAGGCGGCCAAAGGGACCAGAACGGCCAGAATGTCGACGGCGATTTCCGGGATCCTACCGCGCACCTCCCTTGCGCGATGTATGACCAGCGTCTCGATCAATTGCAGAACATAGATGGCCCAGACGCCGGCAAGCACGACTTCCAGGATGAGCCTCGTCTGTCCGACGATATCGGGCGTCGTAAGCACCGCCACCGTCAGCAGACCGATAGCAGCCAGAAGCGTACTCAGCGATGAGGAAATCTTCGAGAAAGAAAGCGCCGACATTATATCCCCCGGGCAATACCCTGGGGGCAGCCACTCGCCCGAGAATAGGATGGCTTAGATCCAAACGTAAAGAGCATAGGGACGTGCCGTCTCCCCCATGCCTCACCTGACACTCCGTGCCTTGCGCTGCTATCGCTGCCCAACCTGAAGCGGAAAGCCCTTGAAGGGCTTGATTTCCTTCAGCACGAAGGTGGTCTGCATCTCCTTGATGCGCGGCAGGCGGCGCACCACCGCCATGGCGAAATCGGCATAGCTGTCGAGATCGGCGGCCACCACCTGCAGCAGGAAATCCGCGTCCCCGGCGATGCTGTAGCAGGCAACGACCTCGCTGAGTTTCAGGACGTCGCGGGAGAATTCCTCGGCTTCCGCCTCGCTGTGGCTGTCGATCTTCACCCTAATGAAGGCAAGGACGCCGAGGCCGATCTGGCGCCTGTCGAGGGTGGCCGTATAACCCTGGATCACGCCCGTTTCTTCCAGTTGGCGCACGCGCCGCCAGCATGGCGACGTCGAGAGCCCGACTTCGGATGAAAGCGCTTGGTTCGTAAGGCGCCCATCCTTCTGAAGGGCTCCGAGAATCTTCAAATCGATGGGCTCAAGGGTGCCGGGCATATTTAACCTCTAATGTGTGGATATAAGGTAGATCCTACCATACTTTCCGAATGTGTGGCAATGAAAGGCAAGATTGCCCTCGGCGGGAGAGATATTCTGCGATCCCACATGTCAACAGCAGCAGGTCTCCATGCTTCCCGATATCCGTCTTGCCATCGTCATCAATCCGGCATTGCCGCTCGGTCTGATCGCCAATACCGCCGGCGCCATCTCGATCGGGTTGGGCGCAAAGTTTCCTGCGCTCGCGGCCAGGCAATTAACCGATAGGGAGGAGCGCACCATCGACATCAGTTCGAACATGCCCGTTCCGATACTGCAGGCGGATGCTGAAACCATACGATCGCTGTTGCTGAAGACCTTGCCGGTAGGAAACGACCGCGCGATCGTTCCATTTCCTGCCTTTGCCCGCTCGCTGCACGATTACAGGGAGTATGAGGCGACGTTTCCCAATTGCGATCTTGCCGACGAGGCGATCGATGGCCTCGGATTGGTGGGACCTTCGAAATGGGTGAAGTCGCTCACCGGTTCTCTGAAGTTGCTGCGATAGTGCTCGCTCAGAAAAAAGGCCGGCTTGCGGAGATAGAGAGATCCGCTTCGCCGGCCGAGCAAGGACTGAAGAAGAAGGGACGATACACTTCAGTCATCGGACGATGGTGTTCCGATGATTTGACGATAGGCGCGTCAGCCTGAACGGGTTCCGAACCATCTGTTCATCTGCGGTTCACGCAGCGATTTTCTGAAAAATGGAGCCGAGCACAGGGGTCTTGAACTCCGGAAAGGCGATCCCCATCTCTTTTTCGCGGGTGCCGAACGGGCCTGCGAAACCGTCCCGAGGCCGCCCGGAGTGGGGTCATGGGGCAAGACTCAAATCGCAATTGTCGCTCACAGGAGGACTTCCGTGCGTCACGTAGACTTCTCTCCCCTTTATCGTTCCACCGTCGGTTTCGACCGTCTGTTCACCATGCTCGACAGCCTTGGCCAGCCGGATCAGGCCCAGACCTATCCGCCCTACAATATCGAGCGCACGGGTGAAAACACCTATCGCATCACCATGGCCGTTGCCGGTTTCGATGAAAAGGAACTGAGCATTGAGGCCCACGCCCATGTCCTTCAGGTCAAGGGCGAAAAGAGCGAAGAGCCGGCTGAAACCAGCGAATATCTCTATCGCGGTATCGCCAAGCGTGCCTTCGAGCGTCGTTTCCAGCTTGCCGACCATGTCGAGGTTCAGGCTGCTTCACTGAAGAACGGTCTGCTGCACATCGACCTGTTGCGCAACATTCCCGAAGCCATGAAGCCCCGCCGTATCTCCATCGCGGCAGAGCCCGTGGAAACCCCGAAGGCCATCGAGGCTCACATCAACTAAGTATGGCAGACGGTCTTGGACTGTCATGCCGGGCTGACGGTTTCTCCGTCATGCTCCTGATCCTCCCAAGATCAAAAGAAGCGGCGCTCCATCGGGGCGCCGCTTTCGTTTTGTATGTTATCGGAGGACTCAGGCTGCGTTTGTCGCTTCGCCCGATTTCGCTCCTGCCTGCGCTTTCGCAGCCTCGCGCCGCTTGGCCGCATCGGCGTATTTCTGGGCAAGCACTGCGCAGGTCATCAGCTGAATCTGGTGGAACAACATGAGCGGCAGCACGATGGCGCCGATGCTCTGGCCGGCAAAGATGACGTTGGCCATCGGCACGCCGCTTGCCAGCGACTTCTTCGAGCCGCAGAAGGTGATGGTGATCTCGTCGGCTTTTTCAAACCCGAGGGCACGGCTGCCGAACATGGTGATGCAGATTACCATCGCCAGAAGCACCATATTCGCGATGATGACAGTGACAATGTCGAGGACGGAAAAGGTATGCCACAATCCTTCCACCACGGCCTCGCTGAAGGCTGAATAGACGACCATGAGGATCGAGCCGCGATCGACCGGCATCAGGATCTTCTTCTTCGAGCGGATCCAGTTGCCGATCCATGGCTGCAGCAGCTGACCGGCGATGAAAGGGGCGAGCAGCTGCAGCATGATCTGCCACAGAACATCCCAGGAAAAGCCGCCGCCCTGGCCGCCGACCGAAAACAGGATGCCGACGAGCAATGGCGTCAGGAACATGCCGAAGATATTGGAGGCCGACGCCGAGCAGATCGCGGCCGGCACATTGCCTCCAGCGATAGAGGTGAAGGCGATCGAGGACTGCACGGTCGAGGGCAGCACGCTCAAAAACAGCATGCCGGTATAGAGCGATACGGGCAGGATGCTGTTCGGAACGACTTGACCCATGGCCAGCACCAGCAGCGGGAAGATGCCGAAGGTCGTCAGCAGGATGACGAGATGCAGCCGCCAGTGCAGCATGCCGGCGATGACGACATCGCGCGACAGGCGCGCGCCGTGCAGGAAGAACAAGAGGCCGATGGCGAAGTTGGTGGCAATGCTGAAATAGTGAGCGCTAGCCCCCTGCACCGGAAAGAAGGATGCCGTCAGGACGGTGAGCACCAGCAGCATGGTAAAGGTGTCTGGAAGAAAGCGGCGCATCGTGCCTACCCAATCGTATTGCGAGTCTTGATGATTATTCCTTGCAGATAGGCCTATTGTGATCCACGATGCAAGGAATAACAGTTATCGCGATACAGGATAATCCATGCTTGATCTCACGCAGTTGCGCAGCTTCGTCGCCGTCGAGCAGATGGGCAGCTTCACGCTGGCGGCCGAGCGGCTCGGTCTTGGGCAATCAACCGTCAGCCAACATATACAGCGGCTGGAAACGGAACTCGGTCGCAAGCTTTTGGCGCGCGACACGCATCGCGTCATCCTGACCGGCGACGGCGAGGCGCTGCTCGGCCATGCGCGCCAGATGCTGTCGATCGAAGGCGAGGTGCGTCAGCTTTTTGCCGGCAACAGCCTGCGCGGCAATCTCCGGCTTGGGGTTTCCGAGGATTTCGTCACCAGCCAGCTTCCGGACGTGCTCGAGGATTTCGTGCGCTCGCATCCTTCCGTCGATCTCGAGCTGACGGTCGCGCTCAGCGGCGTACTTTATGAGATGCAGGATAATGGCGATCTCGATCTGGTGCTTGCCAAGCGCCGGCTCGGCGATGCGAGAGGCAAGCTCGTCTATCGCGAGCCGCTGGTTTGGCTGGCGCGCGACGCGGATCGCATCCGCAAACTTGCGGGACCATTGCCGCTGATTGCCTTTCCTACCCCAAGCGTCACGCGGGCGGTGGCGCTGGAGGCACTGCGCCGGCAGCAGATGCCTTGGCGCATCGTTTGCACCTGTGGCAGCCTGAGCGGCCTGACTGCGGCGGCGCGCGCCGGCATGGGCGTTCTCGTGCAGCCGAAAAGCATGGCGCCGGCGGGATTGCTGGAGATCGCACCGGGCTGGCTGCCGATCCTCGAAGATGTCGAATTCGTCCTTGTGCCGCGCAAGGGTGCCGACCAACTTCTGGTTAATGCACTCTCGGACGACATACTTTCCAAGGTCCATGGTCCCCGATCAAATTAACGAGCAATCGTCTATCAGCTATCGTTAAAAGCATTTCCCATCATGCAGATGAGATCCAGGTTTATTTCGCCGGCTGATTTATTGTGCGCCCGTTTTCAGGCGGAAGTCAGCTTGTTCTGCTATCTCCGGTGGCGATGGGTGAATTGCGGGGGATAGCCGTTCCGATGACATATGGTGCCATCTTCATTTCCGGACTTGTTGCCTGCGTCGTGGCAATGACGATGATCGTACATCATGCACCGGCGTCCGACCGCGACGATCTATCGAACTTCGCGATGATCGCCCATCGGAATCAAAACTGACTTTTTGCCGCTATTGCGAGCGCCGTCCGGTCCGCAAGCCGGCTCCGGCGCTCTTTTTCATGCGGATCAGGCAAGGCAAGCAAGGAAATTCCCCACATCGGCTTCGGTGGTGGCGAAGCTGGTCACGAGGCGGATCAGCGTTTCATCGCTGCCGACGAGATCCGGCTGCGATTCCGGGATCGGCCATTCGTAGAACTTCGCGCCCTTGTCTTCGGCCGCCTTGGCGGAGGATTTTGGGATGATCGCAAAAACCTCGTTCGAGGCAGTCGGCCACGCGAGACGGGCGCCAGGGGTCTTTTCGAGGCCAGCGCGCAGCCGATCGGCCATCCCATTGGAATGGCGGGCGAGGTCGAGCCAGAGGCCGTCCTGGAAATAACCGTCGAACTGGGCGGCGATGAAGCGCGACTTGGAGAAGAGTTGGGCGGCGCGCTTGCGGATGAAGTGCATTTCCTTCGCCTTTTCCGGATCGAAGATGACGATCGCCTCGGCGCACCAGCAGCCGTTTTTGGTGCCGCCGAAGGAGAGGATGTCGACGCCGCGCTTCCATGTCATCTCGGCCGGCGTCGCGCCGAGCGCAACCAGGGCGTTGGCGAAACGCGCGCCATCCATATGCAGCGGCAGGCCGTTCGCCTTGGCGATAGCGGCGATACCATCGATCTCATCCAGCGAATAGACCGTACCGATTTCCGTCGCTTGAGTAATCGTGACGGCTGCGGCGCGGCCATGATGCACGGCATCCTGCGGGAAACGGGCGATCTTGGTGGCAAGCGCCTTGGGGTCGATCTTGCCGAGAGCGCCCTCGACCGTCGCAAGACGCGCGCCGCTGAAGAAGTCAGGAGCGCCGCATTCGTCTTCGGCGACATGCGCTTCGGTATGGCAGAAGCTGATGCCGCCCGGTTTCTGGACGCTGGCAAGCGATAGCGAATTGGCGGCCGTACCGGTTGCGACAAAGAAGACCGCGACCTCGCGCTCGAATATCTCGGAGAATCTGGCTTCGACACGCTGGTCGAGCTCGCTTGTGCCGTAGGCGGAGGCAAAACCACTCGATGCGGCGAGCAGACGTTCGGCGACTTTGGAATGGGCGCCGGCCCAGTTATCGGAAGCAAAGAACATGAAAATGCACCAGATGAAGATTGAATGGCGGCTAGATTAGATAGGGTCGGCAGGACATTACGCCAATGCAAAAACCTATCAAGAGCATGAGTTTGAAGAATGCATCACAGAAATTGATTGACGCAATCAACAAATAAAATGATGCGGCGCAGCGAAACTTTATTGCTCTATTCCTGCAACAAAGGCAATCTTCCGTCTTTCCTTGACGAAATTTTGCCGTTTTGCTCTTGCGAAGGCTTAAGCTTTCTGGCATAGAACTGATGAATTAGGACAGGGTTGCTGTCCTATTTTGGCCGCCGAGGCCGAAGATGTGCCCCAGGGTCCTGACGATGTCGGGATTTCGAGCTATAGTTATCGAGAGCATGCCCTTTCAAGCCTTTTGAGGCGTGGGCAATGCGGCGGTGGAATAGCAAGGCGCGGAACGCTGACGACGGGCTCCACTTCAAGGAGCTGCGGTTCGCGGCCGATCTTCACAATGCAACAGCGCTGTCGCGCGTCGGCTCCGGAAACGGACCGCGCGGGACGAAGGAGCGCCCGCGACGCGGGCCTTACCGGAGGGAAGACCATGACGAACAGGACGACGTTGACGAGTTTTGACCAGACCGCTGCAGTGAATGCTGCCGCGACGGCCAAGACGTCGAAACGCGCTGTTGGCATCCCGCCGAAACAGGGCCTTTACGATCCGCGCAACGAGCATGATGCCTGCGGCGTCGGCTTCGTCGCGCATATGAAGGGCCAGAAGTCGCACCAGATCGTGCGCGACGGCCTGTTCATTCTTGAAAACCTGACGCATCGCGGTGCCGTCGGCGCAGATCCGCTGATGGGCGATGGTGCCGGCATCCTCGTGCAGATTCCCGACCGCTTCTTCCGCGAGGAGATGGCGAAGCAGGGTGTCATCCTGCCGAAGGCGGGCGAATACGGCGTCGGCCATTTCTTCCTGCCGCGCGACGAGGCGCTGATCGAGCATTTCAAGACCGCGATCACGCAGGTCGTGGCCGAAGAAGGCCAGGTTCTGCTCGGCTTCCGCGACGTGCCTGTCGACAACTCTTCGCTGTCGAAGGCGCCTGATATTGCCGCCACCGAGCCGCACCATGTGCAGGTCTTCATTGGCGCCGGCCGCGATGCCGGCACGAACGAGGAGTTCGAGCGCCGCCTCTTCACCCTGCGCAAGGTGATCTCCAACCGCATCTATGCGGAATATGAGGGCGAGGAGAGCAGCTTCTACCCCGTGTCGCTGTCGAGCTCGACCATCGTCTACAAGGGCATGTTCCTCGCCTATCAGGTAGGCGCCTATTATAAGGACCTCTCCGATCCGCGTTTCGAGACGGCGGTTGCCCTCGTGCACCAGCGTTTCTCGACGAACACCTTCCCGTCGTGGAAGCTTGCACATCCATATCGCATGGTCGCGCATAACGGCGAAATCAACACGCTGCGCGGCAACGTCAACTGGATGGCCGCCCGTCAGGCATCCGTATCCTCGCCACTGTTCGGCGACGACATCTCCAAGCTTTGGCCGATCTCTTATGAAGGTCAGTCGGACACGGCCTGCTTCGACAACGCGCTCGAATTCCTCGTGCGCGGTGGATACTCCCTGGCGCATGCTATGATGATGCTCATCCCCGAGGCATGGGCCGGCAACCAGCTGATGGCGCCGGAACGCAAGGCATTCTACGAGTATCATGCCGCCCTCATGGAGCCATGGGATGGCCCTGCCGCCGTTGCCTTTACCGATGGCAAGCAGATCGGTGCGACGCTCGACCGTAACGGCCTGCGTCCGGCTCGCTATCTCGTCACCAGCGACGACCGCATCATCATGGCGTCCGAAGCCGGCGTTCTGCCTGTCGAGGAAGAGAAGATCATCCAGAAGTGGCGGCTGCAGCCGGGCAAGATGCTGCTGATCGACATGGAAAAGGGCCGTATCATCTCCGACGACGAGGTGAAGTCGGAACTTGCCGGCAAGCACCCCTATCGCAGCTGGCTGAACCGCACGCAGCTGATCCTGGAAGACCTGAAGCCGGTGGAGCCGCGGGCGCTGCGCCGCGACGTATCGCTGCTCGACCGCCAGCAGGCGTTCGGCTACACGGCTGAAGACACCAAGCTCCTGATGTCGCCGATGGCGACGACGGGGCAGGAAGCCGTTGGCTCCATGGGTACGGATACGCCGATCTCGGCCATGTCCGACAAGCCGAAGCTGCTCTACACCTACTTCAAGCAGAACTTCGCGCAGGTGACGAACCCGCCGATCGACCCGATCCGCGAGGAGCTCGTCATGAGCCTTGTCTCCTTCATCGGTCCGCGTCCGAACCTGCTCGATCATACCGGCATGGCCAATGCAAAGCGCCTGGAAGTGCGCCAGCCGATCCTGACCAATGGTGATCTCGAAAAGATCCGTTCGATCGGTCACACCGAGGATCGCTTCGATACGAAGACGCTCGACTTCACCTATGATGTCGAACGTGGCGCCGAAGGCATGCCCGAGATGCTTGACCGCCTCTGCGAGCGGGCGGAAGCGGCCGTTCGCGGCGGCTACAACATCATCGTGCTTTCCGACCGCCAGATCGGACCGGACCGCATCGCAATCCCGGCGCTGCTGGCGACGGCGGCCGTGCACCATCACCTGATCCGCAAGGGCCTGCGCACCTCGGTCGGTATCGTCGTCGAAACCGGCGAGCCGCGTGAAGTGCATCACTTCTGCCTGTTGGCCGGTTACGGCGCGGAAGCGATCAACCCCTATCTGGCCTTCGACACGCTGCTCGATATGCATCAGCGCGGCGAATTCCCGAAGGAAGTGGACGCGACGGAAGTCGTCTACCGCTACATCAAGGCGGTCGGCAAAGGCATCCTCAAGGTCATGTCGAAGATGGGTATCTCGACCTATCAATCCTATTGCGGCGCGCAGATCTTCGATGCTGTGGGCTTGCAGCAGGAGCTGGTCGACAAGTATTTCTTCGGCACCGCGACGATGATCGAAGGCATCGGCCTCGAGACGATCGCCGAGGAAACCGTCTCGCGTCACAAGGCTGCTTTCGGCCGCGATCCGCTGCTCGCAAGCACGCTCGACATCGGCGGCGAATATGCCTACCGCATGCGCGGCGAAAGCCACGCCTGGACGCCCGATGCGGTGGCTGCCCTGCAGCATGCCGTGCGTGGGAATGCCGAGGATCGCTATCGCGAATTCTCGGAAATGGTCAATGAATCGGCGCTCCGGATGAACACCATCCGCGGTCTCTTCAAGATCAAAGGTGCGGAAGCGCTCGGCCGCAAGCCGATCTCGATCGACGAAGTCGAGCCCGCTGCAGATATCGTCAAGCGCTTCTCGACGGGCGCCATGTCCTTCGGCTCCATCAGCCGTGAGGCGCATACGACGCTGGCAATCGCCATGAACCGCATCGGCGGTAAGTCGAACACCGGCGAAGGCGGCGAGGAATCCGATCGCTACATGCCGCTCTTCGACGGTTCGCCGAACCCGGAACGTTCCGCCATCAAGCAGATCGCCTCCGGCCGCTTCGGCGTGACGACCGAATATCTCGTCAACGCCGACGTGCTGCAGATCAAGGTCGCGCAGGGCGCCAAGCCCGGCGAAGGCGGCCAGCTGCCCGGCCACAAGGTCGATGCGACCGTTGCCAAGACCAGGCATTCCACACCGGGCGTCGGCCTCATCTCGCCGCCGCCACATCATGACATCTATTCGATCGAGGATCTGGCGCAGCTGATCTACGACCTGAAGAACGTCAACCCGACCTCGGATGTCTCGGTCAAGCTCGTCTCGGAAGTCGGCGTCGGCACGGTTGCTGCCGGCGTTGCCAAGGCGCGTGCCGACCACATCACCGTCTCCGGCTATGATGGCGGCACCGGCGCTTCGCCGCTGACTTCGCTGAAGCATGCCGGCTCGCCCTGGGAAATCGGCCTTGCTGAGACCCAGCAGACGCTGGTGCTGAACGGGCTGCGCTCACGCATCGCCCTGCAGGTGGATGGCGGTCTGAAGACCGGCCGTGATGTCATCATCGGCGCGCTGCTGGGTGCCGACGAATTCGGCTTTGCGACCGCGCCGCTGATTGCGGCCGGCTGCATCATGATGCGCAAGTGCCATCTCAACACCTGTCCGGTTGGTGTCGCCACCCAGGACCCGGTTCTGCGCAAGCGCTTCAAGGGCGCGCCGGAGCATGTCATCAACTACTTCTTCTTCGTGGCCGAAGAAGTGCGCGAGATCCTCGCCTCGCTCGGCGTTGCCAAGCTGGACGATATCATCGGCGCTTCCGAGCTTCTCGAAAAGGATGAGATGCTCGCCCACTGGAAGGCCAAAGGCCTCGATTTCAGCCGCATCTTCCACAAGGTCGATGCACCGAAGGAAGAGACCTACTGGACGACGGTGCAGAAGCACCCAATCGACGACATTCTCGACCGCAAGCTGATCGAGAAGGCGGAGCCGGCGCTCGCTTCCAAGACGCCGGTCGCCTTCGAAGTCGACATCAAGAACGTCGACCGTTCGGCCGGCGCCATGCTGTCGGGTGCTGTTGCCAAGCGCTATGGCCATCGCGGCCTGAAGGACGACACGATCAACGTCACCCTGAGGGGCACCGCCGGTCAGTCCTTCGGTGCGTTCCTGGCGCGCGGCGTCACCTTCAACCTCGTCGGCGACGGCAACGACTATGTCGGCAAGGGCCTTTCCGGCGGCCGTATCATCATCCGTCCGCCGGAGAATTCGAAGATCATCGCCGAAAACTCGATCATCGTCGGCAACACCGTGCTCTATGGCGCAACCGAGGGCGAGTGCTACTTCCGCGGTGTCGCGGGTGAGCGCTTCGCGGTCAGAAACTCCGGCGCGATCGCCGTCGTCGAAGGCGTGGGCGACCATGGCTGCGAATATATGACCGGCGGCGTCGTCGTCGTGCTCGGCGAAACCGGGCGCAACTTCGCGGCCGGCATGTCGGGCGGCGTGGCCTATGTGCTCGACGAAAAGGGCGATTTCGCCCGTCGCTGCAACATGGCGATGGTCGAGCTGGAGCCGGTTCCGGAGGAAGACGAGCTGCTGGAGAAGCTGCATCATCACGGTGGCGACATCATGCACAAGGGACGCGTCGACGTCTCCGACGACATGACGCGCCACGACGAAGAGCGTCTCTTCCAGCTGATTTCGAACCACGTCCACTATACGGGCTCGACGCGAGCCAAGGAGATCCTCGATCACTGGGCCGACTACCGCCCGAAATTCCGCAAGGTCATGCCGGTCGAATACCGTCGCGCCCTTGAGGAAATGGAGCGCAGCCGGATGAGCGTGGCGGCGGAGTAATCCGCTCCGGTTCTGAAACCAGCCGAGGGTTTCGCCTCGCATTGCGATCGCCGTCATGGCGATCGCGACTGTCGAACAGCGGAATCGGATTTGAATTAAAGTGCCGGACAGGGAAACCGAGATGACCCTCAGGCACGGGAGCCATGAGCTCCTCTTTTAGAGTGAGGAAACGAAAGCATGGGCAAGGTAACAGGCTTCTTGGAAATCGACCGGCAGGTGGCGAAGTATCAGCCGGCGTCGGATCGCATCCGGCATTTCCGTGAATTCACGATCCCCATGTCGGACCAGGAAGTGCAGAAACAGGCAGCCCGCTGCATGGACTGTGGCATTCCCTATTGCCACGGCCCGACCGGCTGCCCGGTGCACAACCAGATCCCCGATTGGAACGACCTCGTCTACAACAACAATTGGGAACAGGCGATCCATAACCTGCATTCGACCAACAACTTCCCGGAATTCACCGGCCGCGTCTGCCCCGCGCCTTGCGAGGAAGCCTGCACGCTGAACCTGGAAGATGCGCCGGTCGCGATCAAGACCGTCGAGCAGGCGATTGCCGACAAGGCCTATGAGCTTGGCTTCATCCGGCCGCAGCCGGCAACCGTGCACACCGGCAAGAAGGTCGCAATCATCGGCTCCGGCCCTGCCGGCATGGCTGCCGCTCAGCAGCTCGGCCGCGCAGGTCACGACGTCCACGTCTACGAGCGCGAAAGCAAGCCGGGCGGCCTGCTGCGTTACGGTATCCCCGACTTCAAGATGGAGAAGAACTTCATCGATCGCCGCGTCGAGCAGATGAAGGGCGAAGGCGTCACCTTCCATTGCGGCGTCAATGTCGGCGTCGATGTCAAGGTCGAGCAGCTTCTGGCCGACCATGACGCCGTGCTCTATTGCGGCGGCTCGGAAACCCCGCGCGAAGCAGGCATTCCCGGCACGACGCTTGCCGGCGTCCATGACGCCATGCCCTATCTCGTACAGCAGAACCGCCGCGTTGGCCGCGAAAATATCGACAGCGTCGGCTGGCCTGCCGATCCGATCCTGGCGGGCGGCAAGCACATCGTCGTCGTCGGCGGCGGCGATACGGCATCCGACTGCGTCGGCACGGCATTCCGCCAGGGTGCGGTGAAGGTGACCCAGCTCGACATTCGCCCGCAGCCGCCGGAGAAAGAAGACAAGCTCGCTGTTTGGCCGTTCTGGGCAACGAAGATGCGCACCTCTTCCTCGCAGGCCGAAGGTGCGGTTCGCGAATTCCAGGTGGCAACGCTCGAGTTCATCGGCGAAGACGGCGTGCTGACGGGTGTGAAGTGCTGCGAAGTGGACGATCGCCGCAAGCCGATCGCCGGCACGGAATTCGTCATCCGCGCCGACCTCGCCTTCATCGCCATCGGCTTCCGCGGCCCATTCACCGACAGCGTGCTCAAGGAACTCGACGGCAAGCTGACGCTGAATACTGACCGCCGCGGCTCGACCAATGTCGTTGCCAATGACAAGGACTATAAGACCTCGGTCGACAAGCTCTGGACAGCCGGCGACGTTCGTCGCGGCCAGTCGCTGGTGGTCTGGGCGATCCGCGAGGGCCGTCAGGCAGCGCGCGCAATCGATGAGGCTCTGATGGGTTCGACGGTTCTGCCGAACTAAGTTTCGCTGCCTTTCGCGCAAAGTGATTGAAGGCCGGATTCCCGATGAGCCCGGCCTTTGCCGTTACCGGCTTGCGGCGATATTCCAGTTGTAGACACAGCGATCGAGGCCGATGGCGATTTCGAGCACCGTGACGTCATGGTCTATCGCAGGCCCTTTCTTCGGCTGGCTGCGATAGCGCTGCGGGAAATCCGTGCGTTTCGAGATCGAGCAGACCTCCATCCATTTGTCGCCATTGTCGACCTCGATATCCATCGTCACCTCGGAATAGGCCGGGAGCCGATCGGAAGGCACGGTCCGCGCCGGCAGATGGATGACCGAGGCGATCATCCTGCGGACGGGTTCCAATGCGGCGGCGTGATAATCATTGCCGCTATCTGCCGTAAAGGCGCATTGGAATTCGAGCTGCCAGAATTCCTTGAGCCGCACATGCTTGCTCGGCTGGTCCTGTTCCCGGCGGAAAGATCTCCCCGCCTGCCAGACGCATAGCGGCAACCTTGTTCTGGAATGGTTTCCGAGAAGATGCTGCATGTAGGCATAGGTTGAAGGTGTCGTTTCCGGCCGCAGCACAAGTTCAGTCTCGGTGTTCGACATTCGCTCCTGCACCCATATGTCCGAATTGGAATAGGCATCTGAGACAAGGCTTCGAGGCATCAGAGTCGGTGCTTCGACCCGTCGCACATCCCAGGCGGCGTTTGCGGATCGCAGGAAATTCGCGACTTCATCGGAAAAGAAGCGGACGAAATCGTCGCGCAGTTTAATGTCCCGCTCTTCCCAGTGAACGAGCGAATTGACGTTATAGATATTGAGCACGTGCCATTCTCCATGGGCAACGTTGATGTCTTGAGGTTGAGGGCTTTACGTCCAGCCGCCGCCGGACGCATAAACGCCTCCGGCTATCACGACTGGACGCGGAGACCTCGGCCGGAGAAAGCGCGTAAAACCGCAACCTGCGGGCAGGTGCGGTAACGATCGATCTGATCTGCGCTGTTGGTGCTCATGCCGTTCTTTTATTGGCGGGGCGCCGCGTTGTCAAACCGCCTTCGTGCGGCCTACCGTGCGACCGATCCCGGCAATCGGTAGTCGTCTACGCGCCCAACTGGCGCCGGGTCCATCAGGCCTTTTTCCACCAGAAGATCGCGTGGCGATGAAGTCGTTGCGGCAGGTGCAGGGCTGCTGCCGAGAAGCTGCGAGCCGCCGTCGAGATCGGGATCGGAGAGGCTCATCGGCTGGGTGCGAGTGATCTTTTCTGGCTCCGCGCCAGGAAGATTGGCTTGTTGCGCCGGCAGCGAATTGCCCGTGTCTAGGCGCGTGATATCGGGGCTTGCCTGATCGCCCAGGATGCGGCGGGCAGACTTCTCCAGATAGAAGGCGACCTTGCGCTTACCGGCTGCCGTCAGATTGACGCCGTCGGCCGTTCTCAGTCGAACCTGCTGGCCGTTGATATCGGAACCGGTGACGATGAACTCACCGTTCTGATCGGTAAATCCGTCCCAGATGTCGATGAACTCGCCACCGACGCTGGTGGTCTGGCTCTGGTAGATCTGATTGAGCTTGACGGCGCTGGCGGTCAGCTGATCCGAGCCGAAGGAGGGCAGCCCGACCCAGAGCAGTGGAATATGGCGGCTCGTTACCAGCTTGGCGAATTGCTGCACGCGCTCTTCATAGGCGAGGAACCATGGATCGGTGCCGTATTTCTCGTTCAGCCCGTCACCGATCATCTGCTGACGGTCGTTGGCGCCGATCATGACGACGACCATGGCCGGTTTCAGCTGGTCGATCATCCCGGGCAATTGCTGCGACCAATTATAATAATCCTGCCGCACGAGACCGGAGGCAACGTTGCCGCGGGACTGGATGACGACGCCGGGGGAGGTGGAGAAGGCGTCCTCCAGCCCGGTTGCCAGGCCGCTCGCCAGAAAATCGCCGACGACGAGGATGGTTTTGGCGTCGGGAAGCTTTTCCGCAGGCGGCGGCGTTTCCGGCTGTGCGACCGGCTGGCGCGGCGGCGGGGTCGGACGCTTTTTCGGCTGCAGCTTGCGCCGTGGCGGCGGCTGCTCGACCGGTTGGTCCGGGTAATCGGGCTCGCGGGTGCCAAACAGCATGTCGAGCAGATTTCGCCGTGGCCGCTCTTGCGCTTGCGCCATATTCGGCAGGCAGCCAAGCGCGATGACGACGGTAAGAAATGCCGTCAGAACAATCCTTAGAGTTGCCTTGGTCGCGCGGCGGGCAGGGTGTTTCATCATCGCTTCTTTTCCGCTGACGAGTCCGGGCCGCATAAGGACGATTTCATCGTCCGGCGATCCCGGCTTCGCTCGAGGCGGCCTACTTGCGCAATGCTTTCAGCAGGTTCATCGACGGCTCACCATCAGCATCCATGCCCATGCGCTGCTGAACGGCTGATATCGCGGCCTTCGAGCCCGAGCCGAAATTACCGTCGACGACGCCGTCATAATAGCCGAGCTCCTTCAGACGCGTCTGCAGCTCGAATTTCTGCTTGACGTCGAGCGCGCCGCTCGGACGCGGCCAGGATTGCTGCATGCCGCCATAGCCGGCGATCTGGTCCGCGAGAAGGCCGACGGCCAATGCGTAGCTGTCGGAGGCGTTATAGCGCTTGATGGTGAAGAAGTTGCCGGTCATCAGAAAGCCGGGACCGTTCGGTCCGCCGAGCATCTTCAGCTGCGCGCGGTCGGAGGTGGTGCGGAAACCCTTGCCGTTGGGGCGCACGAAGCCGAGAGCCGCCCATTGCGCAATCGTATGCGTCTTGCCCGCCTGGGCGCTGCCGCCGGGCGGCACGACGACTTCATAACCCCAGGTCCGGCCGGTATCCCAACCGTTCTTGGCGAGAAGATTGGCCGTCGTCGCCAGGGCGTCCGGAACGGAATTCCAGATATCGGCATGGCCGCTGCCGTCCGCATCGACTGCATAGAGCAGATAGCTCGTCGGGATGAACTGGGTATGGCCCATGGCGCCGGCCCAGGAGCCGTTCAGGTCCTTGCGCGAGATATCGCCCTTCTGCAGGATCTTCAGGGCGGCGATGAGCTGCTTCTTGGCGTAGTTCGCCCGCTTCGGATCGGCATAGGCAAGGGTCGCCAGCGCGCGGGGCACATAATGCAGCCGATCGTTCTTGGCGAGAACCTCGCCGTAATTCGACTCCATCGACCAGATGGCCAGCATGATATTGCGATCGACGCCGAAGTGCTGTTCGAGCGTGCGCAGTGTGGATCCGTACTTAACCGCCATCTTGCGGCCAATATCGACCGTATAGGGATTGACACGGGAGTCGAGGTAATCCCAGATCTGGGACTTGAATTCCGGTTGGTATTGCGCCTTTTCGAGGACCGTGGGGTCTGGGTCCGTCACGCCGGCAAATGCATTGCGATAGGTCGATTGCGTAATGCCGCTCTTTGCGGCGGTAGCGTAGAAGCCCGCGATCCATTTTTGGAACCCAGGGTCAGCATTGGCGTTAACGGGAAGGAATCCCGCCAAGGCGCCGAGCGCGAGCGCCAGAGCGAGACCACGAAGGGAGTGTTTGCGGTTTACGGTCATCTACAGCCTTGTCCATCAATCGTTGGATTTCGGTGCGGCGATGCGGTGGCATCGGCCCATGCGTGACGCTAAACGAACGAAGTCAACAAATTCTTTACCATGGAAGCTTGCGTCAGTCATTATTTGCAAAACAGTAGCAAATCTAATCTACTGACCTTTAGAATGGCTTTGTGCCAACTGATTTAATGCCCAGGAGGTATGCGTGGGACAGCATAAGAAGGTTCGTAAGGCAGTATTTCCGGTCGCCGGACTAGGGACGCGGTTCTTGCCGGCGACCAAGGCGGTGCCAAAGGAAATGCTGACCGTCGTGGATAAGCCGGTGATCCAGTATGTCGTCGACGAGGCGATGGAAGCGGGCATCGAGCATTTCGTATTCGTCACGGGCCGCAGCAAGCACGTCATCGAGGATTATTTCGATATTCAGTTCGAGCTTGAGCAGACCCTGCGCCAGCGTAACAAGAATGCCGAACTGTCGTTGCTGAGCGGTCTGTTGCCGAAGGCCGGCACGGCAAGCTTCACGCGCCAGCAGGAGCCGCTCGGTCTCGGCCACGCCGTCTGGTGCGCCCGCGAGATTGTCGGCGACGAGCCGTTTGCGCTGCTGCTGCCCGACATGGTCATGCGCGCCGAAAAGGGCTGCATGAAAGGCATGATCGAGCTTTACGAGCACAGCGGCGGCAATGTCATCGCCGTCGAGGAATGCGCGCCCGACCAGACCCATAAATACGGTATCGTTGGTGTCGGCGAGACGATCGGTAGCGGCTTCCGTATCACGGAAATGGTCGAAAAGCCGGCCAAGGGCACGGCTCCGTCCAACTTCTTCATCAACGGTCGCTACATTCTTCAGCCGGAAATCTTCCGTATCCTGGAAAGCCAGGAGCGCGGTGCCGGCAACGAGATCCAGCTGACGGACGGCATGCTGAAGCTTGCCAAGACGCAGGATTTCGCCGGCTATCACTTCCAGGGCCAGACGTTCGACTGCGGCGCAAAGGATGGCTTCATCCTTGCCAACGTCGCCTTCGCCTTGGCGCGTGACGACATCCGCCCGACCATTGAGGACGAGTTCAAGGCGCTGATCGCTGCCCTGAAATAAGGATTCGACCTTTTGAGAAAATCTTGAGGCCTGGCCTATGCTGGGCCTCGATTCATTTGAGCGGGTGGCTTGGATCTAAGCGAAGGCGATGCTTAGCGTTTTACCGTCAAACCGAGGCCAGCCTGGAACTGCCGGGTGCTGTCGCCCACATCCCGCGTTGTCAGCTGATAACCGACATTGCTGGTGAGATCGAGGTAACGGTTGATCCCCCAGGTTAGCCCGAAAGCGGCGTCGTATTCGATTTCGTCGGCGGCGCTACCATTGGAGGGATAATTGCGCCAGGTCGGGCCTCCCGTCAGCTTGGCGGTGAGGTCATCGCGCAGCTGATGGCTTATGGTGCTCGTGAGCTGATAAGCGGTGTAGCCGCTGAGGCCGGCCGTGGTCGAGGGTTGTACGGTGGTCGAAAGGCCGACGCTGATATCGGTGCCGCGCTGTGGCGACCAGGCGAGGCTGCCATCGATCGTCGGCGAATCGACCGAACCCAGGCGCGAATCGTCGAATTCCGTGTGCTGGTAGCCGAAGCCCAGCTCGCCCTTGAATTTTTCACCGAGATCGACTTCGACGCCACCCTTGCCGCCATAACTCTGATTCGAGCGGGCATAGCCGTTGCTGTCGCGCGTTTCATCGTAGACGGCGCGACCGAGAGTGACTTCGACAAAAGGAATGATGGCGGGCGACAGCTCGTAGCCAATGCGGCCGCGCCAGGTTCCGGCCGTCTGATTGCGATCGCTGAGGGTGACCGTCGTCCCATCCGAAAGCACTGCGTCGGAATAGACGCTGCGTGTCAGCGCCACGGCCGTCGTGCCGCGCAGCAGGCCGAAATCGCGTTCCAGCGAGAGCCCAGCCGTGTACTGGTTGACGGCGGATTGCTTCGAGGCGCCAGCAATCGCATTGGGATCACTCGTGTCCTCACGGTAGAATCGATAGCCGGCGGTGACATGCGCGGTCGTGTCGGCAGGAAGATCCAGACGCAGGTCGGCGTTCAGATTGACCGTCGGTTTTTCTTCGCCAGTGCCGCTGATGTTCTTCTGCCAGACGCCCTCACCGGTGACGGTCAGGGCATGCCTGGCCCAGTCCGAAGTCAGGGTGCTGCGCAAGTCGGTCTGCAAAAAGCCGCGATTATCCTTGGTGTCGCCGGTGCGATCCCGTTCGATGTTGATCGACTGGTTGATCGAAGGGCGTAGGGTGAAGGTGCCGAGCGGGATGCCCTGTGCATCTGCCCGATCCGGATACCGGCGGGCTCTCAGGTCATCAACGCTTGGTTCGCGCAGGTTCACGCGGCGCAGATCGTTATCCAGCGTCGAGCCGGTGGTTGTGGGGTCGATGCCGGTGAGGCGCAGCGGTGCATTCAACGGCGCGTCGCTGGTGGTCGACGTCTGGTTTGTTGGCGTGGTCGCCTGGCTGTCGATCGTGGGTGCGGCATTCGGATCGGTCGGAGATCCCGATGTCGATGCTGGCAAGGTATCGTCGGCGTTCTGGTCGGATGGCAAGGATTGCGCGTTGACTGGCAGCGGTACGGCAAATGCGATACCCCAGCCGAGGACGGCGGATGTCGCCCATGCCGCCAGCCGGAAGGCACCATGACCCGCCTTGTCCTTGCCGATGCCCATGTTGTTTATATCTGACCCTGCTGGAAATGACCTAAATTCTTACCCAAGTGTAAAGCCGCGTGGTTAACGCTTGGTTGCCAAGTGATGGCGACAAGAAAGGGTTCGATAATATTTATCGGGAAGGCGCTGCAGGCTGTCGTATCGCCATAAGTCGATCTTTGGTGGACAGATTTGCAGAAAAGCGTTAGGCCTCGCTCATGAATAAGAGAGCTGTAAGACTCATCGAGAACGGTGCGATCGAATCCGCGATGCGAACGATCGAGACCGAGAGACGGGGCATGGAAGCGCTGGAACGCGCACTGATCAATGGTCTGGCCGAGCCCTTCAGCCGCGCTGTCGAGCTCATTGGCGGTATCAGAGGTCGTGTCGTCATCACCGGTGTCGGCAAGAGCGGCCATATCGGCAACAAGCTTGCCGCAAGTCTGGCTTCCACGGGTACGCCGGCTTTCTTCGTGCATCCGGTCGAAGCCAATCACGGTGATCTCGGCATGATCACGCAAGATGATGTCATCATCGCCATTTCCTGGGGCGGCGAAAGCGCCGAGCTACGCGGCATCATCAGCTATTCCCGCCGTTTCTCGATCCCGATGATTGCCATCACCGCCGGCGAGACCTCTACGCTTGCGCGCGAATCGGATGTGGTGTTGTTGCTGCCCAAGGAGCAAGAGGCCTGCCCGCATGGTCTGGCGCCGACGACATCGACGCTGCTGCAGCTTGCGATCGGCGATGCGCTGACCGTTGCTTTGCTTGAGGCGCGCGGTTTTACGGCCGAGGATTTTCGCACCTTCCATCCGGGCGGCAAACTCGGCGCCAGCCTCTCGCATGTGGCCGATATCATGCACAAGGGCGACCGTGTACCGCTTGTCAAGCTCGGCACCGGCATGCCGGAGGCGGCGATGACGCTTTCGCAAATGCGTTTCGGCTGTGTCGGCGTGATCGATGATGACGGCTGCCTGTGCGGCATCGTGACGGATGGCGATATCGCCCGTAACCTCGGCACCAGCCTCGCGGAGAAGCTGGTGGATGAGGTGATGACCCCCAATCCGAAGACGGTGAAGGAAACGACGCTGGCGACGAGCGCCATGGCCGTGCTCAATCGCCACAATATTTCCGCGCTGATCGTTGTCGACAACGAACGGCGTCCGATCGGTCTGGTGCACTTCCACGACCTGTTGCGGATCGGCGTCGCCTGATCAGACTGGTTCGACCGTGAGCTCGCGGCCGTTGCTGGCGACCACTTTGACGCGGGTGCCGACCGGCAAGTCCGGTCCGTTGACCGTCCAATAAGTGTCATTGAGGCGAATGCGCCCGCGGCCTTCGGCTATCGGCTGGTCGAGCGTTGCGGTGCGCCCGACCAGACTGGCGCCGCGCTGGTTCAGGAACGGCTCGTCGGTCACCTGGCTGTTGTTATAGAGATAGCGGCGGCCGAGCAGGGTGACGATCACCGCCGTGGCGGCGAAGACTAGCCCTTGAACCTGCCAGACCCAGAAGCTGCTTTCCCAAAACAGAAGCGACAAGGCGCCGACGATGATCGCGGCGAGCCCGATCCATACCAAGAAGAAGCCGGGCAGGACGAGTTCGGCGGCAAGCAGCGCCAGACCGGCGAGCCACCAGCTCCAGGGGCCGAGTTCGACGATAAGATTGTCGAACATCTCAGCTCTCCTTCGGCGGCAGCGGATTGATCGACGGCGTGGTGCGGGCGGGGCCGGAGCGCGGGCGGGCCGGCTGCGGCGTGCCGTTGCCATCGCCATTGTCGCCGAAGACTTCGCGGGCGATGGCGCCGATACCGCCGAGCGAGCCGATAATGGAGCTCGCCTCCACCGGCATGAGGACAATCTTCGAATTGCTGGCGGAGCCGATCGCGGTCAGGGCTTCGGTGTATTTCTGGGCAACGAAGTAGTTGATCGCCTGCACGTTACCCTCGGCAATCGCTTCGGATACCACGCGGGTCGCCTTGGCTTCGGCCTCGGCCAGGCGCTCGCGCGCCTCGGCATTGCGGAAGGCGGCTTCGCGCTGGCCTTCGGCTTGTAGGACGGCCGCCTGCTTCGCGCCCTCGGCGCGGAGGATCTGCGCATTGCGCAGGCCTTCCGCCTCCAGGACCTGGGCGCGCTTTTCGCGTTCGGCCTTCATCTGCCGGCCCATGGCGTCAACCAGGTCTTTCGGCGGCTGGATGTCCTTGATTTCGACGCGTGTTACCTTGATGCCCCAGGGCTCTACCGCCTCATCGACCACGCGCAGCAGTCGTTCGTTGATGGCATCGCGGTTGGACAAAAGCTCGTCCAGATCCATAGAGCCCATGACGGAGCGGATATTGGTCTTCGTGAGATTAAGGATCGCGGTTTCCAGATTGGTGATCTGATAGGCGGCCTGCGCCGCATTCAGCACCTGGAAGAAAGCGACTGCATCGGCGGATACACTCGCATTGTCCTTGGTGATGACCTCCTGCGTCGGCACGGCCAGCACCTGCTCCATCACGTTCATCCGCACTCCGATTGTTTCGATGAAGGGCACGATCAGATTGAGTCCCGGTTCCAGCGTCCGGATATAGCGGCCGAAGCGCTGAACTGTGTACCGATAGCCCTGAGGTACGGTCTTGATGCCCGCAAACAGCACCAGAATGACGAAGACCACCAAGGCAATCACAACGATGCTGAAACCACCCACTACCATCGAACTCCTCCATGGACGCGGCTGCCTGAGCAGGCTCGCGTCGCGTAAACCGCTACCATTCGGCCTCCCTACGCTCGGTCGAGCTCACGAGGCGGTAGCTCAATCTGATGTGGTGGGTTAGCATGTTCTCAGCAAGTGAGGAATGGGGATGCGGCAGGCGTTTTGCTATGAGGCAGGTCTACCAATCGCCGTCTGGGTCTTGCGCCCGGCGATTGATATTCATACTTTATATGGAGATTTCCGGTCCCGCTGCCATGCAGCTTCTCGGGCCAAGCCTTAGCGCATTATCAGGGTGAAGCTATGAACTTAGATAGGACCTTGCGGTCGGTTGTGGCCGTGCACGCCTCAATTCCGGAAGACGCCTTTACGGCGGCAACGCTCGGCACCCGCAGAGAAGGGAGTGGCGTCGTCATCCGCGGAAACGGTCTGGTATTGACGATCGGTTATCTCATCACCGAAGCCGACGAGGTCTGGCTCACGACCAATAGCGGTCGCGTCGTGCCCGGTCATGCGCTTGCCTACGATCAGGAAACGGGTTTCGGCATCGTGCAGGCGCTCGGGCCTCTCGATGTGCCCGCCCTCGAATTCGGCGATACCGACAAGGCTGAGATCGGTGATGAAGTCGTCATCGCCGACGGGATCGGCCAGTTTGTCGAGGCGAAGATCGTCGCCAAGCAGGAATTCGCCGGCTATTGGGAATATCTGCTCGACGAGGCGATCTTCACGGCGCCAGCCCATCCCTCCTGGGGCGGGGCGGCCGTTGTCGACGAGGATGGCAAGCTTCTCGGCATCGGCTCGCTGCACTTGCAGATGGCGACGCAGAACGGCGATAGCGCCGATATCAACATGATCGTGCCGATCAATCTCCTGATGCCGATCCTGGACGATCTGATCAAGCGCGGTCGGGTCAACAAACCGCCGCGGCCCTGGCTCGGTGCCTTCTCGGCCGAAAGCAATGGCGAAGTCGTCGTCATGAGCGTCACCGAGGGTGGGCCGGCCGCCAAGGCTGGCTTGCGCCGTGGCGACGTCATTTCCGAAATCCGCGATGGTGAGGTCGACGGGCTTGCCGATTTCTATCGCAAGGTCTGGGAGAGCGGCCCGGCTGGGTCCGAGATCCCCATGCGCGTATTGCGCGACGGCCGCGAGGCCTGGCTGCGCGTCAAATCCGCCGACCGCGGCAGCTTCCTCAGAAAGCCGCAGCTTCAGTAGGAACGCGTCGCCGGGGTCAACCCGGCGATCCGCTCAGGCCCAGCCGAGCAGCTCCCGCCGCGCGACTTTTTCCAGCACGTTCATGCCGTCTTCGCTGTCGTTGAGACAGGGAATGTGGGTGAATTTCTCGCCGCCATTGTGGTGGAAGGATTCGGCCGCCTGCTCGGCGATCTCTTCCAGCGTCTCCAGGCAGTCGGAGACGAAACCCGGATTGAGGACGGCGATCCGCTTCGTGCCCGTCCTGGCAAGCTCTTCCACCGTTTTGTCCGTATAGGGCTGCAGCCATTCCTCCGGGCCGAAGCGGGACTGGAACGTAACCATGAACTGATCTTCGGATAGGCCGAGCTTCTCGCGCAGCAGCCTGCCGGTCTTCTGACAGAAACAGTAATAGGGATCGCCGAGCTTGAAGTAGGACATGGGAATGCCGTGGAAGGATGCGATGATCTTTTCGGGCTGCCAGTCCAGCGTCGATAGATGCCGGGTGACCGAATTGGCGAGCGCCTCGATATAGGTCTCGTCGTCATGATATTGCGGCACGGTACGGATTGCCGGCTGCCAGCGCATCTTTTGAAGCTTCTCGAAGGCCTTGTCGTTGACCGTCGCCGTCGTTGCCGCCGCATATTGCGGATAGAGCGGGAAGAGCACGATGCGTTCGCAGCCATCATCCTTCAATGCCTGGATGCGATCGGCGATCGAGGGTTGGCCGTAGCGCATGGCCCAGTCGACCTTGACGTTGGGCAGGTCGCGCAGCCGCTCGGCCATCAGATCAGCCTGGTTGCGCGTGTAGGTGCGCAGATAGCTCTCGTTCTTCTCCTTGTTCCAGATCGTCTCATAGGCCTTGCCGACCTTTCTCGGCCGGGTGTTGAGCACGATGCCGAACAGGATCGGGTACCATTTCCAGCGCGACCACTCGATGACGCGGCGGTCGGTCAGGAATTCGCGCAGGTAGCGGCGCATTGAGGAATAGTCTGTGCCGTCGGGGGTGCCAAGATTGATGAGCAGCACGCCGACCTTGCCGTATTTCACGCTGGGGTGATCGGGCGGAAGCGTGGTCAGGTCTGCTGTCATCGATTGAATTCCTCTCAAGATACGAAGCATTTCACATAAGAACAAAAGCCGGTCCGGGAAAGCCCGGACCGGCTGTGACATGCGAGACAAATCGTCTTACTTGGCCGGAATTTTCAACTTTTCACCGACCGACAGATGGTGCGCCTTGATGTTGCGGTTGGCGGCCACAAGTTTGTGCCACTGCTTTGCATTGCCATAGTAGGTCTTGGCGAGATCCCAGAGCGTGTCGCCGGCGACGACGACGTGGGTTGTCGGCGTCTTTGGCGGTTCGCTGGTCTTGGCTTCCGGCGTTGCCGTTGCCGGAGCTGTGGTCGCGGGTGCGGCAGCAGCCGGCGTTTCAGCCGCTGGAGCTGAGGTAGCGGGGGTCGAGGGCGCCGGATCCGATTTTGCCGGAGCGGACGGCGTTGCGGTCGGGTTTGCCGGTATGGTGGTGCTTGGCGTTGTCACCGTGGGAGGGGAGGAGGCCGGAGGGGTGGTCGTGGCGCCGCCACCTGTAGCGGCTGCTGCCGGCTTCTGCTCCGGTGCTGTCTGCGTGGTATCGGTGGGCTTTGCGGGTTCCGGCTGCGCAGCCGGCGCTGCCGCGGCTATCTGGGTTATGCGGCCGTCCGTGTACGGCTTGTAGGGATTGTGCGCGCCAAGATAATCGGCGACCACCGATTCCAGGTTGGGGCCGAAGTCATAGGCGTTCTTGCCATTCTTGGCGAAGACCGTATAGCCGTCGCCGCCAGCGCGCATGTAGTTGTTGCTGACGACGCCATAGGTCTTTTCGGGGTCGATCGGCTTGAATTCCGTGCCTTCCTGAACGTCGACGGACACCAGGCGGCTGCCTGCCGGCTTCGACTTGTCGAAGCTGTATTTGAGGCCGGCGACCTGCGGGAAGCGACCGGCCCCGTCATCGATCTGGCTGAGGCCGTTTTCGAGTGCCGCTTTCACGTCGGCTCCCGTGAGTTGGAAGGTCGCAACCGTGTTCTGGAAAGGCAGTACGGTCAACACGTCGCCCATGCTGACGTCGCCGGCGCCGATGGAGGCGCGCAAGCCGCCGCCGTTCTGGATGGCAATGGAGATCCCTTGCGCCTTGGTGCGGTCGAGCATCGCGTCGGCAACGAGATTGCCCATCGAGCATTCCCGAACGCGGCAGACTTCGCGCGCGCCTTCGATCGGCCCTTGCGAATTGCCGATGACCTTCTTGCGCAGCTCCTCGATCGGCTTTGCCATCTCCTGCACGCGTGCAAGGATCGTCGGATCGGGCTTGATGGAGGAATCGAGCAAGATCGGATCGCCTTTGGCGTCCTTGACGGCGCCGTTGTCGTCGAAGGTGACGACGATGTCGCCGAGATATTTGCTGTAGGATGCGGCCTGAACGACAGGCACCTTATAGCCGGCCGGATTGTCGACCATGGTCGGGTAGGGGCCGGCTGCCTTCGGGTCGGTATTCGACAAGAGCGTATGCGAGTGGCCGCCGACAACGACACTGACGCCGGCGATCTTGGCGATCTTCTCGACATCGCGCGGATAGCCGACATGGGTGAGCGCGATGATCTTGTTGACGCCTTGCGATTTCAGCGCATCGACTTCGGCGCTGATGGCGGCGGCATCGTCGGTGATCTTCACATGCGGGCCGGGAGAGGCAAGTTCCGGTGTTTCGGTCGTCACCGCACCGACGATACCAATCTTCTGGCCGCCGATATCAAGCACGATCGACTTCTTGATGCGTTCGCCGAGCTTCGACTGGTCGTCGACCACCAGATTGGCCGTCACAACGGGGAACTGCGCCTTGTCGAGGAAAGCGGCAAGCGGGCCTTCGCCATCGTCGAACTCATGATTGCCGACCGTCATGGCATCGATCTTCATGTCATTGAGGAATTCGACTTCGGCAGCGCCCTTGTAGGTCGTGTAGAACAGGGAGCCCTGGAAGTTGTCGCCGGCATCGAGGACGAGGACATTCTGGCCGGCAAGGGCGGCGCGGCGCTGGTCGATGGCTGCTTTCAGCCGTGCCGTCCCGCCGAAGCATTCGTTCTTGGCTTCCTCGGCTGCCGAGCAGGTGGCGTCGAATTTGTTGATCGATTCGACACGCGAATGGAAATCGTTGAAGTGCAGGATGTTGAGCTGATAGTCCGCGAAGGCGGCGCTGGTGCTCAGTGCCAGCAGCGTCGCGGCCAAAAGACCCACTCCGAAGGGCTGCTTCATCTGTCTCTCCTGTTGGTCATTGCAATCCGGCCCGCCAATGCCCGAGGCGGTCCCCCGATGCCGATGTTTCCATCCCGGCGGAGCGAGCGCAAGTAAAAGCTGTTGCCTTCATTCGGATTTTACAAAGAAGCGAAATGGCCCGCCGGATCAGGCGCAGGCTTCGGCGGAGGCTGCACCATAGGAGTCGCGCAATGCCGCAGCGGCATTCCAGCCGGCAGCGCAGAAGACGAGCGCACAACAGAGGGAGGCGACAAGATGAAGGCGCCGATTCCGCCTTCGGTAGAGCAGGATAGCGCCGGCGGCGTAGACGAGCAAAGTGGGTACAGCGAAAAGAAGGACGCTCGCCGGGCCGTCACAATCAAGGGCGTCGATGCCCTGGGCCTGATAGCTGTTTACAGGGAGGACCGTCGCCATAATGGCGACGGGCAATGCTGCTATAAGGGCCAGATAGAGGATCAGCATGCCGCGCATGATGCTTTATCCGTCCATCGAGCTTCTATCAACCCTGGCGATTGAGCGAGAAGTGTCCACCGGTTTCGGAGGTGCAATTGAGTTGGCTGGGATTGGCCAGGAAGCAATTCACCTTCGACGATGTGCGCTTGATGTTCGAATAGAGATTGATCTGAATCACGCCGGATGGATCGGTGGTGTAGGTTCCAGAAGCCATCTGCTGGTTCGTGCCATCTGTCGTGTGCGTTTCGAAACGGCCGCCGTTGAAGGTCGAATTCAGGCCGTTCGAATCGGCCCAGCTTCCTTCCACCGAATTCATGCGCGGCTGGGAGCCACCCGGGTTCATCCCCATCGGCGGCGGTCTGGAACCGCCGAAATCGACGCAGGCAGAGAGGGCTGCCGCGGCAGCAACGAGGGCAAGAACGGTTCTCATCTTCATAAATATCTCCCGCGAATAGAGGCGGTCTAAAGGCGTATCGGTTGCAAGGAAGATGGCGCGACCATCGGGTTAAAGCAAGACGTCCCAGGCGATCTGCTTGATTTATCTGGCTTGCGTAACAAAAATGCCCGCACGACCTGTGCGGGCATTCGTGACTTGCATCAAGCCAACACTATACTCTTAGCGAACCAGAATGTTCCGGAACTGCCATGGGTCCTTCGTGTCGATGTCTTCCGGGAACAGGCCTGGACGGCCATCGAGCGGGGTCCAGTCGGTGTAATGACCTTCGACCGGGCCGAGGTAGGGCAGCTGCACTTCAAGGCAGCGCTTGTAATCGACTTCATCTGCTTCGACGATGCCGGCCTTCGGGTTTTCCAGTGCCCAGACCATGCCGGCGAGCACGGCAGACGTCACCTGCAGGCCGGTAGCATTCTGGTAGGGGGCAATGCGGCGGGTCTCTTCGAGAGACAGGCGCGAGCCGTACCAGTAGGCATTCTTGGCATGGCCGTAGAGCAGCACGCCGAGTTCGTCGATGCCGTCTTCCAGCTCGTCCTCATCAAGAACGTGGTGAACCGGCTGCGGCGTGCCGCCGTTGCCGAACATCTCGTGCAGCGAGAGCACGGCATCGTTGGCCGGATGATAGGCATAGTGGCAGGTCGGGCGGAAGGTGACGTCGCCGTCCTTGTCGCGGACCGTGAAATAATCGGCGATCGAGATCGACTCGTTGTGAGTGACCAGGAAGCCGTATTGCGGGCCGGGGGTCGGGCACCAGGTGCGCACACGGGTATTGGCGCCCGGCTGTTCCAGATAGATGGCAGCCTTGCAGCCCTTCTTGTGCTTCTTGGCGTTCTTCGGCATCCATTCTTCATGGGTGCCCCAGCCGAGTTCGGCCGGCTGCAGACCTTCGGAGATGAAGCCTTCGACGGACCAGGTATTCCAGAAGACGTTGAGCGGCTTCGGATGCTTGGTGCGCTGCGTGTCGCGCTCGGCGATGTGAACGCCCTTGACGCCGACCTTCTTCATCAGCTTGGCCCAGCCTTCACGGTCGTGCTGATCCGGCTCTTCGAACTTCAGGCCGATATCATTGGCGAGGTTGACGAGCGCCTGCTTGACGAACCAGGAGACCATGCCCGGATTCGCGCCGCAGGTGGAAACGGCCGTCGTGCCGCCCGGGTTCTTTTCTTTCTCCTTGCGCATAGTTTCGCGCAGAGCGTAGTTGGTGCGGTCGGCGTTCTTCAGGTTCTTGTCGAAGTAAAAGCCGAGCCAAGGCTCGACGACGGTATCGATATAGAGCACGTCGAGCTTGCGGCACAGCTTGACCAGATCGAGCGAGCCGGTGTCGACCGATAGGTTGACGCAGAAGCCCTGGCCGCCGCCTTCCGTGAGCAGCGGCTTCAGCAGATCCTTGTAATTGTCCTTGGTGACATGGGCCTGCATATGGCGGACGCCATGCTTTTCCAGGATCGCCAGGTGCTCGGCATCCATCTGCGGGTCGATGACGACCATCCGGCTCTTGTCGAATTTGAAATGGCGCTCGATCAGGGGCAGGGTGCCACGGCCAATGGAGCCAAAGCCGATCATTACGATCGGACCGGTAATTTCGGCATATACCGGATAGTTTTGTTTCGTCATTCTTTTCTCCTTCGAAAGGCAGGACGCCGTTCGGTTCACGAAATTCAATTAGAGTTTGCGCGAAAACGCTGGCAGAGTTTGCGCGAAAACGCGAAGTGAGCGGCTCTAATCATAATTTGATGTCACAATAAAGAGCTGTTGAGGGTTAGCCGGGCAAAGTCAAGTGGAGGCCAACATACACGCCATATGCGACGAGTTTGTTGCTCTCAGGGTTGGTTTTCGCTGACATAAAGGGAATGGAGCGGAAGGCAAGCGCCTTCCGCCGCTTAGGCCTTCAGGCTTTCCAATCCGTCAGTAACCGTGGTCAGAGCGATTTCCTGGACTTCGTAAATGGCGACGCCGTGGATGGTGAAGGGGTCGGCAGCGACATAGGCCTCCAGTTCCGCTCGCTCGCCACGGGCGAAGATGACGCCGCCTGTGCGCGGCACCTTACGGCCGGAAGCGAGGAACCAGCCCCTGGCATAGCCTTCCTTCACCCAGGCCATATGCGGCTCCATGTGCTTGTCGGCTTCGTCATTACCCTTGAGGTAGGTGAGCGAGAGGATGAACATTTCAATCAATTCCACAGAAGTTGTGCGCGGATCAGGCCGCGCAGGGAGTTGCCGACATAAAGGGGGCAGTCTTTCAGCTCGTCGAGCCGGATGCGGCCGACCCGGGCCTTGCGCTGGCAGATGAGCTCGGTGCGCAGGACGCCTGCAAGCAGACCGGATGATATGGGCGGGGTGAGGAGCAGGTCCGCGCTATCCTCGAGGAAGACCGAGGTGATCGTTCCCTCGCAAACCTCGTCCTTTTCATTGAGAAGCAGGACTTCGTCTGCCTCGTCTGGCCGATATTCCGCGCGGGCTGCTTCATAGATGCCTCGTCGCGTGGTTTTGAAATGCAGCAACTTGTCGGAGGAACCGAGCCGGGTCGCAGCGATACGCAAGCGCCAGACGGTATCAGGCAAAAGCGGGGCAAACGGCGCCGTCGTCACTTCCGTTTGACCTTTGCGATCCAGAGTGAGGCGAACTCTCAAGGGTGCGGCGGCATCGGCGACCGCGTGCTCCAGCTTGCCAAGCACGTTCTGCGGCGCGGAAAAGCCGAGGCGGCGGGCGGAGCGTTGCAGCCGCGCAAGATGCAGACGCAGACGAACGAAGCCGGCTTCCGGCTCGTAGCGCAGCGTCTCGATCAGGGAAAAATCCTCTACCGGTCGATCCATCGGTCCCCCACGGCGAAGCGTGCCTTGAGGAGGCATTCCTCATATTCAGCTTCCGCCGTCGAATCCAAGACGATGCCTCCGCCGACATTGAACACCGCGCGGCCGTCTTCGAAAAGCGTGATCGTGCGTATCGACACCGAAAAGCGCATGGCGCCGCCAGGCGAGATCATGCCGATCGCGCCGCAATAGGCGTCGCGCGGGCCGTCTTCGAGGTCATGCAGGATTTCCATCGCCCGCATTTTGGGTGCGCCGGTGATCGAGCCGCAAGGAAAGAGCGCGGCAAGGATCTCGCGGATCGATATGCCCGGCAGAAGCTTCGCCTGCACGTGGCTCACCATCTGATGAAGCGTGGGATAGGTCTCGATTTCGAAGAGTTTTGGCACGTCCAGCGTGCCCACCTCAGTGATGCGGGAGATATCGTTGCGAAGCAAGTCGACGATCATGCGGTTTTCGGCCTGCGTTTTCTCGTCGGCGAGCATGGCGGCGATGATGCGCTCGTCCTCGGCAGCATTCGCGCCGCGCCTGGCTGTGCCCTTCATCGGATGCGTCTCGATCCAGCCGTCCTCGTCCGTGCGGAAGAAAAGCTCCGGCGAGCGCGAGAGGATGATCGGCCCGCCGAGATCGACCAATGCGCCGTATTTCACCGGCTGCCGTTCGATCAGAGACCAGAAGGCAGCGCGGGGATCGCCGTTCCAGCGGGCATGGATCGGCATGGTGAGGTTTGCCTGATAGCAGTCGCCCAGGCGCAAATGCTGGTGCAGCCTGTCGAAGCTCTCCCTATAGGTCTCGAAATTCCAGGCCGCTTTTGGCTCTGTGATAAACTCCTGGTTTTCCGAGCGCTGTACCGGTCGGCCCAGCGGATGACCATCGGCGGCAGGGCCGTCGAAAACGCCAAAGCAGAGGAGCGGCGTTTCCCTGCTTTCCTC
The DNA here is from genome assembly GCF_030182525.1 of Rhizobium pantanalense. Classification (NCBI taxonomy): domain Bacteria; kingdom Pseudomonadati; phylum Pseudomonadota; class Alphaproteobacteria; order Hyphomicrobiales; family Rhizobiaceae; genus Rhizobium; species Rhizobium pantanalense. Next base: position 240,402 of record NZ_JAQJCH010000001.1, read on the forward strand.
GGCGAAGGATGCGAGCTTTTCCTCGAAGAGATGGCCGGCTTCATAAGCCATATAGCCGGCAAGCCATTGTCCCAGTCGTTTGGCCTTTTCCATGCGGTCGAGCGCATCGAAGAAGTCAGCCCGCGTATGAGCCGTGATGATCTCGACCGGTTCGGCAAAGATCATCACCTGTCCTGTGCTGTCGTCCCTGAAGAGGACGTAGGGTATGGCGTCGGCCATTGAGCACTTCTTCAGCGGTTGGGTGTCAGGCACCCTTATCTAACGCTTCCAGCTCGTCGATCAGCCCTTCGATCATCGACAGGCCCTTGCTCCAGAACGACGGATCGGTTGCGTCGAGGCCGAAAGGCTTCAAAAGTTCGGCGTGGTGCTTGGTACCGCCGGCCTTAAGGAGCTCGAAATACTTTTCCTGGAAGCCCTTTTCGGCGTTTTGGTAGACGGCATAGAGCGAGTTCACCAAGCAGTCGCCAAAGGCATAGGCATAGACGTAGAATGGCGAGTGGATGAAATGGGGGATATAGGCCCAATAGGTCTCATAACCCTCGGAGATCTTGATCGCAGGCCCGAGGCTTTCCGCCTGCACCGAGAGCCACAGCTCGCCGATATTGTCCGACGTCAGCTCGCCATTCTTGCGGGCGGTATGAACCTTGCGCTCGAATTCATAGAAGGCGATCTGGCGGACGACCGTGTTGATCATGTCCTCGACCTTCTGGGCGAGCATCGCCTTGCGCTCGCGCTTGTCGGTGGTCTTGTCGAGCAGCGCGCGGAAGGTCAGCATCTCGCCGAAAACGGAGGCTGTCTCAGCTAGAGTCAAAGGCGTCTGGCACATCAGTGCGCCCTGGCCTCCGGCCAGCACCTGATGCACGCCATGGCCGAGCTCATGCGCCAGCGTCATGACATCGCGCGGCTTGCCCATGTAATTGACCAGCACGTAGGGGTGAGCCGACGGCACGGTCGGATGCGCGAAGGCGCCCGGCGCCTTGCCCGGACGCACCGGCGCGTCGATCCATTCCTCGTCGAAGAAGCGCTTGGCGATCGCGGCCATTTCCGGCGCGAAATTGCCGTAGGCAGAAAGCACCGTTTCCTTCGCGTCTTTCCAGGGGATCAGCGCGTTGGGCGTTTCCGGCAGCGGCGCGTTGCGGTCCCAGAAGTTCATCTGGTCCATGCCGAGCCACTTGGCCTTCATCTTATAATAGCGATGCGAAAGCCGCGGATAGGCCTCGCGTACGGCGGCCGCCAGCGCATCCACCACCTCGCGCTCGACGCGGTTGGCGAGATGCCTGCTGTCGGCAATATCCTCGAAGCCCCGCCAGCGGTCGGCGATTTCCTTGTCCTTGGCGAGTGTATTGGTAATCAGCGTGAAGGTGCGCAGGTTCGCCTTGAAGGTTTCGGCAAGCGCCATGGCGGCCTTGCGGCGCACTTCCGAGTCCTGCTCCTGCAGCATGTTCAAGGCGACTTCCAGCGGTTGCTTCTCGCCGTCGATCTCGAAGCGCAGCTCAGCCATCGTTTCGTCGAACAACCGGTTGAATGCGGCGGCGCTCGTCATGGATTTTTCCAGGAACAGCTGTTCCAGCCTGTCGTCGAGCTGATGCGGCTTGTCTTTGCGCAGGTCGACGATCCAGGGACGATAATGGCCGGCGGCGGGGTCATTCGCCATGCAGGCGTCCATCACCGTATCGTCGATGCGGTTCAGCTCCAGCGGGAAGAATAAAAGGTGAGAGGAATAGTCCGTGAGCTTTGCCTGGACGTCGCCATAGAGCTTGCCGTTGTTCGGATCGATGGTATTGGAGAAGTAGGTGAGCCCGGCGAACGAGCCGAGACGGCCCATGATATCGTCAAGCGCTTCATACTCCTTTATGGCCGTGCCGATGCCGGCGTCGCCTGTCTTGGCGGCGGCATCGGTAAGCTTCCCCTTCCATTTTTCCTCGAAGGCAATGGCCATCTTGCCGGCCCTTTCCAGATCTCCGACGAACTCGGGGGACGTGGAGGAAGAATAGAGATCGCTTAGCTTCCAGGCCGGCAGGCCTCCAAGCGCCTGGCCAGCTGCCGGGCTTGCCGAGAATTCAATGGCCGAGAAATTAATGAGGGGGTGGAGCGAGGTTGGGCTCATGGGCGAAATTTCCTCTGCTTTTATTTTTCGGATCGTCCGATCCGTATCGTGTCTATTCGGCTGGAAAGCCCACTGCAAGGCCTGATTTTTCTGCACCGAAGGTTGAATCATAAGCGCTTTTACATTCGTCATAATGATTAAAATGCGATGCTTTGGCAAAACTTCATGTTCAAGCCTTTCTGCGATCTTCGCCTCAGGTTTCGCATGAAGTGAGGCACCAATGACCGTTTACAATAGCGCCAAGGGGGGCGCGCAGATTCTCGTTGTTGAGGATGATCCGATTCAACGCCGTCTGCTGAAGAATGCCATCGAGCGGCACGGACACGTTGCTCATTTGGCAGAAAATGGCCGTCTCGGCCTTGAGTTCCTGAAGCGCGGCAACGATCAGATCAACGTGATCGTGCTCGATCTCATGATGCCGGAAATGAACGGCATCGAGTTCCTGGGCGCCCTGAACGATATGGGCATCGATCTGCCCGTGATCGTGCAGACGGGGCAGGGCGGTATCGATACCGTGGTGCAGGCGATGCGCGCCGGCGCCTTCGATTTCGTCGTCAAGCCGGTATCGCCGGAGCGTATCGCGGCATCGATCGCCAACGCGTTGAAGCTCGACCAGCGCGAGGCTAAGGCCCGTGCCGGGCGCAAGTCGCGCTCGAGCAGCATCACCTTCGACGACATCGTCTCGGCAAGCCCGGCGATGATGCGGGTGATCGATCTGGCCCATCGCGCGGCGCAATCGAATATTCCAGTCGTGCTGGAAGGCGAATCGGGTGTCGGCAAGGAACTGGTGGCCCGTGCCATCCAGGCCGCCAGCGACCGCGCCGGCAAGCCGTTCGTGACCGTCAACTGTGGTGCGATCCCGCACAATCTCGTCGAAAGCATCCTGTTCGGACATGAGAAGGGTGCGTTCACGGGTGCAACCGAGCGCCATGTCGGCAAATTCATGGAGGCGGACGGCGGCACGCTGTTCCTCGATGAGATCGGCGACCTGCCGCTTGAAGTCCAGGTCAAGCTTTTGCGCGCCGTGCAGCAGGGCGAAATCGAGACCGTCGGCGCGCGCGTCGCGCAAAAGGTCAACGTCCGGCTAATTTCGGCGACCAACAAGGATCTGATCGAAGAGGTCAAGGCCGGGCGCTTCCGTGAGGATCTCTATTATCGCTTGAACGTCTTTCCGATCACCATGCCGGCGCTGCGTCGCCGCAAGGAAGACATCCCGCATCTGGCACGCGCTTTTGCCGACCGGTTTGCGCTGGAGCAGAAGCTCGATCATCCGCTCGGCATCAGCAACGACGCACTTGCGTTGCTAACCGCCTATGACTGGCCGGGCAATATCCGCCAGCTCGAAAACGCTGTTTTCCGCGCGGTCGTTCTCTCCGAAGGCCCCGAACTGCTCGATACGGATTTCCCGCAGATCGCCGCGCAGTTGCCCGGCTATTTCGCCGCCGAGCATCCGACCTTGGTTGTGGATAATTCGCATGCCTCTTCGGCTGAACTTCTGGCGGCTGAAAGAAGCGAACGAGTCCCATACGGGGTTTCGCACGGATCGGCTGCAACCACTCCGCTTGCTTCAGCCGATGCTTCCGACAATGTCATCGTCAGCACGAATACATCAGGCGATGTCAGAAAACTGGCGGATGTCGAGGAAGAATTGATCCGATTTGCCCTCAAATTCTATCGTGGGCAGATGAGTCAAGTCGCGAGAAAGCTGGGTATCGGCCGCTCAACTCTCTACCGTAAGTTGAAAGATTACGGCATAGACCCGGATGACCCGCAAAAAAACGCGGCGTGAAGAAAGCTTAACGTTTAGGCAAGCATATTTTGTTACCCGTCGTAAAGCACTTGTTAGTGCATCGTTCACCATGTATGAAGGGGTCGACCATGTGTGGCATTTTTGCCATCGTGTCACCGCAATTGACAGCCATTTGGAACACGATGCGACATTGTCTGTCGGACGGGGATCGAATTGCCGAATTTGAGTGCAAATACCAAGCCTAATAGCTTGAGCTGGCATTCTGCGTGCTCTAACCTATTTAGCAAGGTGGCCAAGGTCGTAGCCGTTGGCCTCCTTGCTTTGGCCGTTTCTACCCCTGTTTTCGTTGGCACTCCCTCTCAGGCAGGCGGTGAAACCCGCAGCCTGAAGATCTATTACGTCCATACCGGCGAGAAGGCCGTCATCACCTACAAGCGCAACGGCAAGTTCGATCCGGACGGCCTGGAGAAGCTCAATCGCATCCTGCGCGACTGGCGCAAGAATCAGCCGACCAAGATGAACCCGCGCCTGTTCGACCTGATCTGGGAAGTTTACCGCGAAAGCGGTTCGCACGAATTCATCTACGTGATCTGCGGTTTCCGTTCGCCGGGCACCAACGAGATGCTGCGCACGCGCTCCGCCCATACCGGCGTTGCCAAGAAGAGCCAGCACATGCTCGGCAACGCGATGGACTTCTATATTCCGGACGTCAAGCTCACCAAGCTGCGCGAAATCGGCATGAAGCTGCAGGTGGGCGGCGTCGGCTATTATCCGACCTCCGGTTCGCCCTTCGTGCATATGGACGTCGGCGGCGTGCGCGCATGGCCGCGCATGGATCGCCAGGATCTCGTCCGCCTCTTCCCTGATGGCAAGACGATGCATATTCCGGCCGACGGCCGGCCGCTGCCGGGCTATCAGCAGGCAGTCGCCGATTACAAGCGCCGCATGTCGTCCGACGATATCCAGATTGCCAGCTCCTCTTCGCCGCGCCGCGGCTTCTTTGCCCGCCTGTTCGGTGGTGGCGGTGCGGATGAGGAAGAGGATAATGCAGATAGTGGAACGACGGCGGCACCGGTGGCTGTCGCCTCGGCTGCCCGGAAGGGCCAGCCGGCTTCGGCTGCCAGTGATGATGGTGACGATGGCGCCGCTCCGGCTCCGGCCCAGGTCCAAGTTGCCAGCGTAAACGCGCCCGTTCCGCAGGTTCGCCCGGCATTCGGCAATCAGCCTGCCGGCAGCGATGTGGCTTCGGCCCTCGTCTCGCCGTCGCGTAACGCGGCGCAGGATGCGCTTGCCGCCGCCATGCCGGATACGGGCGACCAGCCGCAATATGCCGATCTTCGCTCCTATCACGTGCCCGTGCCGTCCCTGCTTGACCGCCGTTCACCCGGCGATGCCGAAGTGGCATCGGCCGAGGCTGACATGAAAGGCCAGCTGGCTGCCGTTCCGGTGCCGGCGCAGCGTCCGGAATTGGCCGAAAGCCTGCTGGCATCAGCCGATGCCGATCAGGAGGCCGCCGACGACCAGGCTGACGCAGGTGCACTTTCGCCTTCGGTCATTGCGGCTCTCGAGCAAAGCCGTCCTGATCGATCGGATGCCAATAATGCGATTCCGGTGATGCAGCCGTCGAACAACGTCGCGTCCAAGGATCAACTGGCGCCCGCCGGTAACGGCACGGCTGCCGGTAACGATGCGGCGCAGGCAATTGCCGCCGTCCTGCCACAGCAGAGACCGGCACAGCAAATGCCGATGCAGATGGCCGCGCTTGCACCAGTCCGCAATGAGGTAAAGGCCAGCAGCCGTCGCTTCAACGACGGGTTCGAGCCGACGACGCCGCAGGAACGTCCGATTGCCGCCGGTATCGCGACTAAGGGCGGCCGGCCGAACAAGCAGGACGCCGTCGTGGCCGATTCGGGCCGCGCAACGGTGACGACCGCGCCGACGCTGACGGAGAAGATGATCTCGCAATGGGCGATCGCAAAGGCCCGGGTCGAGATCGTGAACCGCCCGGTCAAGGCGCCGCGCTTCGTGAGCCCGACGCTCCGTGCCCAGCCGACTGCCGTTTACACGGATGGTTTCAAGGTGCAGACGGCGTCGATCGATCCTGAACGCTTCAGCGGAAGTGCAGTGAATTTCCTTCAGGTGAAGAAGTTCAATTCGGTCGAATAGGACAGGCATCCACTTCAGCGTGATTTTCGGGAGCCCGTTTGGGCTCCTTTTTGATTCGGCAGCATGCTGTCCATTTGCGATTTCACTCGGGTTTGCGCGGCCCACGGACTGCATGCAGATCTGAGCTGAAGCGCGGTTTTCAGGCACTGCTGTTGCTTGTAGGTGACATTGCGACGGCTTTCAGGTTCGCGTCAGGATTTATGCATCCTTCCCTGATCCGGCATTCAGTTTGGCTTCATTTGGCTCCGTTAGGTCGGCGATTTCAGACCTGATGGATATTCATATTTGACCCGCAAGACGGCAATCATCATTGGCAATGGCAAGCTGCAGCGTGACCTTTCGGAGGTCGTGGACAATGCAGAATTTGCAATGCGTTTCAACGAGCCGAAGGCCTCGATCGGCCTGAGCGGGTCACGCACCGATATTCTCATGCTTGCAGCTTCCAGCAAGCCCATGCAGCGCCGATTGACGGATCCGGCCTTTCTGACCAGTCCGACTTTCACGGCTGCAAAGGAAGTCGTGCTGGCCTATCATCCCGATATCATCCGCAAATATCACCCCAAGCCCAATCTGCTCTCACGCCTGAAAGGCCGAAGAAGCGATTGGACAATGCGGACGATCGAGTTGGTCGGCGCGGCCGGCAAGGAAATCCGCATCATGCCGCCACAGTTCTACATCGAGGGCTGCGAGGAACTCGGTGTGAGCCAATGCCGCATGCACCAGCTCTTTCCGAGCACCGGCTTCTTCGGCATCCGATATGTGCTCTCACGATTGCCTGCCGACGAATGGGACGTGAAGCTGTGCGGTTTCAGCTGGGAAGGGTGGAAACGCCATGCCTGGCTGGATGAACGCCGCTGGGTCGAAGACAAGGTCGCGAGCGGCCGCATCAGCATGCTCGTCTAGCTTCCTTCAGTTGTTCAGACCCGTTGAAAACAACCGTTTTCAGTTTCGCCTCAGGTTTGCCTAAGCTCGCTTTCATTCAGGATTGCTAGAGCCTCGCGAAATATGACCTCGAGGTATCCATTCATGCAAGCCCACGAATTCAACCCGTCTTCGGCGATGCCGCTCGAAAGATCTCATACGGGATTCGAGTTCGCTCCTGCGTCCAATCCGATCGGTGCTGTTCTGGACGCGCCCGGCCAACCCGTCATTCGTGGCTTCATCATCCATCTGGATCGCGCCCGTGACCGCATGCCGCAGGTCGAAAGGCTCGCTGCAAAGCTTCCGGTGCAAAGCGAGATCATCGAGGCAGTCGATGGCCGCACTCTGAGTGCCGTCGAGATCGACAGTGTCTATCGTCCTCGGCTGCAGAAGCCATATTATCCGTTTGCCATGAGCACGGGCGAAATCGCCTGCTTTCTGTCGCATCGCAAGGCTTGGGCTGCCATTGTCGAGCAGAATATCGACGCAGGTCTCATCTTCGAGGACGATGTCGAGATCGACGACGCGTTCCATGCGGCCTTTGCTGCCGCCAAGGCCTGCCTGAAGCCAGGTTCTTTCATTCGCTTCCCATTTCGCATGGGCAAGGAGCACGGCAGATGTGTTCTTTCCCAGGGGGAGACCGATGTCATTCAACCGACGAGGATCGGTCTCGGCATGGTAGCCCAGCTCGTCAGCCGAGATGCCGCCATCCGCCTGCTGGAGGCGACCTCCGTCTTCGACCGGCCCGTCGATACCACCGTGCAGATGAGCTGGTTTACGCGCGTATCGCCGCTCTCGGTCCTGCCTGGCGGCGTGCGTGAAATTTCCCCTCAGCTCGGCGGCAGTACGATCAAGGGTCGCAAGACACTGGCAGAGCGGCTCTCCAGAGAGGTGTTGCGGCCGCTCTATCGCGCCAAGATCGCGCTTCGCTCGCGCCGCATCATCTGAGACGATCCATCGTGGCTGTTCCAATCCTCGCATATCATCAGATTGCGGTGCCGCCGTCGCGCAAGGCGCCGTTCAGAAGCATGGTCGTCCATCCCGAAGCCTTCCGCCGTCAGATGGAATGGCTGAAAAAGCTTGGAATTCAGGGTGTGTCGCTGCGTGAGGCAATGCCTTACATCCGTGGCGAGAAGGCCGGCAAAGTCGCTGCCATCACCTTCGATGACAGTTACGCAAATGTCTATGAGAATGCCTTGCCCGTGTTGCAGGAGTTTGGTTTCACCGCCACGAATTTCGTTGTGGCGAACCAGATCGGCGGCAGCAATGTCTGGGATGTCCCTCTTGGCGTGGCTCAGGCGCCCTGCATGTCGGTCGAACAGCTGAGGCATTGGCACAGCCTCGGACATGAGGTGGGATCGCATACGCTCGATCACGTTCGCCTGCCGCAATTGCCGATGGAAGAGGCGCGCCGTCAGATCACGCATTCGCGCGAGCTGCTTGAGGATTTGCTCGATGAAGGCGTTTCGTCCTTCTGTTTTCCCTATGGCGACGAAACGCCGCTTGATCGCGTGCTTGCCTATGAAGCCGGTTACAGCGCCGCGACGACGACGCGCCGCGGTCGGGCGCGGCCGGGCGACGATCCGTTCGGCCTGCCGCGCGCGACCATCCGGCGCAACGACAGCTGGCTGCATTTCGTCAAGAAGTGCGTCGTCGGATAGTCAGCTCTATAACCAGGGTGCTGCCGTAAAGCCGTAGCTGCCGTTGGTCTTGTGGCCGCCGGTGGAAGGGCCTGCCATTTGATGGCGTATTTGCCGGGTGCGAGCTTATCGCTCACGGGCATGGCCAGCGTTTTCCGCTATCGGTCGGTGTAGCTGCGGCTACAGCTATGGCTGCTTTTTCGGCGCGGGATCGGCAATCGCATGACCATTGCCGTCGTTGACTGTGACAGCTCCGCCGACATGATTCTGTGCTGTCGCCGCCGGCGGCATGAGGGTCCAGGTGAAATAGGCGATCAGTCCGCAGACGCCGAGCAGGAGGACGCCGAGGATTACGGGTATGGACCACTCCTTCGTGAACATCGGTGTTTCCGAATGCGATTTGAAAGAGGCGCGACGTGTGGCTGCCGTCTTATTGAGCTGTGTTGGCACAAGCGCCTCCAATACTACGCGTCGCGGTCGAGAGTGTTGTTCCGAAGGTCCGTTTCCGCACGATCTTCCTCACTATCTGTCTGGATGAAGCACGTACGACATTCGCGGTTTCAGCTCAATGCGGCAATTTGGTATCCCGCCGTTGCGCCCGTTTACAGGCCGCGCTGAGGTCGGCTACACATGAGCGACATGGTTCGCGCCGGCGGATTGGCGAGCCTCATAGCACCAAGTCGCGCGGCTGGATTATTCTCCAGCGCTTGCGCGAAGAGGAATTGGAATGCCCATCGAATCCTGGAGAGGCGGCGAGATTGACGTTGCCGTGATTGGTGCCGGAGCGGCAGGAGTGAGTGCTGCCCGGCAGCTGCAATTGCTTCGGCCGGATCTCTCGGTCCTCCTGCTCGAAGCCTCCGATCGCGTCGGTGGCCGCGCCCGCTCGATCCATCCGTTCGGAGCCGATGCCGCCGCGCTCGACTTGGGCTGCGGGTGGCTGCATGGCGCGCGAACCAACGCCTGGACTGATATTGCCGAAGAGGTAGGTCTGACCGTCGATCGCACGCCCGCGCCCTGGAGCGACGGCGGCCACCGGTTGGAACAGAACGATCCCGATGCGAAGGCTGCAGCCGCCGCCGTCAATGCCTTCTTCGAGCGGGTTTATGAGTATGGGGGCGATGCAGACGCCGATCTCTCGGCCATGTTGTCTCCTGATGATCCGTGGAATGAGAGGATTTACGCCGTCGGCGCCTTCATGACCGGGGGAGAGCTCGACAAGTCCTCGGTGATCGATCTTGGCCGCTACGATCCCGGCCCTGGTCCTGACTGGCGCGTGCGGCAGGGCTACGGCACGGTGGTCGCCACTTACGGCCTGCGGGTACCGACCGTTGTCGGCGCCGAGGTCAGCCGCATCGATCACAGCGGCGCTGAGCATATCGTGCTTTCAACCGCCAAGGGTGAGCTGCGGGCAAAGGCCGTCATCGTCACCGTTTCCACCAATGTGCTTGCGGCCGAACGCATCGCCTTCTGGCCACCTCTTCCGGAGAAGATCGAAGCGGCATCCCGCCTGCCGCTCGGCTTGGCAAACAAGCTCTTTCTTCGCACAGCCGAACCTTGGATGTTTCCGGACGATACGCATGTGATGGGATCGCAGCACAGCCGCCGGACGGGAGCCTATCAACTGAAGCCATTCGGTGCGCCGGTCATCGAAGCCTATTTCGCCGCCGATCTTGCGCTCGATCTGGAGCGGCAGGGCATCGATGCCATGTTTGATTTTTCGGTGGAGCAGTTGAAGCGCACCTTCGGCGCCGATATCGGCAGGAAATTGTCGCCGTTGGCGGCGTCAGCCTGGGCGGGGGAGCCGTTCTTCGGGGGCTCCTATTCCTATGCGATGCCCGGCGCGTCCGATCTCCGCGGCGTCCTCGCCGCTCCCCGCGACGGGCGCTTGTTCTTCGCCGGAGAAGCCTGTTCGAAGGCGCGCTATTCTACCGCGCATGGCGCCTATGAAACGGGCGCTGCCGCCGCCGCAACCATTGCGAAAACGCTCTGATGGAAGCCCCATGAGACCGATAGCCAGCGTCCAAGCGAGAAATAGCGATTCGCCTCATAATTTTATGCAAATCGCTCTTAAACTTGCGTGAGAACAGGCGTAAACGCAATCAAATACCACCCGATTTGATTTACACCATCCTTCGGGAGATGGGCGGGGAAAGCCGCGACACAAGAAGCATTGGAGGAGCCATGAGCAACGGCGAAACATTAACCTTCGACATCCAGAAAAACCCCAATCCCGCGACGGCCAGCGAGCGGGAAGCGCTGCTGCAGAACCCGGGCTTCGGCCGCATCTTCACCGATCACATGGTAACGATCCGTTACTCGCAGGATCGCGGCTGGCACAGCGCCAAGATCGAGCCGCGCAAGGCGCTTGCTCTCGATCCGGCAACCGTGGTGCTTCATTATGCCCAGGAAATCTTCGAGGGAATGAAGGCCTATCATCTGCCGGACGGCGGGGCAGCTCTCTTCCGCCCGGACGCCAATGCACGCCGTTTCCACAATTCGGCCGAGCGGCTGGCGATGCCGACCCTGCCCGAGGATCTTTTCGTCGAATCCGTTCGCGAGCTCGTCAAGATCGATCGCGCGTGGATTCCGACGGCCGAGGGGTCATCGCTCTATCTGCGGCCGTTCATGATCGGCACGGAAGTCGCGCTCGGCACAAAGCCATCGGCGGAATACATCTATTGTGTCATTGCATCCCCTGTAGCCTCCTTTTTCAAGGGCGGTGGATCGGCCGTTACGCTTTGGCTTTCCGAGAATTACACGCGTGCCGCTCCAGGCGGCACCGGTGCAGCCAAGTGCGGCGGCAATTATGCCGCAAGCCTTTCCGCGCTTGCCGAAGGTCAGCGTGAAGGATGCGATCAGGTTGTCTTCCTCGATGCGGTTGAAAAGCGCTGGATCGAGGAGCTTGGCGGCATGAACATCTTCTTCGTGTTCAAGGATGGTTCGCTGCAGACGCCGCCGCTGACCGGTACGATCCTGCCGGGCATCACCCGCGACTCCCTCATCAAGCTGGCACGCGACATGGGCCTGACCGTGCGCGAGGAGCCCTATTCGATCGAGCAGTGGCAAGCCGATGCCGAGAGCGGTCGCCTGAGCGAAGCGTTTGCTTGCGGCACGGCAGCCGTCGTGACGCCGATCGGCAAGCTGAAGGGCCGTAAGCATACGTTCACCATCGGTGACGGCAATGCCGGCGCTACGACGCAGCGCCTGAAGGCCGCGCTGACCGACATCCAGTTCGGCCGCGCGACGGACAAGAATGAGTGGCTGGACCGCCTGTTCTAAGCGGACCATGAACCGATACCCGGCGGGAAAGGCATCTGAGCGCCCCCGCCGGCTTCTGACACAAGAGCGGTTCAGCTTTTCGCGAAATATCTGAGCCGCTCTATCTCTTTGTTTCACGCAATTCCGGACGGAAAACCGCTACGCACTTTTCCTGGAGTTGCTCTAGAGATCGCATAGTCACCCGAACCATCGGAGTTGTTATGATGACCAGCGTCAGCGAACGTCCCGGCGCCGCGCCGGGCGAGGAGATCGGCTTTGTCGGTCTCGGCGTCATGGGCCAGCCGATGGCCCTCAATCTTGCAAGGGCCGGCACGAAGCTCGTGGTCTGGAATCGTTCGCTCGCCGCCGTAGAACCGTTGCGCGAGGCTGGCGCAACTGTTGCTGCAAGTGTCGAGGACGTATTCGAGCGCGCCCGCATCGTCATCCTGATGCTGGTCAATGAAACGGTGCTGGACGAGGTGCTGCGGCGCGGGACAACGGATTTCGCCAAGCTGGTATCCGGACACATCGTGGTTTCGATGGGCTCCAATCCGCCTGACTATTCGCGTGGGCTAGCCGCCGATATTCTCGCAGCCGGCGGGCGCTATGTCGAAGCCCCGGTTTCGGGCTCGCGGAAGCCTGCCGAGACAGCGCAGCTGGTCGCGCTGCTCGGCGGCGATGCGGAGACGGTAGCCGAGGTGCGGCCGCTGCTTGCGCCCATGTGCCGCGAAACGATCCTGTGCGGTCCGGTCGGCAATGCACTGCTGATGAAGCTGACCGTCAATCTCTATCTCTGCACGATGCTGGCGGGGCTCGCCGAGGCCGCGCATTTTGCCGAGAGCAACGGGCTCGATCTCAAGACCTTCCAGGCTGCTATCGATTCCGGCCCGATGGCCAGCGATCTGACACGGGTGAAAATTCCGAAGCTTATCGCACAGGATTTTTCAGTGCAGGCGGCGACGGCCGATGCGTTCAACAGCACGAAACTGATTGCGGAGGCGGCCCGCGCCGCCAATATGGCATCGCCTGTCCTTGATCTCTGCCGTACTCTTTATGGCGAGAGCGTCGAGCTCGGCAATGGCCGGCTCGACATGGTGTCGGTGATCAAGGCGATCGAGGCCCGCACCGCGGCGCTTGGTCGCTCCTAGCGACTCATCGCGCAACACCTATGTTGGGTTGAGATTCGGGCAGGCATTTCCGGAAGGACGGTCCTATGGACAGCAATCTTTTTCAACAGCTTGGCTTGAAGCATCCATTGATCGTCGCCCCGATGGCCGGCGGTCCTTCGTCGGTAGAACTCGTGGCTGCGGCTTCCGCCGCCGGTGCCCTCGGCGCCATGGGCGGCGCCTATTTAAATGCCGCGGCCATCGAAGTCTTTGCAGCTGAGGTGCGCCAGCGAACAGACAAGCCTTTTTCGATCAATCTCTTCATCCCGCATTCTATTCCGGAGGTAGGCATCGATTGGGTTGAGCGCGCCTTGGCTGCGACCGCAGGATATCGCCAGGAGTTGGAACTGCCGTCGCCGCAGCTTTCTCCTCCCTATGAAGAGGATTTCGATGCGCAGTTCGAAGCTGTCTTGCGCATCAAGCCGGCCTGCTTCAGCTTCGTCTTCGGCCTGTTGCCGGCCGACCATGTACGAGAGGCGAAAAAGGCGGGCATCCCACTGATCGGCACGGCAACGACACTCGACGAGGCGAAGGCGCTGGAAGAGAGCAGCGTGGATGCGATCGTGCTGCAAGGCTTCGAAGCGGGCGGTCATCGCGGCATTTTCGATACGCGGGCAGCGGATCCGGAAATTGGCATGCGCGATCTCCTGGCGCAATGCGTGGGCACCATTCGTTTGCCGCTGATCGCAGCTGGCGGCATCATGACCCCAAGCGATATCCGGGCGGCGCTGCAGGCGGGAGCGCAAGCCGTGCAGATGGGCACGGCCTTCCTTGCCTGTACGGAAGCCGGAACATCGGCACCCTATCGCAGGAAGCTTCTGGAAACGCCGGAGCGCAGGACGCGGACGACGCGCGCCTTTTCGGGCCGCTTTGCGCGCGGGATCGAGAACCGCTTCATGAACGAGATAGATGGGAAGCCTGATGCCATTCTTCCCTTTCCGGCGCAGAACAAATTCACGCGGGACATGCGTAGTGCATCGACGGCGAAGGGATTGCCGGATTTCCTGTCTCTCTGGTCAGGAACCGGCAGGGGCGAGCTGTGGCAGGGGAGTGCCGCCGAATTGATCGGTCGTCTTTTCACAGAGTGATGCGCTCAAAAAGAAAGGAGCCGGCAAACCGGCTCCCGATCGTCTCGCAAGGCTTGTGAAGCCTCGATTATTCCATGCCGAGCGCGGCCATGTAGGTCTGCAGGATGGATTCTTCTTCCAGGCGTTCGTTTGCGTCCTTCTTGCGAAGGCGGATGATGGTGCGGATCGCCTTGGTGTCGTAGCCGCGGCCCTTGGCTTCGCCCATGACATCCTTGATGTCGGACTGGATGGCGGCCTTTTCTTCCTCGAGGCGCTCGATGCGCTCGATGAATTGACGCAGTTCCGCCGCGGCCACGTTCTCGACGCTGTTCTCTTCCATGCAATTCTCCTAAAGGGTCTTAAAGGGGTCGCTTGCAGCCCGTCGCAGATGAGATCGGTCGGTCACCGATACGACACATCGCTTCATGGCTTGCGCGGGATTTCGAATTCGATCGGGCAGTTGACGTGCCGCGAATGGCGCGCAAGGTCAAGCCGAATTGGTGAAGGGAGCGTTAATCTTTCGGCTTGTTCTGCTCGAAAGCGGCTTTTTGCACAGGAGAGGCTTCTTTCTGGTGCAGGTTCTTCCAATCCTCGTAGGGCATGCCGTAGATCACCTCGCGCGACTCATCCTTGCTGACCGGCAGCCCGGCATCTTCAGCTGCTTCGCGATACCAGTTGGAAAGGCAGTTGCGGCAGAAACCGGCCAAGTTCATCAGGTCGATATTCTGAACGTCGCTGCGTTCGCGCAAATGCGCAACGAGACGGCGGAAGGCGGCAGCCTCGAGCTCGATCTCTTGTTTCTTGGTGAGTGTGGTCATCTCTTTCTCCTCAATTCGCGTGCCGCCTCATGCCTCATAAGAGCCAGTGCGCGAAGGATAGCGCTTATATTCATGGAGCGCCGGATCGGTATTGATCTCTGCGAAGATTGGTGCCAGGCGATCGGCCCATTCGACAATGCCGGCCTCTTCGCCGATCAGATCTTGCCGAACCTCCAGCAGCGCATGCGCAATGCCCTTCATCATGCAATGACGGAACATGGTGTCATTGCGCAAGGCACCGTCATAAGGCTCGTTGTCTCCGATAACGAGATCGGTATCAGCGCCGAGCTTTGCAAGGAGCGGCACAACGGCACGGTCGTCGCTGTCCCAGAGCACGCTTGCATGCCAGGGGCGCGGCACGCCTTTCCAAGCCGGTGTGAAGGAGTGCATCGAGAAAACCAGGGGCGCCTTGCCGGTCGCCTCGGCAACGGCGGAAACCGTCTCGTCCACCGCCTTGTGATAGGGCCGGTGGAAGGCTTCTATGCGGTAATTCCATTCCTCATCCGTAATCGGATGATTGCCCGGGATGATCGCTCCGTCCGAGATCTTCATGATGAGCGTAGGATCATCCTCGCCGCGGTTCGGATCGATCAGAAGACGGGAAAAGCCACCCAGCACGCCCGGCACATCAAGCCGCGCGCAGAGATGACGGCACAGGCCTTCGATGCCGATGTCGTAGGCGATGTGGCGGGAAAAGGCGGTCTCCGCCAGGCCCAGGCTGCCATAATGCTCAGGCAGGCGCCGCATGGCGTGATCGCCGAGAATGACCATGCCTTTGTCACGATTGCCGGGTATGAATTCAAACGGTCTGAAATCGGTCATGGGGATTGTCGATTATTGAAATTTTCAACTCTTTGTTTGATTGCATGTGCGGATGGAAGGTGCAAGGTTTGCAGCTTCGATCGGATGGAGAGCGGCGCATGGTGCCGTCACCATCCCGTGAAGAAAATATAATCGATTAGAGTTGCGTTGACATTCATGGGATGGCGGCGCAAGAAGACGCAACAACGAATAACCGGGAGCCAATTGGAAGCCGTGTCCAGCCAAGTCGCGCCACGTTTCGTTAAGCGGTCAGGCCCGCTCGCCCGAATCGCCTTCCTTATTCTCGCTGCGGCAGCGCCGTTCTTCTTCATGCCGAATGCGGCTCATGCCGATTTCCGAACGTGCAACGGTACGCAGAACCTCGTCGGCGTGGCGATCGGTTATCGCGCGAAGGATGGCTGGGTGACGGAGGGCTGGTGGCAGATTCCGGCCAACACCTGCGCGACTCTGATCGAGGGGCCGCTTCAATCCCGCTATTATTACCTCTACGCAGAAGACGCGGCCCGCGGCGGCCGCTGGACGGGCGACGTCGAAATGTGTGTGGCGGAAAACGAATTCAAAATCCCAGGCGTCAAGGATTGCTACGCTCGTGGCTATCAGAAGATGGGATTCAAGGAATACGACACCGGGCGCCAGGCGAGCTGGATGGTTCAGCTTTCCGAGCCCTCGGGCAGCCAAGAAAGCCAGAATTGATGAGACGAAACCGAAAAGTCAAAATCCTCGCAACGCTCGGTCCGGCCTCCTCTTCGGAGGAAATGATCCAGAAGCTTCATGAGGCCGGCGCGGACCTGTTCCGCATCAACATGAGCCATGCCAGCCATGATGTGATGCGTACGCTGATCCAGCGCATTCGCGCCGTCGAAGCTCGCTGTGGTCGGCCGATCGGCATTCTCGCTGACTTGCAGGGTCCCAAGCTGCGCGTCGGCAAGTTTGCTGACACCAAGGTCGATCTCAAGCCCGGTCAGACTTTCACGCTCGACAATCAGGATATCCCCGGCGACAACACGCGTGTCTACTTGCCGCATCCGGAAATCTTGGAATCGGTTCAGCCCGGCCACCGCCTGCTGATCGATGACGGTAAGCTGGCGCTGCGTGCCGAAAAGTGCGACGGCAAGAGCATCGTGACGACTGTCATTTCGGGCACGAAGATTTCCGACCGCAAGGGCGTCAGCCTGCCCGATACGCTGCTCGGCGTCGGCGCGTTGACCGACAAGGACCGCGCCGACCTCGATGCCGTTCTCGCGACCAATGAAGTCGACTGGGTTGCGCTCTCCTTCATCCAGCGCCCGGAAGACTTGACGGAAGTCCGCAAGATCTCGCATGGCCGCGTCGGCCTGATGTCGAAGATCGAAAAGCCGCAGGCTGTCGAGCGCATCGAGGAAATCATCGAGCTTTCCGACGCACTGATGGTGGCCCGCGGCGACCTTGGCGTGGAAATGCCGCTGGAAGCCGTTCCCGGCATTCAGAAGCAGCTGATCCGCGCCTGCCGCCGCTCCGGCAAGCCGGTGGTCGTCGCCACGCAGATGCTGGAATCGATGATCTCCGCGCCGGTTCCGACCCGCGCCGAAGTTTCCGACGTCGCGACCGCCGTCTTCGAAGGCGCCGATGCCGTCATGCTCTCGGCAGAATCTGCATCCGGCGACTATCCGGTCGAAGCCGTTTCCATGATGGCTTCCATTGCCGGCACCATCGAGCGCGAGCCGCATTATCCCGGCATCATCTATGCCCAGCGCGCTCTTCCGGAAGCGACCGGCGCCGATGCGATCTCGCTCGCCGCCCGCCAGATCGCCGAGACGCTGAAGCTTGCCGCCATCGTCTGCTACACGTCCTCCGGCACCACCGGTCTGCGCGCCTCGCGCGAGCGTCCGCAGGTTCCGATCCTGGCGCTATCGCCGATCATCCAGACGGCACGTCGCCTGTCCGTCGTTTGGGGCATGCACTGTGTGGTCACTCACGATGCGACCGACCTCGACGACATGGTCAACAATGCCTGCCGCATCGTTGCCGAGGAAGGTTTCGGCAAGCCGGGCGACCGCATCATCATTTCGGCCGGTGTGCCGCTCGGCACGCCGGGCGCCACCAACATGCTGCGCATTGCCTATATCGGTTCGGACGGCCAGTCCGGCGTGTGATTGCCGACATCTGATTGCGGCAGCACCTCAAACATCCGAAACCCGCTGTCGAAAGACGGCGGGTTTTTTCTTGAAGCCGAAGGGCCTGCAATCCCCAAGTAGGCGAATTGAGAAGGAGATATGCCAATGAAAGTCGGATTTATCGGATTGGGCCAGATGGGCAGCGCCATGGCCACCAATCTCATCAAGGCCGGGCATGAGGTGACCGTCTACAATCGTTCGCGCGACAAGGCCGAGGTTCTGGCCCGCGAGGGCGCCAAGGTTGCGACGACCGTTGCGGAAGCCTGCGGCGGCGAGGCTGTCTTCACCATGCTCGCGCATGACGATGCGCTATCGGCCATCGTCCATGGCGATGGCGGCGTTTTGGCAAGCTTTGGCAAGGGTGCAGTCCATATCTCTGCAAGCACAATCAGCGTCGCCATGTCCGAGCGGCTTACTAAAGAGCATGCCGCGGCGGGCCAGCGCTTCGTTGCCGCTCCCGTCTTCGGTCGCCCGGAAGCGGCGGCTGCGGCAAAGCTCTTCGTTGCCGCTGCGGGTGCGCCAGACGCCATCCAGTCGGTCACGCCGCTCTTCGACGCCATCGGTCAGCGCACCTTCGTTCTCGGCGAGGAGCCGAAGGCGGCCAATCTCGTCAAGCTCAGCGGCAATTTCCTCATCGCTTCGGTTATCGAGTCTCTTGGCGAGGCCATGGCGCTGGTCGAGAAGGGCGGCGTCGACCGACATGCCTATCTCGATCTCTTGACCTCGACGCTTTTCAACGCGCCTGTCTACAAGACCTATGGCGGGCTGATCGCGGATCGCAAGTTCAAGCCGGCGGGTTTCACCGCGCCGCTCGGCCAGAAGGATATTCGGCTGGCATTGGCTGCCGGCGAAGCGCTGAACGTGCCGCTGCCATTGGCAAGCCTGCTGCGTGATCGGTTCCTCAACCTGCTGGCGCATGGCGGCGAGGAACTGGACTGGTCGGCGATTGGCGCGCTGGCGGCGAAGGATGCGGGGTTGGTGGGGTAGTTCGGGGGATGGGAGATTTACCCATAGCTGATCGAGTTTGTGGAGGGTGCATACCCCCTCTGTCAGCTTTGCTGACATCTCCCCCACAAGGGCAGGGGTATCGCATATGGGGTGGCTCGGCACCGGAAATTCCTTCTCCCCCGCGGGGAGAAGGTGGCCCGAAGGGTCGGATGAGGGGGCTATCGATTTGAATTCATGGATTTTCGTAGTCTTGGCGGGCACCCCCTCATCCGCCTGGCGGCACCTTCTCCCCGCTGGGGAGAAGGGGTCAGCTGCGATTTCAGTTCATATGCGATACCCCTGCCCGCAAGGGGGAGATCGTTGGGAGTTTGTCGCCCGTTCCTTTCACAGGTGAACTGTGGTTTCTGCGCATCCAATATTCGCTTGAGGCGTGCCGGTGCCACGAGTTACCAATCTCCCTCCCTCCTTTGTGGGGGAGATGTCACGAAGTGACAGAGGGGGTTATCATAGGTGCGGCAGACTGAATGCCTCCACCAAGCCCCTTGCTAACCACCTTCCCACATGCAACCTTCCTCCCTTCCAGAGGAGGGACCCTCATGCATCTGACCACGCTGCTCGCCTTCGCGGCTGTTTCCTTCATCGGTATCGCGACGCCGGGGCCGACTGTGCTGCTGGCGCTGACCAATGGTTCGCGCTTCGGCGTCAGGCGCGCCTTGCCGGGCATGATCGGGGCCGTTCTTTCCGATGCAGTGCTGATCAGCGCGGTTGCCATCGGGCTTGGCGCCCTGCTGGCGGCTTCCGAGTTCTGGTTTTCGGCCCTGAAATGGGTCGGCGCGGCCTATCTCGCCTTTCTCGGCATTATGATGCTGCGCTCGAAGGGGAGCATCGACGGCGCATTGCAGGCGAGCGCGAGTCAATCGAAGGGAACCGCTTTCTCTATCGGCCTCAAGAGTTTCATGGTCGCCGTGACCAACCCTAAGGGCTATCTCTTCTTCTCGGCCTTTCTGCCGCAGTTCATCGATCCCTCAGCGCCGCAGATTCAGCAATATATCGTCCTCGGCGCAATCTTCGCCGCGCTCGATTTTATGATCATGTTCGGCTATGCGGTCTTCGGTTCGCAGGCGGTCCGCGTCCTGAAGTCGGAAGGGGCGAAATGGCTCGAGCGTGCCTGTGGCGGCGCGCTGCTGGCTCTCGCCGGGTCGCTGGCGCTCTATCGTCGCGCCGTGAATTAAAGACCTAGTGGCGGCTTAACGCCGCCTCGAAGACTTCCCTGTCGACATTGCCACCTGAGGTGACGGCGATCACAGTATCGCCGTCGATGTGCCTGCCGTGGAAGAGTGCCGCAGCAAGCGCGACGGCGCCGCCTGGTTCCACGACGATCTTCAAACGGGTGAAGGCAAGAGCCATGGCCTTCTGTGCTTCCTCATCGGTCACGACAAGGCCGGGGCCGCAAAGACGCTTCATGATTGGAAAAGTGATATCGCCCGGCCGGGGGCTGATAATGGCGTCGCAGATCGAGCCCTGTAGGGCGGCATTACGCTCGATCTTACCCGAAACCAGCGAACGGGCGGTGTCGTCGAAATTTTCCGGTTCGCACGGGCGTACTTTGAAACCCGGCGCGCGGGATTCGAGCGCGAGTGCGATACCCGAGGTTAACCCGCCACCGCCACAAGGAACCAGTACGTTTGCATCTTCGATGCCTTCCTCGGCAGCCTGTTCGGCGATTTCTAGCCCGGTCGTTCCCTGGCCGGCGATCACCTGCGGTTCGTCGAAGGGCTTGATGAGTGTCAGGCCGCGCTCCTTGGAAATGCGGGCGCCGATCTCGTCGCGATCTTCCTTCACGCGATCATAGAGCACGACCTCGGCGCCAAAGGCACGGGTATTGGCGATCTTCAGCTTCGGCGCATCGGTCGGCATGATGATGACAGAGGGAACGCCGTGCAGCTTTGCCGCCAATGCCACGCCTTGCGCGTGATTGCCGGAGGAGAAGGCGATGACGCCTCTGGCGCGTACGGACGGCTCCAGCGCTGAAACCGCCGACCAGCCGCCGCGGAACTTGAAGGAGCCGGAGTGCTGCAGGCACTCGGCTTTCACGAACAGGCGTCGCCCTGCGATTTCATCGAGAAAGGGCGAGGAGAGCAGCGGCGTGCGGCGCGCTCGGCCGCCGAGGCGAGTGCGGGCGGCTTCGATCATTGCGATATCGACCATGGAAGGATCACTCTTCTGATTAGAAAGGCTTTCCCTCCATAAAGCGCCCGTCCTTCCTTTAAAACAACGAGATTGTCTCCGTGACACTTCAGGCGATGCCAGGCAGCGAAAGATGCCCGACATCGTAGGTCTGAACCCCTGGCCGGGCCGGATCTTTTGGCGGCTCGGCCAAGAGGCGGAAGCGCACCAGCGTCCAGTGGGTGGGCTCGAAGGCGGCGACCGAGGCCAGTGCTTCGCTGTGCGAGAGAGCTTGCGTCGCCGCTTCAGTTTCGCTCGCGCGGAGCTCGGCGAGCGAGGTTCCGGCATCGATTGCGACCACCTCGCGTGTCGCGAATTTGGCGCGGCGGATGCCCGCAGATGTTTCGGCGTGCCAGGCGATCCAGGTGTTGACCTGAGGGTGGCCGAAATTCTCCGCCAAGGCTTGGAAGCCTGGGCCACATACGAAGTCGCTAAGGCCCTCCTCCTGCTGCCAGACGTAGAAGGGCGAGTAGAAATTCTGCCGGCTCCCCGTGACGGCATCGCCCTTTCTCGCCGTCAAGTAGGCTTTCAACTTGAGGCCCGGGAGATTGTCGAGCAGGGGACCTTTTTCACGGATACGGCGATCGATGATCGCCATGTCGTAATCCGCGGGGAGGGGGAAGTTATATTGCATAGCGATCATGGATCATTCCTCCAGCCAGGTCACGGCGCTTCCATTCTCCGCCGCCTGGATGCTGATATAGGAGAAGGCGTTCTCCAGGCCCGCGCCATGCCGGTGGCGCTCGTTCGGGGCGAAGCTGATGCAATCGCCGGCGCGGAGTTCCTCGGCCGGGCCGCCGAAACGTTCGGCAAGTCCGACGCCGGACAGAACGTAAAGGACCTGCCCGTGCGGATGCGTATGCCAGCGCGTCATGACGCCTGGTTCGAGTTCGCAGCGCATGGCTGTGAGGCCGCCGTTTTCAACGTTCTCGACCAGCGACTCCACCAGGAAGGAGGCCGTGGCGATGCCCTCGGGTGACGGCCGCATATTCGTGCCGGCGCGATGGATGGCGGGCGATGGGGTAGATGTGGTCTGAGGCATGGCTCTCAAGCCTGTTCGATCATTTGCGCGATGCCGTCCGAAAAGGACCAATCCTCGCGTGTCGCCGTCGTGATGGTGATCATGATGTCCTCGGGACGGATACCGGCCGAATCGGCAAGAAGTTCGGCGACCCGGCGATAGAAAGCCTTCTTGACTTCGGTACTGCGCGGCTTGCCGATCGTGACGTCGAAGAAAACGTAATCGTCCGAACGTGGCTTGCTGGCGAAATAGGTGCGATCGAAGATGAGCTCATGCGGCTCCAGCTGATGAATGGACTGGAAGCGATCGGTCGGCGGCACCTCGAAGGCTTCGACCAGAGCGCGGTGGAAATTATCCGAAAGTGCCTTGAGATATTCCGGCGACTTGCCGCGTTGAAGGGTGATGCGGGTGAATGGCATGGGGATCGCTCCTGTTTCGGTGTCACTTGACGATCATAGAATGCCAGCGGATAATCATCCTGAAAATCAGATAATTCTGGATATACAGTCCCAAAAATATGGATGGTTATCCATGCGAAAAGTCATCTTCGATCTCGATGTGCTGCGCAGCTTCGTTACCGGCATGGATCTTGGCAGCTATGCCAAGGCGGCCGACAGGCTCGGGCGATCGACCTCCGCCATCAGCGCCCAGCTGAAGAAGCTAGAGGAGCAGGCGGGCACGCCGATCTTCCGTAAGGCGGGGCGGGGGCTGGCACTGACGGAGGCCGGCGAGAGGATGCTTGGCTATGCCCGGCGGCTGCTGGATCTCAACGACGAGGCGGCCACGGCGCTGCATGGGACGGAGCTTGAGGGCTGGGTGCGGCTCGGCTTGCAGGAGGATTTCGGCGAGACACTGCTGCCGGATGTATTGGGTCGTTTCGCCCGCGCGCATCCCAAGGTGCGTATTGAGGCGCGTGTCGTGCGCAATGCGGAACTTGTTGAGCGGGTGACGTCAGGCAAGCTCGATCTGGCGCTTGCCTGGAGCGATGGCTTTCGCACGGCCTATACCGATCGTATTGCGGAAGTGCCGCTCTGCTGGGTCGGTCCGGCCAATGGCGTCCTGCACTGGCATGCCGATAGCGGCGAGGTCATGCCTCTGGCTTCGCTTGAGGCGCCATGCCTGCTACGCAACATCGCCACGAAGACACTCGATCGCGCCGGTATCGGCTGGCGGATATCCTTCGTCAGCCCGAGTCTTGGGGGGCTTTGGGCGGCGACGGCGGCGGGTCTTGGCCTGACACTGCGCACACCGCTCGGCCTGCCGCCAAAGGTACGACAATTGACGCCGGATGAGGCGGGCTTACCGTCTTTGCCGACGCTCGATCTCGTGCTGCATCGTGCTGAGACAGAGGGGAGCCCGGCAACGGAGCGGCTGGCCTCCATCATGCTGCAGGCAGTGCGGCAGACCATCGGGACAGTGCCGCATAGCCGCATATTCGAGGATGCGCCTGGTCATGATGTCGTCATGGCCTGAGAGGAGGGCTGTCGCTCGGAAACTTCGCTGCCGAGGCTGCTGATGCGGATTTCCGCCTGTGCGGCAAGCACTTGCAGATCGCGCGGCTGGCCTGCCAGCCGTTCCATGGCGGCGATCGCGACATCCGTCGTTACATAATCCGGCTTGTGGCCGAGATTGCGAATGGTGACGAGTTCGGCGCCCACGATATCCCGGGCAAGTCCACGTGAGTGCAACTCCTCCAGCACGACATCGTCGCTGTCGCCGGTGATGATGATCGTGGGTGCCTTGATCTCGCTGTAGCGCGGCGCATGGGCCGAGACATAGGCAAAGAGATTGACCACGTCGATCGCGTTGTTGCGGAAGGTTTGCGGCCGCAGCACCAGCTCCGGTGCCGTCTTCATTATATAATCGGCCGGCCGCGCATTCGGGCGGAAGATGCTGAGCGTGCCAGTTTCGACCCGGCGCAAGCCGAGCGGGATAACGAAGATCTGCGTAAAGAGCCAGCCGAAGACGGGCGTGGCGGCAAGCGTATAGTACCAGTCGACGCCGCCGGACCAGGGGTGTGTTGCCGGCGCGAGAAAGAGCAGGCCCTCGGTTCTTTCGGGATGGCGCATGCCAAAGGCGGCCGCAATCGCGCCGCCGAACGAGTGGCCGACGATGATGGCGCTCTTGATGCCGCGCTTGTCCATTAGCTGGGCGATGGCGTCGGCCTGACCGGAGGGAAGGGCGTTTTCGGCGGTCCCGCGTTCGGAATAGCCGTGGCCGGGACGATCGACGAACAGCATTTCGGCGCGGCCGCTTAAGGGCGCTGCGAAGGCTGCGAACTGATCGCGCAGATTGCCGCTGGCACCGTGGATGAAGACCAGCGCAGGTAGGTCCGCGGTTGTGGGACGCGGCAGATGGACGGCATTGAGGCGATAGCCGCCGATATCGGTAAGCTCGCCGATATTGGGATAGGCCTGCTCGATGGCACGGGTCTTGTACGCGGAAAAGCCTGCGGCGAAAACGATAAGGAGAACGATGACGGCGAACAGAGAATCGATCATTGCGGCACGGATCAAATATCTTAAGACGCTAATCTAGCGCGATATTGCGGCTTTTCATCCCTCCAAATGCGATTTCGGCCGTGAGACCGCCGCATATAATCAGGTGCGGCTGCCGGCAAGTTTTTCCGAGAGCTTGCCCGCTTCCTCCTGGGCCGATCGATTCGCCGGGTAGACTTCCAGAAAGCGGTCCCAGACCTTCAGAGCCTGTGCGTCGTTGCCGCGCTCGGTCAGCATCGCCGCCATGCCGGCCAGCGCGCCGAAATGGCGCGGCTCGATGCGCAAGACCTGATTGATGTCTTCCATCGACTTGCGATAGTCGCCGATCGCAAAATTGAGCGTGGCGCGGCGATTCCAGCCTTCGACATAGTCGGGCTTCAGCGAGATCACCTGATCGAGATAATCCATCGCGGCGGCATTGCGCTTTTCCTGAATGGCCTTGTCGGCCCATTGCATCAGGAGATTGATGGTGGCGCTGCCGGAATCGCTGAGCTCGGCACTGATCTGATCCGCAATCAAGCTTGCCTGGTCAGGATCACGCTGCCGCCTGAGCGCTATGAACAGATTGTCGAGCTGCTGCTTGGGCGACAGGGTGCCGGAGAATTCGCCCGGATTCTGCTTTTCCACAGGGTTCGGCTCATCAGCCAGCGCCGCATGGGGTGCAGAGGCAGTCAGAGCAAACAGAATCGGCAGGGCTAGATATGACAAAGCAAAAACGCGCATGGCGGGCATAGTAGCCCGCCAATGTCGAAGATCAAAACAAATTTGATGCGATCAACTAAAACTGAGGCCCGATCCATGGGACCGGAGCCGGGCGCTGTATCAGCCCTGACGAGCCTTGTAGCGCGGGTTCAGCTTGTTGATGATGTAAATGCGGCCCTTGCGGCGGACGAGACGGTTGTCACGATGGCGCGCCTTGAGCGACTTGAGCGAATTCTTGATCTTCATTTTTCTGATCCGCGATCTCTGAGGGGGAATGTCACATTCGCCCGGGTCTTTTAACAATCAAAAGCGCGCTCAGGGCGCGCTCTTTAGGGTGGGGAGCAAATACCCTGTCATACTGGGCCTGTCAACCATGTCAGGGGCTTTTTCCCGCTGATCTCAGCGCAGAAGCTGTGTGACATGGCCCATCTTGCGGCCCGGCCGGGCTTCGGTCTTGCCGTAGAGATGCACGAGCGTGTCGTCAAGGCGCAGCCATTCCGGCAATGCCAGAATGTCGTCGCCGATCAGATTCGTCATGACACAATCCGAATGGCGCTGAGGATTTCCGAGCGGCAGGCCGGCGACGGCACGGATATGCTGCTCGAATTGCGAGATGACGCAGGCGGCTTCCGTCCAATGGCCGGAATTGTGGACGCGCGGCGCCATTTCATTGGCGATTAGGCTGCCATCGGCAAGCACGAAGAACTCGATGCCGATGACGCCGACATAACCAAGCGCCGTCAATATCTTCTCCGCAGCGTTGCGCGCGACCGCGGCCGTCTGCGCGGAAATGCTCGCCGGCAGCGTCGAGGTGTGGAGAATGCCGTTGCGATGGACGTTCTCCGCTGGATCGTAGCAGGCGACTTTCCCGTCGCTGCCTCGGGCGGCGATGATCGAGATTTCACGCTCGAAGGATACGAAGCTTTCCAGAATCAGCGGCACGCTGCCCAGGGCTGCATAGCCGCCCTCGGCGCTGTCGGCAGCGGAGCGATAGACGCGCTGCCCTTTGCCGTCATAGCCGAGACGACGGGTCTTCAGCACGCCTTGGCCGCCGAAATCGGCGAGCGCCTTTTCGAGATCGGTCTGGCTGTCGACGGCTTGGAAGCGGGCGGTCGGAATGCCGCAGCCATTGATGAAGCTCTTTTCGGTCAGCCGGTCCTGCGCCATTTCAAGCGCCTTGGGCGGCGGATAGACCGTTACCTGCAGGGCGAGATCCTCGGCGGCGGTCACGGGCACGTTCTCGAACTCATAGGTCACGACATCGCAGCGCTTCGCCAGCTCGGCAAGTGCGGCCGCATCGTCATAGGCAGCGGCAATCTGCGCGTTGGCGACATGGGCGGCCGGGCAATCCGCCTGCGGCTCGAGAATGATGGTGCGGAAATTCAGGCGTGCGGCCGCCATGGCCAGCATGCGGCCGAGCTGGCCGCCGCCGATGATGCCGATCGTCTTCACGTTCATAGGTCGTCCATCGGATATTCGGCAACTGCCGCGCTCTGACGTGCTCGCCATTCGTCGAGCCGGTCGGCGATCTCTTCGTCGCCAAGCGCCAGGACGGCGGCAGCAAGAAGGGCAGCGTTGACCGCGCCGGCCTTGCCGATCGCGAGCGTGCCGACGGGAATGCCGGCCGGCATCTGCACGATCGAGAGAAGACTGTCCTGGCCGGAGAGCGCGCGGGATTGCACCGGCACGCCGAAGACCGGCAGCGGCGTCATGGAAGCCGCCATGCCCGGCAGGTGTGCCGCGCCGCCGGCGCCGGCGATGATGACCTTGAAGCCCTCGTCCTTTGCGCCCTTGGCGAAGTTCACCAGCCTGTCCGGCGTACGATGAGCGGAAATGATGCGCGCATCATAGGTGATTTCGAGCGCTTCCAAGGTGTCCGCGGCATTCTTCATGGTCTCCCAGTCGGACTGGCTTCCCATGATGATGGCGACAGGCGGTCTTTCGGTCATCATCGTTGCTTTGTGCTCCTCAGGCTATGATATCGGGGATGATCTGGTCTTCCAGCTTGGTCAGCTTGTCCTTGATGACGAGCTTCTTCTTCTTCATGCGCTGGATGCGAAGGGCGTCGCAGCCCGTCTCGATCATGGCATTGATTGCGGCATCATAATCCTCGTGTTCCTGGCGCAAACGCGCCACGATCAGCCTGATTTCCGCCTGTTCCTGATCGGCCATGTTCATTTCCCCAGCATATCGCGGAATCGCATTCGTTCCGCCTCCTGAATTCCGCAAGCTCCTATCACCAAATGGCGATAACGGGAAGTTATCCTTCATCACGAATTTGCCGCCTATGGGCCACGTTTTCGCCTTCGACAAAGGCACGATCTTATGGCACAGTGAAAAGGTTGACACCTAGAGCCTTGGCGAATGGATGGTCAGGGCTCTTAAGAGGAAGGAAGGGTCATATGACTGTTCAAGCTCATCTTGAATCGCTCGAAAAGAAACATGTCGCGCTCGAGGAGGCGCTCCATGCGGCAATGTCATCTCCCTCTAGCAATGATACGGAAATAGCCGACATCAAACGCAGGAAACTGCGCGTCAAGGACGAAATCCAGCGTCTGCGTTCCTCCGTTCACTGAGGCAACGTTCCAAAGTTCAAAAAGCCATCGATCTTAGGGGCAAGAGAGGCAGATCGAAAGGTCTTGAGGCAATTTCCAGCCAGGATCGATGAGCATTTCCGTCAAAACGGATGCGCCAGCGTCATAGCGTCGAAAGTAGGGGTTGGCGCAATTTTCCCCATTTTATGCAACAAATGTCGTCGCTGACGACTCTCGGCTCGTTGTAGTCCTCATTCATCGAAGGTGGCCGGGTTTTGATGGCACGTCGCGACGATGCCAGTTTCGTCACGCCGCTGGCCCATCCGGAAGTCATGTCGTTTCTATCGCTGGCTTAGCTCCAGGGCGGCAGGCCAAAACCGCCGTTCGTGCTGTCATGGTTGCCGCCGCCGGCTGCCAAATGCCGCGAAAGCGAAGGGCTTTTCAGGACCAGAACTGATCCAGCCATAGGTTCAGCTTGTCGAAGCCGCGGCTGTTGACCGCGTATATGCGTTTCGTGCCTTCATTGGTGACGGAAACGAGGTTGCTGTCGAGCAGCGCCTTGAGATGCTGCGAGACAGCCGGGCGGCTGATTGGCAGGCCCTGCGCCAGTTCGTTGACCGTCTTGGGTGCGCGGCGCAATTCCTCCAGCAGATGACGCCGGTTCGGATCCGCGATGGCTGCGAAAGGGTCCATGGTCGACATGGGCGAAAGCTACGTCAAACGCCAAAGGGCGGCAAGTTAATTGTGCGCTGCATGATATATTGTGAGAATGGTCGCTTGCGAAGGTTCGCGTCGTGAGTGTCCTCTGCTGCGAATTGCCGGTTTCGGCCGCTGCCCCTTGTCAGAGAGAGCTAACGGATTTACTCACGATTATCGAAACGGTGCGCCATCGCTGACGATGGAAGCCGAAACCATGGAAGCTCGCATGACCGTGCCCGAAGATCGTTGCCGCCTCGTTCTCATCGTTCCCGATATTGCCGATATCGAGCAGCGAGCGAAGGCGGTGGCCGATGCCTTGAGGGGCGGAGACGTCGCCTCTGTGATCATTCCCCAGTATGGTCTCGATGACAGCACCTTCCAGAAACATGCGGAAAAGCTGGTGCCGGTCATTCAGGCCGCAGGAGCGGCAGCGCTCATTGCCGGGGACAGCCGCGTCGCGGGCCGTGCCAAGGCCGATGGGCTGCATATCGCCGGCAATATCACCGAGCTTACCGAAGCCGTCGAAAAATTCGTGCCGAAGCTGATCGTCGGCGGCGGCAGCGCTGCCGACAGGCATAGCGCGCTGGAGGTGGGCGAGCTCAGGCCGGACTATATCTTCTTCGGCAAGCTTGACGGCGACATCAAGCCGGAGGCGCATCCGAAGAACCTGGCGCTTGGCGAATGGTGGGCCTCGATGATCGAAATCCCCTGCATCGTCATGGGCGGCACCGATCCGAAGTCGGCGCTGGAGGTGGCCCTGACGGGTGCCGAGTTCGTCGCGCTGCATCAGGCGGTTTTTGCCGACCCTGCGGCAGCCCCCTCCATCGTCGCCGAAGTGAATGCGCTTCTGGACGAAAAAGCGCCACGGTTTGAGGATTGATAGCGATTCATGTCGTCAGCGCCTCGATTCCGCCATCGATCCTTCCTTGCCGTGCTTGCAGCCGGGCTCGCGGCATTTCCGTTGCTGGCCGCAGCGCAGTCAGGCAACAGTGATACGTCGCTGCCCGGTGTTTCGCAGCCGGCGGAGAAGGGTGCACGTCCCGATGACAATGCACAATCCGACGACGACACAACCGTGCCGGCTGCACCGCAGCACAACGACAATGTCATGACGCGGCCTCTAGGCGCCGATGCCGGCACCTTCAAGACCGAAAAGATCCAGCCGGGCGCGGAGCCGAAAGCTGACAGCGACATCAAGCCATCCCAGGGTGTCGGGGTTTTCGAGCGCATGGGGGCAAACTTGCCCGACCTGCCGCCGGAAAAGCCTTTCACCGGCAAGGTGGACGATGCTTATGGTGCCTTCCAGCGCGGCTATTACCTGACCGCCTTCCAAAAAGCATTGCCGCGGGCGCAGCTTGGTGATCCGGCCGCACAGACCTTGATCGCTGAGCTGATGGCACAGGGCCTGGGCGTTAAACGCGACACAAAGGACGCCGCCTTCTGGTACAGCAAGGCGGCCGAGGGCGGCGATCCCACGGCGATGTTCAAATACGCGCTGATCCTGATGGAAGGGCGCGATGTGCCCCGCGATCAGAAGAAGGCCGACGACTGGATGAAGAAGGCGGCCGATGCAGGTCAACCTTCGGCGGAATTCAACGTAGCTCAGATGCTGACGGCCGAAAATCCAGGCCCCAAGGGCCTGCAGATGGCGCTTCCCTATTATGAGAAATCCGCCGAGCAGGGCATCGCCGACGCGCAATATGCCGTGTCGCAGCTCTATCTCAACCTTCCCGATCTGCCGCCGGAAAAGAAAGCGCGTGCACGGGAGTGGCTGTCGCGTGCCGCCAATGCAGGCTTCGATACCGCCCAGCTCGATATGGGCATCTGGCTGATCAACGGCACCGGCGGCGCACAGGATCTCGAGAACGGCTTCAACTGGATGCGGGTTGCAGCCTATCGCGGCAACGTCGTTGCGCAAAACAAGCTGGCACATCTCTATATCAACGCCATCGGCACGAAGCAGGATCCGGTGGCTGCCGCCACCTGGTATGTCATTTCCCGCCGTGCCGGCCTGAAAGACCCCGAGCTCGAGGATTTCTATCAAGGGATCGAGGACTATCAGCAGAAGGCGGCCATCGATGCAGCCAACAAGTATCGGCGCGCGCGATAATAAAGGTGCCGGATCGAGCCCTGGCGGAGCTGATCTGAGGTCAGTTTGCGTCTGCCGTGGCCTCACCACTTGAAATTCCCGCAATTTTATGGTCTTGAGGCCGCCAATCTTTTATTTCCGCTGACGCTCCCGCTCCGTCGGGGCCTGCTTTCGGGCCCGGTCAGCGCTTTCTGCATTATCCAAGGAAACCCGATGGCCCGTTCTGCTCTTCTCAATGTCATGGTTCAGGCTGCCCTCAAGGCAGGCAAGTCGCTCAGCCGCGATTTCGGCGAAGTGCAGAACCTGCAGGTTTCGGTGAAGGGACCGGGCGATTTCGTCAGCCAGGCGGATCTGAAGGCGCAGAAGATCATCCGCGACGAGCTGATGAAGGCTCGTCCCACGTATGGTTTTCTCGGCGAGGAAAGCGAAGAGGTCAAGGGCACGGATGGCGCCCATCGCTGGATCGTCGATCCGCTCGACGGCACCACCAACTTCCTGCACGGCATTCCGATGTTCGCCGTTTCGATCGCGCTCGAGCGCAACGACGAGATCGTCGCCGGAGTCATCTTCAATCCGGCGACGGACGAACTCTATACGACCGAACGCGGCGGCGGCGCTTTCCTCAACGATCGCCGCCTGCGCGTCGCCTCGCGCCGCGTGCTGTCGGATAGCGTCATCGGCTGCGGCGTTCCGCATCTCGGCCGCGGCAATCACGGCAAGTTCCTCGTCGAGCTGCGTCATGTCATGGGCGAGGTTGCCGGTGTGCGCCGTCTCGGTTCCGCATCGCTCGATCTTGCCTATGTCGCTGCCGGCCGCTTCGACGGCTTCTGGGAAACCGGGCTGTCTCCCTGGGATATCGCAGCCGGCATTCTGCTGATCCGGGAAGCCGGCGGTTTCGTCTCGGATTTCCAGGGCGGCACCGACATGCTCGGCACCAGTTCGATCATCTGCGGCAACGAGCATATCCAGAAAGCACTCGCCGAAGTAGTTAAGCGACCGATCCCGACGAAGTAAGCCATTCCCCCATTCGCTTTTTCGAATGACAAAACAGCCTGTTGCCAACGGACTGTTTTGTGCTTTCCGTCTCTTCAATTCGGCACAATGTTGCTCTAGTCTCCGCCTGCGGAAGATGCGGTGTCGGAGCGTGTGATGGAAAATGTGAATCTGTCGGATCTCGGATCGACCGACAACGTATCGGGAAATTACGCCTATAAGCTTTCAAGCCCGATGGCTTTCTTCTGGACCATGGTTCTTTTCCTGGTCATCGTCGGCTTCATCGTGGCAATCCTTTTCCGCCAGGCGCAGGTCGCCTTTCTGCACAATCCCGGCCTCAATGGCCTGATCGTCGGCGTTTTGGTCGTCGGCATCCTCCTGGTCTTCAATCATGTGCTGATGCTGAGGCCGGAGGTTCGCTGGTTCAATCATTTCCGTGCCGTCGGCAATGCGGACAAGGTTGGCCGCAATCCGCGGCTGCTGGCACCGATGCGGGCGCTGCTCGGCAACCGCCGTGCCATGCAGCTTTCCACGGCGACCCTGCGCTCGATCCTCGATTCGATTGCCACCCGCCTCGACGAATCGCGCGATACCTCGCGCTATCTTATCGGCCTTCTCGTCTTTCTCGGTCTGCTCGGCACTTTCTGGGGTCTGATCGGCACGATCGGCTCTATCAACGACGTCATCCAAGGCCTCGATGCCGGCGCCGGCGACACCGGCGATATTCTGAGCGCCCTGAAATCAGGTCTTTCCGGCCCGCTCGTGGGTATGGGCACGGCCTTCTCCTCCTCGCTGCTCGGCCTTTCCGGCTCGCTGATCCTCGGCTTCCTCGACCTGCAGGCCGGCCGTGCGCAGAACCGCTTCTATACCGAACTTGAAAATTGGCTTTCTTCCGTCACCGACGTCGGCTCCGACATCGCCCCGGTCATCGAAGGCGCGACCGGCGCCTCTTCGGAGGATGTGCGGGCGCTATCGGACTATCTGCGCAAGATCGCCGAGGAGGGCGGCGGCCAGCGTTCTGTGACGGCCATGGCAAACCTTGCCGAAGGCATTCAGGGCTTGGTCAAGAACATGCGCAACGAGCAGCAGATGCTGCGCGATTGGATCGAGGCGCAGCAGGAAGAAGCCAAATCGATGCGTCGCACGCTCGACCGCCTCGCCGACCGGATCAGCCATACAGAGAAGACCGGGAGCAAGTAAGCCATGGCGCTCGCCCGCAACCGACGCCACCAGAGAAGTGTCGACTACTGGCCAGGCTTTGTCGATGCGCTGTCCACGCTGTTAATGGCGATCATGTTCCTGCTGACGGTATTCGTCGTCGGCCAATTCATTCTCAGCCGTGAGATTTCCGGCCGCGACGAGGTGCTCAATCGCCTCAACAGCCGCATCAACGATCTGGTGCAGCAACTGGCGCTGGAGAAGGGCGGCAAGCAGGATCTGGAAGATGCCGTCGCCAATCTGCAGGCGTCGCTGTCGTCGGCGGAGACTGAGCGCTCGCGGCTGCAGGCCTTGCTCGCAGCAGGCTCCGGCAGCAGCCAGGCTGCGGAAAAGCGGGTCGGCTCGCTTTCGCAGGAACTTGACGAGCAGAAGCAGGTGAGCGCGCGCGCAATGAGCCAGGTCGATCTGCTCAATCAGCAGATTGCAGCCTTGCGCAGTCAGATCGCCGCTATCGAAGCTGCCCTTCAGGCATCGGAAGCCAAGGATCAGTCATCACAGGTGAAGATTGCCGATCTCGGCCGACGGCTGAATGTGGCACTAGCGCAGCGCGTGCAGGAGCTGAACCGCTATCGCTCCGACTTCTTCGGCCGCTTGCGCGAAATTCTTTCCGACCGCGATAATATCCGCATCGTCGGTGACCGCTTCGTGTTCCAGTCCGAAGTGCTCTTCCCGTCCGGTGCGGCCGATCTCAATCCGGCGGGTCAGGCGGAGATGACGAAGCTTGCCACAGCTCTCATCGATCTTTCCAAGGAAATTCCGCCAGAAATCAACTGGGTGCTGCGCGTCGACGGGCATACGGACAATGTGCCGCTTTCCGGCAATGGCCGTTACCCGGACAACTGGGCGCTGTCATCGGCACGCGCCATTGCGGTGGTCAAGTTCCTGATCTCGCAGGGCGTCCCCGCTGACAGGCTGGTTGCCGCCGGTTTTGGCGAATTCCAGCCGATCGCACCGGGCGATACGCCGGATGCCCGCGCCACCAACCGCCGCATCGAGCTGAAGCTAACAGAGAAGTAAGCGATCATCGCTCCGGCGATGCGATACTATCGAGGCGTGCTTGCAGGAATTGCCGCACGGCTTCGCTGTCGCTGAGGCCGATCGCGGTCCGATAGGCATTGGAGGCGCCTTCCGCATCTCCCGCTTCGGTCAGCAGGTGAGCCCGCACGGCCCAAGAGGGTTGATAGTTGACGATCTCGCGCTCGGCTATCCGGTCAAGGAGAGCCAATCCGGCAGCCGGACCTTCCACTTTGCCAACTACGGCCGCGTGGCTGACGCGCGCGCCGGCCGTCGGCTTCATGATCACAAGCGCTTCATAGAGTTTGGCCAGAGCTGCCCAGTCGGTCATGCCGGAGCGTCGCCGGTCGGCATGCACGGATTGGATTGCAGCTTGGCACTGGAACGGACCGAACCGCCCGAATGTGCCAGCCTTTCGTAATAGATTATCGGCTTCCAGGATCATTTCGGCATCCCACAGGGCCATGTCCTGCTGGTCGAGAGGAACATATCGTCCATTCGCGTCGCGCCGGGCTCCATGACGGGATTGGCTGTAGAGCATCAGCGACAACAAGCCCGCTGCCTCCGGTTCCTCGGGCAGGGTCGCAAGCAACGTGCGTCCGAGCCAGATGGCCTCATCCGCCAGGGATCGTTGCTTGCCCATCTCTCCGTCGACGCCGTCCCAGCCGAGGCCGTAGGCGGCATATATCGCTGAGAGCACGCTTTCCAATCGATCCGGCAACACGGACCGGTCCGGAACGATAAAGGGAATATGTGCGTCACGGATCTTGATTTTCGCTCGCACTAGCCGCTGGCTCATGGCTTGTGGCGAAACGAGGAAGGCTTTGGCTATGGTTGCGGCATCGACCGCCAGCACGGATTGCAGCATTAGAGGGGCGTGAGCCGAGCAATCCAACGCCGGATGGGCGCAGACGAAGAGGAGCTTCAAGCGCTCATCCGGAAAGGTGGAATTGTCGGCATTCATGCGTTCCTCCGCTTCCTCGAAGGCCATCATGATCCTGTCGCGCGCTCCGGCCCTGACGTTCTCGTGCCTGACCCGGCGAAGGAGGTTACGCTTGGCTGCAACCAGCAGCCAGGCTTCCGGATTGTCGGGGATGCCACGTTTCGGCCAGGTACTCAGCGCTGCCGCGATCGCATCCGACAAAGCATCCTCGGCCGCCGGCACATCGCGGAAGCGTGCGGCGAGAAAGGCGATCAGCTTGCCGTAGGATTGACGCGCCGTTTGCTCGGCGGCGCGTCCGGCATCCAACTCCATGATGGCTACATCTGCAATCGCGGCCGTATCTCGACCGAACCTTGCTGGGAGATCGGTACGCGCAGCGCCCATTCCAGCGCGGCATCGAGATCCGGCACATCGATCAGGTAGAAGCCGCCAAGCTGCTCCTTACCGTCAGGGAAGGGACCGTCCTTTACCTCATGGTCCTCGCCCTGGCGACGGACCACTGTTGCTGTCTCTGGCGCCGTCAATCCCGCGCCTCCGGTCATGATGCCGGCCTGGATCAGTGCCTGCGTGTAGGCGATCCAGCCGTTCTTATAGGTCGGATCGGCACGACGCCCAAAATCCTCGACTGATTCACGGATGATCAAAGCATATTGCATGAGACAGATCTCCCATTTGCAGTTTGACGATGGCCGGACGGCGTCGCCTGCAAAGCTGAATGCCGGAATATACAACACCGTCGGCAAAACGGCTTCCTGCCGCTTCGATATAATGAGCCGTGAGCTCGCGCGAATTCGACACTCGCGGAAAGGTTTTTTTGAAATTCGTGGCCAAAAAATCAAAACGGCCAGCATGCCTGGAAGGCAGCCGGCCGTTAATGGCTTTGCAGCGAGTGCGTGACGCGAGAATTATGCGGTTGCGGTCGTCTGGTCCTCGATGACGGCGCCGCCGACGTGAGCCTTGATCGATTCGATGGCATGCAGGGCCGAGGCCTTCGCCTTATAGCCTTCCGAACCGAACATGGTTTCGCCGTTCGAGGCCTTGAAGCGAAAGCGAAACTCGCCAGCCTTGTCCTTGTAGACTTCAAATTTATACATGGTTCTCGTCTCCTAGAATCGCGTCAGCGCGGGATAACGCCGAAAATCTAGCTCAACTTTGAAACTATTTCCACAAGGTTGTATTTGACGCGACTTGCCCGGTTATCGCTATTTCGCGATGAGCATATGTTCTTCGATGCCGGCATCGAATTGCAGGCGCGCGAGCTTCGCATAAATACCGCCGTGGCGGATCAGGCTCTGATGCGTGCCTTCTTCGACAATGCGGCCCTGATCCAGCACCAGAATGCGGTCGGCCTTGAGCACGGTCGCCAGGCGATGGGCGATGACCAGGGTCGTGCGTGCCTCCATCAAGCCCTCCAGCGCCTTCTGAACGAGCGTCTCGCTCTCGGCATCGAGAGCGGAGGTCGCTTCATCGAGCAGCAGGATTGGCGCATTCTTCAGGATGGCGCGGGCAATGGCGACGCGCTGGCGCTGGCCGCCTGAAAGGGTGACACCGCGCTCGCCGACCTGCGTATCATAGCCCATTTCGAGGCGCGAAATGAATTCGTCCGCCTGCGCGGCGATCGCGGCGGCGCGGACTTCGTCGCGTGAGGCGCCCGGGCGGCCGAAGGCGATATTGTCATGAATGGAGGCGGCAAAGATCGTGGTGTCCTGAGGAACGATGGCTATGCGTTCACGCAGGGCATCCGGCAGCACATCGCGCGCATCGACACCATCCAGGGCAACCCGGCCCTTCTGCGGATCGTAGAAGCGCAGCAGCAGCGAAAAGATGGTGCTCTTGCCGGCACCCGACGCGCCGACGATCGCGACCGTCTCCCCCGGCTTCACGGAGAAGGAGAGCCCATGCAGCGCCGATCTATTCGGTCGTGAAGGGTAGGAGAAGTGGACATCGGAGAATTCCACGCGGCCCTGCGGCGGCTGCGGCAAGGGCAGGGGATTGGCGGGGGCGGCGATAGGGGATACTTCAGCAAGCAGCTCGCCCAGGCGGTCGGCAGCGCCTGCGGCCTGGGAAAGCTCGCCCCAGACTTCCGACAGCGAGCCCAGCGAAGAGCCGGCGATGACCGAATAGAGGAGGAACTGGCCGAGCGTGCCGGCAGACATCGTGCCGGCGAGAACATTTTGCGCACCGACCCAGAGAACCGCGACGATGCTGCCGAAGACCATGGCAATCGCAAAGCCCGTCAGCAGCGAGCGGGATTTGATCGCGGCGCGTGCCGCTTGATAGGCATCCTCGACGGCGCTGCCATAGCGCTGTGTCGCGGCGTCCTCGCCATTATAGGCCTGAATGGTGCGGTTGGCCGCGATGGTCTCGTTGGCATAGGCCGACGCCTGCGC
This sequence comes from Rhizobium pantanalense, assembly GCF_030182525.1. Lineage (NCBI taxonomy): Bacteria > Pseudomonadati > Pseudomonadota > Alphaproteobacteria > Hyphomicrobiales > Rhizobiaceae > Rhizobium > Rhizobium pantanalense. The sequence continues at coordinate 277,545 of NZ_JAQJCH010000001.1, forward strand.
CAGTGTTTCCTGCGCGGCTCGCGAGCGCTTGCGTACGGATCGGCCGAAACTGACCAGTGGCAGGACGATGATCGGGATCGCGATCAGCACGATGCTCGAGAGCTTCGGACTGGTAACGATCATCATGATCACGGCGCCGAGACAGAGGATGAGGTTGCGCAGCGCGACGGATGCGGTGGCGCCGACCGCGGACTTGATCTGAGTCGTGTCAGCCGTCAGCCGCGAGACGATCTCGCCGGATTGATTGACGTCGAAGAAAGAGGGCGACAGCCGCGTGACGTGATCGAAGACTTCGCGGCGCATGTCGGAGACGATACGCTCGCCGATGGAGATGACGAAATAATAACGCAGCGCGCTCGCCGCGGCGAGCACCAGGGCCATGCCCAGGATCGCAATGAAATAGCTGTCGATCAGTCCACGGTCGGCCTGATCGAAGCCGTGATCGATCATGCGGCGGACAGCGACCGGCAAGGCGAGCGAGGTAACGGCAGCGATGACGAGCGATATGACCGCGCCTGCCGCCATGCCCCGATATCGCCTGAGGTATGGCGCCAGTCGTCCGAGAGGACGGATCGAACGGTTTTTCTTTTCCTCAGCCTGGCCAGTCTCTGACAAGTCGTCTCCAATCCCCATATCAGCAAGGGACTCGGCGTTTCGCCCCTTGTTATCGCCGCTGCCTTCATGTATAGGCACGCCATCTTAATTGGAAGCCGTGGCCTTTAACGGACTGCGGCTTCATTTATTCAATCGGTTCGGTTGCCGCAATGCCTTGCGACAAATGGACCCTGGCATGACAGGAAGATTGTTATGAAGGCCAACATCCATCCCGACTACCACACCATCAAGGTGGTCATGACCGACGGCACCGAATATGAAACCCGCTCGACCTGGGGTTCTGAAGGCGCTGTCATGAACCTCGAAATCGACTCCAAGTCCCATCCGGCTTGGACCGGCGGCAACCAGCAGATGATGGACCGTGCCGGCCGCGTTTCGAAATTCAACAAGCGCTTCGGCGGTCTCGGCATCTAATCGCATTGCGATTTGCCGCTTGAAAAGAGCCCGGTTTTGCCGGGCTTTTTTGCGTTGATACAGAGCCGCGCCTTCATCGCACATGCCGCAGGTAATCGGCACGGTCGAACGGATTTGCCGCTGCGCGCTCGCGCACGTAGTGCAGACCCGATAGGGGTGCATAGTGATCGAAGGCGTGCTCCAGAACGCCGGCTCCGCCCGACAACCCTGGCAATTGCCTTTGGATCGTCTGGATCATCGATGATGCCACCGTGCCTTCTAGCCAGGCGACACCACCGTCGATCAACGATCTTCTCATCGATGCGCCGGATTTTGCGAGCAGGCTGTGCAGGCCAGCCAACGCCGTTGCCGGTATCTCGACGTGAAAATGCTCGATGGGTTCGCAGACGATCGTTTGTGCCGATGAAAGCGCGGATGCGAGCACCAGGGGCGTCAGCTTGCGGAAATCCACCGCCGTGCTCGCCGGCGAACTTTGCCGCGCCGCTGTCATGGCGACATGGCAGTCGATGATCTGCCAACCGAAAAGACCTTCCCTCAGCGTTTCGAACGTGGCTTCCTCGACAGCCCGATAGAAGCTTGCGGGCATCTGGCCGACATCCACTTCCAGGGCAAAGCTGTTGCCGGCGCCTTCCGGCCGCGGCTCGACGCGCAAGCCGACTGTTGCGAGAAACGGATTGGGCTCCTTGAATATCAGCTCGATCGCGCTTCCCGTTCCAGCCAGCCTCTCGACATAGATGACGGTGCTTTCCTCAAAAGTTATACCCAGGCCGAACTCGCTCGAGAGGGTTGCCTGGATGACCTCCTTCTGCACTTCGCCATAGAGCGAAATATATATGTCGCCTGTTTCTTCATTGGCACGCAGGTTGATCAGCGGATCCTGTTCAGCGAGTTGCGTCAGAGCCAGCCAGAGTGCCGCGCTTTCCGAAGGGCGCATGGCGCGAATGCGGGTTTCCAAGGTCGGCGGCGTGAAGTGGCGAAGCGTGCCTGGTGGGCGTTCGGTGCCGATCCAATCTCCGATACGGGCATTCGGGAGGCCGCCGACTTTGGCGATCTGGCCGGCGCTGATCTGTGAGACCTTGCCGGCCCTGCCATCCCGGAAGAGCTGGAGGCTACTGATCTTTGCCGGTCCGTTCGCAGTCTCGATATCGTCGCGAAGGCCGACCTTGCCGGAGGCCAGATAGAGATAGGCGAGTTTCTCGCCACCCCATCCGCGTTCGATTTTGAAGATTGTTCCTGAAACCGGACAGTCATGGTTCGGCTGACGGCTGGGCAGCAAAGTCTGGACCGCCGAAATCAGGGCAGGGATGCCGAGGCCGCGCGTTGCCGCGCCGGCGAATGCGGGATGAATGAGAGACTTCGCCACCTGATCGACAAGGGCCTGCTCCAGCCTCTGTCGTGTCAGGCGCTCGGGAGCCAGAACATAATCTTCCAGCAAAGCCTCGTCGTTGATTGAAAGTGCTTCGCACAGGCGCGAGAAATGCGGATCGCCTCCGAGATCGGCGGTTTCCACCGTGGCGAGCCTGCTGCCGGCATCATGGACGATCGACATTGCAATGGGGCGCACCGCCAGCTGGGTCGCCATATCCTCAAGCACCTCATCATAGCGTGCGCCGAGGCGGTCGACCTTGTTGATGAAGAATATGAAGGGTATGCCGAGGCGTCGCAATGCTTTGACGAGTACGCGCGTCTGTGGCTGCACGCCCTCGACTGCCGAGACGACGACCACGGCCGCATCGAGCAACTGCAACACCCGTTCTATCTCGGCGATGAAGTCCGGATGGCCCGGCGTGTCGATGAGGTTCACCATCACATCACCGATGGTAAAGGAAACCACCGCCGCGGCGATGGTGATGCCGCGTTGTCTTTCGAGTTCGAGACTATCAGTCTGCGTGCTGCCGGCGTCGACGCTGCCGAGTTTGTCGATTATGCCGGTGTCAAAAAGGAGCCGTTCCGTGAGGCTGGTCTTGCCCGCGTCTACATGGGCGAGGATGCCCAGATTCAATGTGCGCATGGTTCATCATCTTCTCAGAATTTCGGATTTGATTTTCGTGAGAAGTGAGTCGGCGCATTGGGTCCTCCACGCACATTCGATATCGGCTTGCTGCTCCCTTGAGAGAAGCAGGTACTCTTTTTTACAGACGTTTCACGGAATCCGTCAAGTTTGGCCCGGCTTCAACTTCAGACCTAATTCTGCGCATGACTTTTCGGAGGGCTGGATGATTGCTCAAAACAAAACCGGCCACGTCAGGCGCGGCCGGTTTGAATTCATTGTCGATTGTCTGAAGCTCAGTTGCCGCCAAATGCGGTCTGCAGCAGGGTCAGCTGTGCCTTGACGCTGTTCTGGTTGTCCGGAACGATGGCAGTTTCCGTCGGGCGATAGATCTCGCGATCGAGGATGGCGACGCGGTTTTGCAGGCGCAGCGAACGCTCGACGAGATCGCGGAAGGATTCCGGCAGGTCATTCCACCCCGGAGCGGTGCGATCGACGTTGAAGCCGTCGAGGCGAACCTTGTTCTTTTCGGCCAATACCTGATCGCGCGACATTTCGCCGTTGTTGACGGCGCGCTGCAGCAGCAGCCAGGAGGCCATCTGCATGAGGCGGGTCGTCAGGCGCATGGATTCGGCGGCATAGAGCACCGAAGCCATGCGCGGCAGAACCTTGGAAGCGGCGCGGCCCTGGCCGTCGAGATAACCGGCGGTTTCCTCGACCAGCGACATGCCTTCAGAATAAAGCGCCCTGAACTGCGCCGACGATGCGGCGTGGCCAGCAAAGCTGATCGTGTTCAACCCAAGTTCCGACATCGAATAAATCCCTGCTTCACGCAACACTTTTGTTCAGGAAAAGCCGGTCAAGTCCCTAAGAGCTTTCGGCATCCGCTTTTATGACTTTAAGATGGTTGTTTTAACTGAAATTCGCAAGGCGATTCTTAAGAAAGGGTTAATCTCCACAGTTTCGGCGAGGTCCGCGATACAGGACAAAAAAGAAGAGCCGCAAAAGCGGCTCTCAAGGTAAAACAGGGAGAAAAATCAGACCAATTCGCCAAGTGGAGGAACTGTCTGAGTCCAGAGCGAATCTGGATGGTCGTAGTAATATGTCGTAAAGCTTAATATTGAGTTGACCATGCCTTGATCCTGGACTGCCCCGCGCGGATTTCGTGCCATGGCAAGCCGCCTTGGAACGGTGCGTCAGAAGCGGAAAAGACTATCCGCTGCCTTTCGGCCGGAGGTCTTGGTGGCGATTTCCTCTTCCAGTCGAGCTATCTCGCCCTGGAGCAATGCTACGCGGCTTTTCAGCTCGTCCACCGACAGCAACGACAGGTCGCTGCCGATCTCGTGGGCGGACGGCTGCTTGGGACGATCATCATCGAATAGGCTCATTTCGGCTCCTCCTTTCCCTTGTCGAGGGATCAGGTGCCGTAATTTACAGTTATATCGTCCTTTTTTGAAGTCTCGCTGCGCGCGAGCGCCATGCTCTCCGGTGTGATCATCTGCGCGTTGGCCGACGGCATGGTCGTGTAGGCGTCGCGATCACCCGCCGGTTTTGCGGCGCGCATGCGGCTGCGGAAGATCGAATAGGAGGTAATCAGCACATGGGCGACAGCGGTGACGAAGAATAGCGAGTATGGGCCGATGGAGGACATGACCGGGCCGCTCAGCGTCGGGCCGATGATCGTGCCGATACCGTAGAGCAGCAGCAGGCCGCCCGAAACCTTGACGAAATCCTCCGGCGCGGCGAAGTCGTTGGCGTGGGCGACGGCGATCGGATAGAGCGTATTGGCGACGGCGCCATAAATGACGACCATGCCGATGAGGAAGAAGGGGCTGCCGGGCTTCAGCAGAAACAGCAGCAGACCGTCGAGAGCGGCGATCGCCGCCATGCCCGCAAGTACATAGCGGCGGTCGATGCGATCGGACAGGCGGCCGGCCGGCAGCTGCATGACGGCGCCGGCGAAGATGGTAGAGCTCATCATCAGCGCGATATCGCCTTGGGAAAGGCCGGCCTTCGCACCGAAGACGGCGCCGAGCGTGCCGTATGCGCCATTGGCGATGCCGACGAGCAGGATGCCGATCGAGGCGACCGGTGAATTGCGGTAGAGCGCCTTCAGGTCGAGGCTGACGGCCTTCAGCGGCTGCGGCGAGGCGGCGGTCGACAGCGTCGTCGGCAGCATGGCGATACAATAGCAGATGCCGCACACCATGAAGAGGATAGGCGTATGGACGTCGGCGAAGGGCACCATCATCTGGCCGGCGACGGCGCCGATTAGCGTAATGCCGATATAGAGCGAGAAGATCGCGCCGCGGCTTTCATTGGTAGCGCGTTCGTTGAGCCAGCTTTCGATGATCATTGAGGTGCCGGCCGTGCAGAAGCCGGTCACGGCACGCAACGCCACCCACCAGGTGGGGTCGACGATGATGCCGGTCAGAAGCGCGATGATGGCGATGACGGAGATGAAACCAGAAAAGGCGCGCACATGACCTATGCGCCGAACCAGTTTCGGCGCCGTCAGGCAGCCGAGGACGAAACCCGTCGCCCAGGTGGTGCCAAGCAGGCCGAGCGTCGTCGTCGCATAGCCTTCGGCCGTGCCGCGCACAGGCAGCAACAGGCTGTGCAAGCCATTGCCCGTAAACAGGAACAGCGTGCCGAACAGCAAAGCGAGTACCGGCAATATGTTTCGTTTCATGCTCCCCACCTTCATGCGGCTCGTTTCAGGAGCCGATAAGACAGGATTCTGCCCTGTCTGTATTCGCTATTGATTGTGTCCCGGATTGCCGCTATCGGCCTGTAGAAACAGTCTGTTGGCGCGGAAAAATGTCCGTCCTATGACGATTAGAGCATGATCGCGAAAGGCGTGCAGCGGTTTTTGGTCGCGGCTGCCCTCACTCTTGCATAAACGGGGAAAAATAGCGTGACAAAAGCCATAGCGGTGCTGCTTCTGCTCGCCATGGCGGTGCACATCATCAAACCTTTGGGGCTGCCGGGCCTGAGGCGCAGGGCCGATTTCTGGAAGATCGCTATCTTCGCCTTTGCCGTCTGGACGGTGGCGCTTGTCATCAACGAGGTGTTCTAGCGCATTTCAGCCCGGATTCAGGGTCTCAGCGCCGCTACGTGCGGCTGCCTAAAGTTGGATCTCTCCGCGCATGACGGAGACGCTGCTGCCTGACAGCAAGACTTCGTTTACCGTGCCGGCAGATTTCCTGACATCAACGCCGATAAGGCTGCGTCTTCCCATCTCCACGCCCTGTTCGATGGTAATTTTTACCTCCACATCCTGCGCGGGAAGCAGGGACGTCAGATAGGCGCTGATCGCGGCAGAGGCGCTGCCGGTCGCCGGATCTTCCGTGACGTTGTCGAGCGGGGCAAACATGCGGGCGCGGATGGCCCACGGGTTTTCGGGAGAGCGCACGTAGAGAAAGAGTGAGAAGCCGGTCTTGTCTTCCTTGTGGCGTGCGGCGGCTTCAGCAAAAACGGCGGCATTCGGCCATGCCTTGGCGAGCGTTTCGAGGCTGTCCAATTCGGCGAAGGCGAAAGGCAGACCGACGGATGCGAAGATCGGGGCATGGGTCGTATGGCGGATCGACTGTGGGTTGATCTGCACACAGCGGGCAATCAGTTCGTCGGCAACCGACTCGCCGATCGTAAGTTGGCCAGGCGCGCGAATGCTTGCGCCGACGACCGCGCTATCGTTGCGCAACAAGGCGACCTCCACAAGACCGGCATCCTCTTCGAAAATCAGTCTGTCGCCCGTAGGCCTTCCGAAGATCGCCCGCTGCTGGCCGAGAACGAAGGCGGTGCCGACATTCGGGTGGCCGGCAAAGGGAATTTCAGCTGTCGGCGTGAAGATGCGAACGCGCGCGGTGTGATCGGGATTTTCAGGCGGCAGCACGAAGGTCGTTTCCGAATAACCGAACTCGGCTGCGATCTTCTGCATGGCGTCGCTGCCGAGGCCTCGCGCATCGGGGATGACCGCCAGTGGATTGCCAACGAAGCGTTCGGATGTGAAGACATCGACGGTGACATAAGCGACAGTGTTCATGGCGGCCCCCACAGCTTTTATAGATCTGCGAGGATTTAGCCGGTGGTCGGCTGGTGCTGGAAGCGGGAACTTGTGCCGGTGACAACTTCACCAGCGGTCACCGTTGGAGGTCTGGCTTCCGTATCAGCATTAAGGCCCATCACGCGATGACGATCACGTCAATTGTTCTGAAACTGCTTGAGCACGCTGGACCAGAGCTCGACCAGCTCGGCACTGCCCGTATCGCCGGGCTTCGCACGGACCGCAGTGTGAACGAGAACCAGATGGGTTGTCGGATCGACGAGGATGCGCTGGCCGGCTCGGCCATCCAGAAAGAATGTTCGGCGCGGACCGGGCATCAGCCAGGTTTGATAGCCGTAGCCCCAGGGGTTCGTTTCGTGATTGACCGCCAGGAACGAGCCTTGCTTGACCGGCTCCGTGGCATCCAACAGCCATTGGCGGGGTATGATCTGCCGGCCGTTCAAGGCGCCGTCATGGGCGAGCAGCAGGCCAAAGCGCGCATAATCGCGCAGTGTCGCGCTGAAGCAGCAGTAGCCGACCTCCTGGCCGGTGCTGTCGACCTGCCAGTTCGCGCTGGCTTCCGCACCCATCGGCTGCCAGATGCGGGTCTGGAGATAATCCGCCATGCTCATATGGGTGGCGTGCGTCAGGACCAGGCTCAGCCCTTCCGTATCGAGATTGCTGTAGTGCCACACCGTGTCGGGAGAAGCGACCCGCTTGTTGAACCGCGATATGGCCGTAATGGGGTCGAGTTTTTCCGGGCCGAGCAATGAATTGCTGAGGCGAACATTGTCGTCAGGATTGCCGAAGTTTTCGGTGAAGGCAATGCCGGAGGCCATATGCAGCAAGGCGCGGATCGGCGTGGCGCCCATCTCCGTGCCTTTCAGCTCCGGCACATAGGTCTCGACCGTATCGTCGATCGAATGGATGGCGCCCTCGGAAATCGCGATCCCGATCATCATGGCGGTCAAGGTTTTCGCCATGGATTGCGAGACAAGGCGGTCGCGGTCGGTGCGGCCATATTGGTAATGTTCGAACAGGATCGTGTCGTTGTGGGCAATCAGCAGGCCAGTGGTGGGATTGGTGTCGAGATATTTCGACAAGGAGCTGGTTTCAGTGCCGAACGTGAACTTGACCGAAATCTCGGACGGGGCGCGTAAGAGGGGTAGCGGATGCTCGGCGGCGGCGATCGTATGCGTTGGCGCAAGCTTATCGGCGTGACTGAAATTGCCGATCATGTTCCGTTGTTCGCTCAGCGGCAGGCCGATGGGGTAGCCGAGTTTCTCACCGTAAGCCTCTGCGTCCGGTCCGGTCGCGGAGAAAACGGGAACAGCCGTCTGCAATTGTTGGGCGCGAGCAATATCTATTTGTGCAACTAGGACTACAGAAAGAACAGCAACAAAACTGCGCCAAGCAAGCATATGGCAACCCCTCTATTTGGCCCCTTTTATTATAAGTGGGACAAGCTAGTGCCGCGTTTTCGTAACATCCATTTGACATGGTTTGTTTTCCGATATCACAGCAAACCTATTCTTACCATTGTGTCAGATGTAACTTGCTCTGTTCTGAACGCTCGGTTGGCCATTGTCCGAAAGCAAAAAAGCCCCGATCGCATCGCGACCGAGGCTTTTCGTTCATTCGAATACTCAAGTGGCTCAGCTTTTCACAGCCATCGAACCACTCTATCCCTTTGTTTCCGCGCAATTCCGAGAAAATTGTAGTGCCCTTTTCCCGGAATTGCTCCAGCTGGCATCAGGCAGCCTGTTCGCGATCCTTCGTCCAGCTGCCCTTGGCGGCGAGATAGTTCATCTCGGCGCGATGGGTGAAGGCGCGCTGGCCGGCGGCGACGTTTTCCGGCTTGCCGCCCCATGCCTTCAGCGCGCTGTCCTGCAGGGCGCGACCATAGGAGAAGGTCACCTTCCAGGGCAGTTCATAGCCCGAATTGATGGCGGAGAGGTGGGCGGTCGCCTCTTCGGTGGACTGGCCACCGGAGAGGAAGGCGATACCGGGAACGGCTGACGGAACCGTTTCCTTTAGAACCTTGACGGTGCGTTCGGCGACCTGCTCGACGGAGGCTTTGCGGACCTTCTTGCCGTCGATGACCATGCTCGGCTTCAGGATCATGCCTTCGAGCTTGATGCGAGCTTCTGCGAGCTCCTGGAAGACGATCTGCAGCGTCCAGCGGGTAACTTCCTCACTGCGGTCGAGGCTCTGCGTGCCGGGCTCGCCATCCATCAGCACTTCCGGCTCGACGATCGGAACGATCTTGGCCTGCTGGCAGAGGGCGGCGTAACGGGCAAGCGCATGGGCGTTGGCCTTGATGGCGCCATAGGTCGGCAGCGTATCCGAAATGGCGATCACGCCGCGCCATTTGGCAAAGCGGGCGCCGGCATCATAATATTTCGCCAGGCGATCGGCGAGGCCGTCGAGGCCTTCGGTGACGGTTTCACCAGGGAAGCCGGCGAGTGGCTTGGCGCCGACATCGACCTTGATGCCGGGAATGCTGTCTGCAGCCTTGATGATATCGACGAAGGGGGTGCCGTCGGCGGCCTTCTGGAAGAGGGTTTCCTCATAGAGGATGACGCCGGAGATGTATTTCTTCATTGCGTCGTCGGAGCGGAAGAGCATTTCGCGATAGTCGCGGCGGCTCTCTTCCGTTGATACGAGAGAGATGGCGTCGAAGCGCTTCTTGATCGTGGCGGTGGATTCGTCCGCCGCCAGGAGGCCCTTGCCACCAGCAACCATCTTTACGGCAATGTCTTCAATTCGTTCGCTCATTTTGTTTCTCCAAGGCGATTTCATTCGGCGACAAGAACAATATAGATCGGCGATAACAGAAGTGTAGAAGGAGGGAAATGGGAGGCTAACTAATTGAAACGATTGAAATGATTTCAACCGTTTGAAAGTCTTTCATGTAATCCTAGCACTCATGGAAAAGCCGCGAAAGCTTTAGCTTTCGCGGCCCGCATCGTTCACCGCGATAAGGCTTGTTATTTGCTGGCCCGCAGAACTGCGACACCCGGCAGGACCTTGCCTTCCATCCATTCGAGGAACGCGCCGCCCGCCGTCGAGACATAGGTGAAGTCGTCGGCAACGCCGGCATGGTTGAGCGCCGAAACCGTGTCGCCGCCTCCGGCGACCGAGGTCAGCTTGCCGGTCTTGGTGCATTCGGCGGCATATTTGGCAACTGCGACGGTTGCTGCATCGAAAGGCGTGATTTCGAAGGCGCCGAGCGGGCCGTTCCAGACCAGCGTCGTGGCACGGCCGATCCAGTTCTTGACGGCTTCGACGGACTTCGGACCGACATCGAGGACCATGGCATCGGCGGGGATCGCTTCGATCGCGACGATTTCGTTGTCGGCACCGGCCTTGAATTCGCGAGCGACGACGCCGTCCTCAGGCAGCACGATCGCGCAGCCGGCTGTGGCGGCCTCGATCATGATCTGCTTGGCTGTGTCTGCAAGGTCATGTTCGCAGAGCGATTTGCCGACATTGGTGCCTCGGGCGGCGAGGAAGGTGTTGGCCATGCCGCCGCCGATGACGAGCGCATCGACCTTCTTCACCAGGTTCGTCAGAAGGTCGATCTTGGTGGAAACCTTGGCGCCGCCGACGATGGCGACGACCGGGCGGACCGGATTGCCGAGGCCCTTTTCCAGGGCTTCAAGCTCTGCCTGCATCGTGCGACCTGCATAGGCCGGCAGCAGGTGGGCGAGGCCCTCCGTCGAGGAATGGGCGCGGTGCGCGGCCGAGAAAGCGTCGTTGACGTAGATATCGCCATTGACGGCGAGCGCCTTGGTGAAGGCTGCATCGTTCTTTTCCTCTTCCTTGTGGAAGCGGGTGTTTTCCAGCAGCAGGATGTCGCCGTTGTTCATCTTGGCAACGGCGTCGGCAGCCGGAGCATCGATGCAGTCGGAGGCGAAGAGAACGGCGTGATCCAGAACTTCTTCGACGGCCGGTATGATGAGGCCGAGGGAGAGGTCCGGGGAGGGGCCATCCTTCGGCCGGCCGAAATGGGCAAGCAGGATGACCTTGGCACCCTTTTCGGACAATTCGAGAATCGTCGGGGCGACACGTTCGATGCGGGTCGCATCGGTGACCTTGCCATCCTTGACCGGCACGTTGAGGTCGACGCGTACCAGTACGCGCTTGCCGGAGATGTCGGTGAGATCGTCGAGAGTTTTGAAGGCTGCCATGGGAGGATCCAATATTGTTGGTGGCGAAAAGCGCGCCGACCATACTACGGATGATCGCAGACGCAAGGCGTTCAGACGTCGTTTTTGCCCGTCGACGAATCGCTTGAAACAGCTTCATGCGCACGCTCGCGGCGCTTCTGCAGATAGGCGCGGGCGCTCTTCAAAATATCATGGAGATTGATGAAGATCGGCATGATGACGGGCGGTTCCACCGCCTCGAGCGACATGCCGACGGATTGGATATGATCGTTCTCGTCGAGATCCCTGACGATAAGGATGATCTCGCCGAGACGAACGCGATCCGCATAGTCGGCCTTGCCACCGAGACGATGGCGCATGAGCTCCGCTATGGTGAGCCCTTTCTCCTGTTCGCTCAGCAATCCCGGTCCATAGGCAGCGTCGAGATCGGCGGCGGGGCGCAGCGGCGAGATCGAGAAGGCACCGAAGAATTCGGCATCCTCGGGATCGACCGGCGCGCGGCTGGCGAAGATGCGGTCGAGAAGGCGCGAATAATTGGGGGAGACGAAAAGATAGACGATATCGTTTTCGCGCAGGCGGCCGGCATATTGATAGCGCATGGACTTGCCGTCGCGGACGATGAGCGATGGTGTTGCCCAGCGCGGAATGCGTTCGCCGCGCAGGACCGGGCTGTCCTTCACGACACGATAGGAGAGGAGTTCGTGGTTGACCGTGCCCGGCAGGTCGACCTCGACCTTGTCGATCGCCCCCATGCGCGGGGGAACGATGAGACCGAGGCGGCGCGCCATCGGTTTGATGGTCCAGCCCTGGACGAGCAGCGACACCAGCACGACGATGAAGGCAACGTTGAAATAGGTTTGCCCCGCCTGCAGGCCGCCGAGGATCGGCATGATCGCCAGAAGAATGGAGACGGCGCCGCGCAGACCGACCCAGGCGACGAAACCGGTTTCCCGCTGCGTATAGTCGAAGGGCAGCACGCAGAGCCAGACGGCGATCGGCCGAGCAACGAAGATCAGGAACAGTGCCAGCGCGATGGCGGGGATGGCGATCGCCGGAAATTCCGATGGCGTGGCGAGCAGACCGAGTACGAGAAACATGATGATCTGCGCCAGCCAGGTCATGCCGTCCTGGAAACGCTTGATCGAGGCGGATGCGGGCAGCTTGCGATTGCCGGCATAGATGCCTGCGACATAGACGGCCAGGAAGCCGCTGCCGCCGACGGCGCCGGTAAACGAGAAGACGAGGAGTGCCAGCGCCAGCACGAAGATAGGGGTCAGGCCGCGGTCGGTTTCCAAGCGGCCGACGATGAGGACGATCATCATGCCGCCGAGCAGGCCGAGTATGACGCCTAGCCCCATCTGCTGGACGAAGGTGGCGAGCATGGCGAGGTTGATGCCGGCATAGCCTTCGCCGCTTGCGAGCAGCTCGACCAAGGCGAGTGTTAGAAAGATTGCCATCGGATCGTTGGTGCCGGATTCGACTTCCAGCGTCGAGCGTACCTTGTCACGGATATTGATGCCGCCGATGCGCAGCAGGAAGAAGACGGCGGCTGCGTCCGTTGAGGCGACGATGGAGCCGAGCAGCAGCCCCTGAAGCCAGGTGAAGCCAAGCAGCCAGGTGGCGGCAAGGCCGAACAATGCGGCCGTTACGATAACGCCGACGGAGGCGATGGTCAGCGCGGGCGCCGCAGCGAGCTTGAAGGCCTGGATCGGCGTGCCATAGCCGGAATCGAAGAGAATGATGGCTAGCGCCAGAGAGCCGAGAATATAGGCGAGGTAATTGTTGGAGAATTCGATGCCGAGCCCGTCGGTGCCGGCTGCAAGCCCGATCATCAGGAAAAGCAGCAGCAAGGGTGCGCCGAAGCGGAAGGCGAGGAGGCTGGAAAAGGCCGCAATGAGAACAAGGACCGTGCCGACCAGCACGATGACGTAAAATGCCTCCACCTTGTCTTCCCCTTTCCCTGCGCCGCTGGGCCAAAAGCCCGGATTGCCGGAGGTCCCTTCGTCATCCCATCATGCAGTCTTGCCGGTCATATTGGCAAATATGGCCTTATTCAGAGGAGAGCTTTTCGACTGAAGCCCACTCTGACGGTTGCGACGGCATGGTGTGATGCGCTTTTGCCAGAACGGCGAAGCGGCTTGGAATGCCCTGGGAGATGTCCTGTCCAAAATTTATTGGTAAATCTGGACCATAGCAGGGCAGGGAGAACAAAGATTGAGGCGTTTTGAAGGGCAATTGCGATTGGGCCAAAAGGCTTGTGCGTGGATCCTCGGGTCAAGCCCGAGGATGACGGTGCTTGAGAATAGGCCAAAGACACATAGCGACTTGGGAGATGCATCTCAAAAAACTATCGTTTGTCCGCGGTGCACCCCGAAAACACGTCATCCTCGGGCTTGACCCGAGGATCCAAGCACAAGCTCATTGCTTGCCGAATGAGCAAGGGTAACGATACCGCAGCTCAAACATCTACACGCCTGAAATAGCTGGGATAGTCGATCACGAGCCCATCCTCATCCACCGGAAGTTCGACGGTGAAATCCCGGTCTTCGGCCGCATAGCGGTAGAGCTTCTCCGGCACGATGCAGGTATAATGCTGGCCGTCCCGCACCGGCTGAAAGGTGTCGAACGGGATATAGAGCATGGAGAGCTTGGCCGTTCCGTCTTGCGGTGTCATTTCCAGTCGGCGGATCGGCAGACTGTTGGTGAAGGGCGAGCCATAGAGATCGATATCGATGCAGCCGTCGAATTGCGGCAGCGTCATGCCATGCTCGGTGCGCCAGTGTCCCTTGCCATCCGAGATCAGCGCCAGGCGGCGGCCATCGGTGGTTTCGACCGAGAAGGAAAGAACGGCCCAATCGGCGGCGCAGTCGATGCGGTAAGAGACGCCGTAGGGCGTGCCGCCGCGGGCACCAATGATAATGCCGGCAGCGCGGATGGCCGCGCTGCCGGCATGATCGAGAGGGGTGACCGTCAGGTGCTCCAGCCCATCTCCTTCCAAGGGACGCCAGCGGACTGTCGTCGGAAGGAGCGGGCGGAAGGCCATGATCAGATCGTCTTGGCGAAGGCGACGGCCGTGTCGGACATGCGGCTCGAGAAGCCCCATTCGTTGTCGTACCAGGACAGGACGCGCACGAAGTTGCCTTCCATGACCTTGGTCTGGTCGGTCGCGAAGATCGACGAGTGGCTGTCATGGTTGAAGTCGCGGGAAACCAGCGGCTCGTCGGTGTAGCCGAGGATGCCCTTCAGCTTGCCGTTCGATGCAGCCTTGATGGCTTCGTTGATTTCGCCGACCGACGTTGCCTTCTTGGCCACGAACTTGAAGTCGACGACCGAGACGTTCGGCGTGGGAACGCGGATCGACGTGCCGTCGAGCTTGCCCTTGAGGTGCGGCAGAACGAGACCGACAGCCTTTGCGGCACCCGTCGACGTCGGGATCATGGACAGGGCTGCGGCGCGGGCGCGGTACAGGTCCTTGTGCATGGTGTCCAGCGTCGGCTGGTCGCCGGTGTAGGAGTGGATAGTCGTCATGAAGCCGTGGTCGATGCCGACGGCGTCGTCGAGAACCTTCACGACCGGCACCAGGCAGTTCGTGGTGCAGGATGCGTTGGAGATGACCAGGTGCTCTTTGGTGAGTTGGTCATGGTTGACGCCGAAAACGACGGTCAGGTCAGCACCATCGGCAGGAGCCGAAACGATGACGCGCTTGGCGCCGGCCGTCAGGTGAGCGGCGGCCTTGTCGCGGGCCGTGAAGATGCCCGTGCATTCCATGGCGATATCGACACCGAGATCACGGTGCGGCAGGGTTGCCGGGTCCTTGATCGCCGTGACCTTGATCGGCTTGCCGCCGCCAACGATGATCGTGTCGCCTTCGACCTTCACTTCGGCGGGGAACTTGCCGTGGATGGAATCGTAACGCAGCAGGTGGGCGTTGGTCTCGACCGGCCCAAGGTCGTTGATGGCAACGATCTCGATATCGGTGCGGCCGGATTCGACGATTGCGCGCAGAACGTTACGGCCGATACGGCCAAAGCCGTTGATAGCAACTTTTACAGTCATTGAATGTCACTCCCGTTCACTCAGGGTGTTTATCTATTGGATTTGAGAGCGCTTGTCAGCGCCCTCAGGAAAGCTTTGCCTCAGCGGCGGCGACAACGGCCTCCGTCGTGATGCCGAAGTGCTTGTAGACGTCCTTGTAAGGAGCGGAAGCGCCGAAGCCCTTCATGCCGATAAATGCGCCTTCCGGTCCGATGAAGGCATCCCAGCCTTCGCGAACGCCGGCTTCGACGGCAACCTTGACCGGCGAGTTGCCGATGACTTCCTTGCGGTAAGCATCCGGCTGCTCGAAGAAGAGTTCGGTGCAGGGAACGGAAACGACGCGCGTGGAGACGCCCTTGCCTTCCAGGACCGCGCGGGCAGCAACGGCGAGTTCAACTTCGGAGCCCGAAGCGAAGATCGTGACCTTGGCGTCGGCATTGCCGGCCAGCGTGTAAGCGCCGAGTTCGCAGAGGTTCTTCTCGCTATATTCCGTACGGGCGGCCTGCAGGTTCTGGCGCGTCAGGGCAAGGCCGGACGGGCGGTTCGTCGTCTTGATGGCGATCTGCCAGCATTCGGCCGTTTCCGTTGCGTCGGCCGGGCGGAAGAGCTGGAAGTTCGGGATGGCGCGCAGGCTGGCGACCTGCTCGACCGGCTGGTGGGTCGGGCCGTCTTCGCCGACGCCGATGGAATCATGCGTCAGGACGTGGATGGCGCGGATGCCCATCAGGGCGGCCAGGCGCAGCGGCGGGCGGCAATAATCCGAGAAGATCAGGAAGCCGCCGCTATAGGGGATCAGGCCGCCGTGCAACGCGATGCCGTTCATGGCAGCAGCCATGCCGTGTTCGCGGATACCCCAGTGCATGTAACGGCCGGAGAAATCGGTCGGGGTGATCGACTTCATCTGGCTGGTCTTGGTGTTGTTCGACGGCGTCAGGTCGGCCGAGCCGCCGAGCGTTTCCGGAATGAAGCCGTTGATGACTTCGAGCGCATCTTCCGATGCCTTGCGGGTTGCGACCGTCGGCTTGGTTTCCGCGAGCTTCTTCTTGTAGTCGCTGATGGCGGCGTCGAATCCGGCCGGCAGCTTGTGATCGAAGCGGCGGGTGAACTCGGCCTTCTTGGCCGGGTCGGCGGCAGCAAGGCGGCCTTCCCAGGCCTCGCGAGTGCCGACGGAGCGCTCGCCGGCAGCGCGCCATTCACCGAGGACGTCGTTCGGGATGACGAAGGGCTCGTAGGGCCAGTTGAGCGCGACGCGGGTCGCGGCAATTTCCTCGGCGCCGAGCGGCGAGCCATGGACCTTGTGCGTACCCTGCTTGTTGGGGGCGCCGAAGCCGATGATCGTCTTGCAGGCGATCAACGTCGGGCGGTCGGACTTGTGTGCGGCTTCGATGGCCGCGGCGATGGCGGCCTGGTCGTGACCGTCGATTTCGATCGTGTTCCAGTGAACGGCCTTGAAGCGCATGATCTGGTCGGTCGAATCCGACAACGAGACGGCGCCGTCGATGGTGATGGAGTTGTTGTCCCAGAACAGGATCAGCTTATTGAGCTTGAGGTGGCCGGCCAGCGCGATCGCCTCATGGCTGATGCCTTCCATCAGGCAGCCGTCGCCGCACATGGCGTAGGTGTAGTGATCCTGAAGTTCCGAGCCGAACTCCTCGCGCAGCTTGCGCTCGGCGATCGCCATGCCGACGGCATTGGCAATGCCCTGGCCGAGCGGGCCGGTAGTGGTTTCGATGCCGGTGGCGTGACCGTATTCCGGATGGCCGGCGGTCTTGGAGCCGAGCTGGCGGAAGCGTGTGAGCTCTTCGACCGTCATGTCGGGATAGCCGGTCAGATAGAGGACCGAATAAAGCAGCATCGAGCCGTGGCCAGCCGACAGGACGAAGCGGTCGCGGTCCGGCCAAAGCGGGTTCTTCGGATCAAAGCGCAGATATTTGCTAAAGAGAACGGTGGCAACATCAGCCATCCCCATCGGCAAACCGGGGTGACCGGAATTGGCCTTCTCGACAGCATCCATGGCAAGGAAACGGATCGCATTCGCCATCCGGTCGTGTTGTTCGCGAGAGTTCATGGGGTTTTTCCGCAGTGTTCCGGGTTCGGGGGGATGGCCACACGCTTGGGAGGGAGGGCCATCGGTTGAAAGGCGGGTGAAGGGGAGACGCTCTTCCGAACGCCATTTTCAACGTCGCCTCAGGCGGTCGAGACATAGCAGTTAGGGCGAGCAAGTCAATAAATCGAGGGCCCAATACGGGCCTCTCGGGGCAATTTTTTGACATTTGCCCGTTCACTTTTACAAAAGACGACAATCATGCGACAAGGCCTGTGCAGGCGGCAAAGGCGGCATTCATCCACAGAATAGGGGGGCTGCCACATGACAGCCTTTATTGACGTGCTGTTGCCGAGTTGAATATTGTTGCGAAATCAGACAAGTGGCCGGATGTTTTGATTCGGGCCTTGCGCGGAGATGCGAAGGGTATGACACCTTCAGGCAAAACGGTGGACGCGGCGCTCGCCCAATTGCGCCAGGCGCTTTCGACTTTGGAGAGCGCGGTTGACGGACGGTTCGAGCGGGAACGGGCGCAGAGCGATATAGAAGGCGAGGTCCGTAGGGTTCACGCCGATCGATCCCGCCTTGCCCAGGAACTGGACCAGGCCGAGTTCCGCGCGAACCGGCTGGAAGAGGTCAATCGGGAAGTGTCGCGCCGGCTCGTGACGGCGATGGAAACCATAAGAGCCGTGCTGGACCGCTGATCCCTCGGGAGGCAGCCGTCGCAGTGCGGCAGTGATCGGAAAGTCGAATGGCACAAGTAACGGTAACGATCGACGGCAAAGCCTACCGGATGGCCTGCGAAGAGGGGCAGGAAGACCATCTGACGGATCTTGCCAATCGCTTCGATCGTTATGTCCTGCATTTGAAAAGCCAGTTCGGCGAAATCGGCGATCTCAGGCTGACTGTCATGGCCGGGATCATGATCATGGATGAAGTGAGCGAATTGACCCGGCGCGTGTCTTCGCTGGAGGCCGAGCTGGAAACCCTGACCAGCACCCGTGATACGACAGTGGCAGCCAATGCGAGGGCCGAGGAGACGCTGGCGAGCGTCATCGACGAGGTGACGACGCGCATTCACGGCATCACCGAGAAGCTTTTAGAGCGTCCGGGTGTCGAGCAGGCTTGAGTTATTTCTGGGGCTGCCCGTCGCAGCCCTCTGGTAGAATGCTTCAAAGCTCTTTATATAGTTCAGGCGGTCTGCGCTTCCCGACAGGAACCACAATCCCTGGGGCCATACTCGATCCAAAGGGAGCTGTCCCTGACCAGGCCCGTGGGCCTGGACACACGGTGCCCACCTACGTTTGTAGGCACCCAGGATCGTAAACATCCATCGGTCGTTGTGGATCGCTCTTAAATCTTCCTAGCTGGGTGCCAATTCTCTGGCAGATGGCCAAGGAAGGCGCCACGCAGTTCTTCCGCCGCGTTGACGCCAATCCTCCTCCCCTTAACCTTTGGATCGCAGGTAAGCGCCGCGCTCGAGTTCGGCGCGATTGGTCGCACTGCGCAGCCGCAGCAGGTCTTTGCGGGCGATGAGGCCGACGAGGCGGCCGGTCTGTGGCTCCACGACCGGAACACGTCCCGTATCCGCCTGGATCATGATATCGGCGACGCGTCCCACCGTATCTTCGGCATGGGCAACCGGAAGAGACGTATCCGAGATCACGTCATAGAGCGATTGATCCATGAGTTCCGGTTCGCTCTGCCAGCGCAAGGCATCAGCGCGCGAGATCATGCCGACGAGGCGGTTATTCTCCCCGACGACGGGATAGAAGCGATGCGCATCCGGCCGATCCGTCATCTGCGCCAGCGCTTCCGACAGGCGCATGGAGGCTGGCAGTGTGTCTACCTCGGCGATCATGATGTCGCGGGCACGGGTCAGCTCGAACGGGTCGATGCCGTATTCGCGGGTAATGTGCTGGCCACGCCTTGCGATCTTTTCCGTCAGAATCGATCGCTTCAGCAGAAGGACAGTGACGGCATAGGATGCGACCGTTGCCGCAAGCAGTGGCACCAGCGAATTCGTGTCACCCGTCAGCTCGACGGCGAAGAAGGTGCCCGTCAGCGGAGCACGCATCGTGCCGCCCATCATCGCCGCCATGCCGAGCATCGCCCAGAAGCCGGTATCGCCTGGCAGGGCAAGGCCGACGAGCCAGCCGAGCGCGCCGCCGAGGATGAGCAGCGGCGCCAGGACGCCGCCCGAGGTGCCGGAGGACAGCGCCACGAGCCAGATGCCCGCCTTGACCAGTAGGATTGCCAGAACGGCCCCGACGGCGATGCGGCTATGCAGGAGATCGGCGATGATGTCGTAGCCGACGCCCAGCGCGCGTGGCTCGATCAGCCCACCGAGCCCGACGACGAGGCCGCCGAGTGCGGGCCACCACATCCAGTGGATCGGCAGCTTCTCGAAGGCATCCTCGATCTTATAGAGCAAAGTCGTCAGCAGGCCGGATTGCAGGCCGGAGACGATGCCGAGGCCGGCGGCGAGCAGAATGCCCCACCAGGAGAGCGACATCTCGAAATGCGCGGGGAAGAGTGCGCCGCTGCCGATCAGCAGCGGCCGCCAGACAACCGAAACGCAGGCCGCGACCGCGACCGGAATGAAGCTGCGCGGCTTCCATTCGAAGAGCAGGAGTTCGACGGCAAGCATGACGGCCGCGATCGGTGTGCCGAAGACCGCGGTCATGCCCGCCGCGGCGCCGGCGACAAGCAGGGTCTTTCTCTCGGCGGCGCTCAGATGGAAGAGCTGCGCGAAGAGCGAACCGATGGCGCCGCCGGTCATGATGATCGGACCTTCCGCGCCGAACGGGCCGCCGGAGCCGATCGAGATCGCCGATGACAGGGGCTTCAGCACCGCCACCTTCGGCGACATGCGGCTGCCGCCGATCAGGATCGCCTCGATGGCTTCGGGGATGCCGTGGCCGCGGATCTTCTCCGAGCCGAAGCGGGCCATCAGGCCGATGACGAGGCCGCCCAGGATAGGAGCGGCCACCATCCATGGCGAGCGTGCCACCGTGGCGAAGGAGAGCGGCTCGGTGCTGATCTTGAACAGCCAAACAGCGTTGCTGACGAGCGCGATGAGATTGATGAGCACCCACGCGGCGAAGGCGCCGCCGGTGCCGACGACGAGCGCCATGGCGATCAGCAACAGGACGCGCTTGTCCGTGGTGAAATCGCCATTGTCCTTGCGGGAGGCCCCGCCGGAGAAATCATGGCTGTGACTTTGTGAGGTGCTGGTGTCCTGCATGGGAGGCCTTCTGTGCTAAGCGCGCGCGGCCGTCCTTCAGCCGCTCCCCGCTTCGAGATGGCAAATATATCGTAATGCGATATAAATCAACTCAAGCGCATTGCGATCTGCAGGATTCGTTTTCGGCCCTATAGTTCCTTGATCTGGAGCACGGTGTTGCCGCAAAACCGCTGAGGATTTTGCTCGGCATGCTTGAGGACCGCGAACGGCGGCAATGAGGACGATTTGATGGTGCGACGTTTGGATGAAGCTCTTTCGCAGGCTGACTATGAGGCGCTGGCGACGCTGCGTTACACCCTGCGTAAGTTCATGGATTTCAGCACGTCGGCCGCGCAGGACGCGGGCCTGCCGCCGCAACAGCATCAGGCGCTGCTGGCGATCAAGGGCAATGGAACGGCCGAGGCGATGACGATCGGCATGCTCGCGGAAAAGCTGCTGATCGCACCGCATACGGCGACGGAACTTGTGGGGCGCCTGATCGAGGGCGGCTATGTCACCCGTCATCCCGATCCAACGGACAAGCGTCGGCAGACGCTGCAATTGACGGAAAAGTCCGAAGAGGTTCTCCAAATGCTCAGTTCAATCCATCTGGTCGAAATCCGTGAGATGGCGCCGCGGCTGATCGAGATCCTCACGCAGCTTCAGGCCGGCGTTCGCAACGACTGAGGGCGCCATTGCCTGATGATACCGGCAATGCGCGAGAGATCATTGGCCCAAACGGATACCGCCGTCGCAGATCAGCGTGTGACCGCTGGTGAAGCCGTTACCGATCAGGAAGGCGATGGCTTCGGCAATCTCCTCAGGGCGGCCGACACGGCCAACGGGCGTGCGGGCTGCAAAGCCCGCAAAGATCTGCTCCTTCTGCTCCGCGGTGAAATCCCACCAGGGAGTATCGACGACGCCGGGCGACACGCAATTTACCCGGACCGGCTTGAGTTCGACGGCGAGGATTGGCGCCAGGGCGGCTATGGCGGCATTGATGGCTCCGAGCCCTGCGGTTCCAGGCATCGCCGCCTGTGCCGAGACGGCAGAGACGAAGGTGATGCTGCCTTGCTTCGAAAGATGCGGAAGGCAAGCCTGGGCGCAGGCGAAATGCGCCATCGTTTTCTGCTCGAAGCCTTTCCTGAGATCGGCGAGGTCGATCGTGGCGAAAGGGCCGGCACCATTGCCGCCGCCCAATGCCATGACGAGATGATCGACCGGTCCGATTGCCTGGAAGGCCTCGGCAAGGCCGGCAAAGTCGGCAGCATCCATGGTCACGGCGGCAATATCGCCGTCGAGGCTCTGCTCAGCTGCCTGGAGCTTGGCGGCATCGCGACCCGTGATGGTGACGCGATAGCCTTTTTCGAGAAGATGGCCGGCGGTCGCGAGACCGATGCCGGAGGAGCCGCCGATAATGGCGACGTGTTGAGACGACATAGGTGTCTCCTTTCTGGGGTAGGGGAGTGTTGGGAGATGTGGTTCAGGCGAGGCCGGCAAGGCTCTGGCTGAGTGTTCGAAGGCGCTGTCGCGCCGTTGCGTCATAGGCTTGAGCAGAGGCGCGGGATGGGCGCAGTCCGTCGTAATAGAGGCCGGACTGTCCCTCCAGGGCGGCGCCGGCGGCCAGATTGAGGATGGCATCGGCCCCTTGCTCGACGGAGCTTATGGGTGCAACGCCTGCCTGGCGCACCATGGTCGTGTCCATATAGGTCGCGGGGTGCAGGCAGTTGGCGGTGACGCCGGAGGCGGCAAGCTCCTCGGCGAGATCGAAGGTGAACATGATCTGCGCCAGCTTGCTCTGGCAATAGGCACGCACGCCGCTGTAGCCGCGCGTCAGCATGACGTCGGAGAAGTCGATCGCCTGCTGGCCAACAGAGGATACATTGACGATGCGAGCGGGAGTGCTCGCCTTCAACAAAGGCAGGAGCCGGTGCGTCAGCAGGAATCCGGCGAGATAATTCACCGCGAAGCGCAGCTCGTATCCGTCTCGGCTTACCTGGCGCCCAGCGCCGCCGCCGCTGGTACCGATGCCGGCATTGCTGATCAGAACATCGAGGCGATCGATGTCGCGCTCGATGGCATCGGCCAGAGTGCGGACCTCTTCCAGCGAGGAAAGGTCGGCTAGATAATAGGCCGCTTTGCCGCCTTTGTCCTGGATGCGGGAGATCAGTTCTTCCGCGCGGGTCTTGTCGCGACCATGAACGATCACCGTCGCACCTGCTGCTGCCAGTCGTTCCGCAACTCGGCGCCCGACACCATCCGTCGAGCCTGTAATCAGGACCGTCTTGCCGCTCATATCCATAGCAACCGCCTTCTCGTTATCTGCATGATGGATATTTGGCAGCTTGTGAACGCGGCAAACAGTTCTGACTTTATCCTAGTATTGATCCTGCTATAATAAAGCATGACCATCAACCAGAGCCAGATCATCCTCGAAGCCAGGCGTCGCGAGTTCGGCGCCTTTCTGCGCTCGCGTCGGGAGAAGCTGACGCCCGCTAGCGTCGGGCTTCCGGAAGGGTTCCGGCGGCGCACGCCGGGGCTCAGGCGCGAGGAAGTGGCGCTTCTGGCCGGTGTCGGCACCACCTGGTACACATGGCTGGAACAGGGCCGGGACGTCCGCCCTTCCGCAGAGGTTCTATCGGCGCTGGCTTATGCGCTGCGGCTCGATCCGGTCGAGCGGCGGCATCTCTTCACCCTCAGCGATCGGCCGTCTGTTGATGCCCCCTCGCGCGGGCCTGAGGAGGTGCCGGACGCGCTGGTGCGCATGCTTGCGAGCCTTGCCGGCCAACCGGCCTATATTCTCGGCAGGCGTTGGGACGTGCTCGCCTGGAATGCGGCAGCCGTCGCGCTTTTCGGCGATTATGCCTTGTTGCAGGGGGATGCGCGCAACAGCGTCCATCGGGTGTTCACCGATCCTGCGCATCGGCAGCTTCTTGTCGATTGGGAGATCGTGGCGGCGAATTCGCTGGCGATGTTTCGCGCCGACAGTGCCCGTTATGCCGGCGATCCCGATTTCGAACGGCTGATCGCCACCTTGACGCAGGCGAGCCCCGAGTTTCGCGCATGGTGGCCGAGACAGGATGTGTTGCGGCCGCTGACAGGTCGCAAGCGGCTGCGCCATCCGGAGGTCGGTTTGATGACATTCGAATATACCGCGCTTGCCGTCATGGACCGTGCCGACATGAAGCTGGTCGTTTATACACCGCTCGAAGAGGACGGGACGAGCGACGGGCTGAAACGGCTGTTGGGCCGGACCGGCGCAGCCTAAATCCAGTTTTCTCCGAACCCACCCATCTTTGTTTAGCTCTCCAGATCGTTCTTCAACTGATCGAGAATGGAGAGGGCATGGCCGGCATAAGCGCTGATCCAGCGATCATGGATCTGCTTGATAGGCAAGCTGTTCAGATGGTTCCAGCGCTCGCGTCCTTCTTTCCTGGCGATCACGAGGCCTGCATCCTCGAGCACTTTCAGGTGCTGCATCACCGTGCAGCGGTCCATATCCGTGAAAGCCTCGCAGAGCATGCCTGTCGTGCGTGGCGCGTCCTTGAGCATGTCCAGGATTTCGCGCCGGCGGCGATGCGCAAGGGCCTTGAAAATGAGGTCGCTATCCGATTCGTTTGACATGTTATATTTTTATAACATAATGGGGCCATTCGCAATGGAGCGATAACGACAGACAAAGATGGAGGAGATGCCATGACATTGAATGTTCGGATTTCAGGACGGATCGGCCGCAAGGTGGATGAAGTCTTCGATGCTGTCGTCAACCCGAAGAAGCTTTCGAGCTATTTCACCACTGTCGGCGGGGCGAGCGCGCCCCTGGTGGCGGGAACGACCGTCATCTGGTGGAAGAATGCCCCCGTCGAGGTCAACGAAGTGGAGGCCAACAAGCGCATCGTCTTTCACTGGGAGGGCGGCACCGGCGAGGATGGCATCCGCTACAGGACGAAGGTCGAAATGACGTTTGATGCTCTCGACGATGGCGGCACGCTTGTCATCATCGAAGAAAGCGGCTGGCGCGAAGACGAGGCCGGCCGCCGCGGCACCTATCTGAATTGCGAGGGTTGGACGCAGATGCTCTGCTGCATGAAGGCCTTCGTCGAATACGGCATAAATCTGCGCGAAGGCTTCTTCCTGAGCGAAATGCGCGGCGAGCCGGCGGAGGCGCCGGATCGCTGAGTTCAGGCAAACCCGTATCGACGGTCGCTACCGTTCCGATCGCTTTCTTGGCTATCGGTCATTGGCCCGGTGCCGATTTTGGCGCCGGGCCTATCTCTTTCCGGATTTAGCCACTCGGAAGTACGGTTGATGGCATGCGATGGATATCCATCTCACGTTGTAGTAGGCTTTGGATAATCGGAAGAAGGGCAGCGGCGGTGGCGAGGGCGCCCAGGACGGGATGGAAAGATCACTTTTGTGTGTGGATAAGCTCAAAAGCCGAGTGAATGACAAAATCCTTTAAATAATAACAGATTCATTGCAGGAGGGACGGGGCCTGCGCCAAAATTGCCTAAATTCAGAATGATGGGAGCGCGCGTCACAACGGGCTTGTCGAAAGAAGTATATACGGCAACTTGAAGACGCGTCGTCGATATTACTGAATATCCGAACAGTCGGAACCGGCGAAGATCACTATAAGCAGGTAGAGCATGTCGAGCCCAATCGATCTGGAAAATGCCGATGAGGAATTGGAAGAGCGTGGCGGTATCGTCGGTCTGTTGAACCGCTACCGGGCGCTGATCGTCGCTTTCCTCACCGTCGCCGTCTTCTGCATCGCCGCCTATGCGATCTACGACCTGACGACCGAGGTGCGCTATGACGACGTCGTCCACGCCCTGACGACGACGAAGATCTCTTCGGTGCTGCTGGCGCTGCTGTTTACCGGTCTGAGCTTCGCCTCCCTGATCTTCTACGACCAGAATGCGCTCGAGTATATCGGCAAGCGGCTGCCGTTTCCGCATGTGGCGCTGACCTCCTTCAGCGCCTACGCGGTCGGCAACACGGCTGGTTTCGGTGCGCTCAGTGCTGGTGCGATCCGTTACCGTGCCTATACAAGGCTCGGCCTGTCGCCCGACGACATCACCCGCGTCATTGCTTTCGTCACGCTCGCCTTCGGCCTCGGGCTGGCTGCCGTCGGTGCTATCGCGCTTCTGGTCATTGCCGATGAGATCGGCCCGCTGATCAGCGTCAATGGCTTGTGGCTGCGGCTGATCGCCATCGCCATTCTCGCGGTGCTTGCTTTCGTGGTCTATGCCGGTCGCAACGGCCGCGAGGTGCGCATTGGGCCGGTCGAAGTTCGGCTGCCGGATTCGCGCACCTGGTCGCGGCAGTTCCTGGTCACCGCATTCGATATCGCGGCCTCGGCCTCTGTGCTCTATGTGCTGCTGCCGGAAACCTCGATCGGGTGGCCCGGCTTCTTCGCTATCTATGCCATCGCTGTCGGTCTCGGCGTGCTCAGCCACGTTCCGGCCGGCTTCGGTGTGTTCGAGACGATCATCATCGCCTGGCTCGGCAGTTCCGTGAATGAAGACGCCGTTCTGGGCTCGCTGGTTCTTTATCGCGTCATTTACAACGTCATCCCGCTCGTCATCGCGATCGCCGCGATCTCGGTGGCGGAGCTGCGTCGTTTCGTCGATCATCCGGTGGCTTCCAGCATGCGCCGCATCGGCGCCCGCGTCATGCCGCAGCTCTTGTCGGCCTTCGCGCTGCTGCTTGGCATGATGCTGGTCTTCTCGAGCGTCACGCCGACGCCGGATCAGAACCTGATCGTGCTGTCCGACTATCTGCCGCTCTCGCTGGTCGAAAGTGCGCATTTCCTTTCGAGCCTTCTCGGGCTGACGATCATCGTGGCCGCGCGCGGTCTCAGCCAGCGCCTGGACGGCGCCTGGTGGGTGTCGAGCTTTTCGGCGCTGCTTGCTCTGTTCCTGTCGCTGCTGAAGGCCATCGCCATCGTCGAAGCGGGATTGCTGGCCTTCTTCGTCTTCAGCCTCGTCGTCAGCCGCCGCCTGTTCAAGCGGCCAGCCTCGCTGCTCAACCAGACGCTGACGGCCGGATGGCTGACGGCCATTGCCGTCATCTGCATCGGCGCGATCGTGGTGCTGTTCTTCGTCTATCGCGATGTCGGATATAGCAATCAGCTCTGGTGGCAATTCGAATTCGCCGATGAGGCACCGCGCGGACTTCGCGCTGCCCTCGGTATCTCCATTCTGTCCTCGGCGATCGCGATCTTCAGCCTTCTGCGCCCGGCGACGAAGCGCCTGGAGCCCGTTACCGACGATGCGGTAACGCGTGCCGTCGAAATCGTCCGTAAGCAAGGCGTGGCCGATGCCAATCTGGTGCGCATGGGCGACAAGAACATCATGTTCTCGGAAAAGGGCGATGCCTTCATCATGTACGGCAAGCAGGGTCGTTCGTGGATCGCGTTGTTCGATCCGGTGGGCCCGCGCCAGGCGTTGCCCGATCTGATCTGGCGTTTCGTCGAGGCTGCACGCGCGGCAGGCTGTCGCTCGGTGTTCTACCAGATATCGCCCGCACTTCTATCCTATTGCGCCGATGCGGGCCTGCGTGCTTACAAGCTCGGTGAATTAGCCGTCGTCAATCTTGCCAATTTCGAGCTCAAGGGCGGCAAATGGGCCAATCTCAGACAGACGGCGAGCCGCGCGGTTCGCGACGGACTAGAATTTGCCGTTATCGAACCTCAAGATATACCTGAAGTCATGGATCAGCTTGCCCATGTGTCCGACACATGGCTTGCCGATCACAATGCCAAGGAAAAGAGCTTTTCGCTTGGCGCGTTCGATCCGGACTACGTGTGCTCGCAGCCGATCGGCGTGTTGAAAAAGGATGGTAATATCGTCGCTTTTGCGAATATCCTGATGACGGAGACCAAGGAGGAGGGCTCCGTCGACCTGATGCGTTTTTCGCCCGATGCTCCGAAGGGTTCGATGGATTTTCTGTTCGTGCAGATCCTCGAATACCTCAAGGGCCAGGGCTTTCAGCGTTTCAACCTCGGCATGGCACCGCTATCGGGCATGTCGAGACGGGAATCGGCGCCGGTTTGGGATAGGGTCGGGGGAACTGTCTTCGAACACGGCGAGCGGTTTTATAATTTCAAAGGGCTTCGTGCCTTCAAATCCAAGTTCCATCCCGAATGGCAGCCGCGCTACCTGGCTGTTTCGGGAGGTGTAAGTCCAATAATCGCGTTGATGGATGCCACATTCCTCATCGGGGGCGGGCTTAAGGGGGTCGTGAGGAAATGATCTTGAAATACGCAATGTCATTGGCTTTCGCATGCGTGGTGTCGATGGGCCTGCTGGTGTCGGGTCCGGCACGCGCGGAAGCCGACGATGCCAAATACGATCTGGGCATGATCCCGGCTCCGCACATCATGCGCCCGCAGGGCAAGGTTTCGAACGAAGTCGTGCTGATTTCCGATCTCGCCGGCTGGGGCGACAAGGAAAAAGCGGTTGCCGACAAGCTGGTCGCCAACGGTTCGCTTGTGATCGGTATCGACTATCCATCCTTCCTGGCTTCGCTCAACAAATACGATGTCAGCCAGAATGACGGCTGTATCTATATCGTCTCGGATCTGGAGTCGCTCAGCCAGCAGGTGCAGCGGTCCTTTGCCGACAGCACCTACCAGCTGCCTATCATCGCCGGTGTCGGCGCCGGTGGTGCCATGGCGCTGACGATTGCCGCCCAGACGCCGGATGCGACGGTCGCGGGTACGCTGGCTGTCGATCCGACTGCCGGCATCGGCCTGAAGCAGGAACTCTGCACGCCCGCCGAGAAGAAGACCGATGGCGACATGGTGTCCTTTGGCCTGCAGGAAGGCACCTTGCCGAACCCGATTCTCGTGACGTTCACGGCCAATGCGCCGAAGGACGGACGCGACCACGTCGAGGAGATCCAGAAGGACCATCCCGAAGTCCAAACCACGGATTCGGACAATGCAGACACCTATGCGACGCTCGAGGCATCGCTCGCCGATCTGATGAAGACGATCGACAGCTCGAAGTCGCCGCTTGGGCTGCCCGTCGACGTCATGGAGACGACGCCGACCGAGGATACGCTTGCAATCGTCTATTCGGGCGATGGCGGTTGGCGCGACATCGACAAGGAAGTCGGCAGCTATCTGCAGGACCAGGGTATTCCGGTCGTGGGCGTCGATACCCTGCACTATTTCTGGACCGAGAAGGATCCGCAGCAGACTGCGAACGACCTCGGCCGGATCATCGACTTCTACACCAAGCGCTTCAAGGTCAAGCATGTGGTACTGGTCGGCTATTCCTTTGGCGCCGATGTGCTGCCGGCGAGCTACAATCGCCTGCCACAGTCTGAAAAAGACAAGATCGTGCAGATGTCGCTGCTGTCCCTGTCGCAGAAGGTCGACTACGTGATCTCGGTCATGGGCTGGCTTGGCGCTTCGAGCGAGGGTAAGGGCGGCAATCCCCTCAATGACCTCAAGTCGATCAATCCGAAAATGGTGCAATGCGTCTATGGTAAGGACGACGACGAAGATGTTGCCTGCCCGCTGCTGAAGGGTACCGGCGCGGAAGTCATCGCCATGGATGGCGGTCACCATTTCGACGACGACTATGAGGCGCTGGCGAACCACATCATCAATGGTCTGAAGAGCCGCCTCGGCGAATAATTGCAACTGACGCGCGGCACGTCGCTGCCGCGCGTCAGTTGCCCTTGCCATCGGCGCAATGTCTTTTCCCCCGCAGTCACCCCAGCATTCGTTTGCTTCTTGTCGCGACTGCCGTTAGTCGGGGAAAGGCTTGTATCGTGAGGCCGCGCCTTGCGGCTGATCCCGTCTGTCTATCCAGAAAGGTTCTTCCTTGTCCGCTGCATCGTCCTCCGCCTTCACCAAGACCTATTCCGGCTTCCTGTTCGACATGGACGGCACGATCATCAATTCGATTGCTGCTGCAGAGCGTGTCTGGGGCAATTGGGCACGCGCCCAGGGTCTTGATGTCGAGAAGTTCATGCCGACCATGCATGGCAAGCGCGGGGTCGATACGATCGGCCAGTTGAACCTGCCTGGCGTCGATCCGATCGCGGAGGCGCTGAAGATCACCGAAGCCGAGATCGCCGATGTCGAGGGTGTCGTCGCGCTGCCCGGCGCCGTCGATTTCCTCGCGTCTTTGCCGCCGGAGCGCTGGGCGATCGTCACCTCGTCGCCCTATAGGCTGGCGCTGGCGCGGCTGGATGCCGCCGGGATCCCGGTTCCGCGCTTCATGGTCACCGCCGAAGACGTGAAGGTCGGCAAGCCTGATCCGCAGGGCTATATTCTCGGCGCGCAGCGCCTCGGCCTCAGCCCATCGGAGTGCCTGGTGTTTGAAGACGTCTTGGCCGGCGTCAAGGCGGGTGAAGCGGCCAGTGCCGATGTGGTGGTCATCACCGCGACGCATTCGCATCCGATCGAGACCGATCATACGACGCTGCAGAACTATGAGAATGTTCGTGCGCATGTGGATGGCGACGGAAAATTGTCGATCATCCGCAAGGACTGAAAGAGCTGACTTCTTTCCGCGACGGCTGGATGTCGCTTTCGCGCTTTGCAACGGGCGGCCGGCTCATTATGTTTCGCGATATCATAGATATTTGCGAAGATCCGATGAGCCCCAAAGAGCTGAAAGCCCGATACCGTAACGAATGTCTGGCGGCACGCGATGCCATTCCGGCCGATGAGCGCATCGAAAAAGGCCTTGCCATGCTTGCCCATGGCGGCGATGTCATCGATATCGAACCGGGGACGGTCGTCTCCGGCTTTCTGCCAATCCGCTCCGAAGTGGATATAAGACCGCTGATGGCGCGGCTGCGGGAACGTGGTGCACGGCTTTGCGTGCCCGTCATCCTCGACCGCAACACGATCATCTTCCGGGAGCTTGTTGCGGGTGCGCCGCTGGTTCCCGTCGGATTCGGGACTTTCGGCCCGGGTTCCGATGCGGCGGTGTTCGATCCCGATGTCATGCTCGTGCCGCTTTCGGCCTTTGACAGAAGCGGGCATCGCATTGGTTATGGGGCGGGCCATTACGATCGCGCTATCGAGCGCTTGCATCAAAAAGGCTTGAATCCCCAGCTGATCGGCATTGCATTCGATTGCCAAGAAGTGCCATCAGTACCGGCTGAGCCGCATGATGTCCGTCTTGACGCGATTTTGACCGAGAGCGGACTCAATTTCGTTTCGGAAGTGATTGGATAGCGAATGCGGCTGCTTTTTCTGGGAGATATGGTCGGCAAGACGGGACGAACCGCGGTGTGGGAACGCCTGCCGGGGCTCGTATCCGACCTGAAGCTCGATTTCGTCATCGTCAATGGCGAAAACGCCGCCGGCGGCTTCGGTATCACCGAGGATATCTTCCTGGAAACGATCAATGCCGGCGCTGATGTCGTGACGACGGGCAACCATGTCTGGGACCAGAAGGAAGCCGTCGTTTTCTGCGAGCGCCACGACCAGTTCCTGCGGCCCGCCAACTATCCGGCCGGCACGCCCGGCCGCGGTTCCGGCCTCTATTACGCCCGCAATGGCGCGCGCGTGCTCGTTGCCAACATCATGGGCCGCGTCTTCATGCATCCGGAGCTGGACGATCCCTTCAAGTCGGCTGAGGCCATTCTCGATGCCTGTCCGCTGAAAGAGCAGGCGGATGCGATCGTCTTCGATTTTCATGCGGAAGCGACGAGCGAAAAGCAGTGTTTCGGTCACTTCGTCGATGGCCGCGCGAGCTTCGTTGTGGGCACGCATACGCATGTGCCGACTGCGGACGCACAGATCCTGAATGGGGGCACGGCCTATATGTCGGATGCCGGCATGTGCGGTGATTATGATTCCTCGCTCGGCATGGAAAAGGAAGAGCCGCTGAACCGCTTCATCTCTAAGATGCCGAAGGGGCGTTTCGAAGCGGCTTCGGGGCCGGCCACCATCTGCGGCGTCGGCGTCGAGATCTCCGATGCGACGGGCTTAGCGGAAAAGATCGCGCCGCTGCGGCTTGGTCCGAGGCTTGCCGAGACCATTCCGGACTTCTGGCGCTGATCGCTGCATTAGAGCCGGATGATTTTAGGTCGAATCGGCCTAAAATCTGAGTCCGCTCTAGAATCAAAGAAGTAGAGCGTGATGTCGTCCGAAAACCGCATACACTTTTCGGCATCACGCTCTATAATTCATCATTGTTCGATGATGACGCGATTGTGAGCAATCGTGCCTGAATGTCGCTGGAC
The DNA here is from genome assembly GCF_030182525.1 of Rhizobium pantanalense. Classification (NCBI taxonomy): domain Bacteria; kingdom Pseudomonadati; phylum Pseudomonadota; class Alphaproteobacteria; order Hyphomicrobiales; family Rhizobiaceae; genus Rhizobium; species Rhizobium pantanalense. The sequence continues at coordinate 309,309 of NZ_JAQJCH010000001.1, forward strand.
CCGTTTCAGGTCATGCCGCATCCTTCGGCCACTATCTGGCTTGAGGGGATGGCATGATGCAGCGATTTCCTGTCCTCGCCGTGTTTTTCCTGGCGATCATCCTCAGCTGGAGCGTCGCGGACGCCCAGCAGAATCCGGTTCGTCCGCAACCCAGCCAATGCCAGGCGATCGCGCAGTCCCTGCCCAAGGCGACATTCGCGAGCTTTTCTCCTCCCGGTCCGGCGCTCGCCAATGATCCGGTTAATGGTGATGTGAAGATCACGTTCCTCGGTCACGCGACGCTTTTCATCGAAACGCCAGGCGGTGTATCCATCGCCACGGATTACAGCGGCGCCTTTCCGCCGCCTTACACGCCGGAAGTGGTGACGATGAACAAGGCGCATCCGAGCCACTACACGCTGACGCCGGACCCGGCGATCAAATATGTGCTGCATGGATGGAGCGATGTGCCCGGAGAGCCGGCCAAGATCCGCATGACCGTCGGTGATACGTTGATCCGCAATGTCGTCACCGATATTCGCTCCTGGGGCGGCGGCATCGAAGCCAACGGCAATTCGATCTTCATCTTTGAGGTGGCGGGCCTTTGCATCGGCCATCTCGGGCACCTGCATTTCGAGCTCACCGACCAGCAGTATGCCGAGATCGGTCGGCTCGATGTCGTGATGGTGCCGGTCGACGGCGGCCTGACCATGGGAGCCGACAGCATGAGCCGCGTGGTGAAAAGGCTGCGCTCGTCGCTCATCTTGCCCATGCATCGCTGGGGGCCGCCAGTCGATCAGTTTCTCGCCCTGTTCGGTCCCGATTTCGACATCGCCTATGCGCCGACCCCGAACGTCACGGTGTCGGTGAAGACCTTGCCGCGCAAGCCGCTGATCTATGTGCTAAAGGGGCTGTGACCATCGCGATCACCTTTGAGATATTCTCGATTGCGACCGCTCTCCATCCCCATTATCCGGCTTTTCACTTGAATGAAGGCCGCTTCGCTCTTATAAGGCGGCCATTCCCAACAAAAGACGTGAACAGGGGTGCCATGGCTGGCCATTCACAGTTTAAAAACATCATGCACCGCAAGGGCCGTCAGGACGCGGTGCGGTCGAAAATGTTCTCCAAGCTGGCGCGCGAAATCACGGTTGCTGCCAAGATGGGTCTGCCCGACCCGGCCATGAACGCAAGCCTGCGTCTGGCGATCCAGAACGCCAAGGCGCAGTCGATGCCGAAGGACAATATCGATCGCGCCATCAAGAAGGCTTCCGGTGCCGACACCGAGAATTACGATGCGATCCGTTACGAGGGCTACGGTCCGGGCGGCACGGCGATCATCGTCGAAGCACTGACCGACAACCGCAACCGCACGGCGTCCAACGTCCGCTCGATCTTCACCAAGGCCGGCGGTGCGCTGGGCGAAACCGGTTCGGTTTCCTTCTCCTTCGACCATGTCGGCGAAATCACCTACAAGCCTTCCGCCGGTGATGCCGACAAGGTCATGGAAGCGGCGATCGAGGCCGGTGCCGATGACGTCGAAAGCGACGAAGAAGGCCATGTGATCATCTGCGCCTTCGAATCTCTCGGCGAAGTCGCCAAGGCGCTCGAAGCGACGCTCGGCGAAGCCGAAACCGTCAAGGCGATCTGGCGCGCTCAGAACAACGTGCCGGTCGACGAAGAAAAGGCCCAGTCGCTGATGAAGCTCATCGAAAACCTCGAAGACGATGACGACGTCCAGAACGTCTATTCGAATTTCGAAGTTTCGGACGAAGTTCTGGCCAAGCTCTCGGCCTGATCCTTTGCAGTTATTCAAGAAAAGCCGGCTGTAGAAACACAGCCGGCTTTTTGCGTTATGGGGCTGTCGCACGGATAAAAACGTCGCGGAAGGTGAAGAGATCCGGTGCGGCGACATCGGAGACCGCCCAGAAGACCAGTCCGTCCGCATGCCATTCGACGAAATTATAGCCCTCCTTCTCGGCATTGGTTTTGGCTCCCGCAGCGCCCGGCCAGATGAAGAGATTGATGACATGGCCATGCCGGCGATAGATCAGCGCCGCCACCACCCGCCCGTCGAGATAATCCACCCGACCGCCGACCAAGGGGAAGCCCTGTGTCGCCAGATCGACCACGGGCGGGGAGAAATCGATCTTGCCGTTGAACCATGGTTTGACCGTGTGCTGGTCTGAGGTCAGCACGTCGGTCAGGTGATCGGCGAGCATTGAGCGCACATGGCTGGCAAGAAGCTGATCCTCGATCGTCTGGCTCTGCTGCTGCACATTCAGCACCAGCATGAGGCTGGCGGCGAGAACGGCAAGCGAGGGCACGAAGCTCCATTCGCGCACGAGCCGCCAGACACGCTGCCACGGGCTCTTCGTGTGGCTCGCGGCTGTGCGCCTCATCATGGATTGCTCCAGCGTGAGTGCCGCCTGCACGCGGGCATGGACGGTATCAGGCGCTTGCCATTTCACACCCTCGCGTGCGGAAAGACGCTTGACCATCAGGGCATTCTCCATCTCGCCGGCGCAGTCCCGGCAGGTGGCCAGATGTGCCTCGAAGCGCGCGGCAGTGGCTGCGTCCAGTTCGCCGTCGATGAAGCCGTGCAGCAGGTCGTTCCATTCGCCGTGGTCATGGTGCTCTCCGCCGCTCATCGTGCCGCCTCTTTTCCTTCGAGGCTGCGCCAGACTTCGCCGAAATCGCGGCGGGCACGGGCGAGGCGCGACATGACAGTGCCGATCGGCGCATCGATGATCTCGGCGATTTCCTTGTAGGAGAGATCCTCGAGTTCGCGCAGAACCAGAACCTCGCGCATGGGATCGGGCAACCTGTTGATGACCTCGCGCACGCGCTGCGTTTCCGATTTGCGGATGAAGGCCGCCTCGGGCGTATCCTCTTCGGAGGTAGGGTCGGGGGAGGGCGAGCCTTCATCCGAATCCCATTCGTCCGTCATCGGCTGCTCATAGCGGGTCTTGCGCCGCCCCTCCTGCAGCCAGGCGTGATAGCAGTTGCGGACGATGGTGAAAGTCCAGGCGCGGGCATCGCCGTCGCGAAAGCCGCCAAAACCGCGATAGGCACGCAGATATGCCTCCTGCACGATATCCTGCGCGGCATCGGCATCGCGGCTCAGGAAGCGCGCGAAATTATAGGCGGCGTCCAGATGCGGGATGATCGTTTGCTGGAAGCGGCGCATGCTCTCGTCGGGCGGAGCGATCGCGCGCTTCAGTGGCTCCGCGCCGGCAGCGGATTGAGCGACCGTCATCTGGACGGCGTGATTGCCGGGCTGCGCCTCGGCAATGAAACGACGCAGGCGAGCCAGAAATCGCGCAAACCTGCTGATCGCGGTGTTTTGCGGCGAGTGCCATGTCCATGGGTGGAGCTGGCCGCCAAGCGTCATCGAACTCACAAGTCGGGCGTCTGTCATCATGATCCCCGCAAAACGCCGATGCCGACTGTAAGCTTCGGATAAGGCGCTTGCAATGTTGCCTGAGAGGCTAGATCGCGCTTGCGCGAGTTTTATTCCCGGTCGGATGAAAAAAGTCGGAACCACGGAATGCGGAATGTCCGCCATTCCCTCCGCTCAATCTCCCGCCGCTAAAATAGTCGAATGAATTTCAATGGCTTGCAAGAAATCTTCGGTCGAGGGGGAATAAGCGCTCATCACCGTCGATCTTCTTCCTCAGTGGATGGTCGCAATCGCTTGCGACCTCCGCCTGGCCCGAAAAGCCATAACCCTGAGGAGATATTGCGATGTTTGACATGACCCGCCGCGCCGTGCTCGGCACGGCTGCAGCTGCGGCAGCCTTCGGGCTGTCGTCGAAGCTCGAATTCATACCGCAAGCCTTTGCCGCCACGCCGCTGGAGCCGACGGTCGGCTTCTACAAATACAAGGTCGGTTCGATCGAAGTCACGGCCATCTATGACGGCATCTGGCGCAAGCCGCACGATCCGGCCTTCATCAAGAACGCCTCCGTCGAAGACACCAAGGAAGCGCTTTCCAAGGCCGGTCTGACCACCGACTTCATGCCCATTCCGCTGACGGTCGTCGTTCTCGATATCGGCGGGAGCAAGATCATGATGGATGCCGGCTCGGGTGTCGGGCAATGGCAGACCAATGCCACGCATCTGCCGGCCAACATGGCGGCCGCCGGCATCGACCACAAGAAGATCGATACGATCATGATCTCGCATTTCCATCCGGACCACGTCTGGGGCCTGATGGAAAAGGGAACGAACGCGGCCGTCTTTCCGAATGCCGAGTTGGTCGTCAATACGGCCGAATACAAGTGGTGGACCGATCCCGGCCGTGTCGACAAGCTGGCGGAGGGCCGCAAGGAGGCCGGCCGGCGCATCGCCTCCGTCTTCCCGACGTGGAAGAACTGGAAGCTGGTTGACGACAATGCGGAAGTGGCGCCCGGCGTGCACATGATGGCCGCATATGGTCACACCCCCGGTCATTCCGTCTTCCTCATCGATGGCGGCAGCGAACAGCTGATGGTCTCGGCCGACATCATGTATGTGCCGGCACTGCTCGCACCCCATCCGGAATGGCAAGGCGCCTACGACCAGGATGGCCCGATGGCCGTGGCCACCCGCCGCAGGCTGATCGATCGCGTCATTGCCGACAAGGTCAGGATCTGCGGCTCGCATTTCCCATTCCCGGGCTCCGGTACCTTCGTCAAGGACGGCAATGCCTATGGCTTCACCCCGACCATCCAGGCCTGAGCGGCCAGAAAGAGGAGCAACTACCATGTTCAGACATGCCATTTTCGTGGTCGTCGGCCTGTGCGCCGTCGTCATCCTTCCGGCCGCAACGACGGGCGTTGCCTTTGCCGTTGATAATATGGAATCGACCGATGCGCCGGACCTGACCTCCGTGCGTGCCAAGATCGACGCGAAGGACTATGCCGGCGCACTCGCCGAGCTTCGCGATATCGCGGAAGAGCACCAGCAGGCTGATGTCTACAATCTGATGGGCTTCACCCTGCGCAAGACCGGCGATTTCAAGACATCTCTGACCTACTACACCAAGGCTCTCGAATTGCAGCCGGATCACAAGGGCGCGCATGAATATCTCGGCGAACTCTATGTCGAGACTGGCGACATGCCCAGGGCCCGCGAGCAGCTGGCAACGCTGACCAAGCTTTGCCCTAGTGGATGCGAGGAGCTTGAGGATCTGACCAAGGCGATCTCCGCCAAGGCCAGCAACTGAGGCCCGATCTCCATCGTTCCGGCGGCATTTGACCATGTCTTGGAGGTGCTGCCGGGGATGATCGGAGCTTCGGTGAACTTATCACGGGAAGGAGAAAGGCCATGGAATTCGAAGAGGAGAATGCCATCCTAGTAAACTTCGCCGATATGGCGCTGCTGTTCGGCCGCATCCTCTTGTCGCTGCTCTTTCTGGAAGAGGGTATCGAACTTGCCAGCAATTTTGACATTGCGTTGGAGGCCATGGCCAAGCTTGGCGTCACAACCCCCGTCGCGACCGCGACCATCGTGCTGCAGCTTGGAGCCGGCTTTGCCATTGCGTTGGGGTTGATGACCCGCCTGGCGGCATTCGGTTTGGGCCTGTTTTGCTTGTTGACGGCAATGCTCTTTCACACCAACTTCGCCAGCCACAACGAATTGCTGCATTTCGAAAAGGATCTGGCGATCGCGGGCGGTATGTTTGCCCTGATCGTCGCCGGCGCCGGCAAGCTGTCGTTCGACATGCTCATCCGGCGTTATTGGAAGACGAGGCTCGTGGCTTGAGCCCGTCGATTGTCCGGTGAGCCGCGCAAAGGGTTCGGCTCACCCGTTGAATTGTTTTTCCGAGAATCAGGATACCTTTTGGAAGCTTGGAAGCGTTGCGAACAGCTCCACGGATTTCAAGCGCGCCTCGATGTCATGGATCGGCATCGAAATGATCACTTCATCGGCCTCCGTATCCTGGATGAACTGCGAAATCTTCTTTTCGGCCGTCTCAGGCGAGCCGACGATGGCATAGCGCAGCGTGTTTTCCACGTTCAGCTTTTCCATCGGCGTCCAGAAATCGTCCATGTCGCTGCGTGGGCGCGGGAAGGGGCCGCGCACGTTGCGGCGGAGATTGACGAATTGCTGCTGTGCGGAGGTGAAGTGATACTGTGCTTCTTCATCCGTATCGGCCACGGCGCCCATGGCGCCGACCATGACATAGGGCTTGTCGAGCGTGGCCGAAGGCGTGAAGCGCTCGCGATAGATGGCGATGGCATCCATCAGGGCTTCCGGCGCGAAATGCGAGGCGAAGGCATAGGGCAGGCCGAGCATGCCGGCGAGGTGCGCACTGTAGAGGCTGGAGCCGAGCAGCCAGATCGGCACGTTGGCGCCATGGCCGGGAACGGCGAGGATGATCTGTCCTTCGTCGGCGGGGCTGAAGAGGTGCTGGAGCTCGACGATATCGTTTGGGAAGCTCTGTGCGCCTGCCTCCATGTTGCGCCTTAGAGCCTGCGCCGTGCGCATGTCCGTGCCCGGCGCGCGCCCAAGGCCGAGATCGACGCGGCCGGGAAACAATGCTTCCAGCGTGCCGAACTGTTCGGCAATGACTAGCGGCGAATGGTTCGGCAGCATGACGCCGCCCGAACCGATGCGGATGCGCGAGGTTGCCGCGCCGACATGGCCGATGACGACCGACGTCGCGGCGCTGGCGACACCCGGCATGCCGTGATGCTCGGCAAGCCAGAATCGGTTGTAACCAAGCTCTTCCGCCTTCTGCGCCATGCGCTTCGAACTCTCGAAGGATTGGCTGATAGTGCTGCCTTCGGCAACGGGAGAAAGATCGAGGATGGAAAAGGGGACCATGGCAAGAAACCTGCGTGGTGGAAGGGAGGGTTGCTTCCACATGTAGGAGCGCTGTCCGCTCATTCCAAACCCATCGCCGCAATTTCGTCACGATGTTTTCAGCGTGGCTCCGGCAACCCAATCCAGGCCTTGTTTTTGTTTTGTTCACATTTTGCTGGCACATGTCGGGCCTGAAAGATAGGTTGGCTTATGCAGAATACGATTCGCATCATCGGCATCGATCCGGGCCTGCGCCGCACCGGCTGGGGTATCATCGATACGCTTGGCAATTCGCTACGCTTCGTGGCGTCGGGAACTGTGACGTCGGACGGTGACATGGATCTCGCCTCCCGCCTTTGCCAGCTGCATGACGGGCTTGCCGATATCGTTCACAGCTACAAGCCGGATGAGGCGGCGGTCGAGCAGACCTTCGTCAACAAGGATGCGGTGGCGACGCTGAAGCTCGGGCAGGCGCGCGGCGTCGTCATGCTGGTGCCGGCCCGCGCCGGTCTGCCGGTGTCGGAATATGCGCCGAATGCCGTTAAGAAGGCCGTCATCGGCGTCGGCCACGGCGAGAAGCAGCAGATCCACATGATGTTGAAGATCCTGATGCCCAAGGTCGAGTTCAAGGGCAATGACGCCGCCGACGCGCTGGCTATCGCCATATGCCATGCCCATAACCGCGGCACCAGCAGACTGCGGCAGGCAGCACTAGCCGGATAGTTTGTTCTTGACTTGTTCCTATGGTAATGATAATTCTTACTTTGTAATTGGAGAGTAAGAATGCGTGTGACATCCAAGGGGCAGGTGACTATCCCCCGCGACTTGCGTCAGCTGGCTGGCATTGAGCTCAACAGCGAGGTCATATTCTCCATCGAGGATGGAAAGCTGGTTGTTTCGCCCAAGAACGGCAAGCGGGAGATTGAGGATCGGCAGCGGCTCGATCGGTTCATGGCTACCCTCAAGCGCCTGGAAGGCACCGGTGATCAGGATATCGACGCCGAAGCGCTGATGTCGATGACGCGTGACCGGTAGGCATGGTCACCATCGTCGACACGAATGTGTTGGTTGATCTGGCGATATCTGGTTCAGCCTGGCACGGTTGGTCCAGTGGGCAGGTTCTTTCCGCTTTCAAACGAGGACCGGTGGTTATCAACCCCATCATCTATGCGGAATTCTCTGTGCGTTACAGCAGCATGGATCAAGTAGACGAGTTGCTGCCGCAAAGCGAATTTCGCCGTGAAAGCCTTCCCTGGTCAGCAGCATTTGCCGCAGCGGCGACTTTTAGGGTTTATCGCCAGGCTGGCGGTGGGAGAGAGCACATTCTTCCAGATTTTCTGATCGGAGCGCACGCCGCGGTGCGTGGCTACTCCATATTGACGCGTGATCCCAAGGGCTACCGCTCCTACTTTCCTTCGCTCGACCTCATCACCCCCGAAACCCATCCCTGACGGACCTCATTCATGATCGGCAAGCTGAAAGGCACAATCGAAGAGATCGGCGAAGACTATGTGCTCGTGGACGTGCACGGCGTCTGCTATGTCGCCTATTGTTCAGCCCGCACACTCTCGAAGCTCGGTTCTGTCGGCGAGGCCTGCATTCTTTTCATCGAGACCTATGTCCGTGAAGACCAAATCCGGCTTTTCGGCTTCATGACGGCGCTGGAGCGCGAATGGTTCAATATCGTGCAGACGGTTCAGGGTGTGGGCGCGAAGGTGGCGCTGGCGCTGCTGTCGACCCTGACGCCGGCCGAGCTTGCCAATGCGATCGCCTTGCAGGATCGTGCCGCCGTCTCGCGGGCGCCCGGTGTCGGCCCGAAGGTTGCCATGCGCATCGTGACGGAACTGAAGAACAAGGCTCCGGCTTTTGCCGGTGACGCCGCAAACATTCAGCTCAAGCAGGAGTTGGGGGAAGGAGTCGCATCGGCACCTGTAGCAGATGCGGTTTCGGCGCTGACCAATCTAGGCTACTCCCGTGATCAGGCTGCCAATGCCATCGCCGCGGCGATAAAGGCGGCCGGCGAGGGCGCCGATAGCGCAAAGCTGATCCGGCTCGGGCTGAAGGAACTCTCGCGGTGAGGCTTTGCACCTTCCGTAATCCTCACTATTGTCGCAAAGTCGAGAGAGCGAGCTTCGGCGCAGGAGCCGCAAAACGCATACCGGGAATGGAACTTCTGACATGAGTGAAGCCGCACGTCTTATATCGCCGGAAAAGCGGGGCGAAGACATCGATGCGACGCTCAGGCCGCAATCGCTGGACGAATTTACCGGCCAGGCGGAAGCGCGCGCCAATCTGAAGGTCTTCATCGAGGCGGCCAAGGGTCGCGGCGAGGCGCTGGATCATGTGTTGTTCGTCGGCCCACCCGGCCTTGGCAAGACGACGCTGGCGCAGATCATGGCAAAGGAACTCGGCGTCAATTTCCGCTCGACATCCGGCCCCGTCATCGCCAAGGCAGGCGATCTGGCGGCGCTGCTCACCAATCTTGAGGAGCGCGACGTGCTCTTCATCGACGAGATCCATCGTCTCAACCCGGCCGTCGAGGAAATCCTCTATCCGGCCATGGAGGATTTTCAGCTCGATCTGATCATCGGCGAGGGCCCGGCGGCGCGTTCGGTGAAGATCGATCTCGCCAAGTTCACGCTGGTTGCGGCCACGACCCGTCTCGGCCTGTTGACGACGCCGCTGCGCGATCGTTTCGGCATTCCGGTGCGCCTGAGTTTCTATACGGTCGAGGAACTTGAACTGATCGTCCGGCGTGGTGCGAGGCTGATGGGGCTTGGCATGACCGATGAGGGTGCGCGGGAGATCGCGCGCCGCGCCCGCGGTACGCCACGCATTGCCGGACGACTGCTGCGCCGCGTACGCGATTTCGCCGAGGTCGCCAAAGTCGAAGCGGTGACGCGCGAGATTGCCGACGAGGCTCTGACGCGGCTTCTCGTTGATAACGTCGGCTTCGACCAGCTAGACAAGCGCTACCTCAATATGATCGCGGTTAATTTCGGCGGTGGGCCTGTCGGCATCGAAACCATAGCCGCCGGGCTTTCCGAGCCGCGGGATGCGATCGAGGATATTATCGAGCCCTATATGATCCAGCAGGGCTTCATTCAGCGTACGCCGCGCGGCCGTGTTTTGACCGCGATCGCCTGGAAACATCTTGGCATGCAGCCGCCCAAAGATCTGGAGGCCGCGCAGTTCGGGTTGTTCCGGGAGGACGATTGAATGCTTGGCCGTCGTGCCTTCCTGAAGCTTTTCGGCGGCAGCATATTTGGTTTGATGGCACTCGGGGGATATGCTCTCGGATACGAGCCGGTCGTTCGTCTCAACGTTACGCGCTATGCGCTGACCCCACCCGGATGGGCTCCTGGGCTCAAGCTCAAGATCGTCGCGCTTGCCGATTTTCATGCCTGCGAGCCGTGGATGAATGCCGAGCGCATCGCGTCGATCTGTGCCCGCGCCAATGAGCTCGGCGGTGACATCATCGTGCTGCTCGGCGATTATACATCGGGAACCGATCTCATTACCAACCGCGTCGATCATCGCATCTGGGCGGCGGAACTGGCGAAGCTGAAGGCGCCGCTTGGCGTCCATGCCATTATCGGCAATCACGACTGGTGGCATGATTCCACGGCACAGAGAACCGGCCATGGGCCGACATTCAGCCATCGGGCATTGGAAGCTGTCGGCATCGAAGTCTATTCCAATCGCGCGGCGCGTCTGGAAAAGGACGGGCAAGGCTTCTGGCTTGCCGGCGTCGAGGATCAACTCGCGTTGCGCCGGAGCATGCGCTGGAAGCGTCCCTTCACGAAGGGCCTCGACGATCTCGGTGGCACAATGGCGCAAGTGAGCGACGACGCGCCGGTGATCCTTCTCGCCCATGAGCCCGATATCTTTCCCGCTGTTCCCGAGCGTGTGTCGCTCACCCTGTCGGGACACACCCATGGCGGGCAGGTAAGAATTTTCGGCTGGTCGCCTTATTCGCCCTCGCGTTACGGTGACCGGTATGTTTATGGCCATATCGTCGAGGAGGAGCGCCATATCATCGTATCCGGCGGCCTCGGCTGCTCCATTGCGCCGGTCCGCTTCGGCGTTCCGCCTGAAATCGTCGTGATCGGCGTAGGATAGGGAATCATGTCGAAACGCAAACTCATCAGATTGAATGCCGGTTCCCAGCGCTTCCAGATGCGCGTCGCAGGCCTTGGCTTTCGCGACGGCCATGTCCTGGTGCATCGCGCCGTGCATGAGCCCTTCTGGACTTTTCCCGGTGGCCGCGCCGAGATCGGCGAGACCTCGGAAGAGACATTGCGGCGGGAAATGGTTGAGGAGCTTGGCATCGAGGTTACGGTCGGGCGCCTGCTCTGGTCGGTCGAGAATTTCTTCCATTACGAAGAGATGGACTGGCATGAGCTCGGCCTCTACTACCTGATGGATATTCCAGCCGGCTTTCGTTTCGATCCCCAGAAGATCGTGCATCGCATTCAGGATGGCGATGACGAGTTGGAATTCAAATGGGTGCGGGCGACACGCGATGCGCTGGTGGCGCTCGATATCCCACCTTATTTCATCGTCGAGGAAATCGAGGCCTTGCCGCTGACATCTCGTCATCTCGTCTGGCGGGATGGTGATCTCGACAAGGCTTGAGGAGGAGGCTTATGTCCGCTTTCGATCCGGTTCGCAGCTTTCGCAAGCTTGCCTATAACAACGCATTGGCGAATGTCCGGCTGCATCGTGCTTGTGCGGCCCTGCGGTCCGGCGAATTCGAGGCCAAGCGCGTCAGCTTCTTTCCGTCGATCAAGGCAACCCTCAATCATATCCTGACGGTCGACTGGTTCTATGTCGACGCACTTGAAGGCGGCGCTCTGGGCCTCAAAGCTTTTGACATCGAGGAGCCCTATGATCGGCTGGACGAGCTGAGATTGGAACAGGCCGATGTCGATCGCAGGCTGGTCGCGTTCTGCGAGGCGCTAACGCCGGAGACCGCGATGCGGATCATCGATATCCAACGCGAGGGCCGCATCCAGCGGGAGAGGGCAGACGATGTGCTGAACCATCTGTTCCAGCATCAGACGCATCACCGCGGGCAGGTGCATGCCATGCTGGCCGGAACCAGCGTCGCGCCGCCGCAGCTCGACGAGTTCATCGTTTCCGACGATGCGCGGTTCAGGGGCGAGGAATTGGCGGTGCTTGGTTGGGACGAGACAAAGCTGATGCGTTGATACCGGCCTTTTGGTGCGCCGATTTAGCCAGTGTCTCTATCGTTTGTTTGAGCAGGGCCTTTCCGCCGCCTTGCCAGCCAAGGGCTTGGATCTTTGACGTATTCATGGCGTTAACTGCGCCGCGCTCCACTGGCGCCGGCGGCGCGTGTGGACAGCCGGTTGCTGTCTGGAGATGGCTAAGGATCTCGTGCGTGTCGGTCAGAATATCCGACACATTGAAGGCTTCACCGTCTATGCGGCCGGCTTCCGTTTCCAGCAGAAGACGAGCCGCACGGCCGAGATCGCGGCCGTGAACCTCGGTTCCGGCGCGAGACGGAACAGGTCTGCCGTTCAGATAGTCGTCGAAGAGATCGTCCCACTTGTTGGGTCGCAAGTCGCCATAGACGCCTGTCGCTCTTAGGCTCATGGTCGCAAAGCCGGGCGCGGACAGAGAGAAAAGTGCGTGTTCGGCGTCGCGCTTCACCTCGCCGTAGAGCGTGTTTGGCATAGGTTTGGTCGCCTCCGTCAACGCCTCTCCGGCAACTGCGTCGCCATAGACAGCACGTGAGGAAAGAAAGATGCAGCGGCGAATGCCGGCCCTTCTGGCCGTCTCGAAGAGCTTCATCGTGCCATCGAGATTGAGGCGGCGAAAACCATCCGGATCATCACCCTCACCGCCGCGATATTTGCCCGCGACATGGTTGAAGGCCGCGTGCACGAAGAGATAGGCGTCGTCGAAAGCACGGCTTTGATTTTCCGCCGGATCGAGGCTTAAGGGGACGAAAGAGACGGGCTGCGAAAAGAAGCCAGGTGACGGGGGGTTCCGTCCGCCGATTGCAACCTTGTAGCCGGCCGATAGCAGCTCTTCGGCGATGTATCGGCCGACGAGACCCGCTCCGCCTGAAATCAGGACTTTCATGCCGCCGCTTTCGGATTTGCCAGCGTGGCGATATCGGGCAAGTTCCGGCCGGCATGGAAGCTGTGCCACAGCTCGATCAGCGGTCTCAGCTGCTCGGCCTTGGGATGGTTTTCCTCCCAGGGCTTTTCATATTGATAGTGTAGGATCGAGACGCTGTTCCAGTTCCAGAGCTCGGGCATGCTGAACCAGACATATTGCAGCATGTTCATGAAGATGGGCAGTCCGTGCCAATCCGGGAAAAAGGCCTCGAGGAAGGTCTGATCCGTGCGGCGCCAGAAGACATCGGGGCGATCGAGCCGTTCCAGCATGTGCCGAAAAGTCGCAAGCGACGGTTTGGCGACGAAGACGCCGGAATTCAGCCGATGGAAATCGCCAAGGCTTTCGTAGACGTTCGGGGCGGCCGAAAATTCCGGATAGTCGAAGAGCCTATCGACATTTCGCAGCACCAGCGCGTCAGCATCGATGAAGACGCAGGTGTTGTATTCGATCAGCTGCCAGAGCCGTAGCTTGCAGAAATTGTCGAGCGGTGTGTGGAAGGAGGGCTTGCGGCCTTTGGTGAATGGGGCGGCGGCGTGAAGATTGCCGCCGGCATGCCGCTCGTTGAAAGCATCCGACAAAGGCAGGTGCTCGACTTCGACCAGCCGGCAATCGAGCGCTGACAGCGGGGCAAGGTCGTTCTCATTGACCCCCGCCGTGTGGAGTACGACGATGTCGGCTTTCGTGCCGCTGCGCACGATCGAGCGGGCCAGCGCCAGCGCACCCATGGCATAATCGGCATTCGTGACGAGCGTCACGAATGCCTGCCCGGCACGAGGGCGGCTGTGAGGCCGCAAGCCTTGCAGCATTTCGCTTCCAAGCATCATGATACGGACTTCAGCCTCTTGCCCTCGGGATCATGGTTGACCGTCGCGGCGAGATCCTTGGTCCAGGCGGAGATGGCCGGGACGCGCGAGCGGTCGACGCGATAGGCATATTTCTTGGCGACATCGACGATTTCGCCGAGAAGACCCGCCTCCAGCGTGATCGGCGCAAGCCCAAGATCGAGGAACTTGTCGTTCTTGACGATCAGCTCGTTCTCCGGAGCTTCCTTGCGCGGATTGGGCAGGCGCACCACTTCCGCGCCGCTCATCTTGGCGATCATCTCGGCAAGATCGCGCACGCGATGCGTTTCCGTCATCTGGTTGAAGATTTCGACGCGGGCGCCGCGGGCCGGCGGGTTCTTTAGCGCCAGTTCGATGCAGCGCACCGAGTCCTGGATATGGATGAAGGCGCGGGTCTGGCCGCCGGTGCCATGCACGGTCAGGGGATAGCCGATCGCCGCTTGGATGAGGAAACGATTGAGGACGGTGCCATAGTCGCCGTCATAGTCGAAGCGGTTGATCAATTGTTCGTGGCGGCGCGTCTGTTCCGTGTGCGTGCCCCAGACGATGCCCTGATGCAGATCGGTGATCCTCAGTGCGTCATTCTTGGCATAGAACTGAAACAGCAGCTGGTCGAGGCACTTCGTCATATGGTAGATCGAGCCAGGATTGGCCGGATAGAGGATCTCCTGACTGACGGTGCGGCCATCGGTCGTCTCGATGCCGACGGGCAGGTAGCCTTCAGGGATCGCTGCGCCGATCGTCGAATAGCCGTAGACGCCCATGGTGCCGAGATGCACGAGATGCGCGTCGAGATTGAGGTCTACCAGCGCGTTCAGGAGATTATGTGTGGCGTTGACGTTGTTGTTGACCGTGTAGTTCTTGTGCCGGTCACTCTTCATCGAATAGGGGGCGGCGCGCTGCTCGGCGAAATGCACGATGGCATCGGGGCGATGCTCGGTCAGCCATTTCTTCAGGAGCTCATAGTCCTTGGCCAAATCGATCAGGTGGAAATGGATCCGGCGGCCGGTTTCGGCGTGCCAGATGCGGGTGCGTTCCTGGATCGAATCCATTGGCGTCAGCGACTGGACGCCCAACTCGGTATCGATCCATCGGCGGGAAAGATTGTCGAGGATATGGATCTCATGACCGGCGTCGGAGAGGTGAAGCGAGGTTGGCCAACCGATGAATCCGTCACCGCCCATAACCGCTATTTTCATGAGATTTTTCCTTCTGCGCCGATCCGCGATCCGGCACCATTCCGGATAGTCGGAGTTTATGACAATTGTTCAAAGCTTGCTTGATGGCAGAACTTCGGCCAAAGAGGTGCCGGACATTCACGGAGATGCGGCAACGATGAACAGCCCCTTTCTGATTGCTGGGGAACTGGAAGCCGGAAGCCACCGGCTGGTGCAGCGAGTCTACTATGAGGATACGGATTTTTCCGGCCTCGTCTATCACGCGCGTTACCTGCATTTCCTTGAGCGCGGACGCACGGACTATCTGCGTTGTCTCGGCGTAGAACAGCGCGAACTCCTGAATGCCGATGAAGAGGGGCTGGTTTTCGTCGTCCATCGCATGGAGATCGATTTCAAGGGGCCGGCGCGCATGGATGACGTGCTGACGATCCGGACCGTCACCGAAAAGGCTGGCGGCGCCAAGATGGTACTGTCCCAGGAGATCCGGCGCGACGATATGCTGCTGATAGCAGCCAAGGTCATCATCGCTGTCATCAACGCCAAGGGGCGCCCGCGCCGGCTGCCGGAAAAGCTCGCGGCACAGATGCTGACCGCATCGGAAAGTGCCGGTTGAATTCAAGTTCTCCATGCTCTCGGTGACGACGGTCTCGTCGAGGGCTAACGGTGATTGGCAACTGGCAGCTTGCAATAACTTGAGTTTTATGTGAAGGAATTCGCCGCGCAAGATTTGTCTGCGTTTGCCGCCGGTTTCGTCCGGTCAGTTCTTCCCTGGAGCTAGAATAACCTTCGCCACCGTTAAATCCTTCATGTTTCGACGCTAACATTCTTTTAACCATAATAGTGTCTTACTGGTTATGTCGGAGTTTGTGCGGTGCACGCCTTCCTTTGACCAAATTTGACGGCAAGAAGGCAGTTGTAAGCTTGGAAGGCTTGACCAGGGCGTTCAGCGGCGGCTGCCAAACAATTCTTGTGAGATCACTTTTAGCCGCCCGGTCTAGCGCCGGGCGTTTGGATTCGGGGATTTTGGATCAATGGAACAAGTAGCACTGGCAGCGGCCACCACACCGGACATCACCCTCTGGTCGCTCTTCATGCAGGCGGGCCTGGTGGTCAAGCTCGTTATGATCGGCCTGCTGGCAGCGTCCGTATGGACCTGGGCGATCGTCATCGACAAATATCTGAGCTATGCGCGAGCGCGCCGGCAGTTCGATCATTTCGAGCAGGTCTTCTGGTCGGGCCAGTCGCTCGAAGAACTCTACCGCACGCTTTCGGAGCGCAACAATACGGGCCTCAGCGCCATCTTCGTCGCCGCCATGCGCGAATGGAAGAAATCCTTCGAGCGCGGCGCCCGTTCGCCGATCGGCCTGCAGATGCGTATCGACCGCGCCATGGATGTGACGCTGGCGCGTGAATCGGAACATCTGGTCGCCCGCCTGGGTTCGCTTGCCACCATCGGTTCTGCCGGCCCGTTCATCGGTCTCTTCGGTACCGTCGTAGGTATCATGACTTCTTTCCAGGCGATCGCCGGTTCGAAGTCGACCAACCTTGCGGTCGTTGCGCCGGGTATCGCCGAAGCGCTGTTGGCAACCGCCATCGGTCTGGTCGCCGCTATTCCCGCGGTTATCGCCTACAACAAGTTCTCGGCCGATGCCGGCAAGCTCTCGGGTCGCATGGAAGGTTTCGCGGATGAATTCTCCGCCATCCTTTCGCGCCAGATCGATGAGAAGCTGCAGCCGCGTCAGGCAGCACAGTAAGTAGCGGACAGAACCGGAGTAATTCACATGGCAATGTCTGTTGGAGGCAAGGGTGGCGGCGGTGGCCGCCGGGGCGGTCGTCGCGGCGGCGGCCGGGGCGGCCCGATCGCGGATATCAACGTGACACCGCTGGTCGACGTCATGCTCGTGCTGCTGATCATCTTCATGGTGGCGGCGCCGATGATGACGTCTGGCGTGCCGATCGATCTGCCGCAAACGCAGGCGGGCGCGCTGAACGCCCAGACCCAGCCGATCACCATCTCGATCAAGGCCGATGGCCAGGTGTTCCTGCAGGAAACGCAGATCGACGTTGCCGAAATCGCCGCCAAGCTGCAGGCGATCGCGACCACGGGCTACAACGAACGCATTTTCGTGCGTGGCGACGGCAAGGCGCCTTACGGCGTGATTGCCGACGTCATGTCGCGTATCCAGGAAGCCGGTTACAAGAATATCGGCCTGGTTACGCAGCAGATAACGGACCACTGACGAACCGACATGAAGCGCAGTCTCGCCACTTCTGCTGTCATTCACATCCTGGTGCTGATCGGCGCCATGGTGACGCTGAGTGCGCCGGCGCCGCTTGAGACGCCGGAAAGCACGGCGATGGATGTCGATATCGTGACGGCGGATCAGCTGCAGCAGGGCGAGAAGAAGGCGCCGGTGACGGATCACGCGGCACGCAAGCCGACGACCAAGCAGGATCAGGTTGCCAACGCCCAGAATACCGGCGAGAACAAAGTCGACATCAAGAACCCGGTCGTGCCGACGCAAAGGCCGGAGAGCGAGACTGCGGCCCTGGCGCCGAAGAAGGTGGATGCGCCCGTTCCGCAGGACGATCCGAAGCCGAACGACGTCAAGACGATCGAACAGAAGGAAACGGAGGCTGCGCCCAAGGAAGTGGCCGCCATTCCGCAGCAGAAGCCGGATGTAGTGCCGACGCCGAAGCCCGATCCTACGCCGCCGGCCCCGAAGGCCGATGCAACGCCGACGCCGCCGACGCCGCAGCCGACGGAACAAGCCGAAATTCAGCTGCCGAACAACGTCCCCGTGCCGGATGTGAAGCCGCAGCCGACGCCGCCGAAGGCAGCCGAGCAGAAGCCGGAAGTAAAGCCGACGCCGAAGCCGGACGTAAAGGTCGCAGACGCCAAGCCGACGGACAAGACGACGACGCAGAGCACAAGCAAGACCACCTCGGCCGACGACGGCAAGAAGGACGCCGACAAGAAGCGCCTGACTCCAAAGGGCGCCAGCAAGGGCCTCGACGATGGTCTCGCCGATCAGATCAACGATCTTCTCAACAACACCTCGTCGAAAGGCGGCGCGAAGCGCTCATCGCAGCAGGCTTCCGCAGGCGCCGATACCCAGGTCGCTTCGCTTGGCGGCAAGAAGTCGCTTGGCGCCGGCAAGCTCAGCCAGAGCCAGCAGGACGGCCTGCGCGATCTGATCCAGAAATACTGGAACCTCCCGCCTGGTCTTGAAGGTGCCGGCGACGTGCGTATCAAGGTGCACTTCAAGCTCGACAAATCCGGGCAGATCGTCGGTCAGCCGGAAGCGACGACCAACGGTGGACCGGCTTCGACACAAGGTGCCATGCAATCCGCCGCTGTACGCGCGGTCCTTCGCGCGCAATCGGAGTTTATGACGATTCTGCCGGCGGACAAATATGAGGACTGGCAGGAAGTCGTCGTCAACTTCAGTGCAGCGGATCTGGGGATGTGATGCGGGGAGTGCGGCTTTCGACAAATCACTGTCCCCGTCTCGGCACGAGCTTGCTTCTGGCCTTGGGCGTGATGTTGGCTGGTTCCATGTCGGTGCAGGCCGCGAGCCCTACAAAGCCGCATGGAAATTCGACTGGGGCCAGCATCCGCGATGACGTCGCGAAAAACTGGAATCTTGCTCCCGGCATGGAGGGAGCGAAGCATGTCAACGTTCGGGTGCACTTCAAGCTCAATCGAAGCGGAGAGATCGTGGGCGAGCCAAAGGTTACCGTGACCGGTGGCCCCAAGGCAACACAGCAAGCCATGGCCGCAGCCGCGATGCGAGCCGTGCTCCGGGCTGCCCCGTTCAAGAACTTGCCAAGAGATCAATTTGAGGACTGGAAAGAAGTCGTAGTCAACTTCGATGCCAGCGATCCGGCGAATTAATGCTGAAAGGCTTGATACATATGATCAGAAACTCCCTCTTGCGTCTCCTGCTGGTGCTGGCAGGCCTGACGGCAGCTCTCGCCACTCCGGCCTATGCCGTGGTCGAGCTCAATATCAACAAGGGCAATGTCCAGCCCATGCCGATCGCCATCACCGACCTTCTGTCGAATGATACGCTCGGCCCGCAGATCTCGAGCGTGATCGCAGCCGATCTGCAGCGCTCCGGATTGTTCGCTCCGATCAACAAGCAGGCCTTTATCGAGAAGATCACCAATCCGGATTCGACCCCGCGCTTCCAGGACTGGACCTCGATCAACGCGCAGGCGCTGGTGACTGGCCGCGTGACGCAGGAAGGCGGCCGCCTTCGCGCCGAATTCCGCCTCTGGGATACGTTCGGTAACAGCCAGATGATCGGCCAGCAGTTCTTCGCCCAGCCGGATAACTGGCGCCGCGTCGCGCACATCATCGCCGATGCGATCTATCAGAAGATTACCGGCGAGAAGGGTTACTTCGATACGCGCGTCGTTTTCGTCGCCGAGAGCGGCCCGAAGACGGCCCGCAAGACGCAGCTCGGCATCATGGACCAGGACGGCGCCAACGTGCGCATGCTGACCGACGGCAGCGACCTGGTACTGACGCCGCGCTTCTCGCCCAACCGTCAGGAAGTGACCTACATGTCCTTCGCCAACCAGCAGCCGCGCGTCTATCTGCTGCAGCTGCAGACGGGCCAGCGCGAACTGGTGGGTAACTTCCCCGGCATGACCTTCTCGCCGCGCTTCTCGCCGGACGGGCAGCGTGTCATCATGAGCCTGCAGCAGGAAGGCAATGCCAATATCTACACGATGGACCTGCGCTCGCGCACCACGACGCGCCTGACGTCGACGGCCGCGATCGATACGTCGCCGTCCTATTCGCCCGATGGCACGCAGGTCGCCTTCGAAAGCGACCGCGGCGGACAGCCGCAGATCTATGTCATGAATGCCGACGGTTCAAACCAGCGCCGCATCTCGTTCGGCAACGGCTCTTATTCCACGCCGGTCTGGTCTCCGCGCGGCGATCTCATCGCCTTCACCAAGCGTGCCGGCGGCAATTTTTCCATCGGTGTCATGAAGCCGGACGGTTCCGGTGAGCGAATCCTGACCTCCGGCTCTTACAGCGAGGGGCCGACCTGGGCGCCGAACGGTCGTGTCATCATGTTCTTCCGCGCGCCGTCCGGCGCAAGCGGGCCGCAAATTTATTCGATCGACCTGACCGGTTATAACGAACAGAAGATCCCGACGCCGGGCTTCGCTTCTGACCCCGCATGGTCGCCGCTTCTCGAGTAATGAAGGGCTCGCCACTTTATCGCCGCAAAGTCCTGTGACTGGACCGTTTGGCGACAATTTTAGGACATCATTAACCATACTTGTTGGAATCGGATTAACCGAACCCGGTTACAGTCTGGCAACCCTGATAGAGACTTATAGGAGAGACCGGCCATGAGCCGTACCGCAACCCAGGCCGTTGGCCACATGCAAAACCTCGCACGCAACCCGATCATGATCGCGCTTTTCGTCGGCCTTTCTCTGGCTGGCTGCGCTTCCAAGAAGGGTCTGCCGAACGATGCCAACGGTCTTGGCCTGAACGGTGCCGGCAATGCTACTCCGGGCTCGCCGCAGGACTTCACGGTCAATGTCGGTGACCGCGTTTTCTTCGTTGTTGATAGCTCCTCCATCAGCTCCGAAGCTGCCCAGACGCTCGATCGTCAGGCTCAGTGGCTCGCCCGTTATCCGAACTACTCCATCACGGTCGAAGGTCACGCCGACGAGACCGGCACGCGCGAGTACAACCTTGCTCTTGGCGCACGTCGCGCAGCAGCTGCGAAAAACTACCTCGCTTCGCGCGGTGTTCCCGCGAACCGCATGAAGACGATTTCCTACGGCAAGGAGCGTCCGGTCGCTACCTGCGACAACGAATCCTGCTGGTCGCAGAACCGCCGCGCCGTCACCGTGCTCAACGGCGCCGGCTCCTGATAGACGAAGAAAGACCAGTCGAAATGCAAAAGGCGGCCTCCTGGCCGCCTTTACTTTTTTGACCACACTTTGGCCGAACTCCGTTGCTTTTTGAGAGTAATTGTAAAAATCTCCTGTTCGAGCCCTCCGGCCCGAAGAATCAATAGGACAGGAAGATCCATATGAAAAAACTTGTCGTGGCGAGCATGCTTTGTCTCGCTACCGTCGTGGGTAGCGAACGCGATGCTTCTGCCTTGTCGTTGTTCGGAATCCATCTCGGGGGCCGCGAGGCTTCTGCGCAATCGGCTTCCGGCAATTCCCAAAGACAAGCACAATACGGCCAGGCACCGGTCATCAACGTTCAAAACAGCGATGCCGAAGTTCGTCTGCAACAGCTTGAAGACCAGATGCGCCAGCTGAATGGCCGTGTCGAGGAAATGAGCTATCAGCTGTTGCAGATGCAGGAGACGATCCGTAAGGCGCAGGAAGACAACGAATTCCGCTTCCAACAACTTGAAAAGCGCGGTGGCGGCGGTGCTGCCGCGCCGGCTGCCGGCGGCACGATGAAGAAGAGTGAAGCCGATGTGCCCGCGCAGAGCGGCGGCCAGCAGGACGATATTGCCGGCGTCATTACCGATTCGCAGAACGGCAGCGCCGCGCCGCGCGGAGCCGGCGGTGGCAAGCCGCCGAGCCAGCTTGGCTCTATCCAGTTCGACCAGAGCGGCGACCAGATCGGTTCCTCGATGACGGGGGCCAATAATGGTTCGGGTGCGCCTCCAAGCGCGGGCTCCGGCTCGCAGACGGCTTCGCTCGGCAGCGAGAACGACCAATACAAGGCTGCCTATGGCCATGTCCTGTCCGGCGACTACAGCGTCGCCGAACAGGAGTTCCGTCAGTATCTCGATAGCTACCCCAGCAGCTCCCGGGCCGCGGATGCGAATTTCTGGCTCGGTGAAGCGCTTTATTCGCAAGGTAAGTATAACGAGGCCGCCAAGACCTTTCTGAATGCGCATCAGAAATATAGCACCTCAGAAAAGGCGCCCGAAATGTTGCTGAAGCTCGGCATGTCGCTTGCGGCGCTCGACAACAAGGATACGGCCTGCGCCACGCTTCGCGAGGTGAACAAGCGTTATCCCAAGGCCTCCAAGGCTGTGACCGGCAAGGTTGCCAGCGAAGAGAAGCGGCTTGCCTGCTGATTGCCATGCCCATTGACGCTGTGACCGGCGGTGCCACAGTGCTGATGCCCGAAGCCGCCGCGACGGAATTTCTTCATTCTCTTTCGAAGCCTGCTCATGTTCTGGTCGCCGTTTCCGGCGGCAGTGATTCTACCGGGCTTCTGATTGCCCTTGCCGAGCGGCTGAAATCTCATCCTCACAAAGATATTACTCTGAGCGCTGCGACCATCGATCATGGTCTGCGCGCCGCAGCAGCCGATGAGGCGCGCGAGGTCGCGGCATTCTGTGCTTCGCGCGGTATTTCGCATTTCGTCCGCCGCTGGGAGGGGGAAAAGCCCGAGACCGGCATCATGGCGGCTGCGCGCGAAGCGCGCTACGGATTGCTCGCAGACCTGGCCTCCGATGTTTCGGCCGATGTGACCGTAACAGCCCATACGCTTGATGATCAGCGCGAGACGATGGCCATGCGCAGCGCGCGCCGCGGGCAGGGCGGTCATGGCACAGGCATTGCCGATGCGGTCTTGTTCGATCGGCGCATCTGGATCGTCAGGCCGTTTCTCGCCTGTCGGCGGGCGGATATCAGGAGCTTTCTCAAGACGCATGGCGTATCCTGGTTCGACGACCCGAGCAATGAGGATATAAAATACGAGCGTGTGCGCACGCGCAGAGATCTCCAAGCGGAGCCGATGGCGGGTGTGCCTGCGGATGGCGGCGCCGATCGCGCAGCTCTTTCAGAGAGAGCGGCTGCATGGCTCGATGATTGGGTCACAATTCACGCACAGGCGTTTTGTGTCGTCGATCGAGCCGGACTTTCGGCAGATCGGGCTGCTGTCGCTTATGCGCTTTCCTATCTTGCGGCCGTCTTCGGCGGCAAGGCGTATGGGCCTGGACATGTGCAAATGGAGCGCGTTCTCGAATTTGTGAACGGTGCCAGCCCCGGTCGACGTACGGCCGGCGGCGTGGTCTTCGACCTCAGGCGCGACGGACTCTATCTTATGCGGGAAAGCCGCAATATCGCGCCACTGAAGCTGTTGCCGGGGGCGAAAGGCATTTGGGACGGTCGTTTCGAGATCAGCAATTTGGGCAAGGCCCCGGTTCGCGTCATCGCTGCAGGCACGGAAAATATGACAATTTTTCCGGCGACTATGCCGAAGGGCGTGGTGCTGCGCGCCCGGGCGGCGATGCCGCTTGCGGCGACGGAAGGGGAGGCAAAGGCGGCGGCAGCGGTGACGGTTGCGCCATATCTTGCGCCCTTCGACCGCTTTTTGACACGATTTGACCTCACATTCGCCAATCGCCTTTCTGCAGCTTTTGGCCGCGAAGCCTATATGCGGCTGCCGCTTTCGGTCCTATAGACGGAAAAAGCATGCGGCGATGCGGTTTGCCTTGGCAAGGGCTTGGCGCAACCCTATGTTAGGGATCAAGTAATGCCGTCGCTTAAGCGGCGGAAGTTTCAGTGCTGGGGAGTTCGATGAACCCTAATTTTCGTAATTTCGCTCTGTGGGCAATCATAGCTCTGCTGTTGATTGCCCTGTTCAGCATGTTTCAGAACGCGCCGGCACAAACAGGCTCCAGGGAAATACCGTATTCGCAGTTCCTCCGGGAAGTTGATTCCGGCCGCGTTCGTGACGTGACCGTCACGGGCAACCGCGTCGTCGGCAGCTATGTCGAAAACGGCACGCCCTTCCAGACCTATGCTCCGGTCGTGGATGACAGCCTGCTTGAACGCCTGCAAAGCAAGAACGTCAACATCGTCGGCCGCCCGGAATCGGATGGCTCCTCGAGCTTCCTGAGCTATCTCGGCACGCTGTTGCCGATGCTCCTGATCCTCGGTGTCTGGCTGTTCTTCATGCGGCAGATGCAGGGTGGCTCGCGCGGGGCCATGGGCTTCGGCAAGTCGAAGGCAAAGCTTCTGACGGAGGCGCATGGCCGCGTCACCTTCGATGACGTCGCCGGTGTCGACGAAGCCAAGCAGGACCTGGAAGAAATTGTCGAATTCCTACGCGATCCGCAGAAGTTCCAGCGTCTCGGCGGTCGTATCCCACGCGGCGTTCTGCTCGTCGGACCTCCCGGTACCGGTAAGACGCTGCTCGCCCGCGCCATTGCGGGCGAAGCCAACGTGCCGTTCTTCACCATTTCCGGTTCCGATTTCGTCGAGATGTTCGTCGGCGTCGGTGCAAGTCGTGTCCGTGATATGTTCGAGCAGGCGAAGAAGAATGCGCCTTGCATCATCTTCATCGACGAAATCGATGCCGTCGGCCGTCATCGTGGCGCCGGTCTCGGCGGCGGTAACGACGAGCGCGAACAGACGCTAAACCAGCTGCTAGTCGAGATGGACGGCTTCGAAGCCAATGAAGGCATCATCCTGATCGCCGCGACTAACCGGCCCGACGTTCTCGACCCCGCGCTGCTGCGTCCGGGCCGTTTCGACCGTCAAGTCGTAGTTCCGAACCCGGATATCGTCGGCCGCGAGCGCATCCTCAAGGTTCATGCCCGCAACGTGCCGCTGGCTCCCAATGTCGATCTGAAGACGCTTGCCCGCGGTACGCCCGGTTTCTCCGGTGCCGATCTTATGAACCTTGTCAACGAAGCCGCCCTGATGGCCGCCCGCCGCAATAAGCGACTGGTGACGATGCAGGAATTCGAAGACGCGAAGGACAAGATCATGATGGGCGCCGAGCGCCGCTCTTCGGCTATGACCGAGGCGGAAAAGAAGCTCACCGCCTATCACGAAGCCGGTCACGCGATCACGGCGCTCAATGTCGCTGTCGCAGATCCGCTGCATAAGGCGACGATCATTCCGCGCGGCCGTGCGCTTGGCATGGTCATGCAGCTCCCCGAGGGCGATCGCTACTCGATGAGCTACAAGTGGATGGTATCACGCCTCTGCATCATGATGGGCGGCCGCGTTGCCGAGGAACTGACCTTCGGCAAGGAGAACATCACCTCCGGCGCATCCTCCGATATCGAGCAGGCGACCAAGCTTGCCCGTGCTATGGTCACGCAGTGGGGTTTCTCCGACGAGCTCGGCCAGGTCGCCTATGGCGAGAACCAGCAGGAAGTTTTCCTCGGCCACTCCGTTTCGCAATCCAAGAACGTTTCGGAAGCAACGGCTCAGAAGATCGACAACGAGGTTCGCCGTCTGATCGACCAAGCCTATCAGCAGGCCAAGGATATCCTCACCTCCAAGCACGATGAGTTCGTCGCACTGGCGGAAGGCCTGCTCGAATACGAGACGTTGACGGGCGAGGAAATCAAGGCGCTGATCCGCGGCGAAAAGCCGGCGCGCGACCTCGGTGACGATACGCCGCCGAGCCGTGGTTCGGCCGTACCGAAGACCGGCGCCAAGAAGGACGGTTCACTCGGTGCCAAGGGCGATGAACCCGAAGGCGGTTTCGAACCACAACCGCGCTAAGGGCGCGAGGCGTTCAATCTCGGTTGAGAGGCCAGCCACCTGTTTCAGGTGACTGGCCTTTTGTTTAGGAGAGGGCAGAAGGGCGTAACGCTTCCGAGGTTGATCAGCCTTTGTGGCAACTGGCGGGTGGGGCAAAGTAATGCGGAGGCAGTAGGCTGTGAATTGGACTATTGTCGGTCTCGACCTGGTACAGTTTTTTAGTGCTTATTAATGGTAACGCGTTGTAATAGGCGTTCTCGGTAATTTAAGTGCCGAATTTTACAATCTGTGGCATGAGCCACAAGCATCGATGTTTGCAGTGTCGCTTGCTTTGGGGCGGCGATATCGATGCCGCTGCAGTCCCGGTGAGGACGCGGCAACGACAGGAGTGCATATGAAACGTCGTTATTTCGGAACTGACGGAATTCGCGGTCAATCCAATATCTATCCGATGACGCCGGATCTTGCCATGCGCGTAGGTATCGCTGCCGGCACGATCTTCCATCGAGGCAGCCATCGCCATCGCGTCGTTATCGGCAAGGACACGCGCCTTTCCGGCTATATGCTGGAAAACGCCATGGTGGCGGGATTTACCGCGGCCGGTGTCGATGCCTTCGTTCTCGGCCCTATCCCGACACCCGCGGTCGCCATGCTGACGCGCTCGCTGCGCGCCGATATCGGCGTGATGATCTCTGCCTCGCATAATCCCTACGAGGATAACGGCATCAAGCTTTTCGGGCCGGATGGCTACAAGCTCTCCGATGATCTGGAAATGAGAATCGAGGAGATGCTCGACAAGGACATGTCGGAGCATCTTGCCAAGTCGGAGAATATCGGCCGCGCCAAGCGTATCGATGGTGTGCATGACCGCTATATCGAACATGCCAAGCGCACCCTGCCGCGCGATGTGACGCTGCAGGGGCTGCGGATCGCAATCGACTGCGCCAATGGCGCTGCCTACAAGGTGGCCCCGGCCGCTCTTTGGGAGCTTGGCGCCGACGTCGTCACCATCGGCAATGAGCCGAACGGCACGAATATCAATCTGAATTGCGGCTCCACCAGCCCCGTCGCCTTGCAGAAAAAGGTGGATGAAGTCCGCGCCGATATCGGTATCGCGCTGGATGGGGATGCCGACCGTGTCATCATCGTCGATGAAAACGGCACGATCATCGATGGTGACCAGCTGATGGCCGTCATTGCCGAAAGCTGGGCCGAGAGCCAGACGCTGCGCGGTAATGGTATTGTCGCAACCGTGATGTCCAATCTCGGCCTCGAGCGCTTCCTGGACGATCGTGGCATGTCGCTTGCGCGCACGGCCGTCGGCGACCGCTATGTCGTCGAGCATATGCGCCAGCACAATTACAATGTCGGCGGCGAGCAGTCCGGCCACATCGTATTGTCCGACTATGGCACGACAGGCGACGGCCTCGTGGCTGCGCTGCAGATCCTTGCTGCGGTGAAGCGCACGAGCAAGCCGGTCAGTGAAGTCTGTCGCCGTTTCGAACCGGTACCGCAGCTGCTGCGCAACGTCCGTATTTCCGGCGGCAAGCCACTGGAGGACATTCAGGTGCGCCAGGCAATCGCCGATGCGGAAAGCGAGCTTTCCCGCAACGGCCGTCTGGTGATCCGCCCTTCCGGCACCGAGCCCCTGATCCGTGTCATGGCGGAAGGCGACGATCGCGGCCAGATCGAACGCATCGTCGGCGGACTGATCGACGTGATCTCGAGTGTGCGCTCGGCCGCCTGAGCAAACGAAAGAAGTAATTCCCGAATAATACTATGGCCGCCTCGTCGAGGCGGCCATAGTATTTTCAGTTTCGGCATGATGGTCAGTCTACTGGAACATTTCTCCGGGATAGGCGCCCCAAAGCTTGTCCTGCCTGATATAGCCTCTGGCGGAATGCTCCCGGACCGAAACACGGCACCAGGTTCCGGTGCAGGATTGCAGCGAGACCAGTACGCGCGGCTGCAGCTCCGCGATTGCCTTTGCGGCGGGATTCGGATCAGTGCGCAGCATGGCATTCTTCGTCAGCCATGGAGCGACTACGGCCGTCCGTGCTCCGGAGAGCAGGGCTGTATGCATCCAGCCGGTCACTCCGGTATCATCGCGGACCTGTCGCCAATGGCCGTATTCATCAATGATTTCCAAGGGAAGACCCGGCTTCATATAGATCCATTTCGTGGCATAGATCGTCGAGGGCCCGACGCGCATGCGCGCCTTATGAGCTCGGAGCGAAACGTAGCGCGGGATCGGCAAGCCCGTCTCGCGCCCCTTGTTCCAAGCAGTGGCCGCGGCTGCTGCCGGCTTGACCGGCATCGCATCTGCCGATGAGACGGAGCTCAAGAAGATAAGAGCAAGGCCCAGGCTGGCCCATATTGTTCCACGGTAAGTCAGCGACTTCCTCCTGAGTTATCTCCCGGCCGAAGCACTGTAATGGTTCGATTCTTGCCAATTGGTTTAGCGAGACCGGGCCTCGGTTTGTGCCCAGACACAGCGCTACGTACGGAAATAGAGGAAGTGGGTAGTCGTATCCCATTCTCTTTATTTAAAAATCAACATCCTCTAATATATAAAATAAAGTATAATTCCTGAATAAACAGGGTAAATATTCGTAGTTAATCAGGTTTTAACTCCTTTTCATCATTATCCCTGTCATGTCTTTTCAATTGGCAAGCATTTGCTGTGCCAAGGGCAAGAAATTTGGAGCCAAAGCCATGATGAAAACCCTGATGGGGGCACTTGCCACTTTGCTTGTTGGCACGTCGGCCTTTTCTGCTGATCTCTATACACCCGAACCGGTTCAGCCGGCGCCGGAAGTGACCGTCGCCCAATCCAGCGGCTGGTATCTGCGCGGCGATGTCGGCTATGCCTTCACGAACCTGCGCGGTGCCAACTACTTCCAGGGCTCCAATTCCAGCCTTGTCGATTTCGATCGTGCGAAGCTGGACGGCAATGTCACGCTCGGCGGCGGTGTCGGTTACCAGATCAACAACTACCTGCGCACGGACTTGACGCTCGACTATCTCTTCAAGTCCGATTTTAAGGGCTCCACGAAGGGCGATTGCGGTGCCTGCGGCCCGGGCTTTACTCCGACTGCGGCGACCTCTCGCGATCTCGCTTCGCTCACGGCCTATAGCTTGCTTGCCAACGCTTATGTCGATCTCGGCACATATGGCATCTTCACCCCCTATGTCGGTGGCGGTCTCGGCGGCACCTATGTCAAGTGGAGCAATCTGAAGAACACGTCCTGCTCGGACGCCAACCCGGATTCCTGCGACGGGTCGGTCACGCATAACGGCCGCGGCAGCTGGCGCTTCACCTATGCGCTGATGGCCGGTACATCCATCGACCTGAGCTGCAATCTCAAGGCCGATGTTGGCTATCGCTACCGTCACGTTCAGGGCGGCGACATGTTCGGTTACAACGAGAATGGCGGTCCTGGCTACGACAAGGGTCTGAACCTGCACGAAGCCCGCATCGGTGCGCGCTATACCTTCGGCGGCTGCCAGACCGCAAGCTACATGCCGCCGGCCGATATCCCGGTCCAGCCATCGGTTTACAAGTAAGCAATATCCATTCCACGTTATTGAAAAGCCGCCTGGTTTCATCCGGGCGGCTTTTTCTTTTTCCCATTCCGTTAAGTAATTCCGCGCTGTTTTAAAGCTTCATTAACCATGAATTCCCTATGGTTAATGAAATAAGAATGGCCGCCTTCCTGCATCGGATCCTCTTTTGAGGTTATCGCTAGGAAGCACAGGCCAGCCGATTCGACGCGCGGGCGTCGGCCCGAGGATGGAAGGCGAGGGGTAATGATCCGTTTTGACGCTTTGGCGCTGGCCGCAGCGATGGCAGGCGCATCGGCGGGTATTGCCTTTGCGGCCGATGCAGCACCGCCGGAAATCAAGATGCCGGAGGTCAGCGTCAAGGATGCCAGGGGATGGTATGTGCGCGGCGATGTGGGCTATGCGGTCAACGCCAGCCGCACGGATACGAGACTTCGTGCCTATGATCCTGCGGGTGGCGATTACAGTTCGAGCAGCTTTGATTCGACCCGGTTCGGCGGTGATTTTTCCGGCGGCCTCGGTATCGGTTATCAATTCAACGATCTGTTTCGCGCCGACGTGTCTGGCGATTTCTTCAGCGGCGATTTCAATGGCCGCCTTTCGAGCGATTCGCCTTGTTCCGGCGGGGTCGGCGGCACGGGATGCTCCACGAAGGCCCGTTCCTCCTTCAGGGCTGGCAGCCTCATGGTCAACGGCTATGTCGATCTCGGGACGCTTGCGGGTTTCACGCCCTATGTCGGCGCCGGTCTTGGCGCCACGCGGGTTTCCTGGAACAGCGTCAATGTCACCGGCTCCTGTCTTGACGGCGCATCGGGTTGCGGTGGCGCTGCGTCGGTCAGTGCTCGATATCCTGGCGAAAGTGACTGGCGCATGTCCTATGCCTTGATGGCGGGTGTCGCCTATGAAGTCGCGCCGAACGTCAAGGTCGATCTCGGCTATCGTTTCTCCCATATCGCCGGCGGCGACGTGTTTGGCGATTCTGCGGCCAGCGCCACCACAGGCCGCGACGGGGCATTGTCGCGTCACGAAATTCGTGTCGGCCTGCGGATCACCACTTGGTGAGGCTTGTCGCCTATGGCGTCGTCAGCACATAGGCGATGCGGCGAAAGAAATCCAAGGTTCGAAAAATGTGCGCTGGAAAACGCCGCAGGGCAGAAGATTTGGCTGCTCGATAATCGCGGCGCCAGCCGATCATGGTCGTTCTCTGCAGCCGGCTGAAACCGGCAATATTCGCGCGCGTGCTGACGATGGATATATGCATGTCCCAGCCGCGCTCGACGGCCACATCCCAGGGCAGCGACATAACGGAGAGCGATTTCACGATCTTCTCGGCGCCGCGGCGCGTGACGAGATAGCAGGCGGTGGAACCCTGTGGACCGAACAGGCAACGCCCGACGATATCTCCCTTGAGGCTGCGCGCCATGGCGCGAAAGCCGTTCCAACGGTGATTGACAAGCTTGATGAGATCGGCGGCTGGCGCGGCTTCCCTGGCCGCCGCGGCACGTGCCAGAAACTCGGCATCCAAGGCGACATCATCTTCGATGATGATGGCTATTTCACCGCCGTTTGCCAGAAACTGGCGCAGTGCCGTCAAGTGGCTGCGGTAGCAGCCGTATTCGCCGGGCAGAATGGTCCGGCCATGTCGGCGCTGGAAACGAACATGGTCGACATCGATCCATTGCTCGCGCGGGACGAGCGCGCCATCGACGCCATCGATGCGTTCGAATCGGAAGCCGAATTCATCGCTTTGACGCTGGATCTCCGCCAGCCGCTCTGCCGCGCGATCGATATTGATCAAATAGACCGGCATGGCCTGTACGGGCATCAAAGGGTTTTCGGCGAGTGCAGTTAGAGACATCGGGCACACTTGTTATTTCTGTCTGCGCAAAATCGGCGCGCGCACCGTCTTATATGATTGCGCGTCTGCACGGAATCCAGCTTTTATGGAACCAAATTTGGCTTATTTCCATTGCGCGTAACTTGCATGTCATCACACTTTCTGCACGACTTCGTGAGGGAGTGCCATCCATAATTTTTGCTATTGCGCTTGCGGGCGGCTTCCAATATATCCGGCGGCGGGACACCCTTCCCCAACGAAGGGCTTTCTATCTGAGAGGATAGCATTATGACTAAGCTCGCCAAGCCGGACATCCGTCCGAATAATACCCATTTCTCTTCTGGTCCATGCTCGAAGCGTCCCGGTTGGACGCTTAACGCTCTTTCCGATGCGGCTCTTGGCCGTTCGCACCGTGCGAAAGTCGGCAAGGCAAAGCTGAAGCAGGCCATTGATCTAACTCGCGAAATTCTGGAAGTGCCGGCGGATTACCGCATCGGCATCGTTCCCGCTTCCGATACCGGCGCCGTCGAAATGGCGCTTTGGTCGCTGCTCGGCGAACGCGGTGTCGACATGCTCGCTTGGGAAAGCTTCGGTGCCGGCTGGGTTACCGACGTCGTCAAGCAGCTGAAGCTCAAGGACGTTCGCAAGCTTGAAGCCGGTTACGGCGAGCTGTCAGATCTTTCCGCTGTCGATTTCGACCGCGACGTGGTCTTCACCTGGAACGGCACCACCTCCGGTGTGCGCGTTCCGAACGCTGATTTCATCCCGGCCGACCGCAAGGGCCTGACGATCTGCGACGCCACCTCGGCAGCCTTCGCTCAGAACCTCGATTTTGCCAAGCTCGATGTCGTCACCTTCTCCTGGCAGAAGGTTCTGGGCGGCGAAGGTGCACATGGCGTCATCATCCTGTCGCCGCGCGCCGTCGAGCGCCTCACGACCTATCAGCCGGCCTGGCCGCTGCCGAAGATCTTCCGCATGACCAGCGGCGGCAAGCTGATCGAAGGCATCTTCACCGGCGAGACGATCAATACGCCTTCGATGCTTTGTGTCGAAGACTATATCGATGCTCTCCTCTGGGCCAAGGACCTCGGCGGGCTCAAGGCACTGATCGGCCGCGCCGATACCAATGCCAAGGTCATTCACGATTTCGTTGCCGCCAACGACTGGATCGCCAATCTCGCCGTCAAGGCCGAGACGGCGTCCAACACGTCAGTCTGCCTGAAGATCGTCGATAAGGATGTCGTCGCTCTAGATGCCGATGGCCAGGCGAATTTCGCCAAGGGCCTGGTTGCGCTCCTTGAGAAGGAAGGCGTCGCCTATGACGTCGGCCATTATCGCGACGCGCCGTCGGGCCTGCGCATCTGGGCCGGTGCAACGATCGAAGCTTCCGACATGCAGAAGCTGATGCCCTGGCTCGCCTGGGCTTTCGAAACGCAGAAGGCGACGCTCTCTCAGGCTGCTGCCTGAGGTTTGAAGCGTTTATGGCTCCGCCCCGACAGGCGGAGCCGAGCATTCCGAATTCTCATTGTTTTCATGCAATTCCGACCGGAAAGCCGTTCGCATTTCGTGGGATTGCTCGTCTTAGCTGACTTTTCAGGAGGCCTCCATGGCACCTCGCGTTCTCGTATCCGACGAATTGTCGGAAACCGCCGTTCAGATCTTCCGCGATCGCGGCGTCGAAGTCGATTTCCAGCCGCAGCTTGGTAAGGACAAGGACCGGCTGTTCGAAATCATCGGCAATTACGATGGTCTTGCCATCCGTTCCGCCACCAAGGTGACGGAGAAGATCATCGAAGCGGCGAAGAACCTCAAGGTCGTCGGCCGCGCCGGCATCGGCGTTGACAATGTCGATATTCCGGCCGCCTCGCGCCGCGGTATCATCGTCATGAACACGCCGTTCGGCAATTCGATCACGACCGCCGAACACGCCATTGCGCTGATGTTTGCCGTTGCCCGCCAGCTTCCGGCTGCCGATGCCTCGACCCAGGCCGGCAAGTGGGAAAAGTCGAAGTTCATGGGTGT
This sequence comes from Rhizobium pantanalense, assembly GCF_030182525.1. NCBI lineage: Bacteria > Pseudomonadati > Pseudomonadota > Alphaproteobacteria > Hyphomicrobiales > Rhizobiaceae > Rhizobium > Rhizobium pantanalense. The sequence goes on from NZ_JAQJCH010000001.1 coordinate 342,131, forward strand.
CGAAATCACCGGCAAGACGCTCGGCATCATCGGCGCCGGCAATATCGGTTCCATCGTGATTGCCCGCGCTCTTGGTCTGAAGATGCATGTCCTGGCCTACGACCCCTTCCTGTCGAAGGAGCGCGCCGAGGAAATGGGCGTTACCAAGGTCGAGCTCGATGAACTCTTCGCCGGCGCCGACTTCATCACGCTGCATGTGCCGCTGACCGACAAGACCCGCAACATCATCGACGCCTCTGCGATCGCCAAGATGAAGCAGGGCGTGCGCATCATCAACTGCGCCCGCGGGGGTCTCGTCGATGAGGCAGCCCTTGCTGCCGCCATCAAAGCAGGCCACGTCGCCGGTGCGGCCTTCGACGTGTTCGAAGTCGAGCCTGCCAAGGAAAGCCCGCTCTTCGGTCTGCCGAACGTCGTCTGCACGCCGCATCTCGGTGCCTCCACGACGGAAGCGCAGGAAAACGTCGCTCTTCAGGTCGCCGAGCAGATGGCGGACTATCTCGTCAAGGGCGCCGTCTCGAACGCCATCAACATGCCCTCGATCACCGCTGAAGAAGCACCGATCCTGAAGCCGTTCATCAAGCTTGCCGATGTTCTCGGCGCCTTTGTCGGTCAGGTCACGGACGATCCGATCAAGGAAATCGAGATCCTCTACGATGGCGTCACGGCCAACATGAACACCAAGGCCCTGACCAGCGCGCTGCTCGCCGGCCTGATCCGCAATCAGGTTGCTGACGTCAACATGGTTTCGGCCCCGATCATGATCAAGGAAAAGGGTATCGTGCTTGCAGAAGTCAAGCGCGACAAGACCGGCGTCTATGACGGCTACATCAAGCTGACGGTTACCACCGACAGCATGACGCGTTCCGTCGCCGGCACCGTCTTCTCGGACGGCAAGCCGCGCTTCATCCAGATCAAGGGCATCAACCTCGATGCCGATGTCGGCAACCACATGGTCTATATCGCCAATACCGACGTTCCCGGCATGATCGGCTTCATCGGCACGACGTTAGGCTCTGCCGGCGTCAATATCGCCAACTTCCAGCTCGGCCGCGACAAGCAGGGCGGTGATGCCATCGCGCTTCTCTATGTCGACGGGCCGATCAGCGATGAGGTGCTCGGCAAGCTGACGGCGCATCAGGCGATCCGTCAGGCAAAGCCGCTGGTGTTCAACGTCGATTGAGCCTGCTCACCCTGAAGAAGGGCGGCAGCCACAGAGTTTGCTCCTCCCAAGAGCCAATCCGAAAGCCCGGCGCGACATGAGTTGCGCTGGGCTTTTTTCATGGTTGTGAGGGTTGTGGATAAGCCCGGCGTGCAGGCTATCGGGGGCGAGGAAACGCGCATATCTCTATGTCATGGAGGCTTTGCGGAAAAACATCCTTGGGGAAGGAATGGGTACGCCGATCGAATGGCTGGCGAAGCCGGTCTCGGTGGCGATCGTTCTGTTTGCGCGGGCCATCACCGCCGTTCGGGCGATCTGGCCCGAGAGTGGCATGCAAACCCGCCGCTGCGTCTATTTTGCCAATCATTCCAGCCATGGTGATTTCATCCTGATCTGGACCGTCCTGCCGCCGCGATTGCGCCGACGCGTGCGCCCGGTGGCAGGCGCGGATTATTGGCTGAAATCCCCGCTGAACAGCTTCATCGGTCGGGATGTCTTCAATGCGGTGCTGATCGAGCGGGATCGCGAGGCACGCAAGGAAGATCCGGTCACCCAGATGACGCAGGCGCTCGATGCAGGCTCTTCACTGATCCTGTTTCCAGAGGGCACGCGCAATCTCACCGATCAGCCGCTGCAGCCCTTCAAGAGCGGGCTTTTCCATCTTGCTCAGGCCCGGCCGGATATCGATCTCATTCCCGTCTGGATCGATAACCTCAATCGCGTCATGCCCAAGGGTGAGTTCGTGCCCATTCCGCTGATCTGCACGGTCACCTTCGGTGAGGCGCTGCATATCGGCGAGACCGAGGAAAAGGCGGAGTTCCTGGCAAGAGCCGAAGCGGCCTTGCTAGCGTTGGCGCCCAAGCGGGCGGGAGACTAAGCATGGGTGCGGCAAGTGCCGATCTGATCCATCTCGTTCTTGGCATTTTCGGCGTCCTGATCGTCGCCTCGGTCATCGGCTACGTGCTGGAACAGCGTCTGTCGCCCGACGGATCGAATGCGGCGATCGAAAACCTGAATGCGCGCATCAAGGCCTGGTGGGTGATGGTGGTGCTGATCGGCATCGCCTTCATTGCCGGGCGTGCCGGCGTCATCCTGCTGTTCGCCTTCTGCTCTTTTGCGGCACTGCGCGAATTCGTGACGCTGATCAACACGAAGCGGGCGGATCATTGGGCGCTTGCCGCTGCCTTCTTCGTCGCCCTGCCGGTGCAATATTACCTGCTCTGGGCCGAGCAATACGGCATCTATTCGATCTTCATTCCCGTCTACGCCTTCCTCTTGATGCCGATCATCGCGGTGCTGCGCGGCGATACCGAGCGGTTTCTGGTGCGCATCGCCGAAGTGCAATGGGCGCTGATGATCTGCGTCTTCTGCGCCTCGCATGTGCCGGCGCTGCTGACGCTGCATATTCCCGGCTACGAGGGCCGCAACGTGCTGCTGATCGCCTTCCTGGTGATCGTCGTGCAGCTCAGCGACGTCCTGCAATATGTCTGGGGCAAGTTGTTCGGGAAAACGAAGATCGCGCCACGGCTGTCTCCATCGAAGACGGTGGAAGGCTTCGTGGGCGGTGTCATCAGCGCCTCCTTGATCGGCGCGGCGCTCTGGTGGGTGACGCCGTTCACGCCGCTGCAGGCCGGGCTGCTCGCCTTCATCATCACCATCATGGGCTTCTTCGGTGGCCTCGTGATGTCGGCGATCAAACGGGATCGCGGCGTCAAGGATTGGGGGCATCTGATCGAAGGGCATGGTGGGCTGATCGACCGGTTGGACTCGGTCGTCTTCTCCGCGCCGATCTTCTTCCATCTCGTGCGCTACTGGTGGTCGCTGTCATGAGCGGGAAGCTGAAAGCGCTTGCCGGCAGCAGCATCGTGCATGTGCTTTTCGCCTTCCTCGCGATGGGCGGCTGGGCTGTCTTCGCCAACCGCATGTACCCGATGCCGAGGCCACTGGCCGCGGGCTTCGTGCAGGGCGTGCTTTCGGGCTGCCTGACATTGTTCCTGAAATCCGTGGTCGAAGCTTTGTCGCGGCGGTTCGGCGGCTCTACGCGCCTTTGGGCGCCGCCGCTGATCGCGTGCCTGGGCTCGGCAACGATCCTGGTCGTCATCCACGCGCTGAGCGGCACACCGGAAATCCTGAAGACCATTGCCGTGCCGTTGCTGGTCTCCTCCAGCTATGCGGCGATCTACAATTATTCGATTTCAGCCAAGGCTGCGAAATCATGAGAGGTGAGGGGCCATGACAGGCGAGGGCCAGGCAGGCAAGGGAACCGGTGATCGACGGCCGCTAGCGAGCCGCAACACGCGATGGGCGCAGGCACTGGCGCGGCGCATGACAGCGCTTTCGGTAACGCCGAACCAGATCTCGCAGGCAAGCATGGTCATGGCAGCACTGGCGGGGGCTTCGTTCTGGCTCTCCGGCGTCGCTGGCGGCGTGGGGGCGCGGGTGATCTTGCTGATCCTTGCCGCCTTGTTCTGCCAGCTGCGCCTGCTCTGCAACCTGCTTGATGGCATGGTGGCAGTCGAAGGCGGCAAGGGGGAGGCCGACGGGCCGTTCTGGAACGAGTTTCCGGACCGCATCGCCGATATCCTCATCTTTGCCGGTATCGGCTATGGCATCGGAGTACCAGGCCTCGGTTGGGCCGCCGCCGGCTTTGCTGTGCTGACGGCCTATGTGCGCGAGCTTGGCCGTGCCACCGGCAATCCCAGCGATTTCGGCGGTCCGATGGCCAAACAGCATCGCATGGCGGTCACTACGGCAGCGGCTTTGCTTTCGATTGTCGAGGCTCTATGGACCGGCGGCAACTGGGTTTTCACCGTTGCGCTCTGGATCATTGCCGTCGGTTCGGCGGTCACGGCGTTGAGGCGCAGCCGCAATCTGATCCGGCATTTGAGAGCAAAGGGCTGATCCGCACTTTTGCCGCCCCCTTGCGCCGGATGGCGATCCTTTCTATATCCCTCCAGAATTAGGCGGGCTGCGAAGAGTGCAGCTCATTTCCGGCATGAAAATTCGCCGCTTTTGCATGGCATCCGGCGGCAGGAAGCATGATCCCGAAAAGTGTGCAGCGGTTTTTGGATCAGATCGTGCAAAATGAAATCGCGAGAGCGTGACGATGTTTCGAAGAAAGGTCATCCCGCTACAGACAGCACCGAAGATCGTTCAAGACTGGCGGCAACGACCGTGAATACACTGGATTTTGACAAGAGGCCGGAAGATACCCGCGTCGTCGTCGCCATGTCGGGCGGTGTCGACAGCTCCGTCGTTGCCGGCATTTTGAAGCGGCAGGGCTATGATGTGCTCGGCATCACGCTGCAGCTCTATGACCATGGCGCGGCCGTGCATCGCGCCGGCTCCTGTTGCGCCGGCCAGGATATCGACGATGCGCGCCGCGTCTGCGAAACGCTCGGCATCCCGCATTATGTGCTCGACTATGAAAAGCGCTTCCGCGAGACGGTGATCAATCCCTTCGCCGAAAGCTATGTGGCCGGCGAAACACCGATCCCCTGCGTTGCCTGCAACCAGACCGTCAAGTTCGCCGATCTGCTTGCGACGGCCAAGGAACTCGGCGCCGATGCGCTGGCAACCGGCCATTACATCCGCTCGCGCCCCAATCCATCGCCGGAGCATCCGCATCGCCGCGCTCTCTATCGCCCGGCCGATGCCGATCGCGACCAGAGCTATTTCCTCTTTGCCACGACGCAGGAGCAGATCGATTATCTGCGCTTTCCGCTCGGCGGCATGCCAAAGGCCGAAACCCGCGCGCTTGCCGAGGAAATGGGCCTTGTCGTCGCCAAGAAGGCCGATAGCCAGGACATCTGTTTCGTGCCGCAGGGCAAATATTCCGATGTCATCGCCAAGCTGAAGCCGAATGCGGCACTTGCCGGCGAGATCGTCCACCTCGACGGCCGCGTGCTCGGGCAGCACGAGGGCATCCTGCATTATACGATCGGCCAGCGCCGCGGCATCGGTGTGGCCACAGGCGAGCCGCTCTACGTCGTCTATCTCGACGCCCGCTCGCGCCGCGTCATCGTCGGCCCGAAGGAAGCGCTGGAAACGCATCGCGTCTATCTGCGGGATGTCAACTGGCTGGGCGACGAACCGCTGGAGCAGGCCGCTTCCAGCGAGGGCTTTGCCTGTTTCGCCAAGGTCCGCTCCACCCGCGCACCGTCCCCGGCTGTGCTGCATGCCGATGCCAGTGGCATCTATGTCGATCTTACCGTCGGCGAAGCCGGCGTGGCTCCCGGCCAGGCTTGCGCGCTCTATTCAGCACCCGGCGACGACGCGCGCGTCTACGGCGGCGGCTTCATCGAACGCTCGGAGCGTGAGCCGATGGCGGAAGCTTCCTTGAAGGCGCTGCTGGCAAGCCCGGTCGCTGCTTGAACGATAGATAAGATCGGTTTGGAGAAACCACTGATTTTTCCAAATCATCCGCTTGACACCAAGCCGAACCGCACCTTATAAGCCGCTCAACCGACGAGCCAGCGCTTTTCGAGCAGGCGGTTCGTTTGACCTTTGTGTTTGCTGCTAAACAGCAAACACGGCGTGGCGGAGTAGCTCAGTAGGTCAGAGCAGAGGAATCATAATCCTTGTGTCGGGGGTTCAAATCCCTCCTCCGCTACCATACGTCCCTCCAACAATTCTGCACGGTTGCCTAAAAGAGTGCTCGTTTGCTAGGGGCACGGAAGCTAAACCCCTTCTACATTTGCAAGGGCCGAATTCAAGAACCGGCCGCGCCGATTCCTTTGGGGCCATCGAGACGAGCGACGTCATCATCTAAGGTTCGTACTGCCGCTGCCAAGGTTGCTAGTGCCGACATCATGAGAGCATGGTCCTGGCCTTCCTGGGATTGCGACTGGGCCAGAGCAAGAGCTCGATCATGAAGCTGCTGGCTGATGGTATCGAGCCGATCGATAGTGTCTTGATTCATAGCCGTCTCCTTCACAAACCCATTCGGCAGAGCGCCATATGTTTGGGAATGCATGGTGCGGCTTATTTGTTCCGGGCGAACCTGATCGGCAGGGCGGCAACTGCGATCCGGGATATTGTTGGCAACTCCATATCGATCAGATTTGGCTGATAGCTCTTCCGGTACCATGTGTTGCAAGGCGGCCCTAGGCATTAGCCGGCGAGGGACGGCCTCATATAAATTCGACGCCCATGCTGTTGATTTTTCGCCAGCGCACCGCGCAGGCCAACAGTCTCTCATCCGAAAGTTGCAGTTTGAAGGCGTTGGGTGCGGCGAGTGGGTTTTCGATTTGAATCATGGCGCCGGTATCGGACAGATTTCGGATGAGGCAATCGAAGACCGAGTGGCCGTCATTAAATATGATTTTCGCGCCGAGAAGCGTTCGCTTTCGGGTGGTTACCCGGCCTTCAGGTGAGAATGCCGTCATCGCGCTGACTCCTGCGTTCCTATTTTTACTAATATGGCATGTTCTAATATCGAAGATATTAACGGGAAGTGGCGAATTGAACGCTTTCCGTCTGTCAGAGGCAGCGAAGGGGAGTGGCGGGTATCGCAAGATGTCGGCTGGACGGAGGCAGGCCCAGGCCGGAGCATCGGCACTGCCATATCTTCGAAAAACTATCTCTCCGGCTTGATCGCAAGCGGAATATCTCAGCAGAGTCGGATGAAGGTGGCCACCGGCGAACAAGTCGCCGACAATTGCGTTGTATTTTCAAATGGCCATGAAAATCCACGCGACATATCTTGCAAGACGAAATCTGCTCTGGCACCGTGCTGCCATAGGGGATCGGGGTTCTCAATGAGATTGTTTTTGGCAGCGGCCACCATGCTGGTGATCGCCAATTCCGCGATGGCTGCAGACGATGCCGTGGGCAATGCGTTCCGGGTCTGCAAGATGATCGACAATACCGGCTTGTTTACCGCGCCGTGCCAGGTTTCCAGCCGAAGGTACGCCGTCATGGCGACCATAGATCTGCCGAGTGCCGATGCCAGAAAGGCCTGCGCGCAGATCACGGGCGTGGCTTCGTCGAAGGGGCTCCATTTTCCCGGAGGAGAATGGACCGTGCAGATCAAGTCACCGACCAGCGGCGATAAATCCATCGCATTTTGTAGATTGCCGAAATAAACAATCCTAAGAAAACTGCGTAGCGGCTTTCCGTCCGGAACTGCAAAAAAAAAGGGATGGAGCGTTCTCGCGATTCAAGGAGAACCGGAGGGTTCTAACGCCGTTAGGCCGAGGCGTTCAGTTCCTCTTCGGCATAGGCAAGCTGCAGTTCCATCTGGACCGCATGCATGAAGAGGCCGGCTTGCCGCGAGATTTCGCCGTCTTCCACTCCCTGTTCGCGCAAGGCGTTGGCAAAGAGTGCCATTTCCGAGCGCCAGAAGCGGTTTGCTGCCTCGCCATGTAGCTGCTGAAGGGCTGTGGCACACCGCCTGACATCACTGGTACGCCTGTCGGCAGGGAATGGTAGAAGCGACATATTCTCTCCGTCATCGGCAGGAGCGAATCGCCTGCCTCTGTTGGCAAGATCGCCGGCACTCGTTCATAAAAAGTGAATAATGTCAGAGAGATCCCGCCTGTGGCGGGAAGGGAGGGGAATTTCATTGCATTACGGATATGCCTGCTTCTCGGGCAGCCTTGATCAAGGCCTCTCTCACGGCTTCGGCAGGGACGGCGCCAAGCATCGCTTCGAGGCAGATCCGTACCGCTGCGACATAGTCTTCCCCATTTGCCACCGGCCAATGTTCCAGCAGCAGCTCTGCAACCTGATGTACCGAATTGACGCGGCGGGTTCCGCCGTTCTCTCCCATGACAAGCGTGACAGCTGGAAATGGTCGTAAAGTGTTTCGTTTCAAAACGCATTACCTCCGAAACGTTCATGCTTCGGTAACACAGCAAGAAGCGTTCCGATTCGAACGCTTTCCGGCTGATGTCAGTGAAACAGGTTCCGCTCCCTGCTGCTTACGAGCAAATTCACCTCGTGAATACCCGCGATAGTTGTAAAATGCGAGGGCGTCGTACATTTCCCGCAGAATTGAATGGGTCTTGAGGGAGCTTGTGATCATGCAAGCGCGGTGGCTTTGACGGTACTGTGCCGAGACGCCGCATGCACAGCACGAAAGCTTGCGTATTCAAACAAGAATCGGCCACAGGTTCAATATCGCTATCTAGTCGAGCACACCGGCTTCGATGCAGGCCTTGATGAACACCTTCCTGGCGTACTCACAAAGAAAGGGGTCGGTCTCGGCTTCAAGGCAGAGGCTTCTGGCCGAATCGTATTTTTCGCCTCTGACGGTTGGCCAGCGGAGAAGAAGGTGATTGTGGGCTTCCTTCGGGCTCCGGATTGCTTCCGGCATGCCGTGGCCGATGCGCAGATATACGGGCTCAGGCCAGCGGCTTGCGCCGGCCTTAAAGGTCATTTTCATTTCGATGATGCTCCGACATTGCGAGTGAAACTCCCGCCACGGCAAAAAGTTTCGCAATTTCCGGAAATCGGTCCGCACCATTTTTGTAAGAGCGGTGCGGTGCCAAACAGTGTGGCAGCCTACCGGACTATGCGCAATCAAGCCTTGTGAAAACAGTGCGCAGCAGGTCTCGAAACAGGCAGCAATCTTACTGAATCACCGGCATCTCAAGGGGGACGCCAGCCTCCGATGCTGCAGCGACAAAGCTGTTGCGAGCTTCCAGCGGTTGTCCCTGGCCTCGTTCGACATCGGCACAGACCTGTAGAGCCATCATGAAAGCTTTACCCTCTGCGACAGGCCATGCGTTCAGCAGCATGTCCAGAGCCTCCTTCGTGTTCGCGACCGTATAGACTTTTCCGGTGCGCTTGCAGATGACCATGATGGGATAATTCCAGTCTTTATTGTTCATGGCAGGAGGCTCCGATCCGACGCCGCCGAAATTAACGCTACGGTGTGCGAAATCTCAAGTTAATTTCAAGACGATATCTGGAGCAGTTCGGAACTGTTTCAATCGTCGGGAAATCAATTCGAATGCCGGCGTGATCAACTTTCGAGTCATAACTTTCTACGTCGTGTTTTTCACAGCAAATCATTGCATGGAGATTGCTTGCACTGGGCGATAAGATCGTAAAAGACTTGTCGTTACAGCGTGGCCGATGGGAGCGGGTGATGGGAAGCTTTGCCGAGATCAGAAAGCGGGCCGAGAAGCGCAAGGGAGGCGCCGACGGGTTAAAGGCGCTGATGCCCAAGGCGCCGAACCATGAGGTGCTGCGTGCTCTGCCCGATGATCGGATCTTGTCGGAGATGACGCGCTACATCTTTTATGCTGGTTTCGTGCGTAACGTCATCGATTCGAAATGGGCTGGTTTCGAAACGGCATTCTCCGGCTTTGACCCCGCCTTTCTCAATCTGGCGCCGGATGATTACTGGCATGATCTGACTTCGGACGCACGGGTCATCCGCAACGGCGCCAAGATCATGTCGGTGCGGGACAATGCGCAGTTCATCCGCCAGCTTGCCGACACGTATGGCAGCGCCGGCCGCTTCTTCGCCGACTGGCCGCTGGAGGATCAGATCGGCCTGCTTGCGGTTCTGGACAAGCAGGCAAACCGGCTCGGCGGCATGACCGGCCAATATCTCCTGCGGGCGATCGGCCGCGACAGCTTCGTCATGAGCCATGACGTTCTCGTCTGTCTGCGGCTTTCCGGCGTGCCGATTTCTGAAAGCAAACCGACGAAGAAAGACCTGCGTCTGATCCAGGATCAGTTCAATGCCTGGCATGCCGAGACGAGTCTGCCGCTCACCCATCTCTCGCGCATCTGCGCTTTCTCCGTCGGAATGCCAGGGGAAGAGGACGAGGCCTGATTGATCTGGTCCCTGGAATGCTATTGGATCGCCTCGCCAGACAGGGAGGAATAGAATGACCGCCGATAGCAGACCCTTGGCCATCAGCGCGCCAGAGCCGCGCTCGCTCGAGCTTATCTTCACCAGGGACGCTCTGTCGCTCCTTCATTCGAAATATCGCATTGTCGAGGCGGATCCGGACAATATCGCCGGACTGGGCGACGAGGTGCTCGTCGAGGCGCGCTACATCATCGGCCAGCCGCCGCTATCGAGGGAAACGCTGGATCGCATGCCGCAACTGCGTTGTATCCTGAATGTCGAGAGCAATCTCATCAACAACATGCCCTATGAAGTGCTTTTCGAGCGCGGCATCCACGTCGTGACCACTGGCCTCGTTTTGCCGAACCGGTCGCCGAGATCGGCCTTGGGTTTGCTCTGAGCCTGGCGCGCGGGATCGTCGATGCCGATGTCGATTTCCGCGAGGGCAGGGAACTCTGGGGTGGCGATGGCAATGCGAAGGCACGGCTCGTTGGCGGCAGCGATATTGGCATTGTCGGCTTCGGTGATCTCGGCAAGGCGCTGAACAGCGTGCTGTCCGGCTTCCGCGCCAATATCAGGGTCTTCGATCCCTGGATGCCGCCGTCGATCCTCCGGGAACACGGCGTTCAGCCCGCTGGGCTCGATGAGGTGTTATCCAACAGCGATTTCGTGTTCGTGGTCGCATCGGTCACTAGCGAGAACAGGGGTTTTCTCGGGGCAGAGGCTTTTGCGAAAATGCGCGAGGGAGCGGCCTTCATTCTGCTCAGCCGCGCCGATGTCGTCGATTTCGATGCACTGATGGCGGCTGTCGCTTCGGGCCGTATCGTGGCGGCAAGCGATGTCTACCCCGAGGAGCCGCTCAGCCTTGATCATCCAGTACGCAAGCTCAAGGGTTTTCTCCGCTCGGCCCACCGCGCCGGTGCGCTCGACAGCGCCTTCAAGAAGATGGGCGACATGGTGCTGGAGGATATGGATCTAATGGATCGCGGCCTGCCGCCGATGCGCTGCAAGCGTGCCGAGCGGGAGACCGTATCGCGCATGCGCTCGAAGCCGGTGACGCGCAACTGATCTTTCGTCTTCACTCCCGGAGCAATGTCTTTCTGCACTGGGAATGGATTTGTATCGATGGAGCTAGCGGCGATCGAGCCGATTGGCGAGGCGATCGCCCAGCCATTGCATGCCCCAGACCAGAATGATCAGGATGATGACGACGGCGATCATGACGCTCGTCTCATAGCGTTGATAGCCATAGCGGATGGCAAGGTCGCCGAGGCCGCCGCCGCCGATCGTGCCGGCCATGGCCGAAGCGCCGATCAGTGTGACCATGGTCACGGTGAAGCCGGCGACAATGCCGGGCATCGCTTCCGGTATCAGCACTTCGCGGACGATAGTCCAGCGATTGCCGCCCATGGCGCGCACGGCGTCGATCAGGCCGCGATCGACATCGCGCAGCGAGACCTCGGCAACGCGAGCATAATAGGGGATCGCTGCGATGGTCAGCGGCACGATCGCGGCCGTCGTGCCGAGCGCCGTGCCGACGATCAGACGCGTCAGCGGGATGAGGGCGATGAGCAGGATGATGAATGGCACGGCGCGGAAGCCGTCGACCAAGATGCCCAGAACGCGGTTGATCGCACTCTGTTCGGCGATGCCGCCGCGGCTGGTGACGACGAGGGCAAGGCCGAGCGGCAGGCCGATGATGAGGGAGAGAAAGCCGGAGGCGCCCGTCATCCAGATGGTTTGCCAGAAGGAGCGCCAAAGCAGGCCGAGGATTACATCAGTTGTCATAGCCTAGAACCTCCACCCGGGCGGAGCGGGCTTTCAGAAAATCGCTGACTTTAGTCGGCAAGGTTGCATCGCGCGTCGGCACCGCGACGAAGAAGCGGGCGACGGGCTGGTTCTGGATATGGTCGATGCCGCCATGGACCAGCCGGAAGGAGCGGGGAAGGGCGGCCGAAAGCTCGGCAAAGAGTGCGCCCTGCGCGGCAGGGCCGGCAAGATCGACGCTCAGGATAGCCTCGGTGCCCGATGTCGGGGAAAGGCGAGCGGCAATATGGTCGGGAAGCTGCGGGCGGGCGCCGCTGAGCAGGCTGGCGGTGATGTCCTGCTGAGGATTGGCGAAAACGGTCCACACGGAACCTTCTTCGACGATCCGGCCGGCATCGATGACCGCGACACGATCGGCGATCGAGCGGATCACTTCCATCTCGTGGGTGATGAGCAGGATCGTCAGGCCGAGCTTGCGGTTGATGTCCTTCAACAGTGCTAGGATAGATCGGGTAGTTTCGGGGTCGAGCGCCGATGTCGCTTCGTCCGACAGGAGAATTGCGGGCCGCGCTGCGAGGGCGCGGGCAATGCCGACGCGCTGTTTCTGGCCGCCGGAAAGGGCCGCTGGATAGGCCTTCGCCTTGTCGGCAAGGCCGACGAGTTCCAACAGCTCGCGGGCACGCTGCAATCGTTCTGCCTTGGCGACGCCTTCGATCTTCAGCGGTAATGCGATGTTTTCCTCGACCGTTCTTGAGGACAGCAGATTGAAGTGCTGGAAGACCATGCCGATGCGGCGGCGCAGCGGCTGCAATTCCTTCTCCGAAAGGCGGGCGATGTCGCGGCCCTCGATGTGGATCTCGCCGCTATCGGCGCGCTCCAGCCCATTTAGGCAGCGGATCAGTGTCGATTTGCCGGCGCCGCTGCGGCCGATGATGCCGACGATTTCGCCGCGGCGTGCGGTCAGCGATATGCCATCCAGCGCCGGCGTCGCGCCGAACCGGCGGCGGACATCAACCAGGCGAACGATCTCGTCGCCTGTCGCTTCAGGCGGCGCCTGTCCGTCGATCGATGTGGCTGGGGTGAAAGAATTCATAGTGCTTCTCTTTGTATAAAAGCGGCCTCCGAGTTCGTAGAGGCCATTGTACCCCCCTCTGTCACTTCGTGACATCTCCCCCACAAGGGGGGAGATCGTTGGGAGTTTGTTGCGCGCTTAGCAGAACAATCGGCAATGTGTCAGCAGATGCGATGCGTGTTTTCTGGCAATGGCTTGCCAAATATTGCCAATCTCCCCCTTGTGGGTGAGATGTCACGAAAGTGACAGAGGGGGTATGTACCCTCAGCGAACTCCATAACCAACTATAAACTTCATCGCATCCTGCCGGGGAAAACATCAAAGGCGGCCGGGCAAGATGCCCCGGCCGCCCGCCGTTCAGCGCTGTCCCCCGCGCCGTTCTGAGATCAATAGGCGCTCTGGCCGGTGCCTTTGTAGACTTTGTCGAACTCGGCTTTGACGGTGTCGTTCTGATAGGAGGCGACCAGCGTCTTGACCCAGGCTTCATTCTCGCTGCCCTGCTTGACGGCGATGAAGTTGCGGTACGGATTGTTTTCGGTCTGCTCCTGCGCGATGCGGTCTTTCGCCGAGAGCCCTGCTTTCAGTGCCCAGTCGGTGTTGACAACGGCTGCATCGAGATCATCGATCGAACGGCCGACGATGCCGGCATCCAGCTCCTTGATGTCGACGTTTTTCGGATTTTCTGCGATGTCGGCGGTGGTGGCGAGGATGCCGGTGCCGTCCTTGAGCTTGATGATGCCTTCATGCTGCAGAACGAGCAGTGCGCGGCCTTCGTTGGACGGATCGTTCGGCACCCCGATGGCAGCGCCCTTCGGAAGGTCGGCTACGGTCTTGTACTTCTTCGTGTAGAGGCCGATCGGCCAGATGCCCGTGTAGCCGGCAATCGCGATGTGATAGCCGTGCTGCTTGATCTGGTTGTCGAGGTAGGGCTTGTGCTGGAAGGCATTGGCGTCGATTTCGCCGCGCTCGAGTGCTTCGTTCGGCTGGGTATAATCGTTGAAGACGACCGGCTCGACCTTCAGGCCCTTCTTGGCGGCCTCGGCGACCACGACGCGCCAGACATCCTCGTCCTCGCCGCTCATGATGCCGACCTTGATCGTCTTGTCTGCAGCCAAAGACGGCATGGCGGTTGGCGTCAGGCCGAGGACGGCGACAGCGGAAGCGAGGATGGCGGCAAGGCCGGCGCGGCGGGAAAGGCGCAGCGCGTCGAAACCTCTAGAAAGCTTTTCAGTCATGGGAAATCCCTGTTCCAGATGATCGAGATCGTTCTCTCGTTGACAGCAGGATCATTTCAGACGCGCGGTCTATCCGCGAAGCAGGATCATGCGTTGTGCACTGCGGTTCTGAAAAACTCTTTTCAGTGCAACGCAAAAGAGCAAACTTATTTTCTATAATTACTATAGATTACTTATGCGGCAAAATAGGCATTTGCTCAAAAATTAATCGCCTCAGCGATGGATGGGGTCCTTCCAGAGGACCTCTTCCGGCTTTTCGACCGGTTCGATATCCAGATTGACGACGACTGGCTCCTGCCCGGAGCGGACAAGGACGCATTCCAGCGTTTCGTCGCGGCTGGCATTGATCTCCTGATGCGGCACATAGGGCGGCACGAAGATGAAATCGCCAGGCCCGGCTTCGGCGACGAATTCCAGGTTCTCGCCCCAGCGCATCCGCGCCCGGCCTTTGACGACGTAAATGATGCTTTCGAGATCACCGTGATGGTGAGCGCCGGTCTTGGCATTGGCGTGGATCGTCACGGTTCCTGCCCAGATCTTTTCGGCGCCTGCGCGGGCTTGATTGATTGCAGTTGCCCGGTTCATGCCCGGTGTCTGTGCCGTATTCGGGTCGAGGGCATTGCCCGGAATGATCTTGACGCCATGTTCACGCCAATCGACCTGTTGCTGGCTATGATCTTGCCCGTGTTGATGCTCGTGTTCATGATCGCCGCACATGGTCGCGTCCTTTCGGCCCTGAATAGAGATTCGCATGCCTTCCACAGATGCGCTGTCATTTCACTCTACGTGAAGTCATTCAAAAATAAAGAGAATTGCAGAAAGTTATCATTGAGGCTTTTCAAGTCGAGATTAATCTATAGACTTGATCAAGTTACATGACCGGTGGGAACATTTCGTGTGCGTCCCGCGTTGCGCCGGTCACAAGATGGTTTGCCGCGCCGCTCCCCCATTTAAGGCGCGCCAAACTGAAGAAGCAGCGCTTGGGTCTCGGAGGAGAGACCATCAACTTTCATATATGCGCCGGACTTCCAATTGAAAGGAGACAGACATGTCGAATGCCTTGCCGCCCCTTCATGAGGGTCATGCCCCCATTACCCTGCAGCAGCTCTTCCGCGAAGCGCTCTATGCCTTCGAGGAATGGGACAGCGAAGTAACCGAACCGATCGTGACGTTCGAGGGACGTATCCATCCCATCAGCGTCGTTTTCGAGGCCATGCGCGAATGCACTGATATCGTGCCCAACAATATCGTCTCGGCCGTGACCGAGCGGCTGACCAAGCCTTGGGAGGGCGAGGGTCCGCTCGACACGATGACTTTTTCGACCGCCGCCCGCGTGATGGGCGTTCTGGTTCGTAAAAGATTGCTGATCGTGAACAACGGCGTCAATGTTGCTGCCATTGCGGCAGATACCCAGGCGGCGGAAACGTCGGATCGCTAACAGCGAAGATTGTTTATGGAAGGCCCGCCGGCATATGCCCGCGGGCCTTTTGCGTGTCATCGGCCGCCGACCTCGAATTCCGGATCGACGGGGATTTGCATCGCCGTCACGAGGTGATTGGTCTGTCCGGCAAGTCCCATAACCGCCAGCAGTTCCCCGTGCTGGGCGTCAGTCATGCCTTTTGCTCTGGCGGCTGCGGTATGCGAATGGACGCAATAGGTGCAGCCGTTGGCCGTGGAGACGGCTATGTAGATCATCTCGCGCACGAGCGGGTCGAGTGCGCCGTCCGCCACCATGACCGCTTTCAGGCCCTCCCAGGTGCGTTTAAGCAATGCAGGATCATTGGCAAGGCCGCGCCAGAAATTATTGACGAAATCGGATTTTCTCACCGCGCGAATGTCGTCGAACACAGCCTTGACCGCCGGGATTGCCTCGGCTTCCGCATCATCGAGTAACTTGACCGTCGCCATTCCTTATCTCCCTTTCATTTCGTCAGCTCTCATTGTGTGGAACCATAATCTATTTCCTGACGACATGGGCGCGGAGAGCTCCCATTATCCTCCCTCTTTTCGTTTGCAAAAATCATCCATATGTGAAAATACTATTCACATAAGAAGATTGAGGCTGACGCAGAACCGGTGACGAGGATAGTCCTCAAGGCGGAGAGGCGCCGTGGGCCGGGGTGATGTCGGGGAGCGGGAATATCAATGACACTGAAGAGGGACTTGCCGCTGGCCGGACTTGTCGTCGTCGACATGAGCCAGTTTCTGTCGGGTCCCTATTGCTCGCTGCGACTGATGGATCTCGGTGCCAGGGTGATCAAGATCGAGCGTCCCGGTGGCGGCGATCTTTCGCGTGGGCTTTATCTCAGCGACGATGAAAGCGGTGATTCGACGATCTTCCATGCGATCAACCGCTCAAAGGAAAGTCTGGCGGTCGATCTGAAGAACCAGCGCGATATGAGCGCGCTGCGCAAGCTGATCTCCAAGGCCGACGTGCTTATTCAGAACTTTCGCCCCGGCGTGATCGAGCGGCTGGGGCTGGATTACGAGGCCGCAAGCAAGCTCAATCCGCGTCTCGTCTATTGCTCGATCAGCGGCTACGGCGAAGAGGGACCATGGGTCGCACGGCCGGGGCAGGATCTTCTGGCGCAGTCGCGCTCCGGCGTCATGTGGCTGAACGGTGACGAGGGACAGGGGCCGGTGCCTTTTGGTCTCGCGATCGGCGATATGCTCGCAGGTGCGGCAGCGGCGCAGGGCATTCTTGCGGCGCTGGTGCGGCGTGGCGTGACGCGCGAGGGCGGGCTGGTGGAGACCAGCCTGCTGGAAGCTCTGGTCGATCTGCAGGTCGAGGTGCTGAGCGTGCATATGAACAACGGCGGCAAGCTGCCTGAGCGCTCCCATGTTCGCAGCGCCCATGCCTATCTTTCAGCGCCTTATGGCGTCTACCCCGCCGCCGACGGCTATCTCGCGATCGCCATGACGCCGATTTCCAAACTTGCCGATCTGCTCGGGATGGACGAGCTTGAGCCCTATCGCGATGACGAGAAAAGCTGGTTCACGGCACGCGATGAAATCAAGGCGCTGATCGCGGCGCGCATCGCCAGCCGCAACGTTGACGACTGGCTGGCGATCCTGGAACCTGCCGACATCTGGTGCGCAAAAGTGCTGAACTGGCCGGAGCTGCTAGGTAGCGAAGGTTTTCGTTTTCTCGACATGCTGCAGACGGTCGGGCGCGAAGATGGCGTCAGCCTGCGTACCACCCGCTCGCCTATCCGCATCGATGGGCAGCGACCGAAATTCGAGCGTGCGGCCCCGCACGTTGGCGAGCATAATGCGGCACTCTGGGAGGAGTTCGACCTTGGCTGAAGGGGTCGAGAGGTCGCGATGGATTTAGAAGGAGTTTTCCAATGACGCGCATCACCAATCTTCGCGTTTTCGATTTGCGCTTCCCGACATCGCAGAGCCTCGATGGTTCGGACGCGATGAATCCGGATCCGGACTATTCGGCAGCCTATGTCATCCTCGACACCGACAAGCCGGGCCTTGCCGGCCACGGCCTGACCTTCACCATCGGCCGCGGCAATGACATCTGCTGCATGGCGATCGAGGCAATGCGGCATCTGGTCGTCGGCACCGAACTTGCGACGGTTCTGGAAAACCCGGGCAAATACTGGCGGCATCTGACCAGCGACAGCCAGCTGCGCTGGATCGGCCCGGAGAAGGGCGCGATGCATCTGGCAACCGGCGCCGTCGTCAATGCCGTCTGGGATCTGCTCGCCAAGGAAGCCGGCAAGCCGATCTGGCGGCTGGTAGCCGAAATGGACGCGGAGCAGATCGCCGATATCGTCGATTATCGTTACCTGACCGATGTGCTGACCCGCGACGAGGCCGTTGTCATCCTGAAGAAGGCGGAAGCCGGCAAGGCCGACCGTATCGCCACGCTCGAGCGCGAGGGCTATGCCTGCTATACGACATCTGCCGGCTGGCTCGGCTATGACGATGCCAAGCTGCGCCGCCTATGCCAGGAGGCGATCGATGCCGGCTTCAACCATGTGAAGATGAAGGTCGGCCGCGATCTCGAAGACGATATCCGTCGCCTGACCATCGCCCGCGAAGTGATCGGGCCCGACCGTTATCTCATGATCGACGCCAACCAGGTCTGGGAAGTCAATCAGGCGATCGACTGGGTGAAGAAGCTCGCCTTCGCCAAGCCCTTCTTCATCGAAGAACCCACAAGCCCGGATGATGTTGCGGGACACCGCAAGATCCGCCAGGCCATCGGCCCGGTGAAGGTCGCGACCGGCGAGATGTGCCAGAACCGCATCATGTTCAAGCAGTTCATCGCCGAGGGCGCGATTGATATCGTGCAGATCGATTCCTGCCGTATGGGTGGCTTGAACGAAGTGCTGGCAGTGCTGCTGATCGCCGCCAAGTATGGATTGCCGGTCTGGCCGCATGCTGGCGGTGTCGGGCTTTGCGAATATGTCCAGCACCTGTCGATGATCGACTATATCGCCGTCTCAGGCACCAAGGATGGCCGGGTGATCGAATATGTCGATCACCTGCACGAGCATTTCATCGACCCCTGCATCATCCGCGACGCCGCCTATATGCCGCCGAGCCTGCCGGGCTTCTCGATCGAGATGAAGCCGGAATCCATCTCGGAATATACGTTCAAGGGTTGAAACCTGCCGGATTGCCCGAAGCAAAAGCTCGCCATCCGGCGGGCTTTTGTCGTTTATATTCGGAAGATCCGCCTCAGACGGGCTTGTTCAACCAAGCCTGAATGACGGGCACGTCCGCATCGTCAAACTCGTGACCGCCTGGAACTGTTGCAAGCTCAACCTTGGCGCCGCCATTCCGCAGATGTTCGGTCAGTGGTTGGGCGTAGGGGCCATACAGATCCTTCTCTCCGGCGACCACCAACACCTGGGCATCCGACATGTCCGCCGCTGGCGGATTTCCGAGGGCGGCCACAGAGCGCAGCAGCACCGCGCGGCGGATCAGATGTGGGTGCAGCGACAGCATGGCGTTCAGCAGGTTGGCGCCGTTCGAATAGCCGACATAGACGATGCGGTCCGGATCGAGCCCATAGGCATGGATCGCACCATCGATAAAGGCGGCGAAGGCTTCGGCCTCGTTGGCGATATCGGCCTGATCGAAAGACATCGGCCCGTTGCGGCGGAACCAGCGCGGCGCGCCTTCCTCGAGTGCACGGCCACGTACGCTAAGCAAGGTCGCATCGGCGTCGATCTTATGGCCGAGCGGCAGCATGGTTGTTTCGTTGGCACCCGAGCCGTGCAGCAGAATGAAGACGTTGCCGTTCGGCTCATCGGGCGTGAAGAAACGATGGATGAAGGGCAGGTCGCGATAGATGACGCGCGGCTCGCCGGGCATGGAGAACTGTGGGAGGATCACGTTCAATTCGGCCAGAAGCTTCGGACTGTCGCCGGGGGCGAAGAGGCGCGTGCCGAGCGTTGCCTCGTCCTCGTCAATCAACATGCCCGGCGCGTCCGTCGCGAGTTCGAAGAGGATGCGGCCGGGTTCGCGGACGTAGAGCGAGCGGAAATATTTGCGGTCATGCATTGTCGTCGGCCCGGAATCGATCGCCTGGAGTGTGGTGTGAACCGACTGCAATTCGGCATCGTCCGCGGCACGAAAGGCGACGTGATCCACCGTGCCCGTGCCCGGCGCGCTCGTCCAGAAGCCACAGGCATCGCGGATGTCGAGGATATCGCCGGGCTCCGAGACGAGCCGGCTGATCGCTCCGCTGGTGGCAAGCGGACGGTAGTCGAAGTGGTCGACCAGCATGGCTTGCGTCTCCTCTGGTGTTTCGCTGAACAGCGTTGCGCCGCGGATGCGGGCAATCGCGTGCTCCTGCGGAATGGTATCGCTCGTCCAAGGAGCTGCGGCCTGCAGCGTGTTCGTTCCCACCAGTTTGACGATGACGCCATCCGGGTCCTTCAGCCTCAGGACCGGCTCGCCGAATTCCTCCGATGGGCCTTCCGGTTTGAGGCCGGCACTCAGGGCGCGCGTCAACCAATAACCGATGCTTGCCGGATCGATGGCGAGCGAGATTTCGCCGACCTGGCCGACGCCGGCGCGGCCGGGAGAACCATCCTCCCAAACCAGAAAGGTGATCAGCGAGCCGGGCGAACCCACGGCGTCGCCATAGAGGAGGTGAAGCTGCGCGGCGTCCTCGAAGCCGCCGGTGCGCTTGACGAGGCGCATGCCGAGGAAGCCGACGTAGAAATCGACATTCGCCTGGACCTTGCGGGTGATCAGCGTGATGTGATGGATGCCGGCGACCATGGGATGCTCCAGACTGTTATTTCGTTCTGGTACTATTTAGGTCGCTGCCACTGTTCAATGCAATGCACCGTCCGTGGAGACACTGTTCACCAAAGACACTATTGCCGGAGTTGGCGGGAGGCAAGCATCAATGCTCGCCGAGGCTGTCTTCCGGCGATCTGCGGCGGTGGCCGCTGATTTCCGAGCCGGCGGTCCGCGAGAAGCTGGCGTTCCAGATCACCGCAAGCAGCGCGATGGCTGTCACGACGATGAAGGCGACGGAGAAGTCGATCATCTCGGCCTTCGTCTCCCCACGCAGCTGCATCGAGCCATGCAGCGCAAGAGCGGCGACGCAGATGCCGAGAGACAGCATCAGCTGCTGGAACGTCGAGTAGAAACTCGTCGCAATGCTCATGCGGTCGCGCTCGATCTCGTCATAGGCAATCGTGTTGTAGGCCGTGAACTGGAACGACATGAAGAAGCCGCAGAAGAACAGGATCACGAAGATGACGGGCAGCGGCCAATCCGGCTTGAAGATGGCACACATGCCATAGCCGAGCGTGCCGATCAGGCCGAAGATGATGAGGGCGGTGCGGAAGCCGAGCGTGCGCAGGATGCGGACCTGCAGCGGCTTCATGGCCATGGAGCCGAGCGCGGTCGCAATAGCGATCTGGCCTGCGGCCGCGGCCGAAAGACCGAAGCCGAGCTGCAGCATCAGCGGGATCAGGAAGGGATGGGCGCCCTGGCTGATACGCGTCAGCGAACCGGCGATGACCGAGGTGCGGAAAGTCGGCACCTTCATCAAGGAGAAATCCATGATCGGTGAGGGGTGCTTGCGGGCGTGGTGCAGATAGGCGATGCCGAACAGAAGGCCGATGGAGATCAGGAAGACCGCCATATAGCCTTCGCCCTCGCGGCTCGACATTTCAAAGCCGAAGAGCAGAGAGCCGAGCGAAATGCCCGAGAGGATGAAGCCTGAGAGATCGAAACGACCGGTGCGCGGGCCTTTCACCTCTTCGATGAACATCGTCACCAGGATGAAGCCGATGATGCCGATCGGCACGTTGATGTAGAAGATCCAGCGCCAGTCGAGATAGGTGACGAACATGCCGCCGATCGGCGGGCCAAGAATGGGGCCGACCAGCGCCGGGATCAGCAGCCAGGACATGGCGTTGACCATATCCTTGCGGGCGACGCTGCGCATCAGCACGAGGCGACCGACGGGCAGCATCATAGCGCCGCCGAGGCCTTGAAGGAGGCGCGCGATCACGAGGAAGAACAGGTTCGGCGCCTGCGCGCAGAGAAGCGAGCCGACAACGAAGACCGCGATGGCGGACCGAAAGACGGTGCGCGACCCGAAGCGGTCTGCGATGGCGCCGCTGGCAGGAATGAAGATCGCGAGGCTGAGGAGGTAGGATGTCAGCGAGATACTCATGGCCGGCGCGCTGACGCCGAAGTCTCTTGCCATAGTCGGAAGGGCTGTTGCGAGCACGGTCGCGTCGAGCTGTTCCATGAACATCGCGCTTGCTACGATAAGCGCTACTACACGAAAATTCGGTGCGGCCCGCCGGGTCGGGGCGGCCTGGAATATCTGATCCGACATTGTCGGGGATCGCTCTCGATGGTGCGGTGGGGTCGTAAGACAGAACCGCAAGTCTGGTCATGGCGCGAAGGCCTATTTGAACGGCGGTTTGTATACTCCTGCTTGCACGCGATTGCTATATCAGAAATCGCAAATCCCATTCATGGGATGAAAAAAAATGACGCACATGCAGGAGCAAACGGCATCAAATGAACGTGAGGTGAATGAATAGGCGCGATATCGCGCCGAAATGTTCACGCTTGGTTTTGCGGCGTAAGATAATGTGCTCGTTTCTGTGTGCAGGCGGATGTGAAAAGGCCGGTGTCCAACAGGGCGGCACCGGCCTTATTCGTCAAGTCGGAGAGCGCGCCGCGGTCAGTAACCGGCCGCCAGTCCGGAGCCGGCACGGCTATCCACGGCGCCGTTGTAGCGGGCGCCACCGCCCTTGGCGATGTCGCTGAGGCTCTTGCCGCCGACGAGGATGCCAGCGGCCTGGCCCCAGATCGGCCAGCTATTGTCGACCTGAACCGTGTAGCCCATGCCGGTCAGAAGCTTGATCGTATCGGGCGAAAGCGCACGCGGCTCCATGTAGACCTTGTCCGGCAGCCATTGGTGATGGATGCGCGGAGCATCGATCGCCTCCTGAATGTTCATGCCGAAATCGATGACGTTGATGATTGCTTCCAGCGTGATGGTGATGATGCGCGAGCCGCCGGGGCTGCCGATCACCATGAAGGGCTTGCCGTCCTTGGTAACGATCGTCGGGCTCATGGAGGAGAGCGGCGTCTTCTTCGGCTGGATGGCGTTGGCCTCGCCCTGCACTAGGCCATAAAGGTTGGGCACCCCGGGCTTGGAGGTGAAATCATCCATCTCGTTGTTCAAGAGGATGCCCGTGCCGGGCGCAACGACGCCGGCGCCGAAGGAGCCGTTCAGCGTATAGGTAACGGCGACGGCATTGCCGTCATTGTCGATGATCGAATAATGCGTGGTCTCATGGCTTTCGCCGAGGCCCTTGGGCATCAGATCCTTGGAAACGCCGGCCTTATAGGGAGAGATACTGTCGCGGATCTTCTGGGCATAGGCCTTATCCAGCAGCTTACTGACGGGGTTGTCGACGAAGTCGGGATCGCCGAGTGCCGAGTTGCGGTCGACATAGGCATAGCGCATGGCTTCGACCATGTAGTGGACCGTGTCGGCCGAGGCGTAGCCGGTATAGGAGAGCGGGTAGCCTTCGAGCACATTGAGGATTTCGCAGATGATGACGCCGCCGGAGGAGGGCGGCGGCGAGGAGATGATCTCATATCCGCGATAGTTGCACTTCACGGGCTCGAGCTCGCGGACCTTATATTGTTCGAAATCTTGGTTTGCGAGAATGCCGCCCTTGTCCTGGCTTGCCTTGACGATGGCGTTGGCGACTGGCCCCTTGTAGAAGCCATCCGGCCCCTGATCGGAAATGCCTGATAGGGCATTGGCGAGATCCGGCTGCACCAGCTTGTCGCCCGCTGCGAAGGGCTTGCCATCGGACTTGGTGAAGACCGCGGCAGTGGCCGGGTCGCGCGAGAGCCACTTCTTGCCCTCGTTCAGCTCGGCGGCATCGGCCTGGTTCAGCGTGAAGCCTTCCTTGGCGTAACGTATGGCCGGCGCGATCAGATCCTGGCGGGATTTTGTGCCGTATTTCTCGCGGGCCGTCTCGAAGCCCATGACTGAGCCGGGGACGCCGACGGCGAGATAACCATCCGTGCTGGCGCCTTTGACGATATTGCCCTTGTCGTCGAGATACATGCCTTTGGTCGCCGCCAGGGGTGCGCGCTCGCGGAAATCGAGGAAAGTGGTCTTGCCGTCGCGCATACGGATGGTCATGAAGCCGCCGCCGCCGATATTGCCGGCGGTCGGGTAGACCACGGCCAGTGCATAGCCGACCGCAACGGCGGCATCGACGGCATTGCCACCATTCTTGAGCACCTCGATGCCGACATCGGTGGCGAGATGTTGAGCGGTGACCACCATGCCATGCTCCGCCTCGACCGGTGGCGGCGCGGCAGCTCTGGCAGTGACGGAAAAGAGAGCAAATGTGACCAGGGTTACCGACGAAATCGCCCGCTGGCGGAAGTGGCGCATGATGAGTATGCCTCCCATTATTATCTTGATGGAAAATCGCCAACGAATGACATGGCGTCGCGCACGAAAATGGCGATATCCGCTGTCACAATTTTTTAAAGCGTGATGCCGAAAAGTATAGACGGTTTTTGGACGACATCACGCTCTACTTCTTTGATTCTATGGCGGATTCAGATTTTAGGTCGAACCGATCTAAAGTCATCCGGCTCTAATGGGGAGATCGTGTTATAGGCTCGAATCCAGCCCACTATGTCTTCTGTGCACTACTACGGATAATTTTGGTCCTCCTGCCGCGCAGAAAAAACGCTTCGCACTTGCAATATTCTTTTATTAGTTGAATCTATTTTAGATTGTTGCTTGTCGAGGCGAGTATTGCGTGGAGGGTAATCATGGCCGTGACGAAGCTCGAGCAATGGAAGAGCGAGCGCAGGATTAAGAGCAGGCCATTCATCGTTGGCGAGAGGATGCATGTCGTTGAAATCGAGTGCGACCATTGCAGCCGGCACTTCTTCCGATGGACATCGACCGCAGCCGCCTATTGGCGCTGTGACGATTGCACCGCAATTGTCTAAGCCACTCGTCCCGGCGGTTACACGATCAGGATGGCGCGGAAGTCGTTGACGTTCGTCCCGGTTGGGCCGGGAACGAAGAGATCGCCGATCGCATTGAAGGCCGTCCAGGCATCATTGCTTGCCAGCATCTCGGCCGGCACCATTCTAGCTTTGCGCAACCGCGCCACCGTAGCCGCATCGGCAAAGGCGCCGGCATTGTCCTCGCTGCCGTCAATGCCATCGGTATCAGCGGCCATGGCGTGAATGCCGGTGTGGCCGTCGATATCGATGGCCAGCGACAACAGGAACTCCGAGTTTCGCCCGCCCTTGCCCTTACCCTTCAAGGTCACCGTCATTTCGCCGCCTGACAGTAGTACGATCGGCTTGGTGAAGGGGCGGTTGCGGTGAAGCACTTCGCGCGCGATGGCAGCGTGGACATGGGCGGCTTCCCGGGCCTCGCCCTCAATGGCGTCGGAAAGAATAGCCGCTTCGATGCCAGCGGCACGCGCCACCTCGGCAGCGGCTTCCAGCGAGACGCCGGCAGAGGCGATCAGATGCACTTCATTGCCGGCAAAACGAGGATCGTCCGGGCGCGGCGCGTCGGCCTCGACCTTTCCGATATAGGCGAGAACGGCTGGCGGCAGTTCGATCTCGTAGAGGCGGATGAGGTCGAGCGCGTCCGCGCGCGTGCCGGCGCCTGGCACGGTCGGGCCGGAGGCCACCAGGGCAGGGTCGTCGCCGGGAATGTCCGAGACGACGAGGGAGACGACTTTGGCGGGATGGGCCGCGGCAGCCAGCCGGCCGCCCTTGATGGTCGACAGATGCTTGCGGATGACATTCATCGCCGAGATCGGTGCGCCGGAGGCAAGCAGCGCCTTGTTGACGGCGATTTCGTCGGCAAGGCTCAGCGAACCGCCTGGCGACGGCAGCAGCGCCGAGCCACCGCCTGATATCAGGGCGATCACCAGATCGTTTTTTGTGAGGCCATCGACGAGTTTCAGTAGCCGGCGGGAGGCGACGAGACCAGCCTCATCCGGCACGGGGTGGGCTGCTTCGATGATCTCGATCTGGCGGCAAGGAGCGGAAAAACCGTATCGCGTCACGACAAGACCTTCCAGCGGACCTTCCCAGCATTGCTCCAGCGCGGCGGCCATCTGGGCAGACCCCTTGCCGGCGCCGATGACGATCGTGCGGCCCTTCGGTTTGGCAGGCAGATGCGTACGGATGCCGGTCAGCGGATCGGCGGCGCGTACGGCTGCATCGAACAGCGAGGTCAGGAAGGCGCGGGGATCGGAAACGGTCATGTCGAACTGCCTGTCTGCTAGAGCGCTTATACGCAATTCCGGACGGAAAACCGCTACGCACTTTTCCTCAAATTGCTTCTCAGAGCCTGTAACCATTTGGTGGCTTAACTGACTGGAAGACGCAAGGGCCAGGAACTGCAATTGTGTCCTGCCCGATGAATCCCTATGTAGAAGGAAAGGGTTTCCCGCTTTTATTTCAAGGATTTTCGACATGGCCGAATTGAAAGTGAAGACAAGGCAGACGGGTGCAACCGCTACGGTCGGCCGCACCGGCTTTCCGCATGTGACCTCGGTGACCGGCGGTGAAATCGACATCGTCACCTCGCCGTCGCAGCCTGGCTTCAATCCGCTCGATCTGCTTTACTCGTCGCTCTCGGCCTGCCTGGTCTTGAGCGCCCGCATGGCGGCCAGTAGCCTCGGCGTGCTCGACAAGCTCACCGAAGTCACTGCCGTCGTCACGGGTGAGAAGGCGACCGAAGGCCTTTCCCGCGTGGAGAAGTTCAATATCGCCTTCACCATCAAGGGTGATTTCAGCGATGAAATCCGCAACGCGATCGCGCATGCCGCCGAAGATGAAATCTGTACGGTCAGCAACACGATCCGCGGCAATCCGCAGTTCGAGACGACGATTTCGGGGTGAGATTTTGCCAGGACGGGGGTAGGCAGGGACGCACCGGCTTTCCCAATGCTATCGTGGCAAGTAACGGCCCCCCGCTCTTGCAATTTCAATGGCTTAGAAATTGCACTAGCATTCTGAATATGTGTGACCTTCGGTGTCGCAATTCCTAAACCAATGAAATTGCTTTCTCGCCCGCCAAGGGCGAGATGGCTCGGCATCTGCCGTTGCCCCTCACTTCGCCGGAAACTCAAATCCCTCAAGGTAAGGCCCAAGCTCCGGGTCGATATCCACCTTTACGGCATTGTTGTAGATCGCCGTCGCGATCATGATGCCGGCGAAGGCGACGAGGTTGGCGAGCGTTGGTTCGTCGTAGCGGGCCTTCAATCGATCCCAAATTCCCTCCGGAATGGCATTGGAATCCCTGACGATCGCCTTGCCGAATTCGATCAGCAGCGCCTCGTCTTCACTCGGTACGATCGTTTCCGGCGTCAGGCCGGCATTGATCAGCGCGCGCCGGAAGAAGCCGACGGGAATGATCGAGCGGCATTCCAGAGCGATGGCATGGCAAAGCAACCAGACGGCACGATCGTCCAGCGCCGGGCGCAGTTCCTCGCGCAAAGGAAACCATTCCGCATAGATGCGATGCGCGACCGGCGAGTGCAGCAATGTCCGCTTCATATTCGTCATGCGGCCGCGCAGTTGCATCTCGCGGTCATGCTCGGCGCGCACGGCCTCGGAAGCGGTCTCGTAGTCGATCGGCGTGATATGACTCATGTTATTCTCTTGTGATGGGCTCTCTTACTGCGCGGCTTCGGCAGCAGCTTTGAAGAAGCGGTTTTCCGGGCGCGGCAGGCCGAGGTGTTCGCGCAATGTCGTACCTTCGTAATCGCGGCGGAAGATGCCGCGGCGTTGCAGCTCTGGAACGACGCGGGTGGTCACGTCGAGCAGGCCTTGCGGCAGGAAGGGGAAGACGACGTTGAAACCGTCAGAGCCTTCCTCATGCAGCCATTGCTCCATCTCGTCGGCAACGCTCTCAGGCGTGCCGACGAAGGCGAGGCCGGCATAGCCGCCGAGGCGCTGGGCAAGCTGGCGCACGGTCAGCTTTTCGGCTTCGGCAAGTGCGATGACGCGCTCGCGGCCGCTCTTGCTCGCGTTGGTCTCCGGAATCTCCGGCAGCGGGCCGTCTGGATCGAATTTGGAGGCATCATGCCCAAGTGCGATCGACAGGGATGCGATGGCGCTATCGTAATGG
Source organism: Rhizobium pantanalense (assembly GCF_030182525.1). Lineage (NCBI taxonomy): Bacteria > Pseudomonadati > Pseudomonadota > Alphaproteobacteria > Hyphomicrobiales > Rhizobiaceae > Rhizobium > Rhizobium pantanalense. Next base: position 369,830 of record NZ_JAQJCH010000001.1, read on the forward strand.
ACGAGACTATCGAGCTTTGCCCGCTTGGCCTTTGCCTCCTCGACCGTATCGCCGACGACGATGAAGGCGGCGGGCAGGATCTTCAGATGATCCGGATTGCGGCCGATCGCCTTCATCCGTCCCTTGATATCGGCAAAGATCGATTTGCCGTCGGCGAGGTTGCGGGGAGCTGCAAAGACGGCTTCGGCCGTTTCGGCGGCAAGCTGACGGCCGGCATCCGATTGTCCGGCCTGCACGATGACGGGCCAGCCCTGCGGCGGGCGGGCGATGTTGAGCGGGCCGCGAACGCTCAATTCCTCGCCCTTGTGCCCGAGGACATGCATTCGCTCGGGATCGAAGAAGATGCCGCTTTCCGGATTGCGGATGAAGGCGTCGTCGGCGAAGCTGTCCCAGAGGCCGGTCACGACATCGTAGAATTCGCGAGCGCGATGGTAGCGCTCGCCATGTTCCATGTGTTCTTCGAGGCCGAAATTAAGGGCGGCATCGGGATTGGAGGTGGTGACGATGTTCCAGCCGGCGCGGCCACCGCTGATATGGTCGAGCGAGGCGAAGCGGCGGGCGATATGATAGGGCAGGTCGAAGGTGGTGGAGGCGGTTGCGACGAGGCCAATCCTGTCGGTAACGGCGGCGAGCGCAGAAAGCAGTGTGAAGGGCTCGAAGGAGGTGACGGTCTGGCTGCGCTTCAGGGCCTCGATCGGCATGTTGAGGACCGCGAGGTGATCGGCCATGAAGAAGGCGTCGAATTTCGCCTTTTCCAGCTCCTGCGCAAAGCTTTTGATGTGCTGGAAATTGAAGTTGGCGTCCGGATAGGCGCCGGGATAACGCCAGGCCCCCGTATGCAGGCTGACGGGACGCATGAAGGCGCCCAGCTTCAATTGCTTCTGTTCGGTCATCGGCTCTCTCTCGAAAATCGTTGGACTATCATGACGTCGTAACGGCACCGCCCGAAGAATAATGCATTACGACGTAGGCGCGCTCCGTGCCTATTCAAAGAGCCGATTTCATTTATTTGATCGCTTTCGCGGAATATTCATCCGCCCTCGACTTCGGTGCTGTTCTGTCCGGCAAAAACCTTCACGAGCCAGTCTATGAAGACGCGAACCCGCGGTGAAAGCTGGCGGCTGCGCGGATAGAGCATCGAGACGGGCGTTCGCGTCGGCGGATAATCCTCAAGGACATGCAGCAGCTCGCCCGATCGTAGGGCTTCCTCGGCGTGATAGCGCGGGACCTGGATCAGGCCGAGGCCGAGCTTGGCGGCGGCGAAGTAACTCTCGGCCGCATTGACGGAGATGGTGGCCGGCAGGGTGATTTCGCGCACGGCGCCGTCGATCTGGAATTCCAACGGCAGCAATCCGCCCGTTGCGGAGGAGCGGAAGCCGACCATGCGGTGGCCGTCGAGCTTCTCCGGATGGGCGGGCATGCCAAAGCGCTCGACATAGGCGGGTGCCGCAAGCGTTACTTCTTCCAGCATGGCGACGCGGCGGCCGATCATGTCACTATCCTGCAGCGTACCGACGCGCAGCACACAGTCTATCCCCTCGCGGATGAGATCGACGAACCGGTCGCCCTCGGTGATCTGCAATTCGACGTCGGGATAGGCTTCGAGAAAGGAGGGTAGGTTCGGCAGGACGAAGTGCCGCGCAAGCGTTCCATGCACGTCGACGCGGAGGACCCCCTTCGGCTTCGCCCCGGCAAAGGCGCCTTCTGCATCCTCGATATCTGAGAGGATGCGCAGGCAGCGCTGGTAATAGGCTTCGCCGTCGAGCGTCGGGCTGACATGCCGCGTCGTGCGCTGTAGCAGGCGCACGCCAAGACGCGCCTCGACCTGTTTGATCGCATCCGTCACCGTCGAGCGGGGTAGGCCGGTATCTTCGGCGGCCAGCGTGAAGCTGCGTCGTTCCACGATCCGACAAAATACCCGCATGGCATCGAATCTGTCCATATTATTTGTTCGCTAAATTCGGATAGTGATGCCGATTATTGGCTGATTATCCGCTCCATGAAAAGGGGCATCTTCTCCTCATCGAAATGCGCTATGGCGCAAGGCAATGAAGGATGAAAGAAATGAGCAATATTTCCAATAAGGTAGCAATGATCACCGGCGCATCGCGCGGCATCGGCGCTGCCATTGCAGAGCGTTTGGCAGAGGATGGCTTCACCGTCGTCATCAACTATTCCGGCAGCGAAGCCGCCGCCGAGGGGCTCGCCCGCAAGATCGAGGAAAAGGGCGGCAAGGCGCTGACCGCGAAGGCCGATGTCTCCGATGTCGAAGCCGTGCGCCGCATGTTCGACGCAGCCGAAGCTGCCTTCGGTGGTGTCGATGTCCTCGTCAACAATGCCGGCATCATGCAGCTCGCGAAGATCGTCGATGCAGACGACGCGCATTTCGACCGTCATATCGCCATCAACCTCAAGGGTACGTTCAACACATTGCGCGAAGCCGGCAAACGTCTGCGTGACGGCGGCCGTATCGTCAATTTCTCGACCAGCATCGTCGGCCTCAAGCTCGAAACCTACGGCGTCTATGCTGCAACCAAGGCCGGCGTCGAGCTTCTGACCGGCATCATGGCGAAGGAACTGCGCGGCCGCTCGATAACAGTCAATGCGATTGCGCCCGGCCCGACGGCCACCGATCTCTTCCTCAATGGTAAGAGCGATGAGCTCATCGACCGCATGGCCAAGATGAACCCGCTGGAGCGTTTGGGGACGCCGCGGGATATCGCCTCCGCCGTTTCCTTCCTCGTCGGCCCGGATGGCGGCTGGATCAACGGCCAGACGCTGCGCGCCAATGGCGGCATGATCTGAGCCAACTTGGCGGCAGGCAATGCCTGCCGTCCTCCACTTCATCGTCAACAACAGCCAATCCTCTGAAGGAACAGGATCGTGAGCAAGCAAGTCATCGTAATCACTGGCGCATCGAGCGGCTTCGGCGCTCTGACGGCACGCGCTCTCGCCAAGGCAGGCCATACGGTCTATGCCGGCATCCGCGAAACCCAGGGGCGCAATGCGGCGCAGGTCGCTGCAACGGTGGTATTCGCCACGGAGAACGGCGTCGATCTCAGGGCCGTCGAACTCGATGTTGCCTCGGATGCTTCCGTCGAAGCCGGCATTGCCGCAGTTATCGCCGAGCAGGGCCGCATCGATACCATCATCCACAATGCCGGCCACATGTCCTTCGGTCCCGCCGAAGCCTTTACGCCCGAGCAGTTCGCCGAACTCTACGATATCAACGTGCTCAGCACCCAGCGGGTCAACCGCGCCGTGCTGCCTTACTTGCGCAAGCAGGGCACCGGCCTGGTTGTCTGGGTTTCCTCGTCCAGCACGCGTGGCGGCACGCCACCCTATCTCTCGCCTTACTTCGCAGCCAAGGCGGCGATGGATTCGCTTGCCGTGTCCTATGCTTCGGAGCTGACACGCTGGGGCATCGAGACCGCCATCATCGTGCCAGGTGCCTTCACGAAGGGCACCAACCACTTCGCTCATTCCGGTTCCCCGGCCGACAAGGCTCGCGCTGCCGAATATGATGACGGCCCCTATGCCGGCGTTCCCGATCAGGCGCTGAAGGGACTTGCCTCGCTGGAGCCGGCGAATGCCGATGCCGCTTCGGTGGCGACGGCAATCGTGGATATTGTCGACATGCCGTTTGGAACGCGGCCATTCCGTACCCATATAGATCCTTCAGAGGATGGTGCTGAGATCGTCAACGGTGTTGCCGACCGCGTTCGGGCAGAGCTTTTCCGGCGCATCGGTTTGGAAGACCTGCTGAAGCCGCATGCAAAGGCCTGAGGCCGCAATCATCCTTAGAACGTGTCAAATCGCCGCTTCTGTGCCACAGAAGCGGCGATCTGTTGCGTGCATCAGGGCTATTTTGCGTTGTACAGCATTCCAAGCCTTAGAGTTTCGTACTAAAGCGATTCCTTCAGAGGGTCGGGAGATATCCATGGACGCGAAGGACATTGGCGAAATTGCCAGCTGGCTCATGCAGGCCGGTCTCAAGGGAATGACGGAAGTCGATATCCTCTCGGGTTTCTGCGAGCAGTGCCGTCAGCATGGTCTCAACATCGATCGGGCCATGGCACTGATGGATACGCTGCATCCGGTCTATGAGGGCCGCGCCTTCCGCTGGGACGGCAATCAGATCATCGAACGCGAGTTCGAATATGGCCCGACGCAACAGGGGATCGCCTCGGAAAACTGGCAGCGCTCCGCCTTCTATCACATGCTGACAACAGGTGGAGACGAGGTGCGCCGCCGTATCGGCTTCGGCGAGCCAGCCGATTTCTACGGGCTCGATACGTTGCTCGCCGATGGTCACACCGATTACATCGCCATGATCCACCGTTTCGAAGAAGGCGGCACGATCGGCGAGATGGATTGCTTCTATTCCAACTTTGCCACCGCCGCCGAAATGGGATTCCCGGAAGAGGATTTGCGCGTGCTGCGCAAGCTGACGCCGGCACTTGCTCTCGCCATCAAATGCACCGGCATGAGCCGCATCGCCCGCACCATTGCCGAGGTCTATCTCGGCGAGGATGCTGCCCGGCACGTTCTCGAGGGCAAGATCACCCGAGGCAAGACGGAGCGGATTTCTGCCGCCCTCTGGTTTTCCGATCTCGCCAACTACACGCGCATTTCGGATACGGCCGAGCCGGATGAAATCATCCCAATGCTGAATGCCTATGCCGATGCAGTGATCTCCTCGATCCATGAGGCGGGCGGTAACGTGCTGAAGCTCATCGGCGACGGCACGCTGGCGATCTTCAAGGCTCGCAATTCCGCCGATGCCTGCGCTGCCGCCCTGATGGCGGAATCGCTGCTGCGCCAGCGCCTGCGCGATCTTAATTCGCAGCGGCAGATCGAAGGCCGTCCGGTCACGGACGTCTATCTCGGTCTGCATATCGGCGACGTCTTCTACGGCAATATCGGCAGCATGGACCGGCTGGATTTCACAGTCATCGGGCCAGCTGTCAACGAAGTCAGCCGCATCGCCTCGATGTGCCGGTCGGCCGACCGCAACATCCTGATGTCGTCGAATTTCGTCGAGGCGCTATCGGGCCAGCAAAGCAACGATCTCGTTTCCGTCGGCCGCTATGCGCTACGCGGCGTCAAGCGGCCGCAGGAATTGTTCACGCTGCTTTCTTCGGCGGCCTGATCTCTCTACGGTGATTACTTTCAGCGGCGGCCGGACGCAAACATCGGGCCGCCCTTGCTTGCCGGGAAGCCATAGCCGTTAATCATTACGAGATCGATATCACTGGCGCGGGCGGCGATGCCTTCCGAAAGCAGGGCGTCGCCTTCATCAACCATGGCTTTCAGCAGGCGGCTGACGACCTCTTCCGCGGTGAAGCTCTTCGGGACGATGCCTTTTTCGGCGCGTGCGGCTTCGATCATGGCCGTTACCTCGGGATCAACAGTCCGTTTGCCGTTGGGATAGGCATACCAGCCGCGGCCGGTCTTCTGGCCGAAACGGCCGGCTTCGCAGAGCCGGTCGGCGATGACGACGTAGCGTTCCGCCGGATCGCGTGTCGCGGCTTGCCGCTTGCGGCGCGCCCAGGCGATTTCCAAACCTGCCATATCGAACACAGCAAAAGGCCCCATCGGAAAGCCGTAGGCCTCCAGTGCTGCGTCGATCTCCTGCGGCGAGGCGCCATCTTCGACCATGTATTCCGCTTCGCGGCGATAGGCGGAAAAGATGCGGTTACCGATAAAGCCTTCAGTGACGCCTGATACGATCGGCAGCTTGCCGAGCCTCTTTGCCAGGGCAAGGGCTGTCGCCAGCACATCCGACGCCGTGTTCTTGCACTTCACCACTTCCAGGAGCCGCATGATATTGGCAGGCGAGAAGAAGTGCAGGCCGACGACGCGCTCTGGCAGCTTGGTGGCCGCAGCAATGGCATCGGGGTCGAGATAGCTCGTATTGGTCGCAAGGATCGCATCGGCGCGAACGATCGCATCGAGGCGCTGGAAGAGCTCGGTCTTGACGGTGAGATCATCGAAAACGGCTTCGATGACGAGATCGGCCTGTGTCAGCTGCTGCATATCGGCGGTAATGGTCAGCCGGCTGAGGCGATCTTCGCGGCCAGCTGCATCGAGGCGGCCGGATTGCATCGCCTTGTCGAGGAGGCCAGCGATCCGTTCGCGGCCCTTGTCTGCAGCATCGATGGTCTGCTCGACGCCGATCACGCGGAAGCCGCCGTTGAGGGCGGAAACGGCAATGCCTGATCCCATCAGACCAGTGCCGACAATACCGATGGTTTCGATACTGCGTGGAGCGACGGCCTCCAACCCCTCGACCTTGCCGGCGGCGCGTTCCGCGAAGAAGACATGACGCAACGCTGCGGCTTCTTCGCTGTCGCGAAGGGCAATAAAGATGCGGCGTTCCTCGGCAAGCCCTTCCGATAAAGGGGCGGTCGCCGCCAGGCGCACGAGGCGGATGGCTTCGACCGGTGCGCGCTGGCCGCGCGCCTTGCGCAATGCGTCCGATGCCGCCTTGTCGATCGCATCTGTAGCTTCCGGAGGAACGGTCCGCGATCCCGTGCGGCGCAACGATGTGGCGTTGGCCGTCTGGGCGTCGGCGATAGCTTCAGCGATCAGTTCACCTTTGGCCACGCCGTCCACGATACCGAGCTTGAGCGCTTCCGCGGCAGAGACGATGCGTGCATTGGCGGTCATGTCGATAGCGGCGGCGATGCCTGTGAGCCGCGGCAGGCGCTGCGTGCCGCCGGCGCCGGGTACGATGCCGAGCTTGACTTCGGGAAGGCCGAGTTTGGCGGTCGGCGCGGCGAGGCGACGATGGCAGGCGAGTGTCGCTTCCAGACCGCCGCCGAGGGCCACGCCATTGATCGCGGCGACAACGGGCTTGGCGAAGGCTTCGATGCGGGAGATGACATCAGGTAGATGCGGCTCGACCGGCGGCTTGCCGAATTCCTTGATATCGGCGCCGCCGATGAAGCTGTTGCCGGCGCCGGTCAGTACGACGCCCTTAACCGCGCCGTCTTTTTCAGCGTGATCAAGCGCCGCCATCAGGCCAGCCCGGACATCGGCAGAGAGCGCGTTGACGGGGGCATTATCGATCGTGACGACGAGGATTCCGTCGGTCAACGCCGCCGAGATGGTGTCCGAAAAGCGCAGTGCCGACATGACCTACCACTCCGTGCAATATTATTCCGGGATCACGGCCGTTGCCTGGATCTCGATTTTGGCGCGATCTTCGACGAGGGCGACGACTTGTACGGCGGCCATGGCGGGGAAGTGCCGGCCGATGATCTCGCGGTAGGCCTGGCCGATGCCCTTAAGGTTACCGAGATACTCCTGCTTGTCGGTGAAATACCAGGTCATCGATGTGATGTGCTTCGGCTCGGCGCCGCCTTCGGCAAGAATGGCGACGACATTCTTCAGCGTCTGGCGCACCTGCTCGACGAAATCGTCGCTTTCGAATTCGCAGGCGGCATTCCAGCCGACTTGGCCGCCGACGAACACCATGCGGCCCGTCGCCGCCATGCCATTGGCATAGCCGATCGGCTTGGCCCAGCCTTCAGGTTGCAGGATGGTGTGCATCGGTCGTCTCCAGATGAGAGGTCAGTGCGGCGCGGAGATCATCCGGCCATTCAATGGATTTATGCGTATCGAGCGAGGTGGCGACGACACGGTGCCTGGCCGTCCACAGCACATGGCCATTCGCTGAGACCTGATGTTCGAGATCGAGCGAGGAGCGGCCGACACCATGGACGGCAAGGACGAATTTGAGATCGTCACCCTGCAGGCCCGGCTTGATGAAGGTCAGATCGAGCCGCACGGTGGGGACACCGATGCGGCGGTCGTCGATCAGCTTTCGCCAGGAAAAACCGATCGAGGAAAAATAGTCCTCCAGCACCCCGACGAGGATGTTCAGGTACGAGGGGAAATAGGCGATCCCGGAGGGATCGCAATCTCCGAAGCGCAGGGGTCTGGTGGTTCTAAACGCCACGGCCGCCTCAGTTCGAAAAGGCGGCGATGCCGGTGATGGCGCGGCCGAGGATGAGGGCGTGGATGTCGTGCGTGCCCTCATAGGTGTTGACCACTTCGAGGTTGACGAGATGGCGGGCGATGCCGAACTCATCGGAAATGCCGTTACCACCCAGCATGTCGCGGGCGGCGCGGGCGATATCCAGCGCCTTGCCGCAGCTGTTGCGCTTGAGGATGGAGGTGAGCTCGACCGGCGGATGGCCTTCTTCCTTCATGCGGCCGAGGCGCAGGCAACCCTGCAGGCCAAGCGTGATCTCGGTCACCATGTCGGCGAGCTTCTTCTGGATCAGCTGGTTAGCGGCAAGGGGACGGCCGAACTGCTTGCGGTCGAGCACATACTGGCGTGCCTTGGCGTAGCAATCTTCCGCCGCGCCGAGCGCACCCCAGGCAATGCCGAAGCGTGCGGAGTTGAGGCAGGTGAAGGGGCCCTTCAGGCCGGATACGTTCGGCATCAGATTTTCTTCCGGCACGAAGACATTATCCATCACGACTTCGCCCGTTATGGAGGCGCGCAGGCCCACCTTGCCGTGAATGGCGGGGGCGGACAGGCCCTTCCAGCCCTTTTCAAGGATGAAGCCGCGGATGAGACCATCCTCGGTCTTGGCCCATACGACGAAGACATCGGCGATCGGCGCGTTCGAAATCCAGGTCTTGGCGCCGGTCAGGCTGTAGCCGCCATCAATCTTTTTAGCGCGCGTCACCATCGAGCCGGGATCGGAGCCATGGTTCGGTTCGGTGAGGCCGAAGCAGCCGATCCATTCGCCGGTCGCAAGCTTCGGCAGGTATTTCTGCTTCTGCGCTTCCGAGCCGAAGGTCTCGATCGGCACCATGACCAGCGAGGACTGCACGCTCATCATCGAGCGGTAGCCGCTGTCGACGCGCTCGACTTCACGGGCGATCAGGCCGTAGGCGACGTAGCTGAGGCCAGCGCCGCCATATTCCGGGGATATCGTCGGGCCGAGCAGGCCGAGTTCACCCATTTCACGGAAGATGGCCGGATCGGTCTTTTCGTGGCGGAAGGCTTCGAGGACACGGGGCGCGAGCTTTTCCTGCGCGTAGGAATGCGCGGTATCCAGCACCATTCTTTCGTCGTCGCTCAACTGCTCCGTCAGCCGGAACGGGTCGGCCCAGTCGAAAATCTCGCGGCTCATGCTGGTATCTCCCATTAATTGGTCTTCAAAAGTTCGCGCGCGACGATGAGTTTTTGAACTTCCGTCGCACCTTCATAGATGCGAAGCGCGCGGATCTCCCGATAGAGTTTTTCCGTTATCTCGCCCGATTTAACGCCACGGCCGCCAAAGAGTTGGACGGCGCGGTCGATGACGCTTTGCGCGGTTTCCGTCGCCGTCATCTTGGCCATGGCGGCTTCGCGCGTCGTCGGCAAGCGCTGCACGTCACGACGCCAGGCCGCCCGGTAGGTGAGCAATGCCGCCGCGTCGATGCCGGTCGCCATATCGCCGAGGGCGGCCTGCGTCAACTGAAGGTCGGCCAGCGCCGCGCCAAACATCGGGCGTGACCGCGCATGGGCAAGCGATTCATCGAGCGCACGCCGGGCAAAGCCGAGGCCGGCAGCGGCGACAGAGGCGCGGAAGATATCGAGCGTGCGCATGGCGATCTTGAAGCCTTCGCCTGGTACACCGAGACGGCGCGAAGCGGGAATGCGACAATTGTCGAAGCGGATCGTTGCGAGCGGATGCGGCGCGATCACCTCGATGCGTTCGGCAATCGAGAAGCCGGGATCATCAGCAATGACGACGAAGGCCGAGATGCCGCGGGTACCCGGCGCTTCGCCGGTGCGCGCGAAGACGGTGTAGACATCGGCAATGCCGCCATTGGAAATCCAGGTCTTCTCGCCATCGAGCACATAGTGATCGCCATCGAGACGGGCAGCGCAGCTCATGGCGGCGACATCGGAGCCGGCATCCTTTTCCGATAGCGCGAAGGCGGCGAGCCAGTCACCCGAGCGCACCTTGGGCAGAACGGCTGAACGCAATTCGGGCGAACCGGAGAGGCCGATGGCTCCGGTGCCGAGCCCCTGCATGGCAAAGGCAAAATCGGCAAGGCCGTCATGCCAGGCGAGCGTTTCGCGGGCGAGGCAGACCATGCGGGAATCGATCAGCGGCTCGCTGTCGGACGCGCCTGTCGCAGCAGTCAAAAGCCCGGCTTCGCCCAGTGACTTGACCAGCTTTCGGCAAGCGCTATCGATATCGGCGTGATCGATAGACGTCATCGCGCCGGATTTCGCGAAGGCATCGACCTCGGCGGCAAAACGATGATGGCGCTCCTCGAAGAAGGGCCAATCCAGATGATCGCGCGTCGGGCCGGGGAGGCTGTTTGTCGCGGACATCCCCTCAATCCCCCTGGAATTCCGGCCGGCGCTTGGCGGCGAAAGCCTCGAAGGCGCGGCGGAAATCCTGCGTCGCCATGCAGATCGCCTGCGCCTGCGCTTCAGATTCGATCATTTCATCGATGCCCATCGCCCATTCCTGGTTCAGCATGGTCTTGGTCATGCCGTGCGCGAACCATGGGCCGTCGGCCAGCGAGCGGGCGAGCTTGACTGCTTCGCTTTCGAGGTCGGCGCCGACGTGCAGGCCGTTATAGAAGCCCCAGGCCTGTCCTTCCGCTGCCGTCATCGATCGGCCGGTGAAGAGCAGTTCGGCGGCGCGGCCCTGGCCGATGATGCGGGGAAGGATGCCGCAGGCGCCCATATCGGCACCGGCAAGGCCGACACGGGTGAAGAGGAAGGCAGTCTTTGCCTCGGGCGTCGCGAGCCTTAGATCGGAGGCCATCGCCAGGATGGCGCCGGCGCCGGCGCAGATGCCGTCGACTGCCGAGACGATCGGCTGCGGGCACTTGCGCATCGCTTTGACGAGATCGCCGGTCATGCGCGTGAAGGCGAGAAGCTCGGGCATTGCCATGCGCGTCAGCGGCTCGATGATCTCGAAGACGTCGCCGCCGGAGGAGAAGTTGCCGCCGGCTCCGGTCAGCACGATGGCGCGGATATCTGACGCGTAAACGAGGTCGCGGAAGAGATCGCGCAGTTCGGCATAGCTGTCGAAGGTCAGCGGGTTCTTACGTTCTGGGCGGTTCAGGCGGATAGTGGCGACGCGGCCGTCTTCACTGACATCCCAGAGGAAGTGCTCAGGCTTGTAATCCTTGAAGGGCTTCAGATGCCCCTTCATCGTCATGTCCCGATCGCTCATTCCTCAAATCTCCCCACCGGCAACCGCGATTGCCTGTCCATTGATCGATACTGCGGCCGGCAAGGCCAGCCAGAGCACGGTATCGGCAACCTCTTCCGGCTTGACGAGACGTCCCTGCGGATTGGATTTCGTGAACTCGGCAAGGGCCTGTTCGGCCGTGCGCCCGGTCTTGGCGACGATCGTCTCGATCGAGCGCTGGATGATCGGCGTATCGGTAAAGCCTGGGCAGACGGCATTGACCGTGATGCCCGTTTTCACCAGTTCCAGCGCCAGCGAGCGGGTGAGGCCGACGACGCCGTGCTTGGCGGCGACGTAAGCCGAGACGTAAGCGTAGCCTTTCAGGCCGGCTGTCGAGGCAATATTGATGATGCGCGCGCCCGAGCCGTGAGTTTTGAGGTCAGGCAGAACTGCTTGCGTCACGACGAAAACACCCGTCAGATCGACTGAGAGGACCTGATTCCAAACTTCAAGACTCGTCTTCTCGAAGGGGGCGCTCGGTGCTTCGCCGGCATTGTTGACGAGAATATCGACGGGGCCGAATTTTTCGCGTGCCTTGGCAAGGCCCTGGGCAACGGCGTCGGGGCTGGTGACATCGAAGCCATCGACCACGAATGCATGGGCGCCGATTTCGGCGGCAACCGCTTCCAGCGGCTCGCGGCGGCGACCGGCTAGGCTGACACGCGCGCCCTCGGCGGCGAGCGCCTTGGCGATCGCGGCACCTATGCCGCTCCCGGCCCCGGTGACCAGGGCATGACGGCCAGCGAGTTTACCCGAAGTCGTCATCTCATCCTCATTTCGCCGGTGCTACGGTGGCCACTCGGGCGAGGTTGGTTTCGTACTGAGTCTTGCCGGAAAGATATTGCTTCGGCCAGGGAATGGAAGTCAGACCGATCTTGGCGGCTTCGTGCAGCGACCAGGCCGGATCCGCCAGATGCGGGCGGGCGATGGCGCAGAGATCGGCACGGCCGGCGGCGATGATCGAATTGGCATGATCGGCTTCCGAGATCGCACCAACGGCAATCGTCGGAATGCCGATCTCGTTGCGGATCTTGTCGGAGAAGGGCGTCTGGAACAGGCGGCCGTAGACTGGCTTTTCCTGCTTCGAGACCTGGCCTGAGGAGCAGTCGATCAGGTCGGCGCCTGCTTCCTTGAACATACGCGCGAAGATCGCCGCATCTTCCGGCGTATTGCCGCCGTCGGTCCAGTCATGGCAGGAGAGGCGGATCGAGATCGGCTTGTCCGCCGGCCAGATCGCGCGCATCGCATGGAAGATTTCTAGCGGATAGCGGGCGCGGTCTTCATGGCTGCCGCCATACTCGTCGTCGCGCAGATTAGTGAGCGGTGACAGGAAGCTCGACAGCAGATAGCCGTGGGCGCAATGCAGTTCCAGCCAGTCGGCGCCGGTCTCGATCGCGAGTTCCGTCGAGCGGATGAAGTCGGCTTTGACGCGCTCCATATCGGCGCGATCCATGGCCTTCGGCACCTGGCTGTTTTTGAGGTAGGGAACAGCCGAAGCGGAGATCAGCGGCCAGTCGCCTTCGGACAACGGCTGGTCGATGCCTTCCCAGGCAAGCTTCGTCGCGCCCTTTCGCCCGGCATGGCCGAGCTGGATGCCGACCTTGGCGGCGCTGTTCATGTGAACGAAATCGACGAGGCGCTTCCATTGCGCTACCTGCTCCTCGTTCCAAAGGCCAAGGCAGCCGGGGGTGATGCGGGCATCGGGCGTGACGCAGGTCATTTCCGCGAAGATCAGCCCTGCACCGCCAAGGGCGCGAGAGCCGAGATGGACGATATGGAAGTCGTTCATCACGCCGTTCTCAGCCGAATACATCGCCATCGGCGAGACCACGATACGGTTGACGAGCTGGACATCACGCAGACGATAGGGCGTGAACATCGGCGGCAGGCAGCGGTCGTTGCCGACGGCAAGGCCGGATTTTTCAGCGAACCAGCGCTCATAGCCTTCGAGCCATGTCTTGTCGCGCAGCCGCAGATTTTCGTGACTGATGCGCTGCGAGCGGGTCAGCATCGAATACATGAATTGCGGCGGCTCAAGCGTATCGGCATAGCGGCGGCCGACGACTTCGAACCATTCCATCGCGTTGCGGGCGGCATTCTGGATGCGGGCAACGTCGACGCGGCGAATTTCCTCGTAGGTTTCAAGGACGGCCGGTATCTTGTCCTTCTCGTGCCCGTGGGTCTGGAACTGACGGGTCAGCTCGATGGCATCGTCGATGGCAAGCTTGGTGCCGGAGCCGATGGCGAAATGTGCTGTGTGTGCGGCATCGCCCATCAGCACGACATGGGAATTGCCGTTGAAATGGCTCCACTTGCCGCAGATCAGGCGGTTGAAGTTCAGCCAGGCCGAACCGCGGATGTGGCGGGCATTGGTCATCAGCGAAGCGCCTTCGAGCACTTCGGAGAACAGGTTTTCGCAGAAGGCGATGGAGCCGTCCTGGTCCATCTTGTCCAGGCCATGGGCGAGATAGGCCTCTTCCGTCGTCTCGACGATGAAGGTCGAGGTCTTGTCGTCGAACTTATAGATATGCGCCTGGAACCAGCCGTGATCGGTGCGGCGGAAATCGAAGGTGAAGGCGTCGAAAAGCTTGTTGGTGCCGAGCCAGATATAGCGGTTCGGCCGGGTGATCATGTCAGGCTGAAAGACTTCCGGATAATGATTGCGGATCTTGGAATTGAGGCCATCCGAGCCGATGACCAGATCGGCATCGGGATAGTCGAGATCGGAATTGACTTCCGTTTCGAAGATCAGCTCGACTCCGAGCGCTTCGCAGCGGCGCTGCAGGATGTTCAGAAGCTTCTTTCGCCCGATGCCGACAAAGCCGTGGCCGGAGGTGCGCTGGCGGGTGCCCTTGAACAGGACTTCGATATCGTCCCAATGGTTGAAGGCATCTTCGATTTCGGCGGCACTTTCAGGATCCCATTGGCGCATCGAAACCATAGTCGCGTCAGAGAAGACGACGCCCCAGCCGAAGGTGTCATAGGGACGATTGCGCTCGACGACGCGGATGGCATGCTCGGGATGGAGCTTCTTCATCAGAAGCGCGAAGTAAAGCCCTGCGGGGCCGCCGCCGATACAGACGATGCGCATCGCTTTTCCCTCCTCGTTCGACCAAAGCCGATCTCAAAATAATTTAAGTTTAAAATATATTGTTGAGACCATTCGTCAAGGCTTTTCCTGCTCCGATATGCGGCCTGTAGGCACCCACAATAGCAGGAAAATCGAAAATAGCTCTTTCGAATCAATCGGAAATCAAAAATAGTTTAGGCTTAAAATTTCTTGCTTGAACATTGCTGGCTTCGGTGCGATCTTTTTTAGCAACGCCACATGCGCCGCGGGGAAACGGCTGTCGTGGCGATTGATCGATAAGAATGCGGGAGCAAGGCAATGCTGGGACCGACCGGTCATACCGATACATTCACGCGAGACAATCTGCCGCCTTTCGACGAATGGCCCGAACTGCGGATGGAGGGTTTCGACTATCCGGAATGGCTGAATGCCGGCTTCGAGCTGAGTGACCGTATGGTCGAAAAAGGCTTCGGCGACAACGTGGCGCTCATCGGCAATGGCCGGCGCCGCACCTACAAGGAGCTGGCGGATTGGACGAACCGCATCGCGCATGCGCTCATCGAAAATTTCGGCGTCAAGCCCGGCAATCGCGTTCTCATCCGCTCCGGAAACAATCCGGCCATGATCGCCTGCTGGCTGGCGGTGACGAAGGTCGGCGCCGTTGCCGTCAATACCATGCCGATGCTGCGGGCGGGCGAGCTTTCGAAGATCATCGACAAGGCGGAAATCTCGCTGGCGCTTTGCGATACCCGGCTGCTGGAGGAACTGGTCACTGCAGCCAAGGACAGCCGCTTCCTGAAGCAGGTGGTGGGCTTCGACGGCACCGCCAACCACGACGCCGAACTTGACCGCATCGCGCTCAACAAGCCGGTGCGCTTTGAAGCGGTCAAAACCGGGCGGGATGATGTGGCGCTGCTCGGCTTCACCTCGGGCTCGACGGGGGTGCCGAAGGCGACGATGCATTTCCATCGCGATATCCTGATCATCGCCGACGCCTATGCCAAGGAAGTCCTGCAGGTGACGCCGGATGACGTCTTCATCGGCTCGCCGCCGATCGCCTTCACCTTCGGGCTTGGCGGTCTGGTCGTCTTTCCCCTGCGTTTCGGCGCATCGACGGCGCTGCTCGAAAATGCTTCGCCGAAGAACATGGTCGAGATCATCCAGGAATATGGAGCGACCATCAGCTTCACCGCGCCGACGGCCTATCGCGCCATGCTGGCGGCGATGGAAGAGGGGGCGGATCTGTCTTCACTTCGTATCGCCGTTTCGGCCGGCGAGACGCTGCCGGGACCGATTTTCGAGGAATGGACGCGCAAGATCGGCAAGCCGATCCTCGACGGCATCGGCTCGACCGAGATGCTGCATATCTTCATTTCCAATCGCCTGTCCGACGCCAAGCCGAACTGCACGGGCAAGCCGTTGACGGGCTATGAGGCCCGCGTGGTCGATGACGATATGAACGAGGTTCCGCGTGGGGTCATCGGCAAACTCGTTGTTCGCGGACCGATCGGCTGCCGCTATCTCGCCGACCACAGGCAGGTCGATTATGTGCGGGATGGCTGGAATGTGACCGGTGACAGCTTCGTTCAGGACGAGGAGGGCTATTTCCACTTTGCCGCGCGTTCCGACGACATCATTCTTTCGGCCGGTTACAATATTGCCGGACCGGAAGTGGAAGCGGCCCTTCTTTCGCATACAGATGTGCTGGAATGCGCCGTCGTCGGTAAGCCCGACGAGGAGAGAGGCCATATCGTGCAGGCCCATGTCGTGCTGGCGCCCGGCATTGTCGCCTCGGATCTGCAGGTTCGCAAGCTGCAAGATCATGTGAAGGCGGTCATCGCGCCTTACAAATATCCGCGTTCGATCATCTTCGTCGAAGCTCTGCCGAAGACGGAATCGGGCAAGATACAGCGTTTCCGCCTGCGCAACTGAACGTCCGAGTGCTTGTCAGGCAGCGTTTTCGTGGTCCGTCTCGCGGCCGAGCCAATGCGGATCGATTTCCGGCAAGGGAATAGCATCCAGCAGCATGCGGGTATAGGCGGAGGCGGGTGCGGTGAAGATGCGCTCGCAATCGCCTTCCTCCTCGACGCGGCCGTGGCGCAGGACGTAAACGCGGTCGCAGACGGCGCGGATGACGGAGAGATCGTGGCTGATGAAGGCCATTGAGAGGCCGAGATCGCGCGAAAGCTCCTTCAGTAGATTGAGCACCTGTGCCTGGGTCGACACATCGAGGCCGGAGACGATCTCGTCGGCGAGCACAAAATCCGGCTTTAGCAAGGCGGCTCGCGCGATGCCGATGCGCTGGCGCTGGCCACCGGAAAGCTCATGCGGATTGCGATCGAGACAGGCCTGCGGCAGCGTCACCCGCTCGAGAATTGCGGCAACCTGCCGCTCGGCTTCTTTCCCGTCCGAAGCCAGCCGATGCAGGAGTAATGGCTCAACGAGGATGCGGCGGATCGTGTGGCGCGGATTGAGCGAGGCCATGGGGTCCTGAAAGATCATCTGCATGCGGCGGCGCAGTGGCCGCATGTCGGTATTGGGCAGATGTGTAATGTCTCGGCCATCGAAATGGATGCTGCCCGCCGTCACATCAACTAACCGCAGCAGGGCGCGGCCCAGCGTCGTCTTGCCCGAGCCGCTTTCGCCGACAATGCCGACGGTTTCGCCGCGGCGGATATCGATATTGACGCCGTGCAGCACCTTGATGCCAAGGCCCGGCGGGCCGAACAGATGCCGCTTGGCGCCATAGGTGACCTCGATGCCCCTGGCGGACAGGAGATTGTCGGAAACGCTCATCGGCCGCCCTCCGGAATGCCGATTTCGCGGCGCAATTGTTCGAAAACGGCTTGCGGCACCGGCGTCAGCCCGGCATCCGGTCGGTCGTAGCGCGGCCCGGCCGATATCAAGGATTTCGTGTAGATATGCTTGGGCTGTATCAGCACGTCGCTTGTACGCCCGTCCTCGATAACCTTGCCGGCGTAGAGCAGCGTGACGCTGTCGCAGATCTGGGCGACGACGCCGAGATCGTGCGTGACGAAGATGACGGCGGTGCCGTGCGCTTCCTGCAGACCGCGGATCAGCCGCAGGATCTGCTTCTGCACGGTGACGTCGAGCGCGGTAGTGGGCTCGTCGGCGACGACCAATTTCGGCTCCAGCGCGAAGGCGGCGGCGATCAATATGCGCTGGCGCATGCCGCCAGACAATTCATGCGGATAGGCGCGCAGTACACGCTCGGGATCGCGGATATGCACTTCTTCCAACAGCTTCAGCGCCAGCCGCCGAGCATTGTTTGATGACATGCCCCGTTTCAGCCGCAGGCCGTCTGTTAGTTGCGCCTCGATGCGGCGGCCGGGATTAAGTGCCGTTTGTGGATCCTGCGGGATCAGCGAGATTTCGCTGCCCATGATGTCTCGCAATTCCCTGGCGGAGAGCGTGAGCAGGTCGCGGTTTTCGAACAATATCGAGCCGTTCGTGATGCGGACGCTGCGCGGCAGGATGCCGAGTAAGGCCTTGGCGATGGTGGATTTTCCGGCGCCGCTTTCGCCGACGAGCCCGCGCACTTCGCCGCGCGTGAGCGTCAGGGAAACATCACGCAGGATCGGGGCGCCGCCGTCGCGGTCGGATATGGCGCTGAGGCCGTTAATGGAGAGGAGTGGAGATGTCATCGGCGCATGACCGGATCGAGGGCGCGGCGCAGGCCGTCGCCGAGTTGATTGAAGGCAAGCACCGTCGCAAAGAGTGCAAGCAGCGGCACGACGAGCACCCACCAACCCTGATAGATCATCTGCCGCCCCTCGGCGATCATGCCACCCCAGGTCGGCGTGTCGGAGGAGACCGACAGGCCGACAAAGGACAGGATGGCTTCGACGATGACGGCGATGCCCATTTCCAGGCTGACGAGGGCGATCAACACCGGCGTCACATTCGGCAGGATTTCGCTGAAGAGGATTCTCGCTCGCGAAAAGCCGATCGTGTGTGCCGCCGTCACATAATCCATCCGCGCCTGCGCCTGCGTTTCCGAGCGCACGACGCGGCAGAAACGCGTCCAGTCGATGATGACGATGGCCGCGATGACCGAATGCACGCCAGAGCCGAAGACCGCAACCAGCAGAATCGACAAAAGCACCGGCGGGAAGGCCATCCAGATATCGACGAGGCGGGAGATCATCTTGTCGATCCAGCCACCATACCAACCGGCGAGAAGGCCGAGTAGCGTGCCGATCAAGGCCGCGAGCCCAGCCGCGACGAAGGCGACCGTCAGCGCGATGCGCGTGCCGAAGATCGCGCGCGAGAGCACATCCCGGCCGAG
Source organism: Rhizobium pantanalense (assembly GCF_030182525.1). Classification (NCBI taxonomy): domain Bacteria; kingdom Pseudomonadati; phylum Pseudomonadota; class Alphaproteobacteria; order Hyphomicrobiales; family Rhizobiaceae; genus Rhizobium; species Rhizobium pantanalense. Next base: position 388,434 of record NZ_JAQJCH010000001.1, read on the forward strand.
ATCATCCGTCCCCAGCAGGAAACCGGGATCAGAGCCTTCGATCCATGCCGGCGGTAGGGTGCCGGACATCAGATCCTGCTCCAGCGGATCCTTCGGCGCGATATAGGGCGCAAAGATCGCGAGGATGAGGAGGATGAGAATGAAGCCGCCGCCGAAGATCACCTTTGGCTCGGAAAGCAGCGCCCGGACGCGTTTCGCTAGCCTTGATGGTGGTTGCTGTATGGCGGGCGAGATGACGTCAGCCATGGGCGAGCCTCGGATTGAAGGCCGCGACCAGGAGGTCGACCGCCAGATTGACGAGAATGAAGATGGCGCCGAAGACCAGAACAAGTCCCTGAATCAGCGGCAGGTCGCGGTTGATGACGGCATCGATTGCCATATTGCCGATACCGGGATAGGCGAAGATGCGTTCGACGATGACGGTGCCGCCGATGAGGAAGGTGAATTGCACGCCGGTCAGCGCGATGGTCGGGCCGACGGCATTGCGTAGCGCCTCCTGCAGCACCAGCCGCAGCTCGGACATGCCTTTCAATTTCGCTAGAAGAATATAGTCCTGCACCATGGCCTCGGAGAGTGCTGCCTTCAGCACGCGGGCGATGATGGCGGCGAGCGGCAGGCCGAGCGCCAGGACCGGCATGACCATATGGGCGCAGATATCCGCGAAGATGCCGAAGCGAAATGTTACGAGGCTTTCGATGAGATAAAAAGGGGTTGCGAATTGTGCGTCGATGCTCGGATCGATACGGCCGGAGAGCGGAAAAAGCGGAAAGAGGACTCCGAGAACCAGGACCAGCGCGAGTGCCCAGACGAAATCCGGAACAGCCAAGAAAAGGCCGTTGAGGCTATCGATCACGGGTTCGAAAATCGTGCGGCGAGCAAGCGTGCCGATGATCGCGACCGAGCCACCGAGAAGAACCGCTAGGACCAGCGCGGCAAAGGCAAGCTCCAACGTCGCGGGTAGGCGCTCGCCCAGCAGCGATAGCACATCGCGCTTCAGGGAGATCGACGTGCCGAAATCGCCTATCAGAACTGATTTCAGCCAAAGCCAGAATTGAGTGGCCAGCCTCGCATCGAGCCCGTAATGGGCGCGCAGCGCAGCAATATCGGCGGGGCTTGCGCCCGGCGAGATCATCATCGCGATCGGATCGCCCGGGACGACGCGTAGCAGGACGAAGACGATCACCGCCACTCCGAAGAGGGTGATTGCGGCCATAATCAGCCGGTTGAGAATGGAGACTGCTATCATGCGTTATGAGTTCCGATCGCATGGCTGATGGCCTTACCTTCTCCCCAGCGGGGAGAAGGACGCGCTCCTGAGCTTGTCGAAGGGGCGCAGGTTTGAGGGGGCGTTGCACCGTAAGGTTCCACGGAATATGCCGCGCCACCCCCTCATCCGACCCTTCGGGCCACCTTCTCCCCAAGGGGAGAAGGCTTTTCTCAAGCCTTCGACACCAGCGTCGGCTGCAGGGCGCCGGAGACGTTCGGCGTGACCTTGAGGCTCGATTTGTAGACGATCGGCTGGGCATATTGCAGCAGCGGGATCACATAGCCCTGTTCGGCGATGTATTTGATCGCCGCCTTCCAGCCGGCAATGCGCTTCGCCTCATCCTTTTCGCCCCAGAGCGGCCCAAGCATGTCGTCGACATCCTTGGTTTTCCAGGCGGAGTGCGGCGAGGGGCCGAACATGGCAAAGCCGGTCGAGGTCGTAGGATCGCCGATGGCGTTGCCCCAGTTATAGAAGGCGGCCGGCCCGAGCTGATGGGCGGCGCGCAGCTCGTAGTGCTTGGCGATTTCGTAGACTTCAATGTCAGCCTCGATCCCGACCTTGCGCCACATGCCGACGATCGCCTGGATCATCTCGTAATCCTTCGGCTTGAAGCCGCGAGTGGTCTTGATGGTGAATTTCACCGGCTTTTCAGGCGAATAGCCGCTGGCGGCCAGAAGCTTCTTTGCCTGTTCCGGATCGTAAGGGGTTTTGACTGACGAGTCGTAGGCTTCATATTCCGGCGCTTCCAACGTCGATAGCGGCTTGCCGTAGCCGCGAAGCAGCCGCTTGATGATCGCTTCCTTGTCGATCGCCATATTGGCGGCGAGGCGGACATTCTTGTCGAGCATCGGATCGACATTGCTGATAAAGATCATGCCGATATCGGAGATGGGGGTGGCGACGCCCGCAAGACCGGATTTCTTCTTCAGCCGGTCGAAATCCTCATAGGGGATTTCCAGCGTCACGTCGGATGAGCCGGATTCAATTTCGGCCACACGGCTCGTTGTGTCCGGCACGAACTTGAAGATAACGGTATCGAAGGCCGGCTTGCCGCCGAAATAGTTCGGATTCGCCTTCAGGCGAAGATAGGAATTGCCCTCGTAGGCATCGACCATGTAGGGGCCGGTGCCGATCGGCTTCTTCTCGAAGCCTTGTGCGCCCACCTTGGTATAATAATCCTTCGGCAGGACGTAGCCGGTGAGGAAGGCCATCCATTTGAAATAGGTTGGTTCGAAGCGAACGACATCGCCGGTGATGCGGTTGCCTTCCACCTTGTAATTGTTGGCGGTCGACCAGATGAACTGGATCGGATTGCCGGTTTCCTGCTTCGCGGCGCGCTCCAGAGACCAGACGACGTCGTCGGGCGTAAACTTGGAGCCATCATGCCAGGTGACACCCTCGCGGACATCCATCCAGACCTTCGTCTTGTCGTCGTTCCAGCCCCAGGCCGTCAAAAGGCCCGGCTGGAACTTCAGGTCCGGTCCCTGGCCGATGAACTGGTCGAAGACCGAGCGATAGATCGCCTGGATCGTCGGGTTGACGGCGGACGGGCCGGTCGTCGGATCGAAAGAGGGCAAATTGACGTTGAAGGCAATGGTCAGTGTGCCGGCTTCCGCTGCTTCCACAGGCGTTCTGCCGGCTAAAATCCCAGTCATGAATGCGGCTGCGCCGAGGCTCAGGGCCTCGCGCCGAGTAAGCGTTGTCATGGTCACTCCGTTCCCCTGTTAAGCGACAGAAAAGCATGACGCCCAACTGCCGCTGGCGATTTATTGTCGGAATGTTTTAATCTTAAAATACATATTTTGGAGCGGCAAGCGCTTTCTCTGGTGCTTCCGTAAAATCCCGGTCCGCAATTCTTACTCGGCTTCAAATGTCCGCATAAATTTTATGCATACGCATATATTTGAGCGCAACGGAGATATCCGAGTCAACAATATCGGCCGGTGACAGTGTATTGCTGCGCGGCCGGTATTGCAAAATGATGCGGCGGTATCGCATAATTGTTCGTTGACAGTTCAAGGAAGTTCAAAATATGATTTTGCAAATGATTTAAAACAAGCCCACAAGGGCAAAGGGGTAACGTCATGGCCGAGCGATCGTTTGCGCGCGAGGTCGAGGATCTGAAGCTCGGGGAAGGCGACATCTTCCGCGGCGAGGGTATTCTCGCGATCACCAAGGCACTTCTGCAGTCCGGTGTTTCCTATGTCGGCGGCTATCAGGGCTCGCCGATCTCGCATCTCATGGACGTGCTGGCAGACGCCAAGGACGTGATGCAGGATCTGGGCGTCCATTTCGAGACGTCGGCCTCGGAGGCTGCTGCTGCTGCCATGCTGTCTGCCTCCGTCATGTATCCGGTGCGCGGCGCCGTCACCTGGAAATCGACGGCGGGCACCAATGTCGCCTCCGATGCGCTTTCCAACCTGTCTTCGGGCGGGGTGACGGGCGGCGCGCTCATCATTATCGGCGAGGATTACGGCGAGGGCTCCTCGATCATGCAGGAGCGCAGCCATGCCTATGCGATGAAATCGCAGATGTGGCTGCTCAACCCGCGCCCGAACCTGCCGTCGATCGTGCAGGCGGTCGAGGAGGGGTTCGAGCTTTCGGAAATATCGAACACGCCGGTCATGCTGCAGGTTGGCATCCGCAGCTGTCATGTGCATGGCCAGTTCGTCGCCAAGGACAATAAGCGGCCGGCCTATACGCTGAAGCAGGCGCTTGAAAATCCGGTCCGCGACGTCAACCGTATCGTGCTGCCGCCGGCATCCTTCCTGCACGAGAAGGAAAAGCTGGAGAAACGCTGGCCCGCTGCCGTCGATTTCATCAGGAAGCGCCAGCTCAACGAGTATTTCGGACCCTCGGAAGGCGATGTCGGTATCATCCTGCTCGGCGGCATGTATAATGGCGTGCTGCGTGCGCTGCAGCAGCTCGGACTTGCCGATGTTTACGGCAATTCAGCCGTGCCGCTTTACGTCCTTAACGTCGCCTATCCGCTTGTGGATGACCAGATCGCCGAATTCTGTGCCGGCAAGAAGGCGGTGCTGATGGTGGAGGAGGGGGCGCCGGAATATATCGAGCAGTCCCTGAATACTATTCTGCGCCGCCGCGATATCCAGACCAAGGTCGCGGGCAAGGATGTCCTGCCGATGGGCGGCGAATACACCGCGCCCGTATTGATGAAGGGCATCAAGAACTTCCTAGAGGTTTACCAGCGTGTATTGCTCGGCAACCAGCCGCCGCTGCCGGATCCGACGCCTGTTCTCAACGATCCGAAGATCAAGGCGCTGGCCGAAGTCGTGCCGCCGCGACCGCCCGGTTTCTGCATCGGCTGTCCGGAGCGGCCGATCTTCGCTGCCATGAAGATGGTGGAGGGCGAGCTCGGCCAGCATCACATATCAGGTGATATCGGCTGCCACCTCTTTTCGATCCTGCCGCCCTTCAATATCGGCAGTACGACGATGGGCTATGGGCTGGGACCTGCTGCGGCCTCAGCCTTCAATGTGGAAGCCGACAAGCGCGTGATCTCCGTCATGGGCGATGGCGGCTTCTGGCACAACGGGCTTGCGACGTCGGTCGGCAATGCCGTCTTCAATAAGCAGGATGGTGTCATCCTCGTCGTCGACAACTATTACTCGGCGGCGACCGGCGGGCAGGACATACCGTCCTCGCGCGCCCTCAATCCGCGCCGCAAGACCAACAATTCCATCGTCAATGCCGTCAAGGGCATCGGCGCGACCTGGGTGCGACAGATCGATCGGACCTATGATGTCGCCAAGATGCGCGACACGCTGCGCGAGGCTTTGACCTCGAAGGAGCCAGGGCCGAAGATCATCGTCGCCTCCTCGGAATGCATGCTCAACAAGCAGCGTCGCGTGAAGCCGCAGTTTGCCAAGGCTGTCAAGGACGGCAAGCGCATGGTCAAGGAGCGCTTCGGCGTGGACGAGGACGTCTGCACCGGTGATCACGCCTGTATCCGTCTTTCCGGCTGTCCTTCGCTGTCGGTCAAGCATACCGACGACCCGCTGAAGGACGATCCGGTGGCGGCGATCGACAATAATTGCGTGGGATGCGGTAATTGCGGCGAGGTCTCGGAGGCGGCGGTGCTCTGTCCCTCCTTCTATCGGGCCGACATCATCCATAACCCGACGGGCTGGGATCGCTTCGTGGCTCGCATGCGCTCCGGCATCATCGGCTGGCTGCAGGCGCGTCGCCGCGCCGGCCGCATCGTCTTTTCAGATTGAGAGGGCGAGATGAACGAGCATGTGAGCATAAGTGATCTCGGTGCTGCCAGGCTTTCGACAGACAAGCCGCTGTCGCTTGCCATTCTCGCCATGGGCGGGCAGGGCGGCGGCGTCTTGGCCGATTGGATCGTCGGACTTGCCGAAGCCGAAGGCTGGATGGCGCAGACCACCTCCGTGCCGGGCGTTGCCCAGCGGACGGGCGCGACGATCTATTATATTGAAATGCTGCCGGCGAAGGATGGTCACGCGCCGATTTTCTCTCTGATGCCGACGCCGGGCGATGTCGATGTCGTCATGGCGGCCGAGTTGATGGAGGCCGGCCGTTCCGTGCTGCGCGGCCTCGTCACGCCGGACAAGACGCTGCTGATCGCGTCGACGCATCGCTCCTTTGCGGTTGCGGAAAAGGAAAAGCCGGGCGATGGCATCGGCAATGCCGAGGTGGTGGTCGATGCCACGGATTTCGCTGCCAAGCGCACCATTGCCTTTGATATGGAAACGATGGCCGTCAGGAACGGCAGCGTGATTTCCGCTTCCATGTTCGGCGCTTTGGCCGGTTCCGGTGCGCTGCCGTTCGGCAAGCAGGCTTTCGAGGCGATGATCCGCGCTGGTGGCAAGGGCATCGAGCCCAGCCTGAAGGCCTTCAATGCCGCATTTGACAGGGTCAAGGAGAAGCCGCGCGATGCGGTTTCCGCAACGCCGCCGAAGCATTTCGATGCGCTTCCCGAAACCGCCGGTCATCCGGCCTTGGACCGGCTGGTCAATCGCATCCGTTCCGAATTTCCCGGAGTTGCCTGGCCACTGCTGTTTGCCGGCGTCAAGAAGCTGACCGATTATCAGGACCCGGCCTATGCCGATGAATATCTAAGCCGCGTCGCGGCATTGCATGCGCTGGATCGCAAGGCCGGCGGCGCGAACAAGGATTTCGCCTTCACTGTGCAGGCGGCGAAATATGTCGCCGTCGCCATGGCTTACGACGATGTCATCCGCGTTGCCGATCTGAAGGTGCGTGATTCCCGCTTCGAGCGCGTTTGTAAGGAGGTCGGCGCCAAGGACGACCAGATCGTCTACATGACCGAATACATGCATCCGCGCATGGAGGAGGTCTGCGGTACCATGCCGAAGGCGATAGGTCTTTGGATCGAAAGCCGGCCTGGCCTATTTGCGCGGCTCGACCGCTTCATCAACAAGGGACGCCGGGTTCAGACCGGTACGCTGTTCTGGTTCCTCGGCCTCTATATGGTCTCGGCGCTTCGCCGTATCCGTCGTGGCACGCTGCGGCACGCACACGAGGTCGAGCATCGCGAGGTCTGGCTCGCGGCGGCCTCCAATCTGCTGGCCGCGAATTACGATCTCGCCGTCGAGGTGCTCGGCAATCGCCGCCTCGTCAAAGGTTATTCCGATACGCATGCGCGCGGTCTTTCCAAGTTCGATCGCATTATGTCGGCGCTGCCGCTCTTGCGTGAGCGCGAGGATGGAGCCGCCTGGATGCGGCGGCTGCGACAGGCCGCGCTTCTGGACGAAAAGGGTACGGCGCTTGATGGGGCGCTGAAGACTGTAGAGACGCTGTGAGACGGGGTCAATCACCCGCCCTCGTGGTTCGAGGCTCCGGTCCGATGGACCTGCGCACCTCGCCATGAGGACTGATCTTTTTCGCTTGGTCGGGCAACTCTCTCCACCTCATGGTGAGGTGCTCTAACGTCGAAGCCGCAGCGTAGACGGCAGGGCCTCGAACCACGAGGTGGCCACGGACCCCGATCTTACTCAGATCTCGTGCTTCCTGATATTGTGCAGCACCTTGTGCAGCGTCGAGATGAAGGTGCGGTATTCGGCTTCGTCGACGCCGTCGAACATCTGCAGGAACAGGTCGTACATGGTCGGCCACACCTTTTCGAAGGCGGCGCGGCCTTCCTCGGTGATGGAGACATCGCGGATGCGCATGTCTTCGGCACGCGGCTGGCGGCGAATATAGCCCTGCTGTTCGAGCGAGTCCAAAGTGCGGCTCATCGTCGATTGTTCGGTCACGGCAAAGACGGAGAGCTCGTTGATGGTGACGCTGGACGAGACGCTGAGGACGGCAAGCGCACGCATCTTGGCGGTCGTCATATCGTATTCGCGCAGCTCTTCCGAAAGATTGGCGTTCCAGCGCGCCATCAGCCGGTTCATGAGATAGGGCGCGAAGTGATTGAGGCCGATTTCGCCCATGGTCGGGCGCTTTGCGTTCTCATCCCGCTTGCGCCTCAAAATGGTGCCTGAAAACCGTTCCTCCATCGACGAAACTCCTCCTCCGGAAACGTGTTACTTCAGCGATGATGCGAGCAGGAAGCCGGAGCCCCCACCAAGGCCCGCACCGGGATGCGCCGAAGCGCCGATGTGGTAGAGGCCCGATATGTGGGTGCGGTGGTTAACAGATGACTTGAAGGGACGCCAGATGAAAAGCTGGTCGACGCCGCAATAGCCGCCGTAAGGATCGCCGCCGACAAGGTTCATATTCATCGCCTCCAGATCACCCGGAGAATAGGCGCGGCGCGCGAGCTTGATGCCGGAGAAGTTCTCGATATGGCTGGATAGAAGCGCCTCAATGCGGTCGGCATAGCGCTCGCGCACCTCTTCCGTCCAGCGTCCATCGTTTGGCGTTTCGATCTCGCCGGCGGCATCGCCCTTGATATGGCGCGGCGCTTCGGGAAGCTGCAGCCAGAGGATCGACTTTCCTTCCGGTGCGCGGCTGGGATCGAGCGCGACAGGCTGCCCGACGCAGACCGTCGGTTCGGCCGGCAGAAGCCCGCGCTCACATTCGTTGGCGGCGCGCGAGACGCCGTCGAGGCCGGAGGTGAGGTGCAGCAGCGCCACCTTGCCGAGCTCGGCATTGGCCTTCCAACGCGGCGGCTCGGAAAGCGCATAGTGGATCTGCATATCGCCCTTGCCGTAGCGGTAGCTGGCAACGCCTGATTTGACCTCCGGCGGCAGCGGATCCGGCCAATCCTTCATCAGCCGCTCATAAAGCTGGTTGGGTGTGACCGAGCAGATCACGCCGGCCTTTGCTCTCAAGGTGTCGCCATTCGTAAGACGTATGCCATCGGCACTGCGATTGGCGTCCGGAATGATAGCCTCGACATCGGCACTCACGCGAATCTCGCCGCCGTTGTCGGTGATCAGCCGTTCGAAGGCCGTCAGCAGTTTTTCGGCGCCACCCTTGACGATCGGCGCGCCGCCCAATTCCAATGCAAAGCCGATCACTTTCAGCATTTCGGCGGAATAGGCGCTTTCGGGCCCGAGGCCGCAATGAAGCACCCACGGCGCCCAGAGCGCATGGATATCCTCGGACCTGTAGCTGGTTTCGAGATAGCCGCGTGCCGGCGTCAAAGCATCGCCAAACCAGGCAGCGAGCTTGCGCAAGCCACGATTCCAGCCCTGCTTGCCGATGGTTTTGAGCATCGATCCCGACCACAATGCACCGCCGAGCAACGAAAACAGGAATGGCGCATCTGCGGTCAGCGCATCCATTTCACGCGAGAAGGTCTGCCCATCACCGAGCGACAGTTCATCGAAGGTGGCGATATTGCGCCGCCGGTCCTTCGAAAAGACCACATGAGAACCGTCAGGCCTGAGCACGCCTGTGGGGAGGTCGGCATGGGCGAATTCCAGGCCTCGTGCCTCGAGATCCTTGCCGATGGCGCCATAGGCCGGCGAGGTGAGGAACAGCACCATGGTCGTTGCCATGACGTCGTGGATGAAGCCGGGCTCGGTGATCTCATCGGTGCGCAGGCAGCCGCCGATGCGGTCGTTGCGCTCAAGGACAAGAACCTTGTGGCCCTTTTTGCCGAGCATGGCGGCTGCGACGAGCGCATTTATGCCACTGCCGACGATGATGTAGTCATGATCGCCCATTGCTGCCGCCCCTCACTGGCAAGATGAACGGAAAGGAAGAGCCTGCCCCAGGCTCCCGCCTTTCCAGCCTATCATGCAATCAATGCCAGTGCGCGAACCGGCGAACCGGTGCCCTTGACGAACTTCAAAGGCGCGGCGATCAGCACGGCGCCCTTGGCCGGAAGCTGGTCGAGGTTCGAGAGGCTCGCCAGACCATAGCGATTGGCCTTGTGCATGAGGTTGTGCGCCGGGAAGGGCGGGTTCATGCCTCCGGCGGAACCGGCATCGGTGCCGATGGTCTCCTGGCCCCAGCCGATAATGCCCTTGGTGAGCAGATATTCGATCGCTTCGGCCGTCGGACCGGGGGAATGCGGGCCGTTTTCATCGGCATTCAGGAAGGTTTCGGTCGAGCCGTTACGCTTGTACCAGTCGGTACGCAGCAGTACCCAGCTGCCGGCTTCGATCGCGCCGTTCTGGGCTTCCCATTCCTTGATGCTCTCGTCCGTCAGCAGATAATCGGGATTGGCGGCGGCTTCCTTGGAGCGGTCGATGACATTGACCGGCGCCACAAAATTCTGCGGCGGAATGGTGTCCGTCGTGTTGTTCGGATGGTCCTTGCCGGTGATCCAGTGGCAGGGCGCATCGAAATGCGTGCCGGTATGCTCGCCGAGCTCCAGCCAGTTCCAGGCCCAGAAGGGACCGTCCTGATTGTATTCCGAGATCGTATGGACCTTGACGTTCGGCGTGTTCTTGCCGAACTGTGGCGGCAGGTAGAGCACCGGAGTATCCGGACCGAGCGGCGCGGTGAGATCGACGACCTTGACGGAGCCCGAAAGCAGGGCCGAGGCTAGGCTGGCGAGTGTGGTGGCTGTCATATTTTTGCGTTCCCCTTGTTGTTGCATGATCCATGCAAAGAGCCTTTTGTGGATCTTTTGTTCAGGATCAGGCATGAAGTCGGTATCGCCAGGCGTGGGGTGCCTTTCCTCCTGGCACCGGCTCCGCGCGGCGGCGAAATAAGGGGGAGCCTATGTCACAATATATGATATTGCAAGCATTCCGCTGGGTTCACGGAGCCAATTTTGGTCTAGGATCGGCGGTCGTCATGAGTTTGTAAACTGCTGAAGTGAAACGGAATTCTTCCAGGTAATTCGGCCAAACGTCATCACTGGTTGCTTTTGTCTCTTGCGACTCGCGTCAACAGATACTTGAAGCTTAAAACTCAAAATGTATGCATGTGATAATAATAATCACAAACCAAAAAGGGGCAAGCGATGAGCTATGATGCGATCATAGTGGGGGCAGGGCATAATGGCCTGGCGGCGGCAGTGCATTTGGCTTCCAGGGGCTGGAAAGTCGCCGTCATCGAGGGCAATGCGGAGCCCGGCGGTGCCGTCAAGACCCGTGAAGTGACGCTGCCCGGCTTCCGGCATGATCTTTGTGCCATGAATCTCTCCATGTTCGCCGGCTCGCCTTTTTTTGCGCAGTATAAAAACGAGCTTTCGGCCGAAGGGCTGGACTTCATACCTGCAGCGGATTGTTTCGCTAGCGTGTTTCGCGACAACACCTATCTCGGCGTCAGCACCGATCTGGAAAAGACCGCGGGAGCCATCGCCGATATCTCGCCGCAGGATGCTGCAGCTTGGCGCAATATGCTCTCTACGTTTGGTGCGGATGCCCCGCATATTTTCGGCCTGCTCGGCTCGCCCATGCCGTCCATGGCCGCAGCCAGGGTCGTCTGGAAGGCTTGGCGCGAAAAAGGGATGAGCTGGATTTATGATACCGCGCGCATGCTCTTTGCCTCGCCGCGCGATTTCCTCGATGCCCGTTTCCAGAATACCAAACTCAAGGCGATGATGGCGGCCTGGGGGTTGCATCTCGACTTTGCGCCCGATGTCGCCGGCGGCGCGCTGTTTCCCTATCTCGAATCCATGGCCAATCAGGCATTCGGGATGGTGATCGGCAAGGGCGGAGCGGATACGATCATCAAGGCGATGGCTGCCGTGCTAAAGAGCAAGGGCGGCGAGCTGATGTTCGGCACGCGCGTCGACAAGATCGTCACGGCAGGCGGTAAAGCGACGGGTGTCGTGCTGGCCGATGGGCGCCGTTACGAGGCGAAGCGGGCCGTCATAGCCAATATCCATCCGCAGATCCTGTTCGGCAAGCTTCTGGAACAGGATCCGGCGCGCGAGGAGTTCGACGGCAAGGTGTTACGCTTCCGAGCGGGGCCTGGCACGATGATGATCCATCTGGCGCTGTCGGGCCTTCCGGATTGGGCTGCGGGCAAGGCGCTGCAGAGTTTTGCCTATGTGCATATCGCGCCGGATCTCGAAATGATGTCGCGTGTCTATGCCGAGGCGATGGGCGGACTTCTGCCGGCCGAGCCCGCCTTGGTGGTCGGGCAGCCTACGGCCATCGATCCGTCGCGCGCGCCGGCCGGGCAGCATGTGCTCTGGATACAGGTGCGCGTGCTGCCTGCAGAATTCCGTGGAGACGCCGCGGGTGAGATTTCCGGCACAGGCTGGGATGAGATCAAGGATGCCTATGCCGAGCGCGTCCTCGATATCGTCGAGCGCTATGCGCCAGGCTTGCGTGGCAAGATACTCGGCCGCTCGGTCTTTTCGCCCGTCGATCTCGAACGCGAGAACCCGAATCTCATCGGCGGCGACAATCTCTCGGGCAGCCATCACCTCGACCAGAATTTCCTGTTCCGACCCGTTGCCGGCTATTCGAAATACAGGACGCCCGTGACATCGCTGTACATGTGCGGCGCCTCGACATGGCCGGGTGCGGGAACGGGTGCAGGTTCCGGTTTCATGCTGGGGAAAATGCTGGCAAAGTGACAGTTATGCGACTTGACGGCCAAACCTTTGACATTTCAAATATCGTCCCCTAGATCGCTTAGATTGATAATGCGGAACGATAGGCCGAGGCGACGTTATGACAGAGTCCGAGAGTGCAAGCGTTGATCTGGAGATCATCGTTCAGGGGACGCAGGAAGGCAAAAAGCTTGAACTGCGGCTCTGGCTGCGCATGCTGTCGACGACCAAGTTGATCTCGCAGGAAATCCGCCGCCGGCTGCGCAACGAGTTTGGGGCGACCTTGCCGCAATTCGACCTGATGGCGCAGCTCTATCGCGAGCGCGAGGGTCTGCGGCTCGGGGAGCTTTCGAAGCGCACCATGGTCACCAACGGCAATGTCACCGGGCTGGTCGAGCGGCTGGAGGCGGATGGCCTCGTGCTGCGCGTGACGCCCGACGGCGACCGGCGCGTGACGGTCGCGAAGCTGACGGAAAAGGGCGAGACCCAGTTCAGCGCCATGGCCGCCGCCCACGAAGGCTGGCTGCGCGACATGATGGCGGATGTCGAGCCCGCGATCATCAGCGAGCTGTGGCGAGATATCGGCGAGGTGAAGTTATCGGTCAGCAACCATCTTTCAGGCACGGATTTTGATTGATCGGCTCGCCTACCGTGCCCGCTCGTTCTTGAACTTCTTCTCGAGCACGCTGACGAGGCGGACCATCGGCCAGAGCAGGATGATGTAGATCAACGCTGCCATGATCAGCGGCGAGGGATTGGCATAGAAGCCTTGAGCGTTCTGTCCCTCCTTGAGCAATTCAGGTAGCGCCACGGTCGAGGCGAGCGACGTATCCTTGAACATCGAGACGCAATTGCTCGTGGTCGGCGGGATGACGATGCGGACCGCCTGCGGCAGCACCACCTTGTAGAGCGTGATCAGGAAGGGGATGCCAAGGGCGGCGGCCGCTTCGAATTGGCCGCGCGGCACGCTTTCGATGCCCGAGCGGAAGACTTCGGCCGAGTAGGCGGCCAGCACGATGGAGAAGCCGAGGATCGCCGACCACCAGGCCGAAAAGCTGATGCCGACGAAGGGGAGCGCGTAATAGATCAGGATCAGCACGACCAGCATGGGCATGGCGCGCATGATGTCGATATAGGCGACTGTCAGGAGTTGCAAAGGTTTCGGGGCATAGAGGCGGATCAGGCTGATGATGAGACCGCCGGTGACGCCGATCAGGATGCTGACCACGCCGAGCGCGATGGTCATCCAAAGCCCGCGCATCAACTGCGGGAACGCCGAGATCATGACGTCGGAATTGAGGAAGGTGTCGACGAAAGACATTGGCACTCCCGCGTGCGAAACGAAGACGAGGTTTCCTGCATCCGCGCCGGTCGTTGCGACCGGCGCAGTTCATTTCAATAATGATCTTTTGATCACGCCTTGGGGATAGGCAGTTCGGTGACGGTGGAGGAGCCTGCCGGTGCCTTGCCGCCGAACCACTTCTCGTGGATCTTTTCCAGCGTGCCATCCTTCTTCATCGCGGTGATCGCATCGTTGATCTTGGCGACGAGTGGCGAATCCTTGGTCATCATTAATCCGTACTGCTCGCCGGTCTTGATGCGATCCTTGATGGCGAAGCCCTTGGTCTTGACGAAGAGATACTGCATGCCGGGAATGTCGCTGACGACGGCATCGATGCGGCCGGCGCCGAGATCGAGGAACATGTCCTGCTGCGAATTGTAGCCCTTGACGTCGGCAAAGCCCTGAGCGGCCTTGTTGTCGTTAGCCCATTTTTCACCTGTCGAACCCGATAGCACGCCGACGACCACGCCCTTGAGATCGGCAAGCGATTTGATTTTGCTGCCTTCCTTCGTGGCGACGCCCATGTCGGAGTCGTAATAGGGCTGTGTGAAGGACTGAGACTTCAGGCGTTCCGGCGTAATCGTGATGGACGAGATCGCCACGTCGATGCGCTTGGAACTGGTTGCGGCAAACAGAGCCTGGAAACCATAATCGGCGATGTTCGTGGTCATGCCGGCGCGCTTGGCGGCTTCGTTGACGATGTCGACCTCGAAGCCTTCGAAGCCGCCGCTGGCAGTCTTGTACTCGAAGGGCGGGTTGTTGGGGTAAGAACCGACGTTCAGCACATCGGCGGCGTAGGCAAAATGGCTTCCGCCGGCGAGGCCGACGGCGGTCGCCAGGATCAGCAGACTGCGACGAGTCATGGACATTTTTAGTCTCCCTCTGGTTATGGCCGCGGGCTTTTCCTCTCACCCGCGGGGTATTCCGTCCGCCCGACCGGCGGCCGTCTCATGTCATCGCATTGACCATGCGATCGAGCGCGATGCGCATCTGTTCGGTCTCGCGGAAGGTGCACATGCGCAGGAAGGCGCGCGACGATTCTCCGAAATGGTATCCGGGCGCCAAGCCGACGCGGGCCGTTTCAAGAATACGCTCGCACAGCGCCGTCGCATCGGGCTCGCCCTGCAGCGCGAAGAAGGCATACATGCCGCCGCGCGGCTTTTCCGGCAAGATGATATCCGGTATCTTCGGCAGCTTCTCATAGGCCAGATCAAGGCCGGCCTTGATGCGCCCGCGGATTTCTGAAACCAGCGGCTCGCCTTCACGCAGCGCAGCTGCCGCACCGGCCTGAGCCATGGCGGAGGTGCCGCTGTTGATATACTGCGTCATGGCGCCGAGCTGGTCGGCAACGGCAGACGGGTGCGTCAGCCAGCCGACGCGCCAGCCGGTCATCGCCCAGGCTTTCGAAAAGCTGTTGATCGCGATGACGCGATCACCGTCCTCGGCCACCTGCAAGATCGAAGGGGCGATGTCGCCATCGAAATAGAGGCGGGCATAGACCTCGTCGGAGATGATCCAGATGCCGGTGCGGCGGCTGAAATCCAGCAGCGCCTGCATCTCCTCGCGCGAAGCTGTCCAGCCCGTCGGATTGGATGGCGTCGACAGGAAGATGGCGCGAGTGCGGGCATCGCAGCGGGCGAAAAGCTTGTCGAGATCGAGGCGCCAATCGGTATCGAAGTCGAGCGACACGGCGCGCGGCTCGCCGCCGATCAGATGGATGGCGTTATGGATGTTTGGCCATTGCGGGGCGACATAGACGACATTGGTGCCGACATCGACGAGCAGCTCGAGCGCCATGTAGAGCGCCTGCATGCCGCCGGGGGCAACCGTCGTGCGCTCGATCGGGATGGGGCGGCCGTGCCAATGCGTCTGATAGTCGGACAGTGCCTCGTTCAGCGTCGCCAGGCCACGCATATTCGGGACATAGAAGGTCGCGCCGTCGTCGAGCGCTTTCTTCGCAGCATCGCGGATGAACCCCGGCGTCACGATATCGCCTTCGCCGAACCAGAGCGGAATGACGCCGCCGAGTTCGCGGGCGCGCTTGGCAAGCACGGCAATGTTGTCGGTGCGCATGTCACGGATCTGGGCGCGAATGCCTTCGAAAGCATCGCGGCCCGTCATCGCGTTCGGCAGGTTATGCTGCGATAGAGACAAGAAATTTCCCCTGGGAATTCTGTATTGGAGGGTTCAGACGGCTGTGGGAGCTTTCGCTTTTGCAACCCCTCGATTTCGAATGGTTATCCAAAAACAACTGCATTTCAAGGACAAATTTTAAGCTTAAAAAGTCTACCTTCCTGCTCAATTTCGCTTTGCCCGTTGAAATGGTAACGCACTGATAGAAATCAGCTTTCCTTGTTATCTGGCGCATACTTGCTTTGTTTTGCGGCGTCGACGCCGGCAGTCAGGCTGGCGCCCAGAAACATCGTATCGCTTGCCAGTATGAAGAAGCTGATGCCGGCTTCCGACCATGCGCCGACATCGTCTGTCGAAGGTCGAAAGATACCGACCGCTCGACCGGCGGACAGAGCCGCCTGCGTGATGGTTCTGATCGCCGCATCGAGCCTGTCCTTGCCGGCCGGTCCCATGGCGTCAATCGAAACGGAGAGATCGCCGGGGCCGATGAAGATCAGATCGACGCCATCGACGGCGGCGATCTCGGCGATATTGGCAAGCCCCTCGGCCGTTTCGACTTGGATGGCAAGCACCAGCTCTTCGTTGGCCTTGGCCAGATAATCCGGGATGCGGTAGCCATAGGCGGCGGCGCGGCCGGGGCCGACGCCACGCGCACCGAGCGGCGGATAGCGGGTAGCCTTAACGGCGGCGCGCGCCTGCTCCGCTGTCGAAACGCGCGGTACGAGAACGCCCGCTGCGCCGGCATCCAGGACGGTTGCGATATCTTCAGCCGCATGGCCGGGCACGCGGACCATGGCGGGAACCCGATAGACATCGGCGGCGCGGATCAGATCCTCGATGCGCTCGCGGCTGATCTGCGAATGCTCCCAGTCGATGCAGAGGAAATCGACGCCCGAGGCTGCCGTGACTTCGATAGCGACCGGATGCGGAATAGCCGCAAACGTACCAATTAGCAGCGTCTGCTCGATACAGTTCCGGCGGAAATCGCTCATCGGCATCCTCATATTTCAGCGGTCGTCTCAACAAGGGATAGACCGAAAGATACAGGGCAATCTGCTCTGCGTTCAAAACAGCTTTCCGTGCCGATCGAAACACCGGCACGGAGGCATTGCGGTGGCGGAGTTGTTCGGGCGCCGCCACCGCTCACAGGCACGGCTTACTTGCGCCGCGCCATGATCTCGGTCAGGACCGCGTCGAACCGGGCGATCTCTTCGACCTTGTTATAATGCACCAACGACACGCGGATGGCACCTGTTTCCATGGAAAGGCCGAGGCGCTTCATCAAGCGCGGCGCAAACATGTGGCCGTCGCGTAGGCCAATGCGTTGCTTGCCCATTTCGTCGGCAAATTCCTGTGGCGTGAAGCCTGGCATGTTGAAGCAGATCGTGGGAACGCGCTGCTCGAGGCGGCTCTCGTCGGAGATGCCGTAGATGGTGGCGCCGTGGCGTTTCAGCACCGCGATCATTTCGCGCGACAGCATCAGTTCGTATTGGCGGATTGCGCCCATGGCGGCGGCGAGCGCCTCACGGCGGCTATGGTCACCGGTCGGCAGGAAGCGGCGGCCAAGGCCTTCGAGATATTTGACCGCGGCATTCATGCCGGCGACGTTCTCATAGGTGAAGGTGCCGACTTCGATCTTGTAGGGAGGTACGTCCGGAATGAAGTCTTCCTTGAATGTCGGCAATCTGACCAGCGCGTCGTAGCGGCCCCAGAGGAAGCCCATATGCGGCGAGAAATTCTTGTAGCCGGAGCAGACGAGATAGTCGCAGCCCCAGGCCTGCACGTCGATCAGGCCATGCGGGCCGTAATGGACGCAATCGAGGAAGGTTTCGGCGCCGGCCGCCTGCGCCAGTTTGCAGACGCTAGCGACATCGACGATCGTGCCAATCGAATGCGCGGTGACGGTGCAGGCGACGAGGCGGGTCTTATCGTTCAGCAGCGGCTTCAGGTCCTCCACATGCAGCGTGCCGTCTTCGCGCATGCGCCACCAGACGATTTTCGCGCCATCGGCTTCCAGCGCCATCCACGTGGCGATGTTCGCATCATGATCCATGTCGGTGACGACGATCTCGTTGCGCTCGCCGAGCAGCTTGGCAATGCCGAGGCTGACAAGGCGGATGAAGGAGGTTGCGTTCTGGCCGAAGGAGATTTCTTCCGGGCGATAGGCGTTGACCAGCATGGCGACGCTTTCGCGGGCTTCTTCCAGATTGCGGTCGACACCTTGGCTGTGCTGGTATTTCGCCATGCGCTGGACGTTGAAATCGATGAGGTGATTGGCAACAGCATCGACGACAGACTGCGGCACCTGCGCGCCGCCCGCATTGTCGAGAAAGACGAAATCGCCCGCCTTCCGGATGGCTGGGAACATGGCACGAACTTCGTCGACCGGGAAACTGTTGTGGCCGGCGAATTGCGATGCGGAAGCGGCGGAGCTCATGGGGATCTCGCTCTCGATGTTGGAATTGGAACCTCAGTTTTGATCATTTGATCACAAAATACTTTAAGGTTCAACCAAATTTCTGGATCTCTTCTGGCAAGCTTAGCGACGGCCGGCGCCGGAGCCTTTGCGCGGCTCGTCCTGCGTGGCCGGGCAATAATCCTGCAGGATTTCGTGGGTGCGCTTGATATCCGCGACGACGCCGTCGCGAGCTGCGGCGAAGTCTCCCGCCTTCAACGCCTTGACGATGGCAACATGCTCGCCGGCAGGGTCAAGCTCGCCGCTGCGCATCAAAGGTTCGACGGAGGCGGAGAGCATGCGCATATAGGGGCCGAAACGCAGCCATAAGGTCTCGATCAGCTGCAGGAGTACCTCGGAGCCAGAGGCGCGGTAGATAGTGAAGTGGAACTGCTGATTCTTGGCCATCAGGTCGTAGACGTTGGCGCCGAGGCCGATCACATGCTGCTCGCCGGCGATGCGCTCCAGTGCGGCGATATCTGTCGGGGTCAGGTTCGGGATGCCAAGCTCGGCGGCGAGCCCTTCCACGGCGATGCGGGCGCGGCAGAGATCGTCCAGGCGGGCAAGCGTGACGATGGGGATGCGGGCCGAGCCGTTGGCGGCAACTTCAAGCGCATTTTCGGCCGCCAGCCGGCGCAGGGCTTCGCGTACCGGCATA
Source organism: Rhizobium pantanalense (assembly GCF_030182525.1). Lineage (NCBI taxonomy): Bacteria > Pseudomonadati > Pseudomonadota > Alphaproteobacteria > Hyphomicrobiales > Rhizobiaceae > Rhizobium > Rhizobium pantanalense. The sequence continues at coordinate 407,207 of NZ_JAQJCH010000001.1, forward strand.
TTGCTGGTGCCGAAGGTTTCTGCGAGCGAGGCGATGGTCAGCGTCTGGCCGGGATCGAAATTGCCCGCCATGAGCGCGTTTCGCAGCTGCTGATAGACGCTCTCCTGGATCGTAGTTCTGGAGGACACCGGTTCCAGGGCAATGCGCACGCTTGTTTCCTCTCCGCTTCTCGGGACTCGTTCATGGTAGAACGAAGGACAGGCGAAAGGAAAGGGGCCTCTCGGAGCGGCCGTCAGGCTTCCTCGGCCTCCCAGCTTTCGTCATCGGCCGGATCATTCTTCGCCCGAGGCTTGTGTAAGCCGAGCCCAACACCGATGAGGGCGAGTGCCCCGCCGATAGCGTGATAGGAATACAGTTGTTCTCCAAGCAGCGCCCAGGCCAGCGCTGCAACGACGATTGGCAGGAGATTGATCAGCAGCGACGTCCGGCCTGCTCCGAGCCTCTGAATGCCGATCATCCAGCAGAGAGGCGCGATAAGGGAGGTCGGGATCGCGGCATAGAGGATCAATGGCACGTTGGCCGTGGTGATCGGCGAGATATCGCCCATCAGGAAAATCGGGATCAGCAACAGGGTTGAAAAGCCGATCTGCCAGAAAAGCTGCTGCCACATCGGAAACGGCATCGCCCAACGCTTCAACATCACGCCATAAAGCGCATTTGAGAGAACGGCGATAATCATCAGCCCATCGCCGATATGGAAGCCGCCATTAGCAAGGCGCATCGGATCACCCTGCGATGTCAAATAGATGAGTCCGATCAGCGAGATGGCCCCGCCTGCGATGCTCGCCGCAGTCGGTTTCTCAGCGGCCAGCAGGCTTGCGAAAAAGGTCGACAGCAACGGCATCAGAGCAACGATGACGCCCATGTTGACGGCGGAGGTGGTCTTGGCTGCCTCATAGGCGAGGCTCTGGTAGATCACCATGCCGAGCGCACCGAGAACGGCAAGCTTCAGCCAGCACTCGCGCAGTAGCGCGCGGTTGCGCCATGCCGCCCGGCCAACGAAGGGCAGGAGGACGAGGAAAGCGAGCAGCCAGCGATAGAAAGAGATGGAACCTGGAGATATCACGCCGGCGGATACCTTGGTGACAACGGTATTGCCGGACCAGATGAACACCGTCAGCAGCGGCGCGAGCCCGGCGGTGCTGATTATGGATGCGGAAGCATTCTGCTCGGTGCTCATGTGAATGGTCTCTGCGTCTTTTGGTTTCGGGCGAAACAAAGGAGGGCGGATAGGGTTTGCCGTCCCGAAGCTCTTCTACCGCTTGTCAGAATTCCGGTATATAACGAGATTGAGACAAGTAGTAGTGAAATGAGGACATGTCCAGCAGGTCTCCACGCATCGAGGGCGACCCGCCGAATCCGGTTTCCTTCCGAACCGAGAATTATGGGGCGGGTACGGTTTTCCCCAAAAAGAGCCAGCCCTGGGGCGAGCTCAATTATGCGCTTATCGGCGTCTGCGAGTTCGATATCGAGGGCGCGCGTTATCTGTCGCCGCCGCATTATGCCATCTGGCTGCCGCCGGACACGATGCACGGCGCCCATAATCAGCATGATCTGCGCTATGTGACCGTCTATGTCGAACGCGCCCTGTGCGCCGATCTGCCGGACAAACCTTCCACGGTCAGCATCAGCCCGCTGTTGAAGGCGATCCTTGCGGATTTCGCTGCACGGGATATCACCATACCGGAAACGGCCGAAGATCTCAGGCTGGCGCAGGTGCTGATCGACCAGATTCGTCTGGCGCCGCGCTGCGAGAGCTATCTGCCGTTTTCCGACGACCCCTTGCTCGGGCCGGTGTTAAGCGCATTACAGGCCAATCCAGGCGACCGGCACTCCCTAGCGGAATGGGCGCGCAGGATGGGGACGACCGAGCGCACGCTGTCGCGCCGGTGCCAGGAGGATCTAGGCCTCTCTTTCAACGAGTGGCGGCAGCGACTGAAGCTCGTTGCCGCGCTGTCGATGATCGAGGCCGGCGAGCCCGTGCATCGGATTGCAGCGCAGTTGGGCTACAGCAATGCATCGGCCTTCATCGCGATGTTCCGCCGGCTGACGGGCACGAGCCCGACGCAGATGCGCTAATTTCAGGTTTCAATCAAAACGATCTCCAGCTTGCGCAGTTCTTCCGGATCGGCCATCGCGTCGATGACGTTAATCACGCCATCTGCATTGAAGGTGCAACGCAGGGCGATGCGCAGTTGTCCATCGATGACAACGATGGCACCTACCGCGCCGTTGATGACCGCCAGCCGAGCTCCTCGCGCACGGCCCTGGAAGGTCTTGGCTACATCCACGCGCCCGCGGATTTCGCCGGCCGCCCCCATGCGGGCGGCAACGGCATCCGGCCGGAAGACGGCTTGAGGATCGAGGACGGCGAGCAGCGCCTGCAGGTCGCCATCACGCGAGGCTGTGAAAAAGGCGTCGACGACATGGCGCTGGCGGGTGAGATCGGCTTCTATCGTTGACGGTGTATCCTGCACGCGGCGACGGGCTCGGCTCGCAAGCTGGCGCGTGGCGATCGTCGTGCGCCCCAGAATCGGAGCAATGTCATCGAAAGGGACGTCGAACATATCGTGCAGGACGAAGGCAAGCCGTTCGGCCGGGTTCAGCTTTTCCAACACGACCAAAAGGGCGAGGCCGACGGAGTCCGCCAGCAAAGCATCCTGTTCCGGGTCGGTGCCATTACCAGCCTCATGCACCACCATCGGCTCGGGAGTGTGAATGGTTAGCGGCTCCTCGCGACGGGATTTGCGAGCTCGCAGCAGATCGAGGCAGATACGCGCCGTGACCGTCGTCAGCCAGCCGCTCAGATTTTCGACGTCGGACGTACCGCTCCTCATCAGGCGCAGCCACGCTTCCTGCACTGCATCTTCCGCCTCGATGCGTGAGCCGAGCATACGATAGGCGACGGCGCGCAGATGCGGCCGGTTCGCTTCGAATTTTTCGGCCTGCCACTTTTTTTCGTCCATCGGTCACATCTCCTCATTCTGCTCCGTCATACCCATGACGAACGAAATCCGGCCGGTGTGACATCGGATCGGCGGGAAAATGCATCGTCGGGAGATGAGCCGCAACAGGGCTCTCACAACCAGAGGAAAGAATTATGCAAGCTCGTATGAAGAACCCAGCCCTCGTTCTGCCCGAAACGCTGCAGGCGCTCTTGGCCGTCAGCAATTCGATTAAAGATCGCGGCTTGTCGGAAAACATCATGGATCTCGTGCATCTGCGGGTCAGCCAGATCAATGGCTGCAGCGTCTGCACCGACATGGGCTTTCGCAAGCTGCAGAAAGATGGCGAGACCATGGAGCGCATCGTCGGCGTCTCCGCCTGGCGCGAAATGCCTTACTTTTCCGATGCCGAACGCGCAGCTCTGGCGCTCGGAGAAGCGGCCACCCGGCTTGCCGACCGGCCGGATGCCGTCACCGATGAAATCTGGAAAGAGGTCGCAAGACACTACGACGAAAAGGCGCTCTCTGCCCTCATCGTCGCAATTGCGATCGACAATGTCTGGAACCGGTTGAACTCGACGGTTCGTCAGCAGGCAGGTGCTTCCTGGAACTGATTGTTCGCAATCGGCGCCACCTTCTTCCGATAGAGAGAAGAAGGTGGTCTGCCTCTCAAGCTTCGCCGACCCGCGAGGTTGCCAGCAGCTTCGCCAGCCAGTCGACGAAAACGCGCACCTTGTTGCTCAGATGCCGGTTGGGCGGATAAACGATGTGCATGGGCAATGTCGGCCTGGTCCAGCCGGAGAGGACCGGCACGAGGTCGCCCTTGGCAAGGGCGTCTCGCGCCATGAAGCTTGGAACCTGCGCGATGCCGAGACCGGTCATGGCTGCTTGCAAATAGCTGCGGCTGTCATTGACCGAGAGGATGTAGCGCGGAGTGATTTCTAGTGACTCGTTGCCGCGCTCGAAGAGGAAAGGAATCGTGCGGCCGGTTTGCGCACGGAAATAGCTGACCGCGTAGTGACTGGTTTCCAGCTCCTCCGGCCGTTCCGGGATGCCGTGCTTCTCGATGTAAAGCGGAGCGGCGCAGGTGACGAGATGGATCTCGCCGACACGACGGGCGATCAGCGACTGGTCGCTCGGCATGCCGGCACGCAATGCGCAATCGACATTCTCGGCTAGATAGTCGACCAATCGGTCGCCGACGCCGAGGTCTATATGAATATCCGGATAGCGCTGGTGGAAATCGCAAAGCGCCGGCATGACGATCTTTTCGGCGAAGGCGCCGGCCATTTCCACGCGCAGGCGGCCGCTTGGCAGGCTCTGCGAATTGCTGATGCTGCCGTCCAGTTCCTCAATCTCGGAGAGGATCTGAATCGCCCGCTCGTAATAGAGCGCGCCATCCGTCGTCACCATGACGCGGCGGGTCGTACGGTTGAGGAGTTTCGCGTGCAGATGCGCCTCCAGCGACTGGATGAGCGTCGTCACCGTCGCTTTCGGCATGGAGAGGGCGGCTGCGGCGCGGGTAAAATTGCCCGTCTCCACCACACGCGCGAATGCCCGCATTGCTGATAACTGGTCCATTCCATGATGTCCCTCGACCCGATGAAAAAAAGGTCGATTGTTTGTAATGGTGAATAGTCTGATCGAATATAGGCTACTTATTCTCGAAGCGGAATAACAATATGTTGTTTCGTAAGTTGTTGCAATGCGGCATGGGGGCGCCAAAGACCGCATTTCGAGAATATGGTCGCAAAGCGTGGTAAAACGCTTTTGGGATTGGGGCATATTCGCTCGAGCAGACAGGGATTTGGGTCGATGAGTGCGCCGTGGAAAGATGTTGTGCTGGAAAACGTGCCAACGGGGCCGGTGGAAGCGCGGATCTACAACGGTGAAGGTTTGAAGAAGGCGGCACCCCTTGTGCTCTATCTGCACGGCGGCGCCTTTCTCGATACCTGCCACGCGACCAACAGGCCGGTGGCGGCAAGCCTCGCTGAGGCCGGCGCCATCGTGGTTGCGGCGGATTATACCAGCTGCAATCAGAATGCTTTTCCGAAGGTGCTGGAATGCGCCTACGGGCTTCTCGCCTACCTCAGCAACAAGCGGAACATGCTTGCGCTGGGCGGAGCGAAAAAATCGCTGCTGTTTGTCGCCGGAGAGGAATCGGGTGGCAATGTTGCAGCGGGCGTCGCTTTAAAGGCGCGCGATCAGATACCCGGTTCGTTGGACGGACAGGTGCTGATATCGCCTTTGCTTGATCCCTTCATGGGATCGAAATCTTTCCTCCAGGCGGAGGAAAGCGGCATGCGCGAGCGCTGGACGGAGGGTTGGAACCGTTACCTGGGTTTCCTGGGCGGTGTCTGTCACCCCTATGCAGCGCCTCGATACTGTTCGCGGCTTTCGGGCCTCGCGCCGGCATTGGTGCTCACGGCCGAGGACGACCCGCTCCGCGACGAGAGCATGGAATACGGCAGTCGGCTGAAAGCGGCTGGCGTCCGTGTTCGCCAGCAAGTCCTTCCCGCCGGGACAGGCTGGCCCACTCTCTATGGCGGGCAGTCGAAGGACAAGCCTTCATGGCAGCAGGATATCTGCTGTTGTTTCAAGGGTTTTGTCGAAGACGTGCAGGCTTGATCGACTAGGGTATGCGGTCCGCGAGGGATAAGCGCGGATTGGACCGATGTCGAAGGCATGAGACCGGAGCGGTGGTCACGCGGATGCGCGGTGCTTCGGCCCCTGATTTTATTGAGACGATAGGAATTTGTGGTCCCGTGTCCCAAGACGGGGCCAAAGGAGAGACTAACATGAAGTCCAACGGTAAGAGCTGGGCCCTGTGGGGCGCCGGCATGGGTGTCGCTGCGGCTGTTGCAGGCGCAGCCTTCTATCTGGAGCTGCCGCGCGGCGCTCAGGCAACCGAGGCGGCGAGCCAGGCGGCACCGCCGGCTATCCCTGTTACGGTTGCTGTCGTCGAGCCGCGCGACGTCACGTCATGGCAGGAATTCTCCGGCCGGCTCGAAGCCATTGACCGCGTCGAGATCCGGCCGCGTGTGGCTGGGGCGATCCAGTCCGTGCATTTCCGCGAGGGCGCCTTGGTCAAGCAGGGCGACCTGCTTGTCACGATCGATCCCGCACCCTATGAGGCGGCCGTCGCCCAGGCTCAGGCGCAGGTCGGCGCGGCGAAAGCCACTCTCAACCTGACGAAAGTCGAGGTGGATCGCGGCCAGAAGCTCTTCGACAACAAGACGATCTCGCAGAGCGATATGGACACGCGCGCCAGCAACTATGCTGCGGCAGAAGCCAATCTGAAGGCCGCGCAAGCAACCTTGCAGACAGCGCAGCTCAATCTCGACTACACGCAGGTCCGCGCCCCGATCGCTGGCCGCGTCGGCAAGATCGCCGTCACCGTCGGCAACCTCGTTGCAGCCGGCGCGTCCTCTTCTGTACTGACGACGCTCGTTTCGGTCGACCCGATCTATGCGAGCTTCAGTGCCAACGAACAGACCGTGACCCAGGCGCTGTCCGAACTGCCGGCTACCGGCGGCATCGTTCCGCCAGTCGAGCAGATCCCGGTTCAGATCGGTACGGCAAGCGACAACGGCACGCCGATCAAGGGCAAGTTGCAGTTGATCGACAACGAGGTCGATGCGGCGAGCGGCACCGTCAGCGTTCGCGCCGTCTTCGACAATCCGGGCGGCCGTCTCATTCCCGGCCAGTTCGTGCGGGTTCGCATGGGCCAACCGAAGGCCGAGAACAAGATCGTCATCGACGACCGTGCAGTCGGCACCGACCAGGATAAGAAGTTCGTCTTCGTCGTGGATGGTGAGAACAAGGTCAATTACCGGCAGGTCCAGCTCGGATCGGTGGTCGACGGTCAGCGAGTAATCGAGAACGGCCTGAAAGCCGGCGAAAAGATCGTCGTCAACGGACTGCAGCGCATCCGTCCCGGTGCAGTCGTCGCGCCGCAGTTGGCAGAGAAGGTCGCGACCGCTCAGTAAGACTTCGCCTTCTGCCCGTGGGCAGAAGGCCGACATTCCAAAATCACATGATCCGCCGGCGGCTCTCAAATCGTCGGACGGGAATTTTGCATCCGTTCTCACCCCAGAGGGGGCTTTGATATGAACATCTCCAGATTCTTTGTCGACCGTCCGGTCTTTGCCGGTGTTCTTTCGGTCCTCATCGTGGTCGCCGGCCTGATCGGCCTCAGAGCGCTGCCGATCTCCGAATATCCAGAGGTCGTGCCCCCATCGATTGTCGTGCGCGCCACCTATCCCGGCGCCAACCCGACCGTCATCGCCGAAACGGTGGCGACGCCACTTGAAGAGCAGATCAACGGCGTCGAGGGCATGCTCTACATGTCCAGCCAGGCGACATCGGACGGCGTTCTTAACGTGACCGTCACTTTCAAGCTCGGCACCGATCCGGACAAGGCGCAGCAGCTCGTGCAGAATCGCGTTTCGCAGGCCGAGCCGCGTCTACCCACGGAAGTCCGTGCCCTCGGCATCACGACCGTCAAGAGCTCGCCCGACTTCATCATGGTCGTCAACCTCGTCTCGGACGGGGCCGATCACGACATCACCTATCTGCGAAACTATGCGACCCTAAACATCAAGGATCGGCTCGCCCGGATCGAAGGCGTCGGGCAGGTGCAGGTCTTCGGCGCCGGCGATTATTCCATGCGCGTGTGGATCGATCCGCAGAAGGCGGCCGAGCATAATCTTGCCGCCGGCGACATCAGCAATGCGATCAGCTCCCAGAACGTCCAGGCTGCGGCCGGCATCATCGGTGCCTCACCCAGCCGGCCTGGCGTGGATCTGCAGCTCAACGTCAATGCCCAGGGCCGCCTGCGCACGCCCGAGGAGTTCGGCAACATCATCGTCAAGACGGGCGCCAATGGCGAGATCACCCGCCTTCGCGACGTCGCTCGCGTCGAACTGGGTGCGGAAGACTATACGCTGCGTTCGCTGCTCGACGGCAAGCCGGCGGTCGCCGTCGCGGTTCTCCAGGCGCCCGGTTCAAACGCGATCGAGATCGCGAATAACGTGCGTTCGACCATGGACGTGCTGCAGCAGGCCATGCCGGCGGGCGTCAAGTATGAGATCGTCTACGACACGACGAAATTCGTTCGCGCCTCGATCGAGAAGGTTATCGACACGCTGCTCGAAGCCATCGCGCTCGTTGTCCTGGTCGTCATTCTGTTCCTGCAGACATGGCGCGCCTCGATCATCCCGCTGATCGCCGTTCCGGTGTCGATCATCGGCACCTTTGCGGTGATGTATGTCTTCGGCTTCTCGATCAACGCGCTCAGCCTCTTCGGCCTGGTGCTGGCGATCGGTATCGTCGTGGACGACGCGATCGTGGTGGTGGAGAACGTCGAACGCAATATCGAGGCCGGGCTCAGTCCGCGAGACGCCACCTACAAGGCCATGAAGGAAGTCTCCGGGCCGATCATCGCGATCGCGCTGGTCCTCGTCGCGGTTTTCGTGCCGCTCGCCTTCATCTCCGGCCTGTCCGGCCAGTTCTACCGCCAGTTCGCGCTGACGATCGCCATCTCGACCGTCATCTCGGCCTTCAACTCGCTCACCCTGTCTCCTGCGCTGGCATCCCTGCTCCTGAAGGGCCATCATGCGCCGAAGGATCGGTTGACGCGGATCATGGACGCGGTCTTCGGCTGGTTCTTCCGCGGCTTCAACCGGGCGTTCGGAGCCGGTTCGAAATACTACGGCAAGGGCGTCGGCCGCCTGGTATCGCGCAAGAGCATCGTCATGGTGGTCTATCTCGCGCTGGTGGGAGCGACCTATAGCCTGTTCACAACGGTTCCAGGCGGTTTCGTGCCGTCGCAGGACAAGCAGTATCTGATCGGCTTCGCACAGTTGCCGGATGCCGCAAGCCTCGATCGTACGGAAAGCGTGATCAAGCGCATGACGGACATCGCGCTGAAGCAGCCGGGCGTCGCCAATGCGATCGCCTTCCCGGGCCTGTCGATCAACGGTTTCACCAATTCCTCGAACGCGGGCATCGTTTTCGTAACGCTGAAGGACTTCGACGAGCGCAAGACGCCCGACCTTTCGGGCGGGGCGATCGCCATGGCACTGAACCACAAGTTCGGTGCCATCCAGGATGCCTTCATTGCCATGTTCCCGCCACCGCCGGTGAACGGTCTCGGTACGACAGGCGGCTTCAAGCTGCAGATCGAGGATCGAGCCGGCCTCGGTAACCAGGCGCTCGATCAGGCGGCCAAGGCAGTGATCGCCAAAGCTTATCAGACACCGGAACTGACCGGCATCTTCTCAAGCTTCCAGATCAACGTGCCGCAGCTCTTTGCCGATCTCGACCGCGCCAAGGCCGAGCAGCTCGGGGTCTCCGTCACCGACGTCTTCCAGGCGCTTCAGATCTATCTCGGTTCGCTCTATGTGAACGACTTCAACGCCTTCGGCCGCACCTACAGCGTCCGCGTGCAGGCCGATGCCAAGTTCCGCGCACAGCCGGAAGATATCGGCCAGTTGAAGGTTCGTTCGGCATCGGGTCAGATGATCCCGCTTTCAGCCCTGCTGAAGGTGGATGCCACGACTGGTCCGGAACGCACGAACCGCTATAACGGCTTCCTAGCAGCTGACATCAATGGCGGCCCGGCGCCCGGTTTCTCGTCGGGCCAGGCACAGGCGGCGATCGAGAAGATCCTGCATGAGACGCTGCCGCCCGGCATCGACTTCGAATGGACTGATTTGACCTACCAGCAGATCCTGGCCGGCAATTCCAGCGTCGTCGTCTTCCCGCTGGCGCTGCTCCTCGTCTTCCTCGTGCTGGCCGCCCAATACGAGAGCCTGACCTTGCCACTCGCCATCATCATGATCGTGCCGATGGGCGTCTTGGCGGCGCTGACCGGCGTCTGGCTCACGGGGGGAGACAACAACATCTTCACCCAGATCGGCCTGGTGGTGCTCGTCGGCCTATCGGCAAAGAACGCGATCCTGATCGTGGAATTCGCCCGCGAGCTGGAATTCGAGGGCCGCACGCCGGTCCAGGCCGCGATCGAAGCCAGCCGCCTGCGCCTGCGTCCGATCCTGATGACCTCCATGGCCTTCATCATGGGTGTCGTGCCGCTGGTCACCTCGACCGGTGCCGGTGCCGAAATGCGCGCTGCCATGGGTGTCGCGGTGTTTGCCGGTATGATCGGCGTGACCTTCTTCGGCATCTTCATGACGCCGGTGTTCTACGTGCTGACCCGCCGGCTGACTGGCAACCGTCCGCTGAAGCAGCATCCGCACAATGACAACGAACATTCGGCGGAGGTACTCCCGATCGCCGCCGAATAGGGGCCATGCCGAACCGACCTCCAGTCCTCGACAGGCCAGGGGCGGGACCATAAGGTCCCGCCTTTTCTATATCCACCGGCCTATTGCGAATTCAGCGTCGAAGAATTTTCGGTCAGGCCGCCGATTTTCTTTGCATGCTGGCACCATAGGTTTATCAAGCTCTTGGATGATTTGATTGACGTACATCGGGCATGAGGAGCGGCCCGTTGGCGCAAGGACCCAAAGGGCGATAGCATATATAGCCTCGGGGCTGGTGTGCCGCATTCGGAGGATAGTCTATGAGCGGCAGGAAGATCGCCTTTCTCGGCACGGGATTGATGGGTGCGCCGATGGCGCGGCGCCTGCTGGCCGCCGGGTTTGCCGTGACCGTCTGGAATCGCGATCGCAGCAAGGCGGAACCTCTGGCTGCCGATGGCGCAACCGTCGCAGATACGGCGGTGGAGGCGGCGCGGGGAGCCGCGGTGCTTTTCACAATGCTGACGAATGGCGGAGCTGTCGGCGAAGTCCTGTTCGGCAGCGGCGTGGCCGATGTGCTGGAGGCTGGCACGATCGTTATCGACAACAGCTCGATATCGCCGGCTGCTGCCCGCGAACATGCCTTCAAACTCGCCGAGCGTGGTATCCGACACATTGATGCGCCGGTCTCCGGTGGCGTGGTCGGGGCGGCCGCCGGAACGCTCGCGATCATGGCTGGGGGCGATGCCGGCGTCATCGACAGCGTGCGCGATATTATGGCGCCTCTCGGCCGCGTAACCCGTGTGGGTCCGAGCGGGACAGGCCAGCTCGCAAAGCTCGGCAATCAGCAGATCGTTGCCGTGACCATCGGGGCCGTCGCGGAAGCGATGCTGCTGGTCGAGGCCGGCGGCGGTTCGCGCGAGGCGTTTCGTGACGCCATTCGTGGCGGGTTCGCCGAAAGCCGGATTCTGGAGCTGCATGGCCGGCGCATGATCGAGCGCAACTTCGAGCCTGGCGGCACCGCCCGCAACCAGCTGAAGGACCTCGATACGGTGCTGGCGGCGGCGCAGAACCTGTCGCTGCATCTGCCGCTGACCGAAGCCGTTCGAGCAGAGTTTGCCGAATTCGTCGAAAACGGCGGTGGCGAGCAGGATCACAGCGGCCTGCTGCAGCATCTGGAAGACAAGAATGCCCGAGGAAAGGCTTGAGGAAGAGATGAGCGATAAGGGTGCATCCAAGCGTCGTCTGCGTTCGCAGGACTGGTTCGACAATCCGGATCATATCGATATGACGGCGCTCTATCTCGAGCGCTTCATGAATTACGGCATCACGCCGGAGGAATTGCGGTCCGGCAAGCCGATCATCGGTATCGCCCAGAGCGGCAGCGACCTGACACCCTGCAACCGCCATCACCTCGATCTCGCCAAGCGCGTGCGCGATGGCATTCGCGATGCCGGCGGCATCCCGATCGAGTTTCCGACCCACCCGATCTTCGAGAACTGCAAACGGCCGACGGCGGCACTCGACCGCAATCTCGCCTATCTCGGCCTGGTGGAGGTACTCTATGGCTATCCGCTCGATGGTGTCGTGCTGACGACCGGTTGCGATAAGACCACGCCATCGGCATTGATGGCGGCCTCGACAGTAAATATTCCGGCGATCGTTCTCTCCGGCGGACCTATGCTCGACGGTTGGCACGAAGGCGAGCTTGCCGGCTCCGGAACGGTGATCTGGCGCTCGCGCCGCAAGCTGGCGGCAGGCGAGATCGACGAGGAAGAATTCATGGAGGCTTCGCTCGCCTCGGCGCCTTCGATCGGCCATTGCAATACCATGGGAACAGCGTCCACCATGAACGCCATGGCGGAAGCGCTCGGCATGTCGCTGACCGGTTGTGCCGCCATCCCCGGCGCCTATCGCGAGCGCGGCCAGATGGCCTATCGCACAGGCCGGAGGGCAGTCGAGCTGGTTCTCGCCGATATCAAGCCTTCGGACGTGCTGACGCGCGAAGCTTTCCTCAATGCCATAAGGGTCAATTCGGCTATCGGCGGCTCGACCAATGCGCAGCCGCATCTTGCCGCCATGGCCAAGCACGCCGGCGTCGAGCTTTATCCTGACGACTGGCAGGTGCACGGCTTCGACATTCCGCTGCTCGCCAATGTCCAGCCGGCAGGCGCCTATCTCGGCGAGCGTTTCCATCGCGCCGGCGGCGTTCCGGCCATCATGTGGGAGTTGCTGCAGGCCGGCAAGCTGGATGGTAGCTGTCCGACGGTGACAGGCCGGACGATGGCGGAGAATTTGAAGGGCCGGGCGGCTACGGATCGCGAGGTCATCCGTCCCTTCGCCGAGCCGCTGAAGGAGCGCGCCGGCTTCCTGGTGCTCAAAGGCAATCTGTTCGATTTTGCCATCATGAAGATGAGCGTCGTCTCAGAGGAGTTCCGCAGCCGCTATTTGCAGGAGCCGGGCCATGAAGGCGTGTTCGAGGGCAGGGCAGTTGTTTTCGACGGCTCCGAGGATTATCACAAGCGCATCAACGATCCCGCTCTCGGCATCGACGAAAGGACCATTCTCGTCATTCGCGGCGCCGGGCCGATCGGCTGGCCGGGATCGGCCGAAGTTGTCAACATGCAACCGCCGGATCATCTTATTAAAAAGGGCATCAAGAGCTTGCCGACGATCGGCGACGGGCGCCAATCTGGCACGGCCGACAGCCCCTCCATTCTGAACGCATCGCCGGAAAGCGCGGCCGGCGGCGGTCTTGCCTGGCTCAGGACCGGCGACATCATCCGCATCGATTTCAATCAGGGGCGCTGCGACATGCTGGTGGACGAAGCGGAGATCGCGCGTCGCAAGGGCGACGGCATTCCCGCGGTGCCGCCGGATGCAACGCCATGGCAGCGCATCTATCGCCGTTCGGTCACGCAGCTTTCCGACGGAGCCGTGCTGGATGGCGCCGCCGATTTTCGCGACATCGCTGCCAATCCGCCGCGGCACAACCATTGACAGGCGCCGGCCGCTGGCAAGGATTGCAGTGCTGCTGTTAATTTGGGTAGCTTGCGCAGCCATTAAAGTTCGCGAAAGGGAGTAGTGCAACTATAATTGGCTGCGATTAGTTGGTCTCTTCAGTTTCCGAAGGGGGTAGTGCTCTTTGGCAGAGACGACATCAGGACGAAGCGAAGAAGAGTTCCAGGACCTTTTGAGGAGGCTGGAGCTGGCGCTGGAGGCGTCTCAAATCGGTGTCTGGCAGCATAATGTCAACGAGCAGGAATTGCTCTGGGACTCGCAGATGCACAAGCTCTACGGGACCGGACTTCATGAGCACAGGGTTTCCTCCGAGGTCTGGATGAATGCGCTGCATCCCGAGGATCTCGAAGGGGCTATCCACGACTTCGATGTCGCGCTGGCCAGGAAGGGTTTCTATAATTCCCAGTTCCGCATCATCCTGCCCGGAGGCGAGGTGCGTCATCTGCGCTCGCGCGCGCATTATTATGAGGATGCCGAAGGGGCGCCTTCCTTCATCGGCGCGGAATGGGACGTCACCGCCGACGTCCTGCTCAATCGCGAGCTGAGTGGTCAAAAAGCGATCGCCGAAGCGCGCGCCGTTGCGTTGGAGCACAGTCGGGCGCGAATAGAACATGCCGCCGATCACGATTATCTCACGGGCCTTCCGAACCGCCGCTATTTCGACCGGCGACTGGCCGAGTTGCGCAACGATGCGTCTATCGGGACCCTGGCGATCCTCCATATCGATCTCGACGGGTTCAAGGAGATTAACGACAAATGGGGCCATGCGGCCGGTGATGCCACGCTGCAGAGCGCTGCCGCCCGCATTTCCGGAGCGATAACCGCCAACGATATTGTCGCCCGCATCGGCGGCGACGAGTTCGTGGCCGTGCTGGTCAATATCGGCAGTGTCGAAAGACTTCAAGCGATCGCTGGCGATATTCTATCGCGATTGCGTCGCGAAGTGCGTTTCGGCAACGAGATGCTGAAGATCGGCGCGTCCATTGGCGTGGCGATAGGCCAGACGAGCGGCGCAGGTAATCTGCTGGCAGAATCCGATGTCGCCCTTTTTCAGGCCAAGAAACTTGGCCGCAACCGGGTGGAGTTCTTCACGCCGCAGCTCCAGTCCGATCTGCATGCAGAACGCCGCCTAGCCGACGAGTTGCGATTGGCGCCGGTGCTGCGACAGATCGAGCCCTTCTATCAGATTCAGGTGGATGCGCAGAGCCGCCGCATCGTCGGATTGGAGGCGCTGGCACGCTGGCGGCATCCGGGAAGGGGATTGCTGAGCCCCGTGGCCTTCCTCAAGGTCGCCGATGAATATGGATTTACCGCAGAGATCGATGCGGCCGTGCTGAAGCGCGCATTGGCGGATCGGGCAGCCTGGGTTTCGCAGGGCCTTTCACCGCCGCGCATTGCTGTGAATATCTCTGGTCGCCGGCTTGCCGATCCCGACCTGATCGACGGTTTGAAGGCGCTCAGAATACCGCGCCACGCCATCGCCTTCGAGCTGGTGGAGACCATCTTTCTGGATGAGCCCGACGAGGCCGTGCTTGCCAATATCGCAGGCATCAAGGAGATGGGAATCGATATCGAGATCGACGATTTCGGCTCCGGTCACGCTTCGCTGATCGGCCTCGTCAAGCTGAAACCGAAACGGCTGAAGATAGACCGTCAGCTGGTGACTGCCGTAACGGTGTCTGAGGAGCAGCGTCGCCTCGTCGGCTCTATCATCGAAATCGCACGCACATTGAATGTCGAGGTGGTCGCCGAAGGGGTCGAGACAGAGGATCATGCGCGCGTTCTGGCCGAGGTCGGCTGCGACGAGCTTCAAGGCTATGCCATCGGCTATCCTTCTTGCGAAAGCGAGACCGCGGCTTTGCTGAAATCAGCCGAGGCATCGAGCCTGAGTTGATCCTCGGCCAATCTTTGCGGCGGATGCTACTGGATCTGCAGGGCGAGGATCAGACCATAGCTGATAGCGCCCAGCGTCAACAGCGATAGCGTCGCTGCCGCGATCACCCGGCCGCCGGCATGGGCGACGGAGCGGAGGTTGACCGACAGGCCGAGCGCTGCCATGGCGATGACGGTCAGGATACCGGAAACAGTTTCCATCGGTGCCACCAGCGCATCGGGGATCAGCCCGAATGAGCGCAGCGCCATCAACCCCAGGAAGCCGCAGATGAACCAGGGGACCAGAGAATGGTGATGGCCGCCGCGTCCATCCGTTCCTGTCGCCTCCGTCTTGGTGATGATGCCGAGCAGGAAGATGACCGGGCCCAGCATCAGGACTCGGACGAGCTTGACGAGCGTGCCGGTCTGGACAGCGAGCAGGCCGACGGGCGCGGTCGCTGCCAAGACCTGCGGTACAGCGTAGACCGTCAATCCGGCAAGGGTTCCGTATTGCGGTACACTCATGCTGAAGTGGAAATAGAAAAGCGGTAGCAGGAACACGGCGGCAATGCCGAGGACTGCGGTGAAGGCAAGCGCCGCGGCGATCTCCTGTGAGTCGGCCTCGATCACGGGGGCAACGGCCACGATTGCCGAATTGCCGCAGATCGAATTGCCGCAGGCGATCAAGGTCGCGAGCTTCGGCGGCAGGCCGAGCGTCCGGCCGATGAGATAAGTGGCCGCGATCGACAGCACGACGACGACAGCGATGCCGGCAATCAGCCAGACGCCGGCGCCGCGGATCGACGACAGGCTGATGGAGGCGCCGAGAAGGACGATGGCGATTTCCAGAAGAAACTTGGCGCTGAAATCGATGCCCGGCTTCATCGCCGGCTTCAGCGGCGTGATCGTGCAAACCGCAATGCCGAGGGCGATGGCAAGCACCAGACTTTCGATCCACCGGCCACCAAGGAGGCCCACCTCAACATGCTCCGCAGCATAGGCCAGAAGGGCGACGCCCGAGGTGAGTGCGAGGCCGGGAAGGATCTCGTTTGTTCGTTGAGCGATGGACATGGGGCGCCGTCATTCGTTTCTTGTGATTTGGTGACGGCTGGAAAGTCTCACCTGCCGATGTCGACATCCATCGAATATTATCCTATGTTTCATTCGATAAATTAGAATGATTTCCCATGACCTTCGAGCAACTTGCAATCTTCGTCGCTGTCGCCGAGCGAGAACATCTGACCAATGCCGCAGAAGCCATCAACCTGACGCCATCCGCCGTCAGCTCCGCGATCAAGAACCTTGAGGCCTATTACGGCGTGGAGCTGTTTCATCGCGTCGGTCGAAGGATCGAGCTGACGGAGGCGGGCCGATCCTTCCTGGGAGAAGCCAAGGCGACTCTTGCGCGTGTGCGCTCAGCCGAACTCATGCTTTCGGAACTGGGCGGGCTGCAGCGCGGCCGCCTCAGCCTCTATGCCAGCCAGACTATCGCCAGCTACTGGCTGCCGCCCTTGCTGATGCGGTTTCGCCGCGATTATCCCGGTATCGAGCTAGATCTGACGATCGGCAATACCCGTACCGTCACCGAGGCAGTTAGCGACGGTGCGGCCGAGCTGGGTTTCATCGAAGGCGAAGTGGATGCCCCGGCGCTGTCGATGAAGATCGTTGCGCAGGATGCACTCGTCATCGTCGTGCCACCGCATCATCCCTGGGCCGATGGTCGGCAATTGACTGCGGCCGATCTTGCTACCGGCACTTCCTGGGTGATGCGGGAGGAGGGTTCGGGTACGCGTTCCGAATTCGAGAATGCGATTGCCAAGCTCGGGGCTTCGCCGCAGGACCTCAAGGTGGCGCTGGTCCTTCCCTCGAATGAGGCAGTGCTCTCCGCAGTCTGCGCGGGGCAAAGTGCTGCCGCCATTTCCAGTGCTGCGGCCAAAGCCTATCTTGAGCAGGGGTTGCTGGTTCAGGCAAAATTCGATCTGCCCGCTCGCAGCTTCCGCCTGCTGCGCCACAAGGAGCGCCATGCGAGCAAAGCCGCGCAGACGCTTGAGACTATGTGCAAGGGCTGAGTACCCGGCGAACTCGCTATCGCCGTTCATCCCGTTGCCGATTGGCGATAACGAGCTCGATCTCGTTACGCTCCAGCATGGCGCGAATGTCTGCCGGCGGTTGTTCGTCCGTAACCAGAACGTTGAAGTTTTCCAGCTCATTCAGAACGATCGGCGCGCTGCGGCCGAATTTGGCGCTATCGGCGACGACGATGCGGTTTTCGGCGCGGCTAGCCGCCTCCCGCGAATACTCCGCTTCTTCCAGATCATGCAGCATGAAGCCCGAGGCGGCGTTGATGGCGCCGACCGAGAGGATGGCGTGGCGCACATTGAAGCGCCGCAGGAAATTGGCGGCTTCCATGCCGAACGTGCCGCCATCGTGACCGCGCAGTTCGCCGCCGGCAAAGAAGACGCGATTGCCATTGCGGGTCGCGAGCGCATGGGCAACCGCGACGGCGTTGGTGACGACGAAGAGGTTCTGATGCTTCTGCAGCGCGACGGCGATGAAGGCGGTGGTCGAGCCGACATCGAGGAAGAGGGCATCGCCATCCTCAATCATGGCGGCGACCGAGGCGGCGATCATCCGTTTGGCTTCGGCATTCTCGTTCATGCGCAGATGTAGCGGCGGCTCGAGCATCGAGTCCTTGATATGGACCCCGCCATGCACCTTGGTCACGAGGCCGTTGGCCTCTAGGCTGCGGATGTTGCGGCGGATGGTCTCTTCGGAAACGCCGAGCCGTTCGGCCAGGAACTGGATGCGGCTGGCGCCGCCAGCTAACCGCAGTTCCTCGAGAATTTCGCGCTCGCGATGGTTGGAGTGCAGCGGTGGCTGGGATGTGCCCGGCATGGTTCCTGATCCTATTGAGGGTATTGATCCCAAACTTGCATGGCTTTCGACTGGCCGGTTCCGTTGCTGGCGCAAGCCTTAATGCACGCAGCCCTTATCCGGGTGCTTCGCGCCTGAGTTTTTAAGACAAATCTCACCTACGGTGAAGCGCAGTCTTCAGGATATCCATAGCTCATCCGATTGGAGATGGTTGCTCGATTCCAACAAAAAGCCAAATATTCGTTTCATTTTGTGGGCCGGTTCTTGACAGCCTTACGTTTGTGGGGAACCTTCGATATCCGATGGATGCTCAGCAGCAGGACCGGAGGGGGAATGACTGCGACGGCGCAAGACAGGATACATTCTCTCAGCATCTGGCGCGGGCCGATCGACATCGAACCGCTGGTGGGCGGCATTACCAATCGCAACTATCTGGTCGGCAATGATGGCCGCCGCTTCGTCGTGCGGCTCGGATCGGACATTCCCGTTCATCACATCAGCCGCGCAAACGAGGTGGCTGCGAGCAGGGCCGCCCATGCCGCCGGTCTTTCGCCTGCGGTCATCCATCATGAGCCCGGCATATTGGTGCTGGACTATATCGACGCGAGGCCGCTGTCAGCCGATGATATAAGAAATCCAGTCATGATGAGCCGGGTCGTGCCGCTCGTCCGGTCCTGTCATCGGGACGTCGCCCGGCATTTTCGCGGACCGGCGGCCATCTTCTGGGTCTTTCATGTGGTGAGGGATTATGCCGCTCTCCTTGAGGCTGGCGGCAGTCGCCACAACCCGTTGCTGACTTCCTTTCTGGAGATTGCCGAACGGCTCGAACGCGAAGCCGGTCCTTTCGAAATCGCCTTCGGACACAACGATCTGCTGGCGGCGAATTTCCTCGATGACGGCAAGCGGTTCTGGCTGATCGATTGGGATTATGCCGGCTTCAACACGCCGCTTTTCGATCTCGGCGGCCTTGCCTCCAACAATGAATTCTCGGAAGCGCAGGAAGAGGCGATGCTGGAGGTCTATTTCGAGGCTCCCGTCGGTGACGATCTGCGCCGGCGTTATCAGGCGATGAAATGTGCTTCGCTCCTGCGCGAGACGATGTGGAGCATGGTTTCGGAAATCCATTCCGACATCGATTTCGATTATTCTTCCTATACGGCTGAAAATCTCAGGCGGTTCGAAAGCGCCTGGCAGGATTTTCGCAATTCCTGAGGTGACACGATGAAGGAACTGCCTGCTACCGCAAAGACCGTCGTCATCGGCGGCGGCATCATCGGCTGCTCGACCGCTTATCATCTCGGCAAGCTCGGCTTCACCGATACCGTGCTTCTGGAGCGCAAGAAGCTGACCTCGGGCACGACGTTCCATGCCGCCGGCCTCGTCGGCCAATTGCGCACCAGCGCCAACATCACGCAGATGCTCGGCTATTCCGTTGATCTCTACATGAAACTCGAGGCGGAGACGGGGCTTGCCACCGGCTGGAAGATGAATGGCGGGTTGCGCCTTGCCTGCAACGAGGAGCGCTGGACCGAGGTGAAGCGGCAGGCGACGACGGCACAGTCCTTCGGCCTGCAGATGCACCTGCTGACGCCGCAGGAGGCGAGGGACCTCTGGCCGCTGATGGATGTCGATGATCTCGTCGGTGCCGCCTTCCTGCCGACCGATGGCCAGGCCAATCCTTCCGATATCACCCAGGCGCTGGCAAAGGGCGCCCGCATGAGCGGTGTGTCGATCTTTGAGGATACCGAAGTTCTCGATCTGGAGATCGACAAGGGCCGGATTCGTGCCGTCATCACCGAGAAAGGCCGCATCGAATGCGAGCGTGTCGTCGTTTGTGCAGGGCAGTGGACTCGGACCTTTGCCGGCCGCTTCGGCGTCAACGTTCCGCTCGTCTCGGTCGAACATCAATATCTCATCACCGAATCCTTCGGCGTGCCTTCCAACCTGCCGACGCTGCGCGATCCGGATCGGCTGACCTATTACAAGGAGGAGGTCGGCGGGCTGGTCATGGGCGGCTATGAGCCCAATCCCATTCCCTGGGCGCTCGATGGTATTTCGAAGGATTTCCACTACACGCTGCTCGACAGCAATTTCGATCACTTCGAGCAGATCATGGAGCAGGCGCTGGTGCGCGTGCCGGCGCTGCAGACGGCCGGCATCAAGCAACTGCTGTGCGGGCCGGAGAGCTTTACGCCCGATGGCAATTTCATTCTTGGCGAGGCGCCGGAACTGAGGAATTTCTTCGTCGGCGCAGGCTTCAATGCCTTCGGCATCGCATCTGCCGGTGGTGCCGGCATGGCGCTCGCCGAATGGGTTGCCAAGGGCGAGCCGCCTTACGATCTCTGGCCGGTCGATATCAGGCGCTTTGGCCGCCCGCATTTCGACACTGATTGGGTGCGCACGCGCACGCTGGAAGCCTATGGCAAGCATTACACCATGGCCTGGCCCTTCGAGGAGCATTCCAGCGGCCGGCCCTGCCGCAAGTCGCCGCTTTACGATCGGCTGAAGGCGCAGGGCGCCTGCTTCGGCGAAAAGCTCGGATGGGAGCGACCGAACTGGTTTGCCGATCTCTTTGCCGGCGAGGAGCCGAAGGACGAGTACACGTATGGACGGCAGAACTGGTTCGATGCCGTCGGCCGGGAGCATAAGGCTGTGCGCGAAGCGGCCGTCATTTTCGACCAGACCTCCTTCGCCAAATTCGTGCTGAAGGGCAGGGATGCCGAGGCAGCGATCTCCTGGATCGCTTCCAACGACGTCGCCAAGCCTGTCGGCGCCCTGACTTATACTCAGATGCTCAACGACCGCGGCGGCATCGAATGCGATGTCACCGTTGCCCGCATTGCCGAGAATGAATTCTACATCACGACAGGCACCGGCTTTGCCACCCATGATTTTGACTGGATCGCCCGCAACATTCCGGCGGAGATGCATGCCGAACTGGTGGACGTCACCTCCGCTTATTCGGTCTTGTCGCTGATGGGGCCGAAGTCGCGCGAGATATTGCAGGCCGTGAACTCGGCCGACGTTTCGAACGCCGCATTCCCCTTCGGAAAGGTAAAGACCGTCGGTATCGCCGGCTGCCCGGTGCGGGCGCTGCGCATCACCTACGTCGGCGAACTTGGCTATGAGCTGCATGTGCCGGTGGAATATGCCACTAGCGTTTATGATGTGCTGATGGCGGCTGGTCGCGAATACGGTCTTATCAATGCTGGCTATCGCGCCATCGAGAGCTGCCGATTGGAGAAGGGTTATCGCGCCTGGGGTTCGGATATCGGGCCGGATCATACGCCGATCGAAGCCGGCCTCGCCTGGGCGGTGAAGACGAAAAAGGATGTGGCATTTC
This sequence comes from Rhizobium pantanalense, assembly GCF_030182525.1. NCBI lineage: Bacteria > Pseudomonadati > Pseudomonadota > Alphaproteobacteria > Hyphomicrobiales > Rhizobiaceae > Rhizobium > Rhizobium pantanalense. The sequence goes on from NZ_JAQJCH010000001.1 coordinate 428,524, forward strand.
GCGGCAGGGAGGCGATCGAGCGGCAGCTGGCCTCTGGCGTCAAGAAGATGCTCGCCTGCTTCGTGCCCGACGATCCCGAGGTCGTCCTTCTCGGCCGCGAGACGATCTATCGCGACGGCCAGCGCGTCGGCTGGCTATCGAGCGGCGGCTACGGCTACACGATCGGCAAGGCGATCGGCTACGGCTACGTCCGCGATCCCGGCGGCGTGGCGGAGGATTTTGTGCTTTCCGGACGCTATGAGCTCGATGTCGCGCGGAGCCGCGTGCCGTGCAAGGTGTCGCTGAAGCCGCTTTATGATCCGCAGATGGTTCGGATCAAGGGATGATTGGGGACGTGTGCTAATTCAAAAACCATTTCGGTATAGGCCTATCGCCCGCTCGGCAGGTCCCAGGCCTGATAAAGGTTATTCAGAGCCTCCGCTGTATGGCATTCCACCATCGGCAAATTAGCTTCCTGAAGAATTTTTGCGTATTTGGCGCCACTGTTGCGGGTCTTCACGAGTATCCAGTGGATCATCTCCCATTTGATGCTGTCCTTGGCGCCTTCGAGATGTCCTGCTCGATCTGAGCGGTTGATCAGGGTCCGCTTGAGATAGCGGGAAAAGCGCAGCCAATGATTGGAGGTGATGAGGATGGCGCCGGTAGCGCGGGCCAAACGTTGCGGCATCAGGCGCGTATAATTGCCTTCCATGATCCACTGCTCGCCAAGAATCGCTGCACCGTGAAGTGCTGCGAATTCTGCTTCAGGGCGCTGCTTCCAGTCCGTATGAGGCAGGTGATGAAGCTGATCGAGATGCACGGTCGGAAAGCCGAGCTTCTTGGAGAGTGCAACCGCCAAGGTTGACTTGCCAGCATTGGAGGGGCCGAGCACAACGATGCGCTCGCCAAGGGAATGCAAGGGAAGCATGAGACACCGGTCGGAAAATTGGGATGGCTTCCATTGGCGGAAGCGGACCGCCTTGTCAACGCTTGCGTGTCCTGCTGCTATTATTGCGTGATTTGCGAGGCAAACCTGGAAGCAGGCCAGATCACCTCCCGAAAACTGTGATCTCTCCACCGCGGCGTCCGCCATTTTCTTGACACGCCGGCGCTTTCATCCTCAATCGACATGCTGACAACTGACGGAGGCCGGAAACGATGGCTGAGGCGAACATCAAGCTGGAGGAGAGCTGGAAAGAGGCGCTGTCGCCGGAGTTCGAAAGCCCCTACATGCAGCAGCTCAAGGCTTTTCTCGTCGAGGAAAAGCAGCGCGGCAAGGTGATCTTTCCCCGTGGTAGCGAGTATTTCCGGGCGCTGGATCTGACGCCACTTGACGAGGTGCAGGTGGTCATCCTTGGACAGGATCCCTATCATGGTTTCGGGCAGGCGCATGGGCTCTGCTTCAGCGTGCGTCCCGGCGTGCGCATCCCGCCATCGCTGGTCAATATCTACAAGGAACTGGAAACCGATCTCGGCATCCCGCCGGCGCGCCACGGCTTTCTGGAAAGCTGGGCGAAGCAGGGCGTGCTCCTGCTCAACAGCGTGCTGACCGTCGAGGAATCGCAGGCCGCCTCGCATCAGGGCAAGGGCTGGGAGCGCTTCACCGATGCCGTCATCCGCCAAGTCAACGACGAATGCGATGGCGTCGTCTTCATGCTCTGGGGCTCCTATGCACAGAAGAAGGCCGCCTTCGTCGATACCGACCGCCATCTGGTGCTGAAGGCGGCGCATCCTTCGCCGCTGTCGGCTCACAACGGCTTCCTCGGCTGCCGGCATTTCTCCAAGGCCAACGCTTATCTTGCCGAGCATGGCCGGGATCCGATCGATTGGGCTCTGCCGAGCAATCCTGAGGCTCAGTAAGGCGCCTCATCCCAGGGATTGACGATTAAAGCGCCGGTGTCGTCGAAATCACCAATGTTGCGAGTGACGACGATGAGGTCATGAACGATCGCAGTTGCTGCGATGAGCCCATCGGCGTCACCACGTGGGCGTTGCGCCGCGATACGGCCCCATTCGACGGCAATCTGATCGGTAATGGCAAGGATGCGATTGCGATGGTCGTACCGGAGCTTACGCAACCATTCCTCCAGATGTGCTGCGGTACGCGGGTCCGATTTTCGCTTTAGCGCAATCCCGCGCATGATCTCTCCAAGTGTGATGACGCTCAGATAGATAGTGGAGGGATCGACCGAGCGCAGCCACGTAATCGCTTGAGAATTACCGCGCCGGATTTCCGAGACGACGTTGGTATCGACCAGATACATCAGAAAAGGACATCCCGGCTTGGCGTTTTATCTCGTTTAGATACGGCTTCGGCCAATTCGTCGTCCCAAGCAGGCCCCGACAGCAAATCGTCGGCAAGGCTTGGTTTGCCGGCCAGAAGTACATCATAGTCTTCGGCAGACAGGACGACAGCCGCCCGTTCGCCGCGCAAGGTGACAATTTGGGGCCCTTCGCTGCGTGCTTTCTGCACGACTTTTGAAAACTGGTTCTTTGCATCCTGTAATGGCCAATCCATCGAAAGCCTCGCTGGCTAGACTGTCTAGCTTAGATTAATGCTGCTCCCATTTGAAATCAAGAGACGAGCGGCATTTCCGTAGGTGAACGATCTGAATTTATCGTTCACTCATTGAAGACAATCCGTTTGGCTATTCAGGGCTATCGAAACAGGCCCTAGAAGACCATCTTCTGCCCATGACAAACGCCTGCCGGTGCAGGCGCGACGAGACAAGGGGTTCAAGATGCTTAACCAGATCAAAGGTCTTCACCACGTTACCTCGATGGCGGAAGATGCCCGGACCAACAACAAGTTCTTCACCGATACGCTCGGCCTTCGCCGCGTCAAGAAGACCGTGAACTTCGACGCTCCCGATGTCTATCACCTCTACTATGGTGACGAGCTCGGCACGCCCGGCACGATCATGACCTACTTCCCGTTCCCGAAGATGGCGCGCGGTCGCCCGGGCACCGGCGAAGTTGGCAATACCGTCTATTCCGTTCCTGAAGGTTCCATCGGCTATTGGACCGAACGGCTTGGCCAGCGCGGTGTCGAAGGCCTGAAGGCCGACGAATCCTTCGGTCAGAAGCGCATGCATTTTGCCGGCCCGGATGGTGATGGCTTCGCGCTTGTCGAGGTCAAGGACGACAAGCGTCTGCCGTGGACTCATGGTGGCGTCGATGCCGAGCATGCCATCCGAGGCTTTCATTCCGTCGCCATGCGGCTCAGGGACGAAGGCGCTACCGCCGAGCTCTTGAAGTACATGGGCTACGAGGTGGTCGATACGCATGAAGGCGTCAAGCGGCTTGCCATTCCCGGCGGCAACGGTGCCGACTATGTCGATCTCGAAACCATGCCGAACATCAACCGGGCGCTGCCGGGCGCCGGCTCCGTCCACCATGTCGCCTTTGCCGTCGAGAACCGTGCAAAGCAGCTCGAAGTGCGCAAGGCGCTGATGGATACGGGCTATCAGGTGACCCCGGTCATCGACCGCGATTACTTCTGGGCGATCTACTTCCGTACGCCGGGCGGCGTGCTATTCGAAGTCGCCACCAACGAACCGGGCTTCGACCGCGACGAGGATACGGCCCATCTCGGCGAGGCATTGAAACTGCCTGAACAGCACGCGCATCTGCGCGGCCTGATCGAACAGCATCTCGAACCGCTGGAAGGCTAATCCAGGAGGACATCATGACGGATACGACCTATGTGCACCGGCTGAAGGCCGGTGCACCCGGAAAGCCTATTTTCTTCACCTTCCATGGCACCGGCGGCGACGAGAACCAGTTCTTCGATTTTGCCGCTCGCCTGCTGCCGGATGCAACCATCGTCTCGCCGCGCGGCGATGTCTCGGAATATGGTGCGGCGCGCTTCTTCCGTCGGACGGGCGAGGGCGTCTATGATATGGCCGATCTTGCCAGGGCGACGGAAAAGATGGCGAAGTATGTCTCGGAACTGGCGGCCGAATATAGCGCATCGCAGGTGCTGGGCCTCGGCTTTTCCAACGGCGCCAATATCCTCGCCAACGTCCTGATCGAGCATGGCGATCTCTTCGACGCGGCCGTACTGATGCATCCGCTGATCCCGTTCCAGCCGAAGGATAACGCCAGGCTTGAAGGCAAGCGCGTGCTGATCACGGCGGGCGAGCACGATCCGATCGCGCCCGCGTCGGTGACCAAGGCGCTGGCCGATTATTTTAACCGGCAGAATGCCGAGGTCACGCTCGAACGGCATCCAGGCGGCCACGATATCAGGCCCAACGAAATCGAGGCAATCCGCAGTTTTCTGGCGCCCTACGCTTAGAAATTGTCAAAAACACCGGCTGCGCGGCAGAGACTATGCCGCGCAGCCTGCTATTTGCCGATCAGGCGCATCATCGCCTTCGCTTGAGAGGCAGCCGCGAGTTTTCCCTTCTGGTCGATATAGTCCGTGCCGCAGAAGCGGTTGAGATTGGCAAAATCCATGCTGTCCGGCGCCGCATGCCTTGTTTCGGCAATGACCATGCGCCAGGCGCAGCCGAGCATCTTGTCGGGTTGGATCGCCTCGTCGCAGCCGGTGCTCAGGCACAGGGCGACATGCTTCTGCGCCCGATACCCGCCCGCGATGGCTTCCTCGTAATCGGCCTTCCAGCTATCGCGTGTATGCTCGCAACGAGCCGGATTGCTGCTCTGGCTGCATTGCACGGTCGTGTCGACATAGGTTTGCGCCGGCGGCCAAAGCGGGCCGTCGACCAGGCTGACGCAGCCGCACGCGAACAAGGTGGCTGACAACAGGCGCAACTGATTCTCCTTGGACGCGGACCGCCAGAACCGTAGAGCGATCACAAATATGTTCAAGATCAATATGATCCAGCCAGTACCAATGGGTAGGTAGGCGTCTCCCGGTTGCCAACCGGAAGGGGCGTGGCCTTCCTGCAACCCTTGTCATCTTCCGGTATCCGCGACACGCAACGGCGCAAGCTTTGCTTGTGGGCATCCTTGCCGCCCGCTAATGCTCTGCCGCGAGAGGGCGGAGGATTTCATCGTGACGCTGGCAGAACAGCAGCAATACAGGCTGGGCGTGGCCTATGTGGCGCTTTCGGCGCTTGCCTGGTCGACGTCCGGTCTCTTCGTGCGGGCGATCCACGCCGATCTCATGACCATTCTGTTCTGCCGCGGCATTGTCTCTGGGCTCGGCGTTTTCGCGTTGTTCTTCTATATCGAGCGCCGCAACGCCTTTCGCATCCTGCGCTCCATGGGTGGGCCTTCACTGGCGGCGACGATCTTTTCCACCGCCTCAATGATCAGCGGCATCGGCTCGATCTATTATACCTCGGTTGCCGATGCCATGGTCATCTATGCGACCGTGCCGTTCGTTACGGCCGGTGTCGCCTTTCTCTTCATCGGCGAGCGTCCGAATGTGCGGACGCTTGTTGCCAGCGGCGTTGCCTTCATCGGCGTGCTCATCATGCTTTCCGGGCATGGGAATGACAGCGGCAGCTGGCTCGGCAAGGGGCTGGCCGCCATCATGACGCTGACGGTCGCCGCCCTTGCGGTGGTCATGCGCCAGCATCGCAATGTGCCGATGCTGCCGGCCATGGCGCTTTCCGCCTGGCTGTGTTCCTTCATTACCTTCTGGTTCGCCTCGCCGCTTTCGATCTCCGGCCAGGATCTCGGCCTGATCATCGCCTTCGGCATCATCCAGAACGCCATGGGCCTCAGCCTCTATACATTCGGCTCGCGGCTGGTGCCGGCTTCGGATGCCGCTCTGCTGACGGCGCTCGAAGTGCCGCTGACGCCACTCTGGGTCTGGATGATCTTTGCTGAGCGCCCTTCGACGGCGACGCTCATCGGCGGGCCGATCGTGCTTGCAGCACTTTTCGGACATATCCTGTTGGAAGTGCGCCGAAATCGGGCTGATATTTCAGCGCAAGTGCATTGAACGGCTTGTCGGCATAGCATCAAAATGCTGAAATCGCTCCGATCACGAGGAGTCGGAATCGATGAAAAAGGTCTTCAATCCCGCATCCGTCCGTCGCCCTTTCGGCAACTACAATCACGGTCTGCTGGTGCCGCCGGGCGCCAGCCTGCTGGTCACCTCCGGCCAGCTCGGCATCGGTCTCGATGACCGCATTCCGTCTGACGTCACCGGCCAGGCTGAACTGTGTTTCAAGGCGATCGGCGCTGTCCTTGAGGAGGCCGGCATGGGGTTTGCCGACGTCATACGCATCGGTGGTTTCGTGACCACGCGCGAGGATTTTCCCGCCTACATGGCCGTGCGCGATCGCTATGTCCAGACTCCCGCACCGGTCTCTACGCTGCTGATCGTCGGCGGATTTACGCGGTCCGAGTTTCTGGTCGAGGTCGAGGTTACGGCGGCGAAGGTGATGTGATGACGGCCGGTCATGCCGAGCGTTCGGCCGATCCGTCAATCCCCAGCATTCTGGGACTTTATGAGACGCATCTGACGGTTGCCGATCTCCATCGCTCGATCTCCTTCTATCGCGATGTTCTGAAGCTGGAAATCGGGACCGTCATTGAGAGCAGGAATGTCGCCTTCCTTTGGATCGACGATAAACGCACGGGCATGCTCGGCCTTTGGGAAACGGGCAGCTCCCCTCTCAAGATGCGCCTCCATATTGCCTTCAGAACCTCTCTCGGCGATGTAATCGGCGCCGCCGCCGCATTGAAGGCTCATGGCGTTCAGCCGAAGGGCTTCAATGGCGAGCCGCTCGATGAGCCGGTCGTTGTCGGTTGGATGCCGGCCGTCTCGCAATATTTTTCGGATCCAGACGGGCATTCGATCGAATTCATCCATGTGCTTGAGGAGGCGGCCGATCCGGATTTCGGCGTGAAGCCCTATTCGCTGTGGCTATCGCGGCCAAAGCCGGCGGCTTGACCGGCACCGGACGGCCCTCCTTTTCAATTGGCTTTTCGTCGGTTTGCTTATGGTCTAAGCGAAGAGGATAAGAGCTATACCTCTGATACGACCAGTTCCAAGGCAAGCAGAAGCATGGAAGACCAACATGACGCAGAATATTTACGACGATCCGGCCTTCTTCGAAGGCTATAGCCGCCTGCAGCGATCCGTCGACGGGCTGGCGGGTGCGGCCGAATGGCCGGCCATCCGTGCCTTGATGCCTGACCTGAAGGGGCTCGATGTCGTCGATCTCGGCTGCGGTTTCGGCTGGTTCTGCCGTTGGGCGGCCGAGCAGGAGGCGGCCAGTGTATTGGGGCTCGATGTCTCGGAAAAAATGCTGGAACGTGCGCTCGCGGAGACGGCTGATGCGCGTATCCACTATGACCGCGCCGATCTCGAGAAGCTTCAGCTTCCGAAAGCGAGCTTCGATCTCGTCTACAGTTCGCTTGCCTTCCACTATATCGAGGATTTCGCCGGCCTTTTAGCGACCATCCATCAAGCACTCAAACCTAGTGGGCGACTGATCTTTTCGATCGAGCATCCGATCTATATGGCACCGCGGCGGCCGGAATGGCTCGATGATGCCGATGGTGGCAAGATCTGGCCGCTCAGCGCCTATCAGATCGAAGGAACGCGGGTGACGAACTGGCTCGCCGAGGGCGTCATCAAGCAGCATCGCACGATGGGCACGACGCTCAACCTCTTGATCAAGTCCGGTTTCACCATCGCCCATGTCGAAGAATGGTCGCCGAGTGATGACGACCTCGCAGTGCATCCCGATTGGGTAATCGAGCGCGAGCGGCCGATGTTTCTCCTGATCTCCACCCGGACCTGAGGCAGGCTTCAGCATGCCGTGACGGCCGAGAAGGTTGAGTCGATCTAATTTTCTTTTTGTTGATAGATTTTATAGAAAATTAATTGCTCGCGAAGAGCTACTTCCGCAAAATGTCGTTTCTTGAGGCGCATCCTTCCCATCGATAATGTGAGGCTGTCGGCGCGATTTAGGGAAGAGTGCGATGAACATGAAAACGTCCGTGGCGATCGAGAAGGCGATGCCTGTCGCCGATCCCGATATTGCGCGCACCGAGTTTCGCAATGCCATGGCACGGATGGCGGCGGCCGTGAACATTGTCACGACCAATGGCCCCGCGGGGATCGCCGGCTTTGCTGCGACCGCCGTCTGCAGCGTTACCGACAGCCCGCCAACCCTGCTCGTCTGCCTCAATCGCGGCGCGTCCGTTCATCCTGCCGTCACGCAAAACGGCGTGCTCTGCGTCAATGTGCTGTCGGAAGCGCATCAGGACCTGTCGCGGCTTTTCGGCGGCAAGACCCCGGTTGCCGAGCGCTTCGCTGGTGCCTCCTGGTCGGAACTATCGACAGGGGCGCCGGTGCTGGAAGATGCTCTCGTCTCGTTCGATTGTCGCATCGTTCGTCAGGCCGATGGCGGCACGCATGACATCCTGCTCTGCGAAGTCGATGCTATTCGTCAACGTGACGAGGGGCAGGGGCTTATCTATTTCGACCGGGCGTATCATCCCGCCGGTCGGACCGAGTAAGCCGACTTTCTCGTCGTTTCACATCAGAAAGTTCTCGATCGCCTGCAGAACCTGGGCAGGGCGTTCGCGATGCGGCACATGCCCGGTATCCGGCATGATATATATCGAGCCATGTCCGGCCGCGATGCGGCGTGGATGGGCTTCGGAGCCATATTCGTCGCGGTCTCCGTGGATGGCGAGCACCGGACAATGAAGTTTTTTAAGCGCCGGATCGAGGGCCCAACCCGCGCGTTCGGGAGCGAGCCAGGTGTCGATCCAGGCGTGCAGCACCCACTCGGCCTTGCTGCCGTGATATTTGGCAAGCCGGGCGAAGGTTTCGGCCGATTTGAATTCCTGCTGCGCGATCCGGATGCCCTGAAGGGTCTTTTCCTCCACGAAAGCCTGGGCGGCGATGGTGATCACGGCGTGGCAGCCTTCGCCAAATCTTGCCCCCGCCTCCACCGCCATGCCGCCCCCGACGCTGTGCCCGCAGGCGACGAAGTCTCGAACGGACAATTGTTCGCAAAGAAGCGGTACGAAACGCTCGGCCTCCGATGCGATAAAATCCTGTGTCAGAAGATCGTCGCGGGCATCGGACCGGCCAAAGCCCAGCCGATCATAGGCGATGACCCTGCGACCGAGGGAATGCGCGAGCTGCTCCGGGAAATCCCGCCAGAGCGTGACGCATCCGAGGGAGTCGTGAAACAGGATGATCGGTTGCTGGGATCTCAGGAGGGTTGGCATCCATGATTTGGCATAGAGGCGCCTGCCGGAGCTCTCGATCCAATGGTCCGTTTCAGCGATCTCTGCCATTTTGTCAGTAATTTTCCTGATACCACTCGACGAAGCGCTTTACGCCCTCATCGACTTCGATCTGCGGCTTGAAGCCCGTCAGCGCCACCAAGAGGTCCGGCACGGCATAGGTGTTGTGGACGTCCCCGGGCTGCATCGGCAGCATCTTGCGGATCGCCTTCTTGCCGAGCATCGTCTCGATCGTTTCGACGAATGTCATCAGCCCGACGGGCTGGCCGCCGCCGATGTTGACGACCCGGAAGGGCGCATTCTTCGACAGGGTGTCGATGATCGTCTCCGACACGATCCGGTTTTCCTCCGACGGCACGACGCCGATGAGGCGCACGATGCCTTCGACGAGATCGTCAATATAGGTGAAATCGCGGCTCATCTTGCCTTCACCGTAGATCTCGATCGGCCTGTCGTTCTTGATGGCGTCGACGAATTTGAACAGCGCCATGTCCGGGCGCCCCCAGGGGCCGTAGACAGTAAAGAAGCGGAAAGCGGTCGTGGGCACGTTGAAGAGATGGGCGTAGCTGTGCGCCATCAGCTCCATGCTCTTCTTGGTCGCCGCATAGATCGTCATCTGCTCGTCGGCCTTGTCGCTTTCGGCAAAGGGAATCTTCTCGTTGGCGCCGTAGACGGAGGAGGTCGATGCCAACAGCAGGTGCTTCGGCTGCAGGGTTCTTGCCAATTCCAGAATGTTGAATGAACCGACAAGGTTGGAATCGACGTAGGAGCGCGGATTTTCGAGGCTGTAGCGGACGCCTGCCTGGGCGGCGAAGTGGACGATCACGTCGGGCTCGGCGAGTTCGGCTGCATGATCCAGCGCTGCCTTGTCCTCCAGCATGCCTGTTACGGCCTTGAAACCGTTGGAACGCGCGAGGATGGCGGTGCGCTTCTCCTTGAGCTTGACGTCGTAATAGGGCGTCATGCCGTCGAAGCCGACGACAAAGTGGCCTTCGTCGAGCAGGCGCTTGGCAAGGTGGAATCCGATGAAGCCGGCGGTGCCGGTGATGAGATAGCGCATGGTTCCGCCCTTACTTACAATGTTGCGTCGCTGGAGGGTCTGCCGACGCTGGTATAGGCAAAGCCATGCTTTGTGACCTCGTCATGGCGGTAGATGTTTCTAAGATCGACGAGGACAGGCGCCTTCATAACGGATTTAAGTCGGGCGAAATCCAGCGCGCGGAACTGGTTCCATTCCGTCACGATGACGAGCGCGTCTGCGTCGCGCGCGGCGCTATAGGCATCCTCGGCATAGGCGATGTTGTCGATGACCAGGCGTGCGTTGTCCATGCCTTCGGGATCGTAGCCCGTCACGGTGGCGCCTGCATCCTGCAGCGTCTGGATGATCGAGATCGCCGGGCTGTCGCGCATATCGTCGGTGTTCGGCTTGAAGGTCAGGCCGAGGACCGCGATCGCCTTGCCTCTGATATCGCCGCCCATGGCCGCGATCACCTTGCGGCCCATGGCGCGCTTGCGGTTGTCGTTGATCGACACGGTGGTTTCGATCAGGCGCACGGGGCTGTCGTAATCCTGCGCCGTCTTGGCAAGCGCCAGCGTATCCTTCGGGAAGCACGAGCCGCCATAGCCGGGGCCGGCGTGCAGGAACTTCGAGCCGATGCGGCCGTCGAGACCGATGCCGCGCGAGACTTCCTGCACATTGGCGCCGACCTTTTCGCAGAGATCGGCCATCTCGTTGATGAAGGTGATTTTCATGGCGAGGAAGGCGTTGGCCGCGTATTTGATCAGCTCGGAAGTGCGGCGGGAGGTGAAGAGCAGCGGCGCCTGGTTGAGATAGAGCGGCCGGTAGACTTCGGTCATGACGCCGCGGGCACGCTCGTCATTGAGGCCGATGACGATGCGGTCGGGACGCTTGAAGTCCTCGATTGCGGCACCTTCGCGCAGGAATTCCGGATTGGAGACGATGGCGACATCTGCTTGCGGATTGGTTTCGCGCACGATGCGTTCCACTTCGTCGCCGGTGCCGACCGGTACGGTCGATTTGGTGACGATGACGGTGAAGCCCTTGACGTGCTCGGCGATCTCGCGAGCAGCCGCATAGACGTAAGAGAGGTCGGCATGGCCGTCGCCGCGTCGCGAAGGGGTGCCGACCGCGATGAAGACGACGTCGCTTGCCGCAACGCTCGCCTCCACTTCCGTCGTGAAGGAGAGACGACCGGCGCGGACATTGTCTGCCACGAGCTGCTCGAGGCCCGGCTCGAAGATCGGTATTTCGCCGCGCCGTAGCGCTTCGATCTTGCTCGTGTCCTTGTCGACGCAAATGACATCATGGCCGAAATCGGCAAAGCAAACACCTGACACAAGCCCCACATAACCCGAGCCGATCATCGTGATGCGCATGAAATCTCAATCCTTTTGCTGGCGCCGGGCTTCGCATAAAAACGCAAAGGCGGCATGGGTGATTATCTGCGCTTATACACAGGATCGCAGGTGACGCCTATATGCGATGCTGGGTTTAGGAGGATTGCGACAGAAGTGTCACAAAAGCTTGGTTGATTTCCTGCTGTTCTATTCGCGTGATCACCTTGTTTTTCAAGTGAAACGAAGCCTTTGCACTTTAAGCTTATCATCCCCATCGCTTGTGATTGGCAGCATGTTGCCACATGATGAGTTTGGGCGCAGTCGTTCCGCAGGGGCGGCGGTGTAGTGGGCGGTTCGGGACTATTGCATGAAATCGACTTTTGCCGTGCGGACAATGCGGGCTGGCGAGCTGGAGCTTGCTCTGGAATGGGCACGGCAAGAAGGCTGGAATCCCGGCATTGACGATGCGCTCGCTTTCTGGGAGGCAGACCCTGCCGGTTTTCTGATCGGCGCCATTGGCGAGGTGCCCGTCGGTTGCATATCCGTCGTTCGTTATGGTGAGGCCTTCGCTTTTCTTGGTCTTTACATACTGCATCCGGAGTTGCGTGGGCGGGGATACGGCAAGCAGCTCTGGAACAAGGGCATGATGCTTGCCGGCAATCGCATTGTCGGGCTGGATGGGATCGTCGCGCAGCAGGAAAACTACCGGCGGCACGGTTTCGAGACGGCCTATCGGACGCTGAGGTATGGCGGCATCCCCAAAGTGCCTGAGGTGGACGAACAGCAGGCAAGGCAGGTGATGCCGGTCGTGGGCGGCAAGCTCGAAGCGCTGGTGCATTATGATGCGGAAATCTTCCCCGGCCTGCGTCATTCCTTCATCCGGGCCTGGTGCGGTGCCCCCGAAAGGCGTGCATCCTTCATCGTCGGTGGTGGCAGCAGGGTTCGCGGCTATGGCACGATCCGCCGCTGTTTCGAGGGTTACAAGATCGGTCCGCTTTTCGCCAACAAGCCGGAGGTTGCGCTTGCGTTGATGAGCAAGCTGCTTGCCAAGACCAATGGGCAGCCCGTGTATCTTGATGTGCCGGTCGATAATGTCCAGGCGATCAGGCTTGCGGAGGATTGCGGTCTGTCTCCGGTGTTCGAGACGGCGCGCATGTATCGCGGCAAGGCACCGGAAATCCCGCTCGATCGCGTGTTCGGTGTCACCACGCTCGAGCTCGGCTAGATTTGGCTCGTCCGCCTGCTGGGAGCGACGGCAACATTAACGTTAACAAACGAATAACGGTCCTGCCGGAGGTTTAATCAACCTTAACGGGCTGCGTCTTCGACCCAGGCGCTATATAAGTCCTGCGGGGGCGCCAAGGGGAAGTTGAACAATGATTGTTCATTTTCTGTTGGAGTCGGCTATGCATGTCATGGAAAGTATTAACCGGCAGACCTGGCGTAATCCCTGGGCCTTGCGTGACTATCGCCGCAGCAGCGGCTATCTCAACGAAGGCGAGCGTGCCGCCTTTGCTATCGCTGCCCCGCAGACGGGCAGGGGGCGCATTCTCGATATCGGTGTCGGCGGGGGCCGCACCGCGCAGCTCTTACGGGATTTCGCAAGCGACTACATAGGCATCGATTATACGCCGGAGATGGTCGCGCTCTGCCGAAAGAACCATCCAGACCTTCGGTTCGAGCATAGGGATGCACGCGATCTTTCGGCATTCCATGATGCCAGTTTCGATATGGTCGTCTTCAGCTATAATGGCATCGATTCCGTCGATGCGGCAGGGAGGCTAGCCATCCTGAACGAGGTGGCGCGCGTTCTTGTTTCCGGCGGTGCTTTCGTTTTTTCGACCTTCCACCGCGGCTGGGGTGGCTTCGATCATCGAGTCGACTATCGCCGGCTGGAATGGACATCCAATCCGGTGAGGCTCGGTTTGCGAACCCTGCGCTATGTCGAGGGCCGCATTTCCGGCACGCTGCGCCAGCGTCGGCTCAAGCCGCTCGAAGAGCGAGATGGCGAACATGCGATCCTGCTGCATGGCGCCCATGATTTCGGCGTGATGGTCTATGCGACGACGCCGGCGCAGGTCCAGTCGCAACTGGCCGATGCCGGTTTTGCCATGCCGGCGCTGCTCCTCGATCTCGATAGCAAGCCGATCGGTGCGGTGGCGTCGTCAGGGCACGAATATTTCCATGTCGTCGCTCATAAGCCGGGCCTTTGACAGGCAAGGCCATCGGCCAGATAAGAGTAATCTGGAGGCCCTGTCTGGCCGATAGCCGGGAAAATTCCTGTTGGAGGCGCTGATTCGTCATGCAAAAAGCCGAATCTCCTGAGACAACAGGGTCGCTTTCCCAAAAACAAAGCTTTATAGATGCGCGGGTTTGAGCAAGGCGCGCCGCCGCGCGCAGGAAGCGGGAATGGATAAATGACGAATGTTGTAGTGATCGGCTCGCAATGGGGTGACGAAGGCAAGGGCAAGATTGTCGACTGGCTTTCGGAACGCGCCGATGTGATTGTACGCTTTCAGGGCGGCCATAATGCCGGTCATACGCTTGTCGTCGATGGCGTCAGCTACAAGCTCGCGCTTTTGCCTTCCGGCCTCGTGCGCGGCAAGCTCAGCGTCATCGGCAACGGCGTCGTGGTCGATCCCCATCACTTCGTCGCCGAAGTGGAAAAGCTGCGCGCCCAGGGCGTCGCCGTTACGCCTGACGTGCTGCGCATCGCCGAGAATGCACCTTTGATCCTGTCGCTACATCGTGATCTGGATGCCATGCGCGAAGATGCCGCTTCCAATAGCGGCACGAAGATCGGCACCACGCGCCGCGGTATCGGCCCGGCCTATGAGGACAAGGTCGGCCGTCGCGCCATTCGCGTCATCGACCTTGCCGAGCCGGAAACGCTGCCGGCCAAGATCGACCGGCTGCTGACGCATCACAATGCGCTGCGCCGCGGCATGGGCGTCGACGAAATCTCCTTCGATGCCCTGCATAACGAGCTGAGCTCTGTTGCGGAGCATATTCTTCCCTATATCGACCAGGTCTGGCGTCTGCTCGACGAGCAGCGCAAGGCAGGCGCTCGCATCCTCTTCGAAGGTGCGCAGGGTGCGCTTCTCGACAACGACCACGGCACCTATCCCTTCGTGACGTCCTCCAACACCGTTGCCGGCCAGGCAGCTGCCGGTTCGGGCCTCGGTCCGACGGCGCTCGGCTATGTGCTCGGCATCACCAAGGCCTATACGACCCGCGTCGGCGAGGGACCGTTCCCCTGCGAGCTGCATGACGAGATCGGCAAGCACCTGTCGACCGTCGGCCGCGAAGTGGGCGTCAATACCGGCCGTCCGCGCCGTTGCGGCTGGTTCGATGCCGTACTGGTGCGCCAGACCGTGAAGACTTCTGGTATTACCGGTATCGCGCTTACCAAGCTCGACGTGCTCGACGGCCTGGACGAGCTGAAGATCTGCGTCGGCTACAAGCTCGACGGCAAGGAAATCGATTATCTGCCGGCAAGCCAGGCAGCGCAGGCCCGCGTCGAGCCTGTCTACATCACGCTCGAGGGCTGGAAGGAATCGACCGTCGGCGCCCGTAAATGGGCCGATCTGCCGGCGCAGGCGATCAAATATGTCCGCCAGGTGGAAGAGCTGATCGGTGCGCCGGTGGCGCTGCTTTCGACCAGCCCGGAGCGCGAGGACACCATACTTGTGACTGACCCCTTTGAGGGCTAAAGTTGCGTATCTATGACGAATCCCGGCCCGGCTGCACACCGGGTATCATGAGAAAGTACTGATGGCGGATTTTGTAGCAGTTATTCGACGGGCCGTTGACGGCCTGACGGACAATACTCCCGAGATGCGGGTCAAGGTTTACGATCGAGCTCGTGGTGCCGTGCAACGGCAGCTCGAGAGCATGAAGCCGCGCCCGCCCGAGGAAATGCTGCGCCGCCAGCTCGACAAGCTCGAGGCCGCGATCGTCGAGGTCGAGGCCGAACATGCCGAGGCCCTGCCGGACAGCGAGGAGCCCCCGGTTGCCGAAGCGCCCGTGCCGCATGAAGAGGCTGGTGTCGAGCCCGCTCAGGACTATCATGCGGCCGAGGAAGTACACGCGGAACCGCATGCAGAAGAGCCTGCACAGGCTCCTGCCGAGGTGCATGTCCCTGAAGAACCCAACGTCGCACAAGCCGAGCACGAGCAGCACGCCTATGAGGAGCCGACCGCACCTACCGAGCCGGATCATGCGCATGAGCACCAGCCGGCAGAGGAATGGCGGGAACCGCATCACGAAGAGGAGCCCTATGCTCCGACCGCTGAACATGCCGGCGTCGAACACCATGCCGAAGTTCATGAGGAGCCGGCCCCTGAGCCGGTTTCTCATGAAGAGCTCAAGGGTGATGGCAACGAGCCCCAGCATTATGCGGAAGAGGCACCGGCAGCCGCTGCCGAGCCTGTCCCCGCGCCGCGCGTGCCGTCGCCGGCTGACGATGTCATAAGCCAGGTTGAACAGATCTGGGCGGAGGTGGATGCACCGACTTCCCATGCTGCGTCCCAGCCGTCGGTCTCCCGCCACAGCGAGCCGGTCATGCCGGCCGCGGCTTTTGCGGAAGCACCCTTCGGCCAGCCCGTTGAGGGGCCTGTCAACGCGAAGGCGGCAGCCACCAACACCGGCTTTGCCTGGGACGCGGATGTCTTCGAGGAAATGCAGCCCGCATCGGCAGCTTCCAAGCCCACGGAGCAGCCAGCTCGGCAAATGCCTGAAAATGCCTTTGACGATGTCGATCTCTTTGCGGATGTGCATCCGTCCAATAAGACGGCGCCCGAAGCCGATGCCAACAACGACGGCTGGCGTGAACTCAAGGAGCTTGCCGGTTTCGACAAGCGTGCTGGCGACGAACGTGGCGGCGGCTCTGCCGTTCCGCCCGATCTCGATCAGGCGATGGCGGCGAAGCTACAGGGCCGCAGCTTCCGCATGGAGCCGAAGCGCCGTCGTATCAATGTCACCGGCATCATCGTTACGCTCGTCGGCCTCGCGGTGGTCGGAGGTGGCGGTTACGCAGCCTGGCTGAACCGCGATGCGCTCAACAACATGGTGACGAAGCTCGTCAGCTCCGCTCCGAAGAACGCGACGGCGCCCTCGACGTCGGATACGGCAAGCGGCAAGGCACCGAACAATGGCAATGCTGCAGCTCCTGCCCAGCAGGCGGCTGCGCCGCAACAGACCAACACGGCCGCTCAGCAGCCGGCAGGCGCCGGCAACACGGATGTTGCGGCTTTGGGCAGCGACCCGAATACGGTCAATACGAAGTTCACGCAGCGTCTTCTGGCGAATGGCACCGAAGAGGACGAAGGGCCGGCTCCGAACGGGCAGCCCGGCGTCGCGGAAGGCAAGTCCGTAGCCGAACAGAATGTTGCCTCCGCTGCACCCGCCGCTACGGCAACGCCGCCGGCCGCCAACAATGCCGGTGCGAATCAGAGCCAAGCTCCTGCGACCACCGCACCGAACACGCCCGCCGCTTCGACGGACCAGCAGGCGCCTGCCGCCAATCAGCAGCAACAGGCCGCCAACCAGCCGCCGCCCGTAACACAGCAGACCGCTCCGGCAACCGATGGACAGAAGGTTTTCCTCTATGAGGAGCGCCTCGGTCAGACGTCGCCCACGGCTTTCCAGGGCACGGTCAGCTGGTCGCTGCAGGAAGGTAAGGGGCCTGACGGCCGGCCGGAGCCTTCGGTGCAGGGTCTCATCACCGTCCCGGATCGTGGCCTGACGGCGACGATCACGGTTTCGCGAAACTCGGATTCCTCGTTACCGGCCAGCCATCTCATCGAGCTTGCCTTCCAGGTGCCACCGAATTTCGAAGGGGGGGCGATCGACAACGTCCAGCGCGTTGCGCTGAAGGCGACCGAGCAGGATCGCGGCGATGCGCTGATCGCGGTTCCGGCTAAGGTCACTGACGATGTCTATATGGTGGCGCTCAACGATTTCCCGGATGCGCGCAAGACCAATCTCGATCTTTTGAAGAGCCGGAACTGGATCGATATTCCGGTGGTCTATCGTAACGGCCGTCGCGCCTTGCTGACCATGGAAAAGGGGCCGGTCGGAACGGATGCCTTCAACAAGGCGATTTCGGAGTGGCAGGCACTTGGCGGTGTTGCCTCGAGCGGCCAGTAAGTCGTCTTAAATCTAATGGATATGGAAAAGGCGGGCTTTCGGCCCGCCTTTCTTGTTACGCTTAGTATGTGCTGAGCAGAAAGCGTTACGCCGTTGCTTCGACGACGCGCAATGCCTTGGCGCGTTCCAGTGCATCCTTCTGCACGGCTTCCTGCACCTTTTCGAAGGCGCGAACCTCGATCTGGCGGACACGTTCGCGGCTGATGTCGAACTCAGACGACAGATCCTCCAGCGTCACCGGCTCGTCGGCGAGACGGCGCGCCTCGAAAATGCGGCGTTCGCGGTCGTTCAGGACGCCCATGGCGCGCGCCAGCATGCGGCGGCGGGTGTCGAGCTCGTCCTGTTCGATCAGCACGTCTTCCTGGCTGTCGTGGTCATCGACGAGCCAATCCTGCCACTGGCCGGAATCGCCTTCGGAAGCCTTGATCGGCGCATTCAGCGAAGCGTCGCCGGAGAGGCGGCGGTTCATCGAAACGACCTCTTCTTCCGAGACATTCAGCTTGGTGGCGATCTCGGTGACATGTTCCGGCTTCAGATCGCCATCGTCGATGGCCTGGATGCGACCCTTCAGACGGCGCAGGTTGAAAAACAGGCGCTTCTGGTTGGCGGTCGTGCCCATCTTTACGAGCGACCACGAGCGCAGGATATATTCCTGGATCGAGGCCTTGATCCACCACATGGCGTATGTTGCTAAACGGAAACCGCGTTCCGGGTCGAACTTCTTTACGGCCTGCATCAGGCCGACATTGCCTTCGGACACGACTTCGCCGATCGGCAGGCCATAGCCGCGATAACCCATGGCGATCTTCGCCACGAGGCGCAGATGGCTGGTAACGAGCTTATGGGCAGCCTGACGGTCGGCATGTTCCGCATAGCGCTTGGCGAGCATGTACTCTTCCTGCGGTTCCAGCATGGGGAACTTGCGGATCTCGTCGAGATAACGATTGAGGCCGGCTTCTCCGGCAGCAATGGACGGTAAGGTATTACGGGCCATGATTGTGCACCCTCCTATTCGAGATTTGGTTCCTTCTGGGGGCGTATTTGCGCGCCTTCTGCGAAGCGGACCAAGGCGTACGGGTCCGGGGACCCCGCACTTAACCAATGTAAAGATAAGTACGGCGAAACGGTGATTCAAGGATGCGGTCACGCAAGTGTTATAGCAGCGTGACCGCAGGTCTCGCCGGAGTATCGCCCTTGAGGTTATCCTCCCGAACAATCCAGCGCCATGCGGCATCACCACATCGACCTCCCAAACGCGGTTGCGTTTTCGGTCAGTACAGGCGCTCGGACATCGGTCCTTCATACGCGATATTATAGGGCGGAAGGGGGCGGGCGTCCAGTCATTGTGATGTTCGGCGTCTATTCCCTGAGTGCCGCCGCCAGTTCTTCCATATCCTCAGGCAATGATGCCTCGAAGTGCATGACCTCGCCGGTGCGGGGATGCTCGAATTGCAGCATATAGGCATGCAGTGCCTGGCGCGTGAAGCGATGGACGGCCTGCTTTGCGGCTTCCGGCAGGAGGTTGGCCTTGGTCTTGAAGCCGCCTCCGTAAACGGCGTCGCCGAGCAGCGGGTGGCCAATATGCGCCATGTGCACGCGGATCTGATGCGTTCGGCCGGTTTCCAGATGGCACTCGATCAGTGAGGCAAGCGCGGTCGCGTCCGGTGTCTCGTGAAAGCGCTCCAGCACCTCGTAATGCGTGATCGCCTCGTCGGCATCCTGCGAATCCGGGCGCTTGACGGCGCGGCGCGTGCGGTCGCTGCTCGACCGGCCGAGGGGTGCATCAATGGTGCCGACAAGCTGGCGGGGACGTCCCCAGACGATCGCCTGATAGGCGCGCTCCAAGGAGGTCGTGCGGCCGTGATCGGCAAACTGCAGGGAGAGATGCCGGTGGGCCACATCGTTCTTGGCGACGACCATGACGCCGGTCGTATCCTTGTCCAGCCGGTGCACGATGCCCGGGCGGCGAACGCCGCCGATGCCGGAAAGGCTGTCCCCGCAATGGTGGATTAGGGCGTTGACCAGGGTCCCCGTCCAATTGCCGGCTGCGGGATGGACGACTAGCCCGGCAGGTTTGGAGATGACGATGACATCGTCGTCCTCATAGAGCACATCCAGCGGAATATCCTCGCCCTGCGGCGTCGGGTCTTCCGGTTCGGGCAGGGTGATCTCGTAGACGTCGCCGGGCCGCACCTTGCGCTTGGCGTCTGTCACCACTGCGCCCTTGAGCGTAACGGCGCCGTCCTTGATGAGTCCTTGCACGCGGCTGCGGGAAAATTCCTCGCCGATCTCGGCCGTCAGCCAGGAATCGAGTCGTCCTTCGGCATTTTCATCGGCGGTTAGGACTTTTCTATTGTCTGCGGCTTCTTTAAAGGGGTCGCTCAAACATATTCTCCGGCGCATAAAGCGCTCTACTGGAAGCAAGGACGCATCGATGACGAATCTCGAGCCAGACGATCAAGAGGAAAAGCCCCTCGATCCGGCCCTGGAGAAAGTCCGACGCAAGATGATCCGCCTGCAGATCGTCTCTGCGGCCGTCATGGTGGTGAGCCTTATGGCTGTCTTCGGCGCCGTTGTCTACAAGACGATGAAGCCGGCGGCCAAGCCTGCGGGCCAGGCGGCATCCGCCATCCCGTCCGATGCCCCGGTTGCGGTGACGGCATTGCTGCCGGCGGGCTTTATCGTTCAATCCACGGCGCTCTCGGGCAATCAGGTGCTGTTCTACGGTACGCTTGCCAGCGGCCAGCGCCAGGCTATCGTCTTCGACTACGGTATTGGCCGCATCGTGGCGACCATATCGCTCGCCAACTGACGGCCTGACGATGACGAGCGCGCGGCTCATCAAGATAACGCATCCCGGCGATCCACGTATCGCCGAATTCCGCAATATCCGAGAACGCGATCTGACAGGTCGAGAGAACCGCTTCATAGCGGAAGGAACCGTCGTGCTGCGGCTTCTCGCCGGCACGCATGCGGCAGCCGGGGATTTCCTCGCTGAGAAAGTGCTGCTGCTTAAAAATCGCGTCGCTGGACTTGGCGATATCATCGACACGTTCCCACCGGAAGTCCCGATCTATATCGCCGAAGCCGAGGTGCTCGACGGCATTGTCGGCTTCCATCTGCATCGCGGGGTCCTGGCGCTGGGGCGTAGAACAGCTGAAGACGGGACGAGCGACCTATTCGACCGCCTCCCAAAGCAGTCGCTGGTGCTCGTCGGCTGCGGCATTTCCAATCATGACAATATGGGTTCGATGTTCCGCAATGCCGCGGCCTTCGGCGCGGCTGCGGTGCTACTCGACGAAAGCTGTTGCGATCCGCTTTACCGCAAGGCGCTGCGGGTTTCGGTCGGATCGATCCTGACCGTGCCCTATCGCCGGCAATCAAGCGGCGTTCAGCTGCTTGCGGGGCTTGCCGAGCATGGCTTTGCGATCTGGAGCCTATCGCCGCGAGGCGCGGTCGATATTCGCGACGTCCCGGCTTCGGAGCGCATGGCGCTCGTGGTCGGCACGGAAGGGGAGGGCTTGCCCGCAAGCATTCTCTCCGCCTTCGGCAGCGTGCGGATTCCGCAGGCGCCGGGATTGGACAGCCTCAATGTCGCGACGGCGAGTGGCATTGCCCTTTTCGAGATTGCCGCAAAGAACGGGCGCATCTGAGCGGGTTGCTCATTGGAGCTCAGGGATGCTTCGGCAGTATTGCGGCGACGCGGTCGGCGAGGCTGATGCGCGCGCCGGGTTCGGCGGGGTCCTGATCTTTCGGCAGGAGATCGAAGATCGGCGAGCCGTCGCCTTCCTTGAGTGCCGTCAGCGCCACCATGTTGGCAGCGATCTTGGCAATCTCCTCGCGCATGGCTTCGTCATGCGCTGGCGTGCGAGCCTTCAGCAGGCGGTCCGATAGGGCCGCTGCGCGATTGCGAACCTCTTCCGTCATCTGGGTGATTTCGTCTTCCACTTTTCGTTCCGGTTCCGCCACCTGCGGCGGCTCGCTTATGGTTCCTTGCTCACCGGCACTGCCCGCAATTATCGATGGGGCAGCGAGTTTCGGCGTTCTTGTGGCATTCTTCGGCGGCGTGAGGCCAGCGGCGCGCAACGCCTTGCCGGCTTCCTTCGATTCCTTGATGGCAGCCTCCAGCCGCTCCCTTAGGCGAACGACATCCTGGGCGTGGCGTTCGATCGCGGTTTCCTTGTCGGCGCTGCCAGCAATCTCGCGGTTGAGGCGTTCCTCAAGCCGCTTGTTCTTGTCGCTTTCCTGGCGCAGCGACTGTTCGGCATCTGCGGCGCGCAGGCTTGCCGCATTCAGCTCCTGGCGCAACGTATCGCGTTCGTCGCGTAATGTATTGATGCGCAGCTTCAGACTCTCGATCTCGGTTTCGCGGGCTGCCAGATCGATCCTGAGATTATCGGCATCGGCACCCATTTTCGTCATCCGTTTGCGCAAGCTGTCAATATCGGCTTCCTTCTCGGCGCTGGCCTGCTCGGCGGCGTGGATGCTTGATTTCAGCTGGCTGATATAGCTCTCTTCCTGGCGCAGGCGTGAGCGCAGCTCGCCTGCTTCCACCTCCAGATCGTTGATGCGGGTCTGCAGCTCCGCACTTGCGGCGGAAAGACGGCTTGCTTCCTGCTGAAGTTTGCCGTTCTGGATCTGCAGCGCAACGGTCTTGTCGCGTTCCTGCGTCAGGGCATGTTCTGTCCGCGCGTTTTCAGCCGCAAAGAGTGCGCGCGCCATGTCCTTCTGCGCGCGCACTTCCTGCGGGCTCAAGGGCATCGTCGCCTTCAGGCGCTTTTCGGTGAACCAGACGATACGACGATGGATTGCCGGCGCGATGAGAAAGACCAGCAGAGCGGCCGTCAGAAAGCCCAATCCGAACAAGAGAGCAAATTGAATCACGACGCAGCCAGTATCCTGGAGTTATGTTCGATATCGATAAAATGATTAATCATGGGTTAGCCATGCGGGCAAGCGTTTAACGCGGATATGGTTTATCGGCCCGGTGCCGGTTTTGCGGAAAGAAAAGGCCCGCAACTGAAGCGGGCCAAGGCGTGTGCTGCTTGGGAGATCGTATCAGAAGTCAGTTCAGAAAGGATTCCAGGTCGGGTTCGGCGTGACTTTAAGATAGCCCATGTTGATGCCGAGGCGTGCGCCAAGGCCAGTGCGGATCGGAACGAGCACGATGTTGTTGTTCTTCAGGACGGTCATGCCGAAGCCGGCAACCACGAATGCCTGGCCGCTGACGCCGCCGAAGCGGGTGTAGACGCTGTTGATGCTCGGCAGATCATAGACCAGCATCATGACGCGGGTGCCCTGGCCGCCGTAGTCCAAGCCGAGCGAAGGTCCCTGCCAGTAAAGCGGATGCTCGCCGGCATTCTTGGTGTTGAGCTGGCCTTCACCATAGGTCAGGCCTGCCAGAAACGCGCCGGAGCCTTCCTGGCCGAGGATGTAGCCATTCGGCAGGCCATATTGCTGGAAGGCGCGCTCGACCACCTTAGCAAGACCGCCGCTGGTGGAGCCGAAGAAGGAGTGGCCGGCATCGACGATTTCCTGGGCCGAATATTGATTGGTGGGCGCGGCAGCGGCCTGACGGACCGGCAGCGTGAAACTCACAAATGCGACAATGGCCAGAATCAGGCCGAGGCCGAGCGTTCTGGTGCCGGGGCTTGGCATTCTCTTCAGGAATTCATAGCGCATGGAAGTCTTCCGTTCATCATGGTCGGTGCAACAGGGACGAATAGGCAACGCATTCGCCTGAATGCGCCATGCATGGCACGCCCCCATTTTCAGACCATTTCGCCCATCTCTCGCAGGACGAATCGCGTGCGAAAAAGTCTGATGGTGATGAACGCATTTTGCGTCGATGGTCTTAACAATCGGTTTACCAAATATGGTGTCATTATGGCGCGCGGTACACTGGCTGCGAAACCCTCGGGCAACCTTACCGTGGCAAGGTGGAACTACTCGCTTTGCCCTGTCAGCATTCAGGAGACAATGAATGTCGAAAAATCCCAACCTCACTCTGACCGGACCGGATCTGGCCGCGCTGCTGTGTAGCCGCGTCTGCCATGATGTGATTTCGCCGGTTGGGGCGATCAACAATGGCCTGGAGCTGCTCGACGAGGGTGGTGCCGACGCCGATGCGATGGATCTGATCCGCACCAGTGCGCTCAACGCGTCCGTCCGCCTCAAATTCGCGCGCCTTGCCTTTGGCGCGTCCGGTTCGGTCGGCGCCTCGATCGACACCGGCGAAGCGGAGCGGGCCGCCAAGGATTTCGCCGCCGCCGAGAAGAAGACCGAGGTCAGTTGGATCGGTCCGCGCGCGATCATCGCCAAGAACCGCGTGAAGCTGCTGCTCAATCTCTTCCTCGTTGCCTATGGCGCCATTCCGCGTGGCGGCAATATCGAGGTCACCCTTGAAAATCCCGAATTCGAGGCGAAGTTCACAATCACCGCCAAGGGGCGGCTGATGCGTGTGCCGCCGAAGTTCGCCGAGATTTGCTCCGGTACGCTGGAGGAAGCCGTCGACGCTCATTCGATCCAGCCCTATTACACGGTGCTTCTGGCCGAGGAGAGCGGCATGGAGCTTTCCTACAATGCGACGCCGGAGGAACTGACCTTCGTGGCGGCCATGGTTGCCCAATAGTAGGTCGATCTGTCGACGTTTTCGCCCGCAGTCGACCGTCGGCTGCGGGCTTATTTTTTCGTGTGTCGAAAATTCTGTGCAATCTTGGGGTTGTCCGCTCAATTGATAATGTAGCGGTAACGAATCCTTAGCTTGCTGCTCCTATCGTTTCAATTTGAAGCCGATGTCGGATGATGGCGGCTGATGCCAGGGAGCTCACACATGCAGCGGTTCATGATAACGGATACGTCGGATGTCGTACGCAAGGTCGGCAAACGGATCCTGTCCGAGCTGGATTTTCTCGTGAGCGAAGCCGGGGACGCCCGCGAAGCGTTGATGCGCTGCCAGGCCGAAATGCCTGACTATCTGATCGTCGATGCCGGAATGGAGGGGGCGCTCGAGTTCATCGCCAGTATCCGCGCGATGCCTGAAGGCAAGGACGTGAAGATCTATTACTGCGTCATCGAGGCCGATCTTCGCAAGCTGATGGCCG
Organism: Rhizobium pantanalense; assembly: GCF_030182525.1. Classification (NCBI taxonomy): domain Bacteria; kingdom Pseudomonadati; phylum Pseudomonadota; class Alphaproteobacteria; order Hyphomicrobiales; family Rhizobiaceae; genus Rhizobium; species Rhizobium pantanalense. Next base: position 453,306 of record NZ_JAQJCH010000001.1, read on the forward strand.
GGAAACGAGCCGGCGCGACCGATTTTCTGCTGAAGCCATTCGATCGCAAGATCCTGACGGCCATCTTCGGCAATCGTGCCGCGGCCGCCTAATTTCAACGGAACACATCGAAACAAGGATAGCCGCTCTTCGAGGCGGCTATTATTTTGCGCTGCGTTGAGGTCAACAAAAATCCCGCCTGAAAAGGCGGGATTTTTGTGTGTCGGCAGTAAAGGCGGGGAGGCGGCTCAGGCGCTTTCGGCGAAATCGCTGCTGTCGGGCTCGCGCAGCACGTAGCCGCGGCCCCACACGGTTTCGATGTAGTTGGCGCCGCCGGCGGCGTTGGCGAGCTTCTTGCGGAGCTTGCAGATGAAGACGTCGATGATCTTCAGTTCCGGCTCGTCCATGCCGCCATAGAGATGGTTGAGGAACATCTCCTTGGTGAGCGTCGTGCCCTTGCGCAGCGAGAGCAGCTCCAGCATCTGATATTCCTTGCCGGTCAGATGCACGCGCTGTCCGCCGACTTCGACGGTCTTGGCGTCGAGGTTGACGATGAGCTCGCCGGTCATGATCACTGACTGGGCATGGCCCTTGGAACGGCGGACGATAGCGTGGATGCGGGCGACCAGCTCATCCTTGTGGAAAGGCTTGGTCATATAGTCGTCGGCGCCGAAGCCGAGGCCGCGGACCTTGTCCTCGATGCCTGCCATGCCGGAGAGGATGAGGATCGGCGTCTTGACCTTCGAGAGGCGCAGCGTGCGCAGCACTTCGTAGCCGGACATGTCGGGAAGGTTGAGATCGAGAAGGATGATGTCGTAGTCGTAGAGCTTTCCGAGATCGACGCCTTCTTCACCGAGATCGGTGGTGTAGACGTTGAAACTTTCGGATTTGAGCATCAGCTCGATGCTCTGCGCTGTCGCGCTATCGTCTTCAATGAGTAGAACCCGCATAATTGTCCCCTTTACCGCCGCCGAAAGGTCGTCAGCCCCTTAACGCGATACCGATCAAATCACTGCTTGATTTGGAAGCTGCCATGCAATGGTTAACAAATTCTGATTCACTCTGGCAAGTCGTATCGAATTTATTAAATAATTTTTCCATTGCTCTGTTTTCCAATGACAATCAGTAAAATCGACTCCTAAAGTATTGCATTAACAACCAACGCCAAGTGATTCATCTGACTCACCAATGCCGACATGTCGAATTCCGACCACACCATTTACCGAGCCTTAAATCATTGCGCCTATCATTAACGATGCCCGTAAACGAAAGGTTACCAGCGGTAGGCTTTTATTAAGATCGCTGGAAATTTTTTTAACCAAGCCGTCTCAAAGCGGTTCGGCGAACGGGAATATCGAGAGCCGGGGTCTCGCATCACGGGAGTAATGCGTATGAAGTCACGTGAGAGCCTTGTTCGCCTGAAAGAGTTTCAGGTGAACGAAAAACGCCGTCAGCTGCAGCAGTTGCAGATGATGATGGCGGAATTTGACCGCATGACGAAGGAACTGGAAAGCCAGATCGTCGTCGAGGAGAAGAAGTCCGGCATTTCCGATCCGAGCCATTTTGCCTACCCGACCTTTGCCAAGGCTGCCCGTCAACGTGCGGACAATCTGCAGGTTTCGATCCGGGAGCTGCAGGTTCAGGAAGAGGCGCTGGAAAATTCGCTTGAGGAAATGCAGGCCGAATATGCCAAGGCCGCAGCGCTCGAAGAGCGTGATGGTTCGAGTCCGGCGCGGGCACGCGCCTGAGATCGCAATTCCGTCTTCTCCTTCGGATTAAGCATGATTGCGTTCCGGTACGGAGCTTATCTTCGGAATGCGAAGAGTATGACGGAAGAGCATGAAAGCTGCGCATGACTGGCCGTGATGGGGCCGGCCATGCGCAGCTTTTGCGTTTTCGAAGGTAATCCGACCGATTGGACGGATTGTGCCCCGCTTGGTCATGCGATGCGCGCATGCTGCCGTACTTAAAGCACCGCGTTTTAGAGATTGACGACGTCGCGCCAGTCATCATGGCGTTGTGCCTGCGCCTTGAAGAAGGGGCAGAGCGGGATGATTTTCCAGCCGCCGCGGCGCGCCTCTTCGACGGCGTGAAGCGCCAGCGCCTGGCCGACTCCCTTGCCACGCAGGGCATCCGGTACGCCGGTGTGATCGACGATGATCAGCTTGGGAGACGTGCGGGAAAAGGTCATCTCCGCCTCGTAGCCCTCGACCGTTGCAAAATAACGGCCGCCGGATGCATTGTTTTCGTCGCGGATATCCATGATTTTCTCCCTTGTCGCGTCTGATGCAACGAGGATTGCATGCGCTCCGGCGTCTGCCAACCGTCGAGATTGTTAACGGATCGTCTTCGTTTAGGTTGATGTCAAAATACGGACCTACCAAGCTCCTTACCGTTCGGCGGGCTAGACGCTAGGGGCGCACTTCAACAAATAATTCGGGCCTCCTTTTTCAGAAAAGAGGCCCGAACACAAAGTAGAATAAAGGTGGTGCTGTCGCTGCTGTCAGTGGCGATACTGCTGTATGCGGGTCGTCCGGAGGCCAGCCAGGCCATGGGTATTGATGGACGACTGCCAGGAGAGGAACTCTTCGACGGTCAACGTATAACGTTCGCAGGCTTCTTCCAAGCTGAGCAGACCACCACGCACGGCGGCGACAACCTCAGCTTTACGACGAATGACCCAGCGGCGCGTATTCGGCGGCGGAAGGTCTGCTATCGTCAGCGGGCTGCCATCGGGGCCGATGACATACTTCACTCGGGGACGTATCATTTCGGTCATTGGACTCTCTACACACACTCAAGACCACGTGTGGCACTCTAGCTTGCCACATTTAAAAATTGCCTAAGCACCTGGTAAGACTTTGCTAATAATTTTAATCAATGTGGCGAAGTGCTGATTTGCGTATGTTTCGCCTGAGAAAAATGCACAAAAGCCCCTGTTACTTCAGGGAAAATCGTATTCACTCTATGATTTTTCGTCAGTGAAAACTTACGCTTTCGGGCCGAAATTAGCCGGTCCGCTCCGCTACTCGCGCGTTCAAGAAAAGCTGCAGGAATTGTTTTTACTTGCAAATAAACTTACGCGGAGACGCCGTGCTTCTGTCCGCCCCAGCAGATGAAGTGCGGATTGGCGAAGTCGGCGTCCGCGCTCTGGTCGGTCTTGCCGTAGGTCAGAAGGCCACCCTCGGCCGTGACGGTCTTGCCGCCCGCCGCCCGCAATACCGCATCGCCGGCTGCCGTATCCCATTCCATGGTACGGCCGAAACGCGGATAAACATCGGCCTTGCCCTCGGCGAGCAGGCAGAATTTCAGCGACGAACCGATCGACGTGCAGCCGGAGACCGCATTGTCGGCGAGAAAACCTTCGGTTTTCGCATTGCTATTGCAGCGGCTGGCAAGCGCAGTCAGCTTGGCTGGCGGTTCACGCACCGCAATATTGACGCGGCTGGTAATGGCAAAATACTTGTCCACCATCAGCTTGCGCGCCCTGCCGGGCTCGCCGGTAAAGGCGACGCCGAGCGCCGGTGCGTAGACGATGCCGATGACGGGGATGCCGTCCTCGATATAGGCGATGTTGACGGTGAATTCATCACGATGCTCGATGAACTCTCGGGTGCCGTCGAGCGGGTCGACGAGAAAGAAGGCGCGGCCGCGGACATCCGGAATCTTGCCGGCTGAAACCTGCTCTTCGGCAATGGCCGGGATATGGGGAAAATCGCGCTCGAGGTGTCTGAGAATAACGTGTTCGGCCCGTTCGTCGGCCAGTGTTACGGGGCTCATGTCCTGCTTCAAGGCAACGGAATAGCCGGCACGATAGACCTCCAGGATGGCCTTTCCTGCTTCGAGCGCCGCCTTTTCGAATGTTGCAAGCATGTGCTTCTTCGTCTTCCGCGCGCTGTCCGCGCCTGAACTCTCCGGGGATATTATATATAAGAATATATAAGAAGTTGCGATTGCGAAGTTAAGACTTCCGATGCCCCGGCTTTCTTGGCCATAGCGCTTGCGCGAGGGTTTAGCAACAGCGGTCCGGAAAGACAGGCCTTTGGCCGGCCGGCCGTGTATTCCTTCCGCAGCAGATAGCGTCCATCGCTGCGCATTCGGAAAAGATCATGTTCTGTTTGCGAAGCTTTTTCGCTCTTTCGGGACTTGTCGTTTTTATTGCATATGCGAATGTGCGGCCGGGTAATGATCAGGATGAATGCATGCGTTATTCGGCTTATCAGCTTCTAAAACAGGCGTTTTCAGGCAATCGCCAGTGGCAGCCGGTGTGGCGGACGCCGGAGCCGAAAGCACATTATGACGTGATCATCGTCGGCGGCGGCGGACATGGCCTGGCAACGGCCTATTATCTCGCCAAGGAATTCGGCATTACCAATGTTGCAGTGCTGGAAAAGAGCTATATCGGCTCCGGCAATGTCGGCCGCAACACGACGATCATCCGTTCCAATTATCTGCTGCCCGGCAACGAGCCTTTCTACGAGTTCTCGATGAAGCTCTGGGAAGGGCTGGAACAGGACTTCAACTACAATGCCATGGTGTCCCAGCGCGGCATCGTCAACCTCTTTCATTCCGATGGCCAGCGCGATGCCTATGCCCGGCGCGGCAACGCCATGCGCATGCACGGTGTCGATGCGGAGCTTCTAAACCGCGAACAGGTTCGGCGGATGATGCCTTACCTCAATTTCGACCATGCGCGCTTTCCGATCCTTGGCGGCCTCCTGCAGCGGCGTGGCGGCACGGCGCGGCACGATGCGGTCGCCTGGGGTTATGCGCGCGGAGCCGACAGCCGCGGCGTCGATCTGATCCAGCAATGCGAAGTGCTCGGCATCCGCCGCGACGAGGGCGGTGCTGTAACGGGGGTCGAAACCAACCGCGGCTTCATCGGCTGCAACAAGCTGGCGCTTGCGGCCGCAGGTCATACGTCGATTCTCGGCAATATGGCCGGTCTGGAGCTCCCAATCGAAACGCATGTGCTGCAGGCTTTTGTTTCCGAAGGGCTGAAGCCTGTTATCGACAATGTCATCACCTATGGCGCGGGACACTTCTATATATCCCAGTCGGACAAGGGCGGCTTGGTCTTCGGCGCCGATATCGATTACTACAGCTCCTATGCGCAACGCGGCAATCTTTCGACCGTCGAGCATACGATGGAGGAGGGGGTGTCACTCATTCCCGGCCTGTCGCGCGTCCGCGTGCTGCGCACCTGGGGCGGCGTCATGGATATGAGCATGGACGGTTCGCCGATCATCGATCGGACGCCCATCGAAAATCTTTATCTGAACTGCGGCTGGAATTATGGCGGCTTCAAAGCGACGCCGGCCTCGGGCTTCTGCTTCGCGCATCTGATCGCCAAGAACGAGAGCCACGATGTCAGCCGCCTTCTGCGTCTTGATCGTTTCGAGCGCGGCTTTGCGATCGACGAAGGCGGCAAGGGTCCGCAGCCGAATCTGCATTGAGGGCACAATACCAATGGCAAGCTTGATCAACTGCCCGCATTGCGGCGTGCGACCTAAAGAAGAATTCTCTATTCGCGGCGCGTCCGTTGCCCGCCCGGCGCCGACGGCGCCGGATGAGGACTGGAACCGTTATGTCTTCATCCGCGACAACGAGCGCGGCCGGATTGAGGAATATTGGCACCATAGCACCGGATGCCGCCGCTGGCTGGTCGTCGACCGCAGCAATGTCACCCATGAGGTCTTTTCCGTTACCGATGCCGAGGACAAGGCGAAGGAGGCGGCGCGATGACGGCCTATCGTCTGTCGACCGGCGGCCTCGTCAATCGCAGCCGCCCCCTGTCCTTCCAGTTCGACGGCAAGGAAATGAAAGGGTTGGAAGGCGATACGCTCGCCGCCGCTCTGCTTGCCAACGACCAGCTGCTGGTTGGCCGCAGCTTCAAATATCACCGGCCGCGCGGTATCCTCACGGCCGGTTCGGCCGAGCCTAACGCGCTCGTCACCATCGGCAAGGATGGGCGCACCGAGCCGAATACGCGCGCCACTGTCGCCGAGCTCTATCAGGGCATGGCGGCTGTAAGCCAGAACCGCTGGCCGTCGCTGAAGCACGATTTCGGCTCGGTCAACAGCTTGCTCTCGCCCTTCCTCGGAGCCGGCTTCTACTACAAGACCTTCATGTGGCCCGCTGCCTTCTGGGAGAAGGTCTATGAGCCGATCATCCGGCGCGCCGCCGGCCTCGGCAAGGCGGTCATGCAGGCCGATCCGGACCGCTACGAGAAAGCCTGGGCGCATTGCGATTTGTTTGTGATCGGCTCCGGTCCGGCGGGCCTAATGGCGGCTCTGACCGCTGCCCGCGCCGGCTTGCGTGTCGTATTGGCGGATGAGGGTTTCCGGCTGGGCGGCTCGCTCTTGTCGGAAAAGCTGACGATCGGCGGCGCTTCCGCTGACGTTTTCGTGCAGGCGACCCTTGAGGAGCTGCAGAGCTTCGAGAACGTCACCTTGATGCCGCGCACGACCGTGTTCGGCTGGTATGACGGCAACGTTTTCGGTGCCGTCGAGAAGGTGCAGAAACATGTGGCGATGCCGTCGCCCGACTTGCCGGTCGAACGCCTCTGGCGCATCGCCGCCAAGCGCGCCATCCTCGCCTCGGGCGCGGAAGAGCGGCCGCTGGTGTTCGGCGGCAATGATCGCCCAGGCGTGATGATGGCCGGCGCCATGCGTAGCTATCTCAACCGCTATGGCGTGGTTGCCGGGCGGAAGGTAGCGGTCTTTACCAATGGCGGCTCCGGCTACAGAACTGCTGCCGACCTTGCCGCTGCAGGGGTCGAGATTTCGGCAATCCTCGATACGCGAGCCGCGGCGGCCGATGCTGCTCCTCAGGGCGTGCGCGTGATTCATGCGGCAACCATCCACGCGACGAAGGGTAAGTATCGCATCAGCGGCGTCATCGCCGATCGCGGCGGGCTCGATGAGCTGATTGCCTGCGATGCGCTGGCCATATCGGGCGGCTGGTCGCCGATCATCCATCTTGCCTGCCAGCGCGGCGCCAAGCCGGTCTGGTCGGACGAGATGCAGGCCTTCATGGCGCCGATCGTCTCCGGTGAGCTGGAGATTGCCGGTTCGGCTGCGGGCATCGAGAGCGTTTCCGGCTGTCTTGCCGATGGCGCACAGAAGGCGCGGGTGATTATCGAAAGCCTGGGCTGCACGGCTCATGCGGAAGATTTTCTTGAGGTTGAAGGCGAGTACGATCCATCTTTCGCGGCGATCTGGCATGTGCCAGGTGCCAAAGACAAAGCGTTCGTCGACTTTCAGAACGACGTCCACACTAAGGATCTTGGGCTCGCTTTGCGCGAAGGCTTCGGCCATGTGGAACATGCCAAGCGCTATACGACAAGCGGCATGGCGACGGATCAAGGCAAGCTCGGCAATGTCAACGCCGCCGGCATCATCGCCGGCATGCGCGGTGTCAGCCCGGCCGCCGTCGGCACCACGACATTCCGGCCGTTCTATACGCCGGTATCCTTTGGCGCACTGGCGGGAACCGCGCGCGACAAGCATGCGCAGCCGGTCAGGGAATCGCCGCTTCATGGATGGGCGAAGAAGAATGGCGCGGTCTTCGTCGAGGCTGGTCTCTGGTATCGCTCGTCCTGGTTCGCCCGGCCGGGCGAGAAAGGCTGGCGCGACAGCGTCGACCGCGAGGTGCTGAACGTCCGCAACAATGTCGGGATCTGCGACGTGTCGACGCTCGGCAAGATCGAGATTTTCGGCAAGGACGCGGCGGAGTTTCTCAACCGCCTCTATTCCAATGCCTTCCTTAAGCTGCCAATCGGCAAGGCGCGCTACGGTTTGATGCTGCGCGAAGATGGTATGGTTTTCGATGACGGCACGACGAGCCGGCTGACGCCCGACCACTTTTTCATGACGACCACGACGGCAATGGCCGGCGAGGTCATGACGCATATGGAATTCTGCGCCCAGACGCTTTGGCCGCTGCTGGACGTTCGCTTCGTGTCCTCGTCCGATCAGTGGGCGCAGATGGCGATTGCCGGCCCGAAGGCGCGGCTGGTGCTGGAGCAGATTGTCGAGGACGATATTTCCGACGCGTTCTTCCCGTTCCTTGCCGCTGCCGAAGTGATGCTGAAGGGCAGCCTCAGGGCGCGTCTGTTCCGCATCTCCTTCTCGGGCGAACTCGCCTATGAACTCGCGGTCCCGGCCGGCTACGGCGAGGCGGTCGCCGATGCCGTTATGGAAGCCGGCAAGGCGCATGGTATCTGCCCCTATGGCGTCGAAGCGCTCAACGTGCTGCGTATCGAGAAGGGGCACGTCACCCATAACGAGCTCGATGGCCGCACCACGCCTGACGATGTCGGGCTTGGCCGCATGATGTCGACGCAGAAGCCGGATTTCATCGGCAAGCGGCTGTCCACCCGCTTTGGTCTGACCGCCGCCGACCGCGGCCAGCTTGTGGGTCTGAAGCCGATCGATACGGCCAAGGAAATTCTCGCCGGAGCGCATATTTTGAAGGAGGGCGCGAGGCCTTCGACCGTGAACGATCAGGGGCATGTCTCTTCGGCGTGCTTCTCGCCGACGCTCGGTCATTCCATCGCGCTCGCTTTCCTGAAGTCCGGCCGGGAACGCATCGGCGAGCGCGTGGTCGTCTGGGACGGGTTGCGTGGCGAGGAAGTGGCGGCAGAGGTCTGCAGCCCCGTCTTCGTCGATCCCGACAACAAGAAGCTTTTGGGGTGATGGATCGATGAGCGTCGCGTTTCAGAACAGTCATGTGCTGGAAGATCATATTTCCGGCTTCGAAGCTGCCGCAAATCCGAATCATCTCGCCGTCGTGCGTCGTCCGGCGATTTTCTCCGTGCTCGCGAAGGCTGGCGATCAGAATGGCGTTCTGGCAAGCCTGAAGGCGCTGAAGGATGTATCGGTTCGCGATGTCGGGCCGAGGGAATGGTTCGTGGTGTCGGAGACGCTCGGTGCCGATAGCGTGGCACGAGATCTTTTCACGCTCGATCCCGCCCGGGCCTCCTTCTTCGAGCAGAGCGACGGTCGCGTGCTGTTGCGCATCTCAGGCCCGAGCGTTCGTCGCATCCTCGCCAAATGCGTGGCTGTCGATCTGCATCCGCAGGTTTTTGCCGAGGGGCAGTCTGCCAACATGCTGTGCTGCTATGTCAGCGCCAATGTTGCCCGCACCGGTCCGGATCGTTTCGAAATCATCGTGCCGCGCTCCTATGCGGGCAGCGTGTTCGAAGAGATCATGGAAATGGGACGGGAGTTCGCGCTCACGGCCGGCTTCGCCGACTGAAAATCCTGACGTTGCCGCACATGGAATGGCTTGCAGCCGGATTCCGTTGCTAATAGCAGATGGCGCGATCCGAACAATTGCGATGGCGCAAACAGACATATCGGTTTCGCAGTTCGGGCTATTTGGCCTATCGGATAGTCTCTAGGTTTCCTCTCAAATACGGTCGGTCGCGCGGGAAGACACCCGGCGGCTTCGTGCCGAAAACAGGGGATTCCCAATGAAAAGCCATGCCAAGGTCGTCGTCATCGGTGGCGGTGTCGTCGGATGTTCGGTGCTCTATCACCTGACGAAATTCGGCTGGACGGATGTGGTGCTGCTCGAGCGCTCCGAGCTGACATCCGGCTCGACCTGGCATGCCGCCGGCGGTATGCATACGATCAATGGCGATCCGAACGTTGCCAAGCTGCAGAAATATACGGTCGAGCTCTACAAGGAGATCGAGGAATATTCGGGCCAGGATATCGGCCTGCATCTGACCTCCGGACTGATGCTGGCGGCCACCCCGCAGCGCTTCGACTGGCTGAAATCCATTCTTGCCAAGGGCCGCTACAATGGTCTGGAGGCGGCGCTGCTGACGCCGAAGGAAGCGCATGAGATGATGCCGCTCCTCGATCCTGAACAGTTCGTCGGCGCTCTTTACGATCCCGTCGAAGGTCATCTCGATCCCTATGGCACCACGCATGCCTATGCTCGTTCGGCCAAGAAGAACGGCGCTGAAATCTACTTGCATACCAAGGTGGAAGAGCTGGTGCAGCGCGAGGATGGTTCCTGGCGTGTCATCACCAATCAGGGCGAGATCATCGCCGAGCATGTCGTCAACGCCGCCGGTCTCTGGGCGCGCGAAGTCGGCCGTATGGTCGGGCTGGAGCTGCCGGTGCTCGCGATGGAGCATATGTATCTCATCACCGAGGATATGCCCGAGGTCATCGACTTCAACAAGACGACGGGCAAGGAGCTCATGCACTGCGTCGACTTCGACGGCGAGATCTATCTGCGCCAGGAGCGGCAGGGCATGCTGATGGGCACCTATGAAAAGGCCTGCCGGCCATGGTCGCCGGTAACGACGCCCTGGGATTTCGGTCACGAACTGCTGGCCGAGGATATCGAGCGCATCACGCCGGAACTGGAAGTCGGCTTCCGCCATTTTCCGGCGTTCAACAATGCCGGCATCAAGAAGATCATCAACGGCCCCTTCACCTTCTCGCCTGATGGCAATCCGCTCGTCGGTCCCGTACGTGGCTTGAGGAACTACTGGTCGGCTTGCGCCGTCATGGCCGGCTTCAGCCAAGGCGGCGGTGTCGGTCTCGCGCTCGCCAACTGGATGATCTACGGCGATCCGGGCTTCGACGTCTTCGCCATGGACGTCTCCCGGTACGGCGATTATGCGACGCTCGCCTATACGAATGCCAAGGTACGCGAGAACTATGCCCGCCGCTTCTCGATCCGCTATCCCAACGAGGAGCTCCCGGCGGCACGTCCGCTGCTGACGACGCCGATCTACGACAAGTTGAAGCAAGCCGGCGGCGTATTCGGCGCCTATTATGGTCTCGAGCAGGCCCTGTGGTTCGCGCCGCAGGGTGAGGCCGACCAATTCTCCTGGCGCCGCTCCAACGACTTCGATGTCGTTGCCGCCGAAGCCAAGGCGGTGCGCGAGAGCGTCGGCCTGATGGAGACTTCGGGCTTTGCCAAGTATTCGGTGAAAGGACCGGGCGCGGAAGCCTTTCTCGACAAGCTGCTGACCTGCCGCATCCCGGCTATCGGCCGCATGACGCTGGCGCCGATGCTAAAGCATGATGGCAAGCTGATCGGCGATTTCACGCTGGCAAAGCTGGGCGAGGGGGATTTCCTTCTCATCGGCTCCGGCGTTGCCGAAGCCTATCATATGCGCTGGTTCGAAGGCCTGCTGCCGAAGGACGGTTCTGTCGAGCTCCAGGCGCTCGGGCTTTCGCTCCTCGGCCTTTCGATCGCCGGCCCGAATGCCCGCAAGTTGCTGCAGAAGCTGACCCATCAGGATTTCTCCACGGCCGCCTTCCCCTTCATGTCGATCCGCCGCATGGATATCGGCATGGCACCCGCCATCGTCGGCCGCGTCTCCTATACCGGTGACCTTGGCTACGAAATCTGGATGAAGCCGGAGCATCAGCGCTATATCTTTGATTTGCTGATGGAGGAAGGCGCCGAGTTCGGCATCCGGCTCTTTGGGTTGAGAGCGCTGAATGCTCTGCGCCTCGACAAATCCTACGGCAGCTGGGCGCGCGAATACCGGCCACTCTACGGGCCGCTCGAGGCTGGCCTCGACCGATTCGTGGCGCTGTCCAAAGAGGCTGATTTCATCGGCAAGGCGGCGGCTGCCAAGGAAAAGGCGGGGGGCGGCACATTGCGCCTGCGGACCTTCATCCTCTCGGCCAGGGATGCCGATGTCATCGGCGATGAGCCGATCTATCACAACGGTGCGGTCTGCGGCTGGGTGACGTCAGGCGGCTATGCGCACGCTTCCGGTCTTTCCGTCGCTGTAGGTTACGTGCCGAAGGAAATCGCCGACAAGGCGCAAGGCTGGTCGATCGAACTGCTCGGTGAGCTCTTGCCGGCAAGGCTGCAGGCCGAGCCGCTGTTCGATGCGGATGGTGCCAGGATGCGCGCGTAAAGTTGCGGTTCAGACGATCCCTATGGCAGGCCCGACGAGGCCTGCCTCTGACAAGAGCTCTTCAGAGTGCAGGCGCCGCTTGTCGGTTTTGGCTAATTTTGAGCCATAGCCTGCCGCTTTCGTGCCATTTTTGGTCGGATTCGCATCAGCGCACGGCGATTTGAAAAGAATTTGTCAATTTCTCGCCTTTTTGGCTTCACATTTCCTTCGAAACCAGTATGGAATCGCGGCCATAGGCCTCTAGAAGGAACCTAAAAAAGCAATAAGAGATGCGGTCGTATGACGCCGCATCCAGGGGAAATGATATATGGATTATTTTATCCAGCAGCTCTTAAACGGGCTGACTCTCGGGTCGATCTACGGCCTGATCGCCATTGGTTACACCATGGTTTACGGCATCATCGGCATGATCAATTTTGCCCACGGTGATGTTTTCATGCTTGGCGGCTTTGCCGCTCTCATCACCTATCTGGTTCTCGTTTCGCTCTTCGCCGGCCTGCCGGTCGCGATCATGCTGCTTGTCATGCTGATCGTCGCCATGCTGATGACGAGCCTGTGGAACTGGGTGATCGAGCGGGTGGCTTATCGACCGCTGCGCGGTTCGTTCCGCCTCGCGCCGCTGATCACGGCGATCGGCATGTCGATCGTTCTGTCGAACTTCATCCAGGTCGCACAGGGGCCGCGCAACAAGCCGATCCCGACGCTGGTGGGTGATGTCTACAACTTCGGCGGCGTCTCGCTGTCGCTGAAGCAGATCATCGTCTTCATCGTCACCGTGGTGCTGCTCGTCGCCTTCTGGTATATCGTCAACAAGACGGCGCTTGGGCGTGCTCAGCGGGCGACCGAACAGGATCGCAAGATGGCGGCACTGCTCGGCATCAATGTCGACCGCACCATCTCCATCACCTTCATCATGGGTGCCGCTCTCGCTGCTGTCGCCGGCACGATGTATCTGATGTATTATGGTGTTGCCAACTTCACGGACGGTTTCGTGCCGGGCGTCAAGGCTTTCACGGCAGCGGTTCTGGGCGGCATCGGCTCGCTTCCGGGCGCTGTTCTCGGCGGCCTGATGATCGGCTTCATCGAGTCCTTCTGGTCTGGCAATTTTCCCATCGCGTATAAGGATGTCGCCACTTACGGCATCCTTGCCTACGTGCTGATCTTCAAGCCGACGGGTATTCTCGGTCGGCCGGAAGTCGAAAAGGTATAACGCCATGGCAAATTCAAACTTCGTTGCAGGCAAGACCGCGCCCGGCCTTGTCCAGAAAGGGATTACGGACGCCTTCTGGACTGCGATCATCGCCTTCGGCATGTTCGTCCTCTATATCGGTCTCAAGACCGATCAGAATATGGACAACAAGCTGATCATCGTGCAGCGCTGGGGCCTTCTGGCAACCATCGTCGCGATCGCCGCTGTCGGCCGCTTCATCATGACGGTCTTCGTCCAGCCTTATCTGGCGGCGCGAAAGGCAGCCAGGGCCAAGGTCGTGCAGGTGGAGGGCGAGCCAAGCTTCGTCTCCAAGCATTTCAACAAGATTGCCCTTGTGCTTCTACTGATCTATCCGCTGGCGGCGGTGGCAATCCTCGGGCCGCAAGGCGCGCTGACCTATGTCGACAATTTCGGCATTCAGATCCTCATCTACGTCATGCTCGCCTGGGGTCTGAATATCGTCGTTGGCCTCGCCGGTCTGCTCGACTTAGGATATGTCGCCTTCTATGCGGTCGGCGCCTATTCCTATGCTCTGCTGTCGACGCATTTCGGCCTGTCCTTCTGGCTGCTTCTGCCGTTGTCGGGCATTCTTGCCGCGCTTTGGGGCATGATTCTGGGCTTTCCGGTGCTGCGTCTGCGGGGCGACTATCTGGCCATCGTCACGCTTGCCTTCGGTGAAATCATCCGCATCGTGCTGACCAACTGGACCGACGTGACGCAGGGAAGCTTCGGCATCTCCAACATCACCAAGGCATCGCTTTTTGGCCTGTATACCTTCGATATGAAGGACCCGCACAACTTCGTTCGCAGTTTCGGTCTGCCGATCTCGTCGGCCTGGTATAAGGTTTTTCTGTTCTACGTGATCCTGCTGCTCTGCATGCTGACTGCCTATGTCACCATCAGGCTGCGCCGCATGCCGATCGGACGTGCGTGGGAAGCGTTGCGTGAGGATGAAATCGCCTGCCGTTCGCTCGGCATCAATACGGTGACCACGAAGCTGACGGCTTTTGCCACCGGAGCCATGTTTGGCGGCTTTGCCGGCTCCTTCTTCGCGGCGCGTCAGGGCTTCGTCTCGCCGGAATCCTTCGTGTTCCTCGAATCCGCCGTGATCCTCGCGATCGTCGTCCTCGGCGGCATGGGGTCGTTGAAGGGCATCGCGATTGCCGCGATCGCCATGATTGGCGGCACCGAATTGCTGCGCAACATGAGCTTCCTCAAGACCGGGCTGGTCTTCGGCGATACGACGATCATTCCCGGTTTCGGCCCGGACTTCACACCGGAACTCTACCGCATGCTGATCTTCGGTCTTGCCATGGTGGTGGTGATGATCTTCAAGCCGCGCGGCTTTGTCGGTACGCGCGAGCCGACGGCTTTCCTCAAGGAGCGAAAAGCGGTTTCAGGCAGCTTCACCAAGGAGGGCCACGGCTGATGAACGCTGTGACCGCAAACCCCAACGACGTCCTCTTGAAGGTCGACCACCTGTCGATGAAGTTCGGCGGCCTGATGGCGATCAACGACTTCTCGTTCGAGGCCAAGCGTGGCGATATCACTGCGCTGATCGGGCCGAACGGCGCCGGCAAGACGACCGTGTTCAACTGCATCACCGGCTTCTACAAACCGACGATGGGCATGCTTACGCTGCAGCAGAAGAGCGGTAAGGAATATCTCCTTGAACGGCTGCCGGATTTCCGGATCACGCGCGAAGCCAAGGTGGCGCGTACCTTCCAGAATATCCGCCTGTTTTCGGGCCTTACGGTGCTCGAAAATCTGCTGGTGGCGCAGCACAACAAGCTGATGCGTGCCTCCGGCTACACGATCCTCGGCCTGCTCGGCATCGGTCCCTATCGTTCTGAGGCCAAGAATGCCATCGAACTTGCGCGCTTCTGGCTCGAAAAGGCCGATCTCATCGATCGCGCCGACGATCCTGCAGGCGATCTTCCTTACGGCGCGCAACGCCGCCTGGAAATCGCGCGCGCCATGTGCACGGGGCCGGAACTGCTTTGCCTGGACGAGCCGGCTGCCGGTCTCAATCCTCGCGAGTCCCTGGTCCTCAACGAATTCCTTCGCAGCATCCGCAAGGACACCGGCACATCGATCCTGCTGATCGAGCACGACATGTCCGTGGTCATGGAAATTTCCGACCATGTCATCGTGCTCGAATACGGGCAGAAGATCGCCGATGGCACGCCGGATGAGGTCAAGAATGATCCTCGCGTGATCGCCGCCTATCTGGGCGTTGAGGATGAGGAAGTGGAAGAGGTGATTGCCGAAGTCGAGCACCTCCAAGAGGGTGAACATTGATGGCGGGGCAACCACTTCTCAAAGTTGCGGGTGTCGAAACCTATTACGGCAATATCCGCGCTCTTGCCGGCGTCGATATCGAAGTCAATAGCGGTGAGATCGTCAGCCTGATCGGCGCAAACGGCGCCGGCAAATCGACGCTGATGATGACAATCTGCGGCAGCCCGCAGGCGCGCACCGGTTCGGTCACCTTCGACGGCCGCGATATCACGCGCATGCCGACGCATGAGATCGCGCGGCTTCGCATCGCGCAGTCGCCCGAGGGTCGGCGGATCTTTCCGCGCATGACCGTCTATGAAAACCTTCAGATGGGCGCGAGTCTCGACAAGCTCAAATATTTCAATGAGGACGTCGAGAAGATATTCACGCTCTTCCCGCGCCTGAAGGAGCGCCAGTCACAGCGGGGCGGAACGCTTTCGGGCGGCGAGCAGCAGATGCTGTCGATCGGCCGCGCACTGATGGCGCGTCCCAAGCTGCTGCTGCTCGACGAGCCGTCGCTTGGCCTGGCGCCGCTGATCGTCAAAGGCATTTTCGAGGCGATAAAGGTTCTGAACCAGACGCAGGGGCTGACCGTGTTCCTCGTCGAGCAGAACGCCTTTGCGGCGCTCAAGCTTTCCGACCGCGCCTATGTGATGGTCAATGGCCGGGTGACGATGAGCGGTTCCGGCAAGGAACTGCTCGCCAATCCGGAGGTGCGCGCCGCCTATCTCGAAGGCGGTCACCATTGAGTTTCGTTTCGCGGAGAATTTGAGATGCAGGGACTTCTCTTCGACACCGATACCGGCGGGCGCATGGTCATCCGCGCTGTTATCGTCATTCTCGGTTTCTGGACCGCATGGCGCGCTGGCCGCGCCGTTGCCTCCAGCTGGGAAACCTATCCGCTTGTCGTGATCTACAGCTTTCTGATCGGCCTTGGCCTGCAGTTTCTGCACCATGCGCTGTTCAATGGCCCGGTTTTTGACGTCACAATCTACATCATCGATGTCGTGCTTCTGCTTGTTTTTGCGACGGCGGGATACCGGTATCGACGTACCGATCAGATGGTGAATAATTATTACTGGCTCTATGAAAAGACCTCGGCCTTTTCCTGGAAGAAGAAGAATTGACAGTGCGCCTAAACTAGGCACAGTCTGCGTACAACCAAGAGCGTTACCCAGCCCCATAAAAACAGACGGGAACGGGCAGGGGTCATGCTTCCAGAGTTCGGAATGCAAGCGTTACCGGCGTGATGATTGGTGGGTATCGCGCAGGGCAGATCAAACGGAACCCGCTTAAAAATTGGGAGTAATAATATGAAGAAGTATCTTCTGTCGGCGGTGGCCTTGTCGGCGATGATCGCTTTCGGCGGCGTTGCGAAGGCCGACATTATCGTTGGCGTCGGTGGTCCGTTGACGGGCCCGAATGCTGCGTTTGGCGCGCAGCTTCAGAAGGGTGCAGAGCAGGCAGCAGCAGATATCAATGCGGCCGGCGGTATCAATGGCGAAAAAATCAAGATCGAACTCGGCGACGACGTCTCCGATGCCAAGCAGGGCGTTTCGGTCGCAAACAAGTTCGTCGCTGACGGTGTGAAGTTCGTTGTCGGTCACTTCAACTCGGGCGTTTCCATCCCGGCTTCGGAAGTCTACGCTGAAAACGGCATCCTGCAGATCACGCCCGCTTCGACGAACCCGAAGTTCACCGAACGCGGCCTGTGGAACACGTTCCGTACTTGCGGTCGCGACGACCAGCAGGGCGAAGTTGCCGGCAAGTATATCGCCGACAACTTCAAGGGCGCCAAGGTTGCCGTCGTTCACGACAAGACCCCGTATGGTCAGGGCCTGGCCGATGAAACCAAGAAGAACCTCAACGCCGCCGGCGTGACGGAAGTTCTTTATGAAGGCATCACCCCCGGTGACAAGGACTACTCGGCCCTGATCGCGAAGATGAAGCAGGCTGGCGTCGACTTCGTCTACTACGGCGGTCTGCACACGGAAGCTGGCCTCATCATGCGTCAGATGGCCGATCAGGGTGTGAAGGCTCACTTCATGTCGGGTGACGGTATCGTCTCGAACGAGCTGGCATCGATCGCCGGCGACGCTGTCGACGGCACGCTGATGACCTTCGCGCCGGATCCGCGCAAGAACCCGGCTTCCGCCGATCTCGTCGCCAAGTTCCGCGCTGCCGGCTACGAGCCGGAAGGCTATACGCTCTACTCCTACTCGGCTCTGCAGGTTATCGCTGCCGCCGCCAAGGCTGCCGGTTCCAACGATCCGATGGCCGTTGCTGACGCGCTGAAGGCAAAGGGTCCGTTCAAGACCGCTATCGGCGACCTGGGCTTCAACGCCAAGGGCGACATCACCCGTCCGGACTACGTGATGTACAAGTGGTCGAAGGGTTCCGACGGCAAGTACAACTACGCCGAAATTTCGAAGTAAACTTTGCGACGCCGGTTTCCGGCATCGGCAAGCTCAGGGAGCCCGGCCATCGGCCGGGCTTTTTCATATCTGCGATAGCGGTTCTCCATTTCCTTCATGCCGAAGCTGCTTTAAGTCTCCCCTGTATCGGCAGGAGGATCACAGCATGAGCAAACCCCGTATTCTCGTGACCCGGCGCTGGCCATCGGCGGTCGAGGCGGTGCTTTCGGAGCGTTTCGACACCGCTTTGAACAGGAATGACGCAGCACTCGATGCGGGGCAGCTGCGCGAGGCGCTGCTCACCTATGACGCTGTCCTGCCGACCGTTTCCGACAAGCTTCCGGCCGCGCTTTTCGAGGGAGCGATCCGCTCAAAGATCCTCGGTAATTTCGGTGTCGGCTTCAACCACATCGATATCGCTGCTGCCAAGGAAAAAGGCGTAGCCGTCACCAACACGCCAGGCGTGCTGACGGATTGCACGGCTGACATCGCCATGCTGCTGCTTCTTTCCGTTGCCCGACGCGGCGGCGAAGGTGAGCGGGAGGTCAGGGCCGGAGTCTGGACCGGCTGGCGGCCGACGCATCTCGTCGGCACCAAGGTGACGGGCAAGACTGTCGGCATCATCGGCTTCGGCCGTATCGGTCGTGCCTTCGCGCAGCGCTGTCACTTCGGCTTTGGCATGGATGTCGTCTTCTACAATCGTTCCGCCATCGATCCGATGGAAGCTTCGCGCTATGGCGCCATGCAATTGCAGACCGTCGAGGATGTTCTGGAAGTCTCCGACTTCGTCTCGCTGCACTGCCCGGGCGGCGCCGAGAACCGCCATCTGATGAACGCGGCCCGCCTTGCAGCCATGAAACCCGAGGCTTTCCTGATCAACACCGCAAGGGGGGATGTCGTCGACGAAGCGGCGCTGATTTCAGCACTGGAGCAGGGGACGATCCGCGGCGCCGGCCTTGACGTCTACGAGGCTGAACCGCATGTGCCCGAGCGGTTGAGGGCGATGGACAATGTCGTGCTGCTGCCGCATCTCGGCAGCGCCACAGAAGAGACACGTACGGCCATGGGCATGAAAGTCGTCGACAATATCGCCGCCTTCTTTGCCGGGCGGGAGCCGCCGGATCGCGTAGTCTAGGCAGAAACGCAGAAATCCAGACTGCGATAGGACGTTGCCGGACACGCATCCATGAGGTGGCGGCGTCAATCACTTGAAGTGCTGTCATATGTGCCGTTTTCCGGCAAGGAGGAACAGTGTCTGAGAATGACTATGATGCGTTCGCAGCCGCCTATCAGGCAGACAATGAGAACAATGCCTGGAATGCTTACTATGAGCGACCTGCAATTCTCTCGCTCGCCGGTGACGTTGCCGGACTTCGCGTTCTCGATGCGGGTTGCGGAGGCGGGGCTCATGGGGCCGCCCTCGTCGATCGGGGAGCGGTTCTGACCGGCGTCGATGCGAGCGCGGGCTTGCTCGAAATCGCGCGTCGCCGCCTGGAAGGGCGGGCGCGATTGTTGCTGGCCGATTTGAACGAGCGATTGCCTTTCGAAGACGGCGCTTTCGATTTGGTCATGGCGTCATTGGTCATGCACTATCTGCACGATTGGTCGCGGCCTCTTTCGGAGTTCAGGCGTGTCTTGTCCGATGGCGGCCGCCTGATTTTTTCGACGCATCATCCGTTCATGGATCATGATCCGGCCAGCGGGGAAAGCTATTTCGAGACCTATAATTTCAGCGAGACGTGGCACCGCGGCGGCAAGAACATCACCATGCGATTTTGGCACCGGCCGCTCCATGCCATGTTCGATGCGCTGAGATCGGCCGGATTTCGGATCGATGTCGTAAGCGAGCCGCAGCCGGATCCCAGGGGCAGCACTCTTTTCCCCGACGCATACAAGAGCCTGACGACCAAGCCGCGCTTCCTGTTCTTCTCGGCAGTGAAGGGGTAAATGCGCTTTGCAGGCAGAGCTTTCTGTAGACGGCTTCCGATACCTGTTCGACCCACTGAAATTTACCGCCTTTCTTTTCGGCATTTGATGAAAAATCCAGCTCATATGGCTGGTGTAGGGTCGATATCGCGCCGCGTCGAATAAGGCACAGGAATTGCTTGCATTTATTCCTTGCCGGGCTTCAATGGCCCGGGCTTGGCAAAGTGCAATGCGTGGAGAGGCTGATGGCAATGATGGCGGCAGGCACGAGACCGCAGAGGGCGCGGGGTCGCGGCCATCTTGCGGCGAAGTCGCTTGGCGGCCGCACGCGTCTGGCCGAGCTCTTCCAGGAGGGGGCAGCAAAGATCCGGCTGCCGGAAACCTTCGATCATTCGATGGAGGCAGTTATCATCAACACCGCCGGCGGTCTCACCGGCGGTGACCGGATGGATTGGAGCGTCGTTGCCGGGCCGGGCACGCGCATCGATGTAACGACACAGGCCTGCGAGAAAATCTACAAGGCTTCGATGGGTACGGCCGAGGTTGAAACTTCGATCAAGGTCGGTAGCGGTGCTCGAGTCGATTGGCTGCCGCAGGAGACCATCCTGTTCGATCGCGCCTCGCTTTCCCGTGCATTGAATGTCGAGCTTGACGAAGCGGCCGAATTCCTTGCCGTAGAGGCGATCTTGCTCGGCCGGAAAGCCATGGGCGAGGCGATGGAGCAGGGGCTGTTTCGCGATCGCTGGCGCATCCGCCGCGGCGGACGGCTGGTTCATGCCGAGGAGCTGCGTCTGGACGGCGATGTGGCTGCGTTGACGGCGAAAATGGCGGTGCTTGACGATCAGGTGGCCTTTGCGACCTTGCTCTATGTCGGCCCGCTGGCCGAAACCTATCTCGGCCGGATCAGGCCGCTCCTCGAAAACCATATGGCAGGCGCCAGCCACTGGGGCGAGAAGCTCGTCGTGCGGCTCGCCGCCGCCGATGGCTTCGCGCTCAGAAAAATTCTCATTCCGATCATTTCCGCCTTGCGCGACGGAGCGCCCGTGCCGAAAGTCTGGAATCTGTAAATTGAGCAAACAGCAATCACATAGGTAGGCGATGAACCTCACTCCGAGAGAAAAAGACAAGCTGCTGATTTCGATGGCGGCGATGGTGGCGCGGCGGCGGCTGGAGCGTGGCGTCAAGCTCAATCATCCCGAAGCCATCGCGCTGATCACGGATTTCGTGGTCGAAGGTGCGCGCGACGGCCGCCCGGTTGCCGAGCTGATGGAGACCGGCGCCCATGTCATCACCCGCGATCAGGTTATGGAGGGAGTTGCCGAGATGATCCATGATGTTCAGGTCGAGGCGACGTTCCCCGACGGCACCAAGCTCGTGACCGTCCACGAGCCCATCCGGTGAGGCTGAAATGCTGGAATTGAGACCCAATTGCGAATGCTGCGACAGGAATTTACCGCCGGATAGCGAAGAGGCGATGATCTGCACCTTCGAGTGCACCTTCTGCGCCAATTGTGCCAATACGGTGCTGGACGGTGTCTGCCCGAACTGTGGCGGTGACTTCGCGCGGCGTCCAATCCGCCCGGCAGCCTTGCTCGTCAAATATCCCGCTTCGACCAAGCGTGTTCTGAAAGCTGAGGGATGCGCGCCCGTCCGGGCCGCATGAGGAGAGAACCATGATTCCAGGTGAAATCATTGCCGTAGGCGGCGACATAGAACTCAATGCCGGAGCCCCGACCGTGACGCTTGAGGTTTCCAATACCGGCGATCGGCCGGTGCAGGTCGGGAGCCATTATCATTTTGCCGAGACCAATGCCGGGCTTTCCTTCGACCGCGACCAGGCAAGGGGCATGCGGCTCGACATTCCCGCCGGAACAGCCGTGCGCTTCGAGCCAGGGCAGACGCGCTCCGTCACCCTAATCCCGCTGTCGGGCAAGCGCGAGGTCTACGGCTTCCGTCAGCAGGTCATGGGCAAGCTTTAGTTCTGGGGGATGTCGATGAAATTGCTTGCGTCCGCCGCCGCTCTTGTCGCCGTTCTCGTTTGCGGCCCAGTTTTTGCGCAGAAAACCGTGAGCAGATCCGGGGGCGATTGCGCCAATGCACAGACGCAGACGGACATGAACGTCTGCGCTGTGCTCGAATTGGGTGAGGCCGACAAGGCGCTGAACGCGCAATACAAGAAGACCCGGGCAGCAATGGTTGCCATCGACGCGGATCTCGACAACGACATGAAGGGCGCCGAAAAGGCGCTCATCAAGGCGCAGCGCGCCTGGGTGGATTATCGCGACGGCGAATGCGAGGCCCAAGGGTTCCTGGCGCGGGGCGGCTCGATGGAGCCCATGCTCGTATCCGGCTGCAAGGCGGACCTAACGAAGAAGCGGACGAAGGAATTGAAGAACCTCGCCGATGGACCGGAGGGCAACCAGTGAGTCCCAGGCGTAGCGTGATGATCGTCGGTAATGGTGAGATTGCGGCAGGTGCCGCAGCTGTCATCGATGCCGCCGACCTTGTGATCCGTTTCAACGATTGCCGCTCGATGGGGGCCGGCGGCACTCGGACCGACGTCGTTGCGGTGTGCAACACCGGCCGGCCGGCGCGCGCCATGCTCGGCTCGGCAGAATGGCGCAAGAGCCCTGCCGTTGCTTCCGCATCCGAGATCTGGAGCGTGCGCGATCCGGTCAAATTCGCGGCGCTGCGTGCGCCGCTTGCGATCTCGCATCCGGAACTCGACGATTTCTGTGACGATTATACCGACCAGTTCACCGCCTTCTGTCAGGCAACCGGCAAGCGACATGTCGTGATCGGCCGATCCATTCACGAAGGTGTCGATGCTGCACTCGCAGAACATGAGCCCGGCTCTTACGTGGTGCCGAGCAGCGGCCTGATCGTGATTGCCGAGGTGATGGCGCGCCATCCTGACGACGATATCGCCATTACCGGTTTCGGCCACACAGGCTGGGAAGAGCATCCCTTCGCCGCCGAGAAACGGCTGGTGGACGCCTACATATCCCTCGGTCGCCTGAGGCGACTTGCCGACACGAAACTCCTCTCTGCCTCCCAAGGAGATTGATTGATGCCCTACAGGATTTCCCGCGCCGCCTATGCCAGCATGTTCGGACCGACCGTCGGCGACAAAGTGCGTCTGGCCGACACCGAATTGTTCATCGAAGTGGAGAAGGATTTCACCACCTATGGCGAGGAGGTGAAGTTCGGCGGCGGCAAGGTCATTCGCGACGGCATGGGGCAGAGCCAGGTGACGCGAGCAAATGGCGCCGTCGATACCGTCATCACCAATGCGCTGATCCTCGACCATTGGGGGATCGTCAAGGCGGATATCGGTTTGAAGGACGGCCGCATCGTCGCGATCGGCAAGGCCGGCAATCCGGACATGCAGCCCGGTGTCAACATCATCGTCGGACCGGGCACGGAAGCAATCGCCGGCGAGGGCAAGATCGTAACTGCCGGCGGCATGGACAGCCACATCCATTTCATCTGCCCGCAGCAGATCGAGGAAGCCCTGATGTCGGGCGTCACCACCATGCTCGGTGGAGGCACGGGGCCGGCGCATGGAACGCTGGCAACGACCTGCACGCCGGGGCCATGGCATCTGGCACGCATGATCGAATCCTTCGATGCCTTTCCCATGAATATCGGTCTTTCGGCCAAGGGCAATGCATCCGTTCCAGCCGCTTTGGAGGAAATGGTGCTTGGCGGAGCCTGCTCACTCAAGTTGCATGAGGATTGGGGCACGACGCCGGCGGCGATCGACTGCTGCCTCAGCGTCGCTGACGAATACGATGTGCAGGTGATGATCCACACGGATACGTTGAATGAAAGCGGCTTCGTGGAGGATACGATCGGTGCCATCAAAGGTCGCACCATTCATGCCTTCCACACGGAAGGCGCGGGCGGCGGCCATGCGCCTGATATCATCAAGATCTGCGGCCAGTCGAACGTCATCCCGTCTTCAACCAATCCGACGCGGCCCTATACGGTTAATACGATCGCCGAGCATCTGGACATGCTGATGGTCTGCCATCACCTGTCGCCGTCGATTCCTGAAGACATTGCCTTTGCCGAAAGCCGCATCCGTAAGGAGACAATCGCCGCGGAGGATATTCTCCACGATATCGGCGCCTTCTCGATCATTTCATCCGACAGCCAGGCCATGGGCCGCGTCGGCGAAGTGGCGATCCGCACCTGGCAGACTGCCGACAAGATGAAGCGCCAGCGCGGCCGCCTGGCGCAGGAGACCGGCGACAACGACAATTTCCGTGCGAAGCGCTACATCGCCAAATATACGATCAATCCGGCGATCGCGCACGGCGTCAGCCATGAGGTCGGTTCGATCGAGGTCGGAAAGCGTGCAGATCTGGTGCTCTGGAATCCAGCCTTTTTCGGCGTGAAGCCGGAGATGGTATTGATCGGCGGTTCCATCGCGGCTGCTCCCATGGGCGATCCGAATGCCTCGATTCCGACGCCGCAGCCGATGCACTACCGGCCGATGTTCGGCGCCTATGGCAAGAATCGGACGAATTCCTCCGTGACCTTCGTTTCACAGGCGGCGTTCGATGCCGGGCTTGCCGGCAAGCTCGGCGTCGCCAAGGCGCTGCTGCCCGTCAAGAACACGCGCGGCGGCATTTCTAAGGCATCGATGATCCACAACAGCCTAACGCCGCATATCGAGGTGGATCCGGAAACCTATGAAGTGCGGGCCGATGGCGAGCTTCTGACCTGCGAGCCGGCAACCGTGCTGCCGATGGCGCAGCGCTATTTTCTTTTCTGAGGATATTTCGGACGCCGATCATCAGCAGATATGAAAGCCCCGGTTTTTCCGGGGTTTTCTCATGTTGCGTACTGGGCGCAGCAATATCAATGACATGAGAGGGTGGCGCCCCCATCGCGCATTTCTGCCGGCAATCCGGATTTGTGGATGTACCTTCCCGGCTGTTCACAACTTGGGAAATGCACCGCATTTTAATCATTCCATTAAAGGCCTGGAAGCGTCTTCACCCCTATCTCACATGATTGAAATAGTGGGCTGAGGAAGGTGAATCGCATGAAGCAATGGATTTCGCTGCAAGCCGAACTCGGTAACTTTCAGCAGCGACGTGCGATTTTTATTTTCGCGCTTAAGATGAGTTTCGTCGCCGTCATCATGTCGCTTGCCATCATCCTGGTGCTGCTTTTGGTAATGCAATGGCTTGATCTTCTGCCGCTGCCGATTTTCGAGGCGATGCGTTTTGGTGTCTTGCTGGCATGGATCATCGGCGGCACTGTGTCCGGTGCGCTTGCGGTGCTGGCAGGTTTTTCCATCCACAGGCTCGCCGTCTCTCGTGCCGAATTCGAGCGGTTGAGCCGCACCGACATGCTGTCCGGTCTGCTCAATCGCCGTGCCTTCACCGAGGCGTTGAATATGGCTGGAGATGGCACCTCGCTGGCGATTTTCGATCTGGATCGGTTCAAGGCGATCAACGATCGTTTCGGGCATGCATCCGGCGATGCGGTGATCGTTGCGGTGTCGCGGCTATTTTCCGATGCCTTCACCGGAGAAGACGTGATTGCACGGCTTGGCGGTGAGGAGTTCGGCGTCATCATCCATGGCGGTGATACGGCGGAGCGTATCGCGCGTGTTGAGGGAATCAAGGAGCAGATCGCCGAACATTCGATCGCCATTGAAGGCGGGTCGGTCAAGATCACCATTTCCGCCGGGATTGCGGACATCGGCGCGGATCGCAAGACGGAGACCGTCTACGCCGCCGCCGACAAGGCGCTTTATCTTGCCAAGACGCTCGGCCGCAACCGTGTCATGCACGAGCGCGAGCGTCTGTCGCAGGTCTGGCATCGCTGCGCCACGGAGCAGGAACAGGAGGCAACGACGGATGTCAGGGAACTGCAGCGCTATATGCAGCGGATGTGAAGCGTTCATGCGCCATTGATGCTTGCGCGGGAGGCGACTATTTTGCATGGTCTGACAAAGTATTAAACTGGAACAGTCATGCTACGCGTCACTTCCTATCTGCCGGCCGGCACTCCTTCTTCCAATCCGATCGATCGTGTCGTCCTGCCGCATGATCTCAGGCATCTGCGCCGCAAGCTCCTACATCTTGAAAATGGCGAGATGGTCATGCTCGACCTCAAGGAGCCAGTTTTGTTTGCTAGCGGCGATCTGCTGGTGCGCGAAGATGGCGAGCTGATCGAGATCGTCGCCGCCGACGAAAAGCTTTTCGAGATCCGCCCGCGCGATCGCAAGCATCTGATCGAGCTTGCCTGGCATCTCGGCAACCGGCATCTTTCCGCTCAAATCGAGGAGGAGCGTATCCTGATCCTGCGCGACCATGTGATCCGGGCCATGCTTGAGGGGCTGGGGGCCGTCGTGACCGAAGTCAGCGAGCCTTTCCAGCCGGCGCGCGGCGCCTATCACTCCCATGGCAGCCATTCGCATGGCCACGACCATCATCATGGCCATGACCACGGGCACGATCATCACAACCATTCGCATGATTGAACCGTGATGACCAACGCGGTGGTTTCGGATGATGGCGACCTGCAGGCCCTGCTGCGGCTGATGGCATGGCTGTCGCCGGCGTTTCCTGTGGGATCGTTCGCCTATTCCGGCGGTCTGGAGCGTGCGGTGCATGACGGCCTGGTGCGCGACAGCACCGGCCTCAGCAATTGGATTGCCGCGCTCATTGAGCATGGCTCCGCGTGGAATGATGCAGTGCTGCTTGTGGAGGTGCACCGGGCGGGCGCAGATGCGCAGCGGCTTGCGACCGTTGCGGAACTTGCCGAGGCGCTGGCTGGCTCGAAGGAGCGGCATAACGAGACCATGCTGCTTGGAGATGCCTTTTTTTCGGCCGCCGCCGCCTGGCCGCATGCGATCTTTTCCATGCTTCCGGCAAGGACGGCTTATCCGGTTGCGGTCGGCGCCGTCGCAGGTGCGCATGGCATTGCTGCCAAGAAGGCGGCTGCCGCCTTCCTGCATGCGCTGGCATCGCAGATGGTATCCGCCGGCATTCGGCTTGGCGTCGGCGGCCAGAAAGATGGTGTCGCCATTCTGGCGCGGCTGGAAGGTCTCTTTGCAGACGTCGCGCAACGAGCCGCTCAATCCAGCCTCGACGATCTTGGCGCTGCGACCGTACAGGCCGATATTGCGAGCCTGCGGCACGAAACCCAGGGCACGCGGCTCTTCAGGTCATGATGGGCGTTACAAGGAAGATATTGAAATTGAGGCATCGCCTACGTCATTCGCCTCTGTGCGGCCGCCCGACGCTTAGCTATGCTATCACTTTATCGGAGTTGCGAGCATGAAATCGAGACATGGACCCTTGCGCGTTGGGATCGGCGGCCCGGTCGGTTCCGGCAAGACGGCGCTGACGGAGAAGCTGTGCAAGGCGATGCGCGAGGACTATTCCGTCGCCGTCGTCACCAATGACATCTACACGACCGAAGATGCGGAAGCACTGGTGCGCATGCAGGCGCTGCCTTCGGATCGCATTGTCGGCGTCGAAACGGGCGGCTGCCCGCATACCGCGATCCGTGAGGATGCGACGATCAATCTGCAGGCCATTGCCGGCCTGAACGAGCGCCTTCCTGATCTTGATGTGGTCTTCATCGAATCCGGCGGCGACAATCTGGCGGCAACCTTTTCACCCGATCTCGCCGATATTACCATCTACGTGATCTCGGTATGCCAGGGCGAGGAAATCCCGCGCAAGGGCGGCCCTGGCATTACCAAATCCGACCTTCTCGTCATTAACAAGAAGGATCTGGCGCCTTTTGTCGAGGTCGATCTCGAGGTGATGGATCGCGATGCCACCCGCATGCGCCAGGCACGCCCCTTCGTCTTTTCCGACATGAAGCGGGGGGAGGGCGTCAGCAGGATCGTTGACTTTCTAAAGGAACAGGGCGGCCTTTGAGCCGCCCTGTCATTATCCACACGTCTGCTGAGGCTGTTCTATTCTGCTGCGAATGGCGGCAGCTTTAGTACGTTGGTGCCCACAGCCCTGTTTCTTCCATCCTTGTTTTCGATGGCCTCTAGCCGCTCTTCCAGATTGGTGAGCGACTGGCGGTTTTCGTTGACGGCGACAGCCAGGCCTTCCTTGGTCACGACCTCGTCGTCCGCATCCTTCTTGCCGACAAGCCTACCGAAGAGGTAGCCGAGCAGGCGGGACAGGTCGTCCATGATCAGGAAGAAGGACGGCACGACCACCAGGCTGAGTACCGTCGAGACAATGATGCCGCCGATCACGGCAATCGCCATTGGTGCGCGGAAGGAGCCGCCTTCGCCGACGCCGAGAGCTGATGGCAGCATGCCGGCCGACATGGCGATCGAGGTCATGATGATCGGGCGGGCACGCTTGCGGCCGGCTTCGACCACTGCTTCCAGCCTCGGCATGCCCTGGTGCATCATCTCGATGGCGAAATCGACGAGCAGGATGGCGTTCTTCGTCACGATGCCCATCAGCATCAGAATGCCGATCATCACAGGCATCGAAAGCGCGTTGCCGGTCATGATCAAGGCCAGCGCCACGCCGCCGATCGCCAATGGCAGCGACAGTAGAATGGTGAAGGGCTGGATCACATCCTTGAACAGCAGGATAAGCACGGTCAGGACGAGGAGAAGGCCGAGCAGCATGGCATTGCCGAAACTCTGCTGCATTTCCTTCTGGACCTTGGTATCGCCGCTTTCGGCCAGATGCACGGTTGCCGGTATCTGGGCGCTGTTGACGATATTGAGGAAATGTTCCGATGCCGTATCCAGCGCCACGCCCTGCGGCAGGTCGGCGCCGATGGCGACGACACGATAGCGGTTGTTGCGCTTGATGGAGGAGAGGCCCTCCGAATAATCGATGTCCGCCACACTCGACAGCGGCACGGTGGTGCCGGTGGACGCCTGTCCGGTGGTGCCGGTGGATGTCTTGATGCGCAACGCACGGATCGCGGCCAGATCTCGGCGCATGCCGAGTGAGGCCTGAACGCGGATCGGGATCTGGCGGTCGTCGAGCGAGATCTTCGCAAGTGAAGCGTCGATATCGCCGATGGTTGCCACGCGAATCGTATCCGAAATCATCTGTGGCGTTATGCCAAGGCGTGCCGCCTCGTCCTTGCGCGGGAAGATCTGCAGCTCGGGCCGCGGCAGGGCGCCGTCGGCGCTGACATTGGCAAGGGCCGGATCGGCGCGCAGCTTGGCTTCCAGAATGCCGACTGCCTGATTGAGATCCTTTTCGTTGCGCGAGAGGAAGTTATAGGTCAGGTCGCGG
This sequence comes from Rhizobium pantanalense, assembly GCF_030182525.1. NCBI lineage: Bacteria > Pseudomonadati > Pseudomonadota > Alphaproteobacteria > Hyphomicrobiales > Rhizobiaceae > Rhizobium > Rhizobium pantanalense. The sequence goes on from NZ_JAQJCH010000001.1 coordinate 482,280, forward strand.
TCGCCACGATCGTTCAGCTTGGTGATGCGGACGTCGGGTATCGAGCGCAGCTTGGCAAAGACTTCCTTTTCGATCTCCCATTGCGGGCGTACGCGGCCATGGACGGCAACCTTCGGCAGATGGGGACCGATGACCGGGATCGCGCCGAGAACGTCGTTCACGAGCTTCTTTGTCAACGACTGATCGAGCTTGCCGAGTGTCAGCGTCACGGTGGCGCGGCGCAGTTCCAGATCGCCCTTCGGCGAGGCGCCGCCGAGTACGAAGACGCTTTCAACGCCATCGATACCCTTCACGCGCCGATAGATCTCGTTGGTTGCCTGTTCCGTATCATCGAGCCGGGCGTTCGGCGGTAGTTCCGCCGACAGAACGATACGCGAGGAGTCTTCTGGCGGGATGAAGCTGCCGGGGACGAACATGATAAGAGCGAAGACCGAAACGACCGAGAAGGCGAAGGCGGCCAGCAGCGTCGGATAACGCGTGTACCACTTCTTCGTCGTCAGCCGCACCAGCCAGCTATAGCCACGCATGAAGCGGCCGTCATTGTCGTGGTGGTCCTCGACGCCGTCTTCGGCACGCATCAGATAGGCGGCCATCATCGGCGTGATCAGACGCGCCACCAGCAGCGAGAAGAACACCGAGAAGGCGACGGTCAGGCCGAACTGGATGAAGTACTGCCCCGGAATGCCCGGCATGAAGGAGACGGGCACGAAGACCGCGATGATGGTGAAGGTCGTCGCAATGACCGCCAAGCCGATTTCGTCTGCAGCGTCGATGGCGGCGCGATAGGGCGTCTTGCCCATCTTGATGTGGCGCGCGATGTTTTCGATTTCGACAATGGCATCATCGACGAGAATACCGGTTGCCAGCGTCAGCGCCAGGAAGCTGACGAGGTTCAGCGAGAAGCCGATCTGGTTCATGATCCAGAATGTCGGGATCGCGGAGAGCGGCAAGGCAACCGCCGATATGAGCGTCGCGCGCCAGTTCCGCAGGAACAAGAAGACGACGATGACGGCCAGTATGGCGCCTTCGATCAGCGTGTGCATCGCGGATTCGTAGTTGCCATAGGTGTAGTAGACGGCATCGTCGATCATCTCGATCGAAACGTTCGGGTTCTCGGCCCGCACCTTGTCGAGCGTATCGCCCACCGTCTTGGCGACCGTCACTTCGCTGGCGCCCTTGGCGCGGAAGACGCCGAAGGTGACGACGGGCGTGCTGTTGAAGCGGGAGAAGGATTTCGGTTCCTGATAGGTATCCTTGATGGCGCCGAGATCGGAGAGTTTTACGAAACGGCCGTTGGTGAGCGCGATCGTCGTATCGGCTAGCTGGGCGACATTGCGGGCATCGCCGAGCACGCGGATCGCCTGCTCGCTACCGGCCACCTGGCCACGGCCGGAGCCTAAGTCGATATTGGTGCTGCGCAGCTGCTGGCTCACGGAAAGCGCGGTGATGCCATAGGCATTCAGCTTGTTCGGATCGAGCTCGATGCGCACTTCGCGGTCGGCGCCGCCGTAGCGATCGACGCGGCCTATGCCTGCCTGACCCTGGAGGGCACGCTTGACCGTGTCGTCCACGAACCAGGACAGCTCTTCCAGCGTCATGTTCGGAGAAGAAACCGCAAAGCTCTGGATCGCCTGTCCCTCGACATCGACCTTGGAGACGATGGGCTCATCGATCGTCGAGGGCAGGTTGCCGCGAATGCGGTCGATAGCATCCTTGGTATCCTGAACCGCCTGCTGCGTCGGCACTTCCAGGCGGAAGATGACGACCGTCTGCGATTGACCGTCGGTGACGGTCGACTGAATCTCGTCGATGCCGTTGATGCTGGCGACAGCGTCTTCGATCTCCTTTGTCACCTGCATTTCGAGTTCGGCCGGGGAGGCGCCGCTCTGCGTCACTGTGACGTTGACGACAGGCACGTCGATATTCGGAAACCGGGTGATGGGCAGATTGAAGAAAGCGTGCGCGCCCACGACCATCAACAGGAAGAAGCCGAGGAGCGGGGCGACCGGATTTCGGATGGACCAGGCGGAGAAGTTCATCTTGTCGTTCTCGCTCAGTTGGAGGCTTGCGACGCGTCGCGCACAGGCGTGATATGGTCGCCGTCGCGAACATAGGCACCGGCCTTAGCGACGACCTCGTCACCAGCCTTGAGGCCCTTGAGGATCTCGACATAGCCTGCGTCCTGAATGCCGGTTTCGACGCTCACGAACTTGACCACGCCGTTTTCGACCTTGCGGGCGGAAGAACCGTTTTCCTCGCTGTTGACTGCCGTCAGCGGCAGCGCAACGCCATCTTCCTGGCGAATGATGATCTCGGCGCTGCCATACATGCCGGCGCGAGCCTTCTCGCCTTCGTCGATCGTGATATGCACCGCGCCAAGGCGGGTGACGGGATCGACGATCGGAGCAACGAGACGGACCGTTCCGGCAAGCTTTTCGCGGCGGCCTGAAAGCGCGATCAAGGCCTTCTGTCCGCTCGTGATCTTGGTGATATCGCTCTCGGACACATCGACCACCAGTTCGAGCTGGCTGTCGCGGATGATGGTGAAAAGTGGATCGCCATTGCCGTTGGCGATGGCGCCGACGCGGGCATTGCGCGAGGCGACGGTGCCGGCGACGGGGGTCTTAATGCCCGTTCTGGCAAGCTTGAGGTCGGTATCGGCGATCTGACTGTCGGTAACCTTCAGATCGGCCTCTGCAACGGCGATCGCCTGCTCGGCGGAAACGACGCGCGCCTTGTTGGCAGCGGCTGCGGCATTCGCCTGTTCCACCGAGGAGGTCGACATCGTGCCCTTGGCGCCCATCGTGACGGCGCGAACACGCTGCAATTCCGCCTCTTCGGCATTGGCGCGGGCTTCGGTGAGCTGAGCGTGCAATTGCGCAAGGCTTGCTTCGCCCTTGGCCCGCGTCGCCTGCATCTGGCTCTTCTGCAGAATAAGAGCATCATCGTTTAGCGTGGCAAGCGTGCTGTTCGCGCTCACCTTGTCGCCGACATCTGCGTTGAGTGAGCGAATGGAGAGGCCATCCACCTGCGGCTGGATGTAAACCTCCTCGACGGCCTTCACCGTGCCGGTCGCGACGACCTTGTCGGTCAGGTGGCGCATCGTGGCTGTGGTGATGACGATTGCGGGCAGGTTCTGTTTCGGCGCGGTAACCGGGGGCTCTTCTGCCAGGGCGGCCGGTGCGGCCAGCAGGGAAAGCAGGATGGCAGTCGTGCTCAGAAGTCTAAACGGCGTGAAGGCCATGCGTTCAGTTCCAGTTCGGCATTGATCAAAGGGATTTCGCTGTTTTCCGTCGCGAACAAGGGGAATTACTGCATGCGAGCCGGCTTCCCCGGCGGATGACTGCATAATTCCTTAAATCGATTCGATTTAAGGAATTATGCAGCAAATTTAAAGTGTTACAGCGACCTTTGCGCGTCATATCTGACGCGCGGCGCTGTAATATCCGTCCGTCATGCCTTGCAGATCCTCATCCTAAAATTGCCTTTGTAGATGGGAGCGGTTTTCAATTCTCGCAAGATCACGAGAAAATGATTTCGCGGGCATTTCTATCGTTTACAACCATGCGAAGCAATCACGGCATTGTGATGTCAGTATTCGAATAATTGATAGCCGAGGGCTTTTCAGGCAATTGCTGCGAGAAAGCCAGCCTTTTGTTGCCGCTGTTACAAAATGAAAAAAACGCGCGAGGCCGGAAACCTCGCGCGTTTTCGTCTCTGTGAGTGCTCCGAGCTTATTTCAGAGCAGCGTCCGTGATCTCATGCGTATAGGCGCCGGACGGCTTCTTGTTGATGATCTTCTGATCGAGCAGGGCTTCGACGGTGCGGTCATAGGTCTTCATGTCGAGCTTGCCGTTGCCGATCAGCTTGGCGACTTCGCCCGCCATGCGCTTCTGGTGGTTTTCATCCTGGCCACCATTGTCCATGACGATTTCGGCGGCTTCATCCGGATGCTCGACGGCATATTTCCAGCCCTTCATCGAAGCGCGGACGAATTTCACCATGTCGGCCTTGAACTTCGCATCCTTCAGCTTGTCTTCCTTGACATAGAGGCCGTCTTCCAGAAGGTCGTTGCCGAGCTTCGTATAGTTGAAGACGGTCAGGTCTTCGGCCTTGAAGCCGGCATCGATCGCCTGCCAGTATTCGTTATAGGTCATGACGGAGATGCAATCGGCCTGCTTCTGCACGAGGGGCTGCACGTCGAAGCTCTGCTTCAGCACGTTGACGCCATCCTTGCCGCCGTCGGTCTTGAGGCCGAGCTTGTGCATCCAGGCAAAGAAGGGATATTCGTTGCCGTAGAACCAGACGCCGAGGGTGTGCCCCTTGAAATCCTTTTCCGTCTTGACCGGACCGTCCTTCGGGCAGATCAGCTCCAGACCGGATTTTTCGAAGGGCTGGGCAATATTGATGAGCGGCACGCCCTTTTCGCGGGCGACCAGCGCTCCACCCATCCAATCGACGATCACATCGGCGCCGCCGCCGGCGATGACCTGCTCCGGAGCAATATCAGGCCCGCCCGCCTTGATATCGACATCGAGGCCTTCTTCCTTGTAGAAGCCCTTGTCCTTGGCGACGAAGTAGCCGCCGAACTGAGCCTGGGCCACCCATTTCAGCTGCAGGGTCAACTTATCCGCCGCCATTGCGCCCTGGGTGGCGGCAAGCGTCATGGCACTTGCCATCAATGCAAACATTATTTTTTTCATGTCTTCACCCTTTCCCTCTGAAGTTATGCCTTGATCCCTTGGAAGGGATCCTGGATTACGTCTGCCCACCACGGATAGACGGATGCCAGAACGTCACCATTCGTTCAACGATGGCGACGATACCGTAGAAGACCGAGCCGGCGATCGCGGCAACCGCGATCTCAGCCCAGACCATATCGAGGTTCAACCGGCCATTTTCGGTTGAAATGCGGAAGCCCATGCCTGACATAGGCGTGCCGAAGAACTCCGCCACGATGGCACCAATCATCGCCAGGGTCGAGTTGATCTTCAGCGCATTGAAAATAAACGGAGCGGCGGCCGGAAGCCGCAGCTTGAAGAGCGTCTGCCAATAGCTCGATGCATAGGTGCGCATCAGGTCGCGTTCCATGTTGCCGGCAGCGGCAAGGCCAGTCACCGTGTTCACCAGCATCGGAAAGAAGGTCATGATGACGACGACGGCCGCCTTCGACTGCCAGTCGAAGCCGAACCACATCACCATGATCGGCGCGACGCCAATGATCGGCAGGGCCGAAACGAAATTGCCGATGGGCAGCAGACCGCGGCGCAGGAAGGCGAAGCGGTCCGCGAGAATGGCGACGATGAAGCCGCTGGCGCAGCCGATGATGTAGCCGATCAGGACAGCGGTGAGGATCGTCTGGCGGACATCGATCCACAATGTCGGAATCGAATTGGCGATCCTGGAGCCGATGGCACTCGGCGGCGGCAGCAGAACCAGAGAAACGCCGGCGCCGCGGGTGACGGCTTCCCAGATGATCAATATCCATATGCCGAAGATCGCCGGGATCAGCAGCCGCAGCGTATAGTTGCCGGCGACCGAATGCGAACGCATCGACGACAGGACGGAAACGCAGCGCCACGCCAGCAGCCATGAAGCGGCAATCAGAATGAAGAAAGATAGCTGTGCTTTGCCCTCATTGCCGGAAATTCCCGCGAGCAGCAGCCATGCCGCCGCATGCGCGCCGAAGAAGAGGGTCGCCGCGCTCAGGTCCGCAGATAGGCGCATGAAGGAAAGGGCGGCCGCTGCGGCAATCAGAATGAAGATGACGAAGATTGTTCCGCTGCTGACTGGTGGCGCGGCATCCGCTGCAAGCAGCGGCAATGCAGGGATGGCGGCAAGACAGAGAAGAAGTGCAAGAATGCCCTGCCAGGAGAAATGGAAGGATCTCATGCGGTTCTGCCTCCCATCGAACGGTCGACGATGCGAGCGGCGATGCTGACGATACCGACGAGAACGGCCGCGAGCACAGAGCCGGCGACCAAGGCGGCCCATATGTCGATCGTCTGGCTGTAATAGGAGCCTGCCAGAAGCTTCGCGCCGATGCCGGCGACCGCGCCCGTCGGCAGCTCGCCGACGATCGTCCCGACCAGACTTGCGGCGATGGCGACCTTCATCGAGGTGAAGAGGAAGGGGATCGAAGCCGGCACGCGCAGTTTCCAGAAGGTCTGCCAGCTGCTGGCATTATAGGTGCGCATCAGATCGAGATGCATGATCTCCGGCGAGCGCAGGCCCTTCGTCATGCCGACGGTGACAGGGAAGAACGACAGATAGGTGGAAATCAGCGCCTTGGGGATCAGCCCGTCTATCCCAAGCGCACTGAAGACGACGATGATCGTCGGCGCGATGGCGAGGATCGGAATTGTCTGCGACGCGATGATCCAGGGCATCAGGCTGCGGTCGAGTGCGACGAGATGAACGATGCCGACTGCAAAGAGGACGCCGAGAATCGTTCCGAAGGCAAAACCGACCGCCGTCGGCGCCAGCGTCACCCACGCATTATAGACGAGGCTGCGATTGCTGGTGGGTACTCGCAGGAAGGTGTTTTCGAAGACATTCTGCGCAACCTGATGCGGAGCCGGCAGGGTCGGCTTCGGCTGCGCCAGCGTCTTGCCGATGAATTCCAGCGTCGTCGGGCTGACATTGCCGCGCCGGTCGAGATCGCGCTGGAATGGTGCGTTGAGGATAATAGCGAAGACGTACCACAGCAGGATGATCGCCAAGACGATCGTCGTGACCGGCAGGAATTTGTGCCTGAAGAACTGTTCCCTTTTCATGTTCATGCCCTTCCTTGCGCGGGAAGCAGCATGAGGATCATGGCGACGATGCCAAGACCCACGCCGGCAAGCTGCTGCAGGCTCAGCCGTTCGCCGAAGACGATGAAGGCGATGACATTGACGACGACGAGCTGCGCGATGGAGGAAGCGGAGATCGCCAGGCCAAGCCCACCCTCGCGCATCAACCGCACCATCATCAGATTGCCGACGCAGTAGAGCGCCAGCGACAGGATCAAGACCAACATATTGTTGTTGGCGATATAGGCACGCGATGCTGTGGCACCACCAATGAAGATCGCCATCGCACCGAAAAGCCAAAGGAGGAATTGCGGGTTCATGACCTGATCCTATTCCTCGTAGCTATGTCCGGCCCGCAAGCCTTCCCGGACGCGGTGGGCGATTTCCAGGAATTCCGGCGTTTCGCGAATGCCGAGCGGCCGCTCCGTCGGTAGCGTCGATTCGATGACATCGGTGACGCGGCCCGGCCGCGGCGACATGACCACGATCTTCGTCGAGAGATAGACTGCTTCCGGTATGGAGTGGGTGACGAAGCAGATGGTCTTGTTCGTTTGCTTCCAGAGTTTCAAAAGCTGTTCGTTCAGGTGGTCGCGGACGATTTCGTCAAGAGCGCCGAAGGGTTCGTCCATCAGCAGCAGATCGGCATCGAAGGCCAGTGCACGGGCGATCGAAGCGCGTTGCTGCATGCCGCCGGACAGCTGCCAGGGGAATTTGTGTTCGAAGCCGTTGAGATTGACGAGTTCCAGCGTCCGGGCGATGCGCTTGGCCTGCTCCTGCTTGTCGTAGCCCATGATTTCAAGCGGCAGGGCGATATTCTTCTCGATCGTGCGCCAGGGATAGAGCGCGGCTGCCTGGAAGACGTAGCCGTAGGCGCGGGCCTTGCGCGCGTCTTCCGGCGACATGCCGTTGACGGAGATGTCGCCTGATGTCTTGCGCTCGAGATCGGCAATCACCCGCAGGAAGGTGGTCTTGCCACAGCCCGACGGACCGATGAAGGAGACGAAATCGCCCTTACGAACATCGAGATCGACATTGCTCAGCGCATGCACCGGCCCGTCATTCGTATTGTAGGTGAGACAGAGATTCCGCGCGGAGACGACGGAGGAAGCGGATGACGTCATTAACACCTACCAGTCCTGTTTTCGCCGCATGTTTGAGGCGGATTGCGTGTTATTCTGTTTGGCATTGCCGCAGTCCGGAGAGGCGAGAACGCCATGCGGCTGCTGGACAGAGGGGAGCAATGCCATGAGTGTCTCATCGAAGCCTACCTGCCATATCGTGAGGCCCGGCAGCACCTATGCCGGGAAACAGGGCTTCAGCTATTTCGAAGGGATTGCCGCCGAAACAGTGGGCTCGACGGGGATTTGCATGCATCTTTTGACCATCCCGCCGGGTGCCCGCGCCAAGGCGCATCTTCACGCCTTGCATGAGACGGCGATCTACGCAATTTCCGGCGAGACGCATTGCTGGTTCGGCGATCGGCTGGAGGAGCATGTCATCGTGCGCGAAGGCGAGATGTTCTATATTCCGGCCGGCGTTCCGCATCTTCCAGCCAATCTCAGCGATCGGCCGGCGACAGCGATCATCGCCCGCACCGATCCGAACGAGCAGGAAAGCGTCGTCCTGCTGCCGGATCTGGAGCGATATGTGCCGCGCTAGAGCCGTTTCGCTTTTCTTCGAATTGCGAAAATGCTCTATCTCTTTTTTACGCAGTTCCGGACGGAAAACCACTACGCACTTTTCCTGAAATTGCTCTAGGCGGCCGATGAGCCGAAGCGCCGGGCCCAAGCGTCATACCCCGCTTGCGGGGATGCCGCCGCGCTCGACCTTGCGCGGCGCAGTGACTTCTTTCCAGGTCGAAAGCGCACGGTTGACGGCGGTGAAGGGATCGCGCCTGACGAACTCGCCGTGGCCCTCCTTGGTCTTCACCGTGCCTTCCTCGATGGCGACGACGCCGCGCGTCAACGTGTAGCGCGGCAGGCCGGTCACTTCCTTGCCTTCGAAGACGTTGTAATCGATGGCTGACTGCTGCGTCTTGGCGGTGATGGTCTTCGAGCGCTTCGGGTCCCAGACGACGATATCGGCATCGGCACCGACGAGGATCGCGCCCTTCTTCGGATAGACGTTAAGGATCTTGGCGATGTTGGTGGAGGTGACGGCGACGAATTCGTTCATCGTCAGGCGGCCGGTGCTGACGCCATGGGTCCAGAGCATCGGCATGCGGTCTTCGAGTCCCCCGGTCCCGTTCGGGATCTTGGTGAAGTCGTTGAGACCGAAGCGCTTCTGCTCGGTCGTAAACGCACAATGGTCAGTCGCGACCACCTGCAGCGAGCCGGAGGCGAGGCCGGCCCAGAGGCTGTCCTGATGCTGCTTGTTGCGGAAGGGGGGCGACATGACGCGGCGGGCGGCATGATCCCAATCCGCATTGGCATATTCGCTTTCGTCGAGCGTCAGGTGCTGGATCAGCGGCTCGCCATAGACGCGCATACCCTTCTGGCGGGCGCGGCGGATGGCTTCATGCGCCTGTTCGCAGGAGGTATGGACGATATAGACGGGCGAACCGGCCATATCGGCGATCATGATGGCGCGGTTCGTTGCCTCGCCTTCGACTTCCGCCGGGCGGGAATAGGCATGCGCTTCCGGGCCGTTATTGCCTTCGGCCAGCAGCTTTGCCTGCATCTGCGCGACCACGTCACCGTTTTCCGCGTGGACGAGCGGCAATGCGCCAAGCTCGGCGCAGCGCTGGAAGGAAGAGAACATCTCGTCGTCATCCACCATCAGCGCGCCCTTATAGGCCATGAAGTGCTTGAAGGTGTTGATGCCCTTGTCACGGACGATGGCTTCCATCTCGTTGAAGACCTGCTCGCCCCACCAGGTGATCGCCATATGGAAGGAATAGTCGCAGGTCGCGCGGGTGGACTTGTTGTCCCACATGGTCAGCGCCTCGAGCAGCGACTGGCCGGGCGAGGGGAGCGCGAAATCCACCACCATCGTCGTGCCGCCGGCAAGGGCCGCGCGCGTACCGCTCTCGAAATCGTCGGAGGAATAGGTGCCCATGAACGGCATTTCGAGATGCGTGTGCGGATCGATGCCGCCAGGCATAACGTAGCAGCCGGACGCATCCAGCACTTCGTTGCCCGAGAGATTCTGCCCGATTTCGACGATCTTGCCGCCTTCGATCTTCACATCCGCCTTATACGTCAGGTCGGCCGTGACGATGGTTCCACCCTTGATGACTGTGCTCATGGTGTTTGTTCCCTGTTTTTGAGATTCTGACATCCTCGGCGCCCCCTCATCCGACCCTTCGGGCCACCTTCTCCCCGAGGGGAGAAGGAGATTTCTGCCGTACCTTCGATGTCAAACAAGAGCCGATCAGCGAAGACCGTTGTTCCCGCCTTCTCCCCTTGGGGAGAAGGTGCCCGAAGGGCGGATGAGGGGGCATGGTTCGAATATGTCACTCGCTTATTTCCCCCGTCGGCTTGATCGCAGGATAGAAGCGCAGAATGTCGTCTCTTTCGAATATCCGTCCGTCAAGTGCAGCCAAAATCGTCTCAAGAACCGCTCGCCGCTCGCTGGTGATCTCATGATTCCAAAATCTCAGCACCGAATAGCCATGCATGTTGAGCCCACGCGTACGAATGGCGTCAGAAGGGGATCTGGCATGTTGGAAGCCATCGATCTCGACGATCAGCGATTTATCGCGACAGAGGAAATCAACCACATAGGGACCGAGCGGAATCTGTCTTGCAAATTTGTGTCCATTCAGTCGGCGGTCACGCAGATCGCTCCAGAGGCGATATTCTTCCTCGGTGTTGGTTTTTCGAAGGCGGCGGGCTTGCTGGGTTTTGCCGGGGCGGCGTTTGGTGATGTCATTGTTGTCCGGCATCGGTAGTGCCCCCTCATCCGCCCTTCGGGCACCTTCTCCCCGAGGGGAGAAGGGGATTTTTGCAGCACCTTCGATATGAAACAACAGTCTTTCAGCTAATCTTGCGTGCGTGAAGCTGACAATCGCAGCAAATCCCACCTTCTCCCCTCGGGGAGAAGGTGCCCGAAGGGCGGATGAGGGGGACTGTTGCGCGAGGGGCATCATTCTCACGCCACGATCTCCGCCGTCTCAACGACTGCGTGGAACAGCACATCCGCTCCGGCGGCTGCCCATTCCTTGGAGATTTCTTCGGCCTCGTTGTGGGAGAGGCCGCCGACGCAGGGGCACATGACCATCGTGGCCGGAGCGACCTTGGCGGTCCAGCAGGCATCGTGACCGGCGCCGGAGATGATGTTCATGTGGCTGTAGCCGAGTTTTTCAGCGGCGTTGCGCACGGAGGTGACGAGCTTGGGATCGAAGGTGACCGGCTCGAAATGGCCGATGGCTTCGATCGAGCAGCCGACGCCAAGAGCATCGGCGATCTTCTTGCCTTCGGTTTCGATCTTGGTGCGCATACGATCGAGCTTTTCCTTGTCCGGCGTGCGGATGTCGACGGTGAAAACCACCTTGCCGGGCAGGACATTGCGCGAATTCGGCGAGAAAAAGACCTGGCCGACACCTCCGACGGCGCCCGGCTGGTTTTCCATCGCGACGCTCTGCACCATCTCGACGATCCGCGACATAGCAAGTCCGGCATTGACGCGCATGGCCATCGGCGTCGAGCCGGTATGGGCTTCCTTCCCGGTCAGCGTGAATTCCAGCCACCAAAGGCCCTGACAGTGTGTAACGACGCCGATCGTCTTGTTCTCGGCCTCCAAGATCGGGCCCTGTTCGATATGATATTCGAAATAGGCATGCATCCTGCGCGCGCCGACTTCTTCGTCGCCGAGCCAACCGATGCGCTTCAGTTCCTCGCCATAGGTCTTTCCGTCGGGATCCTTGCGGCCATAGGCATAGTCCAGTGTGTGCACGCCGGCAAAGACGCCAGAGGCGAGCATGGCCGGTGCGAAGCGCGCGCCTTCCTCGTTGGCCCAATTGGTGACCACGATCGGATGCTTGGTTTGGATGCCGAGGTCGTTCATCGTGCGGACGACTTCGAGCGCAGCGAGCACGCCGAGGACGCCGTCATATTTACCGCCGGTCGGCTGGGTATCGAGATGCGAGCCGACATAAACGGGCAGCGCATCCGGGTCGGTGCCGGCGCGGGTGGCGAACATCGTGCCCATCTTGTCGATGCCGACGGTCAGGCCGGCCTTGTCGCACCAGCTCTTGAAAAGGCTGCGTCCTTCGGCGTCGGCATCGGTCAGCGTTTGACGATTGTTGCCGCCGGCAATGCCGGGGCCGATCTTCGCCATGTCCATCAGCGTATCCCAAAGGCGATCGCCATTGATACGCATGTTTTCTCCTGGCGCTGCCACCATGATGCAATCCTCACCTGTTTGTCCTGGGGCACGCAAGGTGCATGCCCAAAATTGTTCCCGTTGGTCTTATTCCAAATTCCCGAGCGTCGTCTTGTTTTTCTTGCCCGGAAAATCGCCAGTTGCCTTTAAGAAACATCTGACCGATAATTTGACCGATTGGTAAACATTACAACTTCCGTGGCGCGGCTCAAGACGAAAAGCACGAAAATTTCCGATAAAATTTCAGACGATTGCCTAAATCCGATGCATCGACAGGGTGAATGAGAGCTCGGCCGAAAGGCTTGGATTTCAAGGAGAAACAGAGCAGACATGGCCATTCCCAGAGCCGCCAAGACACAGCGCCGCACCCGTATCCAGGAAGAGAAAGAGGAAATTATACTGGAAGCCGCGCTGGACGTATTTTCCGTCAGCGGTTTCCGCGGCTCGACCATCGATCAGATCGCCGAAGTTGCCGGCATGTCAAAGCCCAATCTGCTCTACTATTTCCGCACCAAGGAGGCGATGCATCGGGCCTTGATCGACCGGGTGCTGTTTACCTGGCTGGAGCCGCTGCGCGCCTTCGACGCCAACGGCAATCCCGAAAGCGAGATCCGCTCCTATATCCGTCGCAAGCTCGAAATGGCACGCGATTTCCCGCGCGAAAGCCGGCTTTTTGCCAATGAAATGCTGCAGGGCGCGCCGCATGTGGAGGACGAGCTGCGCGGACCGCTGAAGGCGCTTGTCGACGAGAAGGCCGAGGTCATCCGCGCCTGGGCTCAGGCAGGCAAGATCGTCAAGTGCGATCCCTATCACCTGATCTTCTCGATCTGGTCGACCACGCAGCATTACGCCGACTTCGACGTGCAGGTGCGCGCCGTGCTCGGCGACGAGCATTCGGGCGAGGGGCGCTTCGAGGACGCTGCCCGCTATCTGGAACAGCTTTTTGTCGACGGGCTTCGGATTCGTCAGGGCTGAGCGGTGGCTCATCCTTCGAAAGTTTGCGCCTAACATAAAAGGCAGCCGCAGCAAGCTGCGGCCGCCTTTTGAATGCCTGCGGATATACCGTTATTATTCTGCCGCCTGACGCGCCATCGGATTGTTTGGATGGGTCGTCCAGTTGGCGTAGTTCGGATCGACCACCTTGCCGGTGCGTTTGTCGAGGGCGCCAGCGGGCAGTTCTTCCATGGTGATGCAGTTCTCGACCGGACAGACGTTGACGCAGAGATTGCAGCCGACGCATTCCTCTTCCATCACCTCGAAGCGCCTGACGCCATCGACCATGTTGGTGATCGCCTGATGTGAGGTGTCCTCGCAGGCGATGTGACAGCGGCCGCACTTGATGCAGGCATCCTGGTCGATCTTCGCCTTGGCGATATAGTTGAGGTTGAGATACTGCCAATCGGAAACATTCGGCACGGCACGGGCGATGATATCGTCCAGGCTGCGATGTCCCTTCTCGTCCATCCAGTCGGAAAGGCCGGTGATCATCTCTTCGACGATCTTGAAACCATAAGTCATGGCAGCGGTGCAGACCTGCACGTTGCCGGCGCCGAGCGCCAGGAATTCGGCTGCATCGCGCCAGGTTGTGATGCCGCCGATGCCCGATATCGGCAGGCCATAGGTTTCAGGATCGCGGGCGATCTCGGCCACCATGTTGAGCGCGATCGGCTTCACCGCCGGGCCGCAATAGCCGCCATGGCTGCCCTTGCCACCGACAGTCGGGTTCGGAGCGAAATTGTCGAGATCGACCGAGACGATCGAATTGATCGTGTTGATCAGCGAGACCGCGTCGGTGCCGCCGGCCTTGGCGGCGCGGGCGGGCTTGCGGATATCGGTGATATTGGGGGTCAGCTTGGTGATGACGGGCATGCGCGTGTACTGCTTGCACCAGCGCACGACCATTTCGATATATTCCGGCACCTGTCCGACCGCGGAGCCCATGCCGCGCTCGGACATGCCGTGGGGACAGCCGAAATTGAGTTCGATGCCGTCGGCTTCCGTTTCCTCGACCAGCGGCAGGATCGCCTTCCAGGCATCCTCGACGCAGGGGACCATGATCGAGGCGATCAATGCGCGATCCGGCCAGTTCTTCTTTACCTGCTTCATTTCGCGCAGATTGGTGTAGAGGTCGCGGTCGGTGATCAGTTCGATATTGTTGAGGCCGAGCAGGCGTCGGTCGGCGCCCCAGATCGCGCCGTAGCGTGGGCCGTTGACGTTGACAACAGGTGGTCCTTCTTCGCCGAGCGTCTTCCAGACGACGCCGCCCCAGCCCGCCTTAAAAGCGCGCTCCACGTTGTAGGCTTTGTCGGTCGGCGGCGCGGAGGCCAGCCAGAACGGGTTCGGAGACTTGATGCCAACGAAATTATTGCGGAGATCAGCCATATCGGTTCTCCTTTCAGGCGACTGCAGCGGCCGGCGTGGCGGCAGCGAGCGCACGGTTGATGGATTCGGCCGCGTCGCGGCCCTGTGCCACGGCCGAGACCGTCAGGTCATCGCCGCCAAGCACGCAGTCGCCGCCGGCCCAGACGCCTTCGATCGAGGTGCGGCCTTCGCCATCGATGGCGATACGGCCGGATTCCATGCGCAGCGCGCCGAGGCCTGAAGCCTCGAACGTCTGGCCGATCGCCTTGAAGATCTGGTCGGCGGCGATGACGCCGACATCGCCGGTGCCAACGAGCTTGCCGTCACGCAACTCGGTATATTCGACCTCGATCCCGGCGACCTTGCCATCCTTGTCGAGGATACGCTTCGGAGCGAGCCAATGGCGGATGATGACGCCCTTGGAGGCGGCCAGATCCTGCTCGAATTCCGAGGCGTTCATGTGTTCCTTGCCGCGGCGATAGCAGATCGTCACCTCTTCGGCGCCGAGCAGTTTTGCCTGCACGGCTGCGTCGATCGCGGTCATGCCGCCACCGAGAACGACCACGCGGCGCCCGATGGCGATATCGGCCTTGTTGCCGGCCTGACGTAGCTCGG
Source organism: Rhizobium pantanalense (assembly GCF_030182525.1). NCBI lineage: Bacteria > Pseudomonadati > Pseudomonadota > Alphaproteobacteria > Hyphomicrobiales > Rhizobiaceae > Rhizobium > Rhizobium pantanalense. The sequence goes on from NZ_JAQJCH010000001.1 coordinate 497,375, forward strand.
CGATGTAAGCAACGGCATCGGCAACGCCCTCGAGGTCCTCGCCTTCAGCCCGCAGCGCGTTGACGCCGGCAAGGCCGAGGCCGAGGAAGACGGCGTCATATTGCTGGGAAAGGTCGGAGAGGCTGAAATCGCGGCCGAGAGCCTGGTCGTTCTTCACCTCGATACCACCGATGGCGAGCACGTAATCGACTTCCTTCTGAGCGAAATCGTCGACCGTCTTGTAGGTGGCGATACCGTATTCGTTCAGACCGCCGGCCTTCTCGCGGGCATCGAAGATGGTAACGTCATGCCCATTGACGGCGAGACGGTGCGCGCAGGCGAGACCGGCTGGGCCAGCGCCGATGACGGCGATCTTCTTGCCAGTGGATTCGGCACGAGAATAGAACTGCTTGTTCTCCGCCATTGCCACGTCGGTTGCATAGCGCTGCAGGCGCCCGATCTCGACCGGGCGCTCTTCGGCAGTGTTGCGCACGCAAGCCTGCTCGCAGAGCTGTTCGGTGGGACAGACGCGGGCGCACATGCCGCCGAGGATATTCTGATCGAAGATCGTCTTGGCCGAGCCGATGGGATTACCCGTCGAGATCTGACGGATAAACATCGGAATGTCGATGGAGGTAGGACAGGCCGTCATGCACGGCGCGTCGTAGCAGAAATAGCATCGGTCGGATGCGACCAGCGCCTCGTGTTTGTTGAGGCGCGGGTGAAGATCGGAAAAGTTTGCATCATATTCAGCGGGCGTGAGCCTGCCTTTATGAATCCCAGTTTCCAGTCGTCCCATTGAAGTTCCCTCTTATAGTAAACGGCTAGGACTGGAACGGTAACTCAGCTTAAAAAATTTATCAAACGGTAAAATTTTGATGGCAAAGCGTGCTTCGATAGGCTCTCCTGTGGGGGAATGAGAACATTTCGATCACTGGAATTTTTATATTAACCATTTGATTTAAATAGTTTTTTCTTCTTTTCCGTAGGCGGTTCGGAAAGGTCTGAAACATCACAATGACTGAGAGCGTCTGTCTGCGATTGGAGGGACGCCATGTCAGAGGTTGTGTTGAAATGTAAAAAGCTGATGAATTTTTTTGGATCTGGGTGGAACCAAGGCTTTCCAGCATCGTTATGTCGATGTCCTGATGATGATCGCATCTCCTGATGCACGCCCAATACGTCTCAGGACTCTACTCACGGTCCCCTCCCGATGAGTGCAAAGCAGCCAGTGCGCCGCCCTCGCACTGGCTGTTTTATTTTGTTCTCGCCGCCCGCTTCAGCGGCGTCTCAGGATTTCATACTCAGTTTCGGGAATGGTGAGCCGATAGCCGATGCTGCCGTCGTCAATGGCGAAATCTGCGCGGCCATTCATGGACGTCGGCACGACGCGCTCGAGCACCGTGCGGCTGAAGCTATTGTCCTCGAATTCATGGTCAATGGGCGCGTAGAAACGCTCAGACCAGGCAACCTCAATCGCCTTCTTGCCGTCGAGCTCGGCTTCCTTGCAATTCAGCGTGATGCTGGTGGCGCCGGTCGAGATGGCGCCATGCGAGGCGGAGTTGACGATGAGCTCATGCAGAGCAAGCCCCAGATGCACGGCAGCATTGGGCGTCAGATGCGCATTGATGCCGTAGATCGGCATGGGCACGCCTGCATCGGGCCAATAGGGGGCGAACTGCTTTTCCGCCAGTTCGAACAAATATGCACCGCGCCAGCTGGAATCCGTGATGAGATCCTGGGAATTCGACAGGGATTGCAGACGGCCGCGGAATTTGATGAGGAAATTGTCGACTGAAAGTGTGTGGCGGGCGGTCTGCGTGGCGATACCCTGTATGATGGCCAGCAGGTTCTTGGAGCGATGCGACAGTTCACGCAGCAGCGACTTCAGCACTTTTTCGCGATGGCGGCTCTCGGTGATTTCGGAGATGACGGACAACACGCCCTGCGGCTTGCGCCCGCCGATGCGTTCCATTTTCAGCTCGTAGATCCGTGCGCCGTCGCCGCTGGCGATCTCGACCTCGGCGGTTGCTGGCTTGCCGCTTTCGAGCACCCCCCGTTTCAAACGCAAAAGGTGCTCGCCATCCTTTTCTCCGAAGAGATGCGAGTCATTGCCGCCCATGACGACAGACGACTGCAGGTGTTCCGGCAGATTGTCGGCATAGCGGATCGAAAGATTTACATCCTGGAACAGGATGGACACACTGGCGCTCGCAAGCGCCCGCTCCATCAGAGCGGCTTTGCCTTCCAAGCTCAAAGGCGCGCCGGGTAATGGTTCAGACGTATTCACCGGCTTGCCTTTCACACGCATTTCGAGAACCCCGCCGATAGGGCATTCTCACTCGTAACAACTTGAACCGACCTATAGAATCGCCCCGGATAACAGTCGGTAAACCGGCCGTTTCGAACCCGAACGCCCGGTTAAAGTCTTTGTTCCGCCACGGGGTTTTCACTTGAATCAGGCGGCCACCTTTGTGGTTTCGTTAAAGAAGAGTGCCTGGCTGATGAGAGCCTTAACCATGTCTGGATTGAAAGGCTTGGTCACGAGGAAGGTTGGCTCCGGCCGCTCACCGGTCAGAAGCCGCTCGGGGAAGGCGGTGATGAAGATGACGGGTATGCTGGCGGTCTTGAGGATATCGTTGACGGCGTCGATGCCTGAGCTGCCGTCGGCGAGCTGGATGTCGGCAAGCACCATGCTCGGCTTCGTCGCATTATAGAGCGCGACGGCTTCGGCGTGGGTGCGGGCAATGCCGGTGACGCGGTGCCCGAGGCTCTCCACCATTTGCTCGATGTCCATTGCGATCAGCGGCTCATCCTCGATGATCATGATATCCGTTGCCACCTGGCGCGAGATTTCGTGGGAGGCGGTATCGAGCAGGTGCATGGCATCGCTTTCGGAGACATCGAGGATATCGGCGATCTCGCCGAGGCGGAAACTTTCGACAGATGCGAGCAGGAAAGCCTGACGCGCAAGCGGCGAGACCTTGGAAAGGTTTACGGATGCGCGCTGTTCCCAGGCGAAAGGAGAGGCTGGTTCAGGAATCTGAAGTGTCACGGAACCGAACAGCTTCGTGAACAGTTTATAGAGGGCGACACGGTCGCTGTCCGTGTCCGGAAAGATGGATATGTCGGCGATGATGGCTTCCAAAACCGCAGCAACATAGGCGTCCCCCGACGTCTGCGTTCCGGTCAAAGCACGTGAATAACGCCGCAAATACGGAAGATGCGGCGCAATGCGTGTGGAAAGTGTCATCAATGGCTCCCGCCTTTATCAAATTCTAATTAAATACAGCCCAGAGGCCGCAATGACTAACAAACGTCAGTTGAGTAAAAAAGTTCCTCTTTGCCGGAACTTTTTTTAGGCAGTCGCATTACAATGCTTACAATCGGTCGACCTCAACCTTTACGATTCGTTAGGCAACTGTTTTGAATGAGGTCAACCGCTCTCCCAAACGGGGCGTGCCTTATCCATGAACGCGAGACAATTGAGAAGCGAGCAGGCCAAATGACCATCCAGAATCACGAGGACGCAGACAAGAAGGCATCGGACCTGCGTGCGATGGATATCCTCGACCCCAACAATCAGATCGGCAACCGGCTCCGTTCGTTCTATGCCGCCATGCAGGACGAAGCCATTCCTGATCGCTTCCTGGATCTTTTGGAGAAGCTCGATCAAGCCGAACGCTTGGCTTCCGCAAAGGTCTCCGAATAGGAGGTGGCGCCATGGAAACGCAAACGAGCTTCAAGCGCGAACTTCTCGCCGCCCTGCCTAGCCTCCGAGCCTTTGCCATTTCTCTGACGGGCCGCCACGATCGAGCCGACGATCTCGTTCAGGACACGATCATGAAAGCCTGGGCGAAGCAGGATCACTTCGAGATGGGCACCAATATGAAGGCCTGGCTCTTCACCATCCTGCGTAACGAACTCTACAGCCAGATGCGCAAGAGTGGCCGTGAAGTGCAGGACAGCGACGGCGTATTCACTGAATCGATGGCGACACATCCCTCGCAATATGGCGCCGTCGACCTGCAGGACTTCCGCAAGGCATTGGATCAGCTGCCGCCCGATCAGCGTGAAGCCATCATCCTGGTGGGCGCATCCGGATTTTCCTATGAGGAGGCGGCCGAGATTTGCGGCTGCGCAGTCGGCACCATCAAGAGCCGCGTCAACCGCGCGCGCCAACGGCTGCAGGAATTGTTGGATATTTCCGGTGAGGCCGATTTCGGCCCGGATGCCACTTCGGCGCCGCTGACCTCCAAGGCATTCGCCTTCTGACAAAAAGCCCGGTCCTCCGATCGGGCTTTTCATTTTACACTCCGTGCAACTTCTCTTTTTCAGTCGCGGCCGCTTTCGTGCGGCACGCTCAGCGGCTCAATCGTCTTCGTCGCTCGATGAAAACAGGTTGCCGAAGAGGAGGGCAGCAGCAACGGCGGCGGTCATCAGCGGCTGCTTGCGTACGAGGCCGAGGGCAGCGGCTGCCATCGATTCCATTGCCAGCCGACGTTCGCGGGCTCTGCGCTGTTCCTGCCTGTCGATGATTACCATGATGACGAGCACGATCAGGCCGAGCAAGAGCGCGCCTGCCGCTATCAGCAGCGCCGAAACCGCAGCTCCATAGATCGTCGCAAGCCAGATGGCAGCCGCGACCAAAGCGAAGGCATAGGCCGTCAGCAGCAGGAGGGTGGCGATGGCAATGAAAATACCGTTGCGCTTGGTCCGCGCAACGGTGCGGTTGAATGTGCCTGACAGAAGCAGGCCGAGGATCGGAGCGATCATCCCGCCACCCTAGCGGCGAGACAGAAGCAGAGCGACGGCAAGGCCGAAGGCGGCAGCCGCGCCGATGGTGGCGACTGGATGCTGGCGCACGGTTCGGCGCACTTCACGCGAGCCCCTTGCATAGCCGCGCTGCAAATCCTGCAGCAATTCTTCGCCGCGGACCGTGAGATCATCAAGTCCCGATTCGGCACTTGCGCGCCATTTCTTGCCGTGCTTTGCACCATTCTCGCCGATCAGCTTGGCAAAGGCCGCAACTTCTTCGCGCAGCGACTCGATCTGTTCTTCGATGGTTGCTTCGACATCGTGCAGGCTGCCGCCATTGCGCTTGCCGCGCGTCGAATGGAGGAAGGATGTGGCCATGTTCAGCTCCCTTTCGCTTTGGGCGCCCTTGGGCACCTGTTTTCGTGGTGATCGGGAATTCTCCGACACACCAGAACATTCCACGCTCGGAACATCGATTCCGACCGCGTCATCTCAACGCGCGGATGCAATAAAAAGTTCCGGATGTGCGGAGGTGCGGCGTCAGTCGAGCAGTGCGCTATGGGCGAGAACGAAGGGGGCGCCATCGGCGGGAACGCGGTTGACGCTCAGGTTGCAGCCGAAGACATGCTGCAGGTGCTGGTCCGTCAGCACGTCCTTGATCGATCCCGTGGCCTGCAGCCGACCGTTCTTTAGCAGGATCATCCGGTCGGCAAAAAGCGCGGTCAGGTTGAGATCGTGCATGACGGCGATGACGCCGCCGCCACGCCGGCAGAATTGCCGTGCAAGCGTCATGATGGTGAGCTGATGGCTGATGTCGAGGCTGGAAACAGGTTCGTCGAGCAGCAGCCAGCAAGGCTTGCCGTCGATGACGGGCTCGGAAATCTGGCAGAGCACGCGCGCGAGCTGCACGCGCTGCTGTTCGCCGCCGGAAAGCTCCTGATAGAAGCGGCCTTCGAATCCGCCGAGATCGACGGCGGCAAGCGCCTCCGTCGCGATACGATTGGCCTGCTCCGGTTGGCTGTTGCGGCCGCTTGTCAGGCCCATGCGTACGATCTCGCGGACGGTGAAGGGAAAGGATATCGCGCTTGCCTGCGGCAGGACGCCACGCATTTCAGCAAGCTGCCATGGCTCCAGGGCCTTGACGTCGACGCCGTTCATATGGATGCCGCCGCTATAGGCGAGCTCGCCTGAGATGGCTTTCATCGTCGTGGTCTTGCCGGAGCCGTTCGGCCCGCAAATGGCGGTCAGCGTGCCAGCCTCGGCTGTGAAGGATATATCCTGCACGACCGGTTTACCGGCAAGCCGGACGCTCAGATTGGAGACATCGATCATCGCGAACTCACAGGCTGAGGCGCGAGCGCTGCCTGAGCAGCATCCACAGGAAGAAGGGACCGCCAACACCGGCCGTCAGAATGCCGATCGGCAACTCAGCCGGAGAAACGATGGTTCGGGCAACCACATCGGCAACGACCAGCAGCGAGCCGCCCAGCAGCGCTGAGGCCGGCAGCAGGAAACGGTGGTCGGGGCCGATGACCATGCGCAGGATATGCGGTACGACGATACCGATGAAGCCTATGCCGCCGCTGACGGCGACGGAGGCGCCGACCGCCGCAGCTACGCTGACGATGGCGATATTCTTCAGCCGCTGCACAGATATCCCCATGTGGAAAGCGGCCGCCTCGCCGAGCGTCAGCGCATTCAGCCCGCGCGCCATGAAGGGAAGGGGCAGAAGCGAAAGGAGGATGATCGGGCCGGCACCTGCGACCTTGCTCCAGGTCGAGCCCGCCAGCGATCCCATGCTCCAGAAGGTCAGGTCGCGCAGCTGCCGGTCGTCGGCCATGTAGATGAGGATTCCGGTTGCCGCCAGTGCAAGCGAACCGAGCGCGATGCCGGCCAGCAGCATGGTCGCGATCGAAGTCTGCCCGTATCGGGTCGCAACCTTATAAAGCAATATCGTCGTTGTCAGACCGCCGATGAAGGCGGCGATCGGTAGGGAAAAGATCCCGAAGAGATGCGCGAGAGGGGCAAGCGCGCCTGCGCCGAGGACGATCATGGCAACGGCGCCGAGGCTGGAACCCGCAGATACGCCGATCAGGCCGGGATCGGCCAGCGGATTGCGGAAAAGGCCCTGCATGACAGTACCCGAAACCGCCAGCCCGCCGCCGATCAGGAAGCCGAGGACGGCGCGGGGCAGACGAATGTCGAAAATGACGATGCGGTCGCGGATGCCAAGCGTGCTTTCCGTGCTGCCCGTCAGTATGCCCGTTACGACATCGATGACCGAAGCATTCGACGCCCCTGTCGTGATCGAAAACAGAAAGGCCGCTGCCGAAACCACTACGAGGCTGGCGATGACGAAGATCGCAAGCGTGCTGCGATCCCCCTCGCGTCGGCGTGCCGTGGTTTGCGACATCTGCTTCAGCCCGGCCATGGCATCGTTGAATGCCACGTCAGCCCCCGTAGATCGCCGCGTTCAGCTCGCGAATGGCGCTGGCCGTCCGTGGTCCGAAGCCGAGCAGGTGCAGGCCGTCCATGCGCACGACCGCCTTGTGGCTCGCGGCGGGCGTCAGTGAAATGGCTGGCTGCTTCAGGAGGTCCTCGTTCGACATCGACAGCGGCCCTTCGCGATCCATGATCAGGATCACGTCCGGCTTGGCTTCGATGATCGCTTCATCCGTCACCGATTTGTAGCCGGAGAAGCCGCTGATCGCGTTGGTGGCGCCCGTGAGCTTGATAATGCCGTCGGCGGCCGTATCGGTGCCTGAGGCCATGATCTTGCCGTTCTGGTTGCTGAGCACGAAAAGGACGCGCTTGCGCTCGGCCTCCGGACGCTTGGCGGAATCATTGATGGCCGCGTCGAGATCGGCGGCGACCTTGCCTTCCAGGACCTTGGCCTTATCCGGCACGCCGAGCAGCGCGCCGACGACTTCGATCTTCTTCAGAATGCCGTCGCGATCGTAGGTCTGTGGTACGGTCTCGAAAGGCAGGCTGGCATTGCGCAACACGGCCAGCGCTTCCGGCGGGCCGGAGCCTTCGACGGCAATGATGGCGGTCGGATTGACGGCCAGGATGCCTTCCGGCGATAGCGCGCGCATATAGCCGACATCGGGAAGCTTGGTCGCTTCCTTCGGATAAAGGCTGGTGGAATCGCGGGCGATGAGCCGCTTTTCTTCACCGAGCGCATAGACGATCTCTGTCACATCGCCGCCGATGGAGACGAGGCGCGAGGTATCCGGCGCCTTGGCCGTTTCGGCGGCGTGCGCGTGACGCACGAAGCCGCCGAGCCCGGCGATCGGATTGGCAGGCACAAGCGGCAGAATCATCACCACCATGGTGAGTGCGACCTCGCACGGCCTGATGCGCTTCAAGTTCTTAAACATCGTCATGAACCATCTCTCACGCGGCAACGCTGGTGCCTGATCTCGTCAGGCTCTCCAGGATGGCGCGCCAATCTGGGCGCTCATCGAAGCCTTCTTTCCGCTTGCCGAAGAACTGGATAATCATCTCGCCCTGGGCGTTGTAGGCCTCGAGCGAGGTGACGTGGCCGTCCTTGGTCGGCTTGCGCACCACCCATGCCTCAGCAATGTGATCCAGCCGCAGGTGCAGATGGAAGGTCGGGTCCATGACATTGATCCAGGGACCCATGGTCTGCACGTTGTAGATCGGGCCGGAGTGGATCTGCACCGTTCCTTCATTGGCGACGAAGCACATGATCGGCAGGCCCTCGCGCACGCAGGCGTGCATCATCTCTGCGACGGCGCCGGTATCCAGCTTCCACGCATAATCGTCGCCGACGGTGCGGATCGCGTCCTGGCGGCCGATCTTCAGTTTCTTCAGCATACCGAAGAATTCGTGCGTATCGGTCATGCGACTCCAGTGGTCGCGCAGCTCGTCGCGGTTGACATCGCCATCCGTCGCGCCGTTGTCGTAACCGGAACGATCTTCGACGAATTCCTGCGACTGGTCTTCGATGCGCAGCTCTGCGACCATGGCGTGATAGGCTTCGACATTCGAATCGGGGCGCAGATGCACCTTGTGGACGGCATCGCCGGCCTTGTCGAAGAATTGCAGGCTGAGCCTCTTCTGATCGCCATCGGTCTTGGTGACGGCAAAGCCATGGACCCAGCGTTTGGGAAAGATGCGCAGGTCGATATTCTCGCCAAGCACGATCGCCGCCTGCGCGCCGAATTTCATGTTCTCATAGACGCCGATTTTCTCATGCACGGCGCTTTCGTTGCGCGACAGCGCCATGATTTCGCCGAGCGAGGCGATCCGCTCCAGGAAGCGATCGACGCTGGCATCGATGCGGAGGGCCGAAATGCCGACTTCGGCCGCGACGAGCGCCGCTTCGGAAATCTCGAGGCGGGCAGCGATGTCGCGTTCGCGCATCTTCGGGTTCTCGGCGCGGAAAGCGCGAATTTCGGCGGGGGTCGGGCGGCTCGTCTTATTCATCTGTCATGCCTATTTGTTGAGTATGAGTTTGCCTTGGCGTGTAATCTTCATGCGGTAGATGACGCCCTCGTGCTTGATCATGATTTCGGTCTGGCCCCGGAAAATATCCGTGCTCTCGACAACTCGTATCTGCGGTGCGGCCATGCATTGCACCGGCGGCGTAGGGGTCTTCTCAGCAATCATCCTGTTTAATTTTGCCTGAAAATTCATCGGGGGCCGAACCGTCGTGCGGCCAAATTTATCTTGACTCTCTTACTCATGGTTTCATAAACACACAATAGGAGACCTATAGAGTCAAGTTTAAAATTTCGACGATACACGCCAAGGCCACGCTGGTCGGGCGAGCGGCGTCAACACATACAGGAGACATGTCGATGCTGACGAAAACGATCTTGGCGCTCGTCGCCTCCGGGCTATTTGCCGCGGCATCTTCTGTTTCTGCTTTCGCTCAGGATGCAAGTTCCGCGGCACCCACATCGACTGCGCACAAGCTCACCGTCGAGCTCAATGCATTGGCTCCCTCGCCGAAGGGATGCATGATGACATTCGTTGCCGAAAACGATATGGCGACGCCGATCACCAAGATCTCTTTCGAGCTTGCTTTCTTCAACGACAAGAATGCCGTCGACCGGGTTACGGTGCTTGATTTCCGCGACCTGCCACTCGGCAAGAAGCGGGTGCGGCAATTCGATATGCCGGGCGTCAAGTGCGAAACGGTTTCCCGCATCATCATCAATGACACGCCGGTCTGCGATGGTCCGGCGGCGGGTGAGTGCAAGGCCGCTCTAGCTACGCGCTCGCAGACATCTGTTCCTTTCGAAGGCTGAACCATGGCAATGCGCTCGGCGAAAGTTTCCATGGAACGCCGTGCCAACGGCGGCTTGAATGACAACTATCCGAGCGTGCTGCCGGGCCACGAACTGACCGGCCTCGAGGGCGTGCCCCGACCACCGGCGGCCGAGGTTGTGGCGCATTACAGTCGTTTCACTCAGATCAGCTCCTATCCGGATCATCCGGCGGAGGCTTCGCCGGTTGAGGCGGCGGAGCACCTGCCGATGGACGCGCTGCCTGAGAGGGCGCGAGAAACGGTTGCCGAGCGCAAGACGTCGCTGCTTTTCTCCGGCGTGGGATCCTGCCTGTTCCATGCCGTTATCGTTATTGCGCTGCTGTTTACCTTCGTCGCCACGCCGGAAGAAGCGCAGGAAGAGGCGGGCGATACCGTCAGTGTCATCATGATCGGCAATTCCGATGCCGATCAGATGGCTGCGGGTGAGGAAACCCCGCAGACTGAGCCAGAACAGGTGACCGCCGAAGCCGTGCAGCCGCAGACGGTGCAGCCGACCGAAGTCACGCCCGAACAGGCGCAACCGCCGCAGCCGGATGTCGTTCAGCCGCAAGCAGTGGAGACGCAGCAGGTTCAAACGGCCGAGCCCGTCGAGCCCATTGAGCAGACCCAGCCCACTGCAGTCGCACCCGAGCAGCCGCAGATTTTGGCGACGCAGGCGCCGGCCGAGACGGCGGTCATCCAGCCCGCCGAACCGGTGCAACCTGTTGATAGTCAGGTTGCCGAAGCTCAGCCGATAGAGCCTCCGCCTGAGGTTGTGACGCCGGTGGAGAAGCCAAAGCCAGTTGAACGGCTGAAGGAAGTGAAGAAGCCGGTCGCAAAAGTCGGGAAGGTGAAATCGGGATCGCAAGGCGAGAGCGCCGAGAATTCGAAGAAGGGCTCTGTCGACGGGACCGAAGCGGCGCAATCGGATAATAATTCACAGGCAAGCGCGCGGCGTGCCGGTGCAGGTAACGCTGCCAGATCCGACTATGCGGGCAAAATACAAGCTTGCATCAGGCGCGCAATCAGAGGGATTTCAGCCAGAGGCAACAATGCGACGGTGGTAACGCGCTTCAGGGTTGATGCATCTGGTCGCGTGTCGTCTCCCACAATTTCAGTCAGTTCGGGCAATTCGAATGTCGACCAGGCGGTGCTCGTCGCGTTGCGGGGTGTTGGGTCGTGCTCTCCCATTCCTAGCGAGTTTGGTGTTTCGAGCATGCCATTTACGATCCCATTCTTGATACGTGGCTGACTGGCCATAAAATATGATAAAAATTCTCAACTTTATACTTTACTACAAAACTCATGTTTACTAAGGTCGCCTCACGCTCGGTGGAATCGAGCGTGGAAGAGCAACCAGCAAACGGGTGATGCATGGCGCGTAAGGGGAAGAGGGATTCTGGTCGCGAGAGCCGCGAAGCGCAGACAACGGTGCAGGTTTCCGGGAAATCCACTCTCGATGTGCGTAGCTTCCTCTATGTGGGCGGTCGCGATTGTCAGGTGGCGCATCTTCGCCAGATTGCCAGCAATTTCGGTGCCGAACTGATCCACCACGATGGCGGTCTTCGTGAAGCGGTTTCTCGCATCGACACGGTGCTACCATCGGTCGACTGTGTGTTCTGCCCGATCGATTGCATCAGCCATGATGCTTGCCTGCGGGTGAAGACGGGCTGCAAGAAGTTCGGCAAGGCGTTCATTCCCTTGCGCAACGGCAGCAAATCCAGCCTCGAGCGGGCGCTGCAGACCATGAAAGAACGAGACGCTTCAAGATGATCGATGATGGCCCTGACGGGTTCATGCTGATCGGCCTGCACAAGCTGGCCGCACAGAACAGCGATGGGCTGGTGCCCGAACTCTATGAATTGCTGATGCGCCGCGCCGAGGAGCAACGGCGGGCAGCAAATGTCGCGACATTTCCCGCCTGGAAGACGCGGCAGCCGGGAGAGGCACCGGAGCAGCCATTCGATGCAGCGAGCCGCAATGGCGCAAATGTCGTTGCCTTTGCGCCTGCCGTGGATAAGACTGTCGCCCGTCGAAAGAAGGTCTGATCGCCGAACGAGGTTGCCATGTACATCGCCATGAACCGCTTCAAGGTCGTCATCGGTTTGGAGGGCGAATTCGAAGAGGTCTGGAGGGGCCGCGATTCACGCCTATCGGAAGTGCCTGGTTTTCTTGAGTTCCGTCTCCTGCGCGGTAAATCCAGCTTGGAGGAGGGCTATACGCTGTTTTCCTCGCACACGACCTGGCACAGCGAAGAAGCTTTCATCAACTGGACGAAATCCGAGCATTTTCGCATGGCGCACCGCAATGCTGCCGATAACAAGCGCCTCTATTGGGGGCCGCCGCAATTCGAAGGCTTTGCTGTCGTTCCGGGGATTTGAGACAGCGTCGCCTACCTCGGTAAAATAGCTTTTCTCAGGCCTTGGTTGCACCGGTTCTGAAGAAAGCGCCGAGCGCAATCGCCGCCCAGCCGGCGATCATGCCCATTCCGCCCGTCGGAGCGGCCATCGGAAACAGCGAGCCGCCGCCGAAATGCCTGTTGATGAGATCACCGGCGAAGATCAGCGTTCCCAATCCCAGCAGGACAGCCGCAATCGGCGCGGTGCGGATACGGTCATAGCCGGCATAAAGCGCCAGGAGGGCAGGGGCGTGGGCGAGGCTCATGGTGGAGGCTGCACCGAGGAAATGCGTGTCGCCGCCATGAGTCGCTGCTGCGGCCAGTGCCACACCGCCACCGCCGAGAATGCCGGCGATAAACAGGGTGGCCGGACGGATTAAGGCGCCGATGCTCATGTTTTCCTCATTCCCTGTTCTGCATGTGGAAAGCCAAACGCTCGACCGGCTCCCAGATGATGGTCCGCAGCTTTTCGTTTTCGATGGTTTCGTCCATGGCGCGGCGGAAGCACAGCAGCCATTCGTCGCGCTCCTTCGGGCCGATGGCGGCGACGAAATGCCGGCTGCGCAGGCGCGGATGGCCGCGCTTCTCGATGTAGAGCTGCGGCCCGCCGAGATAACCGGTCAGATATTCATAGAATTTCTCCCGCGAGCCTTCGAGGCTCGGCGGGTGCACGGCGCGGCAATTGGCCGCCTCCGGCAGCGTATCCATCAGTTCGTAAAAGCGCGCAGTCAACGCCCGTACGGTTCGGTCGCCGCCGATCGCTTCGTAGAGTGTGATGGTTTCTTCGCTCAAGCCCAAGCCCCTGTTTGCGATGTCCTACATGGCAACTCACGGGCAAAGCCGCAACCGCCGAAGCGGTCAGTGCGGCGTTTCGGCGCTGGTTATTTTGCTGTTGTCAGCTGGAATGCGTCGCTTTCGCCGGGAATGAGTTCGAGCGGCCACACCGTCTGGTGTGTCTTCCTGGGGTATTCGTGGCTATAGGCGGGCATGCTGGAGAGCAAAATTTCCGCCAACTCGACGCCAAGATCGTGCACAGAGGTGCGGAAGCAGGTCAGCGCCGGCTGCAGGAATTTGGCGCGCGGCGCCTCGCGGAAGCTGACGACGGCAATGTTGCGACCTGGAACGATGCCGGCTTCCATGAGGCGGCGATAGAGGCCGATCGCCATCAATTCGTAGATCAGGATCACTGCGGTCGGCCTATCTTGCAGCTTCAGCAATTCGTCGCCAACCTGGTAACCACCCTGTTCGCTCGATTTGGCGCGAAGGACCAGTGCAGGGTCATAGGCGATGCCGTGCCGCTCCAGCGCCCGGCGATAGCCTTCCACGAAGATGATGCCGAGATTGATGTCGCTTGCCGGCGCGCTGATGGCGATGCGACGATGTCCATGCGCGACGAGCCGGTCGACGGCGGCATTGGCGACGCCATCAAAATCGAGGTCGGCCCAGGGGTGCTGCGTGCCTGACAGGCTGCGGCCAAGCGCTGCGAAGGGAATCTTGGCCTTGGCGAGCAGATCGAAGCGCTTGTCGACGCGTTGTGTCTCCGAAATGATGAGCGCATCCACGATCCGTCTCGCCACCATGCGCTTCAGATATTCGTAAGGGTCTTCGTCATGCGGGCAAGGGAGCATGATGAGATCGAGCTTGTGGCGCGAGAATACGCTCTGCAGCCCACCCGTCACCGTCAGAAAGAAATTGTCGCTGTTTTCAACTGTTTCCCGGCTGGACTGGATCATCAGGCCAATAACATTCGTCGTGCCCTGCCGCAGGCTGCGGCCGGATTGGTTGGCGACATAGCCGAGCTGCTCGGCAGCGGCGAGAACGCGCTTGCGGGTCTCCTCATTGACATCAGGCTTGCCGTTCAATGCGCGTGATACCGTGCCGATCGAAATATCGAGATGCTCGGCAAGCTGACGAATTCCCTTCATCGGCCGCAGTTTTCCTCCATGCGCCATTTTCCATAGTCCTCCTCTATTGACACAGGAAAATCTTTTCGCATAGTATCGTAAACGTTTACGGAGCGCGTGTCGTGAGGGGTTTACGCACCGCCCGCTGGAGGACATCGTGAAATTTAATGCCATTTTGTGCGGGTGCGGAGCTATGTCCAAGGGCTGGCTCAGGGCCATCACCTCGACGGCGGCGCTTGTCGAATCTATTCAGATTGTCGGCCTGGTCGATCTCAATCGAGCGACCGCTGAAAATCTTGCGAAAGAATTCTCACTCGACGGGGCCGTCATCGGCTCCGACCTCGCGGAGGTCATTGCTGCGACCAAGGCGGATCTGGTCTTCGATATCGTCATTCCGGCTGCGCGCTTCGGCGTCGTGTCCACGGCGCTGAAGGCTGGCTGTCATGTGCTGAGCGAAAAGCCGATGGCGACGTCGCTCGCCGAGGGCGCAGCGCTGATCGATCTGGCTGCTGAAGCCGGCAAGATCCATGCCATCATCCAGAACCGCCGCTTTATCTCCGGTATCCGTCGGCTGCGACGTTTCGTGGAGGAGGGGGCGATCGGCGCGCTGACGGGCGTTCATTGCGATTTCTTCCTGGGGCCGCATTTCGGCGGCTTCCGCGAAGAAATGGACAATGTGCTGCTACTCGATATGGCGATCCACACCTTCGATGCCGCCCGCTTCGTCTCCGGCAAGGTGCCGCTTTCGGTCTATTGCATCGAAAAGAATCCGGGAGGCTCCTGGTACAAGCATGGCGCCTCGGCGCATGCGCTCTTCGATTTCTCCGATGATGTCGTCTTCAGCTATCGCGGTTCCTGGTGTGCCGAAGGCCGGCGCACGAGCTGGGAAAGTGAGTGGCGGCTTACCGGCAGCAAGGGCATGCTAACCTGGGATGGTGAAGAGAATTTCGAGGCCGCCGTTGCCGGCAACGAGCCGGGTCTGCTGCACGGCTTTACGCCGATCGAGGTTCCCGGACCGAAGCATGAGGAGGAGACGCATGGCCATGCCAGTGTCATTGCCTCCTTCATCGAAGCGATCAAAACGGGCAAGCCGCCGGAAACGGCGAGCTCTGACAACATTCGCAGCCTGGCGATGGTCTTAGGCGCGATCGAGAGCGCCAAGACCGGCCGGCGCGTCGACATTTCAGCACAAGGATAATGACATCATGACAAATCCGGCAAAGGCCATCCGCATCGGCACGATGATCAGGGCGACGAACGAGGATGCAGCCCAGAATATCGCCAAGATCGCTGATCTCGGCTTCGAGAGCTTCGAGCCCTTCTTCTGGCAGACGACCAACGGTCAGAACCTTGCGGAGCTCGGCAAGCGCTGCCGCGAGGCCATCGGCGACCGCGACATCACGATCTCGACTCTCGGCATGTTCGGCAATCCGCTCGAAGAGCGCGAGATGGACCTGCAGACGCTGCAGGGCTGGAAGGATTGCATCGACAACGCCCATCATTTTGGCGCGACCTGCGTTGCCGGCTTCACCGGCCGTATCCGTAACCAGCCGCTCACCGACAGTCTGCCGCGCTATAAGCAGATCTGGAGCGAACTTGCCAAGCGTGCTGCCGACAAGGGCATCAAAATCGCCTTCGAAAACTGCGCCATGGACGGCAACTGGGCGACCGGCGATTGGAACATCGCGCATAATCCGGATGCCTGGGAACTGATGTTCAACGAGACTCCGGACGACAATCTCGGCCTGGAATGGGAGCCTTGCCATCAGATGGTCTATCTAATCGAGCCGCTGCCGCAGATCCGCAAATGGGCGAAGAAGATTTTCCACGTCCACGGTAAGGATGCAACTATCCGTTGGGACGTCATCAAGGAGCACGGCATCTTCGGCAAGGAGAAGTTCGTCTTCATGCGCACGCCGGGCTTTGGTGACAGCAACTGGACCGACATCATTTCCGAGCTGCGCTTGGCCGGCTGGTCCGGTTCCATCGATATCGAGGGCTGGCATGACCCGGTTTATCGCGATGCGCTCGAAATGACTGGCCAGGTTCACGGCCTGAACTATCTCAAGAGAAGCCGGGGTGGTGATTTCGTCGAGTAAAGCGCGCATTTGCGAATCTGCATCGATTTAGGAAGCGAGTTGTGCGTTAATGAAGTGCCCGGAGCGTCTGATGTTTCGGGCAGGACGGGTACCCAAACGGAGGAACTGCCGAGCGTCCGCTCCTTGTCCCATGTGACAGGCGGGCGCTTGGTGCAGATAAGAGGAAAACGCCGATGGCAGCGCGGGCCATGTCATCGGACAGATACCGTCACGGTTCGCATGGTGGAGGAGAATATATGAATATTTTTTCGAAGCTGGCGATCACAGCCGGCATGTCGCTTCTGTTGGCTGCCGGTGTGGCGCAAGCCCAGAGCAAGACATTTAACGTCTGGTGGTTCGAACTGCCGGACACTTCGCAGGCCAAGGCATGGACCAAGGCGCTCGAAGAGCTGAAAGCCAAGCATCCCGACGTCACGATCAATTTCGAACAGAAGACATTCGAGCAATTGCAGAAGGCTGGCAGCCTCATCCTCAATTCGGATCAGGCGCCGGATGTGCTTGAATACAACAAGGGCAATGCCACTGCAGGTCTCGTCGCCTCGCAGGGCCTGCTGACGCCGCTCGACGATCAATTCAAATCGCGCGGCTGGGACAAAATCCTCAACGAAACCAATAGCCAGCTCAGCAAATACGATGGCAACGGCATCTACGGTTCAGGCCCGATCATCGGCATTCCGGTCTATGGCGAATTCGTTTCGGTTTTCTACAATATCGACATGTTCCAGGCCAACGGCGTGAAAGTGCCCACCACGCTGGACGAGTTCGAAGCTGCGCTGGACATTTTCAAGAAGAAGGGCATTACGCCGCTTGCCTATGGTACGGTGGATTCCAACGCACAGCATCTGGTCTATACGCTGGCGCTGACGCAGGCTGACGACACCTGGGTCAAGAACTATCAGGGCCTCAAGGCACCGCTCGATACCAAACCCTTCCTGTTCGCCGCGCAGAAGATCGCCGACTGGGTGAGCAAGGGTTACATTTCAAAGGATTCGACCGGCCTGAAGGGTACCGGCGGCGCCGACAATCTCTTCTCGTCGGGCACAGCGCCGATGTTCGTCAGCGGCACCTGGAATAACGGCAACTTCGCGAGTTCGATCAAGACCTTCAAGTGGAGCCAGTTCATCTTCCCGACCCCGAAGTACAGTGTGGGTTCGACCGGCAACCTGTTCATGGTGCCGAAGAGTGCCAAGAACAAGGACCTCTCCTACGAGTTCATCGATCTCGTCCTGAGCAAGGAAAACCAGAACCTGCAGGCCAATCTCGGTGGCGTTGCCATCGCCGCCGATCCGGCCACGGTTACCGACGAAGTCGGCAAGCGCAATGTCGAACTCTTCAACCAGATCTCCAGCAAGGGCGGTCTTGGCTTCTACCCGGACTGGCCGGTGCCCGGCTATTACGAACTGCTGATCCAGGCGACCACGGGTCTTGTCAACGGTTCGACCACGCCTGATCAGTTCGCGGAGCGTCTGAAGAAGGCCTACGACGACGTGCAGGCGGCGCAGTAACACCATCGGCGACAATCACAACGGCAAGACGGCTTTCATGCCGCCTTGCCGTATCGGACTGGAGGATTTCGATGGATAAGTCGAAGAGCGCCGGCAGGGCGGGGTACTATCTCTATATGATCCCCGGCGTGCTGGGGTTTGTTCTTATCGTGCTCGTTCCGCTGATTGCCAATTTCGCCATCAGCTTTACGACATGGAAGGGCGGCGTCATTCCGCCGCGATATGTTGGCTTTGAGAATTACCAGCGGCTGCTTCACGATGCGGCTTTCTGGGGTTCCATCCAACATACGCTGCTGTTCATCATCTCGATGACGATCGTGCCCATCATATTGGGGCTGGTGCTGGCGGCGGTGCTGTTTGATTATATCAGTGCGCAATTCAGCCAGACATGGTCGAGTTTCTTTCGCGCAGGCTTCTACCTGCCGCAGATCCTGCCGCTGACAGCAGCCGGCGTGCTTTGGGCGTGGATTCTCAACCCCATCGGCATCATCAATGCGGTGCTGAAGGCAATCGGCCTCGATTTCATGGCGAAGAACTGGCTGGGGGATGCCACTTATGCGCTGTGGGCAGTTTCGGCCGTTATCGTCTGGGTGCAGGTGGGCTATTGCCTGGTCGTGTTCATGTCCGGATTGGCTCGCGTCGATCCTTCTCTCTACGAGGCTGCCGAGCTCGACAATGCGAGCTGGTTCGCGCGTTTTCGCGCCATTACCATTCCGATGCTGATGCCTGAAATCTTTGTCGTCGCGCTGACGACGCTGATCGCGGCGCTCAAGGTCTTCGCGCCGATCTATGTGCTGACGTCAGGTGGGCCGGACAATGCGACGACGGTTCCATCCTATCTGTCATACTACCATTTCTTCACGACGAACCGCGTCGGATACGCGGCAGCCATCGCGACGTTGCAGACGGTGATGACCATCATACTCGGCATCGTTTTCCTGCGTATGCAGTCGAAGCAGGCCGAAGGAGGGCATTGAGATGGCAACAGCATCCTCGATTTCCACACACACCGTTTCGACGGAGCATCGCGTAAGAAGCGGCTTCGGCCGCTGGGTCGTTCTAGGCATTCTCCTGGTTTTCCTCGCCGGCACGCTCTTTCCGTTCTTTCTCGCAGCAGTCAACGCCATCAAGACGCCTTCCGACTATGCCGCCAACGGTCCGCTTGCTCTTCCGCGCAGCTTCGACCTGACGGCGCTCAAGAATTTCTGGGCGACCGTCGATTTTCCCCGGAAGCTCTTCAACAGCGTTCTCATCAGCGGATGCACCGCCATTCTGGCCGTCGTCCTTAGCCTGCTGAATGCCTATGCCATCGGCATAGGGCGCGTGCGAGGAGGGCAAGGGGTTCTCGTCCTCCTGTTGATATCCATCATGGCGCCGCAGGAGGCTTTGGTCTATCCGCTCTACTATATGTCAAAGCAGGTCGGACTGTTCGACTCGATGCTCTCGGTTATCCTGATCATTGGCGTGCTGCATACCGCATTCGGGACCTATCTTTTGTCTTCGGTGCTGGCGACCTTCCCGCGGGAGATCATCGAGGCGGCACAGATCGACAATGCCAGCCGCTGGCAGATCCTCTGGATGGTGATCGTGCCGGTGCTCAGGCCGACGCTTGCAGTGCTCGCGACCTTCTTCTTCATCTGGACCTGGAACGAGTTTCTGATCCCGCTAGTATTCCTCGTTTCCAACAACAATCAAACCATCTCGGTTGCTATGGGCGTGCTGACGGGCGCCAATACGCAGGACCCGACGGCAATTGCCGCGGCTTCGCTGCTCGGCATAACGCCTACGATCATCTTCTTCCTTATTTTCCAGCGGACCCTGACGCGCGGTGTCGCGGTCGGTGCCGTCAAATAACCAATGCGGAAGCCCCGTTCGGCGAAAGCCGCCGGGCGGGGCGCGATGAATGGCAAGTTCGATGAATTCGATTTTTCCGCAGGAGGCGTAAAGTGGCAGGTATCAATATCAAATCCCTCACCAAGCATTTCGGTGCGGTGCAGGTTCTGAACGACATCGATCTGACGATCGAGCGCGGCGAGTTCGTTGTCTTCCTCGGCGGTTCGGGCTGCGGCAAGTCGACCTTGCTCCGCATGATTGCAGGTCTCGAGACGATCACCAGCGGCGAAATCTGGATCGGCGGAAAGCGGGTCGACCAGCTGCCGCCGGGCGAGCGTGGTGTGTCGATGGTCTTTCAGTCCTACGCGCTCTATCCGCACATGACGGTTCGCGACAACATGTCCTTCGGTCTGAAAAATATCAAAACGCCCAAGCACGAGATTGCCAGGCGCATCGAAGAAGCCGCAAAGATCCTGGAAATGCCACACCTTCTCGATCGCAAGCCCTCGGCACTCTCCGGCGGCCAGCGCCAGCGTGTCGCAATCGGCCGCGCTATCGTGCGTGAGCCGGATGTCTTCCTGTTCGACGAGCCGCTCTCCAACCTCGATGCCGGCCTGCGCACCCGTACGCGAGTCGAGCTAGCGCAATTGCATGAGCGGCTGGGCGCAACGATGGTTTTCGTCACCCACGACCAGGTGGAGGCGATGACGCTTGCCGACCGTATCGTGCTCTTGAACAACAAGAAGATCGAGCAAGTGGCGACTCCTGTCGAGATCTACACGCGCCCGGCGACGCGCTATGTCGCCCAGTTCGTTGGCTCACCCGGCATGAACTTTATCAACATAGCCGGCCTGGATGAAGCGGGCGGGCTAGCAACGGCGACCTTGCCGGATGGCTCGGTCATCAAAACGGCTGTCGCGCTTAACGGCCTTTCGAATTCCGGGCTGACGCTCGGTATCCGCCCGGAGCATCTGGTCGTGACGACGGCGGAGAAGGGCGATATCGGCGGCCAGGTCGAGACCGTCGAACGCTTGGGCGACCGTTCGCTCGTTCACGTTCGGCTCAAGGATGGCTCGAAGATCATCGGCACGGATCCCGGCATGACGACGATCACGACCGGCTCGCCGATCGCCTTCGCCGTAGAGGCAACCAAGGTCAGCATCTTCGACGAGAAGGATGCGGCTCATCATTCTGTAAACTGAGGAGGCAACAACACGAGATCACCATAAACAATTAGGCCTAGACACTACCGATTAGAGCGTTGACGAAACCGTCCAACTGGTATGTTATGTCGCCATGTCCACCGCCCACCATAGAAAAAAGCAGCCGTTGTTCGTTCGCCAGCAGTTGCTGGAGGTAGCGGCGCGACTTGCTTCCGAAAAAGGGATGACTGCGGTGACGCTGGATGCCGTTTCTGGCGCCTCCGGTGTCAGCAAGGGCGGATTGTTGCATCACTTCCCCAGCAAGAACATGCTGCTGGAAGCACTGTTCGACAGCCTGCTGGAGCGGCTGGACGCTGCGATCGAGGAAGCGATGCGCGCCGATCCGTTGCCGCATGGCCGCTTTACCCGCGGCTACCTGCATGCCTGCCTGGCGCTGCGCGATCAGCCGCAGGGTACGAAGGACTGGGCACAGGTGACGATGGTGCTGCTCACCGAGCCGCAATTGCGGCAGCGGTGGCATCAGTGGGTGCGCGAGCGCAGCGAGGAATATGTCGGCACGGACTCCTCGGTGGATGCGGCAATCGTCAGATTGGCGGCCGATGGGATCTGGCTTGCCGACCTGCTCGGCAGCCACGACTTGGACGAGAGTGCCCGTCAAAGGCTGATCGACCGGTTGATCGAGCTGACACAGCTCTAGCCCTATCGGAGATAATGGAATGGCGAACGCATCGGTCTATGCAATGCTGCTGGTCGCGATCGTGCTTGAAGTGATCGGCACGACGGCATTGCAGATGTCGCAGCAGTTTACGCGCCTCGGCCCGACGGTCGTTCTGGTGATCTGCTATACGGCGGCGTTCTATTGCCTTTCGGTAACGTTGCGGGTCATCCCGGTGGGCATCGCCTACGCCATCTGGAGCGCGCTTGGCATCGTGCTGATTTCGATGGTGGGCGTGGTGCTTTTCCGGCAAAAACTCGATCTCGCCGCGATCATCGGTCTCGCATTGATCATCGCTGGCGTGCTCGTCGTGAACCTCTTTTCAAAATCCGTGTCGCACTGAAAACAGAGGTGTTGTTCATGGTTGCTTTTGGCTTTGTCAAATCGCTTTGAACGCATTATGTCTTGCGCTGGATAGGCTGATGGAGGCTTGAAATACGGCGCTTTCCCAAAGCGCTTTGGATCGCATAACCTATTCAATCCTAATGGTATTAGAGGAGTGCCGTAATGACTATTCGTGCCGTCGTTTGGGGCGAGAACATTCATGAGCAAACAAACAAGGTCGTCGCCGAGATCTATCCGGAGGGCATGCATAACACCATCGCCAAGGCGCTGAATGCCGATGCCGGCATCGAGGCGACCGCTGCAACGTTGCAGGAGCCTGAGCATGGCCTCAGCGAAGCCCGCCTGAAAGACACCGACGTCCTTCTATGGTGGGGCCACAAGGATCACGGCGCCGTCAAGGACGAAATCGTCGAGCGCGTCGCCAAGCGGGTGTGGGAAGGCATGGGCCTCATCGTGCTGCATTCGGGCCATTTCTCCAAGGTCTTCAAACGCCTGATGGGGACGCCCTGCGCGCTGAAATGGCGCGAAGCCGGTGAGCGCGAGCGTCTCTGGGTCATCAACCCCCGCCATCCGATCGCAGCTGGGCTCGGCGAGCATTTCGAGCTTGAGAATGAGGAAATGTATGGCGAGCAGTTCTCCGTTCCGGAGCCGCTGGAAACCGTGTTCATCTCATGGTTCCAGGGCGGCGAAGTCTTCCGCTCTGGCATGACCTGGCGTCGCGGTGCCGGTAACATCTTCTATTTCCGCCCCGGTCACGAGACCTATCCGACCTATCACAACGGTACGGTTCAGAAGGTTCTGATCAATTCCGTAAAATGGGCCTACAACCCGCTCGGCACTCAGGCCAGCATCCATGATGCGCCGAATGTGCCCGTCGAAAAGGCGTTGGAGCCGATCGTCGAACGCGGCCCGAAACTGCATCAAGCCGGCGAAGCCGGTTATCGCTGAGGTATCAGATGCGTCTCATAGTAGTTGGCACGGGCGGCATGGCGAAGAACCATGTGGAGCATTTCGCCCGCATTCCTGGCGTCGAAATCGTCGGCGCCGTCGATACGGATGCGACGAGGCTCACCGCCTTTTGCGATACGTTCGATATCAAGAAGCGCTTCTCATCGCTGGACGAGGCGCTAGCCTGGGGTGAGTTCGATTCCGTGACCAACGTCACGCCGGACAAAGCTCATAATCCGACGACGCTTCCGCTGCTCGCTGCCGGCAAGCATGTTCTCTGCGAGAAGCCTCTCGCGGAGAATTATGAAAAGGCTCTGGAGATGACGGAAGCTGCCGAAAGGGCAGGGGTCGTCAATATGGTCAACCTGACCTACCGCAATGTCGCGCAGCTGCAGAAGGCGCGCGAGATGGTGATTTCGGGCGAGATCGGCACGGTCAAGCATGTGGAGGCGTCCTACCTCCAGAGCTGGCTCGTCTCTAAGGCATGGGGCGACTGGCGCAGCGAGTCCAAGTGGCTGTGGCGCCTGTCGACGGGCCACGGCTCGAATGGTGTTCTCGGCGATATCGGCATCCATATCCTCGACTTCGCCGCCTATGGCGCCGCGACCGATATCGATCACGTCTTTGCCCGTCTCAAGACCTTCGCCAAGGCTCCCGGCGAGCGCATCGGCGAATATACGCTCGATGCGAATGACAGCTTCTCGATGTCGGTCGATTTCGCCAACGGCGCGCTCGGCGTCGTGCACGCGAGCCGCTGGGCGACGGGGCATCTGAACGAGCTGAAGCTCCGCATCTATGGCGAGCGCGGCGGCCTGGAAGTGTCCCATAGCCCCAACGGTTCCGAACTGCGCGGTTGCCTGGGCGATGATACGGAAACGGCGACGTGGAGGGTGCTTGAAGTACCGCCGGTTCCGACCAACTATCAGCGCTTCGCTGACGCTGTCATGACCGGCAGCAGCCAGGACCCGAGCTTCAGACACGCTGCGAACTTGCAGCGTGTTCTGGATCTTGCCATGGTGACTGAAGTTGAACGGCGCGAACTGAAGGTCTGACATCATAGTCAGCCTTCAGACAAGGCCTTGGGAGTGCACGCATGTCTACCGAGGAAAAAGTTGCCAGCCACTACACGCACGGATCGCTGGAAACGGCGATCCTGCAAACGCTTGCGGCCGACGGCAAGGATGTCGACAATCTTCGCATCCGCGATCTGGCTGACGTCGATGAATTCCATTTGGGGCGACATGCCGCAACGGTGGATTTCGCGAGGGATCTCGATCTTTCTGCAGGCCTGCGTCTTGCCGATATCGGCTCCGGCCTTGGCGGGCCTGCCCGCCATTTTGCCGACTCCTACGGATGCATCGTATCGGGCATCGATCTCACCGAGGAATTCGTTCAGGTCGCCAATTTGCTGACGGCCCGCTGCGGTCTGGAGAATCTGGTTTCCTTCCGGCAGGGCAGCGCGTTGGCATTGCCTTTCGAGAGCGGCAGTTTCGATCGTGCGACGCTCATTCACGTCGGCATGAATATAGAGGACAAGGCGAGACTGTTTTCCGAGGTCAGGCGCATTCTCAAGCCCGGCGGCCGTTTCGGGCTTTATGAGATCATGCAGATGCGCGAGGGAACGCTCTCCTTTCCGATGCCCTGGGCTATGGAGTTGGAAACGAGCTTCGTCCGCAGCCCCGATATATATCGCCATCTGCTTGACGAAGCCGGCTTCACAGTGGAGATCGAGCAGGATCGTAGTGCTCTCGCAATCCGATTGGCACATGAAGCGCGCGCCAGGGCCGCTGCGGCGGGCGAGGTGCGAGACCAGGGTGTCCGTACGCTGATGGGTCCGCGGGCCGGTGAGCGCATGAGCAACGTCAACGTGTCGGTCGAGGGCGGCCTGCTTGCGCCGATCGAGATGATTGCGCGGGCGGTGTGACGGCCGCTGCCCGTTGACAGCGATGGGCCTGTTTCTGTATGGAAAATATAACGGTAATGGATTTCTGCCGGGCCTTGGTGGCCGAACCGCCGCTCTGATTTTCTCAGGGAAGCTGATGACTCCTACTCAATGCGCCTAAAAGGCGAAGGAGTAGAGTCATGCCTATTATCTTACCGTTGTCCCACTTCTGTTTCTTGTTCACTGTCCCCGGAAGACCGTGTGTCGGCTTCGCGGGAGGGGCAAACTGATGTCCGCATCCGCCTATTTTCATCATCGTTTTCAGCAATTTCGCAGTCTTTTCAAATGGATCGTTCTCGTGGTGCCGATGGCTGTGGTCGTCGGCTCGCTCTGCGCGCTGTTTCTCTGGAGCCTCGACAAGGCGACGGCCGCGCGCTTCGATCATCCCTGGCTGATTTTCCTGATGCCAGTTGCCGGTTTCCTCATGGTGCTGGTCTACCAGCGCTTTGGCCGAGGCTCGGAAGGCGGTAACAATCTGATCGTAGACCAGATTCATGAGCCCGGTGGCGGCGTGCCGCTGCGCATGGCTCCCTTTATCCTGGTCTCGACGGTTCTGACGCATCTGGTCGGTGGTTCGGCGGGACGCGAAGGGACAGCGGTGCAGCTCGGCGGCAGCATTGCCAGCGCCTTTGCAAAGGTGTTCCGGCTCACCCACGCCGAGATCCGCATCCTCCTCATGGCGGGAATCGCCGCGGGCTTCGGCGCGGTGTTTGGCACGCCGATCGCCGGTGCTGTCTTCGCTCTCGAAGTTTTGACGATCGGGCGGATACAATATGAGGCGCTGATCCCGAACCTCGCTGCTGCGATCGCGGCCGATTGGACGTGCCATGCCTGGGGCATCGAGCATATCCAGTATCACATCGGCTATCTCTCAGGCACGCCGGTCAGCACGTTCCATCTCGATGCGCTGCTGCTCATCAAGGTCGGGCTTGCCGGCGTCATCTTCGGTTTGGCCGCACGTTGCTTCAGCGAGCTCTCGCATGCTGCGTCGGCGGCGTTCAAACGGTTCTGCGCCTATGCGCCGCTGCGGCCGGTCATCGCCAGCGCGGTCCTGATCGGCCTCGTTTACCTGCTCGGCACCCGGCAATATCTCGGGCTTGGTGTCTGGTCGCCCAACCCAAGCGATGCGACGATCCTCGGCTTCTTCGATCCCGCCCATGTCGACTACTGGAGCTGGTTCTGGAAAGCGCTTTTCACGATCGTGACACTCAGCTCCGGCTTCAAGGGCGGCGAAGTGACGCCTCTGTTCTTCATCGGGGCTGCACTCGGCAATGCGCTTGCCGCCATTCTTGGCGCACCGGTCGACCTCTTTGCTGCGTTGGGCTTCGTCGCCGTCTTTGCCGGTGCCACCAATACGCCGCTTGCCTGTATGATCATGGGGATCGAGCTGTTCGGCGCGACGCATGCCGGCTACCTCGCTGTCGCATGCTTTCTTGCCTACATCTGTAGCGGCCACACCAGCATCTATCTCTCGCAGAGGCTCGGCGTCGCCAAGAGCGCGGCTTCCGATAACATCCCAGCCGACACGCCGCTTCGCCATATTCGCGAGCGCAGCTTGAAGACGCGGCGGGAAAATGCCCATAAGGTCGGAAAGGTTTGACGCAAGGACGGCTGGAGGTTGTCGTGCTCTATCTTGTCGTGTTTCTCGGTGCCGGATTGGGCGGTGCATTCCGTCTCGGTGTCAACGAGGTCGCCGCCCGCCTGCTCGGGATCGAGTTTCCATTCGGCACGTTGATCATCAATGTGCTTGGTGCCTTCATCATGGGGCTGCTGACGGAGTATTTCGCTTTTCGCGGCGGTATGTCGCAGGAGATGCGGTTGTTTCTGACAACAGGCCTTCTAGGTGGATTCACGACGTTTTCGACCTTTGCGCTGGAGAGCGTCGTGCTCTGGGAACGCGGCCAATGGATGCCGGCCATCGTCTATGTGGGCCTGTCCGTTTTCCTGTCGATTACAGCCGTGATAGCAGGGCTTGCAATTGTCCGGCTAATAATTCAGGCTCAAACAGCTTAGTGATTGGAGATCGGCAGATCTCGCCGCATTTTTGCCGATTCTGAGGTGAATCCCTCTCGAGAATCGCAGAGATTTATTCCACGACAAACCACCGCTCGCTGCGAACGGACTCTCTTGCGAAATTCGACTAATCAACTCATATAATCGCCTATTAAGATCACCGCATAACACAAGGAGTCGGGCGTCGATCAGGATAAGCACAGGCAAGGCATTCCCAATGACAAGCCTGTTCTCGCTCCGGGATTCGCATGTGGATTCCCCGCGCAACTTCCTCCCGGACCGCACCGCCCCAAAAGACAGACATGACGGAGAGTCCCTTGAGCGCACCTGCTCCCACTTCCAACCAATCTCCTGCTCCGGAACAGACCTTCGGCACCGCCGGCATTGCGCCGATGGACCGCCCGAGCGCCATGACCCGCTTTTTCATGAGCATCGTAGCCTGGGCCGAAAGCCTCAACCTGAAATATGCCAAGCTCGGCAATCCGCCGGTCTATGACACAGCCACTTTCCCCTGGGCCGCCGAGATAGAAAAAGATTTTCCGGCCATTCGCGCCGAGCTCGAAAAGGTGCTGCTGCGCCAGAGCGAGCTGCCGACCTTCCAGGACATCTCCACCGACGTGAAGACCATTTCGACGGATACGCGCTGGAAGACCTTTTTCCTCCTCGGTTTTGGCGTGAAGTCGGAGCAGAACATCAAGGCGTGCCCGAATACCTGGGCAGCCGTGCAGAAGATCCCCGGCCTGACGACGGCCATGTTCTCGATCTTCGAGCCCGGCAAGCATCTTCCCGCCCACCGCGGCCCCTATAACGGCGTGCTGCGCCTACATCTCGGCCTCATTGTGCCGGAGCCGAACGAGAAGCTCGCCATCCGCGTCGACAAGCAGGTTTGCCATTGGCAGGAAGGCAAGGCGCTGATCTTCGACGACGCCTATGAGCACGAAGCATGGAATCATACCGACAAGACGCGCGTTGTGCTCTTCGTCGATTTCGTCAAGCCGCTGAAATTCCCGGCTCGTTTCGTCAACTGGGCCCTGATGAACCTGGCGATCTTCACGCCCTTCATCAAGGAAGGTCTCGACAACCACAAGGAATGGGAAAAGAAGTTCTACGCCGAAGCCGAGGCGTTCAGAAATCGGCCGAAGCCCTGATCTGATCGGCTGATTGATTTAACAAAACCCCGGAATCCTCGTGGATTCCGGGGTTTTGCTTTGAGCGATCAGGCTAGCCCTCAGGCAGGCTTATCCGTCTCTTCGGCATCGTCGTAATATTCCTCTTCCTCGGGCTGGGCGGCATTGGTCTTGCCATCGAGATTGCCGAGCAGGGCCGAGATGGCATTGTCGCCGTCGAAGCCGGCCTCCTTCAGCAGGCGGTCGAGGATCGGCTTGTTGGCCTGGTAGGAGAGTAGCTGGCCGGCAAGCCCTTCGCCGAGGCCGACGCCACTGCCGCCGCCCGTACCGTTGCCATTGCGGCCGAGCATGCCGCCGGTGTCGAAGATCCGGATATCGGAGATCTTTTCGATCGGCTTGACCGCTTCGGCAAGGGCGGCGGGCACGATGCGGATGCGCTCGCGGGTGATCTCGAATTCGATGATGGCCGGGCTGAGCTTGTTGCGCGCTTCGTTGAGCAGCGCTTCGCTCTCGGCTGTTGCCTTGCCGGTTTCTAGAATACCCTTGGCCTTGATGATCGCAGCGTCGGCTTCTGCCGTTGCCAATGTCTTGATGGCGTCGGCCTGGTCGGTCGCGGCCTGCTTTTCGGCTTCTGCAGCGATGGTGACGGCGGTTGCCTGGGTTTGGGCGCGCTTCTGCGCGTCGATCACGGCGATCTGCTTCTCGCGTTCGGCGATCTCGACTGCCTTGGCGGTGCCGACCTTTTCCTCGGCTGCGATAGCGAGTGCGCGAGCGGCTTCTGCCTTTGCCTTGGCTTCAGACTCTTCGCGGCTCTTGTTGGCAACCGCGATGGCGCTTTCCTGCGCGACGATCTGAATATCGCGGCGGGCTTCGGTATCGCGTTGCTGCACGGCGCGGGTCGAGTCGATGTTGGCGGATTCGCGAGCCTGTTTCGCAGCTGCCTCGCGTTCGGCGATCGCCTGTTCGGCGGCGATACGGGCTTCCTCCTCCGCACGCTTGGCGGCCTGTTCCTGCTGTGCGGTCTCGGCGCGGGTGGCGGCGGACTTGTTGGCGATGTCGCGCTGCTGGTTCAGTTCGGCCTCGCGCTTCGTCCGCTCGATGGCGAGCGACTGCTGGCGCGCTTCCAGGTCTTTCTGGGCGATCGCGACTTCGGTATCGCGAACGACTTCGTTGCGCTCCTTCTTGCGCGCCTCGGTGACGCGGGTCAGAGCGGCCAGACCATGGGCGTCGAAGAAGTTGTTGGCGTTGAAGTGCTTGATATCGGTCTGGTCGAGGCGCGTCAGTGACACGGATTCCAGTTCTAGACCGTTAGACTGCAGGTCGGAACCGACCGC
The DNA here is from genome assembly GCF_030182525.1 of Rhizobium pantanalense. Classification (NCBI taxonomy): domain Bacteria; kingdom Pseudomonadati; phylum Pseudomonadota; class Alphaproteobacteria; order Hyphomicrobiales; family Rhizobiaceae; genus Rhizobium; species Rhizobium pantanalense. The sequence continues at coordinate 526,716 of NZ_JAQJCH010000001.1, forward strand.
ATCCTGTACGGCCTTGACGAAATCCATGCGCTGTTCCTGCAGGGCATCGAGGCTCATCGTGGCCGCCACCGAGCGCAGGCTGTCCACGAACTTAGCTTCGATCAGCTGACGCAGCTGTTCGCTGTCGTTGGTGCGGTTGCCGAGCGTCTGGGCGGCGAGCGCGATGGAGGAGCTGTCCGGCTTGACGCGGACGTAGAATTCGGCGCCGATATCGACGCGCATGCGGTCCTTGGTGATCAGCGCGTCGTTCTCGCCGCGCTGGACTTCCAGGCGCAGCGTCTTGAGGTTGACGCGGGCGATCGAGTGGAAAATCGGCAGCACGACGGAACCGCCGTCGAGCACGACTTTCTGGCCGCCGAGGCCGGTGCGCACATAGGCTTCATCGCGGCTCGAGCGCACATAAAGCGAGGCAAGGACGAAGCCGATCCCGAGGATCAGGACGAGACCTATGCCTGCGGGGAGAATAAGGTCGTAAAGGCCGTTCATGAAGGTTGCTCCGTAGAGGATTTGTCATCGGACCTCACAAGGTCCGAGGGGGCGGAAACTGCGATGAAGATGTCGGCCTTGCGGTCGACAAGCAGAACTTGGGCGCCGATCGGCAAGGGGCTTTCACCCTTGGCGGCGCTGGCGCGCAACTGATGCCAGTTGCCATGCGCATCTTTGACGCTGACGCGGCCGGGCAGACGCTGATCCAGAGGACCGATGGAAACCGTGCCGGTACGGCCGACGAAGTCGTCGGCCTCGACGACGTAGGTCTCGTCGCGCGGCACGATCCTGGCGATCATTCGCGTCGAGCCACGGACGAGAGGGATCGTGACGGCGAGGGCCGGCACTGCGGCAGCGATCGCCGGCAGCGGCACCCAGATCACGTCGGCCACGGTCTGGATGGCAAAGCCCGTCACGGCGAAGATGCCGAGGGCCAGCATGATGAGGATCAACAGCGGCACGCCGCCAATATTGATCCAGGACAGCAGGTCGGCGAGCACTCCGTCATGACCTTCGAAATGCGGCTTGCCGATGAGTTCGCTCAGCGAGAAGCCAAGCAGCATCGACAGGATTTCGACTGCCGTCAGTCCGATCAGGATCATTGCCGCGATGGCAAAGGGCGCACATTCGGGTGCGAGAAACAGGTGCATTGGTTACTGGCCGTTGGCCTTGAAGCGGGCAAGGCGTGCTTCGATCGCCTGCTCCCGGTGCAGGCGATCCAGCTCATCGAGTTCGGCGCTGGTTGCGGGCTCGCCCGATGGAACGCCGGTCAAGCGGGAAACGGCGGCTGCCGCGCGGGCTGCACCGGCGGCCGGTGTCGGCCGTGGATTTCCGCCCGTTGCCTCTTCGGGAGCATGGCGGGCGATGCTGCGCTTGAAATCGACAAGCCGCGCTTCCGCCTCGCGACGCGCGGCTAGAACAGCCTGAAGCGCCTTCTGACCCTCGTCGATCTGTGCGTTCGCATCCGCAAGCGCCTTGTCGAGGGCCGCAATCTGGGCTTCGAGATCGATCTGGCGCGAGACGCCGGCCTTGGCGAGATCTTCGCGGTCGGCAGAGATCGCAAGCCGGATCTTGACGTCGAGCGCGTCGAGATCGGCGACAATCTCGCTGCGGCGGCTCTGGATGCGGTATTCCTCGGCGCGCGCCTTGCCGAGATCAGCGCGCGCTTCATCGGCGGCGGCGTCGATCTCGCGCAGCGCCTGCTCGATGACGGCAACCTTGTTGGCGCCTTCTACGGTGTCGAGCGCAGCATTGGCGAGGCCTGCAATCAGTCGCCCCATGCGGGAAAGAATGCCTTCATGCATCGTCATGTTATCCTCCGTTCGGGGAGAGTTTGGTGTTACCCCGATGTGAATCGCGTAATGGCCTCCATCGGCGACCAGGTAGGCGGGGATATTGCTATCCCAGCCTTTGAAATAGCCGGCCACGTCGAAGGGCACGGCAACACGGCCGCGCACCGTCGAGATTGTCAGGTCTGACGGACCCTTGATGGCAAAGAGCTTTTCGTCGAGAGGTAGCCGGTTCCAATCGGCAAGCCCGCCTCGATTGGCCGCAAAATCACGCAAGCCCAGCGTCACGAGGCGCGCGGGCAAAGCGGTTCGTTCGCGGATCGTTTCATAGGCAAGATCGTGAAGCGTGACGAGATTTGCTCCGGCTCTGTCCGGAACGATTTCGCCCAAGAGTTTCATCATCTGCCCGTATGCGGCAAAGGTCTCGTCCAGAGCCTGCCGCGCTTCGTCATTGGGAGCGAGGTCATATCGCAGACGAGAGCGGTGCGTTGGTGCGTGTGTCTTTGCCATGGCCTTCAAGTAAAGCACCGCTACGGTGCTTTTCAAGGGAGCATGGCGTCAAACATGAATGAATTGTAATGAATGATGGGCCGCATAGGTTGCAGAAATTTGATACTTCTCTCCGCCTATGGGCGATCATGCAACTCATGAGCTCGCGTATATGTAGTGATCGGGCGCGAAAAAACCATATGAAAAGCGCGGCCAATCGGCCGCGCTGTATGGAATCTTTGAGTGGAGCGTTGGGGAGGAACCGCGGTTACTTCACGGTCCGTACGATTGCAGCGCCTGCCGTCATGCCGCCGCCGAAGGCCACCAGGCCGAGATTGAGCGGCTCTGAGTGTTCGTTGGCGACATGCAGCATGGCAAGCGGAATGCTTGACGAGCTGGTGTTACCGTAGGTCTCGATGACGCTGAGGGCCGGGCGGCCGCTGCGTTTGGCAATCGTGTCGATGATGCGCTGGTTGGCCTGGTGCGGCACCAGCAGATCAAGATTGGCAAGCTCGATGCCGGCATCGACGCAGGCGTTTTCGATCGAACGGGTCATCGAATGCACCGCTTCGGTGAAGACCGAGCGGCCGTTCATCGCGATGACGCCATTGTCCGGAAGCGGAACATAGAGCAGATCGCCCGGCTCCGGCCGGCCGCTGACGATCGGGCGGCTCGCGGTGAAGAGCGGGTTGCGCGCCATGTCGCGGCTGGTCACCAGGCTGGCAGTCGCGGCATCGCCGAAGAGGATTGCGGTGGAGAAATCGTTCATGTCGAGCAGCGGCGACAGAACTTCCGAGGTGATGATGAGCACCTTGGCGTCGTTCTGCTGTGCAATGAAATCATAGGCTTGCTGCAGCGCGTAGAGATAGCCGGAGCAGGCGGCACCCATGTCATAGGCAGCCAGCGACGGCCGCACTCCATCCTCCGCGACGGCAACCGCGACGCGGCTTGCAAGCGACGGTGTGGCGATGTCGGGCGTTCCGGTGGCGGCGATCACCAGATCGACATCGTGGATCGACATCTGGTTCTGCTTGAGGAGATCGCGCGCGGCCTTTGTGGCTAGGCTCAGCGTGCCTTCGTCTGGCCCGACCCAGAAGCGACTCTTGATGCCCGTCAGCGCCAGGATTTCGTCGGCGCGGCGGTTCGGCCAGTTATGGATGATTTCTTCGTTGGTGACGCGGCGGGCGCCGGTCGCGATGCCAATGCCGTTGATGACGACTTCCGAGAAGCTGCCGGTATGGCGGCGCAGCGTCGGGATGACATGCGACTTCAGGCGCCGTAGCACGAACTTGTTCTGAATCTCCGAAGCGAGCGCAAAATTCTGTTCGCTGAGATCACGGTTGGCATCGACGGTCAGAAGCGGGCTGTCAGTGGCGATCTGGTCGCCGATCTTGGCGAAGACCTCCTGCACGATGCCACCGATATTGGCGCAGATTTCGACGGAGGCTTTCGTCGCCTCGACGACGGCAACGAGCTGGCCGACTTCGATCTTGTCGCCAGGCTTGACGAGCAGATCCGTCACGAGGACGTTCTCGTCGGCGGGGCCGGAGCCGATCGCCTTGATCGCTGCCGTCGGGCCGCTGTCGTCCTCTTCGTGCCAGGTAACCTCGCATTCGAGGACTTCGGCCATCAGGTCGACCAGCTTGCGATAGGAGGGCAGAGTCTCAAGCTGATTGCGGAAGTTGAAGGGAATGTGAGCGTCCGAACGGGCCAGCCGGCGCACGACGACCGGCACATCGGTCTTTTCGGTGACGGTCGCGATGATTTCCGCGCCCATGCCAACGGTGCGATTGTCTTCGTGGACGACGATCAGGCGGCGGGTGCGCCGTGCACTCGCCAGCACTTCCTTCTCATCCCAGGGCGAGATCGAGCGCAGATCGATCACCTCGACGGAGAAGCCCTGCGCCTCGAAGGCGCTTGCAGCATTGGCGCAGAGCGAAACCGTGTTGCCGTAGCTGACGAGCGTGATGTCGCGGCCACGGGCGACATGGCGCGACAGGCCGGGATGGACGAAGTGCTTGTCCAGATCCTCGGAGGTACGGCCGTCGGAGTTGTTGAGCACGGCCTTTGGATAGAGGAAGACCGTCGGGCGCCGCGATTCGAAGGCGGCATTCAGCAGACCGGCGGCATCGCCGGCGCTAGAGGGCATGACGACGTCGATGCCCGGCGTGTGCGCCAACATTCCCTCGAAGCTCTGGGCATGGAACGGGCCAAGGCCGGGCTTATAACCGCCGCAGCTCACCATCAGGATGACGGGCGCTTCCCAGGCGCCATTGCTGCGCCAGAACATGCTGCCCATTTCAGAGACGATCTGATTATAGGCGAGCGGCAGGAAGTCGGCGAACTGCAGGAAGGCGACGGGGCGCTGGCCCGCCAGCGCGCGGCCGACCGCCGTGCCGACGATTGTCGATTCGGTGAGGGCGGCGTTGCGCACGCGGTCGGGATATTTCGTGCTGAGGCCGCGCGTCACACCAAAAACGTCGCCCTTCGGATCCTCTATATCCTGGCCAAAGAGAACGACTTCGGGATTTGCGGCCAGCTGCTTGTCGAGGACGACATTCAGCGCCTCGCGCATCGTCAGTGTCAAGGCGTTCTCGTTGCCGCGATATTCTGCCTTCTTATCGAAGGAAGCGGGGTAGGGAGCCTTCGCTTCCGGCTCGACCTTCGGGGCGTCTTCCTTGCGGGCAAGGGCGGCTTCCGCCTGCACCTCGGCAATCAGTTCCTGTTCGATCTTCCGAAGTGCATCGGCGTCGACACCGGCTTCGTGCAGCATTGCCCGCAGGTTCGGCAGCGGATCGCGCGAAGAGCCCGCCTCGATTTCGAGCAGGGTGCGATAGGTCTTCTGATCGTCGGCGTTGGTGTGGTCGGAAAGGCGCTCGACATTCAAAAGCACGATGCTCGGCGCGCGATTGTTGCGGCTATGGCGGACGGCCTTGCGGAAAGCGTCGCGCGATGCGGTGAGATCGTCGCCATCCGTGCGGATGATATCGATGCCGTAAAAAGAGGAAGCTTGGCCGGCGGGCAGATCGAAGAAGGTCTGTTTGCTTGTGCGCGTCGAGATGGAGAAGCTGTTATCCTCGATGACGAAGACGACGGGATATTGGCTGCGTACGGCCTCAGCGACCGCTTCCAGGAATTCGCCCTGCTGCGTGGTGCCATCGCCGACACAACAGATGGCGATCGGCATGCCGGGCTTTTGCTTCAATGATGCCGCGACGCCGACGGCATGCAGGGCATTGTTGCCGACGGGACCGACGATCGACGTGATGTTGAGAGCGCGGGAAGACAGATGCGCGCTCATCTGCCGACCGGCGGAATGAGAATTGGCTGTCGCAAGCAGGCTGGAAAAGAACTCACGAATGGGCATGCCGCGTGCCAGCATCAAGGCCTTGTCGCGATAATGGAGATGCAGCCAGTCGTCGTCCTGAAGGAATTCGTTGAGAAGCGCCGTGGACTCGTGGCCGGCGCCGGAAACGTGAAAATGTGCTATGCCCTGCTTGATGAATTCTCGCTCGAGCCGATCTATTTCTCTGGAAATGAAAAATATTCTGTGAAGTTGCTTAAGGTATTCTGTTGCAAACCTCCCTTCCATCTCAATGATTTTCCTGATCTTTCGTCTCAATTAAATGCTGGGAGTTAGGTAAACCCCCAGCCTGCCTTTTTCAATACACGTTAAATGACAAGATCTTCTCGGATTGAAACCGAAATACGTATATTGCGGGGCTGCAATTTTTCACGATGTTTCTGTCCACAAGGCATGCGCGACAATGCACCCGCCTAAACGCGAAACGGGTGCGCCTTTCGTGCATCTCATCAGCCCGAGTTGCGCATCGAGGCGGCGGCACGTTGTCTTTCGGCGGCGGCCTTTGCGGCCTGTTCTTCCTTGAGAATCAGCTCCTTGGGTTTCTTGCCGATAATCTCCTTGCGGCCTTTCCGGGAGAAGGGCTGAACGAGCTGAGCGAGAAAACCCTTGGCTACCTTGCCCGTGATGCCGATATCGGTAGAGGACGGACGCGGCGGGTTGTAGAAAGTGCCGAGAAGCTGATCCCAGATCACGAGGTTTTCCCCATAATTCGTATTTCCTTCGGCAAGAATCTTGGAATGATGCCAGCGATGGAGGCGTGGAGTCGAAAATATGAGGTCGAGTGGGCCGGTGCGCATGTCGACGTTACAATGCGTGAGCAGACCGATGAAAGCCGTAACCGCGCCGATCCAGAGGAAGACAGGCAACGGCGCGCCGAGCAGATAGAGCGGAATCTGACCGAGCGCGATCTTGAACAGCGTATCGATGACGTGAAAACGGCCTGTGTTGATGACCCATAGCCGCTCGACGCTGTGATGCAGGGCATGGAAGCGCCAGAGGGACAGATGCTCATGCGCCAGGCGATGCGCCATATAGAGGCCGAACTCGGCGATGACGAGGCCGAGCACAACCTGGAACGCCATAGGCCATTGATCCGGCCAGAAATGCGAATGGTAGCTCAGCGCCGGCTGCGCGACGGTCGCGACCGCCATCGGGAAGGAGGTGCCGATCGCAGCGGCGATCTGTACGCCGCCCTTGTTCAGCAGCGTGTGGGCGATATCGTTGAATGTCTCACCATCGCGTTTCTGCCAGGTCTTCTCGTAAGGCATCAGCCGCTCGAAGAGGGCAATCACCGCCACCGTCGACAGATAGACAACGTTGAACCAGAGCAGATGCATATTCGATTCGAAGGCGAAATATGCACCGGTCAATCCGGCACAGAAGATGGCGGGCCACAGCAGGGAGGAAACAGCAGCGTAAAGACGCGAACTGCTTTGAAATGTCATTCCTTCAACCTCAGATTCTAATCGGCGAAATAGCGCGTGAATATGTGCGATATGTAGCGCGATGATTGTGGAGTCGAAAGCGAAATTTTTCCATTGGCTGGCAACAGGCAGTTGGACAGGAGATCAAGACGTGCGGATAGAGCAGGCAGCAGACGAATATCTGGATGAGTGGACGCGATTGCGCGTCGAGCTTTGGCCAGATAGTTCGTACGAACATCATCGCGCGGAGCTGGCACAATTTCGCGCCAATGAAAATGCTGTTGCGTATCTCGCGATCGATTCTGCCGGTCATGTCGCCGGTTTTGCTGAAGCGACATTGCGGCACGATTACGTCAATGGCTGCAAGACGTCACCGGTTCTCTTCCTCGAAGGCATCTATGTGCGCCCTGAACATCGACGCGGAGGGATGGCGCGCGCGCTCTGCGATGCAGTTGGCGCATGGGATCGGGCCGCCGCCTGCATGGAGTTTGCCTCGGATGCGCTGATCGACAATCTTGCGAGCCATGCCTTCCATGCGGCGCTCGGCTTTATCGAAACCAGGCGCGTGGTCTATTTCCGAAAGCTGCTTTAGGCCGGAGCTACAGGACTGTGCCTAGGCAAATGTCAATTTCGTTTTCTGCTGGCCAGCCTCATCGAAATTCTCCGGGGCCAGCCAGTGCTCGTAACCGGCCTTCAGCCGCGGCCAGTCGGCGTCGATCATGGCAAACCAGGCGGTGTCGCGGTTCTTGCCCTTGGCGACCATGTGCTGGCGGAAGATGCCTTCGAAAACGAAACCGAAGCGTTCGGCTGCCCGCTTCGACGGTTCGTTGAGGTTGTTGCATTTCCACTCGAAACGGCGATAGCCGAGCGTGTCGAAGACGTAGGATGCGAACAGATAGAGCGTTTCGGTCGTCACGCGGCTGCGGGCGATGGCGGGTCCCCACAGGATGCTGCCGATCTCGATGACGCCATGCGTGTTGTCGATGCGCATCAATGCCTGCCGCCCTTCGGCGCGTCCGGTGCGCTTGTCGATCGTCACGAAGAAGAGCGGATCGGCAGTGGATGCTGCTTTCTCGAGCCAGGGCGAGAAGGCGGCACGATCGGCCGGCGCGTCTTCGAAAAGATAGCGAAAGCGATCTTCCGCGCCGGGTGCGCGGGCCGAGGCATAGAGATCGTCGCCATGATAGGCCGTGTCGAGCGGCTCGATCCTGACGTAGCGGCCTTCAAGAGTAATACGCTCGGGGCGGGCGACACCCTTCCAGTTGGTCAGATCCATATCAAAGTCCTTTGGTCATCAAATATAATCTAGCGGAGCCGGCCGGATTGTATCAGCTCTGCAAGAGATTGTGGCAGTTCCATTCCGTCGGGCAAGCCGGGGGCGGGCTGTGGTGATGCCAGGCGGCTTTCGATAGGCAGAACGCCAGCCCAGACAGGATGATCCGCCTCGTCCATATCGCCCGGCGGACCGTTGCGGACCTTGGCCGAGGCTTCTTCGATTTTCATCCGCATGACCGAGGTCGCTTTTACTTCCTGCGTGGTCATCGGCCTCAAACTGTCCCAGCGGCCGGGAAACAGGTCTTCGATCAAGTGGCGCAGCGCATCGGTCTTTTCCTCGATATCGTCGACCAGACGGGCCATACCGAAAACCATAGCTGAGCGATAGTTGACGGAATGGTTGAAGGCCGAGCGGGCAAGCACATAGCCGTCGATGATGCTGCAGGTCAGGCAGACAGGCATGTCTTCGGCGGCGCGCAGGAAGCGGCTGGCAGACGAGCCGTGCCAGTAGACATAATCGTCCTCGCGCCAGTGCAGGGTCGGCGTCACATAGGGCGCTCCGTCAATGACATAGCCGACGTGACAGAGCGGGGCGGCATCCAGAATGGCGTGGACATCGGCATGGGCGTGGCTGCCGCGCTTCGGGCTGCGCCGCACGCGGGTACGCTCGGTGGTCGGATAGGTCTTCGTATGGGGCGAATAGTGATCGGCCATGTCTTCCTCACAGATCGGGTGTTGATCTCTGCCAGCAAAGAGGTAGGCTATAAACAGCCAGTTTTTTGATTTTTAGCAGACCAGTTGAGGTTTTATGGTATCGGTTGCGCAGTGGCCGGCACTCGACCGGACTTCGGGCGATCTGGAGGGGCAAGTCTATCGCCTGATGCGCGACCGCATCCTGCACGGGCAGTTGCCGGCAGGGCAGCGCGTGCCGTCGACGCGGGCGATGGCCGTCTCGCTCGGCGTTGCGCGGTCGACCGTGGTGAATGCCTATGATCGGCTCAAGGCTGAAGGTTATCTGCGCTCGGCATCGGGTGCGGCGACACGCGTTGCGACTTTCCCGACGACGCCGTTGTCGGGTCAAGCTGCACCATCGCTCCCAAATCTGCCGCGCGTTACGGAATTCAAGACCGGGGGATTGTATGAACCCGGCGTGCCCGATGTCTCGACCTTTCCCCATGCAGCTTGGGCGCGTTGTCTCGGCGCTCGCGGCCGCTCTTTGCGGGTGCATGATCTTGGTTACAGCGATCATGGCGGCGTTCGCGAGTTGCGCGAGGCCATCCTCGAACACATCTCGGCGACGCGTGGCGTGGTTGCCCGCCCCGAGCAGATCGTGATCGTCCCGTCCACCGGTGCCGCGATCGGGTTGCTCGCGAGCGTGTTGCTTCAGCCCGATCATGCGGGCGACATCGTCTGGATGGAAGACCCGGGCTATGCCAGCGCGCAAGCGATCCTGCGGATGGCTGGAGCCAGCCTCGTGCCGGTGCCTTGCGATGCCGAGGGTATCGATATCGCGCAAGGGGCCGAGCCGTCGCCGCGCCTGATCTATGTCACACCCTCGCATCAATATCCGACCGGAGTCACCATGAGCCTGCCGCGTCGGCTCGCCTTGCTGGAATTCGCCCGCGCCAACGGCGCGATCGTGCTGGAAGACGATTACGACAGCGAGTTTCAATATGCGTCGCGGCCGATCGCCGCCCTGCAGGGCATCGATCACGGCGAAGTGGTCGCCTATATCGGCACCTTTTCGAAGACGCTCGCGCCCGGTCTGCGCCTCGCTTATGCCGTTATTCCCTCGCGGCTTCTGGCGGCGACCGAAGCGGCCCAGCGGCTGAGGGGGGCGGTCGTGCCCGTTCATATCCAGGCGGCCTTGGCCGATTTCATGCGTGAGGGGCGGTTTCGTGCGCATCTCAGGCGGATGAACGCTATTTATGCGGAGCGCATGGCGGCAACTGTCGAGGCGCTTCGTCGCCATTGCGGCGATTGGCTGGAGGTGGGCGAGGGAGCAGGCGGATTGCAAGTGGCGAGCTGGTTCCGGGACGGAAAGACCGACGACGTCGCCGTCGTGCGTGCAATTAACTCCAATGGTTTCGCTGTTCGGCCGATATCGGCGCTGTATCTGGGACCTGCTCGACCCGGGCTGCTGCTTGGTATCGCGCGCATGGAAGCTCGGGCTGCGGATGCTGCAGTGGCAAGGATCGCCAGGCTGCTTGCGACGATGCCCGTCAACGCCTGACGAACAATCGCCGGTATTCCCGTGGCGTCATGCCTTTCAGGCTTTTGAACTGCCTGTTGAAATTGGCAAGCGAGGCATAGCCGACGGAATCGCTGATATGGTGGATCGCCTGGTCGGTAGAGGAGAGGCGGGCGCAGGCGTCGCCGATGCGCATGCGCATGAGATAATCCGATATCGTCCCGCCGGTATGGCGGCGAAACATGCGGTGCAGGCCGGAGACGCTCAGCGCCGCGATATCGGCCAGTTCATCGAGGCTGATCGCACGGGCATAATGAAGATGCATATGCGTGAGAACACGGTCGATACGCTCGCGGCTTTCCTTGAGATCCGGAGCCTGCGCCGGCGCGCTGGCAAGCGGCGTCGCTTGCCGATCTTCCGCGACCGTCACCAGGATGCCCAGCAAAGCCAGAAGGCGCTCGACGGGTGGCTTTTCGAAAATGGTTTCGAACGAGGAGCGGACGGCGGCGGAAGTTGTCTGCGAAAAGCGCAGGCCGTTATCTCCACGCTGCAGCATCGCTTCGATCGACCGGAATTCGACGGTGGCGCCCGTCATCTGCAAAAGCCAGTCGCGATTGAACCAGAGCACCAAGGCAATATGCGGCTTTTCTTCTTCGAGCTTGGCACGCGAAACCCAGCTGTGTGGCAGATTGGGGCCGACGAGAACGAGATCGCCGTCATTATAGTCGCCACTATGATCGCCGATGAAGCGCTGGCCGATGGAGTTCAGCGTCAGCGTCAGTTCGAATTCCGGATGATGATGCCACTGGAACGGAATGCAGTCGTCAAGCCGACGGTTCAGCATGCTCCAGGATGCCTCCGGCGAACGGGGTAAAACTTCGAGATAGGGCCTCATGGGGCGTCCATAGCATGGTAGAAGCCAAAATAGTATCAGAATTGGCCAGAGCCAGGCAACATGAGCGTGAGCTTCGGCGCTACAAGTTTTCCGTCACCCGAAATCAAAAGGGCCAGCGAGATGGAGGAAACCGATGCAGCCTGCCTTGAAACGAGACGCGCACCCGACCGCATCCGCGGTCACGACGCAATTGAAGGATATCCAGAAGACATTGCCGCTCAGAGTGCTGTCGAAGGACGATTGGCAGCATTGGATCACTAGGGGTTATGTGATCGTGCGTCAGGCCGTGCCTGCGGCGAATGTCGAGCGGCTTGTCGAGCTCTTGTGGCGTTTTGACGAGAAGGACCCGAACGACCCCTCCACCTGGTATGCGCCGCAGCGGCGTGAGCACAAGATGAAAGAGCTCAACAATACCGGCATGCTGGAGATCTATAATCACCAGTATCTCTGGGACAACCGCATGGAAAAGCGGATCTACGATGTCTTCGTCGACATCTGGGATCGCGAGGATCTCTGGGTCACGATCGATCGTGCCAATCTCAACCCGCCGAAGAAGGTAAAGGGCAATCCGAACGGCTTCATCCATTGGGATGTCGATACTTCGATCCGCCCGCTGCCGATCGGCGTTCAGGGTGTTTTGAGCCTTAAGAAGCAGGATGGCGATGTCGGCGGATTTCAGTGCGTGCCTGAGCTCTTTGAGCATTTCGAGGAGTGGGAAAAGACGCAGCCAGCCGATCGCGATCCGATGCATCCGGACATGACAGGATTGTCGGTCGTCAATATCGACATGGAGCCCGGCGACCTGATGATCTTCAATTCGCTGCTCGCGCACGGCGTCCGTCCGAACCATTCGGATAACCGTGTTCGCATGGCGCAATATATCTCCATGCATCCGGCGGAATACGACAATATCGCTGAACGCGAGGAACGCATTCGCCTGTGGAGGGAACTGGACTCTCCGAAGCGCGACGCCTTTCCCGGCGATCCCCGCGACTGGGAAAAGCACAATGCGACGACGGCCGAACTGACACCGCTCGGTGAAAAGCTGTTGGGTCTCAAGGCCTGGTAAACGGCTGAAAGCACACTCTCGAAGACATCGAGCGGCCATGGCCGCTCGAAATTCTTAGACAGATGTGATGGTAAATACGCGGCCGTCAGGTCTCATTCCAGCGACGAATGACCGGCTCGGTCAAGTCATGCTCGTAGCCGAGCACGCTGATGCTTGTGGTGTCGAGGATAAAATGCTCACCGCCTTCCGGCGGTAGGCCAACCCAGCGAGCGGCGAAGACGCGCAGGAAATGGGCGCTGGAGAAGATCAGGATGGAGCCATTGATGCCGCGAAGTTCGCCGATGATCCGGTCGGCGCGCGCACCGACATCTGCTGCCATCTCGCCGTTCGGGCAGCCGTCGCGAAAGACCTGCCAGCCGGGGCGTTCGGCAAGGATCGCCTTCGTAGTGATGCCCTCATAGGCGCCGTAGTCCCACTCCGCCAGATCCTCCTTGACGACGCGGCGATCGCCGAAGCCCGCCAGCGCGCAGGTGTTTTGCGCGCGCTGCGAGGGGCTCGACCAGACGGCGGCGAAATTGATTAGGGGTAGGCGGCCCGCGAGTTTGCGGGCGGCTTCCTCGCCTGCAGCGGTCAGGGGAATATCGGTCCGGCCGGTGTGCCTGCCGGAGAGGCTCCACTCCGTCTGTCCGTGGCGTACCAGATAGACTTCGGGATAGGCGCTGCTCATGCCGTTTCTCCTTTGCATTTGCCGTGCGAAATTCTTCGCATCTGCGAAAGGCTCTGTCGAGGGTTAAGGTTGTTCGGTAAGTGTCGCGACAACCCTCTGCAAATCCAAGCTCTTGTAGAGGGTTGTGAATCTCATCGTTTCACGGCGCGACGGACGCTGTAGAGCAGAATGGCGAGACAGCCGATCAACAGCAGAAGGCCGCCCGCGAGCGGCGGCATGGCGAGAAACTTCACCGCTCCGGCAATCACGAGGATGAGGATGAGGCAGAGCGTGGCGAGGCTGCCGTCATCGATGAACATGCCGATGAGCTCGGACAGGGCGATGCGCACGATGGTCATTGGGCTGCCTTTGCTGTTGGGTTGCCGCGCATGGCGCGGATGATGGCGTAGGAGGCGAGCGAGACGATCGCGAAGATGGCGATCAGTGCGAGATCCTCGCCCGGCCAATGCGCGCCGATGCCTTCACCGGTCCAGAAGATGCCGAAGCTTGTCAGCATGAGGCCAACGACGAATTTGAGGGTATTTTCCGGCACGGTAGCAAGCGGGCGATGCACCAGCAGCCCGATCAGCATGACGAGCACGAAGGCGGCGAGCGCGCCGAGGCCGGCATAGAGTGTCAGGCCATGCGCACCGCCGACGGCGATGACGATGAAGACCACTTCGACACCTTCAAGCAGCACGGCCTTGAAGGCGGCAAGGCCGGCGAGATAATCGGCACGGCGATCTGTGGACTGTGCCTGTAATGCTGCCGTCTCCTTGGAAAAGGCTGCTTCCTCGTCGTGCAGGGCGATGACGCCGAGGGAGCGAAGTATGGCTTTGCGCAGCCAGCGCATGCCGAAGAGGATCAGCAGAACGCCGACGACGAATTGCAGGATTTCGATCGGGATCAGCGCCAGCAGCGGTCCGAAGATGAGAACGAGGGCCGCCAGCACGGCAAGCGCAAGCGCGGCACCCGTGAGGGCCGGGCGCCAGCTTCGTGTGACGCCGACGGCGAGGACGATGGTGAAGGCTTCCACGACTTCGACAAACGAGCCGAGGAAAGATGCCGTCACGGTGGAGAGAATGGGTGTGAGGCTGTTCATGAACTGATTCCCGAATGACGGTTAGGGCCTTGAATTCGTGCGGTATTTTCCGGACTATTCTTCCTCATGTGCCAAGTGAGCTCACGCGTGAAGCACTCCGGCTTGGCGGTCTGGTTGCCATTCACTTGCGTTTCCTCGTGCCGCGTTTGCTCCATGATTTATCGAGCGCGCCGCGCAGCTGGCTGAGCTGGTCGAGGCTGTCGATGGCAGCATCCTTGCCCTTCGCGGCGAGCGCGACGATTAGGGATTCGATCAGCACCAGCGTACCGGCATGCATGGCGAGGTGGCCGGCATTGCCACGCGGCACTGGCAGGACCTCAGCCACCTTGTCGGCCGTGAGCAGGCCGAGATCGTCGCTGATGAGGATGACCGAAACGCCATGTTTGCCCGCATGGTCGAGAAGCACCTCGACCTCACGATAGAGCGGCGCATAGGCCATAACCAGCACCGCGTCACCCTTGCCGATCCGGAGCAGGCGATCCGCAAGCGCTATGCCGGAGACCGAGAGTGCGGTGGTCGGCAGGCCTATGCGATTGAACTGCAGGCTGGCATAATCCGCCATGGCGCCCGAGGGGCCGATGCCGAAGACATGACGTCGGGCTGCCTTGGCAAGAATATCGACGCAGCGTTCGAAGCTTGCGGCAAATTCCTCGCGTCGCAGAACATCCAAAGCCTGCTCGTGCATACCGATGACATGGTGAAGCGCATCGCCGGCTTGGCTGCCCGTTTCAGCCAGCGTGCGTTGCATCCGCATTCCGGGTGATGGCGTTCCCGTCAGCTCCTCAAGCAGGGCGGCCCGTAACATCGACAGGCTTTCGAAGCCGAGGGCGCGGGCGGTGCGGACGACCGTCGCGTCGCTGGTGCCGGCGAGCTGCGCGATCTGGGCAGCCGAATTCAACAGTGCGGCCTGCTTTTGATCGACGAAGAAACGTGCGATACGTTGCTCTGCGGGTGCGAGGGTCTCGATCACATCGAGAACGCGGTCTTCGAAAATGCGAGGTTTCTGCGTCGCTTCTGCCATCGGATATCTTTTGTAGTAAATGCTACCAATTGCATTATCTGTAGCATTTACTGCAAAAGAATGACAGCACAAAACAAAAGGCGCTTTGCTGTGTCGCAAAGCGCCTTTTTTGATCGCGTTGAAAGGCAAGCGCAGAGAGCTTGTTGCGACTATTCCGCCAAGGCCGCGCGCACAGCCGGGATCACCTTCCGGCCGTAGAGTTCGATACAACGCAGCATCTTGTCATGGCCGAGTGCGCCGGCGCTGTATTTCAGCTGAAAGCGGCTGATGCCGAGCGTCTTGACGACCGGGGCGAGCTTGTCGGCGACCGTTTCCGGCGAGCCGACATAGAGCGAACCCTTTTCGATCTCGTTGTCGAATTCCGCGCGCGTCATGGGCGGCCAGCCGCGCTCGCGGCCGATGCGGTCGCGCATCGCCTTGAAGCAGGGCCACAGCTCCTCGCGTGCCTGTTCATCCGTCTCGGCGATATAGCCGGGCGAATGGATGCCGATCGGCTGCACCGGCTTGCCGAGTTGCTCGTAGGCGCGGTGGTAGAGATCGACATAGGGCTGGAAGCGATAGGGGCTGCCGCCAATGATCGCCAGCATCAGCGGCAGATCGTAGTGAGCGGCGCGCACCACCGATTCCGGGCTGCCACCGACGCCGATCCAGGTCTTCAGCTGGCCGCTCTCGATGGTCGGGAAGACCTTCTGGTTGCGCAGCGGCGGGCGGATGCTGCCCTGCCAGTTCACCGGCTCATTCTTGAGCAAGGCCGCGAACAAATCCAGCTTTTCCTCGAACAGCTGCTCGTACTGCGACAGCTCGAAGCCGAATAGCGGGAAGGACTCCGTAAACGAGCCACGGCCGAGAATGACTTCGGCGCGGCCGTTCGAAACAGCGTTCAGGCTGGAGAAGCGCTGGAACACGCGGATTGGGTCGTCCGAGCTCAGCACGGTGACGGCCGATCCCAGATGGATTTTCGATGTGCGGCTGGCGATGGCGGCCAGGATCGTTTCGGGCGAGGAGACCGCAAAATCCTCGCGGTGGTGCTCACCGATGCCGAAAAAGTCTATTCCAAGCTGGTCGGCAAGGACGCCTTCCTCGACGACATTGCGCAGCACCTGCGCATGGGGCAACGGCGTGCCCTTGTCGTCGAAGGTCACGTCGCCGAAAGTATCTAGGCCGAATTCGACATTGTTTGTCGTCATGATTTTTCCCGTCATGTGTCGAAATGATAATGTTGAGACAGCATGTAGTGTCGCTTCCGACCATCCACTACCCGGAAAGTTTCGGCTGAAATCTTCGAAGAATTCGATATGCCGATGGCAACCGGCGATATTCGTCAGTGCCGGCGTTGCGATCGGTAGCACTCGCGCCAATATTAGCTTGGACCTGAGCGCAGTTGGATGAAGGAGGAAACATATGGTCGCACTGAAAAAGGTTAATCTTACCAAAGCCTTTGCAGCCTTCGATGAAACTTGGAGTCCGCACATCGGCGGCGATATCAACGATTTCCAGGTCAAGCTCACGAAGCTGGAGGGTGCCTTCCATTGGCACCATCATGAAGAGGAGGACGAGCTCTTCCTGGTCGTCAAGGGAACACTGCGCATGAAGCTGCGCGAGGAAAACGGCGGCGATATTGTCCTTGGCCCTGGCGAATACATCATCGTTCCGCATGGGGTGGAGCATTGTCCGGTCGCCGAGCCGACCTGCGAAGTCGTGCTGTTCGAGCGCAATACGACGCTCAATACCGGCAATGTCGAAAACGAGCGGACGATCCGCACGCCCAAGCGTCTTTAAACGATCCCGATGGTCCGGCGGCCCGTCAAAAAGGGCTGCCGGACATTGACCAGTCCATCAGTTCAGCGCCAGCTTGTTCGACGGCGTGCGGCAGGCCGCGAAAACATCCAGCTTCGGATCATAGACCTTCGTCGAGACGTCCATCATGCCAAGAACGCTGTGGAAGATGTTGTCGTGAGAGTAGGTGCCCTCGGCGGCCTGCTTGGCAAGACAGGCCATGTCGAAGCCGGCGGCCTTGGCAAGATCGTCAGCCATCCATACCAGCATCGGCACATGCGTCTGCTGTGAGGGTGCGATGATATAGGGCGTGCCGTGCAGATAGATGCCGTTTTCGCCGAGCGACTCGCCGTGATCGGAGAAATAGAGCACGGAGCCGGACACCGAGTTCGAACGCTGCTTCAGCTTGTCGATCACCATGGCGACGATGTGATCCGTGTAGAGGATCGTGTTGTCATAGGCATTGGTGATTTCCTCCTGGGAACAGGAGCTGAAGTCATTGGAGCGGCAATCCGGCTGGAACTGGCGGAATTCTTCAGGGTAGCGCTGATAGTAGGCCGGACCGTGACTGCCGAGCTGGTGCAGCACCAGCACGCTGTCGCCCTTCACCTTATCCAGCCAGCCGTCGATCTTATCGACGAGGATTTCGTCCCTGCATTCGCCGTCCTTGCAGAAACGCGGATCGGCAGAGGGAGGCAGGTAGGTATAGGAGACGCGATCGGTGACGTTGTAGCTGCCGGTGTCATTATCCAGCCAGGTCACATCCACCTTGGCATGGGTCAGGACGTCGAGCAGGTTCTCCGTCTCAAGTCCCTTGCGGTGGGTATACTGCCCGCGCGTATAGACAGAGAACAGGCAGGGTATGGAGGTCGCCGTTGCCGTTCCGCAGCTGCTTGTATTCGGGAAATAGATTACGTTGCGTTTTGCCAGCTCCGGATTGGTCATCTTGGCATAGCCGCCCAGCGAAAAATTCTGTGCGCGGGCCGTCTCTCCGGCGACGATGATCGTGACGCGCGGCCTGCCCTTGTCGACGACGCCGACCCGATGGGCGTCCGTGCCCAATGGCTGTGCGACGACGTTTGCGTTTCTTTGCGTATCTATGACGTAACGCACCGCGCTTGTGATCGGCATCACCGGATTGAGGGTATCCATCAGGTCGCGATGAGCGCGGCCGACGCCCGCATAAGTCTTATAGAAGGTCGTCCCGGCGATGACGAAGATCGCCGAACAGGCGAGGATGACGGCGGTATTGTAGGCGAGTTTCTTGAAGATCGGGCGATGGACGATCCGGATCCATGCGACGACAAGCGACGGCAAGACGCCCGTCAGCAAAACATAGGTGATGAAGCGCGTCGTGATCAGATGGCCACTTTCCGCGCCTGTCGAAACAGCCGCATTGCGGATCATCTCCTTGTCGATAATGACGCCGAACTGGTCGTTGAACCAGGACGATACCGATGCCACCAAAATGAAGAAGATCAGGACCGGCTTCGTGACGTATTTGGCGGAGAAGAGCGTGAAGAGCGCCATGATGGCTGCGGAAATACCGATGACGAAGGCGGCAAAAGCGGCCCGGTCGGCGATAAAATAGCCATAGGACTTCGTCCAGAACATCTTGTTTGTCACAAGAAGTACATAAAGCGTGGCTATAAGGCACAGTGTGACACTGCCGATTGCTGGCCTGAATATCTGTCGGCCAGATGATGCGTTTTCGCTGGTCAATGGTTGTCTCCGAGGCATGGGCTATCGGCTGGGCGCCTGTAAACCCATCACTGCAGGATGGCGCTTGGGCTGTTGAAGCCGACGACCATGGTTACCAATCCTGACATTTACCTGAACGACAAGCTTTTGTGCAGGGCTATTTCGGGCCTGATTCCGATTGTCGTCTTTTTTGCCGGCTTCATATCGGAGTTCAGGTCGCCGTCAGAAATAGGCATCATAGCTGCTTGATTGCAACTGGGGATGCAATCGTGCGGCTTCTATTGGTCGAAGACAATGTACTCATAGGCAATGCCGTACAGGATCATCTGCATGCGGAGGGCTGGTCAGTCGACTGGTCCATGGATTTGGAATCTGCCAGGGGCGCTGTCGCGGCCGAAGCCCACGACGTGATGCTGCTTGATCTTCGCTTGCCCGATGGCAGCGGCCTCGATCTGCTCAAGCTCATGGAAGCGCGCGGCGAAACGACCCCAGTCATTATCATGTCGGCCTATGATCAGCTGTCGGACCAGATGGCGGCCATGGATATCGGTGCCGTCGACTATCTCGTGAAGCCCTTTGCGCTAAGCGAGATGGCGGTTCGCGTGCGCAAGGCGGCAAGACGCCGCCGCTTGATCCGCATGCGCAACGCTGGCTGAGGCGACGGCTTTCAGGGCCGGGCTGTCGTTCCCGACCGCAGGAGATCTAGCACAGCGATGGCTGCGGCAAAGACCACCAAGGACAAGAGCCAGCCCAGGACCGCGTCGGACAGATAGTGTGCTCCGGTCATCACGCGCATGATCGGCATCATGATCGAGACGGCAGCAAGGGGAATGCCGAGCGGAAAACGCAGGCGCGGCGGCAGCAGCAAGATGAGGCAAAGCAACCAGCCGCCAGACGACGCCTCACCGGAGACGAAAGAACAGTTTCCGAGACATCGGCCGGCAAACGAGCCTGCCTGGACGAAATCCAGCGAGCCGCCGAAAAGATCCGTGCTGCGCGGTCTCGGCCTGCCGCTGTAGCTCTTGAGCAGCGTGTTGACGATGAGGCCGCAGCCGATGACAAGCGATATCAATGCAGCGATGTACCGATCCGTTTTCAGCGTCCGCCAGCCTGCGCCGAATTTGCGCCAGGAGGAAATCAGGTTGGCAATCAGGACAACGACGGCGACATAGGGCAGGGCGAGCGTCACACCTCGCACGATCTCGAAGACAGGGTTTTTGGCCAGGGCAAAGGCGCCGCAGACTTCACCCGGAATGACGGCGGATGCGCAGGGTGTAGCAGCGAAGACACTCTTCGCGACGACGAGATCGATATCGGGAAATCGATAGAAGACGAACAGCAGCACCCACCAGAGGACGAAGAGCGAGAGAAACACAAAAAAGGATCTGCTGATGGGAGCAGTCCGTTTTGTGTAAGCAATGGAGTTGTCGTACATCGTAGACGCTGGCCACTGTCCGAACAGGTTCAAAACAAGTGCCCGTCCGCGTTGTGCAAACGCCCAAAGGCCACTATCGGGCGTCTTTTATGACAGAAGCCTGACAGTAACCTGAAAGATCAAACGGTTAAGAACGTCCTTGAGGCTCGGTAACCCGGTAAAGCGACTGCGGCGGTTGACCGTGCCTTACTATGTTGTGCGCGGTGACTTATTCACCGGTCTTGAAATAGGCTTCCAGCCGGTAACCATCAGGATCGATAACGAAGGCGGCATAATAGAACTGGCTGTAGTCAGGCCGGATACCTGGCTTACCGTTGTCTTCGCCGCCGTTGGCGATGCCGGCGGCATGGAAGGCGTCGACGGCTGCCTGGCTTGGCGCCACGAAACAGAAATGCAGGCCGGAACCGCGATCGGCGGGAACGGGACGTTCCACCTCACTGACCCAGAACTGGGCACGCTCCGCCCCATATCCGACTGTGCCGTCGAAATTGGTCAGACGTTCATAGCCAAGCGGTGCCAATGCAGCATCGTAGAACGCCTGTGCCCGCGCCAGATCTTTGACGCCGATCGAGATATGGTCGAACATGAAAACTCGCTCCGTGTTGTCTGCGGAGTATTGCGAAGCCGCCCCTGGAAGATGCCAGCTTTCGAAGCCCGCAGGTTCAATTGGGCCTCACCATCTTGCAATGGTGATGGGAAGTCAACAAAGCGAAGCGGTCGGTTATCGGGTCGTTCGATCCAAATTTCCAATCGCAAATCGTCTGGGCGCCGCCGATCTTGATGAGCCAAGCCAGCGGCCGCACTTGCTGAAAATCGGAGAGAGCATGATTTCCTGATGCGCCGTGCCGCCGAAGCCGCTGACGCAGGGAAGGATTGACCCGCCGGAGAGGCGGGTCATCTTGCTTTGAACTATTCTGCAGCCTGATAATTCGTGGCCCTTGCCGCGGAGGAACGCGGGCCGACGGCGGCGAGCAGCGTGATGGCGGCGGCGAGGATCGTCACGAAACCGATGCCGGCAATATAGGGGTTCCAGCCAAAGCTCGGAGCCGCACTGAAGACGGCTGATGCCGCCGCCAGGATGATGCCGCCGCCGATCTGGAAGGAGGCA
Source organism: Rhizobium pantanalense (assembly GCF_030182525.1). Lineage (NCBI taxonomy): Bacteria > Pseudomonadati > Pseudomonadota > Alphaproteobacteria > Hyphomicrobiales > Rhizobiaceae > Rhizobium > Rhizobium pantanalense. The sequence goes on from NZ_JAQJCH010000001.1 coordinate 547,987, forward strand.
AACAGCATGCCCGAAGCCAGGCCGGATTCATCGTCGCCGACGTCGGAGAGGGCTGCAACCTGGATCGACGGATAGGTCATGGCGTAGCCGACGCCGAGCAGGAGCTGCGAAATGGCGACGAGTACCATCGTATCGATATGCCCGGCCGACAGCACCCAGAAGAGATAGCTGATGGCCTGCAATCCCACGCCGAAGGTCATCAGCAGGGTCGTACCGCGGTTCTGGCCTATCGTTGCAAAGCGCGGCGCCAGGAACATCACGCAAGTCCCGCCGATGGCGAAAGCGAAGCCGGTGGCGAAGGCCGACCAGCCGACGACGGTCTGGTAGTAGAGCGTCGCAATGAACTGGAAGCCGACATAGGCTCCTTGGTATAGCGCAGCGACGGCATTGGCATGGCTGAGCTTGGTGCGGCGGAACATGGCAAGCGGCACCATCGGATCATGATGGCGCGACTCCACGACCAGGAACAACAGGATCAGGACCAGCGCGGCAAGGAGCGCGCCCCAGGTCGCGAAGGCCTGCCAGCCATCGGCGGCGGCATTGGTGACGCCGAAGACGAAGAGCAGCAGGCCGGGGGTGATCGTCAGGGCGCCGGCCCAGTCGAAGCGGACGCGCTGGCCGCTGCGCTTGTGGTCGGCTGGAAGGACGAGCGGAGCAACGATCAGCGCCAGGATAGCGATGGGAGCACCCATGACGAGGGTCGCGCGCCAGCTGATGAGGGTCGCCGCTCCACCCAGCACCATGCCGAGCACGAAACCGGCAGCACCGGTGGATGAGAAGACGCCGAGCGCCTTCGCCCGGGCATTGCCTTCGCCGAAGACGGAGAGAAGGAGGGCAAGCGCTGCCGGCGCGGTGAAGGCGGCCGCAATGCCCTTGATCAGACGGGCGGCGATCAGGGTCGGAGCGCTATCGACGAAGCCGCCGGCGATGCTGGCGGCGGCGAAGACGCCGAGCGACCAGAGGAAGACGCGACGGTGGCCGAAGAGATCGGCAACGCGGCCGCCAAGCAGCAGAAAGCCGCCGTATCCGAGCACATAGGCGCTGACGGCCCATTGCAGCGAGGTCGCCTGCATGCCTAGCTCTTTCTGGATTGCGGGCAGGGCCACGCCAATGGTGGAGACATCCATGGCGTCGAGGAAATTGGCGGCGCATAGCAGCAGCAACGCCAATCCCGCCCCGCTTCGGGTTTGGGAAGAAGTCATCGGGATCGTTCCTTTCTAGGCTGCCGGTTCTTGGGAGGGTGAAAGCGGCAGGGAACGAGAAAATGTACATCTTCAAACCCTATTGCAAATTGATAGTAACCATGTCAGGTATTACTGGCGATGATGAATGATGCGACGCTTCGAAAAATCGATCTCAATCTGCTGCTCGCTTTCTCCGTGCTGATGCAGGAGCGGAATGTGAGCCGCGCGGCGGAACGCTTGTTGCTCGGTCAGCCTGGTCTTTCCGCGGCCCTTCGCCGGCTGCGCGAGACGCTGGATGATGAATTGTTCGTGCGCGTCGGGCGCGGCTTGCAGCCGACGCCGCGGGCGCTGTCTATCGCGCCGGCGATCGAAGATGCGCTTTCCGGTATCGAGCGTGCCATTCGTCCACCGGCAGCCTTCGATCCCGCGAACTGGCATGGCGAGTTCCGCGTCGGCATGTGCGATAATCTCGAATCGTCCTTCTTCGGCCCGCTGGTGGCAAGGTTGCGCCAGCAGGCACCACATGCCCGGCTGGTGAGCGTAGCGTTCGACCGGCGGGATGCCGCGCGTTTGCTCGACGAGGGAGCTTACGATTTCAGCATCTCCGTGCATGACGAGCCGGCTTCCTGGCATGTTCGCGCGCCGCTGTTCGAGCAGGCCTCGCTCTGCGTTTACGACAGCCGCCATCTGAAATGTGCCGCGCCGCTCAGCCTGAAGCATTTCACCAGCGCGCCACATGTGATCGTATCCATTGAAGGGACCATATCGACGAATGTGGATGCTGCCTTGGCGCGGCTCGGTCATAGCCGTCAGATCGTGGCGACCGCGCCGCGCTTTTCGGCCCTGCCGACGACGTTGCAAGCGATCCCGGCGATCGCCACCGTTCCGGAATCCATTGCCCGCTGCATGGCGCAGCTGCACAATCTAACGATTTCGAAGCCGCCATTCGAATTGCCGGCCGACCCGGTGACGATACTCTATCGGCGTGTCGATCAGGCCGATAGCCGCTCGGTATGGCTGCGCCGCCTTACGGTGGGGGTCGTGCAGGATGCGCTAGCGGCAAGCGGCTGCACTACAGGTGTGTCAAAGGATGCCTGCTGCTACGATCCGCCCGAACTTGCTAAGGCGGTATGATGCTTCAAGGGAAGGGACGATGATCCGGCATACGCCGCGCCTGTCCCTGCGCATGCCGGAGGAGCGCGATCTCGACTTCGTCACCGCTTTGTTCTCGCGGTCGGAACTGGTCGCCCATCGGCCCGATCCGACGCCGGATTCGCCTGTGGAAAGTGCCCGGCGTCTCGCTCGGGATCAGGCGCACTGGCGCGTGAACGGCTTTGGGCGTTGGGCGATCGAAACGAAAGGACGTCTGATCGGTTTTGGCGGCGTTACCGTCTCGACGGAATTCGAGGGGCTCAATCTCTCCTACCATCTGCACCCCGATTATTGGGGAAGCGGCTATGCGACGGAATTGGTGACGGAGGCATTGGCCTTCGCCTGCCATGATCTGCGGGCGAAACGCGTTATAGGGCTGGTGCGGCCCGTCAATGTTGCCTCCCGGCGCGTTCTGGAAAAATGCGGCTTCGGTTTCGAGCGGGAGGTCATGCTGCATGGAGCGCCGACCCATCTCCTGTCCTTCAAGTTACCGGTGGCAAGCGACGGCGAACAGGGCTAGCCGTCCGGATAGGGCATGCCATCCTTATGCACGAAACGGCCGTCCGTGCTGGAGCTCATCATGTCGACGTCCGAGCAGGTGATGAGATCGGTCGGGGAGCGCGTGCCGGCCTCGAGATAGATTGCCGTGCTATTCGATTTGTTGATCATATGATGGCCGTTGCCGGAGCCCTTCGGGAAGGCCGCGCAATCGCCGGCGCGCAGCACCGTCTCGCCCTCGTCCTCGATCAGCGTCAGCTCACCTTCCAGCACATAGACGAATTCATCCTCCTCCGAATGCCAATGCCGCTGGCTCGACCAGTTGCCCGGCGGCAGCCGCATCAGGTTGACGCCGAAATCCTTGAGGCCGCCTGCATCGCCCAGTCGCTGCCTGACGCGCTCGGCGGAGTGATCATTGAAGGGAGCGGGATAACGCGTGCCCTTGATTTCCGGCACGGCTGCAACATCGATCTTCGGCATGATGATCCTGCCTGCGATTTGCCAAGGGTGGATATGCTGCTTGTGTGGTTTCAAGTCTAGCAAGACTCAGTGCTGTCAGTCCAGCATCCGATCCCGCATTATATCCTTGCGATATCCTCAGTAAGTGCCTGGCAAACAACCTCTATTTGCCGTTTCTTGTCATGTATCTGTCATCGTCCGTACACATGTGCGTCGTTTGGGCAACAGAGTATATGTACATGCTGTCACATATATCGGGTCCCTCATTTCGATCCTTGTAAAAGCAAAATACTAAATGCAGCTTACTATTCGGAAGCGAGGCCTTGTGCTTCGAGTTAGGCACTGGAACTTGATGTCGAGCACCCCCAGGTTCGTATCTCGCGCAAGTTCGTTTGAAGAATGGAGTTAGCATGAACATCAAGAGCTTGCTTATCGGCTCGGCTGCGGCCCTCTGCGCCGTATCTGGCGCTCAGGCGGCTGACGCTATCGTCGCCGCCGAACCGGAGCCGCTGGAATATGTGCGCATCTGTGACGCGTTCGGCGCCGGTTACTTTTTCATCCCTGGCACCGAGACCTGCCTGCGCGTCGGCGGCAAGGTCCGCACCGAAGGTCAGTGGAAGGATCCTTACAATCGCGACAGCAACTTTGGTACCAAGTGGCATACCCGCGCCGAGCTCAACCTCAATACCGCGACGGACACCGAATATGGTCCGCTGAAGACCGAAACCATCGTTCGCTGGGATTGGAACGACGGCGGCTCCACCGGCACGAACCTGCTGTGGGCCTATATCACCCTCGGCGGCTTCACCGTCGGTAAGACGGACTCGCAGTACAACCAGTTCGTCGGCTATGCCGGCGACGTGATCCAGGACGACGTCATCTATGACGGTCCGTACGAATTGAACCAGCTGACCTATAATTACGACAGCGGCACGGGCTTCACGGGTGTCATCTCGCTCGAAGACAGCAATTCCGGCACGACCACAAGCGCCTATGGCGGAAGCTGGCAGCTTTCGAAGGCTGATCACTACGCTCCGAACGTTGTCGCCGGTCTCGGCTACAAGGCCGGCGCCTGGCAGTTCCGCGTGGTCGGCGGTTATGATTCCATTGTCGAAGAAGGTGCCATCAAGGCGCGTATCGATGCCGATTTCGGCGTCTTCTCGGCCTTCCTGATGGGCGGGTGGAATACGGATGGCGACAAGCTCAACCAGTATGCCGGCTCGAACCAGAACGTCTCGGCCTGCACGACATCCGACGGCGTCGTTCACGGCGCGGATTGTGGTTGGGGTGACTGGGCCGTCTGGGGCGGCGTCGGCGTTCCGATCAACGACAAGCTGAAGTGGAATGTTCAGCTTGCCTATACCGACTCCAAGATCTTCGAAGCGACCACGAACGTCAAGTTCAACCCGGTCAAGAACCTGCTGGTCGAGCCGGAGTTCACCTACGTTCACTATGATCTGCCGAGCGACGATACCTTCTCAGGTATCCTGCGTTTCGAACGGACCTTCTGAGGCTTTTGGCCCAGCTGATCTTCACAGAATGAGGCCCGGTCTTCCTATCGGGCCCTATCTATCTTGACGGACGATTTCTAAATCTCCGTCCGCATCGCGTCCTGCCGACAGGCACCATGCGATGCAGCATGGTGACCTCCAGCGCAGACGTATCCAGACGGGCGCCAGGTCGTCCTTGGCAGTGGTCAAACAGCCGATAAGGGAAGTCGGCTCACTGTCACAAATCCAATGCTAATCAACGACTATCTCATTTTCGATAGCGCCCTTCGGCGCGACCAAAGGAAGCCCCATGAAGACGATCATCATACTTGCCGCAATTGGAATGTTCTCCACGAACGCGATGGCCATGTCGGCCTACAATTCCAAATCGATGACCTGTGCCGCCGTGCATGAAAAGATGGCTCAGGAAGGGTCTATCGTGCTGAGATATCCCTCACACCATCCAGGCCTGATGATGTACAGCCGCACGGTCTCGAATTCGATGGCTTGCCTCGGACAGGGCTCGATGGCCAGCGCCAGCGTGCCCACGAGTGACGACCCCAGCTGCAAGATCAAGACCTGCAGCTTCGCGACCGGCAAGGGGCCGAATAAGAATCATTGAGGTGGTGGCATAAGGCGGACCAGCTCTTACAGGCAGAACATTGGCACGGCAGGATACCTCCTGCCGCGTATGATCGCGGGCTGATCAGGATGGCGAAGTTAACCGGATAGCGGTGTTGCTTCTTATCCGGGCTTTCGGATGCCGGGCCGACTTAATGTTTGTCGGTGAACCATTTACTTGATCGCTTCTTGGATAGGCTTGCAAGCTGGGTCGTGAACGCGAAAGCGGCAATAGCCTTGATCTCCAGAACCGACCCAGAAGAGGGTGGCGCACGCGAGAGGAGACGCCCAACGGCCTAACAAGAGGCCTCCTAAAGGCTTGAAATCAAAGCCATCTCGCCGTGACCTAAGCAAAGCGATGTGATGCAATGTGAAGGAGAGGAGGGCAGTTGGCAAGTGCGTAGGGCGATTTATCCCATTCCGTATTTGGCGAGGAGCGCGTTAATCTCAAAATAACGAACTTCTACAGTCAAACGCCCGAACATCTCCTCAAAAACCATGTCGGCATGGTGCTTACTCGGGCCATCGGGACCTCCAACAAAGCATGCAACGAACCTAGCATTGGGAAACGCGCCTTGCAGTGCTGTAATCTTTCCAATGGTTCGCTTCGCGCGACTCCGAAGTACCGACACCGAGGGTACAAAGGCCACCTCAACCACATAGGTAGATTCGGGTGTCCTGATCACTCCATCAACCTCAACGATGCGATCCGGAAATTTTATAGAAAGGTTTCTTTCCACTGCGCCTTTGAACTCGTTTTGCAGCTCCTGGAAGACAAGGCTTTCTGCGGAGTAGGCTGTCAATATAGAATCAGGTGGAACGCGAGATGTATTTGCTGGGGGCGCTTCCACAGGAGCTTCAATGTGTTCGCCAGAAGGCTCCGGAGTACCTACGTCATCTTCAATTGTTTCTTCCACAAGGCGCTCACCAACTCGTACAGGCTCCCCTGTGTTGGCGGCTGATAAAAAACTTTCGTCTGAGCGGAAATCGCCGGGACCATAAAGCTTCTTGTGATGGCCGGTTACAAGCCACGCGAAGACGCCGAGGATTGCAAAGGGGAACACGACGATAAAGAGGACCAGAACCGTCTCATTGGTTTTTGTAAGAAGCCCTACAGAGCCGCCCAAGAGAAGGGCTGCGATGCCGTAGATGAGCGAAATGAACAATGCGATGGTGCCCAGTGGATTTCTGTGGGACCAGCTTGGCAATTCGAATTGCATAACAACGCTCGTTACTAGTCATATCCGGTTACATTGGTGAAGTATCCCGTCCCCGACGAGACTTTTCCTGGCTAATCAATGTCTTCAATCAAAGCGGTATTCCGCGCCTGTTCTTGGCCATTAGCCATATTCCAATGTTTCCAACGAAGTCCCAGACATCACCTGCTCCGGGTCTCACGTAGGTAGCCGCAGTTGGGTCACTTCCCATCTTGGAAAAAATGTCTCTAAGCCACGTATGTTTCGCCCTGCCGATATCCAAATCTGAGAGCCAATTTTCGACCTCGCCTCCCGGTACAACAAATAGGCCGTAACGCGCGAGGTCCTCGATAAGATTACTGGCAGTCTCCAACTCTGACCCCGTCAGTAACCCGACGCCACCCTCCGTTTTGAAGTTTTTATTCGTATTCTGTAGGAAAGAGAGCACGGATGCGCGGCGGTTCTGGTACGCTTGAAATTCAGCTGAAGGTAGCCCTGAAGCTTTAAGTTGGCGGGTCCACTCCTCACCCCCATCCTTAAGAACATCAAGATCGGTCACGCTTGCCGCCGGTAGACCTAGTTTTCTCAGTGGTTCAACTATCCGAGGTATCGTCTGCTTATTGTCTGCATTTAGGAATAATGCGTGGGGAATACCACGTGCGTCGCCTTGGGCGAGAAGCCGCTCGTTGACCTCCTGATAGAAAGCTCGGTCAGCATTAGCCTCGCCTACAATGACATGGCTGTAAAACAGCCCGTCGAGTACACCCACCGACCGCAAGAGGGGATCTTGCATAAGAATACGGAGCTGGTTGTTGCTCAAAAGCCGAGCTGTCGCAATGCCGCCGGTATATGTTAATCGGACAATATTCACCAAGGCACCCGAACTGATTGCGCCCATGAGAAACTGAGCGCTGTGAGTGGATGCAAAAATAAGCTTCCCTTCTTCTACGGCTCCTCGCGCAAGCTCTTTGCCAAGCTTGAATGCTAACCCGGGGTGGAGAAAAGCTTCGGGCTCATCAATAGTGATAACCTTGTGGTCTCCGGCATGGAGTTGCACCAAAATCCCCGTGAATGCTTTGATACCATCACTAACCCGATCTACACCCGCAGCTGCTCTCATGTAGTCCAAAGTGGCATCTTCTAAGGAGCGCTCGTTTGGGGGCTGGGCTTCGGAAAATCGGACCTGCAATTGATCTCCTGCAGACGCATCTAGCGCGAAATACAGCCCTGTCGATTCGTAGATAATTTTGCGCAATCTCTCCCTTCTCATATCGTCGGTTAAAAGCCTTGCGAAAGGCAGCTCTGGATACTTTAGGTCACCGCGAGGTTGCTGGCTTATAAGGGTAATTCTCGACGGACCATCAAGCGACAGGATTTGGTGAGTTGCGTAAAGTTCAGCAAATTGCTGCATCAGATGCCGCTGATGTGCAACCTGCGGTGCTTGCAATGCTGCTAAGTAGATTGAAGTGTGGACATGTTGCCTGCCGCCGGTCGAGCGTGTCTTGATATACGCATAGTCTTGCTGCTCTATTTCACCTGGACGAAGGGTGTCTCGCAATTCTGTTAAAAGCGCTAGGGCACCTTCGGCATCGAAGCCAATGAACGAGGCATCTTTAAGGATATTGCCGGAGCAACTGCCCCTGGCAAAGGCTGCGCGAATTTCGTTTAAGGCTTGGCTTTTGCCGGAATTGTTTGGCCCCACGAAGATTGTCACCGAAGGAGGAGTTGGTAACTCAAGAGGCTCTTGGCCTACGGCTGATCCGAATTTGAAGCTTATAGAGTTTAACATGCTATGTCCTAAGCAAGCTTGATTCTCCATTTACTAAAACTGCAACTAATTGGCGAGAGAAATTTTGATTTTCTATAGTAAAATTACCCGCTAACCTCGTCGAATGTGTAATTCTACTCGATAAGTTTCCTTTTCACCGATTCGTTGGAGCTTCCTAGCCGACGATTTATTTGATGCCGTCGGCGGCCCGAAGGCGAAACTCGAAGTGTTTTCCGGTGGTTGGACTTTTGGTTCTCGAATGCTTTGGGGAGGGCGCAAGGGTCTGTGAACTGGTAATTTACTTTTATAAATTGTGGGTCAGATATCTCAGAGGTATGCCATGTAGCAGCGGCGGTGAGGTTCCCCCCGTGGGGGATAGGGATGTCGGCACCTGTCCCCCTCTCTAGCATTGCCTTATAAGCCTTGATGTGGCCCCGAAGCGCCGCAAGGCCAGCCTGATGATATTCTGGAGATGCTGGGTCTATCGGAGCTTGCTTCGAAGTAAGGTAGCTATGGAGCTCTGGCTTAATGATCTCCGTTCAGCGCTTAGCGTAGGCTCTACGGTAGTCGCTCAACAACTCCGCATGCATATCAGCGCCTTGCTCCAGATGGCCGTCGGCCATGCCCATCTCTCCAATGCGGGCATCGTCAAGGTCTGGCCACTGTGACCGCTCTGCTCTGGTCTGGAGGTAACGCCTAATGTCGCCCTCGTTGCGTTCCCTCTCATCAGCTTCGAGCAGAGCATGAAGAAAATGCGCTTCGATTTCCTCAGGGGAGGGCATCAGGTTTTCTGAGTGGGCGGTTCCGGTCGGGGGCTGCCCATTCTGCACAAGCTTAAGACCCCAATCGAACAGATCGGTTACACGGCGGGCTTCGTCTAGGTCCCGGCGTTTGGCCAGCTTCTGGTCATGCGTGCGGAGAGAGACGGAAAGGTATTGCTTGAAGTTCCCGGTGGTCGGATTGATCAACTCGGAGAGCGGCCCTTTGACGTGCTCCGGGCCTGGTTTGCCGGCAAGCGCCTGCGGGAGTCGCCTGCGAAACTCGTAGATACCGGATGGTCTGCGCTGCATGAAACTCAGTCCTGCCATCTAATGTGTCCAACCCTTGTGCTCTAGCCATGTGAAGTAGCGGGCTATTGCTAAGGTCCTGGAAGCTTAGATGTTTTGAGCTTTCAATGCATTAGGAAAACGGTGGCGCACCCGACAGGATTCGAACCTGTGACCTTTGGAATCGGAATTGGAAGATATTGGTTCTAACTATATGATTTTTATGGCGCGATAATAAGACTGCGCTAGAACTGCGCTTGGCTGCTTTTAGCTCAAAGGTAGGATTCGATCCATCGTCGGTTGAAATGAGCCACTCACCTTGGCTTTGTACAATAGCTCATCAAGCCGGCATGCGGCCCTGAAAACTGCGCTCCGGAGGTTGCGTTGCTGGGGAGTCTGACCGTTGGAAAGTTCATAGCACTTCAACAGAAGCTGCTGAAAAAGATCGAGGTTTTCTTGGCCGTCGGGAAGCCCTTGAACGGCGAGAGCGAACTTGTGTGCGCTCGGTACATCCGCAGGTTCATCTATCTCGCCTCTCGCGAATGCCGCGACCAAATGCTTCGGCTTCCCTTGGTTGATGTTAAAAGCTGCTCGTTTTCCGGTCAGGCGAGCAATAACGCCGTCTCGGTGACTGGGTTGGCTCGCTTCCTCTTTCCGCATTAGCTCAATCGCTTGTTCGGTTGTCAGGCCAGCCACATGCAAGTAGTACCAAATCGGCTGCCATTCACGATTGGAGTGTGCCGAGTGAAGGAGATACTGGCGTGGTTCTCTGACCACGATATTGTTCAGAAAATTCCGTATCGTTGCGTCAGGAGTTATATTGTCTCGGACGACCTGAGGTTGGTCTGAGGTCGCTTCGACATCTCCGATCAATCTCAGCGCTGGTGCGCCTTCTTTTTCGGTGAACTGCCCTTCGCGAATAAATTGGATTTTTGGCAAAAGGTCTTCGCCGATCATGAAGCTGCCGACGCGGCCTTCCACCTTGCCGGTGTCCAGATCAAGCGTCGCCGCTGCTCCCATTGCGACGCGAGAAATCCGGTTTGAGAACTCGGCTATTGCTTTCTGTTCGCGATAAGCAATGATCTGCTGCAACTCACCCGGCTTGATCGTCCGGGTTTCGCCGACATAGCGATAGTAAATCGCGCCTTCCTTGAATTCGTTGTTCACATTTTTGATCGCAACAACCGGCGGTAGATCGTGCTTCTGAACGTGGACGACGCCCACAAGTCGCCCGTCGAATTCGAGACTGAGCATCGTGAAAACGGGGATGGGATTCAGCGAGCCCGCCAGGCTCCGGTTCAGATCGGCGGGGTCAGTCAACGCAAATGTCTCGTCATTCAAGCCGACCACGTTCAAGCTGCCGTCTGGTAGTTCCTTAACTCCGAAAAAGACGAAGCCACCATTGTTGTTGGCAAGACCTGCTATCGATCGCAATGGATCAGCGAAACGATGCTCCGGCTTAATGCAGAAGGATTCCTTGCATTCGGTTGTTTCCGACTCATGCGCCTTCAAGAACCAGCCCGATCGCCCACGCCTTTCGAACAGCGATTTTGCACGTTCCTCCAATGTGGGCTCAGAGGCCACGACGGAATGAGTGACGACTGCACCAATGGCAGCCGGTTTGAAGGTGGACAGGAAGAGATTCAGGTCATCCTCCGATGCTTGTGGCACCTCGGGACCATAGCTCTTGTCCCGAATCTGCGTGATACGCCCCGAATTTACGGCACGATCCTGGCGGTTGAAGTAGAACTGAATGTCCTTATTTTTCATCTCACGCGCCAACATCGCCTTGATCAAGCCTATCTCTCGATCGGTGATGCTGCGCTTTGCCATTTCAGACCTCGAACACTGTTGATTATCCTAACGCAGGTCGGGTTTAGTTTCAGCTAAACTGACCATGCGGCAGAAAGTGCTTCCGCCTGCCGTAGCACTGTTTGAACAGCCGCATCCTGAAGATCGGGCGGATAGCCGTGCTTCCGCAGGATTCGTTTCACCAGCACACGCATCCGCGCCCGGGCACTTTCGCGGTGCGACCAATCTACCGAAACGCTGCCCTTGAGGCTGACGAGGAGTTCGTGCGCGATCAGTTTGAGGGAATCGTTGCCCATCAGTTCAACCGCGCTCTCGCTTTCGGCGAGGGCGTCATAAAAAGCGATCTCGTCTTGGGACAAGCCTTCATTTTCGCCCCGCCTGCGGGCAGCCCGAACTTCCTTCGCGAGGTCGATTAACTCCTGCAACACCTCGACGGTGCTGATCGCGTTCGTGTGGTAGCGGGAGATCGCCGCTTCCAGGCGCTCGGAAAAGCGTTTGGTCTCGACGACATTCGTCTTGCTGCGCGAGCGGATTTCATCGTTCAACAGCTTGCGCAGCGCTTCAAGCGCGAGGTTTTTCTTTTCTAGTTGCTGAACTTCGGCGAGGAACTCGTCCGACAGGATCGAAATGTCCTGCGTTGTGATGCCCGCGGCAGCGAGGATATCGACAATCTCCGTTGAGACAACCGCCCGATCCAGGATTTGCTGGATTGCGAACTCGCGATCGGCAGCGTCCCTTCCTGCACCGTCTGCCGACTTCACCAACGCAGCTCGCACCGTCTGGAAGAAGCCGACTTCATCGCGGATGTCGCGTGCCTCATCGCTTGCAGAGGCCAAGGCGAAAGCCTTGGAAAGTGCAAGGACCGCATCCTGATAGCGGCGGTTCTCGCGACGCTTGCCTTCCTCGCTGGTTTCCTTTGCCGCAGCTTCATGCTGGCCTGTCAAAACCCATTCGATCGCCTCAGCAAGCACAATCAGCCTTTCATGCGGCGTGCCTGCCAACCCTCGGGCATAGTCGAAACCGTGATACATCGTCTTCACGACTTCGTACTTCTCAAGAAGAACGGCGACCGCTTCGGCTTCGTCAATTCCGGCCTGACGCTGGTCGGAGCCGGAATACTGGCCGAGAGCGTCTTTGAGGTTCTGGGCGATGCCGATGTAGTCGACGACGAGGCCGGCCGGCTTGTCGCGGAAGACACGGTTCACGCGGGCAATGGCCTGCATCAACCCGTGGCCCTTCATCGGCTTGTCGATATACATCGTGTGCATCGACGGTGCATCGAAGCCGGTAAGCCACATGTCGCGGACGATCACTAGCTTCAGCGCATCTTTCGGGTCTTTCGCGCGCTTCGCCAAAAGATCACGCCGGGCCTTGGTGCCAATGTGCGGTTGCCAGCCCTGGGGATCGGCAGCCGAACCGGTCATCACAACCTTGATCGCGCCCGCCGCGTCGTCATCGCTGTGCCAATCCGGCCGGAGCGCAATGATCTGGTTATAGAGCGCGACACAGATGCGACGGCTCATGCAAACGACCATCGCTTTGCCATCCATGGCCGCGACGCGATCCTCGAAGTGCCGCACCAGATCGACCGCGACCATTGCGAGCCGCTTTTCCGAGCCGACGAGCGCTTCGACGGTGGCCCACTTCCGCTTGATCTTCTCCTGCTCGGTTACCGCCTCGTCTTCAGTGAGTTCCTCAATCTCCGCGTCGATTTTCGGCTTCTCGTCGTCGGGAAGCTCAATTCGTGCAAGGCGGCTCTCATAGTAGATCGGCACCGTAGCACCATCTTCTACCGCCCGGCTGATGTCGTAGACGTCGATGTATTCGCCGAACACCGCAGGCGTGTTCACGTCGTCCTTTTCAATTGGCGTTCCGGTGAACCCGATGAAAGACGCGTTCGGAAGAGCGTCCCGCAGATACTTCGCGAAGCCATAGGCGATTTCGCCCGTCTTCTGTTCGATCCGTGCCCGGAAGCCATATTGGCTTCGATGCGCTTCGTCCGCGATCACGACAATATTCCGGCGATCCGACAACATCGGGTAGATCGCTTCGCCTGTTGCCGGTGAGAACTTCTGAATAGTCGTGAAGATCACGCCGCCCGAGGCACGGCTGAGCGCCGATTGCAGATCATCCCGGCTGTCGGCCTGGATAGGCGTTTGCCGAATCAGATCGCGGCACATGGAAAACGTGCCGAAAAGCTGGTCGTCCAGATCGTTGCGGTCTGTGATGACGACGATTGTCGGGTTCTCAAGCTCAGGACGCCGCACAAGCTGCCCGGCATAGAACGCCATCAAGAGGCTTTTACCGGAGCCCTGCGTGTGCCAGATCACCCCGACCTTTCGGTCGCCCTGCGGCGCCGATGCCTCAACGGTCTTGTCAACAGCGTGGCGAACGGCGTGGAATTGGTGATACCCTGCGATGACCTTCGCAAGGCCTGATCCCGTCTCGCCGAACACCGTGAAATCGTGCAGCAGATCAAGCAGGCGGCGGCGATCGAAAACGCCTTCTATCAAAATATTGAGTTCTGGTTGGCCTTTCGCAGCAATGACTTTCCCGTCCGTGGTGCGCCACGGCATGAAGCGCTCTTGATCAGCGGTTAGCGAGCCGAGACGCGCAGTGATGCCATCCGAGGTAACAAGGACGGCGTTCGTCCGGAAGAGCGACGGGATTTGCGCCTTGTAGGTCTGAAGCTGGTTGTGCGCGCCGGCGAGCGTCGCGTTCTCGCCGCCGGGCGCCTTGAGCTCGATCACGCCCAGAGGCAGGCCGTTGATGAACACGACGACATCAGGACGACGATTGGTGCTGCCCTCGATCACAGTGAACTGACCGGTCGCCAGCCAGTCGTTCGTGCCTAGATCGTCGAAATCGATCAGGCGAACCTTGTCGCCACGGATCGTGCCGTCCTCGCTATAGAACTCGACATCGACGCCCTCGACCATCAGCTTGTGGAGGCGGCGGTTCTCTTCCACGAGCGAAGGCTTCTCGGTGGCCAGCACCTTGCGGAGGGCATCACCGCGTGCCTCTAACGGTATCGCTGGGTTGAGCCTTTCGATGGCCGCTGTCAGGCGCTTGGCGAGCACAACATCGGCATAGGCTTCCCGCTCGGGCGTCTTCCCGTCCGGGCCGATTTCAGCGTCGCTCACGATCGTGTAGCCGAGACCAGCAAGACTATCGAGCACGACCTTTTCAACGGCGGCTTCCGAAAGATATGCCATCAGGCGATCCTCCCAACGGATTTGAAACTTAGAGCAACGCCGAACACTCTAGTCATGAAAACCACCTTCCATGAGCGCGATGAGCAAATCCTCTATCGATTGGTCATGATTTTCGGGCGGATACCAAATCGGATGGATATCCGCTTGCCCAAGCTCATTTCTACGGGCTTCGCGGTCCGTCCCTTCAACCAGGGGGAGGAAGGCGAAATGCCGAGGAGTCTCGACGACGGCGGCCTGCTTTATTTCACCTAGCACCTGAACGGTCCGATCGACCGACAGACTGCAGCCAAGGAAGAGCAAACTCGTATTAGCAATCAATAGCTTGAAAATCTCCCGATAGTTCCCGCCGTCTCCATAGCAGGCCGCATATTCATCGCGAGTAAGAACGCGCCCTTGAGCGCTATCGGCTTCACCGTGGAGCCGAAGAAGGCAGTGCGGTTCGTCCGCTAACCTTCTCGGCGCCTCTTTCAGCCTTGTCCCAGCAAACTCGCCCTTGAGGTGGCAATCAGAAGCCTCATAGACACGATTCAGGACATAATCGAAGTTCGTTGTCAGGCAGCCACGCCTGAAAATCAGCGGAAGAAGTTGAACTGGTCCCTTCAAGGTCTTGATGCGAGAACCGAACGCGTTCTGCACGGCCTCCTCGAAGACATCGGGTCCCATACGGTCGAGCACGAGCTGCGCCGCTTCTTCGTATCGGTATGCTGCCAGGTGGGCGCGAACCTGATCGGCAATTGAGGGATAGTCGGCAGTCAATCCGTCGAGAAACGCTCCCCACAATGGAAAGCCCGTCGGCCGCGAAAGGCCGGCGCCGACAAAGGGAATGACGCTTTGTCGTTGGAGTTGCATATGTAGCCGATTAAAACGATCAAGGCAGTTGAAACGCTCAAGGAATTCGCGGGCACGATCCATTGCATTCTGCTTCTGGCTCGCAACCCAGTCTAGGAAATGCGCCTCGTAGTCGTGAGGTGCCATTGTTTGAAGGACGTCGGCAGGCGGCCATTCAAAGGTCCGGACGCTGACGAGACCTTCATCGTTGAGTTCTTCGACGAAGCGGTGACGGAAATACTCCACGCCGCACCCCCGTCAAACGAACGACGCCGCGTCACCGACGCGAACTTCGCCAGACATTAATCTCGGAAGCAGGAAATCGCGTGTGGCGGCGAGGGAGCGGTTCTCCTTCTCGTTAGCGACGATCCGATCAAACAAGGGCCTTGCGGTTTCGTCGAACGCCCGTAGGAGTTCAGGTGTCGCAACGGTGAGCTCGATCGGTCGGAAGTTCGCTTTGCTAATCTCCTGGAAGGTTGACCCGTTTGCATTCTGGTGAACCGTCTCCATGTTGGCTTGTGTCCATAGCCAAACGAAGATGTTGGACAGCCGCTTCTCGCAGATCATCGCGATGAAGCCCTGATTGACCGCAACCGGTATCTGAGCGATCGCCATGTAGCCGATGGGTGCGCGTGACGACAGGAGCACCGTTCCCACTGGCAGCAAACCCGAACCGATCTGGGCAAGACCAGCGTCGGTTATCTGTCTTTCCGTGCTGAGCAGCGCCGGAGTGCTCAATGACGAGAGATCCTTTGGTGTAGCCCACGCGATGTCGCCGCCCCAAAAGGCGGGCTCCTTCGTGCTCGGTGTTGATCCGCCGAAAACCTCAACTTCCTGCCCGATCGTTGATGTGATCCACCCAGTCGGCTTGCCTTGGTCATCGAGGCGGTCGGGGAAGAGGGACCAGATATTCGGCGCGAGGTAGGGCGCGCGGCCTTCCATCTTCGCGCGGGTCGGGCCGAAATCGACAAACCAATCCTTGTAAATCGCCCGCGCCATCGCCTCCAGCGTTCCGTTCATCCGTCGGTTTAGCTCGATCTTGTCGTCGAGCGTTCCGAGGACTGAGGCGATCGCCTCTTGTTCTGCAAGTTCGGGAACGCTGAGATCGCGTACGTACACTGCCGCTCTAGTTGTCGAAGGGATCGGTGACCCGTCGTCGATCTCGCCAAGCTTGTGATGGATGATCGCATAGTAGAGCCATCTCATGTCCAGTTCAGACTTCGGCACGACGTAGTACGCCGTGTCGATCACGAAGAACGGCTCTTTCGAAAACTGGACGCCGCGATATGCTCCTTTGCGTCCAAGAATTACTCCCGGCCCCGGAGCCAGCGGCTCATTCGTCCAGCCAACCGGTCCGTTCGACCCGAAAACTCGATATGGACCCACAGCGTCCGCATAGCCCCGAATACCCTTGCCGTATTCAAGGCTGATTTCGGTTCCCCATGTGGTTTCTCGCCACTCAACCATCCGCGCCGACTCCGGCCAGCTTTTTCAGGATGGCAGCAGTTAGGGTCTCTGCCTCGGCGAATTGCTCGTTGAGTGTCGCCTGAAGAGCAGCGAACCGCTCTGCAAATGGCATATCATCATCCTCGACATCGGCCGCGCCGACGTAGCGGCCCGGCGTCAGTACGTAGCCGTGACCCTTGATCTCTCCCAAGGTTGCCGACTTGCAGAAGCCTGGCACGTCCTCATAGACGCCTGCATCGCCTTCGCCCCGCCAGGCGTGGTAGGTACGCGTGATTTTCTCGATATCGGTGTTGGACAACTCCTTGCGCGTGCGGTCCACCATGTGGCCGAGCTTGCGCGCATCGATGAACAGGATTTCCTTGCGCCGGTCGCGCAACTTTTCACTTCTGACCAAGCCATTTGATCGATCTCTCGCGAGGAACCAGAGGCAGACCGGAATCTGGGTCGAATAGAAAAGCTGGCCGGGCAACGCGACCATGCAATCGACCACGCCGGGCGCACCATTCACCCCTTCAATCAGCGCTTGGCGGATCGCACCCTCGTTGTTCTGCGTGGACGACATCGAGCCATTTGCCAGCACCACGCCCGCCACACCCGAGGGCGAGAGATGGTGCACGATATGCTGCACCCAAGCGAAGTTGGCGTTACCGGCGGGCGGAATGCCGTATTTCCAACGCACATCTTCGCGCAAGCGGTCGCCACCCCAATCGGAAATATTGAACGGCGGATTGGCAAGGATGAAGTCGGCCTTCAGATCGCGCAGCTCGTCCTTGTGGAAGCTGCCTTCGCTGTTCCATTTGATGTCGGCGTCAATCCCGCGCACAGCGAGGTTCATCTTACACAGCCGCCACGTCGTGTAGTTCGACTCCTGCCCATAGACCGCGATGTCGCCGATGCGCCCCCCGTGAAGTTCGACGAATTTTTCCGACTGCACGAACATGCCGCCTGAGCCGCAGCACGGATCGTAGACGCGGCCCTTGTATGGCTCGATCATCTCGACCATCACACGCACGACCGAGCGCGGCGTATAGAACTCGCCACCGCGCTTGCCTTCCGAACCGGCGAACTGGCCGAGGAAATACTCATAGACACGGCCGAGCACGTCGCGCGCCTTGCCATCTTCCTGGCCGAGCGCGATGCCAGAAATAAGATCGATCAGTTCGCCGAGCATTACCGCGTTGAGCGCGGGCCGGGCATAATCCTTGGGCAGCACGCCTTTCAGTGTTTCGTTGCGCTTTTCGATGGCGATCATCGCCTCGTCGATCATCTTTCCGATCGACGGCTGCTTTGCGTTCGCTTGAAGATGCGACCAACGCGCTTCTTTCGGCACCCAGAATACGTTTTCGGCGGAGTATTCGTCCGGGTCTTCAGCGCCGTCGGGATAATCGGCCAGCAGCTCGGCGCGCTTGGCCTCGAAACTATCGGATATGTGCTTGAGGAAAATCAGGCCCAGCGCAACATGCTTGTAGTCCGACGGCTCCATGTTGCCGCGCAGCTTGTCGGCTGCCTTGAATAGTTCCGCCTCAAAGCCGAGATCGCTACCATTGCCATTGCCATTGCCATTGGCACGGACAGGCTTCGAGCGTGGGGCGACTGGCGCCGATTCTTCGGTCGCCGCCTCCGCGGCTCCAGCAAGCACCACAGATCCGCCACGCCCTCGCCCGGGCGTCACAACGCTTTCGGCAAGGAGCTCATCCTTCACGGCGTTGTAGACGGCTTCGTTCCACCGCAGGGCCTCACGCAAGCGCACGTTGCCAGCGGAGCCCCCAAGCTTTGTCAACGCCGCCACGAACATGTCCTTCTGAGCCTGATCAGCCACGAAATCCTCGCAATTCTTCGTTCGGTTCCAGCGAACTCCGCTGGCGCCATATCCATATATTTCGTTTGTCTGTTATCGGAAGCTGCTTACCAAGTCCCCGACTCAATTATCAAAATCAACACGGCATATTCAACAACGCCCCAGATGTTGCAATTGGAAGACGCTGCGATAAGTCTCAGGCGTTGGCAATCTGAAGTCACCCTGTATGTGTACTGGCCCGGAAGCTAATAGCGAATGCGTGTATCAACTGCCGAGCGCGTATCCGGAAGAAGGAGGCTCTGCGAAGCAAAAACCTAATAAAACACGCAATTTCTGATATTTTGAATTGCTGCGACCGCTTTGCGCCCCTTCTCCTATTCTTCATCAAAACTGCACGTTATCGGCAGAGCTTCTTCAACCCCGCCAAATGCTTCCCGTCGACCTGCTCCATCATTTCGATCAGCGCGCCGGCCGCGGCTTGTGTTTCCTCCAGCGTCATCGAAGAGAAGGATAGCAAATCGTCCAAATTGTCCGAATGCGATTCGACTTGAGCTAGTCGTTCGAGTGCCATCAACTTGTCTCGATCGAGCTCGGTATAGTCTGCGTAAAGCTTGGCCATCTGACCGGTTAGCCCGGAGCTCCCGGGACATTTGAAAGCTAGAAAGACATCGAGGACACGCCGCATGACATTAGGGATCATGTACCCGTGATCGTCATAGGCACCTGCCTTCTCGACGAAGCGTAGGACATGGCTGAAGAGGAAATGATACTCGGAGTCATATTCCCGAAGCAGCTTCGACATCTCGACGATTGTCGATGATCGCCGGATTTGGCCTTCCGGAACAGCGACGTCGATGAACAAGAAGGTAGCTGAAGGCTCCTTGCCCTCAGGGGGGCGCGCCTTGTTCTTCCATGCCTTCCGAAATTCGTTCATGCACTGGAGATTGTGGGTGAGCACGATAACCTGGCCGGCCTTGTCGAGCCTGTTACGAACAAGTGAGCAAGCGAAATTGAGCGCCTTTGTGTCGAGGCTTGACACCGGGTCGTCGATGACAACGATAGCGTCCTTTAGTTTGCGATTGTCCGCCTCGATCGAGGATAGGAAGTATGAGATCGCAATTGCAGTCTTCTCTCCTTCGCTCGGCATCCCTGTGATCGGCATACCGTGACGATGAAGCTGATAGCCATCTTCCACCGGATGGATTGTCAGTTCTGCATGTCCGAGGTACGACGCTACCAGCTTGTTAATCGCCGTTGCTGCAGGGCCGTGAACCCTGATTTTCTGTCGCAGGTCGGTTGCGGTCTGTTTCAATGCAGCCAGCGCATCACTTTCCGTGATGACATTGGTGGTCGCGTCAGCGAGGTCTTTTGCCTGCTGAGCAAAATCGGTGCGGCACTCAAGCAGGAAATGGCGACGGATCGCCATCTCGGCGGAGTTTCTGTGCTTGGCAAAATTATCGACGATGTCGTTGTGTGTAGTGATCGCCTCATTGATCGCTGTGATCGCTTTAGCCAATTCATCTGCGGTTGCGATGACGTCCGCCTCAGTCGACAAATTGCTGGTATCTGCGGGTGATGCGGGGCGCGTGCGTTTGGTATCGAGGACCCCTCGCAGGCCGGAAAGGTGCGCAATCGCATTTCTGACCTCTTGTGAGACCAGCTTTCTCGCTTCACTGAAGCCTTCCCGCAGTTCGGCGGTAAGTGCCTCTTTCGATGGTACGCGCTCCTCAATATCTGTGAGTGTTGCGATCACTGCATCGAGGCGCTCAGCGGTCTTGTCGAGGCGTGCGACGAACTGGTCGACTTGGTCGTCAAGCGCGGCGGTTAGTTGGGCGCGTCGCTCACTTGAGATTGCATTCCCGCAATAAAGGCAGTCGGCCATCTCATTCGCTTGATGAAATTCGTGACCATGCTTCAGCCATAGCAGCATATCGGGATAGCGTTGCACCTCATCGAGGGCGACTGTGGTAAGTGACTGACCGCAGATGTCGACGATAAATCGGTACGCGGCGCCTATACTTGTTGCTTCGAAGGCAATCGGTGCGATTCGCGGCATTGGTTCGTCTTGGCGCCGCGTATTTTCGGCGGCCATCAGTTCATCCTGGGTTAGCGGAGTGCCATCATCATCTTTCCAAGACTCGAAATCCTTGGTGAGCGTTGGGGCCTCATATTTGCGGCTGCCCAGATGAAGGCGCGAAGCGATCGATTTCGCGCGCTCGCGTTTAAAGGTCGCGAAGGATTTTTCAGCTGCTTTCTCTGCCGCGAGCGCCAGAGCGTTGGCCGTCTCTGCCTTCACGATCTCGCCTTCGATCTTGGTCAGCTCGGCGGCGGCATCCGCCTGCTCGGCTCCAATGTAGAAGACAGGGTTTGCCATCCCTGCCGCCCATTGCAGGTTCTGCTCAATATAATCGGTATTGAACACCAGCAAACGCTGTTCGAGGCCACTGGGATTTGTCGGGCAACCGTACGCAGCACCATCGTCCAGCACCACCTCGAACGAACAACCGTCGGGCAACCTCGCGTGCAGCTCTCCGGCTTGTAGGCTCGAGAACAAACGCGAGAGCGTGCTCTTACCAGACCCATTAAACCCGTAAATAAGATTATACTGGCGCAGATTGAGTGACGGGGATCGCGCATTCCGGTCAACGTGAATGCCCATGCCGTGCATTGATCGGATATTGGCGATGATTCCCATGAGTTGAAATTCACAACCTATTCTATTCTTGTCAAGATTGCGAAAGGTCGCATAGACAAGAATAAGCGGGACATTCACCGGCCCATTCCCTAGCCAGTCGGCTAGCGGCCACAAGCGGTCACTCTTCCAACCTGATCGCCATGTCTCCTGCTGGCGATGAATAGCCGTCATTCTCCTAAAACGTATAAAAAGGACCAACCTCACAAAACACACATTTCCTGACGTTTTCGTGCTTAATGATGCTGACTCCTTGATCCTGCAGAGCAATTCCCGGCGTGCAATGAACACTCGCCCTTTCCGATGATCGGCAACATAACGAACGGCACAGAAACGCTGTCTTTTGTGAGGTTCTGATGAAACAGGCGCGGGTGCTGACTGATGCGGAATTTAAGCGCCTGCTGGCCGTGGTTGCACAGATGAAACACGCTGGCCGTAACCGGCTGGCGCTGACACTGTCCCACCTCGCAGGTTTACGCGTGGGCGAGATTGCGGCCCTGACGGTGCGCGATGTTATCGACAGCGACGGCAAGATACGGGAACAATTGCGCCTTCGGGCCGAGGTCACCAAAGGCGGCCATGCCCGAGTAGTCTTTCTGAATGAGAAGCTGCGTAGAGAGATTGACCGATATGCCGGCGACCATCTTGGCGGCCGACCGGCGGATGCGCCGCTGCTGATGACGCAGAAGCGTACTGCGTTTTCTGCGAATACGCTCTGCCAGTTGATGGGACAATTATATAAGAGTGCGGGTCTCGACGGGGCGACTTCACACAGCGGTCGCCGATGGTTCATCACCCGGCTTGCCCATTCCGGCGTCAGCCCGAAGGTCATCATGACGCTGGCAGGCCATCGCAACCTGACGACCACCCAGCGATATATCGAGGTTCGAGACGAGATGATGAAAGCGGCGGTCGATCTGCTATAGCTGTTCGACCACGAAAAGTTCGTGGCCCGAACTTTTCAGCGGGGTTTTGCGATTGCAATGCGCACGTCTCCCGCGCGTCCGGTTCTCTTCAGCATTTCGCTTCGGTCAAGAAGGTGTTCGCTGCCTTTGCGGGTACTCATCCTTAATCCCTGATCCGCATACATCTCGGCCATTCGAGTATTGCCGATTTTCATTCCCGCCACGCGGTCGGGGAAATGCGAAGCGCCGATGCCGAATTCTTGCAGTACGATGTTGCCGCAGCGTCGCACAGAATAACCCTGTTTCAGGGCTTCAATTGCAAACAATGTATCTTCACCATGGAAATCAAAATCTGCAGGCAGCAACACTGTGGGGTTTCCGAATTTGCGGAAGTTTCGAACGACAAATAAGCTGCCCTTCAAGTCATGCTCGGGATCGAAAACGTGATTGCGTTCAAATAGTTCGGGTTCCGGCTTCCAAAGGGGGCCTTGGCTATTCGCTTTACCGGGGAAAATCGGATAGAAAATATCAATGTCATCATAGTCGGCAGGGCTGTTTGCAGCTATCTCCGAAAATAATGCAGCGCCGCTGTTGTATAAGGGGCCATGGGAGATTGCAGCATCGTCATCCATGACGATACCCCAATCAAAATCGCTGGCGTAGAACTCGGTGAGGCAGCGATTTCGGTTGAGCGTTATTCCTTGAGCCGGTTCCCGTATGATGCGCCCGCCTTGTTCCTTCACGCGTTGCAATTCCTCCATTTCGGTGACTTCGCGATCCGTCCAGTTGGACGCAACGACATGAACCGGGATATCGGTCATGCGCCGCCACCATTCCAGTTGCCAAGCGAAGTCAAACTTTCTTTCCGTCCGATGATGGGGATAATCAGGCAGGAAGGAGCTTATGAACGCGCCGAATATCTTGCCTGACGAATATGGCTGCGCCGGAAAGGCAGTATTTTTCCTTCGGTTTGCAAGCGTGCCTGGATAATTGTGGCTTTTCCCTTTGGAGGATGCTGGCGCATTTGACGGGGAGGTCCCTTTCGATCCTGATGACGGCGTGGGGGAAGTCGGTGGTGGGATGGGCTCAGCAGTGAAGTTTTCGCAGACTTGGGTGCGTGCCATCGAAACACCGAGCACCATCGGCGAGATGTATTCGAAGCGGTCGCCGTCATGAAATGTATGGTCGATGCAAAATGCTGCATCGGCTACGTCGCTATCGGCGATATAACCGGCCAGGTCTTCTCCGTAGGCTGACGCGGTTTTCCAGAGTGCTGCAATGTCAGCCAGCGAAAGTTCCATCTGCGGATCAATCGCCATCGTTGGAGCGGTGAATTCAAGGAATGGGTAGCTCAGTCCAGAATAGATATGTGCGTTGGCGAAGCCGACTTCTGGTGTTGCTCCCTCTGATAGCCACTGAAGGCGTTTTGGTGTCGGATTAGCGGCGGGCTGTGCTCTGTTGGCCTTGTCGAACAAGGCAGCGGCCATTTCAAGATTGCTTGCGGAGGCCTTCATTCCTGTGCATGTCGCCTGGAAGTGCCGTGTTCTCAGCCCAAGCTTCGCACCCTGTCGTAGCTTCACATCGAGATAGTTCGCAATCGGTCGAAGCGTCAGCCGTGCTTGCGACTTTGCATCATCAACGATGGAAATGGCCTGATCGTCAATCGACATATGCCATTGGCAATCATGCTGGAATAGCTGCCGGAAGGTTTCGGCGTCGGAGAGCTCAAGGACAAGCTGCCCTTTGCCTTCCAGTTCCGGCAGTGCGTGAGCAAGCGTAACGGTGGCATTTGTGAAACGGTTTGCATCCGACAGGAAGCGCAGTTTTGTGACGGGTACATTATCGGTTGCTTCGTTCCAGATCGCGATCAACTGGAGTTTGCCCGTATTGGACGGCTTGCACGTGCCGACGATCAGGTCGACGGCCCGAAACAGCGGATAGAGTGGACGAGCGGCAAGCGGATGATCGTCGGGTTGCCTGTTGCCAGCGACTTCGAGCAAATATTTGTCGATGGTCTTCTGGTTGTCCTCATCGCGGACATGGACAAGGAATGTCTGGCCGCCTTCAGAAAACAGCAAGGAACGGTGGAAGCCGTCGGCAAGCGTCACCCCCGGAAGCGGGCTCGTGACAATTCGCGATTGCGTCAACTCGGCAGTGATCATGTCGAGCCGCGAAGACCGGAGCTTTTGGTTTTTTTGGGTCGCTGTACGTGCGAAGTAGTCCTTTGCTTCTTTGTAGCGCCCAGAAATGCCATCGCCGTCTTTCAGCCATTTGTGCAAAGGCTCTGTGACTTTGGTTGCGGACGCGAGCCTCAGAACATTGCTGATTTCGCTGCGCCAGCTTTTGCTACTGCCCTTCGAGAACGTCAGATCGACCAGCGCATTGTAAGGGTTCTCTTTAGTGACTTTGTTCAGCGTCTTGTCGTGGTCATCAAGGAATTTCTCGAACGTCGGCATATCATGGCGGATTTCCTCGCCGAACGCGAAAACTTGTTCCAGAGCCACATACAACAGCTTCTGGCCTTGGCTGTCATGGTTTTCGAAAGCATTGGCGGCGGCGATAACGGTCTGAAACTGGTTCCTGTACTGATCGAGAACGGAAAGGATTGGTTCTTTCTTAACGGCTTTGCCCATTGGATGCTCGCAATGACTTCATCAACATTGCTGCAATCAAGCCGTGCAGATCTTAAGAAAATTGCAATGGGCCAGCAAGACAAGGACTTTAAGGTTATTCAATGCTTTCCACGAAATCCGCGCATGCCGTCTACCTGCCCGCCATCAGTGCAAACTTTGCGAAACTCGGCCACTCGCTGCATCTCAAGCGCAACTTTTCGTTTGCTGAGAGAGATCTGAATTTCCTCAATCCGTCGAGCGGCCTGTTTTATTATCCCTATGCGCTCTACAGCGCGGGACAGGCCGCCAGAACAGAGGGCGCGGCGAAGCAGACCGACATCGTGAGCCACAGAGATCGCGACCAGACAACAGTGATCGGTGATAGTGGTGGCTTCCAGATACAGGAAGGCACGATCAAGTTTACCGGCGATGCCACATGCGAACGTATGCTGCGCTGGATGGAAGACCATTCGGATTATTCCATGTCGCTGGATTTTCCGACCGGCGGCATATCGCCGGGGAATGTCGCGCAGCACACGACGCGGCTCAACGCGCAAGGGCAAATCACGGCAATGAGCGCGGCCAACGGCTTATCTTTGGACTATAACGCTTGCCTGACGCAATCGCTGCTCAACCTTGATTATTTCGTTCAGAAGCGGATTCCGGGAAAGACCAACCTTCTCAATGTCATCCAGGGTCGCACCGAACGCGAAAGCAAAGTCTGGTACGAGGCCGTAAAGGGCTACCCGCTGGAGGGGTGGGCCTTCGCCGGAGCGCATCAGAGCGCGTTTTCCATGACCATGGCTCGTTTGCTCGATATGTATGATGATGGCCTCTTACAGAAAGCCAAATGGCTACATTTTCTCGGCATTTCGACTCTTGAGCCTGCTTACTTGTTCACGACGATCCTTCGCTGCCTGCGCCAATACAATCCCGATATCGGCGTCTCCTTCGACACATCGAGCCCGTTCGTTTCAGCGGCGAACTTTAACATGTACACCTCGTTCCGGTTCGACAAGTACGGCTGCGCCCTGACATCGGTTTCCTTTGCGGAGCATGCAACCGCCGATGACAACCGGACACTCAATGAAATGGCCCGTGACCTTGTGAAAGAGGTGATCATCGAGCGAGCGAGGACACCCGAACTGCGCTTCACGCCGCTCCCCGTCGCGACAGCCATCGGTTCAAAAGTGACCGCCGCCGAAATTTGCGAGATTCAGGATAACCGGTTGCGGGTCACGACAGATGGCGTCTGGATTTTGATGAACCACAATGTCGAGGTGTTTAAAAAGGCGTTCGAAGCTCTCAATCGCAGCTTCGATGAGAACCCATTGCATGATGACGTGCCGGTGTATGTCCGGGCGGCGAAGGTCGCAATCGAGAAGATTTTTGAGGAGCGCGTATCGAAAGGTCCGGTCGCCGCCCGAGACTTGTTGCGAGAGTGCACTGCTTTGTTGGACGTATTCGCTGAACTTAGGTGATTGATTTCGCAGCGGATCATCGCATGAACACGATTCCGATGAACAGCTCCACACAAAATATCCTTCAAACGTGAGCTAACCCCGGATATCCATCGCAGTGACCGAAAGCCGTTTCAGCTCTGGCGTGCGTTCAAAAAATGCGACGAGAAGGATATTAGAATTCGTGAGCCATTCTCAGTACGTGCCTAGTCACGACGATTTGGAAAATCTTTTTGTCAACAATGAAAAACTGGATCGTGTGGGGGCTTACCTAAATCGCTTCAACCCGATCAAGACCATGCAAATGGAAGGGATGGAGATCCGTCACTCTGCAATACTCGCATGGCTTCTCGATCCTCGCGAGACGCATGGATTTGGCGATCGCTTTTTGAAAGCCTTCCTTTGCGAAGCCCTTCGAGGGCGAAGCGGATCGGGTAGCCTGACAGCAATTGAAGTGTCACAAGGAGATTTGAGGGACGCAACTATTCGGCGTGAATGGCGGAATATCGACATCTTCATATTGTCGCCCGGAAATAATTGGGCCTTCGTGGTGGAGAACAAGTTCCACAGCAAACAGCGGGAAGGGCAACTTCACAGTTATATTGGCAAAGTGAAAGATGCATTTGAGCCGAAGGGGGAGGAGCTTATCGTTTGCGGGGTGTTTTTGACGCTGCAAGAAGAGGACCCGCAAGACCCGCGCTATGCTCCCTTGAGGTACGCCGATATTTGCGATTTTCTCCCCCGCCTTATCGACCTCGAAGGGCAATCGATCGGGCAGGAGGTGAAGGTCTTTCTACAGCATTATCTGGAAGTTATTAAGGACGCGACTGGCATGAACGAACAGCGAAACGAAATGGAGAAATTGGCGCGTCAGTTGTACCGGACTCATCAGAAGGTGTTGGAATTTGTGATGGAGCACGGCGCAGCCACCGATTTCATAATCGCTGCAGAAATGATTTTCCGCGAAGTATGGGAAAGCGGAAACATCGTCCGAGCTTCTGACGTAAACTATGTTTACAGCCACCACACCAGCAACATATTCAGCTTCTTGCCGGAGAGTTGGTCTAAGGCGTTGGGTGGCAGCAACCATTCTTGGGAAGGCTGCCAAAATTGGTGGGCGGGCTATCCTCTGATCTGCTGGTTTCAGCTCTTTGAGGGAGGCGATGGGGGCAAGGGCTATCTTCGGCTCTTTGCTGAAGTTGGTCCCATTGCGAAGCACGAAGTTCGACGAAGGCTAATCGATGTCATAAAGTCGCTTTCGTCTGAAGAAAGCCTGAAAAACATTCGTTTTCAGCAGGGAGCTGCTGACGCAGGTAAGAAATACTCGAAATTTTTCAGGAACAACAACGTGGATATTCAGGACGTTCACGATGCCGACGAAATTGCCAAAGCTATAAGCGCCCTACTTACTCGATTTGGGCCTTACTTCGATGCTATATCAGCTCGCTTGCCAGATTTCAGATCATATGCACTGGACGAACGTGATTGAGAGAAGCGCTGCTGCGCTTCTGTCGTGTTCGCATCCGATAGGACGCTCAGCCCGCTGACCTCTTGAGTGCTAACCCGACGCCCTTGCATGAAAAGCGCGTGTCGAATGCCTTGGTAACATCGGTCTCGGGCTTGAGAAGTTTGACGCTGACCAGCGTTTTTGCGAACTGCGTGTAGTGTTCCGCAGTCAAGCAGCCGATGCCCTTGTCCAGAGCATCGCCGCTATCAATGATCCCGTATTCCTTGAGCTTGCTGATCGCATATTCGATCTGGCCATCTGTCATATCCGGGTTCTCTTTCTTAATCAGCGCGTTCGCGGCTGAGTTATCCCCGTACAAATAGTTGTACCAGCCCTCAATAGAGGCATCGACAAAGCGTTGCACGAGATCGGGGTTGGTATCGATCAGCTTACGAGGGACGGTGATCATCGTCGCGTAGGGCGCGTAACCGGCGTCGGCGAGCAGGAATATCTTCGGGTCGATACCTGTCTGCGTTTTGATCGCGTAGGGTTCAGATGTAATCAACCCCTGCTGAGCGGAATTTTCATCGGCAAGGAAAGGTGCAGGGCTGAAGTTATAGGGGCGAAATTGCTCGTCGTGGAAGCCCTTGAAGTTGGCCTTCATCCATTCGAAATACGCGCCGAAGCCGCCCTGTGTCATGAAGATTGTCTTCAGCTTGGCAAGGTCTCCGAACTGGTCGATGCCCTTGTTTGGGTGGGCCAAAATGACCTGAGCGTTCTTCTGATAGATCGCTGCGACATCGACCAACGGAATGCCCTGCTCCTGGCCGACAAGCTGCTCCTGCTGTGTGCCGAGATAGAAATCAAGTTTGCCAGCGAGGAGCATTGCCCGATTCTGCGCTCCTGGTCCCCCCTGTTGGATTTCCACTTCGAGGCCGTATTTCGCATAGGTGCCATCGGCAACCGCTTGATAAAAACCACCGTGATCAGCCTCGGCAAGCCAATCGGTACCGAAACGAACTTTGTCGAGAGCGAAGGCGGGCGATGTGATGGAGACGGCGGAAATCGCGAGCAAGGCAACAACTGCCGGCTTGCTAGAAGAGATATGCGCATTCATCGGAAATTCCTGATACAGAAAGATGGGAAAGATAAACGCGATGATTGTATTGGGTGGCAGTTGGCCAAACGTTAAGATCGATGGCGGCGGATATCGATTATCGCTCTGCGATCGATCTCGTTGGCGAGTTTCCGCTGGAATTCTAGCAGGGCCGGATTGGGTACAGGCGAAGATTGAGCCTGTAGCTGTTCAAGTCTCCATTTGATCCCATACAGCGTGGCAAGACCCGGTTCTCTGCCGACGGCGATGAGGTGCGAATAATAACGCGGGCTGCGTCCAAGCCAGATGCTTGAGAACTCCATCTGTGAACTGGTCAATCCATCCGTCCGCATAGCCTCATAGATTTCCTTAATCTTCATCTGCATAACTCCTTGATTTAAATATTTATTTCCAAGGAGCTGCGGAGCTAAGATGGTGCTGGATAAATAGCACATTATTTTAGCAGGAGATTTTCATGACGAACGCCATGTGGGAGCTACGGAACGCAATTTGGGCCGCGCCCGGATATATTGACTGGGGCGACAAGAAGAGGTTTCGCTGGCTCAGCGAGGGGAACGAGCAGCAACGAACCAAGCTGATGGACGCCTTGGGCTACGGCCATCCACTGAGAGGGACCGCTATTCGCTGCGGCAGGATTGACGACCCCGACACCAACTACATGCAGCGATGCGGCATTCCATTATGCCCGCGCTGTTTCATGACGGAGCGAAGCAAGCAGATAAAGCAGGCGACACGAAAGCGGTTCGTCGGCATACCCAACGAGCAGTTAGCGTTTGTGACAATCCTCTTGCCGATGGCAACCATGCTTTCTGATGTTTCCGCAATCATCGACACGGAGAAGACGCGCATTCGCAACTTGGTGGGGCTGAAACGTCGCAAGGACAGCCGATGGGATAACTTCGAAATTCTTGGATGGTGGGAGATCGACCGCATGACCTACAGCGATTACGAAGGCATGGGCCGCAATTCGCGGATTGCGTTGGAACAGCTTGGCATTCCTTTGGTCTGGTCCGACGACACGACTATTTGGCGACCGCACCTTCATGCGATTATTCGGCTTGATCAACTCTCCATCTCCGAAGTGGCCGATGCCTTCCGCAAAAACGGATACGGCGCTGCGTATCAGGTCGATATCGAGCCATTTAAGGCCAACCGGAAAGTGGGCCAAAACATCAAGCGGGTAATCCAATATGCCCTGAAACTCCGTATAGAGGGCGATTTCAAAGCCGCTGATAGCGATTGGAATACTGACAAATATGATCTTGCAAATCGAAAGTGGTGGCCGGCTGAAGACATCAAGGCATATGCGGAATGGCTATGCAAAGAAAACTCGGGGTTTCAGTCGCTTCGCTTTTCATTGGGTGTGAGGGGCAAAAGGGCGAGCGCAGGTGCCGCGAGGTCGAATCCAGCTATTGCCGTGTCAAATTCAATGCCGATGCGGAGGTCAGACAATAACGATCTTGACGGTGCTAATCTTCTTGAAGAAGCATTCGATGACCGTTTCGATCAATCAGATGATATCGCTGGGTGTTTTCTTGACGAGTACTCAGCTCATGGGATTTGTGTTGAAGACGAAGGAGTTGTTGAGTGGGGAAGTTCTGTTAATGGTGTAAGGTATAAGAACCCTTATGTAGATACGAACTGGACAGATGCCGGCATTGATATGCCACCGTCAATCTCGAAAACGGAAGATGTCAGCAAGACATCTAGATACCCAGGAAACGTCATCAGCCTGAAGGAGCGTGTACGCAACATTCGGACATCCATTCGTGCCAGCGGTGATCCGGTGGAGCCGGCGAGGCAATAAGATAAAAGTTCGTTCAGCGAACTTTCGTGGTTTTATGTGGGCTGTATAAAATTGTAGTCCTCATAGATCGTTCGGCTACGAAGCTGCTCAAGCTCGGGATGTTCACGGCACTGATGATCGAAAATACGCTGCACGGTCGGCGCCGGCTCAGGCAATCTCAGTCGTGGCACATTACCGCTGAGCGGCAAGATCCTGATCTCGTCTTCGTCTACAATGCGGCCGGTCAACGCGGCAGCTTCGATATATGCGCTGATCGGCATTGCTGCGGCAAACGCCTGGTCGCGTACGAGCTTCATGCCGATCTTTGTATCGAGCCGCATCAGATCGGAAACCCAAACCGGTTGAAACACAGGCTTGCCGTCGTCCAGATTGTGGAGGGCATCGACGGCATGGCCCGCGCAGCGGCTTCGCGTAACGATGACCGTCGCTGACCCGGATGGATCGATCAGCTTCAAGACAGGTACGATGTCGCCATAGGCTTTGGCGTTGTCGTCCAGTCGCCGCGTGATGTTTTCGGGAAACAACTGCCCGAGCCGTCCCGGCTCGTCCATCTCATAAACCTTGAATTCCTGGCAATCTTCCAGCGCGAACAGCATCAGCGCGCGCCATGACAGTGCTGAGAGATAGCTGCGCTCCTGCACAAGGCCATCTGCCTTATAGCGCACCCAAAACGGTCGTTTGTTCGTATTGATCCGGTAGATTGATCGACCGCCGACGCGCAGGTCGCTCATGAAGAGCAAGGCGAGGTCGATTTGCGTCTGAGACAATCGGGAAGTTTGCGCGCTGGTTTCGTCGTGTCGATGCATGCTGCCTCCGCTGTACGCGGGCCAGCAAAGTGCCATTGAACAAAAAGGGCTAGAGACAGACACGGTGAGCGCAAAACCAAAGCATCGCCCCACAGGTCTTCCTATCCGGCGGAGAGGAAGAAAGTGGAAAGTCGGCAGCAGGCGTCCAGTGCAATCATAGAGACCAATAGACGTGTCAAGGAGCGCATCGAAGGGCAAAAGCGCAATGCGACAACGAACAACACCGAATGCTTATCGCTGATGCTCCATTGGACCCGCAGGCATTAAACAAATCCGCTCGGACGGTACGCCATCTGACAGGGTAGAGATCCGCCTTTGGGCTTTTGCCACCATGCCGTCTTTCTGGTCTTCGGGACTGGCGACGCGTTACAGGGAGTAATCGGCGTTCAAGAACAGGTTGGAACATCAGGCCGTAACGTACCGGTAAAGTCTCCCAACTACTCTGCTGTCACCAAAGCAACTCAAGAGAGCAGACATGGTACAGCGACATTGCGTAGTCATTCCTAAAGAAGACGGCGGATTGGAAGTTTATCCGCTAAAGAATTGGCTCCGACAAAATCCGCAATATTTGCCTGCTGATCTCGACGCTACGAGAAGCACGTCGCATCAGTTGCGGAGCGCACTCAAGCAAGCCGGATGGACGATGCAGGAGACCCTTGACGAAGTTCGTATGATATTTCCGGGCCAATCCAGCAATATTGATGTCGTGGAAGAATTGCTGGGAGGTGTCGAAGATACTGTCGTGGGAGACGAAAGCTCTCCATATTTCTCTCTGGAGTATCAGTTGCGGGATTTTCTCGCTGCAAACCTTGGCTCAATAGATTTTGGAGGAAAGAAGTTGCGTCTCTACGTCGACCCCACAGGGCGGGACGGCATCGAATACCCTTCCGCCGTTGGTCCGATCGACATCCTTGCTGTCGATGAGCACGGAGCGTTTTTCATTTTCGAGCTAAAGCGAGCCCAAAGCGCAGACCGTGCTCTTGGTCAAATCGCCCGATACATGGGTTGGGTCAAGCAAACCATCGGCCATGATAATGATGTGTCCGGCATCATCATCTCTAAATCAGTCAGTCGAAACCTGAAATACGCGCGTACGGTAATGCCGAACGTTTATCTTTACGAATATGCTGTGAGCTTTACCGTGACGCCGGCACACGATATCGAACC
Source organism: Rhizobium pantanalense (assembly GCF_030182525.1). Classification (NCBI taxonomy): domain Bacteria; kingdom Pseudomonadati; phylum Pseudomonadota; class Alphaproteobacteria; order Hyphomicrobiales; family Rhizobiaceae; genus Rhizobium; species Rhizobium pantanalense. The sequence goes on from NZ_JAQJCH010000001.1 coordinate 580,534, forward strand.
TAGCATTTAGCATCGCGCCGCGACTGTCGTGCAGATGCCAGCAGCTATCAAGGAGCGCGACGAAGGGCAAAAACGCAACGCGGCAGCGACCAGTACCGAACGCGCATCGTTGACGCTCCATTGGCCCCGTAGGCAGAAACGCGAGCCCCATGAGATGGAAACCATCTCATGGGGCTCGGAGGGTATTTCGAGGGATAACGTGCTGCTTACTGTGTCTTGCGCAGCATCTTGCCGCGCTCGATGGCTGCAGCGGTCAACTGCGCGTCAAGCTCGCCCGCGCGGACGGCCTCGATCAGCGTCTCGATGATCTTCGGCAGTGCCGCCAGTTCGCCAACCTCGATGGCGTTCTTGTCCTTGGCAAAGTCGATCACCTTGCCGGCGTAACGCAGGATAAAGAATACCTTGCCCGCCGCATCCATGAACCAGCCCTGACGCACGCGCTTGGCCGTCTCGACCTCGACGCGCTGCCCCTCGGCATTTTTACGGCGAACAATATGCGTGGGGGTGAATGCCTGACCGGCAATCTTCGCCTCGGCCATCTGCTTCTGCTCGATGAGCGCCGCAACCATCTTTTCCCGCGCCCTTGCGACGGGATCGTTCGTCGCGCGAACCGGAATCGCCTGAGCCAGCTTGAGATCCTTCAAATGAGACATGCCATTGCCTTTCCCGAACCGTTGATCGTAAGTCCGGGATACAGCCATCCGCCAAAAGGGCGAGCAAAGAATGAGTTCAGCGGTCAATACCATCAGCCTTGCCTCAAGGTAATCTGTCAACTACTGGCGAAATAGTTGCATAATGTTCTGCGTGCTGGAATTTGCGATCGAAAGCGCCTGCACGGCGAGCTGCTGTTGCGTCTGCTGTGCTGCAAGCTTGGCAGACGCCTGTTCCATATCTGTATCCACCAGACGACCTACGCCTTTATCGATGCTGTCCATCATGTCGTTGGCGAAGCTCAATTGATAGTCAAGCCGCTTTTGTAGGCTGCCGACCTGTGAAGCTCCCGCAGTTACGCGCTGACTGATGGTTTCGATATAGTCGAGGTAATCTTTGATGCTGCCTGGGTTCTTGACGATATCGATATCCATGAAATCGATCGTGGGCAGTGGCTCGTTGCTGACGTGGAAATTGGAGAATGAGACGCTCGTACCCGCACCGGATAAACGATCGAGCGCAGGGTCTGATTGAACAACAACAGATGACGAGCTGTTTGCATCGATCTTCAGAGTTGGCCAATCAGCCGACATCAGCGACCGGAGAAGCGTCGCCATTTGCTCAGACGTCTCGACCTTTCCATTTTCAACGCCAAGCAAGTCGTTCACATAAGTACGATTGAAGGTGTAAGTTTTCGGGGCAGCGCCGTTGATTGAAAAATTGAAGCTGATTGTGATGCCGTCCGGATTGTCACCGTCCTTGTAATCCTGAAACGGTGTAAAATTCAGCGTCAACGTCGATCCGCGTGAACCGTAATCCGACGCATTCCCAAGCCCGCCGGAGCCAACGTTACTCGCAAAGTTGCTGACTTCAACATAAGATCCGCTCAGCCCGGTTGAGCGGTCCTGCTGTGTGTAGATGCCAACCCGATTGATGATCGGTTGATTGTTTACGTCAACATACGTCGTGGCAGCGGCCCCGGTGTTGGCCTGCGAAAGTACATAGTTCAGCACTTGCTGATATTGCGTATAGGTAGAGATCACCCCATTCCACGAGGCGTTCACTGCATCGATTGTCGACCTGTCGATTGTAACGGCTGTGGTCTTTCCGGCCGCATAGGGCGGGTCAATGCCGTCGGCCGGGTTATCTGCGTCTACCGTCACGTCGAAGCTGATCTGCTTTGATGGATCATTGAAGGTCAATGGCCCTGAAAATGTGAAGTCGAAGCTCGCCTTCATCCCTTGGCTTGCGTTATAGGGATTCCAGCCTGTTTCGATCTCGGAGCCATTCTGCCAACTGGTCAAGTAACGTAGACCGCCGATCGATCCCGCATCGCGGCCGTCCTTTTGCAAGATGCCGCCGCCCGTGCTGTTGAACAGCGACGTTTCCGACAAATGCATATTGGCCGAATTCACCGAAACCGTGCCGTTGGCGCTTCTGACGAATGAAGACGCGACCGTGTCGCTATTGGCGCTGACGTCATAGATGTCGTCAACGTTTGTGGATAGCCAATTCTGGCCGTTGAAGGAGCTGGACTGCGCGATCCCGAGAATCTGTTGTTTATATTGATCCAATTCTTGCTGGATTTTGTCTTTGTCCACGCTGGTTTCGGTTGCGGCGACGAGCTTCTCCTTGAATTGGGAGAGAATATCGCTAACCGCATTGAGCCCGCTATAGGCGGTATCGGCTTTTGCTTGTCCAAGGCCTATAGCGTCGGAAACGGCGGAAACTGCCGATCTATCCGAGCGCATCGTCGTTGCTATCGACCAATAGGCAGCGTTATCAGCGGCCTTCCCAATCCTTAAACCTGAGCTGACCTGTTGCTGTGTTTGCTCAAGGCCTGAGTTTACGGTGCGAAGGGTTTGAAGGGCGGCCATTGCCGCAGTATTGGTTAAAATGCTGGTCATGTTAAAAGCCCCCTGAGTATAGGCTAGCTCCCGGACGTCATGATCGGTCCGACAGAAAGAGGATAGGGTGGGAACACTTTTAACGGTTAACCACTGGGGTGCTCGCCATAATGGCGAGACCGTTGCCCTAAAAAGCGGGTAAACTCGACGGTTTAGGGCTTCTCTGCAGAGATTTGCCTATGCAACCAGGCAGAGTACTTTCATTAACGCTTTTGCAACAGAAATGGTTAACAAAGAGTTAACTGCGCCGATGCCGTCTAGCAATATTGACGAATAACCCTGCAAATTACTGCTGCCCTCAAGCTGTTCTGTATAGCTTTGTGCAAGGTTATGGCAGCTCGTCCGATAGCTCGGGTATAAGGCTCGCAACCAAATCGAACTCTGGCTCGAAGTCAGCAATAAGCTGTTCGAATTTTTTCTCCATTTCGTCTGTGTCGCGAATGTCGTTCACAGCGATGGAATTCCGGCGTAGGAAACGTGAATAGAGGCGTCCTTTATCCAAGGCGTCAGCGGGAAATTGGATACGATCAAAGTTTTTCGCAAGTGCGGCCTGTGTGATCGTCACGATGATACGTTTCCGGACATTGTGCTCTGAAAGCGGGCCGACTTCAGCATTCAGCTTGAGGTGTCCTTTAATGCCGTCATCGGATACCTTCAATTCCATCAAAGCGACAAATGGATAGCCCAGCCACCAGTTCTCGCAACCCCGCCATGTGACATTGATCTTATCCAGTTCTTTGCGCCAATTAACGGGCAAGAAGCTCACGAGGTCCTTCTTAACGCCCGAAAATAGGAATTCATGGTTTACAATCCTGGCTGTCTTTCCTCGCTGGCGTTTGTCACCAAACAAGTGATGGATCGCAGGTTCAAAACCCGAACGGGACTTCGGCTCCTTGATGAGATCCAGTATGTTTCTTTGATCCCGAAAAAGCTGGCGGGCCTGATCCTCCGTTTCAGAGCGTCCTTTGCTCATGTTAGTAAGGCATCCCCCGTCTGGCGCTTCTGCTTCCGTCAGCCTAATTTGCGTCCCAGCAAGTGTTTTTGCACTCAGCAAAAATTTATATCTTGTTACCCGGGCGGGCCACAGTAATCTCGCTGGAATCAGCGACGACTTACGCCCAATTTCCTCAACCCAATTCCGCAAGCCGTAACTTTACGCCGGCTTAGCCCTTTACACCCGGCCATCCTCGCGCTCGAACCTCATCGCCTCTGGTGTTAGCGGTACGACGCAAAGGAGGCGGTCATGCAGGACGATTTCCCCGGCAATCATCATTCATTGGGTCCGGTGCGGGCCTATTCTTACGTGCGTATGAGCACTCGCAAGCAGCTTCGCGGCGACAGTTTACGCCGACAGCTTGAGCGGTCGAAAGCCTTTGCGGAGGAACATTCTCTGCTTCTGGATGACAGCTTGCAGGACTTGGGGGTGTCGGCGTGGAAGGGAAAGAACTTCAAGCACGGAGCGCTTGGACGCTTCCTCGCCATGGTCGAGAACGGGGAAATCCCCAAGGGCAGCTATCTGCTGATCGAAAGCCTCGACCGGCTATCGCGAGAGGCCGTGCCGGATGCGTTGACGCTGTTCATGGCGATTATCAACGCTGGCATCGTCATTGCCACGCTCGGCGAGGACCGGCAAATCTACAGCCGCGACCGGCTCAACGGGGACTGGACGAAGCTAATCATCGGGCTTGCGGTGATGTCTCGCGGTCACGAGGAGAGCCAGACTAAGAGCGAGCGCGTCAGTGCAGCCAATCGGAAGAAGCGCGAGAATGCCCGTGAAGGTAAAGGGCAGATCACCGGACTGACACCCGCATGGATCGACGCCGAGCGGATCGACGCGAACCGCTATGAGTTCGCGCTGAACCATCATGCGGAGACGGTGAGGGCAATCTACGAAATGGCAACGCGTGGTCTTGGCGCAACGGCAATCGCCCGCAAGCTCAATGCAGATGGAGTTCCGGCTTTCAAGAGCAAGGAGGGCTGGTACCAGAGCATCATCAAGGCCCTGCTCGCCCGACACGATGTCATTGGTACGTTTCAGCCGCACCGCATCGTCAACGGCAAGCGTGTACCGGATGGCGATCCCATCGAGAACTATTTCCCCGCCGCGATCGACAAGGATTTGTTCCTGCGCGTGCAGGCTATGCGCAGGAACCGCGGCAGACCGGGCCGCAAGGGCGAAACGTTTGCCAATCTCTTCACCGGACTGTGCCGCTGCGCGCATTGCGGCGGGTCGATGACGATGAAGTTAAGCCGCGTCAAAGGCAACGAGAACGGGCGTTATCTCGTCTGCGCCAACTATGTGCGGGGGCATCGCTGCACCGAGGGCAATCGGCATTTCCGCTATGAGCCGTTCGAGATGGCTGTCCTTGATCACGTCAAGGAACTCAACCTTGCGGAAGCACTGCAAGCGACTCGCGCCGATCAGGTCACCAGCGACATCAATGAGACGATTGCTACGCTGATGCTCAGGCTGGAGGAGCTTCGCCACAAGGAACACCGGCTGGCGCTCGCCATCGAGGATGATCGCCAGCCACTGGAAACCGTCCTCGATTTGCTCAAAGCAAGGCAGGCCGAACGACAAGCCGTCGAAGCCGAATTGCGGCACCATCAGAATGAGCGGCAGAGATTGTTAGCGAGACATAACGCTCCTGAACTGACTGGCGCCCGGATCAAGTTCTTGCGCGCGGCATGGGAAGCCGCCGAAGGCGCTGACACCCGGTATGAGCTTCGGTCGGAAGCCCATGCTGCGATCAGGGAGCTTGTCAGCGAGATCAGCTTCGACGGCGGCAACCAGGAGGCAATCATTATCGTCGCGAACGGAATAACCGCCTACAGGGTCAAAGACGGACGGATCAGCGGGAATTTCCGAGCGTTTGCTGCGTAAACATCAGTGGCCATCCAATGCTAAAAGTTCGTTCGAATGAACTTTCTCGCCTTAACAGCTGGAAATGCCAAGAAACCATCCCCCGCAAGGCTCTGCCTATGCTCCTTAGAGCTGCGTGCCGTACCTTTTCGAAAGTTTCTCTGCGGTTTTGGTACTCATTTCGCCAGCCTTCAATTCGGCCAGCCGCTTCTCCAGCAGGGCGATTTCGTCGTAGGTCTCGTCGTCCAGCAGTTTCGGTTCGTTCATCAAGTCCTGTTCGCCGGGGCGGAGGAAATCCTTGATCTGCTCCGTGTTGACCTGAGCGTAGTGCTTGTCGATCATCGCAATGGAGGTTCGGGTGTTGCGGGCGACGTGATGGATCGAGACGTTGTTCGCGAGCATCTGCGAGATGTAGAAATGCCTGAGCGAATAGGCGGTTCGCTTGACGCCCCGCTGATCGCGTTCCAAGTCTGCCGCCTTGAGCAAAGCGCTCAGGCCGCGACTGAACGACAAGATTGCCGTGCCCTTCGCGTCGGCAAAGACAGGATCGTCATCAGTAGGTTCGCGGCCGACCTCGCCGACAAAAACAGTCCATAGCATGCGAAGCGCCTGTATCGCCCCATGCAGTGGCACTGCATTACCGTGTTTGCTTTTCCCATGCACCTGGAGCCGTGCATCTTGCTGGAATTGGGGAAGGTCTTTCGTTTCCCTATACCGGAGAATGTTGCCCCATTTCAGGTTCTTCGCCTCCGTGGGACGCAGGCCTGAATTGGCCATGAGTTCGATATAGGCGTGCAGGCGCATCCGATCCGAGCGCACGCGGTCTGTCAGCGTGCTTTGCGTCCAGACCCGTCCGTCCTTGGCTTTGATCAGCCTCACCGCATGCTGCGGTTCGCTGATTCGTTCCAAACTCTTGTTGAGAAGCCGTTCATATTCCTCCGGCGAGAAACCCGGACGGCGCGTGTCGGGTTTCTTTCGGGCTTTGACCGCTGGAATGACGATCGGCTTGCAGTAGCCCCACTTGGCTGCCTGCGCAAATATCTCGCGGATGATGACCATTTCACCTTTGATCGTGCTCAGCGCTGCGACCTTGCGCGGTGCGGGCCGAATGAAAATACGACCATCGTCCCGTTCGCATCGGATTTTCTGAACCTGCAAACCCGGGCCTGTGGTCCAGTAGGTCTTGCGCCATTCCAGATAGCGCTCGATGTCGGCGGTGGTGATCGTTTCGATGGGACGGTTACCGAAGTAGCCGATCGGAAAGCGACGAATGATCGGCGGCCAATAAATCGGATGGTATTTGCTGCGTTCGTCGCGCTCGGCTTCAGCAACGACTTTTTCGATGAACTCCTCCGCTACCTCCGAGAACGGGTGACTGTCCAGCGATAGGCCCTGCTTATTGCGAAAGCTCTGCTCGTGCCAGATTTCATAAGCGAGTTGCAGCGCCTGATCCTCGTCAGCGGTGCCAAGAGTTTTCTTGTATTGCTTACCGCCGAGCGAATAGCGCATCGACCAATTCCGGGTGCCTTCGCGCTGAAAAAGCGTGAACGGGGTTTTCTTGGTCGGGGCAGGGCTGTGGAGCATAACGTTGGGCACCTTTCGAGTTGCTTTGGTCGGTGCGCTGCGCTGGAACTGCGCTAGGCGCGTGCCCAAGCCCTGGAAAGCTACGTTGAAATCATTGAGAAATTCCGAAGGGTATGCGCTACTGAGCTAGGACTGAGCTAGCTTATTTCCAGCGCGCGCGAGGACAAGCAAAGACTGATAAGTCAATAATTTCAATGGGAAAGGAACCGCACCCGACAGGATTCGAACCTGTGACCTTTGGAATCGGAATCCAACACTCTATCCAGCTGAGCTACGGGTGCATGCCGTGGCGGTTTTGAATCGCCTGTCCGATGGCTGGTTCTTAGCCTAGGAAGCGCTTGGCTTCAATCGGGAAAATTCAGGAAAGCGTGAGATCGGACATTTTGGTGGGGAGGCCGCGGGCTTTTGACGCGCGGCCTCGGTTTTGGTGGCCGGATCGGCTCATTCCTTCATGGCGCCGGGGCCGGGGGTGGCCTTTGGCGGCACCTTGCCGAGGATGATCATGCCGAGAACTTCGTCCTTGGTGACATCTTCCGTGCGGGCGTGGCCGACGACCTGGCCGTTCTTCATGACCGAGACGCGGTCGGCGAGGTCGAAGACATCGTGGATGTCGTGGCTGATGAGGAAGATGCCGATGCCTTCCTTCTTCAGCTGCTTGATCAGCTCGCCGACCTGTGCCGTCTCCTGCGGGCCGAGCGCCGCAGTCGGCTCGTCCATGATCAGGATGCGGGCATCGAAGAGGATGGCGCGGGCGATCGCGACCGACTGGCGCTGGCCGCCGGAGAGCGCCTTCACCGGCTCCTTGAAGCGCTTGAAGTTGGGGTTGAGGCGTCCCATCACTTCGCGGGCCTTGGCCTCCATCGCCACGTCATCGAGCGTGCCCCAGCGGGTCTGCAGCTCGCGGCCGAGATAGAGATTGGCAGCCGCGTCGACATTGTCGGCGACGGCGAGCGTCTGATAGATCGTCTCGATGCCGTATTTCTTGGCGTCGCGCGGGCTGCGGATATCGGCAGGCTCGCCGTTGATCAGGATATCGCCGCTGTCGCGCTTGTAGGCGCCCGAGAGGATCTTGATCAGCGTCGACTTGCCGGCGCCGTTATGGCCGAGGAGCGCTACGACTTCGCCGGGGTAGAGATCGACCGAGGCGTTGTCGACCGCGTGGATGCCGCCGAAGGAGATGGAAATGTTCTTCATTTCCACAAGCGGAGTGGTTTGATCCGTCATGGTTCAGAATTCCTTTTACTTGGCGCGCGAGCGATAGACGATGTCGAGCCAGACGGCGATGACGAGCACGACGCCGACCACGACGTTCTGGATCGGCGTATCGACATTGGCGAGCCCCATGCCCGATTGCAGCGACTGCATGACGAGGGCGCCGAGCATGGCGCCGGCGATGGTGCCGCTGCCGCCGGCAAGCGACGTGCCGCCGATGACGGCCGCGGCGATGGTGAAGAGTTCGTAGGTCGTCCCTTGCGAATTGGCGGCAGCGTTCAGGCGGGCGGTGGAGATAGCGGCGGCGACCGCCGCAAGCAAGCCCATCAGCCCGAAGATGCGCACCGTCACCCAGCGGGTCTTGATGCCGGCGAGCTCGGCTGCCTCCGGATTGCCGCCGATCGCGAAGACGTAGCGACCGAAGCGCAGGCGGGTGGCGATGAAGGTCATGATGATGCCGATGCCAACGGCGATCAGCACGGGCACGGCAATGCCGTAGGGGATATCGAGCCCGGTTTCCGGCCAAGGAATATTGTGTTCGGTCGCGTATTTCTTCGCGATGCCGACCGGCCAGTAGTAGATGTTGAACACATAGATGGTGCCGAGGACCAGGACCGAACCGAGAATGGCGAGGAAATATTCGGCCCAGAGTGGGCGGCGCGGGAAGTTGAAGCGCTTGCGCTGATGCCGCCCGCCGATGATGCCGAGCACGATGAAGACACAGGCGAGCACGCCGAGTATCCAGCTCCAGGTGGCGCCGATCGAGCCTTCGGCGCCGCCGCCCATGATGCGGAAAGTCGCATCGAGCGGGGCGACCGTCTGGCCGCTGGTGACATACCAGGCAAGACCACGCCAGGCGAGGAAGCCGCCGAGGGTGACGATGAAGGAGGGGACATTGAAGAAAGCGATGATCACGCCCTGGAAGGTGCCGAGCAGCGTGCCGACTGCGAGGCCGCAGATCAGGGTGATCGCCCAGGTCCAGGAACTGTCGAAGCCGAGATAGGTCGGCAGATATTTTGCCTGGACGACGCCCATCACCATGGCGACGAAACCGAGCAGCGAGCCGACGGAAAGATCGATGTTGCGGGTGACGATGACGAGCACCATGCCGGTGGCGAGCACGGCGATTTCGCAGGTCTGGACGGAAAGGTTCCAGAGATTTCGAGGCGTCAGGAACAGGCCGCCGGTATAAAGATCGAAGCCGATCCAGATGACCAGCAGTGCGCCGACCATGCCGAGCAGGCGGGTATCGATTTCCGTTGCACGCAGGAAGCGCGTGATGGCGCCTTCTTCTGCATTGCGCGGACCGCTCGATGTTGTGGAATGTGTCATGTCGGCCATCGCTTTGCCGTTCTCCCACTTGTTGGGCGCAGGCCCGCGAATGCTCTTTCTTGATCGCTGGGCAGTATCCGCGCTGGTCACAATAGACGTCATCGCTTGCCCATCCGGTGTCCCGGGTCCACGACCGCCATCCGGCAGGCCGATCGGATATGCGATGACGCAACACATGCGGGAGGCCTTCATTCCCATTCTGGGTTTGGTTGCGGGCCTCTCATCCGCATTCGACGCCGCAATGGAGAGCCCCTTGCGGCGTCGGCATTATCTTCGGGTCAGCCCGTCAAGCCGGGTGCTTATTTGCAGGCAGCGACGCTGCCGGCCTTGACGCCCTGGCAGGCTTCAGCCTTGGAGATCCAGCCTGCGTCGATGACGACGTTCAGGTTGTCCTTGGTGATCGGGATCGGGGTCAGGAAGACCGACTTCATGGCGACGTGCTTCGGGCCGCCGTTGAAGGTCTGAACGCCTTCGATCTGGTCCTGGGTCTTGCCGCCGGCAAGAGCGAGGGCGATTTCAGCGGCGCGCTTGCCGAGTTCGCGTGAGTCCTTCCAGACCGAAACGGTCTGCGTGCCGAGCGCGATGCGGTTCAGAGCGGCCTTGTCGGCGTCCTGACCGGAAACCGGCACGGAGCCTGCGAGGCCCTGGGCGTCGAGAGCAGCAACGGCGCCGCCGGCGGTGCCATCGTTGGAGGCGACGACCGCGTCAACCTTGTTGTTGTTGGCGGTCAGGAACTGCTCCATGTTGCGCTGCGCGTTCTGCGGCAGCCAGCCGTCCGTATAGGCTTCGCCGACGTTCTTGATCTTGCCGGCGTCGATGGCAGACTTCAGCACTTCGATCTGGCCGGAGAACAGGAAGTCGGCGTTCGGGTCGGACGACGAACCCTTGATGAAGACATAGTTGCCTTCCGGCTTTGCCTTCAGGACTTCGCGAGCCTGCATGCGGCCCACTTCCTTATTGTCGAAGGTGATGTAGAAGGCTGCCGGATTTTCGATCAGGCGGTCATAGCCGACAACCGGAATGCCTTCGTCGGCGGCCTTTTCAACGGCGGGGCCGATGGCATCGGAATCCTGGGCGAGAATGATGAGGGCGTTGGCACCCTGCGAAATCAGCGACTCGACATCGGTCAGCTGCTTGGAAGCGGACGACTGGGCGTCGGCGGAAATATACTTGGCGCCGGCGGCTGCAAGCGCTTTCTTGATGGCTGCTTCATCCGTCTTCCAACGCTCTTCCTGGAAGTTCGACCAGGAAACGCCGACGACGAGATCCTTGGCGAAGGCAGTGGTCTGCATAGTCAAAACGATGGCCGCGCCCGCAGCCAGCTTGATGAAAGCTTTCATGTGATCCTCCCGAGTGAATGCGACCGCACGTATCCTGAACTCCCGTCGGCCGCGGCGAAAATGCTGACAAGAAAAGCTTTGGACTTTTTTCTCGACAGTCGAGAAATTTAGTGTCAGAGATTTTTTCAGCTGTCAACACCCGCATCGCCAGGTTTCATCGGTCATCCGAAAAAGCTATCACGGGCTGCGGAGGAGGAGGGTTGAATGAGCAGGGAGTTCGCCGATGCTGGCCAAATCGAGCACCGAATTGGTCCGTCAAAAGAACAGCGCTTTGGTCCTGTCGGCGCTGCGCCGGCATGGCCCGCTTGCCCATACCGAGCTTTCTGATTTCACGAAGCTCTCCTCCGCGACCGTATCGGTCATCACGGCGGATCTCGAGCGGGCGCAGATCATCGAAAAGGCGGAGCAACAGGCGGCCGGCGGCCGGGGGCGGCCGCGCGTCCTGTTTTCGCAACGGCGCGATTGCGGCTATCTGATCGTCGTCGTCATCTCGTCGGATGCCGTGCAATATTCGCTCGTCGATTATACCGGTCGGCTGATCGACCGCTTTACCGAGGACAGGCAACAGAACGCTACGGGTGTCGAGAGTTTCGTGGCCGGATTGCGCGATGCCCTAAACCGGATCGTCACCCGCTCGCAATTGCCGCGCGACAAGGTGCTGATGATCTCGATCAGCAGCAAGGGGCTCGTCGGTGCTTCGGAGCCAGTGCTGCGCTGGTCGCCGATTTTCGGGCGCGAGGAAATCGATTTCGCTGCCGTACTTCGCGACGAGTGGTCGGCGCAGATCATTCTCGGCAACGAGACTTTGCTGGTGGCTGCCGCGCTCGGGCGGCAGGAAGAAATCGATACGCGTGGTGATTTTCGCGCAATGGCGGCGCTATCGCTCGGCCATAGCATCGGGCTTGGTATCGTACGCCGAGACCATGAAGGCCATCACCAGATATCGGCACCGAATTTCGGGCATATGATGCATGTGCCCGGCGGCGGCCTTTGCCGCTGCGGCGCGCGGGGATGTATAGAGGCGTATGCCGGTTTCTACGCCATGCTGCGCACGGCCTTCGATGTGCCGCTCGATACGATCCCGGCGAAGTTCGTGCCGATCGCCGAGCTCGACAAGATCGCCGCGAGCGCGCGCCACGGCGGGCGCCGCAATGTACTGGCCTTCCGCCAGGCGGGCCTGGCGCTCGGCAATGGCCTTTCGCGTGTCTTGAGCCTGCACGAGCGGATGCCGATCGTCATCACTGGTCCCGGCGTACGCTACTATGATCTGCTGATCGAGGGCATAACCGAAGGTTTGGCGGAATCGCATGTCGTGCGCATGGAGGGTATGCCGGAGCTGCGAGTCATCGTCGACGAGCCAACGCTCGTCTTCGAAGGGCATCTGGACCGCGCATTCTCGATCATCGACAATGATATCGTGAAGAGGGGAGGCTCGATCGTGGAGCTGCGCGACCAAGCGGGCTGAGAGGCGTGAGGACAGGGCAAGGCTTAGCAATGCGCTTGGCCGTAGGGGTCGTCATTTTAATCAATCTGCATCAATCTGCCAGGCCTAAAGGCTGTTCGTCTTCGCGGACCTGAAGGATACGGTCGATCAGCCCCCATTCGAGAGCTTCTTCCGCCGTCATGAAGTGGTCGCGGTCCATGGCGCGTTCGAACTCTTCATAAGAGCGGCCACAATGCTCGGCATAGAGTCGCGTCATGCGATGCTTCGTTCGCCTCATTTCTTCCGCGTGGATAAAAATGTCCGATGCCTGTCCCTGGAAACCGCCCAATGGCTGGTGAATATGGATGCTGGCATTTGGAAGCGCGGAGCGCTCACCCGGCTGGCCTGACATCAAGAGGAAAGAGCCCATCGAACGAGCGGTTCCCATGCATAGCGTATGCACCGGCGCGCGGATGTAACGCATGGTGTCATACATTGCGAGACCGCTGGTCACGACGCCACCGGGCGAATTGATGTAGAGATGGATCGGTCTCTTGGGATTTTCGGCTTCGAGAAACAGCAGTTGCGCGCAGACGAGAGCTGAGACGTCGTCGTTGACCTCGCCATTCAGGAAGATGATTCTCTCGCGCAGCAGGCGGGAATAGATGTCGAAAGATCGCTCCCCTCTGCTGGACTGTTCGACGACCATAGGGACGAGTTGCATCGCTTCGCGCATCGGCGAACTCCAATGTTCTTGAAATTGTTGATCTATTCAGAGCGTCAGGCGGCGCGCATGACGGTCAGGCTGTTATTGTTTGCTGCAGCTCTTTCCGTTTCGCGAATCCGAACGTCATCGAGCTCGTGGATGATCCGCAGGCTGGTGCCACCGCTTGCGTTTGAAGATATTCTGAAAGTCACAGTGCTTTCGAGGAAGGGCGGTGCGTCGTCTCGCAGCCTGTAGCTGACTTCCTTGCCGGGCGTGACCGATATCGCCTCGGGATTGGCCAAGGCCTCCTGCGGCAGCCAGTTTTGGCGAAGCTCAGAGGTGCTGATTGCACGCCAGACTTTTTGCGGCGCTTCGTCGAGTTGGTATTCCAGCTCGATGCCGTTCTTTCGCTCGGGGATCTCGGGATTGTTCATTGATCCATATCCTTCAGCAACACCTTGAGAGCTTGGATGCGGGCGGGCCAGTATGCGCGGTATTTCGCCAGCCACTGGGCGATGAGGGCAAGTCCCTCCGGATCGACCTCGTAATTCACGAAACGCCCCTGTCGTTCTTCCCTGACCAGCCCGGCATTCCGCAGAACCGCCAGGTGCTGCGACATCGCCGGTTGGCTGATGTCAATACCTTCACGCAGGGCGCTGGCATTCATGCCGCCTGCCGCCAGCTTCTCGAAGATGGCGCGTCGCGTCGGATCGGCCAAGGCCCGGAATATCTCGTTCTCCATCATGAGAACAGATAAGCATGGACTTATGTGATTCGCAAGGGATTTCCATCGAAGCCTCTTCGGGAGCTCCAGATTGTGCGAAAGAAAAAGTCCGCCGCAAATGGAGATCGCGGCGGACTTTTGGGAGGATCGCATTCCTTGAGGAATGGAGACGGCTCAGTCGATCTTGATCAGGCGGCCTTCCTTGACGGACTGCAGGGCGGCATCCGCCAGCTTCAGTGCGGCAAGACCATCGGCGCCCGATGGTGTGATGGCGACGCCCTTTTCGACCGCGGCGATGAAGCTCGCGATCTCGTTGGCATAGGCTTCGGTGTAGCGGGTCATGAAGAAATCGTGCAGCGGCGGGCGGGTGTAGCCATCGCCGTTTGCGACTTCGATCGAAAAGGGGCGCTGGTTTTCGGCCGATACCAAGCCCTTCGAGCCATGGATCTCGATCCGCTGGTCGTAGCCGTAGGTGGCCCGGCGCGAGTTGGAGATAACAGCCTGCTTGCCGGATGCCGTCTGCAGGATGACCGAAACGCTATCGTAATCATCGGCTTCGCCGATCGCCTTGTCGACGAGGACTGCGGCGGTTGCGGTAACGGCGACCGGCTCTTCGCCGAGCAGGAAGCGGGCCATGTCGAAGTCATGAATCGTCATGTCGCGGAAGATGCCGCCGGAGCGTTTGATGTAATCGACAGGCGGGGCGCCCGGATCGCGCGAGGTGATCGTCACCATCTCCACGGTGCCGATGCGGCCTTCGTCGATCGCCTTCTTCACGGCCATGAAATGTGGGTCGAAGCGACGGTTGAAGCCGACCATCAGCTTGCCCTTGGTTTCCTCGACAACCTTGATGCAAGCCTTCACGCGGGCGACGTCGAGATCGATCGGCTTTTCGCAGAAGACGGCCTTGCCGGCGCGCGAAAAGCGCTCAATCAGATCGGCGTGGGTATCGGTCGGCGTGCAGATGACGACGGCATCGATATCCTTGGCGGCCTCGATCGCCTCAATGGTGCGGACTTCGCAGCCATAGGCGGCGGATATGGCTTCCGCAGCCGCGGGAAACGCATCCGCAACGGCGACGAGCTTGGCGTTGGCATCGCCGCTGACGGCTTTCGCATGCACCTTCCCGATGCGTCCGGCGCCGAGCAGACCAAATCTGACAGTCATTCTTACCTCCCTGAATTCGGAATAAATGGACCGAATATAAATCTCTATGGAATTTTCATTCCATTTTCCGGTGGCGGCGTCAAGCCGCCTGGACTTCACAATTCTCAAAATCACCGTTCGATGCCGGCTTAGCCGAAATCCGCCCGCGAAACCTTATTTTATCTGGACGGCTTCACAATTTTCGTGGGGATGCGCTAAAGACATGTCTTCTTACACAGGCAGAAGAAACCCATGCAACTGATCGATCCCAGCCATCCCATCTACAAGCCGCTTTGGGTGCGCATTCTCATCGTGGCTGTCTGCTTTGGCTGGGCAGCGGTGGAAACGCTGGGCTCGCAGCCATTCTGGGCGATGCTGTCGGGTGCGCTCGGCGCCTATTCGGCCTGGATGCTGCTCCTGAATTTCAAGCCGCAACCGCCTGAAGCCGCAAGCGAAGCCCGGCCGCAAGAGGACGCTGCTGAGGATGATGAGCCATCCTCTGACGACAAGAAATAATTATCGTCTGAGGCGACGTATGGCTTCATCGATCAGCTGATTGGCGAGCGTCATACGGATCGTCGCCTGTTCGCGGAAGAGAGCGGCGACGCTGTCCGGATGATTGGCCTTGGCGAAACTGCGGCGTTTTTCCTGCAGGGCTTCGCGTGTGAGGTCGGAGGTAATTGCGAGCTCGGCGGCAACTTCTTCCCGCGATGTTCGTGCCAGATGTTCTGGCATGATCGGCGGCTCCGGCTTTTGCGGAGCGGGTTCAGGCTCCAATTCAGGCAACATGATGGGGTCGCCGAGGTTGTCGCGGTAGGCTTCGTCAGGCCGATGGGCGTCCGGTGTCTCTCCGCCCAGCACCGTTGCGGCAAAGCTGACGTTCAGGCCGCGGATGCGATGCGCGGCCTCTTCCTCTTCCGCGGGTTCCTCTTCGCTATCGAGGCGATCGAGCACGGATTGAAACAATGATTGCTTGAACAGCATGCGTGGTCTCCACACCAAGCTTCATAGGAGAGGAAGTTGGCGCGGAGCTTATGGCTTGCATGTATGTTATGTCAGCGAGAGATGCCGGCTCTCTTCCAGGATCATGTCGTGCAGCAGCCGCGCGCTCGGCGGCATGGCGCGTTCACGGGCGGTGATGAGGCTATAGGGCCTGACGTCGATATCGAAATCGATCGGCAGGATGGAGGATTCGCCGGCCTGGGACGTCTGCCCGCAGATGAATTGCGCCATGTCGAGCGCAATCGGTGCGATCGCATCCGTCTTGCAGACGACCGCAAGCGTCAGAAGCAGAGACGAGGTGTTGACGACGTTTTCGGGCAGGGGCACGCCGGCGGCGAGAAAAATGTCTTCCACCTTGCGGCGAAGCAACGTGCCCGGCGGTTGGAATACCCAGTCGTAACCGGCCAGATCGTGCAGGCTGGCTACACCTTTTTCAAGCAGCGGATGCCCGTTGCGGACCACCAGGCAGGCTTTCTCGACGCCGATCTCATGGGCAGTGAACAGACGCGGATCGAGATCGTCCGGGATGCGGCTGATGATGAAGTCATGGCGGGCCGCCAGCAGCTCGCGGGCGAGCACATTGCTGTTCTCGACCTCGATATTGATCTCTATGCCGGGATAGGTGCGCGTCACACGCTGGATCGCCGGAACGACAAGGCTGATCGCCGGCGCGGTCACCGCCCCCAGAAAGACCGAGCCGCCCTTGCCAGTCCGCAAGGCGCCAAGCTCCCGGCCTGCCTCGCGCAGCTCCAACAGGATCTTGCGCGCCCGCTTGGCCAAAGCGAGGCCGAAAGGGGTCAACACGACGCCTCTGGCGACGCGCTCGTAAAGCGGGCTTTTGACAATCGACTCCATTTCTGAGAGCATGCGTGAAGCCGCAGGTTGTGACATATTCATGGACTCAGCGGCGGCGGATATTTGCCCGTGATCCTCGATCGTGACGATCATGCGCAGGTGATTGAGCTTCAAACCGGCTTTCAACAACGCATCGTCGCGAAAATTGTCGGAATGAATCTCAATGCCATCGCTCACATAATCGTTATATATTTTCTCCATAACGGCCAATTTTCCCCTTCATCGGCAAAAAAGTACTATTTTTTAACATTATACCAAACTTGGTATATGTTTAGCCAGTTATTCTATTTGACAGTTATACGAAATCGTACGAGTTTGCCGATTGTGCGCTGGGTACAGCTCATAAACCGTGAGAGCGTGGAGGAGACCTACTTCGTTTCTCACAATTAGAAGTAAATCATTCCTTCTACGGAACCTGCCGCAGTTTCGGGCGGGCATTTTTTGTCCGCCGCATTAATTCAACAAGGGAGAGAGTAATGAAATCCATTATCTCATTGATGGCCGGCGCTGCGTTCGGCGTCGCTACGCTGGTGGTACCTGCCTTCGCGGCGGACAAGGGCACGGTAGGCATCGCCATGCCGACCAAGGCTTCGGCTCGCTGGATCGATGACGGCAACAACATCGTCAAGCAGCTCCAGGCTGCGGGTTACGGCACCGACCTGCAGTACGGCGACGACGACATTCCGAACCAGCTCTCGCAGATCGAGAACATGGTCACCAAGGGCGACAAGGTCCTCGTCATCGCTTCGATCGACGGCACCACGCTGTCCGACGTTCTGCAGAAGGCTCACGATGCCGGCATCAAGGTCATCGCCTATGACCGCCTGATCCGCAACAGCCCGAACGTCGACTATTATGCGACCTTCGACAACTTCAAGGTCGGCGTCCTGCAGGCAAACTCGATCGTCGACGCTCTCGGCCTCAAGGATGGCAAGGGCCCGTTCAATATTGAGCTGTTCGGCGGTTCTCCGGACGACAACAACGCCTTCTTCTTCTATGACGGCGCAATGTCGGTCCTGAAGCCGTACATCGACAGCGGCAAGCTGGTCGTAAAGTCCGGCCAGATGGGCATGGACAAGGTCGGTACGCTGCGTTGGGACCCGGCAACGGCCCAGGCTCGCATGGACAACCTGCTGTCGGCCTACTACACCGACGCTCATGTCGATGCCGTTCTGTCCCCGTATGACGGCCTGTCGATCGGCATCCTCTCCGCGCTCAAGGGCGTCGGCTACGGTTCCGGCGGCGTGAAGCTTCCGATCGTCACCGGTCAGGACTCCGAAATCCCGTCGGTCAAGTCGATCATTGCCGGCGAGCAGCATTCGACGATCTTCAAGGACACCCGTGACCTTGCCAAGGTTACCGTCAACATGGTCAACGCTCTGATGGAAGGCAAGACGCCTGAAGTCAACGACACCAAGACCTACGACAACGGCGTCAAGGTTGTTCCGTCCTACCTGCTGACCCCGGTCGCAGTCGACAAGACCAACTACGAGAAGGTCCTCGTTGAGGGCGGTTACTACAAGGCTGACCAGCTGAAGTAATTTTTCAATAGACCGGTCAGGGCTCGCTGAAAGGCGGGCCCTGGCTTTCATATTTAAGACGATCGCGCGGTCTGCTATGTTCAGTCGTGGCGTTGGATTTGGACAATGGACAATACCATTCTCGAAATGCGGAACATCACCAAGTCGTTCCCCGGTGTGAACGCCTTGGAAAATGTCAATCTGAAAGTCCGTCAGGGCGAGATCCATGCCTTAGTTGGCGAAAACGGGGCCGGCAAATCCACCCTGATGAAGGTGCTTTCAGGCGTTTATCCGGCCGGCACCTATGAAGGCGACATCTACTACGATGGCGGGGTCCGCCAATTCAAGACGATCAGGGATTCCGAAGACATCGGCATCATCATCATCCATCAGGAGTTGGCGCTCGTTCCGCTTCTGTCGATCGCCGAGAACATTTTCCTGGGCAATGAGGTCGTAGCCAATGGCATGATCAATTGGCAGGAGACTTTTAGCCGGACCAAACAACTCCTTTCCAAAGTGGGCCTCAAGGAATCTCCGAATACGCTCGTGACCGACATCGGTGTCGGCAAGCAGCAGCTCGTCGAGATCGCCAAGGCCCTGTCGAAGAGCGTCAAGCTGCTCATTCTTGACGAGCCGACGGCATCGCTGAATGAAAACGACTCCGATGCGCTCCTCAATCTCCTCATGGAGTTCCGTAACCAAGGCATCACGTCGATCATCATCACGCACAAGCTCAACGAAGTGCGCAAGGTGGCCGATCAGATCACGGTGTTGCGCGACGGCATGACGGTGAAGGCGCTGGACTGTCACGAGGAAGAGATCAGCGAAGACATCATCATTCGCAACATGGTCGGCCGTGAGCTGGCGGATCGCTACCCGCCGCGTTCGGTTCCGATCGGCGAAACGATCTTCGAAGTGAAGAACTGGAATGCCTTCCACCAGCAGCATCGCGATCGCCAGGTCCTGCACAATATCAACATCAATGTGCGCAAGGGCGAAGTGGTCGGCATTGCTGGCCTGATGGGCGCGGGCCGTACCGAATTCGCCATGAGCGTCTTCGGCAAGTCCTATGGCCACAAGATCAGCGGCGAAGTCTTCCTGGACGGCAAACTGGTCGACACCAGCACGGTGCGCAAGGCGATCGATGCCGGTCTTGCCTATGTGACCGAAGACCGCAAGCAGCTCGGCTTGGTTCTGACCAACAGCATCCTGCACAACACGACGCTTGCCAATCTGCTTGGCGTTTCCAAGGCGACCGTCATCGACGACGTGCGCGAGCTGCAGGTGGCGACGAACTATCGCTCCAAGCTGCGCATCCGTTCGGCCGGCGTCTTCCAGGAAGCGGGCAACCTCTCCGGCGGCAACCAACAGAAAGTGGTGCTGTCGAAATGGCTGTTCTCGGACCCGGACGTCCTGATCCTCGATGAGCCCACACGCGGCATCGACGTCGGCGCCAAATACGAAATCTATTCCATCATCAACCAGCTTGCCGCCGACGGAAAGGGCGTTCTGATGATCTCATCGGAAATGCCCGAGCTTCTCGGTACCTGCGACCGCATCTACGTCATGAACGAGGGTCGAATTGTTGCCGAACTGCCGAAGGCAGAGGCAAGCCAGGAGAGTATCATGCGCGCTATCATGCGCTCAGGGGAGAAGCATCAATGAGTTCGGCCAACCCAGCCACGGAAAGCAGCCACGTCGTTTCAATCGGCGACCATATCCGCAACAACATTCGTGAATACGGCATGTTGATCGCGCTCGTCGTCATCATGCTGCTGTTTCAGTACTTGACGAACGGCGTTCTCTTTAGGCCGCAGAACCTGACCAACATCGTCCTGCAGAATTCGTTCATCGTCATCATGGCGCTTGGCATGCTGTTGGTCATCGTGGCCGGCCATATCGACCTTTCGGTCGGCTCCGTTGTCGGCTTTGTCGGGGCGGTTGCGGGCGTTCTGGTCGTGCAGATGCACATGAATCTTGCGCTCGCAACGGTCATTTGTCTGCTGATGGGTGCTGCGGTCGGCGCCTGGCATGGCTATTTCATCGCGTATCACCGCATTCCGTCGTTCATCGTGACGCTGTCAGGCATGCTGGTTTTCCGTGGGCTGACCTATACGATCATCAACACGACCGGCAACGGCAGCAGCATCGGTCCGTTCCCGCCGGCGTTCCAGATCGTCGCAACAGGCTTCATTCCGGATTTCGTCGATTTGGGCGGCATCCATTCGACATCGATGTTGCTGACAGTTGCCATTCCGATCGTGATGTTCTTCCTGTCATGGCGTCGCCGCAGTGTGAACGAGAAGCATGGCATCGATGTCGAGCCGTTCAGCTTCTTCGTCGCCCAGAATCTGGTGGTTGCTGCCGCCGCCATCTTCATCGGCTATCAGATCTCCTCCTACAGGGGCTTGCCGAATGTTTTGGTTCTCATGCTGCTTTTGATCGCGCTCTATAGCTTCGCGACACAGCGCACGACGATCGGCCGCCGCATCTATGCCATGGGCGGCAATGAGAAGGCGACGAAGCTCTCAGGTATCGATACCCGCCGCCTGACCTTCTACACCTTCATCAACATGGGCATCCTGGCGAGCATCGCCGGCATCATCATCGCGACGCGCCTGAATTCGGCAACCGCAAAGGGCGGTGACGGCCTCGAACTCGACGTCATCGCAGCCTGCTTCATCGGCGGCGCTTCGGCCTCCGGCGGCGTCGGCAAGGTGACGGGTGCCGTTATCGGCGCTTTGATTATGGGCGTGCTGAACCAGGGCATGTCGATCCTCGGATACCAGACGGACTCCCAGAAGATGATCAAGGGTGCGGTTCTGCTCGCCGCCGTGTTCATCGACGTCTACAACAAGAACAAGGGTTGATCGTTTAGCGATCAACCCAGCTTTTAAAACCAAATCTATGACAGAGTCCGGCTCTCGCTGAGAGCCGGAACGGGAAACTGCATCCGATCTCTGTCTGTTAGGAAAGGATGAAAGACATGCTCATCTCGCAGATCAAGGGTTCGAACGGCGAGATCGTCGTTGCGGTCCGCAACGGACCCGGCGAAGCTGCCAAGGCTGTCGTCAATGGTGGCAGCGTCTACAAGCTTGCGATCGAAGCTGCCGATAGCGGCAAGTCCCTCGCTTCAGTCATCGAGGCCCATGGTCTCGGCGAGGCGATCGATCTCGAAAAAGCCTATGCAGAGGGCCGTTTCCTGCCGCCGATCACGCATCCAGATGCAGCTCACCTGCACCTGACGGGCACCGGCCTGACGCATCTCGGCTCTGCCGCGACGCGTGATTCCATGCACAAGAAGACGACGGAAGCAGCCGAGGAGACGCTGACCGACTCCATGAAGATGTTCAAGATGGGCATCGAGGGCGGCAAGCCGAAGGCAGGCGAGAAAGGCGTGCAGCCCGAGTGGTTCTACAAGGGCAACGGCTATGGCGCTGCAGCCCCGGGTGCGGCACTCGTATCTCCATCCTTCGCGCTTGATGGCGGCGAGGAGCCGGAAATGGCCGGCATCTATGTCATCGCCAAGGATGGCACGCCGTTCCGTATCGGATTTGCGCTGTCGAACGAGTTTTCCGATCACGTCACCGAGCGGATCAACTATCTCTATCTCGCCCATTCCAAGCTGCGTCCGGCAAGTTTCGGCCCGGAAATCCGCGTCGGTGTTGCGCCAGAAGATATTCGCGGCACGTCCCGCATCAAGCGTGGCGACAAGGTGATCTTCGAGAAGCCGTTCCTGTCGGGCGAAGCGAACATGTCGCATACCTTCGCGAACCTTGAATATCACCACTTCAAGTACGGCATCTTCCGCGTTCCAGGCGATGTGCATGTCCACATGTTCGGCACTGCGACGCTTTCGTTTGCCGAAGGCATCAAGCCGGAAGTCGGTGATGTCTTCGAAATCGAAGTTGGGGAATTCGGACTGCCGCTACGCAATCCGCTGGCGATCGATGCCGAGGAGAATGTGGCTGTTCGCCAGCTGTAATGCATCGAGCCCGGCCGCAAGGGATCGGCCGGGCATCTTTAATACGATCCAGGAAGGCATGACGCCATGACCATTCATCAGAACTTGATCGCCGGGGAGTGGACGGGGACGAACGGCACCGAGAACATCAACCCGTCGGATACGAACGAGGTCGTCGGCCTCTATGCGAGCGCAAGCGCGCAGGACGTCACGGATGCGATCGCTGCTGCGAAGGCTGCTTTTCCGGCCTGGTCGCGTTCCGGTATTCTGGAGCGCCACACGATTCTGAAGAAGGCCGGCGACGAGATCCTGGCGCGCAAGGACGAGCTCGGCGCGCTGCTCGCCCGCGAAGAGGGCAAGACGCTTCCGGAGGCGATCGGCGAGACGATCCGCGCCGCGCAGATCTTCGAATTCTTTGCCGGCGAGGCCTTGCGTCTGGCAGGCGAGGTGGTGCCTTCCGTGCGCCCGAACATCGGCGTCGAGATCACCCGCGAGCCGCTTGGTGTCATCGGCATCATCACGCCCTGGAACTTCCCGATCGCCATTCCCGCCTGGAAGATCGCGCCGGCGCTCTGCTACGGCAACACCGTCGTCTTCAAGCCGGCCGATCTCGTTCCCGGCTGCTCATGGGCGATCGTCGATATTCTCCACCGCGCCGGTCTGCCGAAGGGTGTCTTGAACCTCGTCATGGGTAAGGGCTCTGTCGTCGGTCAGGCAATGCTCGATAGCCCGGTTCTTTCGGGGATCACCTTCACCGGCTCGGTCGGCACGGGCAAGCGCGTGGCGCTGTCGTCGGTCGAGCACGGCCGCAAGTACCAGCTGGAAATGGGCGGCAAGAACCCGATGGTGGTGCTTGACGATGCTGACTTGACCGTCGCTGTCGAGGCGGCTGCCAACTCGGCTTTCTTCTCGACCGGCCAGCGCTGCACGGCCTCGTCGCGCCTGATCGTCACCGAGGGCATTCACGACAAGTTCGTGGCGGCGCTGACGGAAAAGCTGAAGACGCTGAACGTCGATAACGCGTTGAAGTCGGGCACGCATATCGGCCCGGTCGTCGATGCCAAGCAGCTGAAGACGGATACCGACTATATAGAGATCGGCCGGCAGGAAGGCGCCAAGCTTGCCTTCGGCGGCGAACTCGTCAACCGTGACACACCCGGCTTTTACCTCCAGCCGACTTTGTTCACGGAAGCGACGAACCAGATGCGCATCAGCCGCGAAGAAATCTTCGGCCCGGTTGCTTCCGTCATCCGCGTTAGGGATTACGAGGAAGCCTTGGCAACGGCCAACGACACGCCATTCGGCCTGTCCTCGGGCATTGCTACGACGAGCCTGAAGCATGCGACGCATTTCAAGCGCAATGCGGAAGCGGGCATGGTGATGGTCAACCTGCCGACGGCGGGCGTCGACTTCCACGTACCGTTCGGCGGCCGCAAGGGCTCGTCCTTCGGTCCGCGCGAGCAGGGCAAATATGCCGCCGAATTCTTCACTACCGTCAAGACGGCTTACACGCTCGCCTGATCATCGATTTTAAAGCCCAGGCGCGAACGAGGCGGCCTGGGCGACGCAAAGGGTACTGAGACATGAAAAAGAAAGCTGAATGGCCGCGCAAGCTGCGCTCCTACGACTGGTTCGGCGGCACCGGCAAGAACGCGATCATGCATCGCTCCTGGATGAAAAACCAGGGCCTGCCGGCCGATACGTTCGACGGCCGTCCGATCATCGGCATCTGTAACACCTGGTCGGAGCTGACGCCCTGCAACGCGCATTTGCGTGATCTTGCAGAGCGCGTGAAGCGCGGTGTCTACGAAGCGGGCGGTTTCCCGGTCGAATTCCCTGTCTTCTCCGTCGGCGAAAGCACGCTGCGCCCGACCGCGATGATGTTCCGCAACCTCGCGGCCATGGATGTCGAAGAGGCGATCCGCGGCAACCCGGTCGATGGCGTCGTGCTGCTCGGCGGCTGCGACAAGACCACGCCGAGCCTGCTGATGGGTGCGGCGTCCGTCGACATTCCGGTCATCCTCGTTTCCGGTGGCCCGATGCTGAACGGCAAGTGGCGCGGCAAGGATGTCGGTTCCGGCACGGCGATCTGGCAATTCTCCGAAATGGTGAAATCCGGCGAGATGTCGCTGGATGAATTCATGGATGCGGAGCAGGGCATGGCTCGCTCGGCTGGTAGCTGTATGACCATGGGTACGGCTTCGACCATGGCGTCGATGGCCGAAGCGCTTGGCATGACGCTCCCCGGCAATGCAGCGATCCCGGCCGTGGATGCTCGTCGCCGCGTCATCTCGCAGCTTTCAGGCCGCCGTATCGTCGACATGGTCAAGGAAGACCTGAAGCCTTCGGATATTCTGACCAAGGAAGCCTTCGAAAACGCGATCCGTGTCAATGGCGCCGTCGGCGGCTCGACGAATGCCGTTCTGCACCTGCTGGCGCTTGCCGGTCGCGTCGGCGTCGATCTATCGCTGGACGATTGGGATCGTCTTGGCCGCGAAGTGCCGACGATCGTCAACCTGCAGCCGTCGGGCAAGCACCTGATGGAAGAGTTCTACTATGCCGGCGGCCTGCCTGTCGTCATCAAGGCGGTTGGCGAGATGGGCCTGCTGCACAAGGACGCCATCACCGTCACCGGCGATACGATCTGGGCCGGTGTCAAGGATGTCGTCAACTACAATGACGACGTGATCGTGCCCCGCGAGAATGCATTGACGCAGTCGGGCGGCATCGCCGTCCTGCGTGGCAACCTGGCACCGAAGGGTGCGGTCTTGAAGCCGTCGGCCGCTTCGCCACATCTGATGCAGCACAAGGGCCGCGCCGTCGTCTTCGAAAGCATCGAGGACTATCACGCCCGCATCAACCGCGACGATCTCGATATCGACGAGAACTGCATCATGGTGCTGAAGTATTGCGGCCCGAAGGGTTATCCGGGCATGGCCGAAGTCGGCAATATGGGCCTGCCGCCGAAGGTACTGAAGAAGGGCATCACCGACATGATCCGCATCTCCGATGCGCGCATGTCCGGCACAGCCTATGGCACGGTCATCCTGCATACGGCTCCGGAAGCCGCCGATGGCGGCCCCCTGGCGCTGGTCCAGAACGGCGACATCATCGCCGTCGACGTTCCCGCCCGCACCATCCAGCTCGAAGTGTCGGATGAGGAACTGGCAAAGCGCCGCGCGGCCTGGGTTTCCCCGGTCAAGCCGCTCACCGGCGGTTACGGCGGCCTCTATGTGAAGTCGGTCATGCAGGCCGACACTGGCGCCGACCTGGACTTCCTCGTCGGCCAGCGCGGCTCGGAAATCCCGAACAACCGCGACAGCCATTGAGATTGGTGTCTGGAGTTTGATAGGGGCGGGGCGAAAGCTCCGCCCTTCTTCATTCCCGCACTTTAGGGTATTGACCGTCTCGCTTTAGATGACCATATTTTATGTACATCTGTACGGGAGTTGTGCCCATGTCTGTCAAATCTGTCGGTGCCGCCGAATTCAAAGCGAAATGCCTTCATCTGATCGATCAAATGGGCAATGACGGAGAGCCCATTATCATTACGAAGCGTGGAAAGCCGGTCGCTTTGTTGGCCCCCGCGCCGGAGAAATCAAATCGCCCCAGTATCATCGGCGCGATGAAGGGCACTGTTCTCCAATATGACGATCCGTTTCTGCCTGTTGTCGATGCTGAAGAATGGGATGCGACGCATTGATCGTCATCGATACGCACGTTCTGATCTGGGTTATGCATGACGATCCGAGGCTGAACGCTCGGGCTCGTGAACTTATCGATGAAACGACGGCGCGCAGTCGCATTCTGATCTCAGCGATTACTCCTTGGGAAATCGCCATGCTTGCTGAGAAGGGACGCATCGCACTTGGTGACGACGTCAGCCGTTGGCTCGGTACAGCACTCGCCTTGCCCGGTTTGGAGCTAGCTTCCATAGAGCCACAGATCGCGGTGGATGGCGTTCGGCTGCCGGGAGAATTTCATGCCGATCCGGCTGACCGGATTATTGTGGCGACAGCACGCTTTCACCGTATTCCGCTACTGACAGCCGATGATGCAATTCTTCGCTATGGCGGCAAAGGCCATGTCGAGGTTTTCTCGGCAGGGTAAATTATGCCTGTCAGCTTTGACTCTGGCTCTGGCTTTGCCCTTGGCTCGCTACCGTCACTTTGACCATAAGAGTTTCGCCCGGCGTGCCGATCCGCATGCCGGAAACGGGAGCGGCATCCCGATAGCATAGGCCGGTCGCGATGCGGACATAACGGGCATCGGGGCAGACATCGTTGGCCGGATCGAAGCCGACCCAGCCGAGGCCGGGGATATGTGCCTCGGCCCAGGCATGCGTCGCAGCCTGTTCGTTCTTGCCTTCCATCATCAGATAGCCCGAGACGTAACGGGCAGGGATCTGCAACGCACGGGCGCCGGCGAGGAAGATATGGGCGTGGTCTTGGCAGACGCCGCTCTTGGCTTCCAGTGCCTGTTCCGCCGTCGTCTCCGTATTGCTGGTGCCCGGCTTATATTCCACGGTCTCGTGGATCGCTTTCATCAGTGCATGCATCCTGCTGAGCTCGTTGTCGCCGGAAACGCCGCGCAACAGCTCCTTCGTCAGCCTGCCTGCCTTGGTACGCGGCGATTCCCGCAGGAAAAGCCAGAGCGGACTGAATCCCTGATGCAGCCCGACAACGCCGTTGAGGTCCTGCGTCTCGACTTCGCCTGAGGCAATGATCTTCGTTGCGTCCTGCTGTCCGTCGAGGGACACCAGCGTGGCGCGATTGCCGAACTGGTCGTCATATTCCACCTCGGGCTTGGCGCCTTCGACCGAGAGTTTCCAGTCGATGACCGTCTGTCCAACGCCCGTCAGCGGCGTCAGGTGCAGCCGCTGCAGCGAAAATTGCGCCGGCTCGTCGTAGCGATATTCCGTGATATGGCTGATCGTCAGTTTCATGATATCGCCCGCCTATTCGTAGAACCGGTAGCCGTCGGAGATTTCGGCGCCCAACTGATTGTTGCGTGCGACGAAATCCTCGAGGAACTCATGCAGGCCCTGATCCATAATGCGCTTAATCGTCAGCTTTTGCAGCGACTTGCGGATGGCTTCCGCCGTATCGTGCGCCGGCAGCTTTTTTTCATATTCGGCGCTGAGATAACCGATATTGCTGACGATCTTCTCATAGCAATAGGCGAGCGAACGCGGCATCTGCCCATTGAGGATCAGGAAGTCGGCAATGTTCGCCGGCTTGTACTCCGGATCATAGGCCCATTTATAGGCCCGGTGCGCCGAAACGGATCGCAAGATCGATTCCCATTGCGCATTGTCGAGCGAGGAGCCGACATGCGAGACGGACGGCAGCAGCACGTAATATTTCACGTCGAGGATGCGGGCCGTGTTGTCGGCGCGCTCGATGAAGGTGCCGATGCGGGCGAAGTTATAGAGTTCATTGCGCAGCATCGAGCCGTGGAAGGCGCCGCGGATGAGGCCCGCCCGCTGCTTGATGACGTCGATCGTCTCAGGCAGCTCGGCCGTCTTCAGCTTCTTGCCGAGCAGCGACTTCAGCTCGATCCAGCATTCGTTGGTCGCTTCCCAGGTGTCGCGGGTCAGCGCCGTGCGCACCATGCGGGCATTGTTGCGGCCATATTCGATGCAGGACATGACGCTCGATGGATTGGAGCGGTCCCGCATCAGATAATCGATTGCGTCGGTCCCGGTCAGCTTGTTGTGCACTTCATTGTAGGCCTCGCGCACGCCGGCGCTTTGCAGGACGCCATCCCAATCGTCGTCGACCGCGTCGCTGCGCGTCAGCGACATGCGCTGGCCGGCGTCGACGAGGCGGGCTATGTTCTCGGCGCGCTCGATGTAACGGAACATCCAGTAGAGGCCATTCGCGGTTCTTCCCAGCATGTCCGATCAGTCCTCCAGAACCCAGGTATCTTTGGTGCCGCCGCCCTGGCTGGAATTGACCACCAGCGAGCCTTCCTTCAGCGCCACGCGGGTCAACCCGCCGGGGATGATCCGCACCTTGTCGGAGACGAGGACATAGGGCCGCAGGTCGACATGCCGCGGCGCAATGCCTTTGTTGACGAGGATCGGCACGGTCGAGAGCGAAAGGGTTGGCTGCGCGATGTAGTTGTTTGGCTTGCTCTTGAGCTTCTCGGCAAAGGCCGCCCGCTCCCTCTTCGTGGCCGTCGGCCCCACAAGCATGCCGTAGCCGCCTGAGCCGTGGACTTCCTTGACGACGAGATCGGCGAGATTATCGAGCACATATTGCAGGCTGTCTGGCTCGGAACAGCGCCAGGTCGGGACGTTCTCGAGGATCGGCTTGCGGCCGGTGTAGAATTCGACGATCTCGGGCATGTAGGAATAGATCGCCTTGTCGTCGGAAATGCCGGTGCCGGGCGCATTGGCGATGGTGATGTTGCCGGCTCGGTAGACATCCATGATGCCGGGGATGCCGAGCGCGGAATCCGGACGGAAGGTCAGGGGATCGAGGAAATCGTCGTCGACGCGGCGGTAGAGCACGTCGATCGCCTCATAGCCACGTGTCGTGCGCATCTTCACCTTGCCGTCGATGACGCGCAGATCGGAGCCTTCCACCAGCTCCACGCCCATCATGTCGGCGAGGAAGGAATGCTCGTAATAGGCGGAGTTATAGATGCCCGGCGTCAGCACGGCGACGCGCGGCTTACCAGTGCAGCCGGGAGGGGCGAGCGATGCCAGGCTTTGGCGTAGCAGCAGCGGATAGTCCTCGACGCGCTGCACTTTGTTCTGGTGAAACAGTTCGGGGAACATCTGCATCATCGTTTCGCGGTTTTCCAGCATGTAGCTGACGCCGGACGGTGTGCGTGCGTTATCCTCGAGCACATAGAACTGGTCTTCGCCGGTGCGCACGATGTCGGTGCCGACGATGTGGGTGTAGACGCCGCCCGGCGGACGGAAGCCGATCATCTCGGGCAGGAAGGCAACGTTCTTCTCGATCAGTTCGCGCGGGATGCGGCCGGCGCGGATGATTTCCTGCTTGTGGTAGATGTCGTCGAGAAAGGCGTTGAGGGCGATGACCCGCTGTTCGATGCCCTGGGCGAGCTTGCGCCATTCGCGGCCTGATATGATGCGGGGGATGATGTCGAAGGGGATGAGCTTTTCGGAGGAGTCGGCGTGTCCGTAGACCGCGAAGGTAATACCCGTCTTTCGGAAGATGGTTTCCGCATCGCGGGATTTGGCAATGAGGTGGCCCCTGTCCTGGCCTGAGTACCACTCGAAGTATTTCTCGTAAGGCGCGCGCGGACTTTCATCCGCAGTAATCATTTCATCAAATGCCAAAGGTGCGGTCCCCGTGTTTTTACCCATTTGAATACAACGGTTTTTACAATGCAAGAACTATGCGCAGTTGCCATCGCGAATTTCGCAACATCGAAAAATGCCGGATTTACAGGCATTTAAGAGTAATAGAGTTGTTGCCTGCCGGCTCTTGCCGCAATGTTTGGATCAAAATTTGAGCATCTGCTTCTTTTGCGGACTGGACGTCTGGGTGGTGGCTAAGGTTTCTGAAACCACGGCGGTGGTTGGCCGGACCTGAAGAAAAATTGATCGCTGTTTTCAGCAGATCGATTTTGACCGTACAGCCGCCATCGGCTATCAGCCTTCAACCCCTCCGCGCGACACCCAGAGTCGACCAGGATTCCGGATCCTAAGCGCCACATATATCGGTCCGATTCCCATGTCCCTCGATAAACTTGCGCCCGCGATTTTTGTCCTTCTCTGGTCCACCGGCTGGATCGTCGCCAAATATGCTTCGCTGCATGCAGGCCCTTTCACCTTCCTGATGATCCGCTACAGCCTGTCGGCTGTTGCTTTCGTGCTGCTCTGTTCGATCGTCGGCGCCCGGTGGCCGCGCGACTGGTCGAGCGTGTTCCGGGCCGTCTATTCCGGAATTTTCCTGCATGGCATCTATCTGGCGGGCCTTTGGTGGGCGATTGCCGAGGGCGTGCCGGCCGGCATTTCCGGCATCATTGCGGCGCTGCAGCCGCTGATGACTGCCATGGCCGCACCGCTTCTCGTCGGCGAGCGGCTGCGGCCGATCCAGAAGGTTGGCCTTCTTCTCGGTTTCCTCGGCATTGCCATCGCGATCTCGCCGAAACTCTTGGCGACGGATACTGCCAATCTCTGGCAATCGGCGGTGCCGCTCGTCGTCAATCTATTGGCTATGGTCTCGGTGACTTATGGCACGCTCTATCAGAAGCGGCACCTGCAGACCGGCGACCTCAGAACCATTGCGACCTTGCAATATGTCGGCGCGCTGATTGTGACCGTTCCCTTGGCCTTCATTTTCGAAGGCCTGCGCTTCGACGGCACGCAGACGGCGATCCTGTCGCTGCTCTGGTCCGTCTTCGGCCTGTCCATGGGCGCCGTCGGTCTGCTGCTCTATCTCATCCGCCGCGGGCAGGTGTCGCGCGCCGCATCGCTGATCTACCTGATGCCGCCCGCCGTCGCCATTGAGGCCGCCATCGCCTTCGGGGAGCCGCTGACGCTGCCGATCATCGTTGGTACGGTGATTGTGGTGATCGGCGTTTACCTCACCAATCGGCGTCAGGCGGAAGTCGTGCCGGAATAGCGGATTAACGAAAGCTTTCTGTTCTCGGCGACGAAGAACTCCCCTGCTAATAAAGGTACGTTTGAGACGGCAGAATCGGCCTTGCTGGCATGGTATTCGCCTATTTCGCTAAGAAGAGATCGTCATCTCTTAGGATCTATACAATTGGATGATGATGTCTCTTGCGGTGCTGTACCTTTTTTAGCTTTGAAGCAATAATTGTGCTTTCATATTGTTTCAGAGGAAAAAATGAAGCGGAAAGCAGTGAAATGGAGGTCGATACTCCGAGACTATACGATCATTTTATCCATTTTAATCGCAGCAGGGGCTCTTGCCGTACTGGCCCCAGCGATCGGCCTACCTTGGATTATCGGTCCGCTCCCGCTCATTGCAACTATATGGACAGCCTATGGCTATATGAAGGGTCTAGTATACAAAAGGATGAGCGACAGTGCTCGCATACTGTGTTCGTTTCTGCTGCCGATCGGTGTTTTTTCGGTTCTGGGAGAGTTGGTATTTTGGGAGCATAATATCCGGCTGTTGATAGTCTTTTCCCAGATACTTTCAGGGTTAAGTTGTTGTGGTCTGTTGTTGTTGGCCAACTATGTAGTGTCTGGGTCTATATTTGCAACTGATTATACAATGGTAAATCGAAATGTATATGAAGTTGATCGTGGTAATATTCGTATTAAGGCGATTAAAATTATAATAATGTGCAACATTATCATTGTTGCCTTTGATTATTTCGTCTTCAACTTTGATTTGAACAGCAAATGTACAGGCAAGTGTCGAGGTTACGAAGTCCTGATCGGACAGAAGACGCATGTTTTTGCTAATTTGTATACGTCATCCCTCTTCGGCTCGGTGTTGATCATGGGTATTATCGGCGGAGTTTCGCTTTTGTATCGATCTCTCATCGCGCGAAAGCTCAGTTCATGAATGGAACATGGCAGGTATAGACAGGGACGAAGATTCGCTCTAGCGAGCCATATTCAGCATGAGATTAGCTCCGTACGATGGGGCTGAAGAAGTTACAATGAACGCTCCAAAAACGGCTTTACGCTAGATGGTACATTGGGATTAGAAAAAGGGGGCCAATCGGCCCCCTTTGAACTTTATCAAGCACGTTCGCGGCGCTGGCCGCCATTGCCTGGGCCACGACGCTTCATGCGGCCGTTGCCGCCATTGCGCTGTTCGCCCTGTGCGCCGCGTTCTTCGTTGTGGCGGCCTGCGGGGCGGCCATGGGAATGTCGCTGGCCGCGATGGGCTCCGCCCTCATGCGCGGCACCGT
This sequence comes from Rhizobium pantanalense, assembly GCF_030182525.1. Taxonomy (NCBI): domain Bacteria; kingdom Pseudomonadati; phylum Pseudomonadota; class Alphaproteobacteria; order Hyphomicrobiales; family Rhizobiaceae; genus Rhizobium; species Rhizobium pantanalense. Next base: position 612,639 of record NZ_JAQJCH010000001.1, read on the forward strand.
TGCCGTTGGACTGGCCGTTGTGCTGCTTGCGAGCGGGGCGGAAATCCGAGGTCGAGGCGAGGTCGTTGTCGGGTTCCTGACGCGGCGTCGGTTCGTTGCGACGCTGGCCACGGAAATCGGCATTGCGATTGCTTTCTCGCTGCGGGCGATCGTTGCGGGGGCGGCGATCCTGGCGATCGCTAGCCTCGCCGTTTTCCTTGTCGAAGAACGGACGGCGGGCCGGACGTTGCGGGCGGCCTTCGCCGCGCTCGCGTCCCTGGCCATTCTGCCCTCTGCCCAGGCCGCCATTGTTCTGGCCACCACGACCCTTGCCGCGAACGGGACGGCCGCGATCGGCCGGGGCTTCGCCACTGGCAACGGCGATCTCGATCCCCATCAGGCGCTCGATGTCACGCAGCAGGCGGATTTCATCGGGGGCACAGAAGGCTATGGCGATGCCATCGCGGCCGGCGCGCGCCGTGCGGCCGATGCGGTGAACATATGCATCCGGTACTTCCGGCAGATCGAAGTTGTAGACGTGCGAAACGCCGGGGATGTCGATGCCGCGGGCGGCAACGTCGGTCGCGACGAGAACACGGACATCACCGTCGCGGAAGCCCTTGAGCGCGCGCTCGCGCTGACCCTGGCTCTTGTTACCGTGAATGGAGGCAGCCGCGAAGCCGACGTGATCGAGGTGCTTCATCAGCTTCTCGGCGCCGTGCTTGGTGCGCAGGAAGACGATGGCACGGCCATCCGGATTGGCAGAGATCGTTTCCTTAAGGATTTCGGTCTTGTGGTTCTGGCCGGCGACGAAGTGGACATATTGCTCGACCTTGTCGGCTGCCTTGCCCGGAGGAGAGACTTCGACCTTGACCGGATTGGTCAGGTAGTCGGAAGCGAGATCGGCGATCGCCTTCGGCATGGTTGCCGAGAAGAGCAGGGTCTGGCGCTTGGCCGGAACGAGCTTGGCGATCTTGCGCAAGTCGTGGATGAAGCCGAGATCGAGCATCTGGTCGGCTTCGTCGAGAACGAGATGGGTGACATGGCCGAGGGAGAGGGCACGGCGATTGATGAGGTCGAGGAGGCGACCCGGTGTCGCGACGAGGATATCGGTGCCGCGCTCGAGTTGAAGCTGCTGTTTGTTGATTGACGCGCCACCGACCACAAGGTTGATGCGCAGCGGCGACTTGCGCACAAAGAGCTTCAGATTGTCGGCGATTTGGTTCACCAGCTCGCGGGTTGGGGCGAGGATCAGCGTGCGGACGGTGCGGTTGTCGGGACGCTTGGCTTCCTTCAGCAGCATCTCGATGATCGGGAGGCCGAAAGCGGCTGTCTTGCCGGTGCCGGTCTGGGCGAGGCCGATGAGATCGCGGCCCTGGAGAACGAGCGGGATCGCCTGTGCCTGGATCGGCGTCGGCGTAGCGAAGTTGTTCTGCGACAGTGTATCAACGATCTGCTTGGAGAGACCAAGCGAGTGAAAATCGGTCAATTCAATACCTTTCGGGGGCGCCACAGAAAATAGGCCGGGTCGCACCATGCGGTCCGGTCTGTCTGTGGCGTCAAGAACCCCGCGTGAAGTGGGAACTTGTAAGTTGGAAATAGCTTTCCAGCGCATCCGGCCACAGCACCTAGCGCGGCCTCATTCATAAAAGCGCTTTTGTCCCTCTCTTGCGTACAGATTGTCCCGCAGGGCACGCTCACGCGGCGGCCGGAAGGTGAAAGCTGAGGCGCATTTGGTCTTAAACGCGGCGAATGTCAAGAGGTGTAAGCGAAAGCTCTTTCATCAGGCGTACAAAAATGCCGCCGAAATCCGGCGGCATCCGAGATCTGATAAGGGTGCATGCCCTCAATCAGCGATTGCTGATCCTAGCGGCAAACCTCCACGCGATAAGGACGGCCCCAGCCATCGTGACGCCATGCCCAATAGCAGCTGGGGTAGGGGCGTACATAGACGCGCTCGTAGACCGGGCCATCATAGTAGGCCGGATATGCCGGGTAATAAGCGGGGTAGGCCGGACGCGCAGCCCCGGCTACCAAAGCGCCGCCGACGACACCCGCGGCGAGACCGCCGAAGAAGGCGCCGCGGTCGGAGGCGCTGGCAGTGGTGGTGGTTACGGCGGCGGCGCTGCCAAGCGTCAGCGCGATCAAACCGGCCGTCGTTAATGTGCGAAGCACAGACATTGACATCCCTTTCCCAAAAACACGGGGCTTCCAGCCGAAGCCGAGTTTGACGGTGCTTGGGAAAGCTGGCGAAGTCGCGGCCAAAAAGAGGTCGGGAACATTAAATTTCGTTCATGATTTGAGGCGTAAAGCCTTTGATTTTCAATCAGAAATCCGTAGGAACGCCACCCTCTGCCTTGCGCTTGGCGACAAAGGCGTCGAGCTCTTCCTCGATGGCCGGATCGAGCGGGGGGCGTTCATAACGCTCGAGCGTTTCCTTATAGACACGATTGGCGTGATCGTAAGTCGTGGGCCTCCCGGCTTCCGTCCATGTCTCGTTGTTTCGCCAGTCCGACAGGATCGGTGAATAGAAAGCGGTTTCATAGCGAGCCAGCGTATGGGCCGTGCCGAAATAATGGCCGCCGGGGCCGACGTCGCGCACGGCATCCAGCGCCAGAGCATCGGCGCTGACATCGAGCGGCTTCAGGAATTCCGCGACCATCTGCAGCATGTCGACGTCAAGGATGAATTTCTCGAAGGAGGCGGTCAGCCCGCCTTCGCTCCAGCCGGCCGCATGCAGGACGAAATTGCCGCCGCCCTGGGTCAGCGCCCAGAGCGACAGCGCCGATTCGTAAGCCGCCTGTGCATCGAGCGTATTGGAAGCGTTCGTGTTGGAGGTGCGGTAGGGGATGCCGTATCGACGGGCGAGCTGCCCGCCCGCGATGACCGCTTTCATATATTCCGGCGTGCCGAAGGCGGGGGCACCCGTCTTCATGTCGACGTTCGAGGTGAAGCCGCCATACATGACCGGTGCCCCCTTGCGCACCATCTGGGTGAAGGCGAGGCCGCAGAGCGCCTCGGCATTCTGCTGCACCAGCGCGCCGGCGATCGTCACCGGCGCCATGGCGCCCGCCAGCGTGAACGGTGTCACCACGACTACCTGGCCGCGCGAGGACATTTCGATGATGCCTTGCAACATCGGCCCGTCGAGACGCAGCGGCGAGGAGGAATTGATGATGGTGAAGAGCGAGGGCTCGCGCTCCATCTGCTCCATGCTGATGCCGCGGCCGATGCGGGCGATCTCGATCGCGTCGAGATTGCGCTGCTTGCCCAGCGAATAGCAATGGAAGGCCTTGTCGGTGAGTTTGACGATGTCGGAGAGGCAATCGAGATGGCGGACCGAAGCGTGGATATCGATAGGCTCGACGGGATAGCCGCCAGTCATATGGATGATGTCGAAGGACTGCGCGAGCTTGATAAGCTTGCGGAAATCCTCCTGATTACCAGCTCTCCTGCCGCCGTCGCGGTCGGCGACGAAGGGGGCGGAGGCAACCTGCGCGAAGACAAGATTGCGGCCGCCGATCTCAACGTTTCTAAGGGGATTGCGAGCGTGCAGCGTGAAGTTCGACGGGATCGAAGCGATCAGTTCCATGATCATGTTGCGATCGAAGCGGACGCGTTCCTTGCCCGGCGTGACGTCCGCGCCGGCAGCCTTCATGCGCTCGCGCGCTTCCGGCAGGATGATATCCATGCCGATCTCTTCGAGGATGGTCAGCGATGCCTCGTGAATATCGTCAAGCGCTTCAGGCGACAGGAGTTCCGTGTGCGCGAGATTGTTGACGAGGTTGAGATATTTCGTGCCGCTCGGCTTGCGGCTGCGTTCGGCGCCACGCCCTCCGGCCCGCCGCCGCCGTTCGCCCGTCGCCGTTGCGATCTGCGCTTCGTTCAAGGTCAGGCTTTCTTCATCGCTCATGGCGCTCGCTCCCAGGGATCCGTTGACGGATTCTTGGCAGAGTTTCCCCCGATGTGCCGCCGTCGTTTGCGACCAAGACATGACCGTTATAGGATAGCGCATAGTCTGAACGCGACGTCGGCGCGATGGTTAAACATGGTTAAGGCTTTGTTAAAGCCAATCATGTTAGAGCGTCGTTTCATGAACTATCATGCGCGGTGAAAAGAGAGGCTCCGTTTGACCTTGGACGGTGAACTGCTCGACATAGCGTGCCGCCGGATCACCAGTCTGGACAGGCCCGCCTACATCAAGAACAGCGAGCTTCGTTACGTCGCCGTCAATGATGCCTATGCGCGGTTTTTCAGGCGCGATATTTCCGATTTCATCGGCAATCGCAGCCATGATCTTCTCGATGCCGCGGAGAGCGCCGATAGGGAAGACAGGGAGCGCCGGGCGCTGGTCTTCGGTTCGGAAGAGGTGGCACTCTGCTTTGACGCATCGGGCCGTGAGCGATCGCGCATCCAGATCGAGAGTTTTTCCCCTGCGGAAGACCGCGTCTATATTTTCGGGGTGTTTCTGGAAGCACCTGCCAGGGGACTGCATCAGGATCTCGACAATATTCTTCGCTCGATGCCGATCGGTGTTCTGATCCACGACGGTGGCTACGTCGTCGAATACGTGAATGACGCCTTCTACGACATTTTCGAATTCTCGAAGGATGAGCGCTTCGAAGGCCGCCCCTATCGGGATCTCATCGCCAAACACTATGAACTGGCGCGCTTCGGCTCCGACGGGCGCAGCATCGACGACATCTATCAGGCGCGCCTGGCGGCATTGCGCAAGGCGGGCGAGCATCTGCAGACGGAAGTGAATTTTGCCGACGGCAAATCCGTCATCATCGATGCGCGCCGTATTTCCAACGGGCGGACGCTGATGTCCTATACGGACATCTCGGCCGTCAAGCAGCAATTCCGCGAGATCACCGAGGCCCGGCTGGCGCTGGAACGCCTCGGCGAGTTGATGGCCGATGCCATGCAGGCCATGTCCCAAGGCCTGCTGATCGTCCAGGACGGTACGATCATGCTGGCCAACGACCGGCTGAAGGACATGCTGAAGCTGCCGGCGGAGCTTCTGGAAGTCGGTAAAGACTGGTCTGCGGCGTTCGATTATTGTGCGCAACGCGGAGACTTTGGCGAGGATGCCGAGGCCGTGCGGGCATCGTGGGGAGAAAGCATTGCTGCCGGCAAGCCGATCTCCTGCATATTTCAGATTGAAGGCGATCACTGGATGCAGCTCGATGCCGCCCTCGGAGAGCATCGCCGCTGGACGGTGGTGCTGACCGACGTTACCGAGATGAAGGAACGTGAGGCGGATTTGCAGTTACTCCTGGCGCGCAGCAATGCTGCGGACAGGGCGAAATCCGAATTCCTGACCCATATGAGCCATGAAATCCGCACGCCGATGAACGGCGTTCTCGGCATGGCGGAACTGCTTGGCAAGACCGATCTCGATGCGAGGCAGAAGACCTTCGTCGATATCATCGTCAAGTCGGGCAATGCGTTGCTGACCATCATCAATGACATTCTCGATTTTTCCCGCATCGATACCGGCGAAATGCATCTGCGCAAGATGGCATTCGATCCCACCGAGGCCGTCGAGGATATTGCGACCCTGTTGGCTGCGGCCGCATCGGAAAAGAATATCGAGCTGATGGTGCGCATCGCTCCCGGCGTGCCGGCGGCGATACTCGGCGATGCCGGTCGTTTTCGGCAGATCGTGACCAATCTCGTCGGCAATGCGATCAAGTTTACCGAGCGCGGTCATGTGCTGGTGGAGTTGGACAGCCAGCCGGCACCGGGCGACACCATATTGCTTGTTCTGCGTATCGAAGATACGGGCATCGGCATTCCCGACGAAAAACTCGATACGATCTTCGACAAGTTCTCGTTGGCGGATTCGTCCTTTGCGCGGCGGCTTGAGGGCTCGGGCCTTGGTCTGGCCATTACTGCCGGTCTCGTCGATCTTTTCGGCGGTTCGCTCTCGGTGGAGAGCGAATGGGGTAAGGGATCGGTCTTCACGGTCAATCTGCCCATGCCGCTGGTTGCCGCGCGCGGCAAAGTCGCGGAGCTGCCGGCCAATGTCAAGGATGCCCGCATCCTGATTGTGGAAGACGACGCGATCCATCGGCGCATTTTGACCGAACAGTTGGCGCAATGGGGTTTTGACGGACATGTCGCCGAGGATGGTAGGACCGCACTCGCTATTCTGAATGCTGCCTTCGATATGGGAGTATCGGTCGATGTGATCATCGTCGATTACAGCATGCCCGGCATGAATGGCTATCAGGTCGCGACCGCCGTGCGCGCCGATCCGCGTTTCGACACGCTGCCTATCGTGTTCCTGACGTCGATGGGTGTCGCCGGTTGCGATAGGGAATTCGCCGCCGTCAACGGCCAGGCGCATTTGATGAAGCCTGTGCGCGCCAATGTGCTGCGTGGCACGATCATCGATGTCGTGCGTGCCTCGCGGCGCAAAAAGCTGGGTGAGCGATTGGCCTCTGTTGAACGTCGGCTGCCGATAGAGACGGAAGCCGCAGTCGCGATCGAAGCCACCGATCGGATGATGTCGGCCAAGTCAGGCAACGCGATCGACGTCCTCGTTGCCGAGGACAATGAGGTGAACCAGATCGTCTTCACGCAGATCCTGCAGGCGACCGGCCTGAGGTTCCTTGTTGTGGAGAACGGCCAGGCGGCCGTCGACGCATGGCGCCAGCTGCGGCCGTCGCTAATCCTCATGGATGTGTCCATGCCGGTCATGAACGGTCATCAGGCGACTCGCATGATCCGGCAGTTCGAGACACAGGCCGGGCAGGGATGGCATGTGCCCATCGTCGGGGTGACGGCGCAGGCACTGGATGTCGATCGCATCATGTGCATGCAGTCGGGCATGGACGATTGTATGTCCAAGCCGATCAGCCCCGAACTTCTCGAGACGAAGATCCAGCGCTATCTGGGCGATACCGCTCTCCGGGCCGATCGGTCTAAGACCTAGAGTTCAGATCCACAGACTTGAGCGCATGGCTGCATGCCATCTTTTGGCCATCGCAACCGTCGCGGCCATCAGCCATCGGTAGAAACGGTAACGGCTTTCCAGGCTTCGATCTCCTGGCTGAGGCGCTCGATCCTGTCAGTGACGAGTCTAAGAGCATCGCTGCCAAGCAGGAGCTGTGGCGGAGGGGCCTCGGACTCGATCAGGTCCAGTACGGCTCTGGCGAGTTTGTCGGGGTCGCCGAGCTGCTTGCCGCTTTTGGATTGCCGCGCCTGACGGATCGGATCGAACAGCGCGTCATAATCCGCGATTGATCGTTCGGTTCGGATCATCGAGCGGCCTGCCCAGTCTGTCCGAAAGGAGCCGGGGCAAAGGGCGGTGACCCGAACGCCGAAAGGCGCCATCTCTGCTCGCATGACCTCCGAGATGCCCTGAAGCGCGAATTTGCTTCCGCAATAATAGGCGATGCCGGGCATGGTGATCATGCCGCCCATGGAGGTCACGTTGACGATGAAGCCGCTGCGCCTTTCGCGGAAGCGCGGGAGGAAGGCCTTGGCGACCGCAACGGCGCCGAAGACGTTCACGTCGAACTGGCGCCGCATCTCCTCAAGGGAGGACTCTTCAAGAATTCCCTCGTGACCGTAGCCGGCGTTGTTAACCAGTACGTCGACTGGTCCGTGATCCTCCTCGGCCCGTCGGACGATGTCCGCTATGCGGTTGAACTCCGTCACATCGCATAGGATGGACCGCACTGCCGGTAAGCGTTCCGCCAGGGCCATCCGCGACTGTTCCGAGCGGATGGTGCCGATGACCTTGTGGCCATTCCGGATCGCCGCGGCTGCAATTGCGAAGCCAAAGCCCGAATTCGCTCCGGTGATGAAAAAAGTCTTCTGTGACATGGTCGAAATCTCGTCTTGATTGCTTGATGCCTATGACAGATAATCTTCGAAATCATCGTCTGCGATTGCAAAGCCTATGGATATCTTGCCAAATCCTATGAAACCGAGCGATGAGGGTTCAAGGCGCCGGGAGTTGCTGGAGCGGGCAGGCCTTCTTGCGCCCGGCCAGGGATACAACCCAACGGCACTTGCCGGTGTCCGCATTCTCAGGACCGAAGCGATCCTTCATGATGTTCCCGTGCTCTACAAACCTGGCGCGGTCTTCGTCCTGCAGGGCCGAAAGCAGGGCATGCTTGAAGGCGAGGTCTATCTTTACGATGAGGAGCATTATCTGGCCGTGTCGGTGCCTGTTCCGTTTCGTATGGAATCGTCAGCCAGCGCAGAACGCCCTTTGCTTGCTGTTTATGTCGAGTTCGACATGCTTCTGGCTGCCGAGATCGCCTCGGAGGTGGGGGCGAGACGATCGGTAACAACGGTGGGCAAAGTGAGAAGCCTGATATCGAGCAGGATGGAGCCGGTGATCGAGGATGTCGTGCTGCGCCTGCTGCGGGCGCTTAGCGATCCCGTCGAGCTTACGGTTCTGGGAGCAGGCATACTGCGCGAACTGCACTACCGAGTTCTCGTTGGCCCGCAGGGCGGAGCGATGATCTCAGCGCTTCAGCAGCAGGGCATTTCCGGGAAGATCGTGCGAAGCCTGGCCCGATTGCGTGAAACCTACAATTCCGAGATTTCGGTTGCCGCGCTGGCGCGTGAAGTGGGGATGAGCGTTCCCTCCTATCACGTCCATTTCAAGGCTCTGACGGGCAGCAGTCCGATGCAATATGTGAAGGCGATGCGGCTCCACGAGGCGCGGTTGATGATCGCGCGCCAAAGTGGGACGATTGCGGAGGTGGCGGCATCGGTCGGCTATGTCAGTGCTGCCCAGTTCAGCCGGGATTTCAAACGGCACTTCCGGCGGACGGCCTCGGAAGAGGCCAAGTGGGTTCGTCAGCATCTTGGCGAGCTCATCTGAATCCCCAAGATGCTTGCCACCTGGCGCGGCACATCAGCTCCGGCCTCAGGCGGGCTTGATGCCGCAGAGCATTTCGCGCTTGCCGGCGAAGCCTTTGCGCCGCTCCACCATGAAGCCTGCCGCCTGCAGGTTTCGCCGCACGAAGCCAGCCGCTGCGTAGGTGGCGAAGGTGCCGTTCGGAACCGTCTTGTCATGGAGTGTCTGCATCAATTCCGGCGACCACATGTCGGCATTGCGCGATGGTGCGAAACCGTCGAGATACCAGGCATCAAAACCCTGTTCGGCGCGGCTGACGCCTTCGAGAGCCGGACCGCAAACGACGCTGAGGCGCGTATTTGCATCTAGCCTCAGCGACACGATACCCTGCGGGTTGCCCGGCCACGCGGCGGCAAGAGCCTCTCGCTCCCTATCGATTTCGGGCCAGTGCGTCAGCGCGCGATCGATTTCCTCGGCCCGCATCGGATAGAGTTCGAAGGACATGAAGTGCAGGTTCGAACCGGGGATGGCCTGCTGTCGCCACTGGCGCCAGGTCTCGCAGAAGTTCAGGCCGGTGCCGAAGCCGAGTTCGCCGATAAGGAAATCTCGCTGTCCGTGCCAGCGGGCAGGCAGGCCGTTACCGGCCAAGAAGACATGGCCGCATTCCAGCCTGCCGTCGGTCTGGCAATAAAAATGGTCGCCAAATGCGGCCGAATAGGGCATATCGCCGTCGCGCCATTCGAGCTCCGGGCTTGCCGCATGAGTTTCGGACGCCTTGGTCCGATCTGAAACTGGATCTGTCATGGAAAGAGCCGATAATCTTCCAAGACCTGCGGGTCAATCGTCCGTCGATCTGCTGATCGTCGGTGGCGGGATCATGGGGCTATGGGCCGCCGTTCATGCCGAGCGTCTTGGTATCCGGACATTGCTTGTCGAAGCCGGCCGTTTCGGGCTGGGGGCAAGCGGCGGTCTGCTCGGCGCGCTGATGCCGCATATGCCGGACAAATGGTCCGACAAGAAGCAGTTTCAGTTCGATGCGCTTGTCGCGCTGGAGGAGGAAATTGCAGCCCTGGAAGCGGAGACCGGGCTTTCGGCTGGCTATCGTCGCGCCGGTCGCTTGATCCCGCTGCCGAAGCCGCATCTGAGGCAGATCGCGTTAGGCCATTCCCAAGATGCGGAAGTGCATTGGCGGCACGGGGAGCGGCAGTTTCACTGGCATTTGCTGGATGTCGCACCAATCGAGGGCTGGATCGAACCGTCAGCCGGAGAAAGCGGATTTGTCCACGATACATTGGCGGCCCGCGTTGCGCCGCGCGCGTTTCTGGAGGTCCTGCGGAGGTTTCTCGCGGCGGCACGACATGTCCGGCTTTGCGAGGGCGTTACCGTCGAGAGTATCGATCCAGAGCGGGGCATTGCGCGTTCAAGTGATGGCGACATTCGCTTCGGTCGCTGCATCCTTGCCGCCGGTTACCGCTCGTTTCCGATCCTCGATGAGTTGACGGAGCGACGCAAAGCCTCGCTGGGGCAACCGGTCAAGGGGCAGGCGGCGATGCTGAAGGCCGATGTTGACGGCGACTTGCCCGTTATCTTCCGCGACGGGCTCTATATCGTTCCGCATGAGAATGGATTGGTCGCGGTTGGCAGCACGAGCGAGAACCGATTTGACGATCCTTTATCGACGGATGGGCAGCTCGACGATCTGCTTGCAGCGGCGCGTGCCATGGCGCCGGTGCTTGCTGGCGCGGAAGTCGTCGAGCGTTGGGCGGGCCTGCGTCCGAAGGCCGTGGATCGTGACCCGATGGTGGGTACGCATCCCGATCACCCCGCGCTGATTGCCCTGACCGGTGGCTTTAAGGTGAGCTTCGGGCTGGCGCATAGGTTGGCAGAGGCAGCGGTACGTGAGGCGGTGGGCGCGCCCGGTCGCTTCAACTTGCCGCAGAGTTTCACTTTAGCGAGTCATATTTCAGTCATATCACATAAAACGTGAATTCAGGCCTCTTTCGGGTCGTCAATCTGTCACGCAAATCACCTATCTCCTTGGCCATCGGTGCCGGTTCGGTCTGCCTGACGTTACGCCCTGGAGGATTTTTATGCGGTATGCCATTTGCTTCACACCGTCTGCGAGCGATCCGCTGACGCTTGTGGCGGCGAATTGGCTCGGCCGCAACGTCTATTCCGGCGAGATGGTCGATCCGCCGGCGGTCGGTGGGCTCGGCATTCACGAGATCGCTTTCTACACCGCAGTCCCGCGCCGCTATGGTTTCATGGGTTTGCTCAAGGCTCCGTTCCGGCTGGCAGAGGACATGTCCGAAGCCGGGCTGCTGCGCGATCTGATGCGGTTTTCTGGCACGGTGGCGCCCTTCGAAATCCCGAGGCTCGAGGTTGCGCGGCTCGGCGGCGCACTGGGCCTCGTTCCTTCCGTGCCAAGCCAGCAGATGCATTTCCTCGCGGCATCGCTGGTGCAGACCTTCGATCAATATCGCGCACCCCTGAGCGAAGCCGAGATCGAGCGGATCGATCCGGATGGGCTTTCTGCGACCCAGTTCGCCAATTTGCATCGCTGGGGTCATCCGCATGTCATGGACGAGTTCCGCTTCCAGATGATGCTGACGGGTACGGTAAGCCCTGCCGATATGACGCGCATCGAGCGTGCTTTGCGCGATTTCTTCGAGCCTGCTTTGGCTGCGCCCGTCCCCGTTTCCAACATTGCGCTCATGATGGAAGAAGGCGCCGGTGGTCCCTTCCGGGTGCATTCGCTGCATCCGATGGGAAAGGTCAGCGCCCGCAAGATCGCCTAGATTAGCGGATGGCGTTCACGCCAATACCCCGCTTTGAAGCGAAAGTGATTTTCCCACTTTCCGTCTCGACTTTCGTGGCGTGGATGCTACCGTTCCGCGATCAGAGAAGGTGCATCCAATGTCGGAAATCTATCCCCGTAATCTCATCGGCTACGGCCGCAACACGCCGGATCCGAAATGGCCTGGCGATGCCCGCATCGCGGTGCAGTTCGTGATCAACTATGAAGAGGGCGGGGAAAGCTGCATTCTCGATGGTGATCCGGGGTCGGAAAATCTGCTCTCGGAGATCGTTGGCGCAGCCTCCTGGCCGAACCAGCGCAACCTCAACATGGAATCGATCTACGAATATGGTTCGCGCGCCGGCTTCTGGCGGCTATGGCGCATGTTCACCGAACTCAAGGTTCAGGCGACGGTCTATGGCGTGACGCTTGCCATGGCGCGCAACCCGGAAGCGGTTGCCGCCATGAAGGAGGCGGGCTGGGAAATCGCCAGTCACGGTTATCGCTGGCTGGAATACAAGGATTTCTCCGAAGATCTGGAGCGCAAGCACATTCTCGAAGCCGTGCGGCTGCATACCGAACTCACCGGCGAGCGGCCCTACGGCATGTATCAGGGCAAGCCGTCGGACAATACGCTGCGGCTCGTCATGGAGGAGGGCGGTTTCCTCTATTCCTCCGATTCCTATGCCGACGATCTGCCTTTCTGGGTCGATGGTTTGAACGGCAAGCCGTTCTTGATCATCCCCTATACGCTTGAGACCAACGATATGCGCTTTGCGACTCTCCAGGGCTTCAATTCCGGCGACCAGTTCTTCACCTATCTGAAGGATGCCTTCGACACGCTCTACGAAGAGGGCAAGGATGGCAGTCCGAAGATGATGTCTGTCGGTCTGCATTGCCGCCTCGTCGGCCGCCCCGGTCGCGCCGCCGCGTTGCGGCGGTTCATCGAATATGTGCAGAAGCACGACAAGGTCTGGATCCCGAAACGAATCGAAATCGCCAACCACTGGTATGAAAATCACCTTCCAGGGGGCGTGCGCTGATATGATCTCGCGGGATGATTTTGTCGGCCGCTTCGGCGGCGTCTTCGAACATTCGCCTTTCGTTGCCGAGCGCGCCTACGATCAGGGCACCATTGCCGAGCCGTTGACCTCCAGCGGCGTGCATGCCGCGCTGGTGCGGGTCTTCCGTGCCGCAAGTGAGACGGAGCGACTTGGCGTGCTGAGGGCACACCCCGATCTCGCCGGCCGGCTGGCGATTGCCGGCCAGCTTACCGAGGATAGCCGCAAGGAGCAGGCCGGTGCCGGGCTCGATCGGCTAAGCCCCGAGGAGCACGCCCGGTTTACCGAACTGAATGCCGCCTATGTGACGAAATTCGGTTTTCCCTTCATCATCGCAGTGAAGGGGCTCGGCAAGGACGATATCCTTGCCGCCTTCGAAACCCGGATTGGCAACGGCCGGGACACGGAATTTGCGACGGCTGCCGCTCAGGTCGAGAAGATCGCGCTGTTGCGTCTGCAATCCATGCTGCCTGAGGCCTGACGTTTGGCCTCAGGGCCGCGATTCTTCCAACCCATGCCCTTGGGCTGATTTCCCGTTGAGGTACGCGCTGTTTTTCGGTCTACTCATGGCTTAGTATCCGCTTGGCAGGATATTGAGCCATGGGGCCGCGGAAAGCATTGGACAAAGATAGAAGCGGACGGATGATTGGTGACGCCAAGAGGCGCGTCATCGCACCGGAATCGGGCGTTGCCGGCGGAGGAAAGCCGGCATGAGCCTGGATCGACTGATTACCTACCTCGAACGCATGCAGCAGGCTGCATCCGAAACCGGCCATTTCCTCAGGGAAGCCGATCAAGCGACATTCTCCACCAATATCGAGAAACAGCGTGCCGTCGGCATGAACCTTCTGCTGATCGGCGAGGCTGCCACACGCATTTCCGAGGAATATCCGGAGTTTGTCGTTGACCATCCGGAGCTGCCTTGGCATGTGATGCAGGACTTCCGGAATCGGATCACACAAGGATACTTCGGCATGGAGCCGGCGACCCTGTGGGATATCGCTCACAAATCTCTTCCGGAGTTGCTCCTGCAACTGGACTCCATTCGCCACTGGCGAGCGGAAGGCGAATAATCAATCAATGATACAGCATCTAGACATCAATCCTTTGACAAAGGCAGCGTTCGAACCATTCGGCGATGTGATCGAGGCCGATCCTGCGACCATGCGATACATCAACGGTGGCACGACCGAGCGGTTCCATGCGTTGTCGAATGCCGAAGCTCTCGGTGACGGGGCGCGGATTATCCTGAACCTCTTTCGCGGCCAGCCGCGTGCCTTTCCCTTCTCGATCGACATGATGGAGCGCCACCCCTTCGGCAGCCAGTGTTTCGTGCCGCTGAATGGCCGGCCGTTCCTCGTCGTCGTTGCAGAAGATGAGGGCGGCAAGCCGGGTCGGCCGCAAGTCTTCCTTGCGCGCGGCGACCAGGGCGTGAACTATCGGATCAATGTCTGGCATTATCCCCTGATGGCACTCGACGAACAGAGCGATTTCCTTATCGTGGATCGTGACGGGTCGGAGAACAACCTCGAGGAATATTTCTTCGACACGCCGTTCATCATCGGAGCGCCGACGCTATGACCGGACTGACTACCCATGTGCTCGATACCGCTCTCGGCAAGCCTGCCGAAGGCCTGGTGATCGATCTCTTCAGGATCGAGGGTGATGCTCGCACGCATCTGAAGACGGTAACGACCAATGCCGACGGGCGCGTGGATGGCGGTCCCATCCTGATCGGCGACAGCTTCATTGCCGGTACCTATGAATTGCTGTTTCGCGCCGGAGACTATCTGCGTGCCAGTGGAACCAAGCTGCCGGAGCCGGCTTTCCTCGATCTGGTGCCGATCCGGTTTGGTATCGCTGATACAACGGCGCATTACCATGTGCCGTTGCTGATTTCAACCTACGGCTATTCCACCTATCGCGGGAGTTGAGATTGCGTTTTGCAGCCATAGCGGACATTCACGGCAATCATCTGGCGCTCGAAGCCGTGCTTGCGGATATCCGCAGACAGGGTGTTAGCGACATCATCAATCTCGGCGATTGCTTCAGCGGGCCGCTGACGGCGGGAAAGACAGCCGATCTGCTGCTGGAACTGAATGCGCCGACGGTGCGCGGCAATCACGACCGCTATCTGATAGAACTGGCGCCCGAGACGATGCATATTTCAGATCGGGCCGCGCATTCTGAACTGACGGAACGTCATCTCGAATGGCTGCGCACCTTGCCCGTCAGTGCGGTCCATCTGGATGAGGCCTATCTCTGCCACGCGACACCAACCGATGATAATGTCTATTGGCTGGAATCCGTCTCGCCGGACGGTCAGGTCTATTTGAAGCCTCTGGAAGAGATCGAGGCCCTGGCTGCCGGCATTGATTTTCCGCTGATCCTGTGCGGGCATAGCCATATTTCGCGTGCTGTTCGCCTTTCCGACGGGCGCCTGATCGTCAATCCCGGGAGCGTCGGCTGCCCCGCCTACGACGATGACCTGCCCTACTATCACAAGGTGGAGGCGGGCCATCCCTTTGCTTCTTACGCCATTCTGGAAAAGATCGGCGATACTTGGCTGCCGGTCTTCCGGCAGGTCGCCTATGATCATATGGCGATGGCCGCGCTCGCGGCGCAGAACGGTCGCGAGGAGTGGGCTAGCGGTCTGGCGACAGGCTGGCTGCGCTAGAGCATGCCGCGCAAATGTGTGCAGCGGTTTCGCGGCAACGACATGCGCTATTAAAGGTCAGCCAGGATCGACCGATCCACCGCCTTGATATCCCGTTTGCCGCAAAGCGCCATCGAGATGTCCAGCTCCTTGCGGATGATTTCGAGCGCCAGTGTGACACCTTCCTTGCCCATGGCGCCGAGACCATAGAGGAAGGGGCGACCGATGAAGGTGCCTTTGGCGCCGAGTGCCACGGCTTTCAGCACGTCCTGGCCGGAGCGGATGCCGCCGTCCATATGCACCTCGATCCTGTCGCCGACGGCATCAACGATCCGCGGCAGCATGCTGATGGAGGAATGAGCGCCGTCGAGCTGCCGACCGCCATGGTTGGAGACGATGATGGCGTCGGCGCCGACATCGACGGCCGCCTTCGCATCCTCGATGTCGAGAATGCCCTTGATGATCAACGGGCCGCCCCATTGCTCCTTGATCCAGCCGACGTCGTTCCAGGACAGCTTGGGGTCGAACTGCGAATGCGTCCAGTGCGACAGTGTCGTCATGTCGGAAATATCCTTGGCATGGCCGACGATGTTGCCGAAGGAGCGGCGCTTGGTCTTCAGCATACCCATGCACCAGCCTGGCCGCGTTGCCATCTGCCAGAGATTTTTCGCCGTCATTTTCGGCGGTGCCGACAATCCGTTGCGGATATCGTTGTGGCGTTGCCCGAGGATCTGCAGGTCGGCCGTCAGCACCAGTGCCGAGCATTTTGCCGCCTTGGCGCGCTGGATCAGATTCAGGACGAAATCGCGGTCCTTCATGACATAGAGCTGAAACCAGAAGGGCTGCTTCGTCACGGAGGCGATGTCCTCGATCGAACAGATGCTCATGGTCGAGAGCGTGAAGGGGATACCGAATTCTTCCGCCGCCCGCGCCGCCAGCATCTCGCCATCGGCATGCTGCATGCCGGTCATCCCCGTCGGCGCCAGCGCCACCGGTATCGAAGCTTTCTGGCCGACCATGGTGGTTGCAAGCGATCGATCGGACATGTCGACGAGGACGCGCTGGCGCAGCTTGATCTTGGCGAAATCCGCCTCGTTCGCCCGATAGGTCGATTCCGTCCAGGAGCCGGAATCGGCGTATTGGAAGAACATTTTCGGCACGCGCCGCTGCGCAAGCGTTTTCAGTTCGGCGATGGTCAGCGGCGCGGTCATGGCTCTTTGCCCTCTGGATGGTTACACGGAGGCGGGTTGGGATTGCCTTATTGCAGGATGGATTTCATCGGCTTTCCAGCAACATAAGTTTCGACGACTGCCCGGTCGTCGCCCATAGTCTGAAGCAGGAACAATTCTTCGGTGAGGCTCTTCGTCACCTCCATCTTCAGCGCCATGGCTGGCGTTGCCGCTGCATTCAGCACGATGAGGTCGGCTTCCGTGCCGGGATCAAGCGTGCCGATCTTGTCGACGAGGGAGAGCGCCTCGGCGTTGCCGCGTGTCATGTAGTAATAGCTTTCCAGCGGGTTCAGGCGTTCTCCGAGCAGCTGCTGGATCTTGTAGGCCTCATCCATCGTGCGCAGCATGGAATAGCTGGAGCCGCCGCCGATATCGGTGGCGACACCGATACGGACGGGCTTCTGGCGGCGGGCCAGCGCCTTCAGCGGGAATAGGCCGGAGCCGAGGAAGAGGTTCGAGGTCGGGCAATGCACCGCGACCGCACCGGCCTCGCTCATGGCATCGGCTTCGCGCTCGGAAAGGTGGATCGCATGACCGAACAGGCTCTTTGGTCCAAGCAGCCCGTAGCGCGCATAGATATCGGTATAGTCGATCGCTTCCGGATAGAGCTCGCAGGTAAAGGCGATCTCCTCGTGGTTTTCGGAAAGGTGCGTCTGAATGTGCAGATCCGGAAACTCGCGGGCAAGCGCTGCAGTCGCCTCCATCTGCTCGGGCGTCGAGGTGATGGCGAAGCGCGGCGTGATGGCGACGTGGTTGCGGCCTTTGCCGTGCCAGTCAGATATCACCTGACGGGTCTCGTCATAGCCCATCTCGGGCGTGTCGAGCAGACCCTGCGGCGCATGGCGATCCATCATCACCTTGCCGCCGACCATGCGCATGTTGCGGCGCATTGCTTCGGCAAAATAGGCGTCGGCGGAGGTCTTGTGCACCGAGCAATAGGCGACGGCCGTCGTGGTGCCGTGGCGGACCATCTCGTCGTAGAAATGCGTGGCGATGCGCTCGGCATGCGCGCTTTCGACGAAGCGGCATTCCTCGGGAAAGGTATAGGTGTTCAGCCATTCCAACAGGTTGGCGGCATAGGAGGCGATCACCTGCATCTGCGGGAAATGCAGGTGCATGTCGATGAAACCTGGCAGGATCAGGTGCGGGCGGTGGTCGACTTCGGCGACAGCTTCCGGCGCCTGCGCCTTGATATCGGCATAGGGCCCGGTCGCGACGATCGTGCCGTTCTCGATCAGCAGGCCGCCGTCGTTTTCGTAAGCGTAGCTGCCGGTATCATCGACGCTTTGCGGCAGGTGCTTGAAGGAAAGCAGTCGGCCGCGCAGAAGGGTGGTCATTGGCTTTTTTCTCCGATGGAGCTTTCGAACCAGGCGACCAGCAATTTACGTTCCTCGGGCGTCACTTCGGTGACATTGCCCGGAGGCATGGCATGGCTGCGGCCGGCCTGAATATAGATCTCCCGGGCATGCATAGCGATTTGCTGGTCATTTTCCAGCATTACACCCTTTGGCGGCCGAACAATCCCCTCATAGACTGGTTCGGCCGAATGGCACATGGTGCAGCGCGTCGAAACTATCTCTTTGACGGACGAGAAATGTATATCCGAGGCATATTGCTGGAAGGCGGGAGGAATCGCATTAGCCTCCTTCTCCTCGGTCAGCACCTTCGGAACGGTCGAAAGCCATATGATGATAATGAAGAGAACGACAGTAACGATCCAGGTCCAGGTTGGATGACCCTTTCGGGCATGTGTCGTGTTGAACCAGTGACGGATGGTGACCCCCATGAGGAAAACCAGCGCAGCGATCACCCAATTATAGGCCGTGCCGAAAGCCAGCGGATAGTGGTTGGACAGCATGAAAAAGATGACAGGCAGCGTCAGGTAGTTGTTGTGCAGCGAGCGCTGCTTGGCGATACGGCCGTATTTAGGGTCGGGCGTGCGGCCGGCAATGAGGTCTGCGACAACGATCTTCTGATTGGGAATGATGATCATGAAGACGTTCGCCGACATGATCGTCGCGGTGAAGGCGCCGAGATGCAGGAAGGCGGCGCGGCCGGTGAAGAGATGCGTGTAGCCCCAGGCCATGAAGACCAGCACCGCATAAAGCACGATCATCAGGCCCCAGGTGTTGTTGCCGAGCGGAGACTTGCAAAGCAGGTCGTAGACGATCCAGCCGCCGGCAAGCGAAGCGAGCGAGATCAGGATCGCGACGGGGACGCTGACGTCGAGCACATGCCGGTCGATGAGGAAGAGGTTGGCGCCGCCGTAATAGACGATACACAGCATCAGGAAGCCGGAAATCCAGGTGAAATAGCTTTCGTATTTGAACCAGGTCAGATGCTCCGGCATCTGCGCGGGAGCCACGAGATATTTCTGGATATGATAAAAGCCGCCACCGTGGACTTGCCATTCTTCGCCATAGGCGCCGGGCGGAAGATGCGGGCGCTTCACCAGCCCGAGATCGAGCGCGATGAAGTAGAAAGACGAACCGATCCAGGCAATGGCGGTTATGACGTGGAACCAGCGGGCGGCAAAGGCCAGCCATTCCCACGCTATGGCGTATTCATACATTCAGTTCCCCTTTTCTTCCTCCGACTCCGCACCTTGCAAAATGTTGGCGACGGAGGGAAGGGGAGAGTTTGCCGCGTCAGCAAAAAGCCACGCTCTTGTCTGGCGCCCGGGGCGCATTAGATCAGATTATGGCAGTTTTTTAATAAAATGCCCTTGGCTGCTTGGAGCGGGCCGTGTCCGCGGCAGCCGTCTATTTTTTCGACGGAGAATTGCCCATGCGAGGTATTCTGGCGTTCGTATTTTTCTTCTCTCCGCAGCCTTCGCCCTGGCGCATGAGGCGCCCTCCGGCTGGTCCTACGACCCCTATTGCTGCAATGGTGACAGCAAGACGGGCGATTGCGAGATGATCCCCTCGCGCACCGTCACCATTGTACCTGGCGGTTATCGGGTGACGCTCAATCCGGGCGATCATCGCTACATAACCCACGCGCACATCTTCAATCTGCCGCAGCAAAAAACGATGCGTTCGCCCGACGGAGCCTATCATCTCTGTCTGTTTCCGGACGAGAATACGCCGCGCTGTTTTTATGCGCCCGACATGGATTATTGAGCGCTATTCGAGCGGCATGCCGAATTCGCGGAGGAGCCAATCCCTGAAGGCGCGGATTCGCGGCGTATGACGCCTGTTTTCGGGATAGGCGATCCAGTAGTCCGTATTGTCGGACGAAAGAATATCGAAGGGCTGGATCAGCCGCCCGGAAGCCAGATCATCCGCATAGAACTCCGGGGTCAGGATGGCGACGCCCTGGCCGGCCAATGCTGCGCTCGCCTCGAAGGACTGGGCACCAAGCCTGCTGCGTGGCCGGCCCTGAAGGCCGGGATCGGGAACGCCGGCTTCCTTGAACCATTGCGCCCACCACGGGTCGCCCGCGTCGATGATGCGGAGCTTCAGGAGATCTGCCGGTTCATGTATGCCGCCGATAGTCTCCGCAAGCGCCGGGCTCAGCATCGGCGTGAAATAGACCTTCATCAAAAGATGGGCGCGCAGTCCCGGCCATTGGCCACGCCCGGCACGGATGGCGATATCGGAGGGCTCCCGGGCGAAGTCGATGATCGAGCCGGAGGTATCCAGCCGGACCGCGATATTGGGATGCTTGAGCTGAAACGACCCGACATGACGAGCCAGCCATTGCGAGGCGAAGGTGGGCGTCGAATGAATGCGCAGCGTCGTTTCGGCATCGCCACTGATCGAGGCCATGGCCTCCTGCAACAGGGCAAAGGCTTCAGCCACTTTCGGCGCGAGCTGCTCTCCGGCTTCAGTCAACAGGATCTGCCGCGGACGACGCAGGAATAGCGGCTCTCCAACCGTCTCCTCCAGTAGCTTGATCTGATAGCTGACCGCCGTCTGCGTCATGCCAAGCTCTTCGCCGGCGCGGGTGAAACTGCCGAGCCGGGCGGCGGCCTCGAAAACGCGAAGCGCATTCAGCGGGAAGCGCTTGGGCTGCTTCATGGATAAGTTCTCTTTATGTATGCAGACGATAGTTCGATTGGAATTTCAGCATTTTTAGCGCCAGACTGCAATTCATATCGTTGATTTGATTGAGGTGTTGTCATGGATTGCTATGTGATCGAGCCGGTGGAAACCCCAAGGCCCAGGATTCTAGCTCGTCTTCTGGAATCGGTGGCGCAGGCCTTCGTCAAGCACGCGGAGCCCTCGTCGCATTTGGATCTCGACGAGATGCCAGACCGGCTGAAGCGCGACCTTGGATTTCTGGATGGGCGGGAGCCGCGTTGTGATGACTGCCGACTGTTGTAGGTGGCAAGGAGCGAATACCCGGAGAGGGTAATCACATCCCCTTCAGCCGTTCGACTGCCATGAGCACCCGTTCCGGTGTTGCCGGCGCATCGAGGCGCGGGCAGACGCGGTAATCCGCGACGCTGGCGACCGCCATCGATAGAGCCTCCAGCACGGATATGCTGAGCATGAAGGGCGGCTCCCCGACGGCCTTGGAGCGGCCGATGGTCGCCTCCGTATTTTCCGACCATTCCGCCAGCCGGACGTTGAAGATCTTCGGCCGGTCTGAAGCGAGCGGAATTTTGTAAGTCGATGGCGCGTGCGTGCGCAGCCGGCCCTTCGCATCCCACCAGAGCTCTTCGGTCGTCAACCAGCCCATGCCCTGCACGAAAGCGCCTTCGACCTGGCCGATATCGATCGCGGGGTTGAGGGAACGACCGACGTCATGAAGGATGTCGGTGCGGTCGATCAGATATTCGCCGGTCAGCGTATCGATCGACACTTCCGAGCAGGCGGCACCATAGGAGAAGTAATAGAAGGGCGTGCCGCGGCCGGCCTTACGGTCCCAATGGATCTTCGGCGTCTTGTAGAAACCGGCGGCGGAAAGCTGCACGCGGGCGAAATAGGCCTGCTTGATGAAATCCGGGAAGGGAATTTCCACCTCACCGACGCGTACGCGGTTGGGAAGAAACTGCACTTCTTCTGCTCCCACTCCCCATTTCTCGGCTGCGAAGGCGACGAGCCTTTCCTTGATTTGGCGAGCGGCATCGAAGGCGGCCATGCCGTTCAGGTCCGAGCCGGAGGAGGCAGCGGTTGCCGAGGTATTCGGCACCTTGCCTGTTGTCGTAGCCGTGATCTTCACGCGATCGATATCGACCTGGAAACTGTCGGCCAGAACCTGCGCAACCTTTGTATAGAGGCCCTGGCCCATCTCGGTGCCGCCGTGGTTCAGATGGATGGAGCCATCCTGATAGATATGCACCAGAGCGCCGGCCTGATTGAAGGCGGTCATGGTGAAGGAAATGCCGAATTTTACCGGCGTCAGCGCGATGCCCTTGCGGATGAAGCGGCTGCAGCGGTTGAACTCGATGATCGCCTTGCGCCGCGCCTGATAGTCGGAACTCTGTTCGAGTTCGTCGACGACGCGGTTGATGATGTTATCAGTGACTTCCTGATGATAGGGGGTCAATGTCCTGCCGGAGCCCGGCTGGCCGTAGAAATTGGCACGACGGATTTCGAGCGGGTCCTTGCCGAGCGCGTAGGCGATCTCCTCGATCATGCGCTCGCCGCCGACCATGCCCTGCGGGCCTCCAAAGCCGCGGAAGGCGGTGTTGGAGACGGTATGCGTCTTCAGCGGCTTCGAGACTAGATGGACATGTGGGTAGAAATAGCTGGAATCCGCATGGAACAGTGCGCGGTCGGTGACCGGGCCGGAAAGATCGGAAGAGAAGCCGCAACGCGCGGCATAGGTGGCGTCGACGGCATGGATGCGGCCTTCGTCGTCGAACCCGACTTCATAGTCTACCAAGAAGTCGTGTCGCTTGCCTGTCGCGCTCATGTCCTCGTCACGATCGGGACGGAATTTGACGGCGCGGCCGAGTTTCTTGGCGGCGACGGCAGCGAGCGCCGCGAACTGATTACCTTGCGTTTCCTTGCCACCGAAACCGCCGCCCATGCGGCGTACGTTGACGGTCACGGCGTTGGACGGGATCCCGAGAACATGGCCGACGATATGCTGGATTTCACTCGGATGCTGCGTCGAGGACCAGACGGCGACTTCGTCGTCCTCACCGGGGATTGCCATGGCGATGTGGCTTTCGAGATAGAAGTGCTCCTGACCACCGATGCGCATCTGCGCCTTGATGCGGTGCTTGGCGTTGGCCATCTCGGTTGCGGGTTCGCCGCGCTTCAGCGTCATCGGCTCGTAGACGAGCGGTGCGCCATTGGCGAGCGCACCGTCGATATCGCTCCAATGCGGCAAGTCGCGATAGTCGATCTCGGCGAGGCGGGCTGCGCGGCGGGCAGCATCGCGGGTCTCGGCGATGACGGCGAAGATCGGTTGGCCGTGGAATTCGACCTTGGTCTCCGCAAGCAGCGGTTCGTCATGCATGCCGTTGGAGCTGGTGTCATTGACGCCGGGAATATCGGCGCCCGTGAAGACCCAGAGGACACCTGGATAGGCTTTTACGGCCGAGAGATCGATGCCGGCAATCTCAGCATGAGCACGGTCGGAAAGGCCAAGCGCGCCATGCAGCAGACCGGCCGGTTCGGGAATGTCGTCGATGTAATCGGCGGCCCCGGTGACGTGCTTATGTGCGGAGTCATGACGCAGCGAGCCGTGCATCGAGCCGTTGATGACCTTACGCTCCTCGAAGGTGGATTTATCCATGGCTCACGCCTCCGCGGTTTCCCTTCTCCGCGAGGGGAGAAGAGGGAAGGAAGCGGCTGCCGTCTTCCGGTGAAAGGTGCTGTGCCGTATCCAAGAAATACGGTCGAATAAATTCGCAATTCGTCATCATGCCAGCACCTCGAAACGCTTCAATTCCTGCGGCGCGCCTGATGTCTCAAGATAGAAGCGGATGAGAAGGTTTTTAGCGGTCAGCTGGCGGTATTCGGCGGAGGCACGCCAATCGGTCAGCGGTGTGTAATCGCTGTCGAAGGCATCGCGTGCGGCCATGACGGTTGCCTCCGTCCACCACTTGCCGATCAATTCTGCCTCGACAGTGCGGGCGCGCTTCGGCGTACCGGCCATGCCGCCGAAGGCGATACGGATATCTTCGACATTGCCGGTTGAATCCAATGACAGATGGAAGGCGCCGCAGGCAGCCGAAATATCCTCGTCGCGGCGCTTGGAGATCTTGTAGACGGCGAAATGCGTACCCTTGGCCGGATAGGGTACGAAGATACTCTCGACGAACTCACCGGGATGCCGGTCCTGCTTGCCGTAATCGATGAAGAAATCTTCGAGCGGCAGGCTGCGCGCGCCCGCCGTCGAGCGGAGTTTCAGCGTTGCGCCGAGCGCGATCAGCGGCGGCGGCGTGTCGCCGATCGGCGAACCGTTGGCGATATTGCCGCCGATGGTGCCCATGTTGCGCACCTGCTCGCCGCCGATGCGGTTGATGAGGTCGGCAAAGGCCGGGATTTTTTCGCCGATCACAGCAAAAGCGCGGCTGTAGGTGACGCCGGCGCCGATGGTCAGCCCATCGCCTTCGATGACGATTTTCTGCAGATCGGTCAGATGATTGATGAAGACGACCGGATTCAACCGGCGCATCTGCTTGGTGACCCATAGGCCGACATCGGTCGAGCCGGCAACGACGGTCGCGGTCGGCTCGTCGGCAAGCACCTGCGCCAGTGCTGAGACTGAACCGGGCACGATGAGGCGATCCTCGCCCTCGGAAATCTCGATGGTATCGTCGCCCTCCATGGCCCAGAGGCGGGCGATGATATCGGCTCTCGTCTTTTCGAGGGGATCGAAGAGCGCGCTCGGCCGCTTCTGGCTCACTTGTTCGGCGGCCTTGACGATCGGCTCATAGCCTGTGCAACGACAGAGATTTCCCTGGAGCGATTTTTCGATCTGCGCCCGGCTGGGCTTTTCTGTCGAAAGCCAGAGGCCATAGAGCGACATGACGAAACCCGGCGTGCAGAAACCGCATTGCGAGCCGTGACAATCGACCAGCGCCTGCTGCACGGGGTGAAGCGTGCCGTTCTGGGCGGCGAGATGCTCGACGGTAACGACATGGGTCGCATGAAGCGAGCCGACGAAGCGGATGCAGGCGTTGACGGATTCGTAGTACAGCCCGCCATCGATCAGCCGGCCCACCAGCACCGTGCAGGCGCCGCAGTCGCCCTCCGCGCATCCTTCCTTCGTTCCCGTCAGCCGCCGGTTGAGACGCAGGAAGTCGAGCAGCGTCTCGGTAGGGCGTAGGCTGGATAGAATGATATCCTCGCCGTTGAGGATAAAGCGGATGCTGTCGCTCATGTCGTTCCCGTTTCATCTATTGGCCGGGCCGGATGCGCGAACGAATCCGGCCCTAACCGCAAATGGTTATTCCGCGGTCCAGCCACCGTCAATCGAGACGTGCGTGCCGGTCACCTGACGTGCCTCGTCGCTTGCAAGGTAGAGCGAGAGGGCACCGATCTCCTCGGCCTTGACGAACTCATGCGTCGGCTGGGCCTTGAGGATGACTTCGTTCTTGACCTGCTCCTCGGTCATCCCGCGTGCCTTGGCGGTATCCGGGATCTGTTTTTCGACAAGCGGGGTCAGCACGTAGCCGGGGCAAATGGCGTTTACCGTCACGCCGAATTCGGCAAGCTCGAGCGCTGCCGTTTTGGTTAGGCCTAATATACCATGTTTTGCCGCGACATAGGCGGATTTGAAGGGCGAGGCGACCAAGCCATGCGCCGAGGCGATGTTGATGATGCGCCCGTATTTCTTCGCCTTCATCAGCGGGATGGCGGCGCGGATGGTATGGAAGGAGCTGGAGAGATTGATCGCGATGATCTGATCCCATTTCTCGATCGGGAAATCCTCGATTTTCTCCACGTGCTGAATGCCGGCATTGTTGACGAGAACATCGACGCTGCCGAAGGTCGAGTTGGCGGTCGCGATCAGATCGGCGATCTCGGCGGGCTTCGTCATGTCGGCCGAATGATAGATCACCTTGCCGCCGCCGGAGGCTTCGAGCTTCGCCTTGATCGCATCGATCTCCTCAGGCTTTCCAAAGCCGTTGATGACGACGTTATCGCCCTTGGCGGCGAAGGCGGCCGCGATGGCGAGGCCGATACCGCTTGTGGAACCGGTGACGACAACTGTTCTTGCCATGATCTTCTCCTTGGACAGCGCAGCTTCCTGCTGCAGTGCAAAACGATCTCAGCCTAGTCCCAAACCTCCAGATATGGCAATCGCAATGCTGCTGGCCCTTCGGCCACGATGCTGTGAATCGAAAAGCTTATCCTTCAGCGAAAAAATTTCGTTTTGCTTTCTTTTCACATTCGTTTTGCTCGCGTATCTGTTGTTTCGGGACGCAACAGGCGGGAGGAGTGCATGAGCGGTTATATCTTGGCGATCGATCAGGGAACGACGTCAACACGGGCTATCGTTTTCGACGGCAAGATGAAGGTTGCCGGTGTCGGGCAGAAGGAATTCACCCAGCATTATCCGAAGCCCGGCTGGGTGGAGCACGATCCGGAGGAAATCTGGTCCTCCGTCCTCGTCACCGTCCGCAAGGCGATCGAGGCTGCCGGCATCACCGCCAAGGATATTGCAGCCCTCGGCATCACAAATCAGCGCGAGACGGTCGTCGTCTGGGATCGCGAGACCGGCAAGCCGATCCACAATGCCATCGTCTGGCAGGATCGCCGCACGGCGAGCTATTGCGAGAAGCTCAAGCGGCAAGACCTGGAAAGGCTTTTCACACGCCGCACCGGCCTGCTGCTCGATCCCTATTTTTCCGGCACCAAGCTTTCCTGGCTGCTCGCCAACGTGAAGGGAGTGCGTACCCTTGCCGCCAAAGGCAAGCTGTGCTTCGGCACCATCGATACCTTCCTGATCTGGCGGCTGACTGGCGGCAAGAGCTTCGTCACCGATGCGACCAATGCCTCGCGGACGCTGATGTACAATATCGGCGGAAACGAATGGGATGAGCAATTGCTGGATATCCTGCGCGTGCCGGCCGCGATGCTGCCCGAGGTGAAGGATTGTGCCGCCGATTTCGGCGTCACAGAGGCCGCGCATTTCGGCGCGGAAATCCCGATCCTCGGCGTTGCCGGCGATCAGCAGGCGGCGACGATTGGCCAGGCCTGCTTCGAACGCGGCATGATGAAATCCACCTATGGCACCGGCTGCTTCGCGCTGCTCAATACCGGCGCGGATATGGTGCGGTCGAAAAACCGCCTGCTGACCACCATCGCCTATCGGCTGAACGGCGAGACAACCTATGCGCTCGAAGGCTCGATCTTCATTGCAGGCGCTGCGGTCCAATGGCTGCGCGATGGTCTGAAGGCCATCCAGCGTGCCTCGGATTCTGGCGAGCTGGCGGCCAAGGCCGATCCGCTGCAGGAGGTCTATCTGGTGCCGGCCTTCACCGGCCTCGGGGCACCGCATTGGGATCCAGATGCCCGCGGCGCGATTTTCGGGCTGACGCGCAATACCGGACCCGAGGAGATCGTCCGGGCTGCGCTGGAGGCCGTCTGCTATCAGTCTCGCGATCTGCTGGATGCCATGCACAGAGATTGGCGCAACGGCAACGGGCAGGAGACGGTACTGCGCGTCGACGGCGGCATGGTCGCTTCCGACTGGACGATGCAGCGGCTTGCCGATCTGCTCGATGCACCGGTCGACCGCCCAACGATCCTCGAGACGACCGCGCTGGGCGCTGCCTGGCTCGCTGGCAGCCGGGCCGGCGTCTGGCCGGATCGCGCAGGCTTCGCCAAGGCCTGGGCACGCGACAAGCATTTCGAGCCTGGCATGGATGACAAGACCCGAAACGCGAAGCTCAAAGGCTGGAAGAGCGCCGTCTCGCGCACCTTGAGTACACGGCAGGGGTGATCGGCCTTCATCGGCTGCTCACCCCAGGTTATATCGTGTAAGATTTCTTTATTTTGCTTATATAAGGGCACGCAGCGATACTCGTATTGTTCGTGGCTTGGGGAGGATTCCGGGTCACATTTCGCCGGGCCGCACTCCTTGAGGGCGGGCGCCTTCTCAAGAGACGATAAAGCGAATAATGGCTGCGCAATTTTCTGAACTGAAGAAACATTACTATCGGCAGATCAAATATCATCTGACCCGGCCGAAGCCGCCGATGCTGGCGGAGCGGTTCGATGGGCCTGTTCTCGTCGTCGGCTCGGCGCCGGTTTCGAACAAGCCGGTGGATTTCGATGAAAGCTTCAAGGTCATCACCATCAACGGTTCACAGACGGTGACGAAGGGCTGGGGGATCGAGGCGCCCGATGTGACGCTCGTCCAGTTTAATCAGATCGAAGGCACGAACACCAATGCCGTCGAGGTGCGCCGCGTTCTGAACGGCGAGCGGACCAAGATGCTCTACGTTCTGCTCTGGCGCAAAGAGCGTGAGCGGCTGGAAGAAGGGTTGCGGAGGTTCAATTACAGCTACGACAAGCTGGAGATCGTCGATCGCTACAAGCGCATGGCGCTGCTTGACCGGGTCGGCGGGGTAAAGTGCAGCGAGCTCGGCGCGGACGACAAATGCTCCAACGGCATCAACGCCATACTCTTCGCGATCTACAACGGCGCGACCGAAGTCATCATCACCGGCATCAATCCCGATTCCGGCGGACACGTCTATAATCAGGAAAATCTCGCCCGGCTGCACGTCCGCAAGGACCGGGAGGTTCTCGAACGGCTGATCGAACGCGGTTATCCGGTGTTCACAACCGATCCGGCGGTTTCGCAATCCATCGGTTTGCCGATATGGACTGGCAAGGGGAAGGTCGGCCGGATAGGGGAAGGCGATGCCAAGGCCAAGCGACCCGCACCGATAACGGCGGCAGCCGTCATCAATCCTTGAGATAAGGGCTCGCCAACGGTCAATCTGCGCTGACGCTT
Source organism: Rhizobium pantanalense (assembly GCF_030182525.1). Taxonomy (NCBI): domain Bacteria; kingdom Pseudomonadati; phylum Pseudomonadota; class Alphaproteobacteria; order Hyphomicrobiales; family Rhizobiaceae; genus Rhizobium; species Rhizobium pantanalense. Next base: position 641,065 of record NZ_JAQJCH010000001.1, read on the forward strand.
ATCGTGATTCCGTGCCAAGATCGCAGCATAGAATCACTCAATTGCGCAGAGATGAGTCCAATGCTGATGCCGCCGTCACTACGGTCGGGCGACAAGGTGCGCTTTGTATCGCCCGCAAGCTCGCCCGACAGGGATAAGGTTCTGAGAAACGCCGAAATCCTGAACGGCTGGGGGCTTACCGTTGACTTCGGCGAACACACCTTCCGCAAGTGGAATTATCTTGCTGGCACGGACGAAGAGCGGCTGTCGGACCTTAACGCCGCACTTCGCGACACCGATGTGCGGGCGATCTTCACCACGCGCGGCGGCAAAGGATCTTATCGCATCGCCGATCAGCTCGATTTTGCGGCGGCGCGGCGTGATCCGAAATTCGTCATCGGCTTCAGCGATATCACCGCATTGCATTTGATCCTGCTGAGGCATTGCCATCAAGTCGGCATTCACGGCGCTTTTTCTATCGGGCCGGGTGAAGAGAGCGTTAGCTCCTATACACATGACTCGCTGCGACAAGCATTGATGACAACTGGGGACATCATCATTGCCGCGCGCGCAGAAGAGCCGACCTCGCGGTTGACAACAGAGGGAACGGCCGAGGGTCGGCTGATTGGGGGCAATCTGGATATGGTGGCGGCATCGGCCGGCTGGGCGCTGCCGGATATGCACGGTGCCATCCTGCTGCTTGAGGCCATCGGCCTGTATCCTGGTCAGGTGGACCGGCAGATGACCATGCTGCGCAAGGCAGGGTATCTGGATGGTTTGGCAGGGGTCGCTGTCGGCCAGTTTACTGACTTCGAGTTCGACCGCCCTTATTCGGTGATCGATATCTTGCGCGAACATTTGGCCGAACTGAACGTGCCGATCCTCGGCGGCTTGCCGCTTGGGCATGGCGATAGCCCGGCAAGCGTTTTTCTCGGCGCTGTGGCGGAGCTTGATGCGAAGGCCGGTATCCTGGCGATCCGGCGTGGGAACATCTGAGGCCCTCTTCGATATTTTTTGACGTAGCCTGTCGGAGCAGGTGATATTCCTTCGTCTTTAAAGGGAGAAGGGAATCTCAATGCTTTACGCGATCCTATGCTACAACGACGAAGATACCGTGTTTGCCTGGTCCAAGGAACAGGAAGACGCGACGATGGCACGGTTGATTGCCGTGCAGGAACCGCTGGCAAAGGCTGGCAAGCTAGGGCCTGTGGCACGGCTGATGCCGACCACGGCGGCAACGACCCTGCGCAAGGGCAAGAACGAGCCGATCGTGATCGACGGTCCCTTCGCGGAAACGAAGGAGCAGTTGCTCGGCTTCTACGTCATCGACTTCGAAACCCTCGACGAAGCCATTGGCTTTTCAAAGGAGCTTGCCGCGGCCAATCCCGGCGTCGGCTCCTATGAAATCCGCCCGCTTTACGTCTTCCGGCCGGGAGCTGTTGCAACATGACCGACATTGCCTGGATCGACATCGCGCTTACCAATGCCCGACCCCAAGTGATGGGCGCGCTTTTGCGCTACTTCCGCAATCTCGACATCGCCGAGGAGGCCTTTCAGGAGGCCTGCCTCAGGGCCTTGAAGACCTGGCCGGACAAGGGGCCGCCGCGCGACCCCGTTGCCTGGCTGATCTTCGTCGGCCGCAACAGCGGCATCGATACGGTGCGCAAGCAGGCGAAATTGCAGAGCCTGCCAGACGAGGAGGCGATCTCCGATACGAGCGATGCTGAAAGCGATCTTGCCGAGCGGCTCGATGGCTCGGGCTATCGCGACGATATTCTCCGGTTGCTGTTCATCTGCTGCCATCCGGATTTGCCGGCGACGCAACAGATCGCGCTGGCGCTGCGGATCGTTTCCGGCCTTTCGGTGCAGCAGATCGCCCGCGCCTTCCTCGTCAGCGAAAGCGCGATGGAGCAGCGCATTACAAGAGCTAAGGCGCGTGTTGCTGCTGCGGGTGTCCCTTTCGAGACGCCGGGTGCGGTGGAGCGGAGCGAAAGGCTGGCGCTTGTCAGCGCCATGATCTATCTGATCTACAATGAGGGCTATTCGGCCGGCGGAACACATCGCGAGGCGGCAGCCTTTGCTGACGAGGCGATCCGGCTTGGCCGGCTGCTGTTGCGGATCTTTCCCTCCGAGCCTGAAACCATGGCGCTGCTGGCACTGATGCTCCTGCAGCAATCGCGCAAGGATGCCCGGTTCGATGCCAATGGGCAGATCATCCTTCTGGAAGATCAGGATCGTTCGCTTTGGGACCGGACGCTGATCGACGAGGCGCTGGCGCTGCTCGACAAGGCGATCCGCCACCGCAAGCCCGGCCCCTATCAGGTGCAGGCGGCAATTGCGGCGCTGCATTCGCGGGCGAAGCGTGCCGAGGATACCGATTGGGAGGAGATCGACCTTCTCTATCAGATGCTGGAACGGTTGACGCCGTCACCCGTCGTCACGCTCAATCGTTCGGTCGCGCTCTCCAAACTGAAGGGACCGGAGGCGGCTCTAGCGCTGATTGCGCCGCTGGAAGCGCAGCTCGATAGCTATTTCTATTTTCATGGGGTGAGGGGCGGCCTGCTTGCACAGCTGGGCCGCGCGCAAGAGGCGCGCGTCGCCTTCGACAGAGCGATCGCGCTTGCCCGTTCGCCTGCCGAAGCAGCCCATATCCGTTATCAGCTCGATCGTTTGAGCGCGGATGCTGTTGCCGCTGCAAAATAATCGAAAAACCTGCGTCTTCGCTGTCGGGAAATGGCGGTCTCGAACGTCATTCGTGTATGGGCCGAGCAGGCCGCGTCAAACAATAAAGAGGAGCAAGATATGACTGAACAGAGCCAACGCCACGAGCTTTCCCTGACCCGCGTCATCGACGCACCACGAGACAAGATCTTCCGTTGCTGGACCGAAGTGGAGCTCTTGAAACAATGGTTCGCACCGCTGCCATGGACGGTGTCGGCAGCCAGCGTCGACGTTCGTGCCGGAGGCTCAAGCTCGATCACCATGCGCAGCCCCGAAGGCGAGGATTATCCGGGCAACGGCGTTTATCTGGAAATCGTTCCCAATGAGCGGATCGTCTTCACAGATGCCTTCACCAGCGCCTGGGTGCCGTCGGCAAAGCCCTTCATGGTCGTGACGATCCAGCTCGACGATCTCGGTGGCGGCAAGACCCGTTATACCGCGACCGTCTTGCATTGGTCCGCGGAGGATCGCGAAGCACATGAGAAGATGGGCTTCCATCAGGGATGGGGTCAGTGCGCCGAGCAGCTCGCGGCACTGGCAGCCAGAATCTGAATTTCCGATTCAATTCCGGGGGATACCACAATGTCTTATGCAGTCGATTCAACTTTGCCTTCGGTCACGCGCGCTCAGCGCGTGGCGGGCTTGATCCTTAGCGGACTGGTCATTGCCTTTCTTGTCTTTGACGGCGTGATCAAGCTCATTCCGCTGCCCGTGGTGACGGAGACGATGGCGGGGCTCGGTTATTCCGCCGATCCGGCGCTCGCGCGGCTGCTCGGCATCATCACATTCGCCTGCGCCATTCTCTACGCGATCCCGAGAACGTCGGTCCTCGGCGCCATCTTGCTGACGGGTCTTCTCGGCGGCGCGATTGCGACGCATTTGAGGGTCGGCAGCCCGATCTTCTCGCATCTGCTGTTCGGCGTTTATCTCGGGGTGATCGCCTGGGGCGGACTTTATCTTCGCTATGAAGCGGTTCGGAAAATGATTCCATTCTTTCAGCGAAGCTTTTGATTTCGGATTCGATTTGCTAAGGCTCGTCTCCCAATAAGGATGGAGCGCGCCATGCCGCAAGTGATCATCGCACCGGTTAAGCAATCCGATGCGGACGAGCTGATCGCTGCCAATATCGCCAGCCGTGCCCATCATGTGCCTTGGGCCTATCCCTTCCTCGATCGCGACGGTTTCGACGCCTGGTTCGGTCAGACGGTGACGGGGCCGAATATCGGGCTGGTGGCACGCGATCCCGGTTCGGGCGGCATCGTCGGCGTCGTCAATATCAGCCAGATGGTTTGGGGAGGCTTTCGCAGCGCCTTTCTCGGCTATCACGGCATGGTGGGTTTCGCCGGCCAGGGGTTCATGACGGAGGCGGTTCGTCTGGCCGTCGCGCATGCCTTCGATGCGGTGGGCCTGCATCGCGTGGAAGCCAATATCCAGCCGGGCAACCATCCGTCCATTGCGCTGGTCAAGCGGCTCGGCTTCCGCAAGGAAGGATTCTCGCCGAAATATCTGAAGATCGGCGGCGTATGGTGCGATCACGAGCGCTGGGCATTGTTGTCGGACGATCCGCGCTCTTGACCGCTTTCGCAATTCGAAAGTCGCGCTATCTGGCAGAAAGCCCAAAAAGACATTGACTGTGCGAAGGGAAGGGGCGAAAGCCACCTTGAGCCTCTCGCTGAACCGCTGCCGAGAGAGCGGGAGTGCCGGAAACCGTAGATGATCGTTTCGACCGAAGAAGAACTGACCAAGCTGAAAGATATCGGCCGCATCTGCGCCAATGCGCTACAGGCCATGGCCGCGGCACTGGAGCCGGGCATCACCACGCTGGAACTCGATGCTATCGGCCGCAAGGTGCTGGAGGATGCCGGCGCGCAATCGGCGCCGGAACTGGTCTACAAGTTCCCCGGCGCGACCTGCATCAGCGTCAACGAGGAAGTGGCGCATGGCATTCCGGGTCCACGTGTGATCAAGGCGGGGGATCTGGTCAACCTCGATGTATCGGCCGAGAAGGATGGCTTCTTCTCCGATACCGGCGCATCCTTTACCGTGCAGCCGGTCAAGCCGAAGATCGAGCGCCTGTGCCGGGACGGCAAGCGGGCGCTTTGGGTCGGCCTCAATCAGGTGAAGAGCGGCGCGCCACTTGCGAAGATCGGGCAAGCCGTCGGTGCTTTCGCGCAGAAGAACCGCTACACTTTGATTGCCAATCTCGCCAGCCATGGCATCGGGCGCTCGCTGCACGAAGAGCCCGCCGAGGTTTCCACCTGGGCAGACCCTTCCGAGAGCCGGATCATGGAGGATGGCCTGGTTTTCACCGTCGAGCCGTTTCTGTCGCTCGGTGCAACCTGGGCAGAGGGCGGCGACGATGCGTGGACGCTCTATGCCGATCCGCAGGCTCCCACGGTCCAGTACGAACACACGATCATCGCCACCCGCAACGGGCCGATCATCCTGACATTGCCGGACGCCTAAGGCGTCGGCTCATTCGTCGGCCTTCGGGCTGCCCTCGGTCTTCGCGTCACCGCGGATGATATCGGCGGCCGCGCGCTCGAGGATATCAGCGATGCGTGCGCCTTCGGCCTTGCTCCACGGGAACTTCGAGCGAAGCGCGGAACGCAGCAGGTGGCGAGCGCGATTGACGTCATCGGCGCCATGGCGGTCGAACGGATTGTCGCGACCGTCTTCATCCCCGCCGTCGAAGACCTCGCGGACGCGAGCCATCTTCTCGCCGATGGAGGTGAGCTTGGCGAGGGTTACCTCGACCAGATCACGATTGTCGTCGACGCGCTTCTGGCCGCTTTCGGTGATGCGGTAGAGCTTTTTCGCGCCGCTGACCTCTACTTCGGCCTGGCCGGTCTCCTCGAGATAGGTCAACGCCGGGTAGATGACGCCCGGGCTCGGAACATAGAAGCCGCCGGAGCGCTCCTCGAAAGTCTTGATCAGCTCATAGCCGTGGCGCGGCTGCTCGGAGAGCAGGGCAAGAATGATGAGCTGCAGGTCGGCCGCATCGAACTTGCGCCCGGTGCGAAACCCGCCGCCGAACATGCCGCCCTTGAAGCCTCTCATGAAGTCTCTCCTGTGCTCGCCGCGCGATTCACGGCCTCGACCATGTCGTAGGATATATGCCTCGACGATGTCAAAGCCATCTCCGAACATGTGGCGATCTTTAAAACCTCTCATATTGTTTCTCCTTGAAGTGTGAGAGTTTATATCGTTAGTCATGTCGTAAGATATATATCGTAAGATAGTATTCTGCAAGAGGGCGGTTTGCGGACGAGATGGATTGGAGAAGAAGGCGTGGCCGTATAGGGGAGGAGTTCATCCAATGGGTGAAAATGCGCCGTTGAACAACTGCATCACGATCATGGGATAAGCGATTACATCTACGTAAGAATAGGCGGCTGGCGGTTGCCGCTCCCGGCGAACTGTCCTAGGCTCGCCACAAATTAACGTCATTGCGGTCGTTCGAACCAACAGGAAGCCTAACCGTCGTGTTTCATTCTTTCTTCCCGAATCCGAGATTGTTTTTTTCCTCAGCGGTCGTCTGGGCGCTCGTCTGCGTCTTCCTATGGTATTTTGCTGGCGCGCATGTCGTGGCGTCCATGGGCTATCCACCGATGCCGGAAGAACAGCAGCCGGTCGGGGCAACGTTCTTCGTTGCTCCTACTAATTTCTTGTTTTACCTTTACTTTATTCTCTGTGCCGCAGTCTTTTGCGGTTTTTGGCATGTGATTTCGAAGAGCAATCCCTGGGTCGCCTGGTCTGTCTGGGGCTCCGCTTTCATCGTCTTCATCACCTATTTCGGTGTTCAGATCGACGTAGCGGTGAACGTATGGCGCCGGCCTTTCTTTGACCTCCTGCAAAATGCGCTCGGCGGAAAGCCCGGCGTTACGGATGGGGATTTCTACGGATTGTTGTGGGCGTTCACGCAGCTCGGTCTAGTGGGCGTTGCGGTCAGCGTCATTTCATCGTTTTTCCTAAGCCACTATCTCTTCCGCTGGCGTTGGGCGATGAATAATTTCTACATGTCGAAATGGGAGAAGCTTCGGCACATTGAAGGCGCATCGCAGCGTGTCCAGGAAGATACGATGCGTTTTGCGACCAACCTCGAAGGGCTCGGCGTCAGCCTGATCGGCTCCGTCATGACGCTCATCGTCTTCCTGCCGATTCTGTTGGAACTATCGAAATTCGTGACCGATCTGCCGATTATCGGCGCAATTCCTTATTCGCTTGTTTGGCTCGCGCTGATTTGGTCGGTATTCGGTACGTTCCTGCTTGCGCTGTTCGGGATCAAGCTTCCGGGGTTGAACTTCCGCAATCAGCGCGTCGAAGCAGCCTACCGAAAAGAGCTTGTCTACGGTGAAGATCGCGAAGACCGCGCACAGCCGCCCACCGTGGCGGAACTGTTCTCAAACGTTCGTCGCAACTATTTCCGCATGTACTTCCACTACGCCTATTTTAACGTCGCTCGCTATTCCTACGGCCAGCTGGATGCGATCTTCCTCTATTTCGTGCTGGTGCCGACTTTCGTCGCGCACAAGATCACGCTCGGCATCTGGCAGCAGATCGCCACGGCTTTCGGCCAGGTCAGCAACTCCTTCCAGTATCTCGTCAGCTCCTGGACGACGATCATCGAGCTTCTGTCGATCCACAAGCGTCTGAAGGCCTTCGAGGCCGCTATCTATGACGAGCCGCTGCCGCCGATCGATCAGCGCTATTTGGAGCGCGAAGCGGGCGTCATTCACGCGGATGGCTGACGAATTAAGGCTCCGGACACGGAGCCTTTTTCAATGGGAGGAGGTTGGTTTTAGGCTTTAGAGGTAGCGGAAGGACTTCCCTTTGCCGTACCACCGGTCCTTCGCCTTGGCATTATGAGCCCGCCGAAGGGTGTTCGTTGCGGCAATCGATTCACGGATCGATAGCTCAGGCTTTGTCCGATCGCTTTTCACCCCTGCTGCGGCTTACCGCGCGCCGCAATCAATGGAATCGCTTCGGAATAGCTGACGCAGGCAACATCCTGTTTGTGGCAGACATCGCTGACGAAGCGGTCCAGGGCGCGCCAATAGGCGCCGTCGTTCATTTCGACGAAATGGAAGCCAAGCTGCAGTGGGATGCGCTCACCGTCATACTGCTTGTTGAAGGCGGCTTCGAAGGCATCGAAGGTGCGATCTTCATAGGTCTTGGCGTTGGCCTTGTCCTCGACGCCCTTCGAGTGGCGGACATAGAGATTATAGTCCATGCCGATGACCGGGCGGTGTTCGGGACCTTCGGGGATCAATGGCAGGCCGAAGCGGTAGATGCCGTCGACGACCTGCGGCAGGGCAGGGCCTTTGGTGACCAGGCTTGCATCATACTGGAAGCCCATTTCCTTTTCAGCCGGCACAAGGCCATCGCTGGTGGAGAGATAAGGTGCGCGGAACCCCTTGACGTCGTGCGTGGCGAAATCTTCCCAGCCCTGGGGTTCCTTGTCTGCAAGGCCGACATTCTTCCAGGCGTCGCGAAGCGCGATCCGCGCATTCATGAATTCTTGGCTCCAGTCGGCAGCACTCCAGCCCTTGCCGTCAAAATGGCCGCAGGCATGGCTTGAGATGTCGTGGCCTTCCTGATGCGCGCCCCAGATATTGGCGATGCGGGTGCGCACATCGTCCTCGCTCTTGGCGAAGCCGACGTTGGATTTGCCGGGCCGTTGCTTCGGCCCCTGATAGGCCTTGGCCTGCGTCTTGTTCATCAGGAAGGTGCAGGAGAGAAAGTAAGTGAAATGGGCGCCATTGCGCGAAGCGATCTCGCGGCTCTTGGTCCAGAGCGCATTATCATGGGCACCGTCGAAAGAGATCATGACGAGTTGCTTGGGCTTGTCATCGGCCTGGGCGGCGATGGGGAGCCCTAAGGAAAGGGCGACGGAGAGACAGGTAGCAAAGCGAAACATGGGCACCGAATATTGATTGGGTCGAGCACGGCTTGCCAGGAATCGTCTGGCGATATCGGATGGCGTGCTCCAGGTCATTTCCTTCCTTTCGCGCAAATGCGGCGAAGCTGCGGTGATGCTGGCATTTTTTTGCGGCAGCCGATAAGGATGTGACTACAAGACCATAGAGGATTTCATCCATGGCATTGCTCATTCTCGGCATTGTTCTTTTTCTCGGCCTCCATCTGATCCGCGTCATGGCACCCGGCTTGCGAAGCTCGTTGATTGCGCGTTTGGGCGAGGGCGGCTGGAAGGGTGCCTATTCGATTGCCAGTATCGTGGCGCTGATCATTCTGATCTACGGCTTTGGTCAGGCGCGCGACATGACACCGATCTGGACACCGCCGTTCTGGATGAGTCACATCACCATCCTGCTGATGCTTTTCGCCCTGATCTGTCTTGTCGCCTCGCTGCTGCCGGCGGGGCATATCGCGGTCAGGACCAAACATCCAATGGTGCTCTCGGTGAAGATCTGGGCGCTGGCGCATCTTCTGTCGAACGGCGATGGCGCTGCCATCCTGCTCTTTGCTGCCTTTCTCGCCTGGGGCGTCATCCTGCGCATTTCGCTCAAACGGCGCGAGCGTGCCGGCGAAATCACGCTGCGTCCCTTCGTCTCGGCGAAATATGATGTTTACGCGATCGTCATCGGCGTTATTGTCTGGGCCTTGATCATTTGGAAGCTTCATGCGTGGATTATCGGGGTTTCGCCGCTCGTTATGTGACGATTTCTGCCATTCCCCCTTACATCAGCCGCAAAATGGAGTAGAAGGCCCCACTAAACCTAAGCTTTGAACTATTTGGCCTGGGCCGGAGACAAGAATGGCATTCAATGACGATAGCTTCATCCGCGAGGTGAACGAGGAACTGCGCTCGGACCAGCTGCGGTTCATATGGCGCCGTTTCGGCAAGCTCATCATCGGTGCTGCCGTGCTCGTCGTTCTCGGTACCGCAGCCTATAGTGGCTATCGCTATTGGGCCGGCAATCAGGCTGGCAGCGGCGGTGATCAGTTCATTGCCGCGCTGACGCTGGCCGATCAGAACAAGACGGATGAAGCGCTGGCCGCATTTGCCGCCATCGAAAAGAGCGGCCCCGGCTCCTATCCGGTACTGGCCCGCCTGCGCGCCGCGACGCTGCAGGCGCAGAAGGGGGACAAGGCCGCTGCCATCGCCACCTTCTCGGCGGTCGGCAAGCAGACGGACCTTCCGGTTGTTATCCGTAATGCGGCCCGCCTGCGTGCTGCCTACCTTCTCGTCGATACCGGCACTTACGATCAGGTCGCCGCCGAAGCTCAGGAACTGGCCGTCCCCGCCGATGCTTTCCGCCATTCGGCGCGCGATGTTCTCGGCCTTGCCGCTTACAAGGCCGGCGATTTCGCCAAGGCCCGGCAGTGGTTCCAGGCGATCGTCGACGATCCGCAGAGCCCGCGCAATGTTGCCAACCGTGCCCAGATGCTGCTCGATCTCATCACTGCATCCGGCAAGGCTCCCGTCGCAAAAGGCTGAAGGATCGCTCAATGAGTTTTACGGTCGCGATCGTCGGTCGCCCGAATGTCGGCAAGTCCACGCTGTTCAACCGTCTGGTTGGCAAGAAGCTGGCGCTCGTCGACGATACGCCGGGCGTCACGCGTGACCGCCGCCCCGGTGAAGCCAAGCTGATCGATCTGCGCTTCCGTATCGTCGATACCGCCGGTCTTGAAGAGGCCCAGGATGAATCACTTCAGGGTCGCATGCGCGCCCAGACGGAAGCGGCGATCGATGAGGCTGATCTGACGCTCTTCGTCGTCGATGCGAAGATGGGCTTGACCCATGTCGACAAGACGCTCGCCGAAATGTTGCGCAAGCGCGGCAGACCTGTCGTGCTCGTTGCCAACAAGTCCGAGGCGCGCGGCTCCGATAGCGGCTTTTACGATGCCTATACGCTTGGCCTTGGCGAGCCTTGTCCGATCTCGGCTGAACACGGCCAGGGCATGATGGATCTGCGCGACGCCATCGTCGAGGCAATCGGCCCCGAACGCGCCTTCGGGGAAGAGGAAGATGAGGCGGAGACGAATGTCAGCATTCCGCGCCCTGCCGTCGGCGAAGATGGCGAAGAGATCGACGAAGAGCCCGCCTATGACGAGACGCGCCCGTTGCGCGTGGCGATCGTCGGCCGTCCGAATGCCGGTAAGTCGACGCTCATCAACCGCTTTCTTGGCGAAGATAGGCTGCTGACCGGCCCCGAAGCCGGCATTACCCGCGATTCCATCTCCGTCGACTGGACCTGGCGCGGCCGCACCGTCAAAATGTTCGATACCGCCGGCATGCGCCGCAAGGCAAAGGTGACCGAGAAGCTGGAGAAGCTTTCGGTTGCCGACACGCTGCGCGCCATCCGTTTCGCCGAAACCGTCGTCATCGTCTTCGACGCGACCATTCCCTTCGAGAAGCAGGATCTGCAGATCGTCGATCTCGTGATCCGCGAGGGACGCGCCGCCGTGCTCGCCTTCAACAAGTGGGACATGATCGAGGATCGTCAGGCTGTCCTTGCCGATCTGCGCGAAAAGACCGACCGGCTATTGCCGCAGGCACGCGGCATTCGCGCTATTCCGATCGCCGGCCAGACGGGCGAGGGCCTTGACCGCCTCATGCAGGCGATCGTCGATACCGACAAGGTCTGGAACAAGCGCGTCTCGACCGCGCGCCTCAACCGCTGGCTCGAGACGCAGCAGGTTCAGCATCCGCCACCGGCCGTTTCCGGTCGCCGCATCAAGCTGAAATACATGACGCAGGTGAAGGCGCGGCCTCCGGCCTTCATGATCTCATGCACTCGCTCGGATGCTCTGCCGGAGTCCTATGTGCGTTATCTGATCAACGGTCTGCGCGCAGATTTCGCCATGCCCGGCGTACCAATCCGCATCCATTTCCGGACGTCGGAAAATCCTTACGAAAACAAGAAGAAGCGGTAAATCGCGTAAGCGGCAGACCGCGTGATCGCGCGCGTCAATTCAGGCTGCGTTTCTGCTCAGCGCTTCGCGCAGCATCGTGATTTCCGCCTTCAGCCGCGTCAGTTCGTCGGCCGTTTGCTCGGTGGCATCAAGGATGCACGGCGGAACGGTTGCGGCCTTCTTCTTCAGCGCCTTGCCTTCGCTGGTCAGCTGGATCATTACTTGGCGCTCGTCTTCCTTGCTGCGGATGCGCTTGATAAAGCCAGCTGCCTCCAGACGTTTCAACAGCGGCGTCAGCGTGCTTGATTCCAGGAACAGCTTTTCACCGATACCGCCGACGGTCTGGCCGTCTTCTTCCCATAGCGTCACCATGACGAGATATTGCGGATAGGTGAGATTAAGCGCGTCCAGCATGGGTTTATAGAGCCGATTCATCGCATGGTTCGCCGAATAGAGCGCGAAGCAGATGAAGTTATCCAGCTTTAACAGGTCGTCAGTCATCCCAAGAACTCCCGGAGAGGTCTCATGTAAGTCGTGCGATAAATAATTGTACACCCAAATTTATGCCTGGGCTATGGGTTTCTTCCTTGTTGAGGATACTGTTCGCCGGCAGATATCTTCCGGCACTCGCATCTCGGCTACGAGATTTGACAGCGGGTATTATGGCAGGATCTCAGGTGCTGACCTTGAAACCAAGGACGAAATGCTCTTGATTTCTGGCGCGTCAGGTCAACAAGATTCAATGCTGAAAGAAGCAGACTCCGAGTTCAGCGAGGATGAGCTCGGCCGCGGTGATTGGCAATGCGGACGTTGCCGATGAATTGCGCCGTCGCGGCCGCCCAGGAATAGTTGAGCGCCAGCGCGCGCGCAGCATCGCGGGAGCAGGAGAGTGCGGCAAGGCACGCTGTCGCCAGATCCGGGTCTACGACGCCGGCTGTCCTGTCTCCCCCCAGGATGTCCGCAGGCCCGGTAACCGGATAGGCGGCGACCGGAACGCCGCTCGCGAGCGCTTCCAAAATGGCATTGCCAAAGGTATCTGTCTTCGATGGAAAGACGAAGACGTCGGCCTGTGAATAGGCGTGAGCTAGTTCCTCGCCGAATTTCGCTCCCAGAAAATGGACATCAGGATAGAGCTTCTGCAATTCCGCTCGCGCGGGACCATCGCCCACCACCACTTTCGATCCAGGCAGGTCGAGAGCAAGGAAAGCGGGGAGGTTCTTTTCCAGCGCGACACGGCCGACCGTCATGAAAATCGGACGAGGCAGGCCGAAGGGGTTGTCCTCCAGCGGGTGCGGCCGAAAAAGATGGGAATCAATCCCACGGCTCCAGGGCAGCAGATTGCGAATGCCGCGCAGTTTGAGCTCGCTCGCAAGGCTTGGTGTCGCCACCATGCAGCCGTAGCCCGCATTATGAAACCATTTGACGAAGGCATAGAGCCAGCTTTCCGGTATCGGCAAACGAGCAGCGACATATTCGGGAAATCGCGTGTGGTAACTGGTCGAAAACGGCATGCCGTTTCTCAGGCACCAGCGCCTCGCCGTGAGCCCGAGGGGACCCTCCGTAGCGATGTGGACATAAGTCGGCCGGAGTGCTTCTATTTTTGCCGCGATCTTGCGGTAGCTGGCGATCGAAAGCCGGATTTCCGGGTAAGTCGGACATGCGATATTGCGAAAGCCGTCCGGCGTGATCATCGAAACCTCGACGCCCATGCGCGTGAGTTCGCGATTGGTGTTCTCGATGGAGCGGACGACGCCGTTGACCTGCGGATGCCAGGCATCGCTGACGATGAGCAGCCGTTCGGGTACTGCGACGGGTGTCGCCGCCTGCGTCCAGGTGGTTTGATCGATGTCTGACAAGCGTTGCAACATGCCCAAAACAGTCCATCCGCACCGCATCCTCATGATGACGGTGCCAGCGATTGCGGTGTTTCAAACATGATTCCCGCGCCCACTCTATTGTGGGGGGTGTCCATGATGGAAATATTACAGCGTTTAGAGCGTGATGCCGAAAAGTGTAGGCGGTTGTCGGACGACATCCGGCTCTAGTGGATGGATTTCAGCTTCTCGGGCGAGACGAGTGCACCGTATTCCTGAATGACCTTTGCCGCGATCTTGGCAGCGAAGCCGGCGGCGGCGACTGCATCCTGATGCTGCAGATAGTGAGCCAGAAATGCGCCATTGAAGCTGTCGCCGGCGCTCGTGGTGTCGACGACCTTGGCAACCTTGACCGCCGGAACGAGGGTTTCATCGGTTCCGTCGCCGATGGTCGCGCCCTCGGCGCCGTTCTTGACGACAATCATCTGGGCTCCGTACTGCCGGTAACGGCGGATGGTGGCGGGGATCGAATCGTCGCCGAAATGGATGGCTTCATCGTCGAAGCTCGGCATGACAAGCGTTGCGGCACGTGCGCCTTCCGAAATCATGGTGTGCATGGCGTCGAGGCTGGACCACAGGCGAGGGCGCAGGTTCGGATCGAAGGCGACCAGCTTGCCGGCAGCCTTGGCGCGACGCAGCTCCGCCAGAAGCGTGAAGGCGTCTTCGCGCGGCAGGATCGCCAGTGTGATGCCGGAGAAATAGAGAACGTCGGACGCCTCTATTGCCGCGCGCAGGGCATCGCCATCAGCGGCGAGCTGGCGGGCGGCGGAGCTGTCGCGCCAATAACTGAAGGAGCGTTCGCCATCCTTCAGATTGATCATGTAGAGGCCGGGCGTCTTGCCGCGAAGGCGGCGGATGCTATCCGTGGCGATGCCGGCGCCGTCCATGAAGGCGATCATCTCGTCGGACATGGCATCGTCGCCGAGCGCGGTGAAGTAATCGATCGCCCAGTCCTCAGGCAGGCAGGCGCGGGCATACCAGGCGGTGTTGAAAGTGTCGCCGGCAAAGCCCTTGCGCAGGTGCCCGTCATCGGCCTGCGACAGTTCCACCATGCATTCGCCGATCGATAGAAAACGCCCGCCCAAGACTGCCTCCTGCATTTTGTCTTGGTGCTGCATACGCGCAAGCGGCGGCTGGGGCAAGGTGGACGGCGGTTGCCGCCGTCCACTTCTGCTGGAGCTGATTTATGGCCGATCCATATGATAGCAGGCGGCCGTCTGGCCTGGGCGCACCTGTTCCGTCGGCGGCATCTTCGTGCGGCAGACATCGGTCGCCTTCCAGCAGCGGGGCGAGAAGACGCAGCCCGGCGGCGGATTGAGCGGCGAGGGCGGATCGCCCTGCAGGCGGATGCGCTCGCGGCCACGCGCCAGTTTCGGGTCGGGGATTGGTGCGGCGGAGAACAGCGCCTGCGTATAAGGGTGGGCCGGATGATCGAAGACCGTCGCGGCTTCGCCCGCTTCCACCACCTTGCCGAGGTAGAGCACCAGCACGTCGTCCGAGATCAGGCGCACGACCGAGAGGTCGTGGCTGATGAAGATCAGGGTGAGGCCGAACTCCTTGCGCAGGCGGCGCAGGAGCGTGATGACCTGCCCCTGGATCGAGACGTCGAGGGCCGAAACCGGTTCGTCGCAGATGATAAGCTTCGGCCGGGTGATGACGGCGCGGGCGATGCCGATACGCTGCGCCTGTCCGCCCGAGAATTCGTGCGGATAGCGGTTGATCATCTCCGGAACGAGGCCGACGGCCGCCATGATCTCCCGAACGCGATCCTGCCGCTCAGCGCGGGTCAGTTTCGGTTCAAAGACGGTCAGCGGCTCGGCGATGATGTCACCCACGGTCATGCGCGGATCGAGCGAGGCGATCGGATCCTGGAAGATGATCTGCATGTCGCGGCGGGCGGCGCGCATTTCCTCTTCGGTGAGATCGAGCAGGTTGCCGCCTTGCCAGAGGATGCGGCCCTTCTGCGCCTTGATCAGCCGCAGGATCGAGCGGCCGAGCGTGGACTTGCCGCAGCCGGATTCGCCGACGATGCCGAGCGTGCGTCCGGTCTTCAGCTCGAAGCTGACATCGTTGACCGCAGTCAGGATCAGCGGCGGCTTGAAGAGGGACTTCGACGGCAGCTCGAATTCGGTCGTCAGATGCTCGACCTTCAGAAGCGTTTGCTCAGCCATGGACGAGGCTCCGTTCCTGATTAGCCGAAAGGGGGTGGAAGCAGGCCGCGCAGCGACGCGGCGCCAGCGGATCGAGCGGCGGCGCCGCATCCAGACAGTCGTCCTGCACATGGGCGCAGCGCGGCGAGAAGGCACAGCCGCGCGGCAGGTGCATCAGGTTCGGCGGCCGTCCAGGGATGACGGTGAGGTCGTCGACATCCTGGTCCGGCCTCGGGATCGCCGAGTGAAGCGCCGCCGTATAGGGGTGGGCCGGATTTTCGAACAGCTCCTCGACCGGTGCTTCCTCGACGATGCGGCCGGCATACATGACGGCGACGCGATCGGCGAGGCCGGCGACGACACCGAGGTCATGGGTGATCATGACGAGCGCCGTGTGCATTTCCGCCGTCAGCTCATTGAAGAGATCGAGGATTTGCGCCTGGATCGTTACGTCGAGCGCCGTGGTCGGTTCGTCGGCGATCAGGAGCTTCGGCTTGGTCAGCAGCGCCATGGCGATGACGATGCGCTGGCGCATGCCGCCCGAAAGCTCGTGCGGGTATAGGTTGAAGCGGCGGGTCGGGTCGGGGATGCCGACACGCTTCAGCATGTCGAGCGCTGCTGCCGAGGCGGCACGCGCCGAAAGCCCGCCATGGACCTCGAGTTGCTCCGTCAGCTGCCGCGAGATGCGCAGCGATGGGTTAAGGGCGGTCATCGGGTCCTGGAAGACCATGGCCATATCCTTGCCGCGCACATGGTCGAGTTCGCGCGGCTTCAGGGTCAGCAGATCCTTGCCGTCGAGCAGCGCCTGGCCGCTGGTGCGGCCGTTCTTGGCGAGCAGGCCCATCAGGCCGAGGAAGGTCTGGCTCTTGCCGGAACCGGATTCTCCGACGACGGCGATACGTTCGCCGCGGCCGATCTTGAGGTTCATCTTCGAGACCGCGGCCACTTCGCCTTCAGGCGTGCGGAAGGTGATCGAATAGTCTTTGAGTTCGAGAAGTGTTTCTGTCATGTCAGCGATCCTTCGGATCGAATGCGTCGCGCAGACCGTCGCCGATGAAGAGCAGGCTCATCAGCAGCGCGACCAGGAAGCCGGCCGGGAAGAACAGCAGCCAGGGCGTCGTCTCCATGCCGGCCGAACCTTCGGCAATCAGCGTACCGAGCGACGTCAGCGGCTCCTGAACACCGAAGCCGAGATAGGACAGGAAGCTCTCGGTCGCGATGATTTCCGGGATAGTGAGCGTCGCGTAAATGACGACTGGACCGACGAGGTTCGGCACGATGTGCTTGAGGATGATCTTGAACGACCGCTGCCCGGAAGCGCGTGCGGCCTCGATGAATTCCCGCTGCTTGATCGACAAGGTCTGGCCGCGCACGATACGCGCCATGGTGAGCCATTCCAGCGCACCGATCGCCGCAAAGAGCAGATAGACGTTGCGGCCGAAGATCACCATCAGCAGGATGACGAAAAGGACGTAGGGCAGGGCGTACATGATATCGACGAAGCGCATCATGATCGCGTCGACGCGACCGCCGAAATAACCTGCAACGGCGCCATAGAGCACGCCGATGACGACCGAGACGAGGGTGGCGACAAGTGCGACCGTCAGCGAGACGCGGGTGCCGTAGAGCGTGCGCGCCAGCAGGTCGCGGCCGTTGCCGTCGGTGCCGAAATAGTGGCCGGCGGCGAAATCCGGAGCGCCACGGAAGGACGTCCAGTCCGGATCCTCGTAGTTGAAGGGCAGGAAATACGGGCCGAATATGGCGACCAGCACCAGCGCGGCCAGTATGAACAGCGAAAGTGCCGCTGCCTTGTTGCGCAGGAGACGACGCATCGCGTCGCCGGTGAGGGATCGGCCCTTTGGTGCGAGCCCTTCTGCCGAAAGCAATTCCGCTTCCAGCAATTCTCTCTTGGCGGAATTGAGGATCATCGCATTCTCACTTTCGGGTCGAGCCAGGCATAGGCGATGTCGACCAGCAGGTTGAGGACCACGATCAGGACCATGTAGAAAATGACCGTGCCGAGGACCATGCCGTAGTCACGGTTCAGCGCCGCGCCGACGAAGTAGCGGCCGACGCCGGGGAGGCCGAAGATGCTTTCGACCACCAGCGAACCGGTAAGCAGATAGCTTGCCGCGGGTCCCAGATAGGAGACGACGGGCATCATGGCCGGCTTCAGCGCGTGGCGCATGATCGTCAGTCGCGGGCCGATACCCTTGGCCTTGGCGGTTCGGATGAAGTTCTGGCCCATCACCTCGATCATCGAGCCGCGCATCAGGCGCGAGATGCGTGCCGCATGCGGCAGCGTCAGGACGATGATGGGCAGGATCAGGAACTTGATCGAGCCGTCCCCCCAGCCACCGACCGGCAGCCAGCCGAGCGTGTTGCCGAAGATGAGCTGCAGGATTGGCGCGATCAGGAAGCTCGGCATGACCAAGCCGATGAGAAGACCTCCGCCCAGCCAGTAATCGGCCGCGCGGTTTTGATAAAGCGCCCCGAGACAGCCTATGAAGATGCCGACGATGGTCGCGAGCACGAAAGCGGCGCCGCCGATGGTCAGCGTGTAGGGGAAGCCCGACATGATCTGCTGGGTGACGGTGAAGTCCTGATTGGCGAAGGAGGGGCCAAGATCGCCCTTCATGACGTCGCCGACATAGATCAGGTATTGCTCAACCAGGGGCTTATCGAGGTTGTAGTGAGCCGCGAGGTTGGCTTTGACTTCCGGCGGCAATGGCCTTTCGCCATCGAAGGGGCCGCCGGGAGCGAGGCGCAGAATGAAAAAACACACTGTCACGGCAATCCACAAGACGGGGATTGTCGACAGCAAACGACGGAGAGCGTAGCCAAACATGGTCTTAGACGGCTCCCTCCCGGTTGTGTCCGGGAGGGAGCCTGTTCCCAATTATTCTTTGATCGACAGCCAACGCGTACGGTGGATGTCCTGGATATTGTCGACGAAGCCCTGGACCTTCGGGGCGACGATGTTCTGGGAAACGTAGTAGTAGATCGGGATTGCGGCGCTGTCGTCGAGGGCCAGCTGTTCGGCCTTCTTGTAGATCTCGGCGCGCTTCTTCAGATCGATCTCTTCATTGCCCTGCTTGATCAGAGCATCGTAGTCCTTGTTGCTCCAACGGCCGTAGTTCATCTCGACGCCGGTAGACAGCAGGTTCAGGAAGTTGATCGGGTCGTTGTAGTCGGCGAGCCAGCCGGCACGGCCGATCTGCACCTCGCCACGCTGCATTTCATCGTAATGCACCTTGGTTTCGGTGTTGTAGAGCTCGATATCGACGCCGAGCGGCTTCCACATGGCGGCGATCGCAACGGCGATGCGTTTGTGGTTGTCGTTGGTGTTGTAGCGCAGCTGAGCCTTCAAGGGATGATCGGGGCCGAAGCCGGCTTCCTTCAGAAGCTTCTTTGCTTCTTCGACCTTCTGCTTGTAGGGCTCATCCTTCCAGCTGACATAGGCCGGCTCGCCATAATTGGCGGTGCCCGGCGGGACCCAGGAATACATCGGCAGTTCACCGGTGCCGAGGATCTTCGGGCCGATGACTTCGCGGTTGACTGCCATGGAGAGAGCCTGACGCACGCGCTTGTCGTTGAAGGGCGGCTTGGTGGCGTTCATGACGTAGTAGTAGGTGCCAAGGAACGGCACCACATGCGCCTGACCAGGAAGATTCTTCTGGATCCAGTCATACTGATCGGCCGGGAACGAGGTCAGAATATCGAATTCGCCGGCACGATAGCGCTTCAGGGCAGCGGCCTGATCTTCCAGCGTGTAATAGTTGACGTTGTCGATCTTGATGTCCTTGGCGTCATAATACTGATCACTCTTGACCATGCTGACATGCGAACCGGGCACCCATTCGGTGGGCTTGTACGGGCCGTTGGTGACGATGTTGCCGATCTTGACCCATTGGTCGCCCTTGGCTTCCACGACGTGCTTCGGCAGCGGATAGGCCGTGTAGTGCATCAGCGCGTTGAGGAAGTAGGGGGTGGGATTCTCAAGCGTGATTTCCAGGGTCTTGTCGTCGATCGCCTTGACGCCGAGCTGTGTCAGGTCCTTGATCTCGCCCTTGTTGATCTTTTCCGCGTTCAGGATCGTGTATTGCAGATAGGCGTACTGGGCTGCGGTTTTCGGGTCCATCAGGCGCTGGAAGGCAAAAACGAAGTCCTGAGCCGTCACCGGCTGGCCGTCGGACCACTTGATGCCGTCACGCAGCTTGAAAGTATAGACCTTCTGATCCGGGGAAATGGTCCAGCTTGCGGCCTGGCCGGGAATTGGGTTGTCTTTGGGGTCCTCGGTCACCAGCCCTTCGAAGATATCGCCGTCGATGCGGTTCTCCCAATCGCCGGAAATTTTTTGCGGATCGAGCGAAGTCGGGTCGCCGCCGTTGTGGATATTGAGGGTCGCGGCATGCGCGGAAACGCTCAATATCGTGCTGACGAAAGCCGCAGCGATAAATTTTCTGGTGATGTGCGCCATATGTTTTCCCACCTTTCTGGAGTTCTTGTCCTTGTTTTACAAGGGTGTTTTTGATCCGCAGGTGACCTGTACGTGCAGGTCAATGCGCGAAGTTATCGAAAGCGACGTCGCTTTCAAGTTAAAAAAAGTCGGGCATGCTTAGCGTGTGAACTTTCATATTGGTAATTCGCTAAAATTGATACTGCGAATTTATCCGCCGGTGGTTGAGCTTTTCGGATGACCGATTTGCGGCTTGCCGCCTGCGCCCGAGTGTGCAAACTGGCAGGCCTTGTGCGATATCGAGGCGGTTTGATGAAATCGACGAATAAAGCGGCGGGAGCCGACTGGTGGCGCGGGGCTGTGATCTATCAGGTCTATCCGCGGTCGTTTCAGGACACGGATGCCAACGGGCTCGGCGACATCAAGGGGATCACCCGGCGCCTGCCTCACATTGCCGCACTCGGGGTCGACGCGATCTGGCTGGCGCCGTTCTTCACCTCGCCGATGGCCGATATGGGCTATGACGTCGCCGATTACTGCGATGTCGATCCGATCTTCGGCACGCTTGCCGATTTCGACGAGATGATGGCGGCAGCGCACGAACTCGGCCTCAAGGTCATCATCGATCAGGTCATCTCGCACACTTCCGACCGGCATCCCTGGTTCGTCGAAAGCCGTACAAGCCGCGACAATCCCAAGGCGGATTGGTATGTCTGGGCCGATCCGAAGCCGGACGGCACGGCGCCGAACAACTGGCTGTCGATTTTCGGCGGCCCCGGCTGGGAATGGGATGGCGTGCGCCGGCAATATTACCAACACAACTTCCTGACATCGCAGCCGGATCTGAACTTCCACAATCCGGACGTTCAGGATGCGGTATTGGCGGCCGTCAAATTCTGGCTCGATCGCGGCGTCGATGGTTTCCGCCTGGATACGGTCAACTACTATTTCTGCGACAAGAAGCTTCGCGACAATCCGCCGGCGCTCGTCGCGACCGGCGGGCTCGACGCGCCCGAAACCAACCCCTACGGGATGCAGAACCATCTCTACGACAAGACGCAGCCGGAGAATATCGGCTTCCTGAAGCGGTTGCGGGCATTGCTTGATCAATACGAAAACCGCACGACCGTCGGCGAAGTGGGTGACGGCGTGCGCTCGCTGGAGACGGTTGCGGCCTATACCAGCGGCGGCGACAAGCTGCACATGTGCTACACGTTCGATCTTTTGGGTCCCGATTTCACGCCGGCGCATTTCCGGCGCTGCGTCAGCGATTTCCAGGATAATGTCGTTGATGGCTGGGTCTGCTGGGCCTTTTCCAACCATGACGTTCAGCGTCATGTCAGCCGCTTTGCCGAGACGGAGGAGGAACAGCCGCGCGTGGCGAAGCTCGCGATTTCGCTGTTATCAACCCTGCGTGGCACGATCTGCCTCTACCAGGGCGAAGAACTCGGTCTACCGGAGGCAGAGCTTGCCTTCGAGGATCTGCGCGATCCCTACGGCATTCGCTTCTGGCCGGCCTTCAAGGGCCGCGACGGCTGCCGCACGCCGATGCCCTGGGAAGCGAGCCGTGCCCATGCCGGCTTTACCACGGCCGACAAGTCCTGGCTGCCGGTTCCCTACCAGCATGCGGCGCTCGCCGTCGACAAGCAAGAGGCGGATGCGGATTCCGTGCTGCATCACTACCAGCGGACGCTGGCTTTCCGTGCGGAACATGCCGCTTTGCGCGATGGCGACATGACCTTCCTCGATACAAAAGAGGACGTTCTCGCCTTCACCCGCTCCAAGGGTGACGAGACGCTGCTCTTTGTCTTCAATCTCTCCCGCAAGCCTGTGAAGGTTGCCTTGCCGGAGGACATCAAGCTTGGCAAGACGATCGCCATGCCGGGGTTTGACACGGCAGATGCCGGGGCAGCGCTAACGCTTGCTGCTCTGGATGTTTATTGCGGCAAGCTCGCCTGATCAGCCGATCAGCATGAACTTGTCCACATCGACCAGGCCTCTGTCCGATATCTTCAGATGCGGGATCACGGGCAGGGGCAGGAAGGCGAGCTGCAGGAAGGGCTCTTCCAGCGTCGCGCCAAGGGCATAGGCCGCCTGGCGCAGATGGTGCAGCGTATCGCGCACGCTTTCATAAGGCTCGAGGCTCATCAGGCCGGCGACCGGCAGGGCGATTTCACCGGTCACGACGCCGTCCTCGACGACGACAAAGCCGCCGTTGATGTCGCTCAAGCGATTGGCGGCGAGCGCCATGTCATCCTCGTTGACGCCGACGACGCAGATATTGTGGCTGTCATGGCCGACGGTCGAGGCGATCGCGCCTTTCTTCAAGCCAAAACCTTGGACGAAGCCGTTGGCGTGGTTGCCGTTCTTGCCGTGCCGCTCGATGACGGCGACCTTGATGATATCGTTGCCGAGGTCGATATCGGTCTGGTTGCCCTTGGTCGGCAGGCGATAGCGGCGATGTTGGGTGATGATCTTGCCAGGCGTCACGCCAATGACGGAGCTTTCGCCCTCCGTCACCGGCACGCCAAAATCGGCTGCGTTGATCGGGCGGGCCTTGACGCTGTCGAGGCCGACCGGCTCTACCGAACCGCGGGTCGCGAAGAGTTCAGCGGTGACACGGCGGCCTGCGGAGAAGACGATCTCGGCCTTGCAGCTTTCCAGGCTGTCGACGACGACGAGATCGGCGCGCCAGCCCGGTGCTACGAGACCGCGATCACGCAGACCGAAGGCGCGGGCTGCCGAGATCGAGGCGGCGCGGTAGATCGCCAGCGGCTCGACGCCATGGGCGATCGCCGTGCGGATCATGTAATCGAGGTGGCCCTGTTCGGCAATATCGAGCGGGTTACGATCGTCGGTGCAAAGCGCCAGATGAGGCGACAGGCGCTCAGTGATAACAGGCATCAGCGCGTGTAGATCCTTGGAAACGGAACCTTCACGCACCAGCACGTGCATGCCTTTGCGGATCTTCTCCAGTGCCTCTTCGGCGGTTGTCGATTCATGCTCCGTGCGAATGCCGGCTGCGAGATAGCCGTTGAGGTCATTACCGCGCAAAAGCGGCGCGTGGCCATCGATATGGCCGCCCTGGAAGGCTTCGAGTTTCGCCATGCAGACGGGATCCTTATGGATCACCCCGGGGAAATTCATGAATTCGGCAAGGCCGATCACCTGCGGATGATTGCGGAACGGCAGGAGCGTCTCGATCGGCAGATCGGCACCCGAGGTCTCCAGATGCGTTGCCGGCACGCAGGAGGAAAGCTGGACGCGGATATCCATGATGGTTTCCAGCGAACAGTCGAGGAAGTAGCGTATGCCTTCGGTGCCGAGCACGTTGGCGATTTCATGCGGATCGCAGATGGCGGTGGTCACGCCATAGGGCAGGACGCAGCGGTCAAATTCGAGCGGGGTCACCAGCGAGGATTCGATGTGAAGATGGGTGTCGATGAAGCCTGGTACGACCATGCGGCCGGCGATATCGATTTCCTCACAACCGTGATAATCGCCGCAGGTCCCGACGATACGGTCACCGCAGATGGCGATGTCCGAGGCCACCAGCTCTCCCGTCACCAGATCGAAGAAGCGGCCGTTCTTGAGAACAATGTCCGCAGGCTCCCGGCCAGCGCCCTGGTCGATATAGCGTTCGAGTTTGGTGGTCATGTTTGTCCCTCGCATATGGATCGCCCCTCATGCCAGCTCTTCTGCTAATGCAAAAGGAGGCGTGAGGGGCGGAGATGTGTTCGAGCTTATGCCTTAGATATTATTCTGCAAGATCTCGCGGAGCTTGCCGAACAGCTCGTCGATGTGATGCTTTTCGATGATGAGCGGCGGCGAGAGCGCGATGATGTCGCCGGTGGTGCGGATCAGGAGGCCCTTTTCATAGGCCTTGAGGAAAGCGGTGAAGGCGCGCTTGGTGGGCTCGCCGGCGATAGGGTCGAGCTCGATGGCGCCGATCAGGCCGGTGTTTCTGATGTCGATAACGTTCGGGCAATCCTTCAGGGAATGCAGGGCATCGGCCCAGTAGTCGGAAAGTTCGGCTGCGCGCGTCAGCAGGCCTTCTTCCTTGTAGGTGTCGAGCGTCGCAAGCGCTGCAGCCGAGGCGATCGGATTGCCGGAGTAAGTGTAGCCGTGGAAGAACTCGATCATATGCTCGGGTCCCTGCATGAATGCGTCGTGGATCTCCGAGGTGACGAAGACCGCACCCATTGGAATGACGCCGTTGGTCAGGCCCTTGGCGGTCGTGATGATATCCGGCTTCACATCGTAATATTGGGCGGCAAAGGGGGCGCCGAGGCGGCCGAAGCCGGTGATGACTTCGTCGAAGATCAGCAGGATGCCGTGCTTGGTGCAGATGTCACGCAGCTTCTGCAGATAGCCCTTCGGCGGGATCAGCACGCCGGTAGAGCCGGCAATCGGCTCGACGATGACGGCCGCGATTGTTGAGGCGTCGTGCAGCGTGACGATGCGCTCAAGCTCGGTGGCGATATCGCCACCATGTTCTGGCTCGCCGCGCGTGAAGGCGTTCTTACCGGGAACATGCGTGTGCGGCATATGGTCGACGCCGGTCAGCAGCGTGCCGAACATCTTGCGGTTGGTGACGATGCCGCCCACGGAAATGCCGCCGAAATTGACGCCGTGATAGCCACGCTCGCGGCCGATGAGGCGGAAGCGCGAGCCATTACCCTTCACGCGATGATAGGCAAGCGCGACCTTGAGCGCGGTTTCGACCGATTCCGAACCGGAATTGGTATAAAGAACGTGGTCCATGCCCTCGGGTGCAATATCGACCAGCCGGTTCGCAAGCTCGAAGGCCTTGGGATGGCCGAGCTGGAAGGCCGGAGCATAATCGAGTTCGCCGGCCTGCTGGCGGATCGCCTCGGTGATCTTCGGACGGCAGTGTCCCGCGTTCACACACCACAGACCCGCAGTTCCGTCCAGTACCTGCCGACCGTCATGGGTGGTGTAGTACATATCCTTGGCGCTGACGAAGAGGCGCGGTTCCTTCTTGAACTGGCGGTTGGCCGTAAACGGCATCCAGAAGGCGCGCAAATCGTTAGGGGTGGCATTCAAACGGTCCGACATGCTGTTCTCCAATGGCCATTCGGGGGCCTGTTACCCGACCGCGGCGCGGCGCCGCGCGATTATATTTACTGCTTGGTCAAATTATCAGCCGGCCTTTTTGCGTCAAGGCAAAGATGGGTCGGGGAAGAAGGCTGGGGCGCGGCAGAATTGGATCGCAGCATGCCGGCGGCGTTGGGCGAGGATCATCCGCAGACGGATGTGAGCTCGTTCAGACATGAAAAAACTGGCAAATCCGAAGATTTGCCAGTTAAAGCAGTAAAACACCTGGTGATGAAAGCAAGTCGATCTTTCAGGGCCTAAAGTGTTCCCCAGAGATCGTTTGTCGACAGGCCCTAAGCTATTGAAAGCTCTTAAGCAGCCGATCTACTTTTTTCCGGCTCGCAATAAATGTCTTCCAGCGTTTCAAGAACACGGATCACGGATTCTGATGTGCTGGAGTAGTAAATCGTTTGAGCATCACGACGCGTCTTGACCAGCTTCTGAGCGCGAAGCTTCGAAAGATGCTGAGAAAGTGCTGATTGGCTCAGTCCGACCTGATTGGCAAGAACGCCAACAGGAACTTCACCCTTAACGAGACTGCAAAGGATCAAAAGACGCTTCGGGTTCGCCATTGCTGATAATAATGCTGCCGCAACATTAGAGTGTTCGGCCAAATCTCTTGTCTTCATCTGTTAATCTTCCCAATGCGGAGCGTACATCAGAAACTGTGCTATTTCCAAGCCGGTCCAAACCGATATCTAACAATACCAAGAGGGGTCGAAGATTGTATATACCTAAATTTAAGGTATCGAGTATGCTGTTTTAGGTATGTACGTATGATGCCTCAGCGATAATGCTGAGGTCTCCAGCGTTCCATCCAGGGGCTAAATTAGACCAAAATAGGTCGATTCTTATCGTTTCGGAGCCGCAAACATGCCAATTTTGGTCACCACGGATTTGCAACCTGGGAATATTGGCTGTTTCTACGTCAGGCTGTCCACCTACTAATTCTCGCACTATTGTATGATTTTATTGCCGCCGGATTTTGTTTTCGGTTTAAAGCATCATCAGGTCTTTTGAGGACAAGATGTAAGCCCTTCCAAAGCCGCCGTTCAGGCTGGCATCGAGCGGAACGAGGCGGAAGAAGCAGAAATCCGGAAAATCAATATAGAGGTTGGATTTCGGGTGGCGATCGAGAAAAAGCGCTCGGATGCGATCGTGCGCTTGGCTTTGCCGATCGATGCGCTCTGCGCTGCAGCGTAAGGTCAGGCGGGGATGGGCGAGAGGGTCGCCCTTGCCGGGCTCGCCAAAAAGCGCCGAAGCGCGGCTGTCCTTCATCAAAGCTTTGGAATGGGAGGAGAGGCCGGAGACCAGGATGACCGGAGCGCCATCGGCATCCATGGCGATCAGGACACGGCTGACGGAGGGAAAGCCGGTTTCGGGGTCGATGACGGCCAAGGCCGCATGTGCGGCTTTGTGCATGAGGTCGCGTGCCTGAATGCGCGCATCCTCATCCGTTTCCCTGATCACCGATGGTTTGTCGTTCATTAACGGCTCCATGAATTGAGGAGCAGTCGCGAACGACTACTCCTTTCGCCGGTGGCTGGTGAGACCCGACACAACGTCTTGCGCCGAGATCGTTCCAATAATCGTGCCATTGTCAACAACGCCGATATTGCCCGGCTGGCGCGTCAGTGCGTCAAGAATATCGATGAGCGGCGTCGCGGCGGTTGCCGTGGCGGTGACGGAACCGGCATTGGCCGAGTGTCCGACGCCCTGTTGCATGATGTCCCGTGCCGTCAGCATACTGATCGGATTCATGTGCTGTACGAAGTCGGCCACATATTGATCGGCTGGGTTCTTTACGATCTCCTGTGGCGTTCCGCACTGGATGATGTGGCCGCTTTCCATGATGGCGATGCGGTTGCCGATGCGGAATGCCTCGTCCAGATCGTGGCTGACGAAGAGGATCGTCCGCTTCAGGCGGCGCTGGAACTCCAGAAGCTCGTCCTGCAGGCGGGTGCGGATCAGCGGATCGAGGGCCGAGAACGGCTCGTCCATCAGCAGGATTGGCGCGCCGGTCGCAAAGGCACGGGCGAGGCCGACGCGCTGCTGCATGCCGCCCGAGAGCTCGTTGACCTTGCGATTGGCCCATTGCGTGAGATTGACGAGCTGCAGCTGTTCGTCGACCAGCTTCTTGCGCTCGGCGTCCGGAACGCCGGCAAGCTCAAGCCCGAAGCCGACATTGTCGGCCACCGTTCGCCAGGGCAGAAGCGCGAACTGCTGGAAGACCATGGAGACGGTATGCATGCGCAGGTCGCGCAGGGCTTTTGGGCTGCAGGAGTAGGGGCTGACGGCGCCGTTCTTGGTGTTGACGGAGACCTCGCCGCGCACGACCGGCGCCAGGCCGTTGACGGCGCGCAGCAGCGTCGATTTGCCGGAGCCGGACAGGCCCATGAGCACCAGGATTTCGCCTTCCTCGATTTCCAGCGAGGCATTGGCAACACCGAGCACCATGCCGGTGGATTTACCGATATCGTCGCGCGACTTGCCTTCGTCGACGAGTTTCAGGGCGGCATCGGGACGATCCCCGAAGATGATGCTGACATTTTTGAAATCAACGGCGACGGTCATGAGCGGTCTCCTTCGCCGGGCGCGCGGAACATACGATCGAGAATGATCGCAAGAATGACTATGCAGGCGCCGGAATCGAAGCTCTTGGCGACATTGACGCTATTCAGCGCGCGCAGAACCGGCACGCCGAGACCCGGGGCGCCGACGAGGGCGGCGATCGAGACCATCGAGAGCGACAGCATGATGGTCTGCGTCAGGCCGGCCATGATCTGCGGCGTGGCAAAGGGAAGCTCGACCTTGCGCAGAACCTGGCGGGGTGTCGCGCCGAAGGATTCGGCCGCTTCCACCAGCGAAGGGGGAGTGGAAATGATGCCGAGGCGTGTCATGCGGATCGGTGCGGGAAGAGCAAAGACGACGGTGGCGACTAGGCCCGGGACCATGCCAAGGCCGAGCAGGATCATTGCCGGCACCAGATACACGAAGGTCGGGATGGTCTGCATCAGATCGAGGATCGGCCGCATGATGGCGTAGAGCCAGGGACGTCGGGCCGCCGCGATACCGAGGGGGACGCCGACCAGCATACAGACGAAGGTGGAAGCCAGCACCAGCGCCAGCGTCTCGGTCGTCTCTTTCCAGTAACCCTGGTTGATGGTGATCAGCAGGCCGATCAGGGTGAGAACCGTAATCGTGACGCTCCGGCGCATCCAGTGGGCGATTGCCGTGAAGACAACGACGACGATCAGCGGATGTGGTGCCTGCAAGAGGAACAGCAGTCCGTTGATTCCATGCGCGACAACAAAGGAAAGGCCGTCGAAGAACCATGTGACATTGCTCGTCAGCCAGTCGACGACGGCTTTGGCCCATGGCCCGATGGGGATGCGGTAATCGGTTAACCAGTTCACGTCTTTGCCCATGATTGGGGGCGGCGTTTTCCGATTGTTACTTATGGTTCCGGAAGTGCCACCGAAGAATAACGGTCTGTCACGCCAAGCGGACCATTGTCCGGGGATGGCGGGACGCGAAAGCAAGCAGTCCGTTCAAGGAAGAGAAAGGGGCGGTTTGGCCGCCCCTCCATCCATCCATTTATTACAGGCCGAGCTTGGCCTTGACCGCCGCCAGGCCATCACCGCCATCCTTGGTGGTGACGCCTGCGAGCCACGGCGTGATTGCTGCGGGGTTGGCCTTCAGCCATTCCGTTGCTGCGACTTCCGGATCCTTGCCGTCATTCAGGATCTTGCCCATGATTTCGTTTTCCATCGGCAGCGAGAAGACGAGATTTTTAACGAAGGTGCCGACATTCGGGCATTCCTGCAAGTAGCCGGCCCGGACGTTGGTATAGACCGTCGCGCCACCGAAGTTCGGTCCGAACACGTCGTCGCCGCCGGTGAGATAGGTCATCTTGTAGGTGGTGTTCATCGGATGCGGGGCCCAGCCGAGGAAGATGATCGGCTTGCCTTCCTTATCGGCGCGGGAGACCTGAGCGAGCATGCCCTGTTCGGAGGATTCGACCACTTCGAAGCCCTTGAGGCCGAAGGTGTTCTTGTCGACCATGTCGATCACCAGCCGGTTGCCGTCATTGCCCGGCTCGATGCCGTAGATCTTGCCGTCAAGCTCATCCTTGTGGGCGGCGATGTCCTTGAAGTCCTTGATGCCGAGATCCGCGCCCTTTTGATTGGTCGCCAGCGTGTATTTGGCGCCTTCCAAATTGGCGCGTACGGTTTCCACCGACTTGTCCGCGGCGAACGGCTTGATGTTCTCGGCCATGGAGGGCATCCAGTTGCCGAGGAAGACATCGATGTCCTTGTTCTTCAGCGACTGGTAGGTCACCGGCACGGCGAGAACCTTGACGTCGGTGTCGTAGCCGAGCGCCTTCAGGAGGATGGAGGCGGTGGCCGTGGTGGAAGTGATGTCGGTCCAGCCCACATCGGCGAAATGTACAGTGCTACAGCTTGCCGGCTCGGCTGCGGAGGCCGCGGTGGCGCCCAATGTCAGTGCGGAGAGAGTTGAGGCGAAAGCGAATGCAGTAAGGGTCATTTTTATCATTGCGTGACTCCCAGTCTAACGTTCCCAAGCAACCATCAATAACTGACATTTTCAAGCGACCACAGTGTATTTGCGGCGGTTTGAGGGGGCTGAATGCGACGCCCGTCTTTTTATGTCCGCTGGTGGCCAAGGCTTTTGCGCCCTAGGTGAAGCACGCCGGAATCCTGTGGTTTTCGCCGCGACCATCTTTCCTTATCGTCCCGCAGCACCCATGAAGCATTCAAGGAGAATGTCATGGCCAAGCTCTACTTCCATTATTCGACGATGAATGCCGGCAAATCGACGATGCTGCTGCAGGCTGCCTATAATTATCAGGAGCGCGGCATGCGCACCGCAGCCTTCATTGCAGCCCTCGACGATCGCGCCGGGCGTGGCACGATCGCCTCGCGCATCGGCCTGACCATGGATGCCTTGCCCTTCGAAACCAGCGATGATCTCTATGCGATGGTCGATGAAATGCATGCAAGCGAGCCGCTTGCTTGCGTCTTCGTCGACGAGGCGCAATTTCTGACGCGCGAGCAGGTTTGGCAGCTTGCCCATATCGTCGACCGCCTCGGCCTTCCGGTCATGACTTACGGGCTGCGCACGGATTTCCATGGACATCTGTTTCCGGGATCGCAGGAGCTGCTGACCATCGCCGACGAATTGCGGGAGGTGCGCACCATCTGCCATTGCGGACGCAAGGCGACGATGGTGGTGCGGCTCGATGCCGCCGGCAATGTCGTCCGTGAAGGCGCACAGATCGAGATCGGCGGTAGCGACAAATATGTCTCGCTTTGCCGTCGCCATTGGGAGGAGGCGATTACCTGCGAGTGAAACAGCCACTCATGCAGGCTTTCGATAGCGGTGCGGACTATCTTTGGCATGTGATTGCCTATTGAGGCTGATCGGGAGAGACGATGAAACTGCAATGTCTGGTGTCGGCGGTCATCGTGCTTGCCTCGACTTCTTCCGTGCTCGCAGATGGCGATGTCGTCGCGGGTGCCGTCGTTTTCAAGAAATGCGGAGCCTGTCACACGGCGACCGGGCCCGACAATCGCGTTGGCCCCTCGTTGATGGGGGTCGTCGGGCGAGCCGTCGCAAGTAAGCCGGATTATGCCTATTCACCGGCGATGAGGGCATTCGGTGCGGACGGCAAGGTCTGGGATGAAGCGCTGCTGCGGAAATATCTGCCGGCGCCGCAATTCCTCGTCAAAGGCACCCGGATGGCGTTCCCGGGTCTGAAAAACGACAAGGACCTCGACAACCTTATTGCCTATCTGAAGAATCCAGCCGCTGCCCAATAGTTTTCGAGCATTTCCTTCGCCTCAGGAAGCGGCTAGTCTCGCGCCAAAGGTAGGGGAGGGAAGCTTCATGGTCAGGCCTCATTCCTTCGATGGCATGCTCGATAAGGCGCGAACGACGCTCGATGACGCCCTGAACGACGCGAATTCGGCCGTGGCGACGCTCGCCGACCACGCCAGGGAGGGCGAGCGCGTCGAAGTCGTCAATTTTCCTGTCGAAGAAGCGTCTGTCCGCGAAGCGGTCGAATTGCTCGATCGGTGGAAGTCAGCCGCCCTGTCGCTGGTCAAAGAGCTGGATCATGCGACCGAGGAGGCGGACTTGCAGCATCGCCGATTGTTCAACGAGAAGCTCGGTCTTGAAAATGCAAGCCTGCTCAGCCGGACGCTGGCGCGTGGACCGATGAAGCCGGAGGCTATCAGCGCCGATCTCGATACGATCCTTAGCGTATCGGCCGAACTCGATCTTCTTTTCAAGCAGGCGAGACCCATATTCTCCCGATGCTTTCATGACTGCGAACTACAGCTGGAAGGCGTGATCGAACGCCGGCGGAAACTCGATTTCGATATAGAGGAGATGCAGCGCCGGGCCGATGCCCTTGCGGAAAAGCTCATGTATCAGCGGCGCAACCGCCCATCCTCGCGCCATGCCGATCTGCAGTCCGAGCTCGAAGGGGACTATTGTGCTCTCTTGCTGGAGCAGGATGATATTCGGCGTCAAGAACAGGAGCTTCAATCCCGCCGGACCGCGCGACAGCGTCTTATAGACATTTATGAAGGGCTGGCGATCGCCCTGAACAATCAGATCGCCGCCATCGGCGCTATGGCCGCTAAGCTGACCATCGATATCGAGCAACGGATTGCCTTGCTCAAGGCATTGGCGGCGGAAGCGGTGCCGGCATCGACCACGGTTTCGCGAACGGGAGCGGTCGAGAGCCTGATCCAGGCGTTCGAGGCGAATGTGCTGGCGGGGCATGACCTTGCCGTGCGCAAAGCTCATGTCGATGCCGTCTTCAAAAGACGGCTGGAGCCGCATCCGCTACCCGCATCCACTGACCCGAGCGGAGCGGCGGAAGAGGCGCAACCTGAGGATTGATTGTAGCTTGGCACCGAAAATTCCATGCGGACGGTTGTTGTTTTTCCCAAGAACACATATTTGCTGGAACGTGAATGGCGATAAGGACTTAACGATCCGAGGGCCGCGGCGATTGTCGCGATGTCCATCGCGCAGGTTTGGTGTGGTGCGTCCTTTGCGTGTCGGCGGGATGCGCGGTACGGTTTAGGAGGCGTGTCCATGCTTGACTCGATCACGGCGTTCTTCAAGCGGATCTGGGGCGCTATCGTACGGTGGCTGGGATTGGTTTTCGTCGGGTTAAGCTGGCCGTTTCTTGCTGTTCATGGCTGGTATCGGCAGCGCAACTGGCTGATCAAGTTGCCTGTCGCCGCCTTCGTGACGCTGATGGCGCTGCTCTATATCTACTTCGTTTGGCAGACGCAGGTCTGGACAGGGTTCAATCCGGCCTATCCGGATGTCTACAAATTTTCCGAGCGCAAATATTCCGCCGGGCAGGAGCTGCCTGCGATCGAGGGACAGCAGGCGGGAGCAACGGCGCCCAAGACCTGCCAAACCTCGGCTGTCGTCGACGTTGCCACCGATCTGATCGATTTCAACGTCAACCAGAATGCCTGGATTTCCTCGATGCTGCTCTACAAGCTCGGCTTCTTCGGCATTTCGTGGGATGACACGCCCTTCCTCGACAACAAGGCTTCCTTCCAGCGGGGCATCAATTCCGTCGTTCGTCGTACCTCGGCGGAGCTGGTCGATACGCTCGGCCGCGTGCGCGGAACCTCCGGCATCAACAGCGATCTGCAGAAGGCGCGCGGCAACCTGCAATTTGACGAGTCCAGCTGGTATTTCGGCCTGCATCCCTTCGGGCCGAAGACGCCGAGCCCAAGCTATTATCGCGCCGCGATGAGCAATCTGCGCAGCTTCAATAGCGACCTCGGCAACTGCAAGGCAATTTTCGATGGGCGCGCCGACAATCTTCTCCAGTTCGTCGACCACATTGCCAACGATCTCGGCAGCACTGCAGACATATTGGCGAAGCGTGCCGGGGATCACAGCTACGGCTGGCTGGATACGCGGGCTGACGATCGCTTCTGGTTCGCCTATGGTCAGCTTTACGCGAGCTACGGCATTCTGATGGCGGCCCGCTCGGATTTCCAGCAGGTGATAGCCGAGCGCAATGTTGGCACGCTTTGGGCTGACGTCACCACGCAATTGCAGACTGCCTTGCGCATTCAGCCCTTCATCATTTCCAATGGGCCGGAAGACAGCTCCTTCATGCCGAGCCATCTTGCGACCATGGGCTTCCATATTCTGCGGGTACGTTCGAGCCTCGTCGAAATCCGTACGGTTCTGGGTGGTCGCTAAAGAAGAAGTGGACTGCAGTCCATTCCGGCGCGGCGGGCGCGTATAGACGCTGGGCCTGGTCGTCGGGCTCAGTCCGGAGGTGCTCGAGCGAAGGCTCGCCTAGCTGATCAGCTTCAGGCGGATGGCTTTTGCGACGAGCTGTGTGCGGTTGACGCAATCGAGCT
The DNA here is from genome assembly GCF_030182525.1 of Rhizobium pantanalense. NCBI lineage: Bacteria > Pseudomonadati > Pseudomonadota > Alphaproteobacteria > Hyphomicrobiales > Rhizobiaceae > Rhizobium > Rhizobium pantanalense. The sequence continues at coordinate 674,681 of NZ_JAQJCH010000001.1, forward strand.
TCTTGATCGCATTCATCATATAGGCGTTGACCGTATGGTCGGAGAGGGTGAGGATCTGGCCAATCTCCACCGAGGTCTTCCCCTGAGCGGTCCAGCGAACCACTTCCAGCTCACGTGCCGAAAGCGAGTGCGGCGCGGCACTGTCGTTGCGCTTGAGGCAATTATAAGCATCGAGCGCCTGCAGCATGATCAGGGTGAGTTCGTTGATCTCGCTCTGGCCGAGACTGTTGCGATTGCCCATGAACCAGAAGACAAGGCGTTGACCATCCGGGGCGTTGACCGGAATGACGACGCTCATCGGGCAATTGTAGTTGATCAAGAGCGTGCGAAGTTCGCGCGGCAAATCCGCGTCGGGTTCGGCGTCCTTTTCCAGCAGATGCCAGGAGCGTGGCATGACCGAATCGCGCGTGCGCAACAGCATTGGACAACGGCGAACGAGCTGATGACGATCAAATTCACGGACGAACTGAGCCGGCACCGTGCCTTCGATGAGCAACGGCGTCATCATCGTGTCGTCGGGAACTGGGGCGTTCATGAGAGCCATATGGCTGAAGCCAAAAGCTGACCCGGTACGTTCCAGGGCCAGTGCAAAGGCCGCTTGTGTCCGAGCAGCAGCCAGCTCGGCAGAAAGCAGCAATTGTCTCTCGGCAGTAATGATATAGGACATATGAGTGAAGCGCCCAAAGCGTGTTATCGTTATCAAATACCGGATTTATGAGTGAATGCTAGACGCAAAAATACCACAGAACCAGAAATAATTTCATTTTCATATATTTTAATATTCAGACATGCAAAACTACGAAAATTTTCGCCCAAAATGGTCATTAAGCGTAAAAATAGCGTTTCCGTTAGTCTAATTTCGACGGAGCCGTACATTTTGCGTCGAGCTCGGCAGCTAGGGAGCAACTCGGCGAAGCGCATTTGCCAGGTCAAAATGAGGTCTAAATGTGCGTTTTGAACAGGGCAGTCTGGAGCTGGCAGACACCTGCGGCCTGATCCAAAACTGTCCCACGCTTCATGTTAGGATTAACCGTTTGTCACAGCGTCAGTTCGGTTCCATCTCTCGTTCCTGCGGCCCCGGCAGTGCTCATTTTCTCGTCGCCAGCTCTTGCATGGGTGCAAGCGGCCGGGAGTTTCATCAAATGATGCGTTGCCGCGTCGGCGCGCCTTGCGAAGGCCCAAAGCGGTTGCTATCGGTCATGCCAAAGTAATCGCTTGCAGGCGTATGGCTCATGAATTTTCGCTTCTTCCCGCAGCTCGCGGCGCGCTGCTGTCAAACGCTGTTGTGGTTCGTCACCGGCGTTTCGCTACTGCTTGTTTCGCCTGCGCTTGCCGAAGCGGCTGGCGTTGCCGGCGGCACGCCGATGCGGTTTTTGCTCGTTCACGGCGAGATGGGCCAGTGCCGGGCCGATAACACTTGCCCGGACTGGATCTCCGCCGAAGGGCAGATCATGGCGGACACGCCGCGGAAGCTACAGAAAATCCTGAAACAGGTCGGCGATCGCAAGTTGCCCATCGTCGTCAGTTCGCCGGGTGGCGATGTCAAGGCGGCGATGGAGATGGCTCGCATCATTCGCAAGCAGAAGCTTTCGATCGCAGTCGGCCGCACCCGCTCGCGGGTATGCCCCTATGCCGAGCCGATCTGCTCAGCAGCCTTTGCAAAGGACGGCTCGATCACGGGGCAGCCATTCTCGGATGGCGCAATCTGCTTTTCGGCCTGCCCGCTGTTTTTTGCAGGCGGTGCCCAGCGCGTTTCCAGCCCCTTCGCACTGCTGGGCGTTCATCAGATTACAACGACCTACAGCGAGGTACGCGTCCAGTACCGCACCGAATATGAGATGGTGGATGGCAAGCGCAAGGTCATCTCCAAGAAGGAAATCGGCCGCAAATTCGTCGGCAAATACGATACGACCAAGCTCGACAAGGCGCAAAGGACCAGGCTGGTCAACTTCCTTGACAAGATGGGCGTGGACCGGGGACTTGTCGATCTGATGCTTGGAACCGACCCGAACGGGATTCATCTGATTTCGCAGATGGACGCGTTGAGGCTGAGGCTGACGACGGAGCTTGCCGATGCCGACGCACTGGTCTCGGCGCGCAATTGCAAGGAAAATCAATCGATTTCCGATTGTGTTGCGCCGACACCCTCGACGACCACTGCGCCGATGACCAGCGCATCGGCAATGGCCGGCAAGTAGCCGCGGGTTCAGCCTTAGCTATCCTTTGGCTTTGGCCTTCGCCATGATCTTCTCCAAGAAGCCCAGCAACAGTGCCGAGACGACAAAGGCGAGGTGGATGATGGTGAACCACATCAGCTTGGCGTTGTCATATTGCGTGGCGTTCAGGAAGATTTGCAGCAGGTGGATCGAGGAAATGGCGACGATCGAGGATGCGACCTTGATCTTGAGGCTGCCTGAATCGAGCTTGCCGAGGAAGGAAACCTCACCTTCGGCTTCGTCGAAGCGGCTGACGAAATTCTCATAGCCGGAAATCATCACCATGACGATCAGGCTTGCCACCAGGGCGGCATCGATGAGGCCGAGAATGGCGAGGATCATGTCCGCTTCGTCATAGGCGAAGACGTTGATCGCCACCTTGTGGAACTTGTAGGCGAACGAGACCGCGTAGACGGCGAGCGAAGCGGCAAGGCCGAGATAGAAGATCACCAGGAGCCAGCGACTGGAGAGGATGATGCGCTCGACCAGCAATTCCAGGGACTTCATATCTTTTCCTTCTTTCTCGGTTTGGATTGGACGCCGAAAATAGGCATGCCAACGTCGTGAGACAAGGCGGTGCGTTTCGACGAGCAGAGTGCTACGCCACTATTCACACCCGATACATATTGGTTTATCCCGACAGGGAAATGACCGTATGTTCGGGGGCGAGACTTATGGCGACGACAGTGGCATCCGATATCGAGATCGCGCGCGCGGCGAAGAAGTTGCCAATTATGGAGATCGGCGCAAAGCTCGGTATTCCGGCGGAAGATCTCGCACCTTACGGCTATGACAAGGCAAAGATCGGTGCCGCGTTCATTGCGGCGCAGGCCGGCAAGAAGGATGGCAAGCTGATCCTTGTCACGGCGATCAATCCGACGCCTGCGGGCGAGGGCAAGACCACGACGACGGTCGGCCTTGGCGATGGCCTGAACCGCATCGGCAAGAAGGCGGTGGTGTGCGTGCGCGAGGCGTCGCTTGGCCCATGCTTCGGCGTGAAGGGCGGAGCGGCCGGCGGCGGTTACGCGCAGGTCATCCCGATGGAAGATATCAACCTTCACTTCACCGGCGATTTTCATGCGATCACGTCGGCCCATAATCTGCTCGCCGCGCTGATCGACAATCACATCTACTGGGGGAACGAGCAGAATATCGATATCAGGCGCATCACCTGGCGCCGCGCAATGGACATGAACGACCGTGCGCTGCGCGATATCGTATCGTCGCTCGGCGGCGTCGCGAACGGTTTTCCGCGTGAGGGCGGCTTCGATATCACCGTCGCCTCCGAGGTGATGGCAATCCTCTGTCTGGCATCCGATCTCAAGGATCTGGAAAAGCGGCTCGGCAACATCATCATCGGCTATCGCCGCGACCGTACGCCCGTTTATGCCCGTGATCTGAAGGCTGACGGCGCCATGGCCGTGCTCCTGAAGGACGCCATGCAGCCGAACCTCGTGCAGACGCTGGAGAACAATCCGGCGCTGGTGCATGGCGGCCCCTTCGCCAATATCGCCCATGGCTGCAATTCGGTGATCGCGACGGGCACGGCGTTGAAGCTTGCCGATTACGTGGTGACGGAAGCCGGCTTCGGCGCCGATCTCGGTGCAGAGAAATTCTTCGACATCAAATGCCGAAAGTCCGGGCTGTCGCCGGATGCGGCCGTCATCGTTGCGACGGTGCGGGCCTTGAAGATGAACGGCGGCGTCAAGAAGGACGATCTCGGCAAGGAGAATGTGGAAGCTCTGGTAAAGGGCTGTGCCAATCTCGGCCGGCATGTCGCCAATGTCCGCAAATTCGGCGTGCCCGTCGTCGTCGCCATCAATCATTTCGTCTCCGATACCGATGCCGAAATCGAGGCACTGAAGAATTATGTCGCGCGGCTCGGTGCCGAGGCGATCCTTTGCCGCCACTGGGCTGAAGGTTCAGCCGGCATAACCGAGCTCGCGCACAAGGTGGTCGAGCTTGCCGAATCTGGGCAGGCGAAATTTCAGCCGCTTTATCCGGATAATCTGCCGCTCCTGGAGAAGATCGAGATCGTCGCCTCGAAGATCTACCATGCCGGCGAGGTGACCGCCGACAAGGCCGTGCGCGATCAGCTCAGGTCCTGGGAAGACCAGGGTTATGGGCATCTGCCGGTCTGCATGGCGAAGACGCAATATTCCTTCTCGACCGATCCGAATGTCCGGGGAGCACCTGAAGGCCATATCGTACCCGTTCGCGAGGTACGGCTTTCCGCCGGGGCCGGCTTTGTCGTCGTCATCACCGGCGAGATCATGACCATGCCCGGCCTGCCGAAATCGCCGGCGGCCGAGAGGATTTTCCTCAATGATCAGGGCTACATCGAAGGACTGTTTTAAGTTCAGAATCCGATTCAACTTATCGGTCTGGAAGTGCCGGCTTGGCAGCTTCGCCCGCACCTATTGCCATCCAATTTTGGTAGGATATCTAACGTATTGACCTTGGCGAAATCCGAAACAAATCGGCACGCTCTAAGCATCGTTAAGACGGAGACAGATCGTGACTGCTGACGGCCGCGCAAGTTTGGATGAGATACGGGATTTCCATGCAAAGATGATGGCAGCTGCCAGCAATTCTTCCGATGAAAGGCTGGAGCGGGCCTTCCGCCTCGTCAGGCGTGAGGCATTCATGGGGCCGGGGCCTTGGCAGATCAGGGCCGGTCGCCACTACCTGGAAACCCCAAACGCCGATCCCACGTTCCTCTACCAGAATGTTCTGGTCGCCTTGGACAAGTCTAAGGGCATCAACAATGGCGAGCCGTTTCTCCACGCTGCTTTCCTGGGTGCAGTCGCCCCGAAGCCCGGCGAAACCGTCGTTCAGATCGGCACGGGGACGGGATACTACACCGCCATTCTCTCAACGCTGGTGACACCGGGCGGACATGTCCATGCCATCGAGATCGATGAGGCACTGGCCGGCCGCACGCGAGACAATCTCACCTCCTATAAAGACGTTTCCGTCGTCTGTACCGATGCGACTTCGTTAAAGCTTCCGGATACCGATCTGATCTATGTGAGTGCCGGCGTGGTGGCGCCGCCGAAGTCATGGCTGCAGGCGTTGCGACCCGGAGGCCGGCTCATCGTGCCCTGGCAGGCCAACGAGAAGGTCGGGCTTGCCGTCATAATTACCCGCGAGGATACCGGGTTCAGCGCTCGTGCCTTGATGCCCGCCTATTTCATCCCCTGCATCGGGGCATCCGATCCCATGCAATCCGCGAAAATTCCGAATGGCGGCGAGGCTCGCTCCATTCAGTCGGTTTGGCTCACTCAAGAGCGAGCGCCGGATGAAACGGCGGTGGCGATCTATAGAGACCTATGGTTCTCGAATGCAGGCCTCGGGGTATGACGAGGTTCAAAGGTCACCGCGGGACCAGGCCTACGATGCGTTTCTAGTGGCAGTATCGAAAGCCGCCGTTCCTTTCGATGACGTCGAGATGAAAGTGGGTCTCGTGGGCAGCGTCGCTTTCCGGGTCCAATACGGTCGTGAAATAGAGGCAGGCAGACGCACTGGCTGCACGCTGGAATGCGCCTGTCAGCGTCGGATCTTCGCGGCGCGGTTCGATTGCGACGGTCTTGCCGTTTTCGAAGGTAAAACTCGCGACATCTATGGCGTTGCCGCGGGCATGCTCGGAAATCTTGCCGGTGGAAGCATTGTTGCGCAGCCGGCAGACATAGGTCGACGCCTGATTGATCGTGATGATCTTGCCATTGTCCAATGCCGCGGCTGAGGGGATGACACTTTCCCTCATCCATTGAGCCAAAGCGAGGGCGGCTTCGCAGCGCATTTTCCCTTCGGGCTTGAATTCTATGCCCGGCAGCGGAGAGCTAAGCGCGATTGGCTTGTCGATGCCGCAGCCATTGCCATCGTCGATGCGGGCGATCTCCTTGAAGGTTGCTCCGATGGCGGTCAGCGCCTTCAAGCAGGCCTGCTGCTCATCGTCCGGTTCGGAAGCGATGGTCAGAGGCGGGCGGGGAGGACCCTGCATCTGTTCGCCACCTGTCTGCTCCTCCGGCTGTGACGCCGGCTTTTCTTCCGGTTGAGCCGTCGGCTTTTCCGCCGGAATGACGGGGCTGTCCGGTGATGCCGTGGGTTTTTCTGCCGGGATCGGCGCTTTGCCATCCGGCTGAACGTGCTCCTGATCCGGTTTTTGCTCGAGTGTCGGGCCGGTCTGAGGGAGAGACGTCGCCATAAGAAGAACGGCGGCGGAGACCAATGAAACAATTTTAAACAGCATCAAGTAATTCAGCCAATTCTAATGATGATGCCGATAGAACGCGCGAGGCTGTGATTTCGTTGCAATTCAGCAACGATCGCTTCTTGTCTTAAAAGATGACAATTTTATTCATGATTGTGGATGAGGGATATATTGACAATAATACTCATGTTTTTTATGCGGCAGAAAGAAGGCGAAATATTTCCGCCCTTTAACAAGATAACCTAGCCAGCCCCTTGCCTGCATTCGATGCAGCAACCAGCCAGCCCGGTGAAGCAATTCGAAAGGAATGGTTATGGTTGTCCGGCGATCCCGCTTGGTCCTCTTGGCATGCACCGCGTTTCTGGCCTTTGGGCTGGCGACGACATCTTTTGCGCAGACAGCAGCCCAGAATGAAGAGGCGGCGGGCGAAGCCGCCAAGGGTGATCGCGTCACCAATCTTAAACCGATCGTGGTGACTGGGAAGGGCAAGGCAAACAAGGATGTGCTTGCCGACTCTCCGACCACAAGCGAGACGACGGCCAAGGATATCGACGACAAGCAAATCACGCGCATCGAGGATCTCGGCCGCAGCACCGAGGTTGGCGTCGGCTTCAACCGCGCTACCGGCGGCGTCAATATCCGCGGCCTTGGCGACGACCGCGTGTTGACGACGGTCGACGGCATCCAAATTCCGTTTCTTCTTGATGCTTCGCGCGGCAACGCTAGTGGCGCCAATAATGGTGGCAATGGCGGCGTCAACAGCTTTGATTTCAACGCGCTTTCCAGCGTCGATATCGTGCGCGGCGCCGACTCCAGTCGCGCCGGTTCAGGCGCACTTGGTGGTGCCTTCGTGCTGCGTACGCTGGAGCCGGAAGATCTGATTGCGCCCGGCTCCACCTGGGGCGGTGTTTTCAAGTTCGGCTATAATGGCGACGACCGCAGCATTGGCGGTTCGGCCGCTGTTGCCAAGCGCATCGACAATACCGCCGTTCTCTTCCAGGGCGGCTACACGCATGGTCATGAGCTTGAGAACAACGGCGATATCGGCGGCTATTCGACCAAGCGTACCGAAGCTAACCCGGCTGACTACAACCAGAGAAGCGGCCTGTTCAAGATCCGTCAATATACCGACGTCGGCACCTTCGGCATCACGGCCGAGCACTACAACAAAGATAAAACCACCGATCTGATGACCCTGCAGAGCCCGATCGGAAACTTCCGGCCCGGCAATTACAACGGGACAGACAATGTCGAGCGCAATCGCGTTTCCCTCGATTACAAATACGAAGCCGAGAGCGCCGATTCGCTGCTTGATACCGCCAATGCCGTTTTCTACTGGCAGAATCTTCTGCGTGAAGGTGGCGTGGAAGGTTATCGCTACACATCCGTCATTGGCGACTATTGGCGCCGTAATGAAATGGAAGACCGCAGCATCGGCTTCGCCGGCAACGCATCGAAGTCTTTCGACACCGGCAGCCTGCATCACCAAGTCACTTTTGGACTCGATGTCGCCTTCGACAAGGTTCACCAGTATTCTGCCGGCAAGGATAGCTGCGCACTTCCTCGCTGGCGTGCTTCCTGCGCCTTCCTGCACACCAACCAGTCCGATATGCCTGATGTCGACGGCAAGCGCGTCGGTGTCTTCATCGACGACAAGATCGAATTGGGCTCCAGCAATTTCTATCTGACGCCGGGGCTGCGCTTCGACTGGTATGATTACTCGCCGAAGAACACGGCTGCCTATCGCGACAGCGCCAACTATAATGGCCTGCCCTCCGGACAATCCGACAGCCGCTTGTCGCCGAAGCTGCGCGCCTCCTATCAGCCGCAGGACAATGTCGAACTTTATGCGCAGTGGGCGATGGCCTTCCGTGCGCCCAGTGTCAGCGAACTCTACGTTAACTACGGCGTGCCCGGCGGTTATGTCACCTACGGCAATCCCGACCTGAAGCCCGAGACCAGCAATGGCATCGAAATCGGGACGAATCTCGGCGATGACGATTTCGGTGGCCATATCGGCGCCTTCTATAACAAGTACAAGAACTTCATCGACACGCTGAATTATCGTGATCCCACAGGCACATATCCGCTCGGGATTACCGAATACTTCAATCGCGCCAACGTCCGCATGTTCGGTGTCGAGGTCAATGCGCACAAGACGTTCGACAACGGCATCCATATCAAGGGCGCGCTTGCCTATGTGAACGGCAAGGATTCCGACACCGGAGAATGGATCAATTCCGTCGCTCCGGCCAAGGCAGCCTTTACCGTTGGCTATGCGGCTGACATCTGGGGAACGGACCTGACCTTCATCACCGCGGCTCGCGAGGCGAAGAAGACGGGCGACACCCTGCAGACCCCTGCCTACGGCATCTTCGACCTCACGGCATGGTGGGAACCGGAGCAGGTGAAGGGTCTCAGCATTCGCGGCGGCGTCTACAACATCTTCAACAAGACCTATTACGACGCGCTCAACGCGCCGTCCTACAGCGGCACGCTAACCCAGCCAGCATCCTACTATTCCGAGCCTGGCCGGACCTTCAAGCTCACGCTGACGCAACGGTTCTAAGCCGTTACATCGATGCAGCAAACTTGGGCGATGCTTCGGCATCGCCTCTTTTTTGCTCTCTCGCGTGGCATCGGGCGATCTGCGCAATTGTAAATGGCAGCGTTCGATGCTATTCGAACAATGCAGTCTTTAACCGTCGAGAAAAGAGAGGAGGACCGTATGACCAAGATAGTCTGGCATATTCGCCAGTTCGGTCCGACTCGTGCCCTGCAGATGCGTTTGCAGGGCTGATCAGAGGCTGTTTCTCACTCAATCCTTCTGGTCTGCCCTTTGGGCGACGCGAGTTCACGCATCCGCGCGGCCGCGTCATAACATGTTTTCGAGCATTGGCCTGCTTGGGCCATCGGCATCGGCGTAGCGCGGCAAAAGGAGCCGCCGGTGATGTCTTGAGATGCTCGATCGAGACCGGAAAAGACCATGACTCTGATCAATCTCCGCAATCTGGGCGTCACTATGAGTGCGCCGCTGTTTTCCAATCTCAATTTCACTGTGGATGCCGGCGATCGCGTTGGTATCGTTGCCGCGAATGGGCGTGGCAAGACCACGTTGCTCAACTGCATCGCGGGCAGGCTGGAGCCGACGACGGGCGAGATCACCCACGCCCGGGGCCTGCGCGTCGGCTATGTCGAGCAGAATGTGCCGGCGAACCTGCTGGATGTCTCCTTTTATGAGGCAGTCTTGCGCGCTTTGCCCAAAGAGCAGGTCGCGAGCGAGAGCTGGCGTGTCGATGTCACCCTCGATTCGCTCGACGTGCCTGATACGATGCGGGAGAGGACGTTGGCGCAGCTCAGCGGCGGCTGGCAGCGGCTTGCCATGCTTGCCCGCGTATGGGTGACGGAGCCTGACGTGCTGTTTCTGGACGAGCCGACCAACCATCTCGATCTCGCCAAGATCGCGCTGCTGGAGGATTGGCTGAATGCCTTGCCGCGCGACGTGCCCGTCATCATCGCCAGCCACGACCGCGCCTTCCTTGATGCCGTCTGCAATCGAACCCTGTTCCTGCGCCAGGACCAGTCGCAGGCCTATGCGCTGCCGTATAGCAGGGCGCGTGCCGCGCTGGACGAGGTCGATGCCTCGGATGAGCGCCGTTACCAGAAGGAGATGAAGACGGCGCAGCAGCTGCGCAAGCAGGCGGCCAAGCTCTATAATCTCGGCGTCAACTCCGGCAGCGATCTTTTGACCGTGAAGACGAAGCAATTGAAGGCGCGGGCCGAGAAGCTGGAAGACAGCGCGAGGCCAGGCTACCGCGAGCGTTCTTCCGGCTCGATCAAGCTCGCCAATCGCGGTATCCACGCCAAGGTGCTGTTGACGCTGGAGGATGCTGCGGTGACGACGCCTGACGGCACGCTGCTGTTCAAGACCGGCCAGCAGTGGATTTGCCAGGGCGACCGCATCGTGCTGCTCGGGCAGAACGGCGCCGGCAAGACGCGGCTGGTGGAGATGATCCGCAGGGCCATGGCGGATCAGGCCGTCGGCGGTGCGATCAAGCCGACGCCATCCATCGTGCTCGGCTACAGCGATCAGGCGCTCTCCAATCTCGGCCAAAAGGACACGCCGCTTGGCATGATCACGCGCCTGTTCGAACTCGGGGAGCAGCGTGCGCGCACGCTGCTGGTCGGTGTCGGGATCAACATCGATATGCAGGGCAAAGAGATCGGCCGTCTGTCCGGTGGGCAGAAGGCGCGGCTTGCCATACTGGCGCTGCGGCTGACAAATCCGAACTTCTATCTCCTGGACGAGCCGACCAACCATCTGGATATCGACGGCCAGGAGGCGTTGGAGGGCGAGCTGACGGCAAATGAGGCAAGCTGCCTCCTCGTCTCGCACGACCGCAGCTTCGTGCGATCCATCGGCAATCGCTTCTGGCTGATCGACCGGAGGCGGCTGGTCGAGGTGGAGGGGCCGGAAGAGTTCTTCGAGGCGGCGAGAGTGCAGGAATGAGAGAAGGATGGGCGGAGACGAAAAATCGTTTCTGCCTATTCCCCAAGATTGCGGCTTGCGCATCGCGGCATCTCACGCTAACAATTCCCGCCATGAACATGTCCTTGAACAACATTGCAGTTTGGTGGTGGGCACGCTGAGGCGGCCTCGACCAATCGTGTTCAAAGACGACGAGTGAGCCGCCCGAGATTTCGAGGCGGCTTTTTTGTTATATTGGCCGCCTGTCATCCGGGCCCGACAACGGAGTGAGGAACAATGGTAACGATCCTTCGGGATGATGGTGCGGAAATCTACGAGACGAAGGGCGGCATCACCGTCACCCGGCAGCGCCGGCCGACGCCCTATGCGGACGCCGTATCGTCCTATATCGACAAGCTCGACGAGCGCCGCGGCGCGGTCTTCTCCTCCAATTACGAATATCCCGGCCGCTATACGCGTTGGGATACCGCCATCGTCGACCCGCCGCTTGGTCTTTCCTGCAACGGGCGCGATGTCTGGATCGAAGCCTATAACGAGCGCGGCGAAGTCATTCTCGGTTTTATCGCGGAGAAGCTGAAGACGGTTTCGGAGGTCGTGCTTGGCGCTTCAACGCCGCGCCGGCTCGATCTGACGGTCAAGACGCCCGACCGGGTCTTCACCGAGGAAGAGCGCTCGAAGATGCCGACGGTCTTCACCGTGCTGCGCGCCGTCACCGATCTTTTCTACTCGCAAGCCGATGCCAGCATCGGCTTTTACGGCGCCTTCGGCTACGATCTGGCGTTCCAGTTCGACGCGATCGATCTGAAGCTCAAGCGTCCGGATGACCAGCGCGACATGGTGCTTTACCTGCCAGACGAAATTCTGGTGGTGGATAACTATTCCGCCAAGGCCTGGATCGATCGCTACGATTTCGCCAAGGGCGGCGTATCGACGGAAGGCAAGTCCGGCGAGATCGCGCCCGAGCCGTTCCGCCACACCGATGCCATTCCGCCGAAGAGCGATCATCGCCCCGGCGAATATGCCGAACTGGTGATCAAGGCGAAGGAGAGCTTCCGCAAGGGCGATCTCTTCGAAGTGGTACCCGGTCAGAAATTCATGGAGCGCTGCGAGAGCAAGCCATCGGATATTTCCAAGCGCCTGAAGGCGATCAATCCGTCGCCCTATTCGTTCTTCATCAATCTCGGCAATCAGGAATATCTTGTCGGTGCTTCGCCTGAAATGTTCGTGCGCGTGTCCGGCCGCCGCATCGAGACCTGCCCGATTTCCGGCACGATCAAGCGCGGCGACGATCCGATCGCCGACAGCGAGCAGATCCTGAAGCTCCTGAACTCCAAGAAGGACGAGTCGGAACTCACCATGTGCTCTGACGTCGACCGCAACGACAAGAGCCGCGTCTGTGAGCCGGGTTCGGTCAAGGTCATCGGCCGCCGGCAGATCGAGATGTATTCGCGCCTGATCCACACGGTCGACCATATCGAGGGTCGTCTGCGCGACGATATGGATGCCTTCGACGGTTTCCTGAGCCACGCCTGGGCCGTCACCGTCACCGGCGCGCCGAAGCTTTGGGCCATGCGCTTCATCGAGAACCACGAGAAGAGCCCGCGTGCATGGTATGGCGGTGCGATCGGCATGGTCGGCTTCAACGGCGATATGAACACCGGCCTGACGCTGCGCACCGTCCGCATCAAGGACGGCATTGCCGAGGTACGCGCCGGCGCGACGCTGCTCAACGACTCGATCCCCGAGGAAGAAGAAGCCGAAACCGAACTGAAGGCCTCCGCCATGCTTTCCGCCATCCGTGACGCCAAAACCGGCAATTCCGGCAAACAGCAACGTGACGTTGCTTCCGTCGGCAAGGGCGTGAAGATCCTGCTCGTCGACCACGAGGACAGCTTCGTCCATACGCTTGCCAACTACTTCCGCCAGACGGGGGCGACGGTGTCTACCGTTCGTACGCCGGTGCCGGAAGAGGTCTTCGACCGGCTCGATCCGGATCTCGTCGTGCTGTCGCCCGGTCCCGGCAATCCGAAGGATTTCGACTGCAAGGCGACCATCAAGAAGGCGAGGGCACGCAATCTGCCGATCTTCGGCGTCTGCCTGGGCCTGCAAGCGCTGGCCGAAGCCTATGGCGGCGAGCTGCGGCATCTGGCGATCCCGATGCACGGCAAGCCCTCGCGCATCCGCGTGCTCGAACCCGGCCTGGTCTTCTCCGGTCTCGGCCGCGAAGTGACGGTTGGCCGCTATCACTCGATATTTGCCGATCCGTCGAGCCTGCCGCGCGACTTCATGATTACGGCCGAGAGCGAAGACGGCACGATCATGGGCATCGAGCATGTGAAGGAGCCGATTGCGGCCGTCCAGTTCCATCCGGAATCGATCATGACGCTCGGCGGCGATGCCGGCATGCGGATGATCGAGAATGTGGTGGCGCATCTGGCGCGCCGGGCAAAGACGAAGGCCGCCTGAGACGAGCGTTTAGAGCTCGGATGTTTCTAGCCCCATGCACTCGGAAAAGGTGCATGGGGCTATTTTTATGCCTTGAAAGAGCCAACAAACCGCTGAAGAGACTGATTGTTGGCGGGCGGGAGCTTTCAGTCGGTGATTCCAAGGATATTCAAGGGCGTTCTCTATGTCGTTCTTGCCGTCGCGCTCTTCGTCGGTCTCGGCATCATCGTGCCACGGCCGCTCTGGCATGACGGGCCGGCTGCGCGCAGCGAGCCCTCGCGGCAAATCCTCATGCTCAGCAACCCGATCCATACGGATATTGCGATTCCCGTCGATGGCGATCTCCTCACCCGTTTCGCCTTCCTGCGGCCGGCCGGGCTCGATCTCGACAATCCCAACCTGCGCTATCTCATTTTCGGCTGGGGCGGACGGAGCTTCTATACTGAGACGCGGACCTGGGCAGATTTGAAGGCGGGTCCCGTGTTGAAGAGCTTTGCGCTCGACCGTTCCGTCATTCATGCGGAGCTCGCAGGCGATATCCCGCTGGACGCGCCTGCCGTGACGGTCATCGACATTGATGCCGAAGGTCTTGAGCGGCTCAAGCAATTCGTTCTCGCCAGCTTCGAACAGACGAACGACCAACCGAGCCCGTTGATCGGCAGCAATTACGGGCCGAACGATGCGTTCTTCGAGGCACGGGAACATTTCAATGCGCTAATGGGATGCAATACCTGGACTGCTGCAGGGCTGAGGCAGGCGGGATTGACCTCCGGCCTTTGGACGTCGCTGCCGTGGATGCTGCGAATGTCCTTGCGGCTGCATAATGACGATGAACGCTTCGCGGCAAGCCATAGCCGCCTTGACGCGGTTTGACTTGCCGCAGGTTGTATCCTAACCTTTGCCTCGTTCCTGTGGGGCACATCGGCATCGGGCCGAAAGGGCTAGGCCTGCCCGCTGATATCACTCAGCAGGAGTCTGCCCATGCCAACCCTCGATACTTACCGCAAACAAGCCAAGCTGTTGATGCGCTGGCACAAAGAGCGTGACTATTCCATTGGCGGAAGAGTGCGAATGCTCGATCGTTTCAAGACGCTGACGGATCGCGAGATCCTGGCTATGAAGTTTCCCCTAACGCTGGCGCAGGAGATCGTTGCGGTGGAAGCCGGCCACAGGAGCTGGGCGGAATTGAAGTCCGTCGCAGCGGACGCGCCGAAGATGCCGGCCGTTACAGCGGAGCCGCCGGTTTTCAAGAGCATCGTTCCCATCCTTTTCGTGCGGGATGTGGCTGCGAGTGCGGCCTTCTTCAGGGAGAAGCTCGGTTTCTCCGAGGATTTCCTGCATGGATCGCCGCCGTTCTATGGCGCGGTGTCGCGCGACGGCATCTGGATTCACCTACGGCTCGTCTGTGAGCCTTACTTTGCCGCGGCGGCTGCAAAGGAGAAGTCCTTGATCCTCGCTTCGATCGAGGTCTCGAATGTCCAGGGACTGTTTGAGGAATTCAAGGCGAGGGACGTGGAGTTTGCACAGCCGCTCACCAAGCAGGCCTGGGGCGGCACAGATTTTCACGTGCGCGATCCGGATGGCAACGTGATCTCGTTTGTGATGTTCAGGTCGTAACAGTTTGATCCATGGAAGGTTGCCGCAGAGCGGCCATCCTCACATATCCTCGCAATCCTGCCAGCCTTCCTCGAAGACAAGCTTGTCGAGCGGCAGGCGATCACGCCATCCCTTCACGGCGAGCTCTGGCATGTCGTAGAGCTCGTCGACATAGCCGACGCAGAGCCATGCGACGATCTTCACATGCTCGGGTATGCCGAGGATCGCCTTGATGGCATCTTCATGGAAGATGCTGACCCAGCCGACACCGACGCCCTCGGCTCGTGCGGCAAGCCAGAGATTCTGTACGGCGCAGACGGTCGAGTAGACATCGGTATCCGGATTGTGCGTCCGGCCGAGCACGACGGGACCGCCGCGCTTGGTGTCGCAGGTGATGCAGATGCTGAGCGGCGCCTTGCGAATGCCTTCCAGTTTCAACCGCTGATACTGCGCGCGACGATCACCTTCGAACATCGCGGAGGCTTCCTCATTGGCCTGATGGAAGGCCTGCCATACGCGTTCACGCGTTTCTGGCTGACGGATCAGGATGAAATTCCATGGCTGCATGAATCCGACCGACGGTGCCGAATGGGCAGCCTCGAGCAAGCGCCGGACGACATCGTCAGGAAGGGGATGGGGCCGGAATTGGTCGCGCACGTCGCGCCGGGTCTCGATGGCGCGATAGACGGCGCTGCGTTCCACCTCCGAAAATGCTCCGGCTGCGACCAGATGATCCGATACACCAGCGGGAGCGTCGGCGATGGACGGTGTAGCATCGGCAGTCTTTTCAGGAGCGGGCATGTTCAACCGTGATTTTCATTAGGAGGCGGCGGCGTATCGGCCGGTGTCGCCGACCCTTGCACATCAGGCTGAAGCACAGCTTAGCGCTGGATGGCAAGTCAAACTACCAGCGCGATTTTCCACAGGCGAGCGACAATCGCGCCACCGGATGGCGAATACATGGCGATAATTTGGTGCTAAGAGCGATGATTGACTTATAAACAGTCGACATGCCCAACTGCAGTGTAAGCGGCAAGATTGCATGTCACCAGTCCAAGCGTCAAAATCACCCCATGACACGCTGCCCAAAAGAGCGAATGAGCGCGCATGGTCGGCTGCGAAGCCGCTGCTGCCAGGACGGCAATGCTTGAGATGAAGATTGCGAAAAGCAAGATGCTTAGCGGCGGAAAGTAAAGCGGAATGATCTGCCAGCAACTTGCAAAACGGTAGGTGCCAGCCGTGTTGTATGCCAGCGCGGCAAGCGCTACCCAAACGAGAGCATGAAATAATATCTTGCGGGTTTCCACGCTCATTCTCAGTTGATCCGTCTATATTCTTTTATTACGAACTTACTGCATTAGATGGATATCAACTTCAAGTTTTAAAAAATGGTGTTTCTATCATGGTGTGCTTCAGTGGCCGGACGACGCTGACCGAAACTGAGTGGGCGATCCAGTCACGTTTTGCTTGTTCTGTTCAGCAACGGCCATTTTTGATGTGAGAGCGAAACTCGCCTTTGACAAACTTGGCATCGTGATCCATATGAGCCGTTAATGAACCGCCTGCGCGAAAATTCGCGCGGGCGGTTTTGCATTTCAACGGCGCCTTTTTTGCAATTCATTCGCATAAGCAGGCGTGAAGACATTTGGAGACGGGCATGAACAGTCAAGGAAACGATACGATCAGGCGGCTCGCCCTTTGGGGCATTCCGCTGTCGCTCGGCGTCATGGGGCTGAAGATGCTGGCCTGGTGGCTGACGGGTTCCGTGGCGCTTCTGTCCGATGGACTTGAATCGCTCGTCAATGTCGTTGCTGCCTTCATCGCCTTCTTCGTCATCCGTTACGCGCAGAAGCCGGCCGATCACGATCATCCCTTCGGTCATCACAAGGCGGAATATCTTTCCGCCGTCACCGAAGGCGTGATGATCGTCGTTGCAGCGCTGATGATCGTGCAGGAGGCGGTCGGCCATCTCGCAAATCCGCAGCCGATGCAGGCGCCGGTGCTCGGTCTCGCGATCAACTTTGTCGCCGGCGTCATCAACGGTATCTGGGCTCTGACGCTGATCCGGGCCGGCCGGACATATCGCTCGCCGGCATTGACGGCGGATGGCCAGCACATCATGTCGGATGTCTATACTTCGATCGGCGTGCTCATCGGCCTGTTGCTGGCGCTCGGCACCGGCCACCCGATCTTCGACCCCGTGCTTGCCATTCTCGTTGCCATCAACATTCTCTACCAGGGCTGGAAGGTCATCTCCGCTTCGATCGACGGGCTTATGGATAAGGCCGTTCTGCCGGAAGAGGAGAATGTCATCAAGGATGCGATTGCCAGAAACGCCGAGGGTTCGCTCGGCGTTCATGATCTGAAGACACGCAGGGCAGGGGCCGTGACCTTCGTCGATTTCCATATGGTCGTACCCGCCGCCATGCCGGTGCGAGAGGCACATCGAATCTGCGACCGCCTTGAAGATGCCATACGGGCGATCCATGCGGGCGCCGAAATAACCATTCATGTGGAGCCGGAGGGCGAAAAAGCCCATGGTATCCGCGTCAAAGTGATCAAGGAGACCTGAGATGCCTAAGACCGATGTGTCCGGCCTGTCGATGCTCGGCAACCAGACTGAGACCGCCAGCAATCCGGAAGAAGCCGTTCTGGAGAAGGTGCCATCCGGCCACGCCGGCACTGATTATGTCGTGCGCTTCACCGCGCCCGAATTCACCTCGCTTTGCCCGATGACGGGACAGCCGGATTTCGCCCATATCGTCATCGACTACATTCCCAATGAATGGCTGGTGGAATCGAAGTCGCTGAAGCTCTTCCTGCATTCCTTCCGCAATCATGGCGCATTCCACGAGGATTGCTCGATCTATATCGCCAAGCGCCTGGTGGATCTGCTGCAGCCGAAGTGGCTGCGCATCGGCGCTTATTGGTATCCGCGCGGCGGCATTCCGATCGACGTCTTCTGGCAGACCGGCAAGCCGCCGGAGGGTGTATGGCTGCCGGACCAGGGCGTGCAGCCCTATCGCGGCCGAGGCTGAATGAAAAAAGCCGCCATCCGGGGATGGCGGCTTTTCTGATGGATTCGATGAGATTGCGGCTCAGGCAAACGAGTTGTCGTCGCCATCGTCATAGGACGAGTCGTCATAATCATCGTCCTGAGCGTCTTGGGCAGCGTCCTGGGCATAATCGGCCGCCCTCTGATCATTCTGATCACTATTGTCGTCATTGCCGAAATAGTTGTTGTTGATGATCGTTTCCTGAACCGGCTGTTCGGCTGCGTTGGCCGCAGTACCCCCGAAGAGGCCACTGCCGGCATTTCCACCGAAGAGCCCGCCGCCAGTGCCGCCCAGATGCGGGCTGAAGAGGCTGGAGAGTGATTCCGCCAGCATCACGCCGCCGGCAACCCCGGCCGCCGTGCCAAGCGCACCGCGCAGGAAGCTGCCGCCGGCCGAAGGCGCTGCCGCCTGCTGGCTCCATGGGCCGGATGGCTGTGGCTGGCCAGCCCAGGGGCCGGACTGAGGCGCATTGCGGGCATAGTCGTCATAGAGACGACCCTGCTGCTGCGGGCTGGTCTCCTGCGGCGCTGGCACACGCTGCTGCTGGCCGCCGCCAAAGAGCGAGCCGATCCCGCCCAGGAAACCGCCGCTCTGGCCTTGCTGGTGATTATCGGCGCCCTGCTGCTCGAGCTCGTGTACACGGGCTTCGAGCTGCTGGATGCGGTCAGCTGCAGCCTTCATGCCCTGTTCCTGCATGATGACGGCCTGCGCCAAGTAATAGGGCGCATAGGGCTGGTCGCGGACCGATTGGTTGATGAAGGTCTCCGCATCGGGGTCGCGCTGCGTGCTGGCGGCACCGCGCACGCGATCGAAGAGAGAGGCGAGCAATTGACGTTCTTCTGGCGACATGATGGCCTCCTTGGCTATCTGTGCTGCAAATTCGGGGCGCGATTTCTACCCGCGCTGACCTGACGTAGGATCAAATCTCGGCTTTTCAAAGCCATTCAAGTTACATTTCGGTAATCCGCAACCATAACACCATGTTGTCAGTCGCTATTCCCGCCTTGTCTTTTTCCGGCATTGTTTTACGCATTGAGTCGCACTATGTGCGGTGAACGACGCATCATGCTGGAGAGTTGAATGAACGACGAAGACGAACAGGAAGACAAGAAGACCGAGCAGCCCTTGGGCAAGGACGCGGAGGCGAATCTTTTCAAGTCGCGTTCGATCTTCATCTATGGCGGCATCACGCAGGAATTGGCGCAGAAGGTCTGCTCGCAGCTCGTGGCGCTTTCCGCCGCCAGCGACGACGATATCCGCATTTATGTGAATTCGCCCGGCGGTCACGTCGAATCAGGCGATTCCATCCACGACATGATCAAGTTCATCAAGCCGAAAGTCTGGATGATCGGCACGGGCTGGGTCGCTTCCGCCGGCGCGCTGATCTACGTTTCCGCTCCCAAGGAGCGCCGTATTTGCCTGCCGAACACGCGCTTCCTGTTGCACCAACCGTCTGGCGGCACGCGCGGCATGGCCTCCGATATCGAGATTCAAGCACGCGAAATCATCAAGATGAACGAGCGCCTGAACAAGATCTTCTCGGAAGCCACCGGCCAGCCGGTCGAGCGCATCGCCAAGGACACCGACCGCGACTATTGGCTCTCCGCCGAGGAAGCCAAGGCTTACGGCCTGGTCTCGCGCATCGTGACCTCGCAGGCGGAAATCTGATCTAGCGGGTTTTCCCAATTGAATTGAGCGCCCTCGCTTGCCGGAAAGCAGGTGGGGGCGTTTTTTGCGCCGGATCGCTTTGATCGAAGGCTAAAAGCTGGCGGCAGAAATCTCCACCGCCAGCCTTCGCCACTCGGGAGGTTGCAACGTTTCCGGGAGCGGCGAACTCGAAGGTGCAAGTTACCGGCCGAGCTCGCCCCTATATGGTAATCTCCACCGGCGTTCCGTCAGGCATGGTGATGACAGCCTCATAGAAGCCGTCGCCGGTGGTGCGTGGTGCGGATTTCAGGCAATCATCCGCCTTGCATCGTTCAGCCAGCGCATCGACGGCAGCTTTGCTACCGAGCGATATGGCAATATGGTCCCAGCCGATGCGTTCACCGTGCAGGTCGGGAAAAAGCCAGTCGCCGGTCATCAGTTCGATCTGGTCGTCACTTTCCGGCAAGGAAATGAAGCGGGAGACGAAGCCAGGCCGGCGCCGGCTTTGATAGGGTTCGCCGACGGTCGCGCCGAAATAGGTCTTCCAGAAATCGACGGCGGCATCGAGATCACGCGTCCATAGAGCGGTATGAGCGATCCGCATTGGTCTTTTCCTGTTCCTGTTCGTGATTGCGGGTAACGATGCCGGCGCAGAGAGGTGCGACGCAGAGCAATAGAGCGAGCATCCAGAAGGCGCCGGGCAGGCCTACATGATCGGCGACGAAGCCGACGCCTGCGGGGCCGACAAGCACGCCTGCATACCCTGTCATGGTGATGGCTGCGACGGCCAAGCCGGCCGGCATGACCTTCTGCGAACCGCCTTTACGGAAGAGCACCGGGACGATGTTGGAGGCGCCAAGACCGATCAGCAGGAAACCGCTCATGGCGAGGATCGCGATCGGGCTGAGGAGGAGGATGACAAAGCCCACTACCGCGACGATGCCGCCCCATAGCATGATTGCCCTGTCTCCGACCCGTGCGGTAATGGCGTCGCCGCTCAGGCGGCCCGCCGTCATCGCTATGGCAAACAGCATGTAGCCAAGGCCGCCATGGCTTGCATCGACGCGGCCTTGCGTTGTCAGTAGCAGAGCGCTCCAGTCGAGGATCGCGCCTTCGACGAGAAAGGTGATTGCTGCAAGAGCTGCCAGCAGCAGCACGAAACCGCGTGGCATGACGAAAAGCGGCGCGTCCTCCGCTGGGAGGGTCTGCAGCAGTCGGGGCCATGCGACGATCATGGCGATCACCATGACTGCCGAGCTGAGAAGCGTGGCGACAAGAGGACCGGCCTTGGCGGAGAGGAGCAGAGTGACGAGCAGGGAGCCGATGAAACCACCTATGCTGAACAGGGCATGGAAGCCGGACATCAAGGGCCGATCCGCGCTTTTCTCTACTTCGACGGCGTGGATGTTCATGGCGACATCGAGCGAGCCGAGACAGGCGCCGAAGGCTGCCAGCGCAATGCCAAGGGTGAATGGCGTGCTCGCCACCGCCAGCGTCGGCAAAATGATCGCAAGGCCGAGACCGCCCGCGATAATGATTGGCTTGCTGCCATATCGCGCGCTCAACATGCCGGTCGCAAGCATCGCCGCTACCGAGCCAAGGCCAAGGCAAAGCAGCAGCATGCCGAGAACGCCGTCATCGACTCCGAGGCGAGCTTTGGCGAAGGGGACGAGGGGAGCCCAGCAGGCGAGGGCGAAGCCTCCAACTAGAAAGGCAAGTCGTGTCGCCAGCCGGGTTTCCGGCCGATCCGTGGATTGCATGGTCATTTCTTGTCTTTCGAGATCAGGAGGATGACGTGACGTCGCTTGCTTTTACGAGCGAGAAGCCGGCGTCGGAGGCCGCCTTTTCGTCAGCGGCAGGCAAGTCGTCCTCGACAACAAGCCAATCGATATCGTCGGCGCCGCCGATGCGGTGCGGCGCGCGTTCGTGAAATTTTTCCGAGGTGATCAAAGCGACTCTTGCTGCACTTCTCTTCAGTAGCGTCCGTTTGAAGATCGCGTCCGCATGTTCGTACACGCTGATGCCGTTTCTCGCCGAAACGGCGCAGACGCCCAGGAAGCAGCGATCGATGTTCATGGCTTCGATGGCCGCAACGGCCGACGCATCGACGCTGCCGCCGACGACGGGATCGACCGCGCCACCAATCAGGACAAGGGGGATATCGCCGCGCTTCATGACGGCGCTGGCGATATCGATGGAGTTCGTCGCGATCGTCATGTCCAGGTTCTTCGGCAGAAGATCGACCATTGCGAGATTGGTGCTGCCGCTGTCGAAAAACAGGAATTCGCCCGGCTCGATCATCGCGACGGCCGCTTTGGCCAGGCCTCTCTTGCGGCCGGATTCCTGTCCGACGCGTGCGGCCATCGGCTGCGACGGCGTCAGGAGAGGGAGCGCGCCGCCATAGACGCGGCGGCACTTGCCCTCTGCTGCAAGTGCCCGCAGATCGCGGCGCACGGCATCTTCAGACACGTTGAATTCGGCGGCCAGAGATGCGGCAACGATTTGCCCGCCCTCTGCAAGCCGCGCTTCGATGACGTCCCGGCGGGACAATGGAAGTGAATTGCTCATGAATTTGCATTAACGTGCATAAATAAGAGAGTCAATATGCACGTTTATACACGATATGACTCGACGACGATATATTCCGCGAGCGATTTTGCTTAGCGACACTGTCATTTCGCGCGAAAACAGCACTTGCACGCTCGATGCTTGTAATGCTCCATGCGCGTTCCATCGATCCTCATCCGCTCTTCGAGTCTCCATCGCCATGCTCAAAGATTTCTCCGTTCAAAGCCTGTTCATGGGTTGCCTCACGGCCTTCGTCGGCTTTGCCAGTTCCTTCGCCGTCGTCTTTCATGGCCTGCAGGTGGTCGGCGCCTCGGATGCGCAGGCGGCGTCCGGTCTGACGGCGCTTTCGGTTGCGATGGGCGTTTGCGCAATCGTGCTTAGCATGGCGACGAGGCTGCCGATCAGCATTGCCTGGTCCACACCGGGAGCCGCATTGCTCGCAAGTGCGGGGGCGATCGAGGGCGGCTTCCCGGCGGCCGTCGGTGCGTTTTTTATTTGCGGCATATTGATCGTCGCTGCCGGGCTGTTCCGGCCTTTCGGCCGTGCCGTTGCCTCCATCCCGGCGCCGCTCGCCAATGCCATGCTGGCTGGCGTTCTGCTCGGCCTCTGCTTTGCGCCGGTGAAGGCGATCGCCTTCAATCCTGCCTTCGGCCTGCCGATCATCCTTGCCTGGATCGTCGTCGGGTCGTTCAAGCGGCTATGGGCAGTGCCGGCAGCCCTCGCTGCCTTTGCCCTGGTGCTGGCCTTCGGCGTGAAGATACCGGATGGTGCCTTCGCCTCGCTCGAGCATTCGATGTTGCCGACCGTCGAATTCGTGAAGCCGGTCTTTACGCTTGCCGGTATCGTGTCCATCGCGCTGCCGCTGTTCATCGTGACCATGGCGTCACAGAACATTCCCGGTATCGCAGTGCTGAAGGTGCATGATTACGAGCCGAAACCCAGCCCGCTGTTTGCCATGACCGGCGTGTTCTCGCTACTAGCCGTTCCCTTCGGCGGCCATGCCGTCAATCTGGCGGCCATTACCGCTGCCATGTGCGCCGGACAGGATGCGCATGCCGATCCCGGGCGGCGTTATTGGGCGGCGATCGTCGCCGGTATCGGCTATGTGATCCTCGGATTGCTGGCAAGTGCGGTGACGACTTTCGTGGCGTTGGCGCCGCCGATTCTGATCGAGGCGGTGGCCGGCCTGGCGCTGGTCGGCGCGCTCTCCAATTCCGCCTTGAACGCCTTCCAGCAGCCGGAATCGCGCGAGGCGGCTGCCATCACCTTCCTGGTGACGGCATCGGGCGTTTCCTTCGGCGGTATTTCTGGTGCCTTCTGGGGGCTGATCGCCGGCGGATTGATGCTGGCCTTGTCGCGCGGCGTGCAGATGCTGAAGAAGTAGGCGAGGGGTTGCTTCTTTTTGATCCGGCGGCTATAAGCGCGCCATGAAGTTGACTGGCGCAAAGATTTCCGAACAGATTGCACGTGGGCGCGTTGCCCTGCGTGACAATACGCGCGCCCTTACCTCGCTTCTCCTCCTCGGCCTTACGCGCGGTTGCCGGGTCCTTTGAGGAGCGCCCGGCGGCCGAAAAGCCCGCTGGCCATCGCTCCTCGCGACTTACCCTAAAATCGACAGCTTACCCGCAAAGGGTCCGCATTTGTCATCGCCAAGCCGCATTCGATCGGCTAAGACGCGGGATAAAATGACGGGAAAGGAAGAGACGAGACCATGGACGCGAACAGCCATTCCCCCAAAGGCATGCCCGAAGCAGCGGTGAAATACCGCGCCTATCCCCAGATTAACATTCCCGACCGGACCTGGCCGTCCAAGACCATCACCAAGGCGCCGATCTGGTGCTCGGTCGACCTGCGCGATGGCAATCAGGCGCTCGTCGATCCGATGGGTCACGACCGCAAGGCGCGCATGTTCCAGCTGTTGCTGGATATGGGTTTCAAGGAAATCGAGATCGGCTTCCCGTCGGCCTCGCAGACCGACTTCGACTTCGCGCGCTGGTGCATAGAGCAGGGCAATGTGCCTGCCGACGTATCGCTGCAGGTTCTCGTCCAGTGCCGCCCGGAACTGATCAGCCGCACCTTCGAAGCGCTGGAAGGTGCCAACAAACCCATCGTGCATTTCTACAATTCCACCAGCGAATTGCAGCGTCGCGTGGTGTTTGCCAAGGACGTCCAGGGCATCAAGCAGATCGCCGTCGATGCGGCCAAGATGATCAGCGACATGGCGGCAAAGGCTGGCGGCGGTTACCGCTTCGAATATTCGCCGGAGAGCTTCACCGGCACCGAGCTCGATGTGGCGCTGGAAATCTGCAACGCCGTCATCGACGTCATGAAGCCGACGCCTGACAACAAGCTGATCATCAACCTGCCGTCGACAGTCGAGATGGCGACGCCGAACATCTATGCCGACCAGATCGAATGGATGTGCCGCAATCTCGACAACCGCGAAAACCTGATCATCTCGCTGCATCCGCACAATGACCGCGGTACCGGCATCGCCGCCGCCGAGCTGGCCCTGATGGCCGGCGCCGACCGCGTCGAGGGCACCTTGTTCGGCAATGGCGAGCGCACCGGCAATGTCGACGTTGTCACCATGGCATTGAACATGTTCACGCAGGGCGTCGATCCGGAGCTGGATTGCTCGAATATCGAGCGCATGAAAGAAGTCTTCGAATATTCCAACCAGATGGCAATCGGCGAGCGTCACCCTTACGTCGGCGAACTAGTCTATACGGCCTTCTCCGGTTCGCATCAGGATGCGATCAACAAGGGGATGAAGGCTGCCAAGGTCGCCAACGATCCGGTCTGGGAAGTGCCGTATTTGCCGATCGACCCGCAGGATGTCGGCCGTACCTATGAAGCGATCATCCGCATCAACTCGCAGTCCGGCAAGGGCGGCATCGCTTATATCATGCAGCAGGACTACGGCTTGAACCTGCCGCGCAATCTCCAGGTGGAATATCGCGAGGAGATCCAGCGGATCACCGACGAGGAAGGCAAGGAATTGCCGTCCAAGCGCATCTACGAGCATTTCATCGAGCGCTATGTGACGCAGCCGGACGCGCGGATCCGCTTCGTCGATCACCACACCTTCGCCGATCGCGAGCATAAGGGACAGCGCATCGTCGCGGCCGAGATCACCGACAATGGCGAGGTAAAGCGCATCGAGGGCAGGGGTAACGGCCCGATCGACGGCTTCATCAATGCGCTCTCGATCTATCTCGGCATCCCGATGTCGGTCGAGGATTATTCCGAGCATTCGCTCCAGCACGGCTCCAACGCCGCGGCGATCTCCTACGTCGAGGTTTCCTATCCGGGCGGCAAGCTTTTCGGCGCCGGCATCAACACCAATATCGTTGCCGCATCCCTCGAGGCGATCGTATCGGCGGCAAACCGCGTGCTGGCGATCAAGGCGGCATAAGGCTTAGGTTTTTTGCTACCGTTCTGATTTGAAAGGTCCCTTCGTGTTCGAGGGGACCTTTTTATTGCACATCAGTCGGTTGCTGGCTCGTCCTCTTCGATGAAGCCGCCGGATTGGTGTGCCCACAGCGTCGCGTAGATACCGTTTTGGGCAATCAGCTCCGCATGCGTGCCGTCCTCGACGATCCGGCCGTGGTCGAGCACGACGATGCGGTCCATGCGCGCGATGGTCGACAGGCGATGGGCGATGGCGATCACGGTCTTGTCTTCCATGATGCCGTAGAGTGTTTCCTGAATTTCGGCTTCGACTTCCGAATCGAGGGCGGAGGTTGCTTCATCGAGCACCATGATCGGCGTGTCCTTCAGGATGGCGCGTGCAATCGCGACGCGCTGCCTCTGACCGCCGGAAAGCTGGACGCCACGTTCACCTGCATGCGCGTCGAAGCCGGTTCTTCCTTCCTGATCCCGCAGGCCCGCGATGAAATCGCTGGCGGCAGCCTTTTCTGCGGCGGCGCGAACCGCATTCTCCGAAAAGCGGGGATTGCCGTGGGCGATGTTGTCGCGGATGGAGCGGTGAAGGAGCGATGCCTCCTGGCCGACTACGGCAATCTGCCGGCGCAGGCTATCCTGCGTTACCTGCCGAATATCCTGTCCATCGATTTCGATGATGCCACCCTCCGGATCAAAGAAACGAAGTAGCAGATTGACCAGGGTTGATTTGCCGGTGCCGGAGCGACCGACAAGGCCGACCTTCTGGCCCGCCGCAATTCGAAGCGAAACGCCGTCCAGCCCGCCATCTCCCTTGCCGTAGTGATGCGTGATTTTCCGGAAGACGATCTCGCCCTTGGTGACGGCAAGCGGCTCGGCGTCCGGCGCATCGGTAATGGCAAGTGGCTGCGAGACGGTCAACAGTGATTGCCGCATCGCGCCGAGATGGGCAAAGAGCGAGGAAACGGCATCCAGCATCCATTCGGCCATGCCGGTTATGCGGAAGCTCAAGGCGAGTGATGCCGCGATCAGCCCTAGCGGTGCGCCACCGGATTGCCAGAGGACGACCGCATAGCCGACAAGCGCGACGATGAGGAAACTGCCGAGGAAGAGCATGCTCGAATTGACAAGCACCTCAAGCTTCTGCACCCGAACGAATGTCTCGCGGGTTTGAGCGAAACGACGACGGGCTTCCTTGTCCTCCGCCCTGGCATCGGCAAAAAGCTTGATGAGGTCGATATTGGCATAGCTGTCCACGAGCCCGCCCGTCAGTTCGGCATAGGCTCCCTGATATTGCGCAGAGGCTTTCTGCAGGCGAGGGATGACATAGGCCATCAGGCCAAGATAACAGAGAAGCCAGACCACAAGGGGCCAGATGAGGCGCGAGTCGATCGAGGCCATCAGCCAGAGCGAGCCGGCGACATAGATCGTGACAAAGGAAAGCGTGTGCAGGACCTGATAGGCCGCGCCCGTTGCTGCCGTGCCTATGTCGCGCACCTGGCTGGCGATACGCCCGGAAAAATCCTGACGAAACCAGCCGACCGATTGCCGAAGGATATGGCGATGAGCCCGCCAGCGGAACAGTGTCTCAGCATTTGGCCGGAACGCGATGTCATCCAGGCTTTCGCGGAGATAACCGGCAAGCGGCCTTCCGATCAGGACGAGGGCGGCGGCGGCCAGCAGTCCGGCTCCTTCGGATATCCAGAAATCATCCCGTCGGGCAGCGGCGAGATTGTCCACCAGCCGGCTGGAATAGCCGATGAGCCAGATCTCGATGA
The DNA here is from genome assembly GCF_030182525.1 of Rhizobium pantanalense. NCBI lineage: Bacteria > Pseudomonadati > Pseudomonadota > Alphaproteobacteria > Hyphomicrobiales > Rhizobiaceae > Rhizobium > Rhizobium pantanalense. Next base: position 702,094 of record NZ_JAQJCH010000001.1, read on the forward strand.
CGGCGCCGATGACAGTCAGGCTGAGGCTCATCGCCATGACTGTGCGAAACGGGCGAAGGTTGGTTAGGAGATAGCGCCAGGCCTTGGGTGATGGTTGTGGCTCATCATGATCCTGAAATGGATCGACAAGCTCTTCGAAGCGACGAAACATGAGTGCCCTCCACGGGCGAAAGATAGCAATCTGATGGTCAGGCCGATAAAGCAGCCCGTCACGGCACTGCTTTTCAGCGGTGGTTTCCTGTGCCGTGATTTTTCATCAGAGTGCTCTCCTCATTGGTCGCTGCAACCCATATAGCGTGTATCGGTGCCGATGTCAGCAGAAATTGTATCGTAGTCCTTCGACATAGAGGGGCGAGTGCCGTCCCTTATACGGCTCGCGTCGAGGTCGTCCGAGGATATGTGCTTCAATGGTGAATTTTGCTCAGGCTTTGCCCTTGGCAAACTCATCGCGCTGCTTCGTCAGACGCTCAAGCTCTTCTTCCTGCTCGGCTATCCGCTCAGACGTCCGTTCTTCGTCGGCGGCGCCGGAAAAGGCTGCTGCCTGCTCGATCAGTTCGCGAAGGTTTTCCCTTATCGCCGCGATACGTCTGTCGATTTCAGGAATGGTCAGCAGAACATCGGACATGTCGAAACTCCAGCAAGACTATCGAGCTCATGCGGTTATCGCTGCCCATTATCCACCGACCGGCTGGCAGCCGCAAGCCGCAAAACGGATGGGATATCAGTCAGATTTCCGAGGATACCCGATTGGCGATCTGATCGAGCATTGCATCCGAGGAAGGGCCGACGATCGCATAGGTGGTGCCGTTGCGGTGCCAGGATACGATGCTGATATCGTCCTTGATGGTTTCGCTGAAATCGTCGTCGCCAACGCCGTCCGTCTTGGTAAAGCAGATGGCGACGACATCACCGTCGAGGTTCTTGTAGATCAGCTGGCCGACTGGCTTGCCGGCTGCGATGGACATGCGCGCGCCTTGGAAGACGAGACCATCGGCAGCAAGGTCCGGAAAATTGAATTTGACGCCGACCGTGCTCACCAGCCACTTGGCGATTTCGTCCAGCTGGCTTGCCTGCAGCTCGACCATACGCTGCGGCTGGCGCGAATAGATGCGGTGATAGGCGGCGATATCATCCAGCCAGTTGCGTGTCATAGCCTGTGTCGGGGTCGGCGGAGAGTTTGCTGGGACGTCAGCGGGCTGCACGCCGAAAAGATAACCGATGCCGCCGCCGACGGCGAACAGGATGAGAGCCGCGGCCAGCGATTGCTTGCCCGTGGGCGCCAGCTTCAACGATTGCCGGGTGAGGCGGGGAGAGGGATCTCGGTTCTTCGGAGGCTGAGTGCTCTTGATGGAGCGAACGAGCGCGAGCGGCACCGGCTCCTTCAAAACCTCGTCAAAAGCCTTGCGACCGACATCGGAGCCATGCTTCAGCTCATCGAAAATACGTCGCGCGTTCGGATCCGAGGCGATAAGCTTTTCCAGCTCTTCTTTTTCTTCGCGGCTCGTCTCGCCATCCATGAAGGCGGACAAGCGGACTTCGAGCGGCGTTTTCTTCATGTCCTGCAATGCTTAAAACCTTCGAGGCGAGCGACTATGACCCTGGGAGGCAAGGTAAAGGCGTGCGCTGGAGAGCCTTGACATCACTGCCGACAAAGGGATGCCGAGGACGTCGGCGGCCTGCTTGTAGCTGTGCCCTTCGACGTCGACCAGCAGGAAGACACTGGCAAGACCTTCTGGCAAAGATGTGACGAGACGATGCGCTTCGCCGGCTTCTACAAGATTTAAATGGGTGCCGGATATCGGCTCGCCCTGTTCCAGTGCACTGCCCTTTGCGGCGGGGCGCAATTTGTGGCGTCGCGCCTCATCGACCCAATGATGCCGGGCCATCGTATAGAGCCAGCTTTCCAGCTTGCCGCCGCTGTTCCAAAGATGGAACTTGGCTATGCCGCGTTGACAGACGTTTTGAACAAGCTCGTCCGCCTCGGCGAGATCGCCGGTCAGCGTCACCGCAAAACGGCGAAGCTTCGGAAGAAGGCCGACCAGATCGCGTCTGATATCAATGGCTGCTACCGGCGTTGGCATGATCGTTCCAGGAAGGCGTTGGAGGTTGTTACATCGACAATCTGCTTCCGCGATGGACAGCCTTCCCCGTAAGAAAGGTGATGCGAGCGGAATAATTGTCCTGTACTGGTATGAACCATTTCCGTGCCGTTTCGCAAGTCTTCAAAAGCACCCGCGCGCTTGACTGTCATTCTCACTGCAGTAATCCCACAATGTGTCAGCCGGTACTGTCCCGGCGCTGGCCCGAGCCTTCCAAGAAGCAGCAACCCTGCCGGATACGAGCTCCGAAAGCCGGCATTGCGGTGCTCCTTGTCACGACCTCAAAATCCGTCCCGCATTTCGAGATTCCAATGCTTCGATTGTAGCTCCGTATCTTAGAAAACGCTACCGAAACGATGCGCACAACGACGCTAAAAGGCTCACCATGTCGCCAGAATATCGAGGCCTTCGGGGTCGACGCCGCTGCCATTGTCATTGAGGCTGTAACGTTCCGCCTTCAGTTCCCAGGCGCCCGGCCGGCCGGCGATGGTGAAGAGATTATAGGCCGCGCGCGGCTTCAATCCGCCCACCCCTTGCGATGCTGAGGCGATCCCAACGACCGGAACCGGACCCATGTGCCCGCGCAGCCAGTGCAAGGTGTTGAGATGTGTGTGGCCATGCAGGACAAGTTCAGCGCCCCCGGTCGAGATGACGGCGGCAAAACGGCGAATGCCGATCATCCGCTTGTAGAAGCTGGTCGCGCCGCGAATGGGCGGGTGATGGATCATGACGACGCGAAAGAGCCCGGCATCTCCGGCTGCACGCAGGATATTCACCGTCTCGCGCGCTTGGCGTGAGGAGTAGAAGCCGCTTGCGGCAAAGGGTGGGGTGGCGACGGCTGTGGAGCAGCCCACAAGCGCGACCTGACCGCGGATACGCAGATAGGGGAAAATGCGCTGGTCTTCCTGCCATTCGGCAGGAGCATCGTCGCCACGGACATAGGGATACCAGGAGCGCATGGCCTTTTCGTAGGCGCCAGGCACATAGGCATCGTGATTGCCGGGAACGACTGACGTGTGGAGAGGATCGCCGACCGTTTTCAGCCATGTGGCCGCCGTCTGGATCTCCATGCCGCTCGCAAGGTTGACGAGATCGCCGGTTACGGCCAGATGATCGGCCTGCCTCGCCTTGATGTCGTCAAGAAGGAGATCGAGCGTGTCGCCAAAAAGATGCTTGCGCCGGTTCCGGTGCCAGTTCACAAATCCGGTAATGCGTTTGGAGGCGAGTTCTCTGATCGAAAGACGTGGCAGTGGACCAAGGTGAACATCGGAAATATGCGCGAGTTTGAACATGGGATGAGACATAGCCCACTCTATTGTCAAAACAAATACATCCCCGGTCCGATTGCAGATCACGATGCCGGGGTTCAGGCATGAGTGAAGACAATCGACGCGATGAAAGACAGAGTTTGGCTGTGCGTCTGTTCGGCCGCGCGCTGCATGTCTATTTCGTGCTGACCCGCAGCATGACAATCGGCGTGCGCGCCGCCTGCTTCGATCGGCAAGGGCGGATTTTCCTGGTTCGGCATTCCTATATCGCCGGGTGGCACATGCCCGGCGGCGGCGTCGAACGCCATGAGACTGTGGAGCAGGCGCTCGAAAAGGAGCTGCGTGAGGAAGGCAATCTGGCGATCTCAGGCAAGCCGCAGCTCTTCCACGTCTATTTCAACAATCACACCAGCAAACGCGACCACGTCGTCTTCTATCGCGTCGAGGTCACCCAGACCTCGCCGCGCAAGCCGGATCGCGAAATCGTCGAAAGCGGCTTCTTTCCGGTCGATGCGCTGCCGCCAGGCACGACGAAGGCAACCTATCGCCGGTTGAAGGAATTGGAAGGAGCGGAGGCTCCCTCCAGCTATTGGTAGCCTCCGACGCCTTGGGTCAGGCGGCTTTTGCCAGCTGCTCGCGCCCATGCGGGCGATCGAAATCGAGTTCCGGTCCGATCGGCACGATGCCTGTCGGGTTGATGGTCTTGTGGCTGCGATAATAGTGGTTCTTGATGTGCCCGATGTTCACCGTCTCGGCAACGCCGCCGATCTGATAGAGATCCCGGAGATAGGCCGCGAGGTTGGCATAATCGGCAATGCGCCGGATATTGCATTTGAAATGTCCGACATAGACGGCATCGAAACGAACCAGTGTCGTGAACAGCCGCCAGTCGGCCTCCGTCAAGCGATCGCCGAATAGATAGCGCTGCCTCGCCAGTCGCTCATCGAGCATATCGAGGGTTTCGAAGAGGCGGAGTGCGTTTTCCTGATAGGCCTCCTGCGTCGTCGCAAAGCCGGCCTTGTAGACGCCGTTGTTGACGGTATGGTAGACGCGCTCGTTCAATGCATCGATATCGGCCTGTAGATCGGTGGGATAGAAATCGGTCTTGGAGCCGGTCAAGCCATCGAAGGCCGTATTGAACATCCGGATGATTTCGGCCGACTCGTTGTTGACGATCGTGCCGGTCTGCTTGTCCCAGAGAACGGGAACAGTCACGCGGCCAGAATAATGCGGATCGGCCTTCACATAGACTTCCCAGAGCTTCGTCGCGCCGAAGAGATGGTCGACGGTGCCGCCATCCTGTCCTTTGAATTCCCAGCCGTTTTCAACCATCAGCGGATCGACGATCGAGACGGAGATCAGCTCCTCAAGCTTCTTCAGCTTGCGGAAGATCAGAGTTCGATGCGCCCAGGGGCAGGCGAGTGACACGTAGAGATGATAGCGTCCGGCCTCTGCCTTGAAGCCGCCGGTGCCTGTCGGGCCGGCGCTGCCATCCGCGGTCACCCAGTTTCGAAACTGCGATGCAGCGCGCTTAAAATGACCCTTCGTCTCTTTGGTATCATACCAGACGTCATGCCAGACGCCGTTAACCAACATACCCATTGCTTCATCCTTCCGGAAAACTACCGAAACTATATCTCTAGAGATACGGTATGCGCTCCGGATTTCGAGACGGCAAATGATGAACACTGCGTCATAGGTGCCCCTCGCGGGCTTATGGGGTGGTGTCGAGATCGAGATCTTGCATGAATGAACGGCAGGATGCATTTTGCATTGGACGCGCCGGATATTTCCTGCTATCCGGCTTCTCACACTTTAAGGACCCCTTGTCATGAAAGTAACCAGAAGCCTGCGACGACGCCGATGATCTTGAACGCTCGATGAGCGCTTTCGGGAACAATATCGTCCGTCTATCTGGTTTTCTGGGCTAATGTACAAGCACGATCTGGTCTACCTCACTGAGGATGCGTCGCACGACGCTGCTATCGAACTCATCAACGAAGAAGCTTTCGGTCCGGGGCGGTTTACCCGCGCTGCTGCGCGCATTCGCGAGCAGGGGCCGCATGACCGGTTGCTGTCTTTTATCTGCGCCGATGATGGCGAGACGATCGCCTCCGTGCGGATGACGCCGGTGCTGGCCGGATCGGTCAAGGGACATCTGCTCGGCCCGCTTGCCGTGCGTCCGTCGCACAAGAACAAGGGAATCGGCCGCGAGCTCGTGCGGATCGCGGTGGCCGCTGCTCAGCGCAAGGGATCGGAAGCCGTCATCCTGATCGGCGATCCGCCCTATTATTGCCCGCTCGGTTTCCAGAAGGTCGCCTACAACGCGCTGACCTTCCCGGGGCCTGTCGATCCCAACCGGGTGCTCGTCGTGCCGATCGCTGCAGACACGCATGCGCGGCTGCACGGCGCGATTGCCTGGCGCGATGATTCCGTTCCGGCTACCGAAGCCGAAGCCGAAGACGACAACGATCTGGATGATGTCGTACAGTTCACGGCGATCGCTGTCTAAGGCGCTATCAATAGAAAATCGCCCTGCTTGATGTCAGCGGGGCGACAACGTCTTCTTCAGAAAGAATCGGCTGCGACCAGCCGGGAAATCCGGCAGTTCGCCGAAGATGGCATAGCCCTGCCGTTGATAGGCTTTCAGCGCCTGTGGATTGAAGGTATCGATCCATGCGCCGAAACAGCCCCGCGTGCTCGCCTCCGCTTCCGCCGCGTCCAGCAACTTTCCGGCCATGCCCTGGCCGCGCAGGCTTTCCGGCACGAAGAGCCATTGGGTGAACAGCCATCCCCAGGCGGTGTAACCGGATATGCCGCCGATGGTCTTACCGGCATCATCGTGGATCAGAACGGCCAGGGATTGCCGGCCGGACGGGCCGACGTCGATGGTGTTGAAAGCCGTCAATCCCTCGCTGATGGCCGCAAGCTCGCTTTCCGATGGCGTATCGGTCACTTCGATCTTCATCACATTCATCGTCCTTCGCGCCACCATGTGGCGGAAAAAGCAAAGAGAAGGGCTGCAAGGCCGGCAAAGCCCGCAAAGAGCGGCAGGGTATTGATCCCCTTCAGCACGGTTTCGTCGGTCATGCGGATGGTCAGACGCTGACCGTCGGCGACGCGAACGGCGCCGCGCACCGGCAAAACCTGCGGCACCGTCACGCCACCATTTGCGCCGGCAACGCGGGTGACGAGACCCTTCGTTTTCTGTGCTAGGGGCTTCAGCGTCTCGGTGGTCGAGATCATCGCCTTGAATTCCGGAGCATCGATTGCGCCGATATGAACGAGTGTCGACAAATTGCCGTTGGCGATCTGGTAGAGCCCGATTTCGTTCATATGCTTCTCGGCCTGATAGAGACCCGGTTGGGTCTGCCTCAGCGGCAAGGTTTCCGTCTGGCCGGAAGGCAACTTGATCGTGGCCGGGCCGGGATCGTTGCCGATCGTCTGGCGCGTTACCTGCAGCGTGCGCCCGGCGGCATTGGCCGTCAGTGCCTCCTCTTCCAGTGCCGGCTCCTTGAGCAGCCAATGGGCAATGCGTCGGTAGAGCGACACGTGCGGGCCGCCGCCTTCGAAACCGCGCGCCCACAGCCAGCCCTCGTCGGAGAGCAGCATGGCGACGCGACCCTGGCCGACGCGGTTCAGCACCAGCAAGGGACTGTTGTCAGCGCCGACCATTACGGTCTGGCCTTGCGGCCTCTCCACATCGACGCTGCGGAACCAGCGGCCCCAATGCGGGGGCTCGGTTTCGGAGCCGTCCAGCCCGCGCGTGACGGGGTGCTTCTTGCCCTGGTCCGAAAGGCGCGGATAGAAGGCTTTCTCGATCATCTGGCCCGTCGGCTCGGCCGGCAGCACCGAGGCAAGCGGCGTCAGCGCAATCGAACTGCCGCCGGCATGTTCGGGGCCGGCCGCGACCAGCAAGGCGCCGCCGTTTTCGACATATTGCGCCATGTAATCATAATAGATTGTCGGCAGGACGTTTTGACGGTCTTGATAGCGATCGAAAATGATCAGGTCGAAAGAGCTGATCTTGTCGACGAAAAGCTCGCGGGTCGGGAAGGCGATCAGCGACAACTCGTTGATCGGCGTGCCGTCCTGCTTGTCCGGCGGACGCAGGATGGTGAAGTGCACGAGATCGACCGAGGCGTCCGATTTCAACAGGTTGCGCCAGGCGCGCTCGCCGGCATGCGGTTCACCCGAAACAAGGAGAACGCGCATGTTCTGGCGGATGCCTTCGATCAGCTGGACCGTCTGATTGTTGATGCCGGTGACTTCGCCAGGCACTTCGGCGACTGCGAATTCGAGGACATTGTTGCCCGCGCGCGGCACCTTGAAGCTGAAGGGCGTGTCCTGGCCGGGTGTGGCCTGCAGCGTGGCGATCTCGTCGCCATTCATCTTGACCGTGACTGCCGCGGTGCCGCCGGGGCTCTTGCCATCGTCGACGACCCGGAAGACGAGCTGCTGCTCTTCGTTGACAAGACCGAAGCGAGGGGCGCGCACGATCTCGATGCGGCGATCGAATTCGTCCGGTTTGCCCGTGATTAGCCCGTGGACGGGCGCGTCAAAGCCGAGCTGCTGATTGGCGCCGGGGATATCGTGAATCTGGCCGTCTGTCAGGAAGATGGCACCGCCAATGCGGGCCGGGGGCACGTCGGCGATTGCCGAGGAAAGGGCAGAGAAAAGCCGTGTTGAAGGCGATTCCGATTCCGCCGGATCGCGGAATTCCACGATGCGAGGCTCAATGCGGGGGAACTGCGCCAGTCGATCCTTGAGCATCGCCAAAGCTTCATCCGTCATTTTCGTACGTTCCGGCGTCTGCTGGCTGAGGCTGCGATCAACCACGACGGGAACGATCGTCGTCAGCTGATCGCGATCCTCCTGCATCAGCACCGGGTTGGCGAGTGCCGCCAGCAGGGCGATGCCCGCCAGGGCGCGGATCCAACCGCCGCGCAGGCGCCTGTAGATGGCAAGTGCTGCGATGGCCAGCGTCAGCACCGCCAAAGCGGCAAGCACAGGCCAGGGGAGGAAGGGGGCAAAACCGATATTCATACTATTGCCCCAAGCGCTGCAGGATATCGGGAACGTGGACCTGATCGGACTTATAATTTCCGGTCAGCATGTACATCATGATGTTGACGCCCGTGCGATAGGCATATTCTCGCTGGGTCTCGTCTGGAGGCACGGTGGGCAATAGCGGCGAGCCGTTGTCGCCGATGGCCCAGGCGCCGGCAAAATCATTGCCCGTGATCATGATTGGCGTCACCCCGTCGGAGGTCGCGACCGCGTTTGCATCGCGACGCGCATCCTGACGCGCTTCCACCCAGAGCGGACTGTCGGCATAGCGCCCGGGGAAGCTCGATAGCAGGTAGAAGGACTTGGTCAGCACATGGCCGGCAGGCACGGGCTCCAGGGGAGGGATATCGAGATTGGCGAGGATCTGCTGCAGTCGCTGCCCGTTCGGGCTCGGCGACGAAGTGTCGCCCATCGTGTCGATCGCGTCACGTGTGTCGAAGAGCACGGTTCCGCCGTTGCGCATATAGGCGTCGATGCGGTTGATGGCGTCATTGGACGGCATCGGCGCGGTTGCTGAAATCGGCCAGTAGATCAGCGGGTAAAAGGCGAGTTCATCTTTGGCAGGATCCACCCCTACCGGTGGGCCGGGTTCGAGCGTCGTGCGATAGGTGAGATAGTCGGAGAGGCCGGCAAGCCCACGCTCCGAAATGTGATCGATGTCCGTTTCGCCTGTCACGACATAGGCGAGATGCGTCTTATCCAGCCGCGAGAAGATGGCGTCGTCGCCCGGTTTCGAATCGTCGGCGAGCGCACCTGTCGGATGCAGGAACATGGCGAGCGAGACGGCCAGCAGCAGCATCGCCGCACCGCCCGCAATCGTCTTGGCCGATCTGCCCAGGCGTGGGAAGGCGCCATTCATGAACAGGACGATGATGCTGTCGGCCAGCAGCAGGAGGAAGGCGAGGGTGAAGAGGATCGGCTTGGCCGACCAGGCTTCGCCCCCAATCAGGCCTTCATGTGCCGCTACGCCAGCTGCCGAGGTATCCAGCGGCTTGAGCGCTGCGCCGCTTGGCAGGGTATTGAGCGCGCTGAAGCCCTCTTCGGAACCATAGAGGCCAGGCGGGTTGTCGAAACTTGCGACTGCGGTTGCCTTGTTGCTTGGTTCCAGCGGGCGGGCGCTGCCGATCTCACTGGTCAAGACGCCCTTGGCGGTCAGGAGCCGGTAGGGTGGCATTGCTTCACTTGTCTTGGAAGCAGTCGCTTGCCCCGAGGCGACGCCGCCGGCGCGCGACAGCTGGACGATACGGCGCAGCATCTCGACGAAATTGCCAGATATCGGCAGATCGGACCATTGCGGCTCGGCGCTGACATGGAAGAGGACGATGCGGCCGGCCTGCATCTGCTTTTCCGTCACCAGCGGCGTGCCGTCGGCGAGGCTTGCCCAGGTGCGCTCGGCGAGATCCGGTGTCGGCTCGGCCAGAACCTGCCGCTTGATCAGGACATCATCCGGCTTCGGCATGCCGGCGAAGGGGCCGAAAGAAGGGAAATCGGCAAGCGGCTGCGGCTCGGCCCAGGAAAGAGCGCCGCCGAATGTACGTTCGCCCTGCCGCAATGTAACCGGGACCAACGGATCGTCGGCGGGAGCTGCGGCGAGGCGCGGTCCGGCGAAGCGGACGAGCGTGCCGCCACTCTCGATCCACTTCTGCAGCGGCGCATAGGTTTCCTGTGGCAGGCGGCCGACATCGGCCATGATGATGACGGAGGGATTGCCCGCGAGCAATTGGGGGATCGACTTTGCGAGATCGGCGCTGTTGGGCTGCATCAGATCGGCGTAGGGCTGAAGAGCGCGCTGGATATAGTAGAGTGGCGACAGGATCGGCTGGACCTCGTCGGCGGCCTGTCCGGAGAGGAGCGCCACCCGGCGGCGCCGAAACCCGTCGTCCAGCAAATAGACGCTGCCGGCGCTTGCCTGGCGGTCGATGCTGATGCGGGCGAAATCATTGCGCATTTCGAAGGGCGCGGCAATGGAGCCGGTCGCAACCGTTTGCCCGCCCGTGAAATCGAGCGAACCGGCGGCGATCGGCCGTCCCTGATTGTCCTGCGCCGTCAGTCCGAGGCGCATCGGGCCGCTGCCGTTCAGTCGTGTTGCCGTAACGGTCATGTTGCTGGCGGTATTGGCTGCGCCCGTGAGCGCGACGACATCGCGGCCATCGCCCTCGATGAGCCTTAGCTCACTCGGCTGCAGGGCGGCGAGGCGGCTGACGATATCGTCCTTGTCCTTGCTCTCTATACCGTCGGAGAGGAAGGCGACAGTGCCGGGCTTGCTGCCGTTGAGCGCCGCTTTCACTGCTTCGGCGGCGCGTTGCCGATCCGGCACCAGTGGTCGGGGGTTTATTGCATGCAGCTTGTCGCGGGCCGATGTCGCGGCACCCGGCGTCGCGTCATTGCCCTGTTCGGCGGTGAAGGCGATTGAGACCGGAATGCTCTTGGCGTCGGCATCGTCGATCAGCGCGTCCGCCGTGCGCACACGGCGTTCCCAATCCGAAATGCTCGCCCAGCTATTGTCGATCATCAGCACCAGGGGGCCGCTGCTAGAGAGCGTGTTGGTGCGCGGATTGAACATCGGATTGGCGATGGCGAGGATGACGAGGGCGGCCAGCAGCATGCGCAGCAGCGTCAGCCACCACGGGCTGCGGGCCGGGGTTTCCTCGCGCTTGAGGATGCTCGCCAGAATGCGGAGCGGCGGGAACACTTCGGTTCGCGGCTGCGGCGGGGTCAGGCGCAGCAGCCACCAGATCGCAGGAAGCAGAATGAGCGCAGCCAGGATGGCCGGTGATGCGAATGCAAAGGAGAGACCGCTCATGGCTGGCCTCCAGACGCGACCCTTGCGGGCATGCCTGAGAGATACATATGCACGGCGACCAAGGCTTCGGAAGCCAGCCGGTCGGTGCGGTGGCTGACGAAGGTCCAGCCGAGATGGCGCAGCGACTGGCCGAGATTTTCGCGTCGCGCCAGATAGGCGCGCTGATAGTCTTCACGCAAGTTTTCCGCGCGGCCGGCGATCAGCTTCGAGCCCGTTTCGGGATCGCTGAATTCGGTGCGCCCGCTATAGGGAAATAGTTCTTCGGCGGGGTCGGCAATCTCGATCACGTGACCGCGCAAGCCGCGGCGGGCCAAGGGTCCGATCCTGCCCATGACGCTATCTGCATCGTCGAGAAAATCGCCGATCAGCACGATATCGCTCCAGCCGCGAATCATCGCCGTCTGCGGCAAGCCGCCTTCGAGCGGGGTATGCATCAGGGCTGCAGCCAGACGCTCGGCGGCGTTGCGGGTCGAAACCGGCTCCATGATGCCCGGGCAGCCGATGCGCTCGCCGGAGCGGGACAGGATTTCCGCCAGCGCCAGCATGATGACAAGTGCACGGCCTTCCTTGGACACATGGCCATAGGTCGACTTATACATCATCGATGGCGACAGATCGGCCCAGAGCCAGATCGTATGCGCGGCTTCCCATTCATGATCTCGGATATAGGTATGATCGTCGCGCGCCGAGCGCCGCCAGTCGATGCGCGAAAGGCTTTCGCCTTCGGTATAGGGGCGGAACTGCCAGAAATTCTCGCCGATGCCGCGCTTGCGCCGGCCGTGCCATCCGGCGATGACCGTGTTGGCAATGCGCTTGGCTTCGACAAGGCAATCCGGCACGAGGGCGGCACGGCTGCGGGCTCGGGAGAGGGCATCGTTGCCTGAGGTCGGTCTGACGGTCTGTCCGATGGATGCCACGCGCTATACTCTCCTCGACATCCGGGTCACGACTTCGACTGCTTGACCAGCCCTGAAATAACATCACGTACGGACATGCCTTCGGCGCGGGCTGCAAAAGTCAGCGCCATGCGGTGTTCCAATACTGGCTCGGCGAGTGCATGAATGTCGTCGATCGACGGTGCAAGCCGGCCTTCGTAAAGGGCGCGGGCGCGGGCGCAGAGCATCATCGCCTGGCCGGCACGAGGACCGGGGCCCCAGGCGACATGCTTGTCGGTAGAGGCATTGCCCTGGCCCGGGCGGGCCGAACGCACCAGCGACAGGATTGCATCGACGACGCCGTCGCTGACGGGCATCTGGCGGATGAGCTGCTGGATTTCCAGCAAGCGTTCGGCGTCGATGACCGCCTGCGGCGTTGCCTCGCTCAAGCCCGTGGTTTCGAGCAGGATGCGGCGCTCGTCGGCAAGCTCGGGATAATCGACGTCGACCTGCAGCAGGAAGCGGTCGAGCTGGGCTTCCGGCAGCGGGTAGGTGCCTTCCTGCTCCAGCGGGTTCTGCGTTGCGAGAACGTGGAACGGAGCGGGCAGATCGTATCGCTGGCCGGCGATGGTGACGTGATATTCCTGCATGGACTGCAGCAGGGCGGACTGCGTGCGCGGCGAGGCGCGGTTGATTTCGTCGGCCATCAGCAATTGCGCGAAGACCGGACCCTTGACGAAACGGAAGGAACGGCGGCCGGTTTCGTCCTGGTCCATGACTTCGGAACCGAGAATATCCGACGGCATGAGGTCCGGCGTGAACTGTACGCGGTTGGAGGCGAGGCCGAGGACGGCGCCGAGCGTCGTCACGAGCTTCGTCTTGGCGAGACCCGGTACGCCGACCAGCAGGGCATGACCGCCGGCGAGCACGGCGAGCAGCGTGTTTTCCACGACGCTTTCCTGGCCGAAAATGACCTTCGACACCTCTTGGCGAATGGTGGCGATATCGCCCAGTGCCTTTTCGGCCGAGGCGATGATGGCCTGCTCGTCAAGGCTCGTTTCGGTCGATTTGATCATGCCCATTTGCGTCTCCAATGGCAGAAAAACGGTGCGCGCGATTCGCAGACGTTACACATTTGCCTCATATTCAATACAACTTATCGCCAGCAAGATAGCTGACAAGCACGTTTCAAATGACTATCTCGTGAGAACTGTCATATTCCTGACTAACGACCAACCGGGACAGAAGAATGGCAACCGAGGAAATCAGGACAACGGGCGATGCCGCAAGCCTCGCGGCGCTGATTTCGCGCGCGGCCGGCGATAGTGGCGGCTCCAAGAAGGGTTTGCCGCCCGTGGATCGCTGGAATCCGCCGTTCTGCGGCGATATCGACATGGAGATCCGCGCCGACGGCACCTGGTTCTATCTCGGCACGCCGATCGGCCGGGCGCCGCTGGTGCGGCTGTTTTCCACAGTTCTGCGCAAGGACGAGGATGGGAAGACCTATCTGGTCACGCCTGTGGAAAAGGTCGGTATCCGCGTCGTCGACGCGCCGTTCGTGGCTGTCGAGATGAGCGTGACGGAGCGTGAGGGCAGACGGGTGCTGACCTTCCGCACCAATGTCGGCGATGTCGTCGAGGCGGGCAGGGATCATCCAATCCGTTTCGTCATTGGTGGCAAAAATGACGAGCTGAAGCCTTATCTGCATGTCCGCGGGCGGCTCGAGGCTCTGGTGACGCGTGCGGTCATGTACGATCTCATCGAGCTTGGTGAACCCGTCGTGATTGCCGGGCGAGAGATCTTTTGCGTGCGTTCCGGCAGCTCCATATTTCCCGTCATGCCGGTTGCCGAACTGGATGCACTCACTCGATGAACGAATTTCCCCTTTATTCTGCGGATGAATTCCGCCGTCGCGCCCTCCATCAGAGCGGTGGGCCGGTGGAGCTTGCCTGGCGCGATCACGGCGATCATCTCCTCAATCCCGAGACCATATCGCAGGTGGCCGGCCTAAAGCTCAAGGATGCCGCCGTGCTCGTGCCCGTCGTCGACAGCGGCGACGACGCCAAGGTCATCTTCACGCTCAGGACATCGACGCTGCGCAAGCATTCCGGCCAGATTGCCTTTCCAGGCGGGGCCATCGATCCGGAGGACGCCTCGCCGGAAATGGCGGCGGTGCGCGAAGCGGGCGAGGAAATCGGGCTGGCCGACATCTTCATCGAGCCGGTGGCGCGGCTGCCGCATTATCTGGCGGCGACCGGCTTTCGCATCACGCCCATTCTCGCAGTGGTGAAGCCGGGCTTTCATCTGGCTCTCAATCCGACGGAAGTGGAGGATGCCTTCGAGGTTCCGCTCTCCTTCCTGATGGACCCCGGCCACCACGTGACCGACACGATGCTCTGGCAAGGGACCGAGCGTCATTTCTACCGCATGCCCTATGGGCAGCGCATGATCTGGGGCATTACCGCGGGCATCGTCCGCACGCTTTATGAAAGGCTTTATACATGACGTCCGTTGCCGATGAGGCCTGGTTTCGCGATGAGGCATTGCAGCGGGTGCTGGCGCTGCTCGATGCCGATGGCGGCGAGGGACGCGTGGTGGGCGGTGCCGTCCGCAACAGCCTGATGGGGCTGCCCGTCGCCGATATTGATATAGCCACGACTCTTGTGCCGGAGGCCGTCGTCCAAAGAGCCGAGACGGCAGGGATCAAGGCGGTGCCGACCGGCATTGCGCATGGCACGGTTACCTTAGTCATCAATGGAAAACCGTTCGAAATCACCACCTTGCGACGCGATGTGGAGACGGATGGGCGGCGCGCCGTAGTGGCCTTCAGCCGGGATTGGCAGGCCGATGCCGAGCGGCGGGACCTGACGATCAATGCGCTCTATGCATCCGCCGATGGCGAGGTCGTGGATCTCGTCGGCGGGCTTGCCGATCTGGAGCGCCGTAACATTCGCTTCATCGGCGATGCTGCGACGCGGATTGCCGAGGATCACTTGCGCATCCTGCGTTTCTTCCGCTTCTTTGCCTATTACGGCAGCGGCCGTCCCGATGCCGATGGCTTGCGCGCCTGTGCCGCCGCAAAGTCGAAGATATCAACGCTCTCGGCCGAGCGTGTCTGGTCCGAGATGAAGAAGCTGCTGGCGGCACCGGACCCAGGCAGGGCGCTGCTCTGGATGCGCCAGATCGGCATTTTGACGGAAGTGCTGCCGGAAACCGAAAAATGGGGCATCGACGCCATTCCGGGACTGATCGCCGCCGAGAAGGCTCTCGGTTGGCCGCCGGAGGCTCTGCTTCGTCTGGCGGCCATCGTGCCGCCCGATGCGGCAAGGCTCGCCAAACTTGCCGAGCGGCTGCGCCTCTCGAAAGCGGAAGGCGCCTATCTGCAGGCCTGGGCGAATGCGCCAATCGTCAAGGACGATATTTCGGACGCGGCCTTCGACCGCCTGCTTTATCGCCATGATCTGACCGGTGTTATGGTTCGCCTGAAGCTGGCGCAGTCTGTTGCCCGGAGCAAGGCGGAGGGCGATTTCGAGGAGATGGCGCGCGTCGCGCGGCTCGGGAAATTGCTGAAACGGGCGGCAAACTGGAAGAAGCCGACTTTTCCGCTCAACGGTGCAGATGCGCTTGCTGCGGGCGTCGATGCGGGACCGCGCGTGGGCGAGCTTCTTGGTAAGCTTGAGCAGGAATGGCTCGACGGGAATTTTACGATGAACCGGGCGAGCCTACTCGCCCGACTCAAGGATTTGGCCAATGCCTGATAATGAGGCCTGATTGGCGGGACTGACTGGGCGGCCCGCCAATCAGGCCGCGTTGGCCTCGTCGCGAATCCGGGCCTTGATATTGTCGACCATGTTTTCGCGGATGATGGTTTCGCCATGCGCTTCGCGCATGTGCTCGACGGCGCGACGGACCACCTCGGCGTCATCCTTGGCGCGGGTGTGCCAGGCGCAACCGGGCACGAGCGTACCACATTCAAACAGTCGCATATCTTCCTCCTCATTTCTCAATAATTTCCCGTCCCTTCATGCAAAGGGCATGAAGGCCTAAACGCCACGAACGAGAAAAGGTTTCTGCCGTCCGGCAAGTCTCCCGCTTGCCGGCGGCTCTCTTCCGGACATCAATCCGGCATTGCCCAGGATTTGAAGCAATCCGACGATTGATATCGGGTGATTGGCGGCTGCCTGGCCGAACGATCGGCCGCGAAGCGGGCGATATCGCTCGGTGATTTGCCTGCCAATTGCATTCTCACCTGCTCCACAAAGCAGGAAAGCGGCAGATCGGACCCGCTGCGGGTCCGCATATCCTCGGCCAGTCGGATGATGAACTCCGGACTATCGACTGTGCGCGAAAGTTTCTGTTCTTTCGAAGCTTCCGTGACTTGTTTCTCTGCTGCCATTACAACCTCCTCCGATTGAAACGAGCATTAGATCACTTAGGCACTCCTCCCGCCGATTTCAGGACACCGTCCGATCATTTAATGTTGAACGTTTCAAGCGCATCGCAATCTTTCGGATTCGTTCGCTGCGCTTGAAGTTCGGGGCTTTCCCTGCGTCGTTATCGCAAATCGCCGCCTGCTTTTGCGCGACGTGTCTTAGGGCCAGCGCACCACCGGCGGCAGAGACGATAGGATCGACTCCACGTTGCCGCCTGTCTTCAGTCCGAATATTGTACCCCTATCGTACAGCAAATTGAACTCCACATAACGTCCGCGGCGAATTAATTGCTCGTCACGATCCTCTTCCGTCCATGTTTCGTTGAAATTGGAGCGGACGATGCGTGGATAGACCATCGCGAAGGCGCGGCCGACGTCGCGCGTGAAGGCGAAATCGGCATTCCAGCCGCCGGATTCTTCCGGCGAATGCAGCCAATCGAAGAAGATGCCGCCGATGCCACGCGGCTCATTTCGGTGCTTCAGGAAGAAATACTCGTCGCACCAGCTCTTGTAGCGCTGGTAGTCGGCGACTGCGTGACGGTCGCAGACGATCTGCATGGCGCGGTGGAAGAGGGCGCTGTCGGGATCTTCCTGGGTGCGACGGCGATCGAGCACCGGCGTCAGGTCTGCGCCGCCGCCGAACCACTGGCTTGTCGTCACCACCATGCGCGTGTTCATATGCACGGTCGGCACGTTCGGATTGACGGGATGGGCAATCAGCGACAGTCCCGAAGCCCAGAAGCGCGGATCTTCCTCGGCGCCCGGAATCTGGCTGCGGAAATCGGGAGAGAATTCGCCATAGACGGTCGATGTGTGGACGCCGACCTTCTCGAAGACGCGTCCCTCCATCATCGACATGCGGCCTCCGCCGCCCTGACCCTTGTCTCTCTGCCAGTCCTTGGCGACGAAGCGGCCCGGTTCCTGGTCGGAAAGCGGGCCGGTCAGCTCGCTTTCCAGCTGCTCGAATTCCGCGCAGATCGTATCGCGCAGGCCTTCGAACCAGTGTCGTGCTGCCTCTTTCTTTTCTTCAATATCCTCGGGTAATCCCTTGGGAAGATTGGGTCGTTCCATTCATGCTCTCCGACGGTGCGAGCAGCCGGCGGCCCGCGATTCGCACCGTATGTATCGTCAGTTGGAATATCAGCAAGATTGCGGCGCAGCCAGTGCAGCAACGTCGCAGGAGAATCGACTCGCAAATTTCACAATGCGGTATTATGTTCCCTCTCTCAAAGGCGAGGTTTTATCATGAGGATACCTGGACCGCCGCCCCTTGATGGGTTGAGACGCAGAATATTCCGTTACCGGCAGGACCATCCCGCCGGTGGAAAGAGTGAATTCGTTCGCGAGACCTTTTGTCTCAGTCGCCCGGAAGCGCGCGAAAAGGCGCGTGAATGGTTCATCGAATTCCCCAAGGCTGCCTACTGGACCGAAGTCGAAAGCTGGCGTCAGGTCGACGGCGATCGCATCGAGTTCACCATGCGGCGCTTGCCATCGGCGGACTGAAACCGAACGACATGGCGCCCGCATGGACGGGTGATGACCCTCGAAGTGTGTTCCCGTTTCTCCGAGGCGGGCTGACGATGCGTCGCGAGCTCAATGCGGCATGGTCGGTGGCGGATCATCCGACGGGCCGAACGCGGGCGGCTGAGTGCTTGGCATCGGCATCGCGGAGAAAGCTTTCTTGACCTTCTCGATCGCAGTCGTATTGCCGCCGCCCGGAGCAGGGGCTGAGGGAGACTTTGTCTCTGGTATTGCCGCCGGTTCGGCCGCGGCACCGAGCTTTGCAGCCTGGTGTTCTCCAGCTTTCTGATCTTCGGCGATGGGCGATGCCGCGAGAATCTCCATCAGCGTGATAGTCACCGGCAGGTGGCCGGCCAAATCGGTGTTCGTGTGATGCCATGCATGCGCGACGCGCTGATCGGCGTGGATGAACCGTCGGGAATTGATCTCGCCGAACCAGTCCCACCCGCCCATGACATCGATGACACCGGTGAATACCGGAGGCATTGCGATGCGCGCGCCGATCGTCACGATCTTCGTATGCCGCGCCAGCTCAGCAACTCGTCCTTCATCCTGTTTCGAAAGGTTATGCAGGGCAGCGGAAAGGACCAGATTGCCTTTGGAGTGGCCCGCCAGCAAAGGGAAGGAGAGTCGGGGATCGGCAAGAAGCGCCTGCACCGTTCTGGTATCCAGGCTGGTGCGGGCAGCAGTTCCATCGCGCTGCGCTCCAACCTTCGGCCGGCCGGCAAGATCATCCAGGCTTTCAAGCAGCGGCCGGAGCCCCTTCAAATGACCCAAGAAAAACGATCCGCCGAAGACTTCGGTAATGGCGTCGGCGATACCGTAGCCTGAGATGACGACCGCGACCGGCGCGTCGATCGCATCGGCCACGTTGCGGGCAAAGGCGGCGGCACCGAGCGCGGAGCCGCCAATGCCGGCGACTGCGAGCGCCCGGGCATTACCGCCGCCGCGCAAGACGAATTCATCGATGGTTTCGCAAAGGGTGAGCGCCCCAAGGCCGCTCGGCGGCACGATCAGGATCGCACCCTCGGCGGCGAGCGAGTCACTGATGTAGAAGGCTTCCTCGGGTGTGATGACCTTGACGTCATAGAACAGCGCATCGAGAGCGAGGTTCCGCTGGCGAAGGCCCTCAAGCGCAAGGTTGCGCAAGGGGGAGTGCTGGAGCCGTTCGGGGAGGCTCAATGTACGTGCGAACTGCGTAAGGGAAAGCGTGAATGCCGTCTGGAACATGGGTCACCTCGCCAAGGCTGCCTGAGTTAGAGCATTCCAGAGCGAAGCTTCTCACACTTTATCCGGCGTGCCAACGCCTATTCGGGTGCGACATTCAGGCTCGGGGCGGCCCCGGGGCGGTAAGCGGCGGCCATTGCGTTTGCCGCAAGGCTTCCCCCGATATCATGGCGGCCGACATCGCAACATTGATGGAGCGTTGGCCCTCGACCATGGGGATCAGCACGCGACAGTCGGCCCTTTCATGCACATGCTCCGGCACGCCGGCGCTTTCGCGGCCGAACAGGAGAATATCGTCGTCGCGGTAAGCAAAATCCGTGTAGCGCTGGGCCGCCTTTGTTGAGGCCAGTACCAGCCGCCGCCCGCTTTCCTGCCTCCATGCCTCGAAGCGCTCCCAATTGACGTGTCTGGTCAGGGTAACAGCGGCAAGATAATCCATGCCGGCGCGCTTCAGATTGCGGTCCGATATGTCGAAGCCGGCCGGCTCGATAACGTCGACGCCGAGGCCGAGGCAGGCGGCGAGCCGCAGGATCGTGCCGGTGTTGCCGGGAATGTCGGGTTGGTAAAGGGCGATGCGCAGTTTTGTCATATGCTGCAACTAGCGAAATCGCCTGGATTTGTCTCAGATTTTTCGCGCGCCCTTCATTTCTGTGATGTCTCCCATAAAGAGAATTGAAGGATTCAGCCCATTTTTCAGGCATATTTCGCTTTTCAAACAGGAAAAGTCGCGCTAAAAGACGGGCGCTCTACAACTTGCGAAAGAAGGAGGCACAGATGGATATCTTGTTTGTGATAATGCGCCTCCAGGCCGTGAACCCACGGATTTGACGAGCGCTACAAGGCGCGTATTCGCAAGTACCCCCCTTCTTTAAGTCATTGCGCGGCCGGCATGGCCTCGTTGTTTTATCACCCGGCCACCATATGAGTCTGCGATCTTTCAGCGCAGTGGGTGGTCGAAGGGTCGAGTCTTTGGAGCATTTCAATGTTTAGCTGGTTCGAACGCCGACTAAATCCATTTCCTAGCGAGGTGCCGGACACTCCGCCGCGCGGCCTTTTCGCCTTCTGCTGGCATTATTCCAAGCCGGCTCTGCCATGGCTGATCGCCATGAGCATCCTTACCATGTCGATCGCGATCGGTGAGGTGGCGCTATTCCAGTTCCTCGGCGATATCGTCGACTGGCTGACACATGCGGATAAGGCGACCTTCCTGCAGACGGAATGGCACAAGCTGTTCTGGATGGGCGCGATGGTGCTGATCGGCTTGCCGGCTGCGGCAATCCTTGACAGCTTCATCATGCACCAGGTGCTGCTCGGCAATTATCCGATGATCGCGCGCTGGCAGATGCACCGCTTCCTGCTGCGCCACAGCATGACCTTTTTCGCCAATGAGTTCGCCGGTCGCGTCGCCACCAAGGTGATGCAGACCTCGCTTGCCGTGCGCGAAACGGTCATGAAGATCCTCGACGTCTTCGTCTACGTGTTCACGTACTTCCTGTCTATGATCCTCGTCATCGCGGCAGCCGACTGGCGGCTGATGATCCCGATCCTGCTCTGGCTCGGCGTCTATGTCGCCATCGTCGCTTACTTTGTGCCGGTGCTGCGCAAGATCGCAGCGCAACAGGCCGATGCGCGATCGATGATGACGGGCCGCGTGGTCGACAGTTACACCAACATCGCCACGGTGAAGCTATTCTCCCATGCGGGCCGCGAGGAGACCTATGCCAGGGCCGGCATGGAGGAATTCCTCGATACCGTGCACAAGCAGATGCGCAAGGTGACGCTGTTCCACGCCTCGGTCTATTTCAACAACTGCGCGGCGCTGTTCATAGTCTCGGCATTGTCGATCTGGTTTTGGCTCAGCGGCTCGATCTCGGTCGGCTCGATTGCCATCGCCATCGGGCTTGCGATGCGCGTCAACGGCATGTCGCAGTGGGTGATGTGGGAGGTCTCTGCGCTTTTCGAAAACATCGGCACCGTCTACGACGGCATGGAGATGATGACGAAGCCACACGATATCGTCGACAAGCCGGCAGCATCGCCGATCGTGGCCAAGCAGGGCGCGATCCGCTTCGACCACATTCGCTTCCATTACGGCAAGGCGAAGGGTGTTATGGAGGATCTGACCCTCGATATCCGCGCGGGCGAAAAGGTCGGCCTTGTCGGCCGTTCGGGCGCCGGCAAGACGACGCTGATGAACCTGCTGCTACGCTTTTACGATCTGGAGAGCGGCCGCATCACCATCGACGGCCACGATATCGCAGGCGTCACGCAGGACAGCCTTCGCTCGATGATCGGTGTGGTGACGCAGGATACGTCGCTGCTGCACCGCTCTATCCGCGACAACATCGCCTACGGCCGTCCGGAGGCGACCGACGAGGAAATCATCCAGGCGGCCAAGCGCGCCAATGCCTGGGACTTCATCGAAGGTCTGGTGGATATGCATGGCCGCACCGGGCTCGACGCGCAGGTTGGCGAGCGGGGCGTTAAGCTTTCCGGCGGCCAACGTCAGCGTATCGCGATCGCCCGCGTCTTCCTGAAGGATGCGCCGATCCTGGTGCTCGACGAGGCAACCTCGGCGCTCGATTCCGAAGTGGAAGCAGCGATCCAGGAAAACCTCTTCGCGCTGATGCACGGCAAGACGGTGATCGCCATTGCTCACCGCCTGTCGACGCTGACCGAGATGGACCGCCTCGTCGTTCTCGACAAGGGTCGGATCATCGAGATGGGCACGCATCAGGAACTGGTCCAGGAGGGCGGCATCTACGCCGAACTCTGGAGTCGGCAGTCCGGCGGCTTCCTCGCCGACCACGAAGAGGTCGAGGCGGCAGCGCAGTAATGAACCGGAGAACTGGGGCGCTACGGCGCCCCAGTTGCTATTTTCCTGAGCGACTATTTTCCAGAAATCCAAATCCTAACAAAGAAGTCCCGAGGACGACGCTGCGAGCTAACGGCTCGCAAGAGCAAGCTGCGCTGCGAGCACTCCGAATGCGGTCGCGAAGCTTCGGCGCATCCACGACTGAACAGTCGGACTTGAGACGATATGGCGGCTCAGATAGGCCGCGAACACACCATACGCTGCAAAGATGATGAAGGTGAGCGCCATGAAGACCAGACTGAGCTTCAGCATCAGCGTGATTGGACTTGTCTGATCCGGGGTCACGAATTGAGGCAGGAAGGCGAAGAAGAAGATCGACAATTTCGGATTGAGCAGGTTGATCAGGATTGCCGAGCCAATCACCTGTCGCGCGCTCCTGTCGGTTAGCGCGCCGTCGATACGCAAGTCACCTCGTTCTCGAAACATCGACCAAGCCATGTAAAGCAGATAGGCGACCCCGAGCCATTTGAGGGCTTGAAATGCCGTCGCGCTGGCGTGCAGAAGTGCGGCAAGGCCGCTTATCGCGGCGAGCAAATGCGGGATGATGCCAAGTGTGCAGCCGAACGCGGCGACCACACTCGCCCTCATGCCACCCGACAATCCAGCCGCAAGCGTATAGATTGCGCCGGTGCCGGGAGACGCCACGATGATGAGGGTCGTTAACAGAAATTCCATGCTCATATGATTGTCCTCACGACGGAGTGATATTTTTGTGCGGGGGAATGCCCGATCCGCCCGTTCGTTGTGAGGCAGCTACGGGCGAATGACGGAGGCTGTCGATGCGTCGCGCCGATGTGCGTGGGGAAATGGCAAGCATGGATTCCTCTCGATAATGGCCTGAGGCAATATCGAGGTGTCGTGTTCTCCGGTCTTGAATGAAATTGCGGGTCGTCCGTTATCCCAACTGATCGTCCCATCAAAGGCATGGGGTCTCCAGCCTAACGAAAATGTAACCTTTGTCGCAGCCTCCCTTTACTTTCCCGGCGCACCGAAACTCCCTATATCGCTGGCATGTTCATCCGCTCCGTGTTCCGTCTGTTCGAGACCTGGATTGATCCCTACTATCGCAGCGGTGATCTTAGACCGCCGCGGTCGCTCGGTGCCTTCATCTGGTACTATGTCGGCCAGGCCAAGGGACCTTTCCTGGCGATGGCGGCACTCGGCGGTGCCGTCGCGATGCTTGAGGCGGCGCTGTTCTGGTTCGTCGGGCATCTCGTCGACATCCTTGACAAGGTGAAACCGGGTGAGGGGTGGCCAGGGCTACTTGCCGGCCATGGCGCGGCGCTGCTCGGCATGGTTTTCGTTGTACTCGTGGTGCGCTTCGTGGTCGTCAGCCTCGGCGCATTGGTCGAGGAACAGGTGGTCGTGCCGGGCTTCCTCAATCTTGTGCGCTGGCAGGCTTATCGCCATGTGGCGAGGCAATCCGTCGAATTCTTCCAGAACGATTTCTCCGGCCGTGTCGTCACCAAGGTCTGGTCGGCGGGGCAGGCAACCGGCGATCTTGTCGTCTCGCTGCTGCAGGTCGTCTGGTTCATCATCATCTATGCCGCATCGACCATCGCGCTGGTCGGCGGGCTGGACTGGCGGCTGGCGCTGGTCATCGCGGTCTGGATCAGCGTCTTCTCTCTGCTTGCGCGGTATTTCGTGCCGCGCATCCGCCGGCATGCGCGTAACGCGGCCGAAGCGTCCTCGATGCTGAACGGCCGCATGGTCGATGCCTATGCCAATATTCAGACGCTGAAGCTCTTCGGCCGCGAAGAAGAGAACGACCATTACATCCGCAATGGTTTCGACCGCTTCCAGGCGGCCGTCATGCCGTTCACACGATTGTTGACCGGCGTGCGCTCATCGCTGGCGCTGCTGTCAGGCGTCATGATCACCACGATCGGCGCGCTCGCCGTCCATCTCTGGCTGGCGGGTGAAATCTCGACTGGAGGCGTCGCCTTCACGCTCAGCATGGTGTTGCGCCTGAACATGCTCTTCGGCAGGATGATGTCGCAGTTCAATGCCATCATGCGCAATCTCGGCACTATCCAGAATTCGGCCGAAATGATCTCCGAGCCAATCGGTCTGGTCGATCGGCCTGATGCCAAGGATCTGGTCGTCACCGGGCCTGAAATTCGTTTCGACGACGTGACGTTTCACTATGGGCGCGGCGGCGGCATCATCGGCAATTTCTCTCTCAACATACGCGCGGGAGAAAAGGTCGGCATCGTCGGCCGCTCCGGAGCAGGCAAGACGACGCTCGTCAATCTGCTCTTGCGTTTCTACGATCTGGAGGGCGGGCGCATCCTGATCGACGGACAGGATATCGCCGCCGTCAGGCAGGAGTCGCTGCGCAGCGCGATCGGCATGGTGACGCAGGATACCGCTCTCCTCAATCGCTCCATCCGTGACAATATCCTCTTCGGTCGGCCCGAAGCCACCGACGAACAGATGGTGGAGGCGGCCCGGCGGGCGGAGGCGGATCGCTTCATCACCGCTCTCGAGGATCAGAAGGGGCGCACCGCTTATGCCGCCCATGTCGGCGAGCGCGGTGTCAAGCTTTCAGGCGGCCAACGCCAGCGCGTCGCGATCGCGCGCGTCATGCTGAAGGACGCGCCCATTCTCGTGCTCGACGAGGCGACGTCCGCGCTGGATTCGGAAGCCGAGGCCGTGCTGCAGTCCAATCTGGATGGTCTGATGAAGGGCAAGACCGTGCTTGCGATCGCGCATCGGCTGTCGACCATCGCCAAGCTCGACCGGCTTGTTGTCATCGACAAGGGCGAGATCATCGAGGAGGGGACGCATGACGAGCTGATCGCTCGCGGCGGCCTCTATTCCGAACTCTGGGCACGTCAGTCCGGCGGTTTCATTGCGGCGGATGCCGATTGAGCCACCCTGAAACCCGCCGGATCACTTCTGCCGAGGCACGCTGAATTCCGTCATCAGGCCGAAATGGTTCGAGCCCATGGCGTCGCGGATCTGCCTCACGGATATCAGCCGAAGCGGCGCGCGGGCGAAGACGTGATCGATGGTGATCCCATAGGCTCCAGCAGCAATCGGCCATGTGGCGGGCTCGGGGAAGGCATGGCGGAGGCCGGTTGCCGCCAGGAAGCCGCGCATATCGGGCGTGATGACCGAGGCGTTGAAATCTCCGGCGAGAATCAACGGCCCTTTCACGTCATTAAGGGCCGGAGCGAGGAGACCAAGCTCGATCTGGTGGAACGCATCGAAATAAGGCTTGCTCAGATGAACGGAGGCGAAGTTCACGGGCTGGCCGTCCATGTCGATGGCGGCGAGAATGAAGCGATTGTCCCAGAGGCTACCGAGGCTGCGCATGAGTTGGGTCTGGAACGGTCTCTTCGACAACAGCAGCGAATCGCAATCGGTGGTCATCACGCCGCACCCAATGCGGTTAGGATAGACTTTCAAAATGCGGTCCATCTCGGAAAAGATCGGTCCTGCCTCGAAGATTTCGACGACGTCGGCTTTCGAGGCGATGATAAGATCGGCGATGCTAGGGCCGTTTTCGAAATTGCTGTCCTGGATGTTGAAGGAGAGCAACCTGAAATGCTCTCCACTTGCCTCAGCCGAAGCGACGAGCGAAGACGTGCTGTATTGCTGTAGCATGAGGACGGAGTGGACCAGCAGAATGATTCCGGCGGCGGTCAGGAAGAGCGCATACCAGTGGCGCTTGAAGGCGAATGCGACCAAAGCGAGCAGGATCGCGAACAGGCTTATATGGGTTTGCAGACTTTCGAAAAAGGCCAGCAGCCAGGAATTGGCGACGTAACGTGCGGCTAGGGTGCCGACCGCCAGTGTGGCGAGAACGCATAGGACGCAATAAATCGTGTGTCTCATGAGAAGTTCTCGTGCTTCGTTTTTGCTGCTTCGTATGCGCAAGACAACGAGTGCAATCCTCCATAAATCCCGGGGAGAATCCATTTGGATTTAAGTGGTAAAGCGCAGGTCCCGCGGAGTGGCGAAAGTGGCGATACTGCGCTGCCTTCCGCAATGCAGCATTGAAATCATTGTCTATTTTGCCTTGCAATATAAGAAAATACTACAGAAATCCCCAGATTTTTCATGGGTTTAACTTTTCGCATCGGTGCTGAAAGAGTTCAAGCTCCAGCCTTGTGACGCAATAGCGCAGTTTTGCCGCGACATTGTGCCCTGACCCCTTGCCAAGACTGGACATAATTTGCGATCAAGCTTAGAACGCAGCGGGTTACGGAGGAATCTATGGCGGAATTATGGTCGCGATGATTCGCCGTTAGTGAGAGGGGTACCACGGTTTTGCCGTGGTTTGCGGGAAGAGGATGTGCAGCGTTGAGCGAGCATAGTACGACAAGTGAATCCACAGGCGAGCCTACGCGCCGCGATTTCCTTTATTTGACGACAGGCATGGCTGGCGCCGTTGGTGCGGTTTCGGTCGCATGGCCGTTTATCGACCAGATGCGCCCGGATGCATCGACGCTTGCTCTTGCTTCCATCGAGGTCGACGTGTCCAGCCTTGAGCCAGGCATGTCGTTGACGGTGAAGTGGCGTGGCAAACCCGTCTTCATCCGTAACCGCACGCAGAAAGAAATCGACGATGCCAAGGGCACACAGCTTTCGGACCTGAAGGATCCGATCGCTCGCAACGCCAATCTTCCGTCCGATGCACAGGCAACCGACGTTGCCCGTTCGGCCGGCGAAGGCAAGGAAAACTGGCTCGTCATGATCGGCGTCTGCACCCATCTGGGTTGCATTCCGCTCGGCCAGGCAGGTGAATATGGCGGGTGGTTCTGTCCCTGCCATGGTTCGGTCTACGATACCGCCGGTCGCATCCGCCATGGGCCTGCGCCGCAGAACCTCTTCATCCCGCAATATGCGTTTACGTCGGAAAAGAAGATCAAGGTCGGTTGAGGGGGAGCTGAATCATGAGTGGTCATTCGTCTTACGAGCCATCGACAGGGCTCGAAAAATGGGTAGACGCGCGGCTTCCGCTGCCGCGTATGGTCTACGACAGTTTCATCGCCTATCCGGTTCCCCGCAACCTGAACTATGCCTATACGTTCGGCGCCATGCTGGCGGTTATGCTGATCCTGCAGATCCTGACCGGCGTCGTGCTGGCGATGCATTATGCGGCCAATACTGCGATTGCGTTCAACTCGGTCGAAAAGATCGTCCGCGACGTCAATCACGGCTGGCTGCTGCGCTACATGCACGCCAACGGCGCATCCTTCTTCTTCGTGGCCGTCTATCTGCACATTGCCCGCGGCCTCTACTATGGCTCCTACAAGGCGCCGCGCGAAATCCTCTGGATTCTCGGCGTGATCATCTACCTCCTGATGATGGCGACCGCCTTCATGGGCTACGTACTGCCCTGGGGTCAGATGTCCTTCTGGGGTGCGACTGTTATCACCGGTTTCTTCTCGGCCTTCCCGTGGGTCGGCGACTGGATCCAGACCTTCCTGCTCGGCGGCTTCGCCGTCGATGATCCGACTCTCAACCGCTTCTTCTCGCTGCACTATCTGCTGCCGTTCATGATTGCAGGTGTCGTCATCCTGCATATCTGGGCGCTGCATGTGACCGGCCAGACGAACCCGACCGGCGTCGAAGTCAAGCTGAAGACCGACACTGTCGCCTTCACGCCCTATGCGACGCTGAAGGATGCGCTCGGCGTCTCCATCTTCCTGCTGGTCTTCGCCTATTTCGTCTTCTACCTGCCGAACTTCCTCGGTCATGCCGATAACTACATCCCGGCCAACCCGCTGAAGACGCCGGCTCATATCGTTCCGGAATGGTACTTCCTGCCGTTCTACGCAATGCTGCGCTCGATCACCTTCAACATCGGCCCGATTGACTCCAAGCTTGGTGGCGTTCTGACGATGTTCGGCGCGATCATCGTGCTGTTCTTCCTGCCCTGGCTCGATACGTCGAAGATCCGCTCGGCCGTCTATCGCCCCTGGTATAAGCTGTTCTTCTGGCTGTTCATCGCCGATGCCATCCTGCTCGGCTGGCTGGGCTCGCAGCCCGCGGAAGGCATCTACACCACGGCTGCGCAGTTTGCGACGCTGTTCTACTTCCTCTTCTTCCTCGTCATCATGCCGGTGCTCGGCATTGTCGAGACACCGAGGCGCATTCCAAATTCGATTACGGAAGCGGTTCTTGAGAAACAGGGCGGTAAAGTTGCCGCTTCGGTTCAAGCATAACCGGCGATAGAGGAAGAAAACGATGAAAAAACTTGTTGTCGGCCTTCTATCCCTGACGCTCATGGGCGGCTTCTCGACCGCAGCCGTGATCGCTGCGGAAACGAAGCCTGCCGCAGAAGCAGAGACGCCGCACTATCCGCTGAAGGAGCCGCGCGAGCAGCGTTGGACCTTCTCCGGCCCGTTCGGCTATTATGACAAGGCGCAGCTGCAGCGTGGCCTCAAGGTCTATACGGAAGTCTGTTCCGCCTGCCATTCGATGAAGCTGGTGGCTTACCGCACGCTGGAAGATCTCGGCTATACGGAAGCACAGGTGAAGGCCTTTGCTGCCAATTACGAAGTGCAGGATGGCCCGAACCCTCAGGGTGAAATGTTCACCCGTAAGGCGCTTCCGTCTGACCATTTCAATTCGCCGTTCCCGAATGACGAGGCTGCCGCCGCCTCCAATAACGGGGCCGTGCCGCCTGACATGTCGCTGCTTGCCAAGGCGCGCGAAATCGAGCGCGGCTTCCCGCAGTTCATCTTCGACATCTTCACGCAGTATCAGGAAGGTGGCCCGGATTACATCTACTCGCTGCTGACCGGTTATGAGGATCCGCCGGCCGGTTTCACCGTACCGCAGAATTCGCACTACAATCCGTATTTCGATGCTGCTGCGACCTTTGCAATGCCGAAGCCGCTTTCGGACGGTCAGGTGACCTACGACGACGGCGCGCCTCAGACGGTCGATCAATATGCGCGAGATGTCTCCGCATTCCTGATGTGGACCTCCGAACCGCATCTGGAAGATCGTAAGCATCTTGGCTTCATGGTCATGGTATTCCTGCTGATCTTCTCGATCTTGATCTATCTCACCAAGCGTTCCGTCTATGCCAAGGCCGGCGCTCACTGAGCATCGGGACAACGATCCAGAAAAGGCGGCCCGGCGAGGCCGCCTTTTCTGTTGGTATAGCGCCCTGGTATTGATAGGGTGCAGCCGGCCCTATCACAGCCTGAGAGACTATATTTGATGAACACTATCGCTTCGGAGCTTGCCGCCAGCATCCGCTCCATTCCGGATTACCCCAAGCCCGGCATCATCTTCCGCGACATCACGACGATGCTTGGCGACGCCAGGGCGTTCCGCCGTGCCGTCGATGCGCTGGTGCAGCCTTACGCCGGCACGAAGATCGACAAGGTTGCCGGAATGGAAGCACGCGGCTTCATTCTCGGAGGCGCGGTGGCGCATCAGCTGTCGTCCGGCTTCGTGCCGATCCGTAAGAAGGGCAAGCTGCCGCACGACATCGTCCGCATCGCCTACAGCCTGGAATATGGTGTCGATGAGATGGAGATGCACCGTGATGCGGTCAATCCGGGTGAGAGGGTCATCCTCGTCGACGACCTGATCGCGACGGGCGGAACGGCCGTCGGCGCGACGAAGCTTCTGCGCCAGATAGGCGCCGAAGTGGTTGCCGCCTGCTTCGTCATCGACCTGCCTGACCTTGGCGGTCGCAGGAAGCTCGAGGAGCTTGACGTGCCGGTTCACACACTGGTGGAATTTTCCGGTCACTGACCGCGTTCCGAAGATTGGCGGGGCCGGTTTTTAAGGCCCCCCCGCTTCCGTCACAAGCGAGTGTGTAGAGCGTCCAGCCGGGGCGCGACGCCAAAGCGCGGCTGCCAAGGATCGCAACGCCATAGCTGATGGTATCGCCGGCAAAGACTGGCCGCAGCCATTGCAGCTTCTTGAAGCCGGGCGAGGGGCCGAGAGTGGGCGGCGTCTTACCCTCGGCGATCAGCCTTGCCGTCTCGGACTTCCAGTAATCGACGAAGCTGCGCATCCACATGGAGCAGCTATGCCATCCCGAGGCACAGAGGCCGCCGAACAAGGAGTGCTTGGCCGCCTCCGCGTCCATATGGAAGATTTGCGGATCGAAGCGCGAGGCAAAATGGACGATGCCCTCAGGCGTGAAGGTATGGCTGCCGATCTCGATACGTTCTCCGACAGCATAGAGTTCGCTCATCTTCATGCCGATACCTCCGCGCCAGCGCGCATGCGGATCATCACTGCATTCTGGCCGAGGCAGACGAGATCGCCACGCTGGTTTTCGACCTCATGGCGGAACGTGACGATACCGATACCCGGACGGGAGCGCATGGGACGGCCTTCGACGACGATCGATCGGCCCGACAGGGTATCGCCAGCCAGAACCGGCTTCTTCCACTCCATGAAATCGATGCCGGGCGCGCCTTGCGCATCGGTGGCAAGGAGATAGGAGTCGCACATCATGCGCATGAACATGGACGAGGTGTGCCAGCCGGAAGCGGCGAGGCCGCCGAGAATGCTGGCACGGCCGGCTTCCTCGTCCAGATGCATTGGTTGCGGGTCGAATTCGCTAGCGAATTCGATGATCTCCGCCGCCGTTACATGTTTTGGGCCGAGCAGAAATTCTCGTCCCGGCTGGAAGTCTTCGTAGACGAATTTCGTCATATCTTCTGTCGTCCTCCACCTCTCGTTTATCGGCAATCGCATGGCCCGCGGTGCTGGCGCAAGCATTTTCACGGTCAATATAAGGAAGGGACGGCGATGACTGTCTATTGGCCGCCGACAGCCCTTGATTGTATGCCGGCGATATGTTGAGGCTTGGGTCGTAGCAAGATGGTATGAGAGCTAGAATGAGCGAACTCAAAGTCGCACTGGAAGAGGCAGCCGGCGCGGGGATCATTTCGTCCAGCCAGGCCGAGAGATTGCTGCCCTATCTGGCGGACAAGAACATCGGTGCGTTGCCGACCGGACAGGGTCTCTCGGCATCCCGTTTTCCGGATGATCCCAACCCTCTGGAGGATACGGAAGCGCCGCGCTTCGTACGAGGCTTTCACGATGTGCTCATCACCATCGGTCTCATCGTTCTGCTCATCGGGCTATGGGGGCTGGCGAACCGCTATGCGCCCTTGCTGGCAATCGTCGTCCTCGCCGAGATCCTGGTGCGCCGACAGCGGCTGGCGCTTCCGGCCGTGGTCTTGACCGTCGCGCTCGTCGTCTGGGTTTTCTACATGGTGGTGAGCTATGTGACTTCCACACCGACGCTGAGCAATAATTTTACGATCGGCGCAATCGTCCTGGTCGCGCCATTCCCGCTGTCGCTGGCATTGTTTTACTGGCGCTACCGCGTGCCGTTGTCGCTGGCCTTATTCCTGTTTTCGCTGTTCGGCTTGTTTCTCGCCGCGGTCTTTTATATCGCCGGCACGGTAACTGGCTCTTCGAATGTGCCAGCGGATTATCCCATCCAGACGATGATGATCTTGCTGGTGACCGCGCTTGGCAGCTTTGCATTGGCAATGCGCTATGATCTCAGCGATCCGCAGAGAGTTACGCGCCGGTCCGACGTGGCCTTCTGGCTGCATCTCGCAACCGCGCCGGCTCTGCTTTATTCGACGATCCTCTTGGCCTTGCGCCTCGAACTCGCCAGCAGCGGCATCGTCTTCACCAATCTCACCGATGCCCTCTTCGGGGGCTATCTGCAGGCGGTGACCGTCCTCGTGGCGGTGCTGGTGATGATGCTGATCGGGCTCGTCATCGATCGCCGCGCTTTCGTGACCGCCGGCCTCGTATCGCTCGGCCTCGCGACGGCAGCCATCCTCGGGCACAACAATGCCGGGCTCGACAAGGTCGGCTTCCTGGTGCTGATGATTGTCGGTCTGGTCGTGCTGGTCATCGGCATCGGCTGGGCCGATCTGCGGCGCATCGTCGTGCGACGCCTGCCTGCCGGTCTGCAGGCGAGATTGCCGGCGTTGAGATAGGCGCCGGCAAGATAAAAGCCATTAGGTGTTGAAGCGGAAGTGGATGACGTCGCCGTCCTGGACGACGTATTCCTTGCCTTCGTCGCGTGCCTTGCCGGCTTCCTTGGCGCCGGTTTCACCGTTGTAGGCGATGTAATCGTCATAGGCGATCGTGTTGGCGCGGATAAAGCCGCGCTCGAAATCCGAGTGAATAACGCCGGCGGCCTGCGGAGCCTTCGTGCCCTGTTCGATGGTCCAGGCACGCGTTTCCTTTGGGCCTACCGTGAAATAGGTGATGAGGTGCAGGAGCTTGTAACCTGCGCGGATCAGGCGATCGAGGCCAGCTTCGTCGAGGCCGAGCGCGGAAAGGAATTCCTTTGCCTCTTCGTCCGGCAGCTGTGCCACTTCCGCCTCGATGGCGGCGGAGATGATGACGACTTCCGAATTCTGCTCCTTGGCCATGGCGGCGACGGCTGCCGTGTGCTCGTTGCCGGTCGCGGCATCGCTTTCGGCGACGTTGCAGACATAGAGCACCGGGTGCGAGGTCAGAAGATTCAGGCTCTTGAGGATGCGGATCTCTTCGGCATCGAGCTTCGACAGCAGCGTGCGCACCGGCTTGCCATCCTGAAGCAGCTTCAGCGAGGCTTCCATGATCGGCAGCATCGCCATGGATTCCTTGTCCTTGCCGGTGGCGCGCTTGCGTGTCTGCTCGGTGCGGCGTTCGAGGCTCTCGAGATCGGCGAGCATCAGCTCGGTCTCAATCGTTTCGGCATCGGCGACGGGATTGATGCGGCCTTCGACATGGGTGATGTCGCTGTCTTCGAAGCAGCGCAGCACATGCACGATGGCATCGACTTCGCGAATGTTGGCGAGGAACTGGTTGCCGAGGCCTTCACCCTTCGATGCGCCGCGCACGAGGCCGGCAATATCGACGAAGGAGATGCGGGTCGGGATCAGTTCCTTCGACTTGGCGATGTCGGCGAGCTTGCGCATGCGCGGATCGGGAACGGCCACTTCACCCGTGTTCGGCTCGATCGTGCAGAACGGATAGTTCGCCGCCTGCGCCGCCGCCGTCTTGGTCAGCGCGTTGAACAGAGTGGACTTGCCGACATTCGGCAGCCCGACGATACCGCATTTGAAACCCATGGCACCTTGTCCATATCTTGAAAATCTTTGCTGTGCCTATGGGGGAAGGGTCGTTGCGGGTCAAGTCTTGTGCGGGCAAGGAAGCTTTTTTCTGCCGAAAGAGAGGCAGAAGTGGCGCGAATACTCCTTTGTATTACCTGAGAGGTGCTGTCGTCCTTGAACCGTGTAGTGCGCTGCACTATAATTTCGCTATTAGCCCAAAGCCTCTTTCCCCTGTCGTCAACGGTGATGCCGATGAGTGACAATGATGTTGTCCTGAAACCGAAGACTAAAACGAAGCCGAAGGTCGAACGGCCGAAGCTCTACAAGATCATTCTCGTGAACGACGATTATACGCCGCGGGAATTCGTCATCATGGTGCTGAAGGCCGTCTTCCGTATGAGCGAGGAGACCGGCTATCGCGTCATGATGACCGCGCATAAGCTCGGCACTTGCGTGGTCATGGTCTGCGCGCGCGATATTGCCGAGACGAAGGCGCAGGAGGCGGTCGATCTCGCAAAGAGCGCCGGCTTCCCGCTGATGTTCACGACCGAACCGGAAGAATAGGAACGGCCGTTTTTCACTGCGCGGGCCGGCGGATATGGAAGCCGGTCTTGTCCTGCTTGAAGCCGCAATTGGCATAGAAACGCAGTGTTGCCGGATTTTTCGACCCGGTCAGCAGCATGACCTTGTAGCAGTTCCCCTCCCAGGCACTTGCGAACGCCTTATGGATGAGCGTGCCGGCAAGACCGCGCCGGCGATAGTCGGCATGGGTCACCACGTTCTCGATCAGGGCATAGGGCGCGCCGCCCCGCGTGAGATTCGGGATGACTGTCAGCGTCACGGAGGAGACCGCCTTGTCGCCGTCAAAGGCGGTTAAGATCGTCATGCCGGGATGCGCGAGGATTTCCGCAAGGCGGCTCTCCGCCAAGCTTAGGTCCAGTATCGGATCTTCCATGTGCAGGTGCCGGTAAAGTGCAAGCAGCGTCGGCAGGTCCGCCATCGCGACCGACCGGATGACGATATCCGCCGCGCTTTCCCGCGCTATTTCCGGCATCTCAATTGTCCTTCTTGCCGAACATCCGCTTCAGCATTTCCGCCATGGGACCGGTTTCCGGAATCTTCGGCTTGATCTGATTGCGGGCTTGATGAATGTGGGACTTGGCGGGCGCCTTTTTCTCCGGCTTGGGTGCCTCGTCTTCCGCCTTGCCGCCGAGGGCAAGTGCGATCTTGTTCATCAGCTGCGAATCTTCGCCGCGCACCAGCATGTCGGCATTGTCGGCGAGCGCATCGAACAGGGGATCAAGCCAGTCCCTGTCCACTTTGGCAAAATCGCCGAGAACGTGATTGTGCACCAGCTCTTTGGCACCGGGATGACCGATGCCGAGCCGCAGGCGGCGGTATGCCTTGCCGCAATGGGCGTCGATCGATTTGATGCCGTTATGGCCGCCATGGCCGCCGCCGGTCTTCAGTCGCGCCTTGCCGGCCGGCAGATCGAGTTCGTCGTAGATGACGACGAGATCGGACGGCTGCAGCTTATAGAAGCGCATGGCTTCACCAACGGCTTCGCCGGAGAGGTTCATGAAGGTTTGCGGCTTGATGAGCAGCACCTTCTGGCCGCCGAGTTCGCCTTCGGCAATCTCCGCCTTGAATTTCTTCGACCAGGGCGAAAAGCTGTGGCGGCGGTGGATAGTATCCACGGCCATGAAGCCGATATTGTGGCGGTTGCCCTGATACTTGGCGCCCGGATTGCCGAGGCCCGCGATGAGAAGCATGCGCTTCACCCCTTCGAAAATGCCGATGTCCTTCACCACAGCGATTTGACGGCAAAGTCAAGGCGGGATGCGGTCAGTCGCCGAGGTGCAGGCCGTACTTCAGGAAAATCCGCTTTTGCGTTCCGTCGGCAATCAGCGCATTCAGAGCCACCTGCATCCTGTTCAGGAGATCACTGGGGAAATCCTTGTGGCAGGCGATCCCCATGGGCTGTTGCGAGAGAAGGGTCACCTTTTCCACGGCGTTGCCCTCTTTCTGCAACTTGTCGAAATAGAATTCCGAGATCGGCATCAGGTCGATACGGTCGCTCATCAGCTTCTTGAGCGCGGCCTTGAAGTCGCTGCCGACGTCGATGCGCGGGAAGTCGTTCCGGTGCAGGAGCGCTTCCGTATAATCTTCTCGCCAGGTGCCGACGAGATATTTCCTGGCTTCGGCGATGTTGCCGGCGGTAACACCGGAGCCGCTATGCTTGATCAAAACATTACGGTCGATCAGCACCGGCTGCACCCATTTGAAGAGCTTGTCGCGTTCTTCGTTGTGAGCTGCGACGAATACGCAGGTCATAGGTTCCATCAGCGCCTGATTGTAGGCTCGCGCCCACGGCATGATGTCGATCGTATAGTCGACGCCGACATCGGTCATCACTTTCCGCACCTGGTCGGTGGTCGCTCCGACTACGGTCTTACCCTCACGATAGTTGAAGGGCGGATATTCCTCGGTGGTGAAATGGATCGTCTCGGCGTCGACGGAGGAGAAAAGCGTGAGCGAAAACAGACTGGCAGCAATCATAAGCAGCGGTTTTCGCATGCGGTTCCTCATCGCTATGACGCTTGTGCTACGGGGGAAGGGTGATGTTGGTGCGAGCCGACCAGCGTCCTCACCAGATTGTCCGGATGCAGCGGCCGATAGAACAGATAGCCCTGGCCATAGTCGATACCCATGGCGCGCAGGGTCGCGCATTCCTCCTCGGTTTCCACGCCTTCCGCGATCACCGTGCAGTTCATTTTGTGCGACAGCGTAGTGATGCTTTCGACCAGCATGCGGCTCTTGGCGCTGACATCGGAGGCGGTATCGTTGATCGCGCGGATGAAGGACTGGTCGATCTTGATGATATCGACCGGGAAGCGGTTGATATAGCTCAGCGAGGAATAGCCCGTGCCGAAATCGTCGAGCGCGATGCGGCAGCCGTAGCGGCAGATTTCGTTGATGACCATACGCGTCTCCGGATTGTCATCCATGAGGACGGCCTCGGTGATTTCTACGACGATGCGCTGGGGGGCGATTTCGTATCGTGACAGCAAAGCCGCAATGCGCAGCGGCAATTCCTGCTCGAACTGCAGCGGCGAGAAGTTGATGGCGAGATAGGTATCCTGCATGCCCTCGATCCGAGAGAGGCGAGCAAAATCAGCGATGGCCTTCTCCATGATGCGG
This sequence comes from Rhizobium pantanalense, assembly GCF_030182525.1. Taxonomy (NCBI): domain Bacteria; kingdom Pseudomonadati; phylum Pseudomonadota; class Alphaproteobacteria; order Hyphomicrobiales; family Rhizobiaceae; genus Rhizobium; species Rhizobium pantanalense. The sequence goes on from NZ_JAQJCH010000001.1 coordinate 738,525, forward strand.
TTGCCGATGCGAATGATGGAACCCGTCTCCTCCGCGACCTCGATGATGCGGCCAGGGGGCAGGATGCCTTTCTGAGGGTGATGCAGACGCATCAGCGCCTCGAAACCGGCGATCGAGCGGTCGTCTATATTGACGACGGGCTGCAGATAGGCTTCGAACCAGTCTTCGCTGAGGCCGGTTTCGATATGGTTCTCCAGTTCGGCGCGGCGGCGGGAATCATCCAGCATGCCGTTATCGAAAATCTGTGCGCCGTTCTTGCCATCGCGCTTCTTGGCGTACATGGCGATATCGGATTTCAGCAGCAGTTCGGCCGCGTTGGCGGCCTGACGCGGGTAGATCGCAATGCCGATGCTGGCGCTGAGGCGGGCATCGCCGATGAAGGGTGCCTCGAAGGCCTCGGCAATAAGGGCCGCCATGTCGATCGCTCTTGCTTCCGCATTCTCGGCCAGCAGCAGCATGGCAAATTCGTCGCCGCCGAGGCGCGCGGCAATATCGCCCGGCGTCAGGCATTTCTGCAGGCGCGACACCAGTTCGCGCAGTGCCGCATCGCCGGCGGCATGGCCCATATTATCGTTGATCCACTTGAAGCGATCGAGATCGATGAAGAGGCAGGCGAGCTCACGCCTGCGCAGATCGGCTTCATTGATCTTTGCGTCCAGCGCGCTCTCGAAGCCTTGGCGGTTGAGAAGGCCGGTCAGATGGTCGGTAATCGCCTGCCGCAGATTGCGGTCTTCCGACTGCTTGAGTTCGGTAACGTCGGTCATGACGGAGAGCGACAGACCGTCCTGGATCGCAGTCGTTTCGAGGATCAGGACATCCATGATCCGTCCATCCTGGCAAAGGAATTTCACCGTCACGGCGAGGCGGGCGGCACTGTCGGGATTGCCGCGTTTGCGCTCGATATATTGCATGCGCGAATCCGGCAGGATCAAGCTTGCAAACTCGCGGCCGATCACCTCGGCGCGATCGTAGCCTGTGGCCGCGAGCCAATAGTCGCTGACGGCAGCGATGCAATCATTCTTGTCTAGCGAGAAAAGCATGGCGGGCGTCAGATTATAGGTGTCCGTCGCCCGGCGATGAGCCAGCTTCAGTTCGTTTTCCTCTCGCTGCAGCTTGCTCTGCATGTCGTTGAAACTGCTGGCAAGCCGGCCCATTTCATCATTCGACTGCCAGTCCACATGATGACGCGAACCGAGTCTTCGCGTAGCCTCGATGGCATGCGTCAACCGCATCAGTGGCTGGATGACGAAGATGCGATTGCCGATCAGTGCCGCACCGAAGACCGTCAAAACGGCGAAGATGAAGATGGATATGAAGACGATCTCTTCACTCTTCAGGCCGTCGAACAGGCCGAGCTGAGGATAATAGACCGTGATGGTGCCAAGCCGCTTCGCACCGTCGACGCCGTTGTAGATGATTGGCCGGTCAACGGACTCCAGATTGCCCTTGTAAGATTTCGGGATGGTCGATTGCGTGACGTCGAGCTGGCCGGAAAGATCGCGGACGTTGACACGGACGATCGCGCCTTCGGCAACGGTGGTCGCACTGATCTGGGTGACGCTGTCTTCGTCGAGGTCCCATAGCGGCTTTGCGAGGGCCTGGGCATTGGCGACGAGGAGAACGGTTATGTGATCCTTGATTTCCTTTTCGGCGCGTTCGGACGAGAGAAAAAGGAAAAGGATGAAGAGCGGCGCTACGAAAACCAGCAGCGCACCGCAAACGATCGCGAAAAACCTGTTTTCGACCGAATGGCTCATAGTTCCGTTAGCTCCCCGGTCATAGACCAGCGGATTTTAGGGGTGCCGCTTTCTACAACTCTTTCGCGCAGGTTTTCATGAATCCGTTAAATGTTGCTGAAACTGTGGGGTTAATAGAAATCAACGATAGTATAGACCCAAGACGTTCTTATTTTTACTTTCTCTAATATTTATTCTCGAGTATGAAAAAACCCGCCGTCCCGAGGGAGGCGGGTTTCAATGCTTCAGGTCGAAGGTGCCAATCAGGCGCTGGCTTCTTCGCCGCCTTCTGCTTCGTCTTCCGCAAGGCCGGCTGCCGGGGCAACGATCGTTGCGATCGTGAAGTCGCGGTCGGCGATGACCGGGGTCACGTTCTTCGGCAGCTTGACAGCCGAGATGTGGACGCTGTCGCCGCTCTTCAGACCGGAGAGGTCAACGGTGAAGAATTCCGGGATCGCATCGGCCGGGCAATGAACTTCGACTTCGTGGCGAACGATGTTCAGCACGCCGCCAGCCTTGAGGCCCGGGGACTTCTCATGGTTTTCGAAGTGCACCGGAATTTCGACGGTGACCGCCGTGTTGCCGGAAACGCGCAGGAAGTCGACGTGAACCGTGAAGTCACGGACCGGATCGAGCTGGTAGTCCTTCGGCAGAACCTTGATCTTCTTGCCGCCGACGTCGATCGTTGCGATCGTCGTGAGGAAGCCGCCGGCGTGGATGCGCTTCGTCACCTCATTGGTGTTGAGAGCGATAGAAATGGGGGCCTGCTTGTCACCATAGATGACAGCGGGAATGAGACCATTGCGGCGAAGTTCACGGGCGGACCCCTTACCAACCCGTTCGCGCGCCTCGGCCTTGAGCTCGTAGCTTTCGTGGCTCATAGCTATTCCTTTCGAGGTTATTTGGAGAGTTCATTCGCTCGGTCATACGCCGTATCGATTGAACTGGAGGAGGGCGAGCCCTGCCTCATCCGCGTTGCCTCCAAGGGTGTCTACGCGGACGCGTGGCGTATAATACAAAGCGGCCAAAGGTGCAAGCACCCCCGAATGCGAAGCCTTGTGGTGACATTGCAACTGCCGCGAACAAGCCTGAGGTGCCATGTCTATCAACGCCTTGACATATACCCTCGGCCCCATCAACAGTCGAATCCAATCGATTGGCGTCAGAAGGAGAGGTCGGGCATGCGTTCCGGAGCAATCGCCGCCGCGGTTTTTTCCATGGGTCTTGCTGGCGCATCACAGGCTGCCGACGTCAATGAGCAAGGAGCCAAGGAACTCCGCAGCATCCTGACCCATTCGCTTTCGCAGGACCTTGCCCGCAGCGATTTCGTGACGGTCAAGCCGGCCGGTGACCAATATGAGATTACCTACGATCTCGCGAAATTCTTCGACAAGATCAATTCGAATGCGTTTTCGGTCACGGGTTTCAAGCCGCTGTCGCTATTTGCGCAGCCGGTCGAACAGGGACGGTGGCATCTGACGGGCGACAACAGCCTCGACGTCGCCCTGCATTCGCCAACCTCGGATATTGCCTATTCGATCGCCTCCAGTTCTTTCGACGGCATTTTCGATCCTGGCATTGAAATGATGCGGTCGATAGGCATCAAGAGCAGTGGCATGAAATTTTCGAGTGCCGGCAGCGGCCCGAAAAGCGGGCGCAAGATCGATGCGACAATCGACAGCGCCTCCTTTGCTCATACGGTTACCGACAGCAGCGAAGCTGGCAAGGTCGACCTGCAATTGCAAGGAACGCTGCAGCGCTTGCGTGAGCAGTTCACTGGGCGTTCGGACGCTTCGCCCATCATTTTTAGCGCCGATAGCGTCGATACCAATGTCACAGCGACAAGCCTGCCGGTGAAGGATCTGCGCGCGCTCATCCGTTTCTTCGTTCAACACGTAAAGGCTAAGCAGCTGTCGCAAAGCGGCAGCGAGAAGTTCGAGCAGCTGGTCCATCAGGCCCTGCCGGTTTTCGGTTCGCTCGGCAAGACCGTGACGGTGAACAATGCGCTGGTAGCGACGGAGAGGGGTAAGGTCGGCGTCAAGCGCATTGATTACAGTTTCAAGATGGACGGTTTGACCAAGGTTTCGAACGTCAATCTGGAGCTTAGGGCCGAACAGTTCACCCCCGATGCCGATCTCGTGCCGGCTGCCTTTACGCCCTTCCTGCCCGCGGCGCTGGACGTTCGGCTCGGCGTGCCCAATATCAACTTTGCCGGTCTCATCGATGCCGGGCTCGATTCGATTGCAACACGGGCGACGCCGGTTTCCAGCGAGGCCCTGAAACGCACGATGTTCCCGAGCGGCTACGGAACGCTGGAGTTCCCGAAGATCAGCGCAAAGTCTGACGTGTATGACGTCGAGGTTTCCGGCGCGCTGAAGGGCTCGACCAAGCCGCATTCCGGCATTTCGCTACAGGCGACGATCCTGGCGCGGGACTTCGACAAAACGGTTGCAGCACTTCAGGAGGCCGCCAAGGCTCAGCCTCGTTTGAACAGTGTTTCCTTCAGCCTGCTGGCCGCCAAGGGTTTTGCCAAGACCGACCCGGACGGCCGTCTCCGCTGGGACATCACTATGGACGAAGACCGGACGGTGACAGTCAACGGACAGGTGATGAAGAAGCCTTGAGGTTTGAGGGCAAGCCCATGTATCAGGGCGATGATAAAGTTACATGCGAAAGGCCGCCCGGCTCTTTCCAGATTTCCACGTTTCTTTTCCATCATATTTGGGGGTGAATTATGCGTTTCAAAGCGGTTGCCACGGCGGCTGTTCTCGCTGCCGGCGTGGCCGGCCTTGTGCAGGCGGCTGACGTCAGCGAGCAAGGTGCCAAGGATCTCTACGGCAATCTGACCTATTTCCTGCCTGATGATATCGCCAAGAGCGGTGCGATTTCGATCAAGCCGGTCAGCACGCACTATGAAGTCACCTATGATGTGCAGAAGCTGCTCGACAAGTTGAACGTGAGCGATTTCGCCATCAGCGGCCTCAAGCCATTGATGATGCTGGCGACGCCTCTCGATAGCGGCCTCTGGAACATCGAAGGCAACAATGCCTTCGATATCACGGCGAAGTCCAAGCCTGGCAGCAGCCCCGAGAGCGAATTTCGCTATGCCTTGGCGTCATCGACGTTCCAGGGTGTTTTCGATCCGGCCCTTCATTATCTGCGTTCGATGGATATGAAGGGTACCGGCATCACCTTTACGACGAAGACCACCGACGAAGATAAAAGCGTCCAGAAGAATGACGTCACGGCCGACAGCATCGTCTATACGCTATCATCGGCTGACAGCGGTGAGCCGGGCAGGCTCGATCTCAAGATGAACGGCAGCCTGCAATCGCTCTACGACAAGATCTCGGCCGACGATGCGACGCTCGGGGAAATCAAGATCGCGGCGATCGACTTCAACGCTGGCGCGACCAGACTACCGTTGAAGGCGGTGAATGCCCTGTTGCAGTTCGTCTCCGAACACAAGGATGAGAAGACGCTTTCCGATGCCGACAGCAAGGCGGTCAAGTCCTTGCTGATGGATGCTATGCCGATTGTCGGCTCCTTCGAGGAGTCCGTCGCGATCAAGGACATTGCGGTCACGACGCCATTCGGCAATGGCGGCCTGCAGAAGATGGGCTATTTCTTCAAGGTAGCCGGGCCAGCCAATGCCATGAACGCCGATTTCGGCCTGAATGCCGAGAAGCTTGCCCTGGAAACGGGCCTGATCCCTGAAGACTATGTCGCCTTCATTCCCGATACGGCCGATATACAGGTACAGGTGCCGAACCTGAATTTCTCCGCTCTGGCGGATGTGTTCCAGCAAGCCGATTTGAAGAACCCGGAGAGCGATAAAGCCCTAGACGAGAAGCTGCAGAAGGCCATGTTCCCCGACGGGACGATGACCATCAACTTCCCGAAGATCAGCGCCGTTTCGAGTCTTTATGATGTCGAGGCGTCGGGCAGTATGCGCGGCTGGCTGACCGAAAAGGACCGCGTCGCTATGAAGATGACGGTTCTTGCCCGAGATCTCGACAAGACGATTGCCGCCATCCAGGAGGCCGCAAAGACCAAGGAGGATCTGTCTCAGCTCTCCTTTGGCCTGATGATGGCCAAGGGCTTTGCCAAGACGGATGCCGATGGACGCTCGCGCTGGGATATCGACCTTTCCGACGACGGTCACGTGACGGTCAACGGGCAGGTCATGAAATAAGCCACTCCGAAATCAGAATGCGATCATGTTTGTCCTGAAGCCGCTGAGCCAGCGCTCGATCTCTCTCTTATGGGCCGGCCAGGTGCTGGCGGCTACAGGCTCCGAGTTCTATATGGTCGCAGTCGTCTGGATTGCAGCCGACTTCATCGGCAGCGATGCGGGATATGTCTCCGCATTGCAGTCCGGGGCGCTGCTGTTCGGCAGCTTGTTCGGCGGCATCGTCACGGATCGCTGGCGGCACAGCACGACGATGATCACGGCCGATCTGCTGCGCGCCGCTCTATTGCTGATGCTGTCCCTGGCAGGCCTTCTGCATCTGATGAGCCTGCCGCTGTTGATCGTGCTTGCCGGAAGCATCGCGTTGTTGACATCGACATTCGATCCGTCGCTACAGGCGACTCTGCCGGTGATTGCCGTCGATGCCGAAGTCCGGCATGCGACCAACGGCTTGTTCGATGCCACCCGCCGCATGGCGCGTATTCTCGGTCCGAGCCTGATCGCGCTCGTGAACGGGCTCCTGCCGAAATCTCAGTTTTTCACGGTCACGGCTGCTACCTTCATATTGTCGGCGCTTGCCGTGTGGCTGGCGGTAGCGAGACTTCCGACGCCGCCGCGGCGTCGGGATTTCTCCGGAATGGCGGCTGTGGTGGACGGCGTTCTTGGCGGGTGGCGCGCAGCGCGGGGCCATGCGGCAATCCTCTATGGCCTCTTCACCAACCTGATGGGAAACGTTGCCTGGGCGATGGGCATCCTGCTCGGCATGATCCTGCACTTGCGCGAAACCAGCGCCAACCCGTTGACCGACTACAGCCTGATGATGACGGCATACGGCGTCGGCAATCTGACCACCAACCTGATCCTCGGCAGCGTCAAGCCGCGCCGGCCGGTGGTCTGGATCATCGTGGCGAAGCTCATTTTCGGATCCGGCGTTTTCCTGCTGCCGCTGATGCATAATCGGATCGGGCTGATGATCGTTGCCTGCTTTGCGGCGATCAACGGTCCCTTCGAGAACCTTGCCACGCTGCATCTGATGCAGACGCGCAGCGAGCCGCATCGTCTGGCGCAGGTCTATCGTCTATTGATGTGCGCGATCTTCACCGGACTGCTTTTGGCTTACCTGATGTCGCCGACCCTGTTCGCAGCGTTTGGCATCGGGCCCTCGATCATGGGATCAGGCGCGGCCGTCTTCATCTCGGGGCTGTTGGGCATTGGCCTGCTCGCATGGAAACAGGCGCATCCTGCGGGAGCAAAGGCCACTTGAGGCGGCCCCAAGGCTCAGTCAAACAGGCTTGAAACCGATTCTTCCTGGCTGGTGCGGTTGATGGCTTCGCCGATGAGGGTCGCCGTCGTGATAACGCGGATATTCGGCGCCGAAAGCACGGCGGTCGTCGGCTGGATGGAATCGGTAATTACCAGTTCCTTCAGTTTCGAATTTGCCACGCGGGTCACCGCGCCGCCGGAGAGAACGCCATGAGTGATATAGGCGGTAACGCTTGCCGCACCTTGTGCGAGCAGTGCTTCTGCAGCATTGCAAAGCGTGCCGCCGGAATCGACGATATCGTCGATCAGGATGCAATCCTTCCCGGCCACTTCGCCGATGATGTTCATCACTTCGGACTCACCCGGGCGGTCTCGGCGTTTGTCCACGATGGCCAGCAGACAGTCGAGACGTTTTGCCAAGGCGCGGGCGCGCACGACACCGCCGACATCGGGCGAGACCACCATCACGTTACCGATATCGTAATTCGCCTTGATATCGCGCGTCAGGATCGGAACCGCATAGAGATTGTCCGTGGGGATATCAAAGAAACCCTGGATCTGGCCGGCGTGCAGGTCGAGGGTCAGCACGCGGTCGGCGCCGGCCTCGGTGATCAGATTGGCCACCAGCTTGGCCGAGATCGGCGTGCGCCCCGAGGCGCGACGATCCTGGCGGGCATAGCCGAAATAGGGGATGACCGCGGTTATGCGCCGTGCCGACGAGCGGCGCATCGCATCGATCATGATCAGCAGTTCCATAAGATGATCGTTGGTCGGAAACGACGTCGGCTGCACGAGGAACACATCCTCGCCGCGTACGTTTTCCTGGATCTCTACGAAAATCTCTTGGTCGGCGAACCGACGGACGCTAGCTCTTCCCAAGGGAACGTTGAGATAATTGCAGATCGCTTCGGCAAGATGCCGGTTCGAATTGCCTGCGAAAACCTTCATTGTGGCCCGCCTATTACCAACCTGATAGCCGCGCTTTTAACCGCCTTGCTCTCGAATGCAAGAGGGAGAGACACGTTAGCTTCATATTTCTGAAAAGCTTTTAGCTATCCACCGTTGGATTCGCGCCAGGAATTGAATTCCGACATGGTTTTGGTGGCAATTTTCTGCATGACCGTTGGAGGAACGGCCGACCAGGGGTCGCCACGCTTCAGAGGCGCGCTTTCTGAACCCTGGATGCGGTGGACGCGGTTGCCATTACTATCAAGCACATCCCAAACGTAGGTCACGGAAATCTGCGGGCCGTCTTCAAAGGCGGAAAGATAGCCTTTGAGAATATAGGCGGCACTGGCATCGCTTGAGCTCTTGATCGTCAAGCCAAGCGAACGGGCGTCGGCACCAAGTTGGCGCGACAGCGGAGTGACGGCTTCCACGGGAGCGCCGATGATCGGAAGGAAGCGGACGCTGTTGCCGCCCGCCGCGACCGTGGGCGGTAGCGACGCCTGTTGATCCGGCTGCTGCTGTTCCGGTTGAGGACCGCCTGCACTCTGCTGCTGCTGTTGTGGCGGTGGGTCGTCCGACAGGCGTCGGTCGGCCTCGCGCTGTTCGTCGGCCTCCGAAAACTGATTGTTAGACGGAGCGATGGAGGCGGTCCGGGAGCCGTCGAGCGGGCGCGACGCATAGGGATTGGTGCCGTTCGATCTCAACGCCGAAGCCTGGTCGTCGAGCGTGCCGCTGCCGCCGTAGTTTTGCGGCTGATAGGCCTGCTGCGAGGTCTGCTGCTGATAGCCGTAGCTCTCCTGCGCGCTTTGATAGGTTTGGCGGCGCTGGGGTGTCGAAGCCATGCGCTCAACATCGCGCTGGGTGACGGGGCTGGAGCCGGCATCACCGATGGCTTCGGGCGGCGTCAGGGCGTCCGTGGTATTGCAGGCGGAGAGCGCGAGGCAAAAGCCGGCGACAGTCAACGTTATCCTGACCACTCCCATCGACGCGATCCTTTCTCCCGACGGTCTCACCGTCCAGGATCGCTATCTTACGCCCCTAACGGTTAAGAAATTCGAGAGGGTGGCGGGAAAGGGCTTTTGGCGCCTGTGAGGTCGTTAAATAGGTTTGTCCGAGAGTCATGGCAGTGCCGCTGTCGGAATCCATGATGATCATATGCACGAAGAGCGACATGTTCTCCTGGATCTCCAGCGGATTGCCCATATGGAACATTTCGTGCTCCATCCATGACGGCGAGAAGCGGGCGCCGAGAGAGTAGCCGCAGGCGTTCAGCCGGTGGCGGGCAAGGCCACGCTCGTCCATGATCTTCGCATGCATGTCGAAGACGTCACCGAAGGTGTGTCCCGGCACCAGGATCGTTTCGATCGCCTGCAGGGTTTCCAGGCAGGCGCTGTAAAGCTCACGATGGCGATGGCTGGGAGTGCCGATGACGACCGTGCGCATCATGGCGGCGTGATAATGCGCATCCACACCGGCCCATTCGAGCGTCAGCTGGTCATTGGCGTCGAGCTTGCGGCGACCGGACTTGTAGCGGCAGAGCAGGGCTTCCGCACCCGAGCCGATGATGAATGCATTGGCGGGATAATCGCCTCCACCCGAAAAGACGGCGCCCTGCATGGCCGCGAGAATATCCGATTCGTCCGCGCCGGCCTTGACCACGGACAGGGCTGCGTCGAGGGCATCGTCGGCCAGCGCGGCGGCACGTTCGACATGGGCGATTTCCGCCGGGCTCTTCGTCAGACGCAGACGACTTACAAGATAAGAGGCGTCGATGATCTGTCCGAAGCTTGCAAGCTGATGATCGAGCAGGCGAGCGATGCGGCCCGTCATGCCGTGAGTGTCATACTCGACACCGATACGGGCACCGAGCAGATCGAGATCGGACAACAGCTCCTTGAGATCGAGCGTGGGATCGGCGTTGACGCGATCGACCCATATGCGAATGTCGCTGATGACAGAAGTCAGCTGCGCTTGGCGCAGATCGGCCGAGCGCGTCATCAGCGTCAGAGATCCATCCGCCTTGACGACCAGCGTCTGGAAAAAGCAAAAGCCGAACGTATCGTAGCCCGTCAGCCAATACATGCTCTCTTGTGCGAAAAGCAGCATGGCATCGAGCTTTTCTTCCTGCATTCTCGCCAGCAGCCGTGCCAGACGAGCGTCGAATTCGCTGCGTTCGAAATGCAAGGCCATATCAAGCTGCCTTTCCGATAGCGATGGCGGAAATCTGCCGTCCGTAATCCGGCTCCTTCGCATGCGTCGTGCGCCGATAGGAGAAGAAGCGCTCAGGATCCGGATAGGTGCACAGGTTCAGGCTTTCGGCGGTGACGCCCGCCTTGTGCAGGCGATCGACCGTGAGGGACGGCAGATCGAACATGGCATGGCCGTCGCGCTCCGAAGGGGTGAAATATCTAGCATAATCGGGATCATGGGCGAGGAAGCGCTCGACGAATTCGGGGCCGACCTCATAGCTCGCCCGGCTGATGGACGGGCCGAGGCAGGCAATGATCGTTTCACGTCTAGCGCCAAGCGCCACCATCGCATCGATGGTATTTTCCAGCACACCGGTCAGCGCGCCCTTCCATCCGGCATGAGCGGCGCCAATGACCCGATTTTCCGGATCGGCAAAAAGGATGGGGCCGCAATCGGCGGCGAGCACGCCGATTGCGATGCCGGGTGTCGCCGTGACCATCGCATCGGCCTGCGGCCGGCTTCCATCATAATAGGCGCCGATTGTCACGACATCGGGCGAATGGATCTGATGCACGGTAGCAAGCCGTTCGACGGGCAGACCGAACCAGCCGGCCACGCGGCGGCGGTTTTCCTGCACGTGCTCGTGATCGTCATGCGAACCCAAGCCTACATTCAGCCCGCGATAAAGGCCTTCGGAAACGCCGCCGGCGCGGGTGAAATAACCATGGCGAATGCCGGCAGCCTCGGCGGCGCTCAGCAGCGTGCTTGCAAGTGGTGTCGGCAACTGCAGTGTCCCTTGGTGTCTTGGTTCAGCCTGTCGTGCGATGAATAACGCAGCCGCGGCGAAGCAGTTCGATTTGACTGGGATGTTGGCCCAGTCCGGCGCGCACTGTCAATGCGTAGGGATCGATGCTCACGTTTCAGCCGACGGGACGAAAGGGCAGGAGATCGATCGCCGGGCTGGAGACCGCCAGTACCTTGAAGAGCTCCCCCATCTTGCCTTCGCCGGCGCCGGCCAGCCTTTCCACGGCGACACGGATGTTCTCCTGGGTTGCCGCATCCTGGTCTCTGCCAAGGGCTGCCGCCCGCTCCAGCAGGCCGAGACCGACGAGGAAATCGCCCTGATGACAGCAGCCGTTGATGTGCATGCCGGAGGCGAGGGCGGTTTGCGCCAGATGCTGGAAATCGACATGGCTGGTGAGATCCGCTTCGCCCGGATGTTCCAGCGGCGGATCGTATTCATGCATGCGCACGGCCTGCAGCGTATCGCCGAAGCCTGTCGCCATGTGGCCGTAGTCGATGGCAAGCGCCGTGCCACCATGAGTGGCAAGCCTGTCGCATATCGTCGTCATAACGGCCTGGCGGGCGGGTGCGATTTCGAAAATCGTACCGATCGGCGGCAGTCCGCCTTCTGGAAGAAGTGCAGGATCGAGCGTGGCGACGCCTGCCGTGAAGCTCAGCTCGTCGTTGGCGTCGAGGCCGACCGTGCGCTCTCGGAAGCCGTTGGCGGTGCGAACAAACTGGCGGATGGGGATGGCGTCGAAGAGTTCGTTGGCGGCGAGTAGGGTGAAACCTTCAGGCACCTCGCCGAAATCCGTATGCCAGGAGATTTTTGCGCCGTAGGCATCGAGGGTCTGGCGCTGGAAACCCTGTAGCCGCTCGCTGGTTTCGACGAGATGGACCGTCATGGCATCATAGAGCGGCGGGGCCAGCTTGCCGATGACGCGCAGCATGTCGGACATCATCGTACCACGGCCCGGACCGATTTCGACAAGACGCACTTCGGCAGGGGTTCCATGCCGCTGCCAGGCATGCACCATGAAGACGCCGATCATCTCACCGAATAGCTGACTGACTTCGGGCGCGGTGACAAAGTCGCCGGATTGGCCGAAAGGCTCGCGCGTCTTGTAGTAACCATGCACCGGATCAGCGAGACACAGCGAAAAATAATCGGTGATGCTCAATGGCCCGTTGGTGCGTATAATGGCTTTGATTTTTTCCCCGAGCGCCGTCGTCATTCTATGCTTTCGCTAATGCGTGGCCCAGACAGACTAGGAGCGTCTTTCGAGAAGACCACGCGATATTGAACTCCACCTCAAGCCATCTGCCTTGCCGCTGCCTGACGGGCGCGGATAACGGCCCAAAGGCCGATCGCCACCATCGGAAGCGAGAGCACCATCCCCATCGTCAGCCAGTTCGTGCCGAGCAGATAACCGAGCTGCTCGTCAGGCTGACGGAAGAATTCGACAAAAATACGCGAGAAAGCGTAGCCGATGACAAAAATGCCGCTGACCGTGCCCGGTTTCTTCAGCGCCAGCGCCCAGCGCGTAAGCACAAAGAGAATAAGGAAGAGGATGATGCCTTCGATGCCGGCTTCATAAAGCTGACTCGGGTGCCGCGGGTCCGGGCCTGCAGGGCATACGCCGTTATGGGCGGCGATCACATGTGGGCTGCAGAAGACCATCGCCCAGGGAACATCCGTGACGCGACCCCAGAGCTCGCCGTTGATGAAGTTGGCGATGCGGCCGAAGAAAAGCCCGATCGGGGCGACGGCGGCGACGATATCGAACAGGCTCCAGACGGGAATCTTGTTTCGCCTTGCGAACAAAATCATGGCGATGGTGGTGCCTATTAATCCACCGTGGAAAGACATGCCGCCGTTCCAGACTTCGATGGCACGGATCGGATTGGCCAGTACCGGATCGAGATCGTAGAAAAGGATATAGCCGATACGGCCGCCGAGAACGATGCCGAAGGCGACCCAGAGAATGAAGTCATCCAGATGCTGGCGCGTCATCGGTGCTGTATCGTTCAGCCAGAGCCTGCCGTTATCGACCAGCCGCCTGGCATAGAACCAGCCGAGCAGAATGCCAGCGACATAGGCAAGCCCGTACCAATGGACTGAAACCGGGCCGAGAGAAACGGCGACCGGATCGATATCCGGAAAAGGCAGGATGGCGGCGAGATTGGCGGATGTCAGCAAGATCGTCAGGCCCGTTGCAGCATGTTCCCGAAAGCACCGTGCCATTTCGGGGCAGGATCATGCTAAATATCCAAATGTGCGCGGAACATGGCGTTCGCTGTCGAAACGGTCAAGTCGATTGTTGATCTCGCCGAGATGGCAAGTCCGGTTGTCCAGTCCTATCTCAATTTGCTTGCATCGGCCCCTTGGAAATCCTACCTCAGCACTATCTGGCCCATATCGATGCCTGACCGTTGAGGGCCGACGGCCGCAAGGAGACTGCCATGAGCACTGGACCGAACCGAATCTTGGATGAATTCGCCAAGCTGATGACCGATGCCGCCGGTGCTGCCCAGGGCGTGCGCCGCGAAATCGAGACCGCCTTCAATGCCCATGCCGAGCGCTGGCTGAACAGCATGGATATCGTCAAGCGCGAGGAATTCGAGGCCGTTCGCGAAATGGCGATCAAAGCGCGCGACGAGAACGAGGCACTGCTGGCGAGAATCGAAGCGCTCGAAGCCAAGCTCGCTTCCAAGGGCAAATAAGCCCGGACTTCTATTTGCTGATCGGCGCGGCACCCGTTTGTCGTGCCTTTTTCCTCTGAAAATTTCCGTCCGTTTTTCCACCTGTGGACATAGGCAAAAAAGCCAATCGCCAGAGTCGGTTATGACTCCCTTCTGAATAGGCGTCCGAAGAGCTTTCCACAGTGCCGTTTCCAAAATCACCGTTCAGGGGCTGGCATGCCGGGCATGCCGCTATACACTGATTTTAAATGATGATTCGAAACGGACTTGGTAAGCCCCGGGCATGGTGGAAGCGTTAGTCTGGCAGCCGTTCAACATCATCCCGAGGATGTTTCCGGAGTAAAATTGTTTGCGTTCTTTCAGTGTCGAGCCACGGGAAAACTGCAACCGATCCGGTCAAGAAGGTGCTGCATGAGCCTTATGGAAATGGAAGCCGAACGACAATCGAATCCGGTCGACATGATCGAATTCGTCGCCGCCAACAACGACTGGTCTTTCGAACGGTCCGGCGAAGACGAAATCGCCATGACCGTCGAAGGGCGATGGACCGACTATCACGTCTCGTTCTCCTGGATGGAGGAATTCGAGGCGCTGCACATAGCCTGCGCGTTCGATGTCAAGGTTCCGGACCCGCGCGTCAACGAGGTGATCAAGCTCTTGTCCTGCATCAACGGGCAGGTGCTGATGGGCCACTTCGATCTGTGGCGTCAGGAAGACATCGTCATCTTCCGTCAATCGCTGCTCTTGTCCGGTGGGGCGGAACCCACGAACAGGCAGGTGGAAGTGCTGCTTTCCAACGCGCTTGACACATGCGAGGCTTACTATCAGGCTTTCCAATTCGTCGTATGGTCCGGGCTCGATGCAAATCGCGCTATGGAAGCCGTACTTTTCGAAACGGTAGGCGAAGCGTGACATGACAGGCGAACAATCCGCCAATGCATTTGCATCCTCCGGACCGATCGTTCTGATCGGCGCGGGCAATATGGGTGGCGCATTGCTGACGGGGTGGCTGAAAAACGGCGTGCCGGGCTCTTCGGTCATCGTCGTCGATCCCAATCCGGCCGAAGCGATGCGGAAAATGATTGCGGATGCGGGCGCAAGCCATGTCACCGAAGTTCCGAAAGGCTTGACGGCGGGCGTTCTCTTCATCGCCGTCAAGCCGCAACTCATGGACGCGGTTCTGCCGCCATTCAAACCGCTCGTCGGAGAGACGACCGTCGTCGTCTCCATCGCGGCCGGCAAGACGCTCTCTGCGCTTGAGACGCATCTGGGAGACGCGGCCATGGTGCGCGCCATGCCGAATACGCCCGCCATGGTCGGGCGCGGCGTGACGGGCGCTTTTGCCAATGCGCGCGTAAGCGATCGCCAGCGGCAGCTGGTCCAGAACCTGTTGAAGGTATCCGGTCCGGTCGAATGGGTGCCCGGCGAAGCCGATATCGATTCGGTGACTGCCGTTTCCGGCAGCGGCCCGGCTTATGTTTTCTATCTCGTGGAATGCATGGCGGAGGCGGGCCGGAAACTCGGCCTGCAGGCGGACCTCGCCATGCGACTTGCACGGGAAACCGTCGCGGGGGCTGGTGAATTGTTGCACCAGTCTCCCGACGACGCTTCGCGGCTGCGCCAGAACGTGACCTCTCCCGGCGGAACGACTGCAGCGGCGCTCGGTGTGCTAATGGCGGAAGACGGCATGCAGCCATTGTTCGATGCGGCTCTGGAAGCAGCGCGCAAGCGGGCGCAGGAACTGGCAGGCTAGCAATTTCAGGAAAAGTGCATAGCGGTTTTCCGTCTGGAATTGCGTAAAAGCAAGAGCTGGAACGGTTGAGCAGTTCTGCGAAACGCTGAAGCGTTCCAGGTTTTCGATAGGGGACAGGGCATGACGGAAGAGATCACCTATGGCGATTTCGAGCGGGTGGATATCCGCGTCGGAACGATCATCGAAGCGGAGACTTTTCCGGAAGCGCGCAAGCCAGCTTACAAGCTCAGGATCGATTTCGGGCCGGAGATCGGCATCAAGCGTTCCTCCGCACAGATCACCGTACACTATACGCCGGAAACGCTTATTGGCCGGCAGGTGCTGGCCGTGGTCAATTTCCCGCCACGCCAGATCGGACCGGTGCGTTCCGAAGTGCTGACGCTCGGTTTCGAGGATGAGTCCGGCGCAATCGTTCTCGCTGCAGTGACCCAGCCGGTGCCGAACGGCAAGAAGATGATGTGAGCGGTACCCCTTTCGCAATTGAAGGGAAGTGCCCTCAGTGGATGTCCCTCGATAGCGGGTCGCTCAGGCTGAAATCGAGAAATTCTGCTTCGAAGCCTTCGCGTTGCGGCGAGCAGAATGCGGGACCGACCGACACTTCCTCGAGC
Organism: Rhizobium pantanalense; assembly: GCF_030182525.1. Taxonomy (NCBI): domain Bacteria; kingdom Pseudomonadati; phylum Pseudomonadota; class Alphaproteobacteria; order Hyphomicrobiales; family Rhizobiaceae; genus Rhizobium; species Rhizobium pantanalense. Next base: position 754,701 of record NZ_JAQJCH010000001.1, read on the forward strand.
GCCGGATCGAACCAGGCGAGTCTTGCCATATGCCACTCGCTCATCCGGTCGGTGCGATACTGGATGAAGAGGGCATCGCCGTTGCGCGTGACCCGCGCCGACATGGCATCGAATTCATGATCAAGCCGGAAGGCCGACCAATCGGAATTGCCATTAGTGACGACGACGCTGAAGTGCCTGCTGCCGTCTGTGTATTCGATCCCGCATTTCATCCAGTGCCTGGCATCGTGGCGGACCATCAGGCCGGCCTGGTCATAAAGTTCGCGATAGTGGCCGACAAAGGTGACTGCTGTGGTGAAATCGCCACGACGCGGCGTGCCGAGAAAATGACCGTTATCGCGACGGAAGCCGTAATAGGTCTCCTGCCAGAAATCGGTCTTGTCGCCGGAACGGACAAACAATCGTCCCTGGTTCACCTCCCACATCGGCGGCGCATTCAGCCAGTGCATGCCATCGATATCGATCGCCATGTGGCGCCTCCTCAGGCAGGAATGCGGATAGTGGCGCGCAGTCCGCCCAGCGGGCTGTCGCCAAGGGTGACGTTGCCGCCATGGCTGCGGGCGATGTCACGCGCGATGGCAAGGCCGAGGCCTGTGCCCGACTTGTCGAGATTGCGGGCCGAATCCAGCCGGAAGAACGGTTTGAAGACGTCATCACGCGCCGCGGCCGGAATGCCGGGGCCATCATCATCGAAAATGATCGTCAGCCATTTGGCGCTGTGTCTGGCTTCGATGCGAAGGCTGTTGGCGTAGCGCCGGGCATTGGTGGCGAGATTCGTCACCAGGCGGGTAAATGCATTTGGCCGGACGGAGATTTGATCGTCACCGTCGATGGAGAAGCTCATGGATTTACCGTGCAGTGTGAAGTCCTGCTGGATCTTCTCGAAGATATCGCTGAGCTTGAACTGACCGACATCTTCTTCGGCCTCGCCGCGTGCGAAGGCCATATAGCCCTCGAGCATGCTTTGCATGTCCTCCACATCTTCACTGAGGCCGGCAAGATCCGGATTGTCGCCGACAAGGGCGAGCTGCAGCTTGAAGCGGGTGAGAACAGTGCGCAGATCGTGGCTGACGCCGGAAAGCATTGCAGTGCGCTGCTCGATTTGCCGCTCGATACGCTCGCGCATCAGGATGAAGGCAAGGCCTGCCCGGCGTATCTCGTCGGCACCCCGAGGGGAATAGTTTTCCAGTCGCTGTCCTTTGCCGAAGCTTTCCGCCGCCTGGGCGAGAGCAAGGATCGGACGGATCTGGCCGCGCAGGAACAGGACGGCGATACCGATCAGGACCAGAGAAGTGCCGACCATCCACAGAATGAAGATATGGGTATTGGACGCATAAGTCTGGCTGCGCTTGGCGAAGACGCGCAGCACCTTGTCGGGCAGTTTGATGCGGATTTCGACCAGGCTGGAATTGCCGACCGTATCGATCCAGAAGGGCAGGTTGATCTGATCGCGGATCTCGTCGCTCAGGATGCCGTCGAGGATCGAAAAGAACGGCTTTTCAGTGGGCGGCGGCAGTTCGCCACCCGGTTCGATCGAAATGGCAAGGTCGAGCTTCTGGCGTGCCATTTGGGTGATGGCGGAATAGTCGGCATCCTGCGGATAGGTCTGGATGATTGTGATGATGGCGGCGATGTCGCGCGTTGTCGCCATCGACAGGCGCTGAGTCACCATCTGCCAGTGGCGCTCCATGAAGACGACGGTGACGACCGCCTGCAGGATGATCATCGGCAGGATGAAGATCAGCAATGAGCGGGCATAGAGGCCGGTCGGCAGGATATAGCGACGCATCCAGCGCGAAAGCCACCGCAATCCGCTGGACGGCGTGTGATCCTGGTCGCGTCTGATCGAATCGAATGTCACCATAATCTGGTCCCGGGCGTCGATCTCAGTCTATGCTCAGGCGATAGCCGATGCCACGCACCGTCTGCAGCCAGATAGGGTTGGCAGGGTCATCTTCAATCTTGCGGCGCAGCCGGTTGATCTGCACATCGATCGTTCGCTCGCCCACTTCGGCATCGCTGCCGATGAGTTCATGGCGCGGGATCGTTTCGCCGGCGCGCTTGGCAAATAACAGCATGATTTCCTGCTCGCGGTCGGTAAGCCGGATGAGTTCCGCCGCCTTCTTCAGTTCCTTGCGGGTGAGCGAAAACGTGTAAGGACCGAACATCACGAGCTCGATCTTCGGGGAATCGGCGGGCGCGTTGCGACGAAGGATATTGTTGACGCGCAGCACCAGCTCGCGCGGGTCGAAGGGCTTGGGCAGATAGTCGTCCGCGCCGGCCTCAAGGCCCGCTATACGGGAATCGGCTTCAGCCAGTGCCGTCAACATGATGATCGGAATGTTCTTGATCGCCCGCAGGCTCGACGTCAGCGCGATGCCGGATTCGCCGGGCATCATCACATCCATGATGATGAGGTCGAAGTCGAGCCCTTCCAGCTTGCGGCGGGCTTCGGCGCCATCGGCGGCAGACGTGACGCGAAAACCTTTCTCCATGAGATAACGGTTGAGGAGAGCACGGATACGTGTGTCGTCGTCCACCACCAGAAGATGTGCTGCGTCATCCGAAATTGCTGCTTTTGTCGTCATTCGGTCCGTCTCGATCCTGTCCTACCCATCGATTTCATTGAGGCACTCCGCACCGGCGCCGCGGGCTGAATCGCCGTCATTTCCCCGTCTGCATTCCCCTCAGGAAACGCTTCACGCTTTCGCGCGTCGCTTCCGACGCGCCTTCGAATGCCCTTTCAATGCGGCGCGATTGCGGCTCGGCCAGCGCCAGCGCCAGATCCCGGCCGGCTTGCGTCGGATACAGCTTACGTTGCCGCCGGTCCTCCGGACCTGCGACCTGGCGAATATAACCCGAATCGATCAATTGTTTGAGAACCCGCGCCAAACTCTGTTTGGTGATCTGCAATGTTTCCAGAAGGTCCGCAACCGTCATGCCGGGTTCGCGGTTAACGAAATGGACGACACGATGATGGGCTCGGCCGAAACCGCTCTTGACGAGGATCTGGTCCGGATCGGAGACAAAATCACGGTAGGCGAAGAAAAGCAGCTCGATAATCTCGAAATCGATGCTTCCGGCGTTCTGCATCGGTGTGCCCAGCAGCTCCGTTTTTGCCGCATTCTGGCTCATCTGTCGTGGCACCGTGACATTTCCTTTCCTATTATGGAGCATTCGGGAAACTTCCGCAAAAATATGTCAGTTCTATTGACGCATTTTTACGTCGTTGCCCGCTTTCGCACAATGCCGTGCGGCCCGAACGGGCTGCCCTATCGGGAAATTAAGCGCGGTCCCGCAAAAACTCCAACATATCCTGTATATTAATCCGTTGCCACTCGCGCATAGGGGTAAAATATGGCCGATAGCAATCGCGCATTGAGGTGGCGAGATTGTCCGAGGACAATGGGGCGAGACAGGCGCCCTTGCTGAAGGTTGCGCATATCCGAGCGTCGAGCGGCAACCATCGTGAAAGCGGTATCTTTTCCGCGCCATCCGCTTCAAGATAGGGGCAAGATGCGCCTGTTGCCAAACGCAAACGATGTTGATCCGCACAAGCCGGGTGTTTGTAGGCCCGGCTTGTGCGATCCGATCTAGTTACGACTTGCGGCCGAGAACGGCACCGACGATCGCGGAGAGCACGCCGCCAGCGACCAACGAGGATATGCCTTGCGCGATGAGGCCGGTGAGAGCTTCGCTGCCGATCAGGTTCAGGATCAGGCCGCCACCAAGGCCACCCACGGCTCCGGCGATCGTTCTTGCAATGAGATTGATCCCGTCCTGCTTCAAAACGGCGCTCGCGGCGTTGCCACCGATCGCACCGGCAATCAATTGCGTAATGATAGGCCCTAGACTTTCCATGACTGCCCTTCTCCCATAGTTCCGGAGACGCTTCCGGATGCCCTCTCGCGGCGTCCCGGATCGATGCCAGGGAGCGGCGATAATCCTTCATCGATATTAGGATTACATCATGCACGGATCGCTGGAAATAGAAGGGCAACTCAAACGGGAGAATTCCCTAATAATTTCAGGGGAAATCCTCGGTTTGGACATGCGGCCGACCCGCCGCATGTCAATTTCGCCATCTTATGCGATCCTGCGGGGCGAATCAGCGGTAGACGTAGACGATGCGGCGTGTACCCGGATCAACCAATACGGGTTGGTGGTTTACCTCGACGTAGCTGTATTGGTAGTTTGGAATACGGTGTACTTCGACGCTTTGCGGAACGGTGGCGCCAACCGCCAAATCTCCACGCAACTGCACCGTATCCACCGGATTGTCATCGATATACGTCCGTACTTCCTCTGGCGGGGTGATTGCGACTACATCGCCACCGCTCTGATCGACGGGACCCAACAATTCGTCGCTCGGATCGGGCTGAACGCGCTGGACGCTGCCGGTCTGGATCGGATCGGTTTGTTCATAGGTGATGGTGGGGATGCCTAGATCATCCCGGTGGTCCTGAACGACGACCGAGGTGCCATTCTGTTCGACGCTCAGATATTGTGCATAGACCCAGCCGCGCATGCCGTTGACGTCGACCCGGCACCAGCGGCTACCTTCGACGCAGCCGTCGAGTGTTGCTTCGGACCCGCGAGTGGCGACACCAACGGTCGGGAATTCCGCACCCGGCCCGGAACGAACCTCTATATCCGTGGCGGTGGTTGCGGCCATCTCGGCCTGGGCGAGACCCGCACTGCCGAGAAGGACAAAGCCCGTCAGCAACAGATTTCTCTTCAAGGACATTGGTTTTCTCCTTCTGTCTTGAAAGACCTATCTTCAACGTTTCGAGTGCCTGAGTGTTCCGGTTTGCCGGACGTCAATAGGTTATCGTTCGACGGGATATCGAATAACCTTTTGAAATAGATGGATATTATCGAATTTTGAGGTGCGGTTGCCGCGTTCGCACCACTTTGAAGCTTCGGGGGCTGCTTTGTCTGATGTTTGCCGTTATACCGGCAGTACGACGATCAAACAGACGAGGCGCTCCATGGGCATGCTCCAGGCCGGCATCATTCCGGTGACCCCTTTCGAACAGAACTGCACCATCCTGTTCGATCCGGAGACCAAGGAAGGCGTGGTGGTCGACCCGGGCGGCGATGTCGATATCATCCTGCAGACGGTGCGCGAGAACGGCATTACCCTCAAGGCCATCTGGCTGACACACGGCCATATCGATCATGCCGGCGGTGCCGACGAGGTGCGTGAGGCATTGGGCATCGAGGTGATCGGCCCGCATGAGGACGATCGCTTCCTGCTGGAGGATATCGAAGCCAAGGGCAAGATGTTCAACATTAGCGGCGTGCGCAACGTTACGCCGGACCGCTTCCTGAAGGAGGGCGACAAGGTTTCCTTCGGCGAGCATGAATTCGAGGTTTTCCATTGCCCCGGCCATGCGCCCGGCCATGTCATCTATGTCAATCGGAAGCAGGGCTTTGCCCATCTCGGCGATGTGTTGTTCAACGGCTCGATCGGCAGAACCGATCTGCCCGGCGGCAATCACCAGCAGCTTTTGGAATCGATCCGCGACAAGGTTTTCCCGCTTGGCGATGAAGTCGGCTTCATCTGCGGCCATGGGCCAGGCAGCCGGATCGGCGACGAGCGTCGCACCAATCCCTTCCTGCGTGGGCTGTAGGCAAAGCGTTACCAGCGGGCCTTTTGCCCCGCATTCTCGTGGCATCTGGAAAGAATATCGTCGACAACGCTGGCAAGCGGCGCTGTTGCGTCGATGCCTACCGCATTCTTCGGAATGTCCTCCTGCGTTGCGTGCAATCGCATGATGATGTCTCGCTCGGCGGGCTTGCCGCCAAACTCATCTTCCGGTCTGGCGGCAAGCCGGCGGTTTAGCGTGTCCAGATCGACGTTGAGCACGAAGACCTCATCGAACAGATCGATAAAGCGATGAAAATTCCTGGAGCCGCCGCAGAAGAAGGTGGTCGGATGGCTTCGATCGGCGACGAGGGATTTGACCTTGCCGACATCCCAAAGGTGATGTCTGTGCCTGAAGCCCACATCCGGAATGTGCTGGTGAAGGGCAGAGGCATCCAGCGGCTCACCCGTTTCCGGATCGCCCTTATAGGCCAACTCACGATCGCCATGGATGACATGATAACCGCGTCGCTGTAGCTCTATGGCCACTGCGGTCTTGCCGGCCCCAGAAACGCCGTCGATCAAATAGTTCCTGATGCCCATTCTCCAACCTCTGAAAAGCTTCCTCGCGCGGCCAGAAATGATGGCAACACGCGTAAAACGCCAGTGTGACCATGGCGGGGCATTATCACAGAGTGTCTGGATGAGAGTTTTGGGTGCAATGAGGCCGGCGTTCTTATCAGAGACGCTGTTTCAGAGGAGGGGTGGAGCGTTCAGTGTGTGCGAGAGACGGCAATGTGGGGACGCTGCTGCAAATCCAGGCCGAAAGACGAACGCTTGCCGATAGGACCTATTCCGCATCAATCAGGCGCCGCTCGAAAGCGGCGCCTTGGTTCCTCGCATTATCGTTCGGGGCACGTCTGAAATCAGTCGGCCGCGCAGAAATGGCGCATGCCGTCAAAGCCGACATAGGTGCCGGTGCGGCCATCGAAGCTTCTGTAGCGGTCGTAGCAATAACGCATCCATGCGGACGACCAGGGACGCAAGCCGTATGCCGGCGCTGGCGCATAATAGCTGACGTCGCGCTCGACATAGACGCGGCGCGGTGCTGGGCGATAGTAGTAGCCCGGGGGAGGCGCGTCGTAGCCTGGGTCGACATAGGCAGGGGCCGGTTCGACGTAGCGCGGTTGGCTGGCAATGGCGGAGCCGACGATCAGGCCGGTTGCGAGCCCGGCGGCCCCGAATGCCCAGCCATCTCGGTTACGATGGCGCCAGTATTCGTCGGCGGAAGCGGCACTCATGGAAGTGATCGTCAATGCCGCCGCGACGGCGGACATAACAAGCGTTTTGCCGAGTATGGTCATTGGCCTTTCCTCTAACGGAAGCGGGACAAAAGTATTCCCGCCCTTTCATGGGAGGCAAATTATACGTGGCAAACTGAATGCAGACTGAATGACAAAACCCGGCATTGCTGCCGGGCCTCAACTCGAATTTGAAAGCCGTAAGGTGTCTTAGCCAGCAATCTGCAGATTGACGGCCTTCGGCCCCTTGCCGCGGCGATCCGGTTCCGTGTCGAAGCTTACCTTCTGGTTTTCCGACAATCCTGCCAGACCAGAAGCCTGAACTGCAGAAATGTGTACAAAGATGTCCGCGCCACCTTTGTCCGGTTTGATGAAACCGAAGCCCTTATCGGTATTGAAAAACTTTACAGTGCCAGTCTCGGCCATGCCTCAGGTCCTTTTCTCTCTGCCCACCATCCACACGGGCAGCATTACTTGTGTTGCCCTTACGGGCGCTTGCAGGCAGTTCTCGAAATTTGAAGGAAAAGGTCCCCGTAACTCGGCATGATCTCGATGCGATGTTTGCCACCCGCTTCTCGACCAAGCTGACCGGAATATTAGCGTTTCCGGCTCGCAATTCTATTAGGACTTCCCATGCTCTAAAAATGCCCGAACACTGTTGAGAGTGCTGTGTTTATGGGAAATTGGCAAGCAAAAGTTTTTTAACGTGGCACAACCGGCACAATACCGTAACGCGAATATGTTAGGGCGATTCGCAAATTTTCCCACTTCGAAACAAGTTTCTAAGGGTTTTGCATCGCTCGCGATATAGTTTTGGCGAAATTTCCCCAAATCCGCTGGTGTGAGCAGCCGTTTTCGATTGTTCGAAAAATTTTGGCGCGCCATGCCGTCAAGCGCCTAAAACTGCGCATTTCCGGCGTTTTTTATGCTGTGGCGTCGCGTCGCCGAGTCAATTCCGGCACCAATTCCACGGCCAGCATCGCCGTAAACATCAGGGCGCAGCCGGCATAGCCGAGCGGGCCGATAGTCTCGCCGAGCAGCAAGGCGCCGAGCGAAGCCCCGAACAAGGCTTCCGAAGACAGGAAGATCGCGGCTTGGGGAGCGGTCGTATAACGCTGGCCGATGATCTGCAGCGCGAAAGCCAGGCCGGAGGAAAAGATGCCGACATAGAGGATCTCGCCGAGTGCGGCGCTTATATCGGCGATGCTGATCGGTTCGATGGCGGCGGCAACCGCGAGAGCGAGAACGGCGGTGACGGCAAACTGGGTGGCGGAAATGCCGAGCGGCCGGCCAGTCTCGTTGACGGCAGAGCCGGCAAGCGTGATTTGCGCGGCCCAGAAGAGCGCGCAGATCACGGTCAGGAAATCGCCGATGGTGAGGCGCGAGAAGGAGCCACCCGAGAGCAGGTAGATGCCGCAAAGCGCCATCAATGCCGCTGGCCAGATGACCCAATGCGGCGGGCGACGCAGGAAGATAACGGCGATCAGCGGCACGAAGACCACGTAGAGACCGGTGATGAAGCTGGAATTCGTGACCGTCGTCGTCAGAAGGCCGAGCTGCTGCGTTGCCGCTCCGCCGAAGAGAGCGAGGCCGATCAGCAGAAAGGAGAGCCAGTTGCGAGGCGTGAGCGGCTTCGCGGCCTTCCTGTTTTCCATCCACACGAAAGGCAGGACGACCATGGTGGCCACGGCGAATCTGAGGCCGATGAACCAGAAGGGTCCGATCGCCTTCATCGCTGTCGATTGCGCAACGAAACCGCCGCCCCAGATCGCGGCGGCAAGCAACAACAACAAATTCGCCTGTATGCGAGACATCTGCATCCTGCGGGAAGGGGAGGAAAGAATGAGGCCGACCGTTAGCAGTTGCTTTCGCTTGCGGCAAGGCCGAAAGCTGCCCGAGGCGGAGCGCCGAGCCTAGCTCGCGGCTCTCGAAATCCTCAGAAGCGCGCCGTTGTCTTCATCGGTCGTGATCAGCAGCGCGCCATCTGGCGCGACCGTAATATCGCGCAAGCGCCCGAATTCGCCGTCAAACATGCGCTCCCGCTCCGTGATCTTGCCTTTGCCGTCCTGGCTCAGCCGTGAAAGCAGCTCGAACTTCAGCGCCGTGACGAGAAAATCGCCATTCCATTCGGGAAACATCTTGCCGCGATAGACGGCGATGGCGCCGGGCGCGATCGACGGGTCCCAATAGAAGCGGGGTTGCTCCATACCCGCTTTGGCGGTTCCTATGCCGATTTTCGTGCCGTTATAATTGACGCCATAGGAGATGACCGGCCAGCCGTAGTTCTTGCCGGCTTCGGGCGTGTTGATCTCATCGCCGCCCCGGGCGCCGTGCTCTGCAGTGTAGAGCCTGTTCGTCTCGCTATCGAAGGTGATGCCTTGCGGGTTGCGGTGACCCTTCGACCAGATTTCGGGCAAAGCGTGCTTGCCATTCTTGAACGGATTGTCGGCAGGGATGCTGCCATCGGCCTCGATATGGATGATGGAGCCGGCGTCGTCATGAAAATCCTGGGCGCGGTCCTGTTGGCCACGGTCGCCGAGGCTGACGAAGAGGCTGCCGTCGCGGGCAATCGCGATGCGTGAACCGTACTGGATATTGCCGCGCGAGAGCTTGTTCATCAGGAAGATGCGCTTCACATCGGTCAGCCGAGTTTCGTCCGGCGATAGTCTGGCACGAAAGACAGCCGTGCCGCTTCCGCCATCGCCTGCCACCGAGGCCGTGAAATAGAGGGTGCGGTTGCTTGTGAATTTCGGATCAAGGGCGACATCGAGCAGGCCACCCTGGCCGCGTGCATAGACCTCTGGCACGCCTGATATCGGGGCCAAGGCCTTCCCATCGCGGACAAGACGCATGCGGCCGGGCCGCTCGGTCACGAGATAAGCGCCATCCGGCAACACTTCCACCGCCCAAGGGTGCTCAAGCCCTATCGCGACCGTCTCGACTTTGACATCAACCTTTTGCGTCCTGATGGTCTGTGCTGGCGCAGCGAGCACCGGTGTTCCCGCGAGCAGGGCACAGACCATCACGGCGATCGTAAATCCGCTTCTGCCTGATCCTGTTTTGGCCCTACGCATCCGTTCGACCTCCCCAATAGTCTTGTTTTCGCAAGGTGGGACCGTTCAGTTGCCATTCAAGGTTGGTTGTGGAGCCGATAACGTCTTTGTGTTCTCGCTTCCGGCTGAAGGAGGCTTTTCGAGTCTTTCGAACTCGCGTGTCGGCGGATTCGTTTTCCGAGTAAGGAGGTGTTTGGCTTGCTTCCTTAGAATCGGATGTTCGTGAAGTAGCTGATTTATATCGGAAATTTCCGCCGTCTTCAGAATCTGATTCAGGGGCTTCGCGTGATGATTCAAGTTGAGAGGAGCTAGGGGGGGCCGATTGCGGCCGGTTCAACCTTGGCGAAGGCGGCGCGCGGTCTTTTGGGCAGGCCTCTAGCCGGAAAAGAAAAGCCAACGCGAACGGCCCGGAAAGCCATGAAATAAAGCCACTGTGACGCCTTTGTGCTTGAAACGTCGGCCCATATTCGACATAGAGCTTAGCGCAGAAATCTGGTCCACAGGCTTTCTGCCATTTTCAACCGAATAGGACCGATCACCATGGCCTTTCTTGCCGACGCTCTTTCCCGTGTAAAGCCTTCTGCCACCATCGCCGTTTCCCAGAAAGCGCGCGAGCTGAAAGCAAAAGGACGCGACGTGATCGGCCTCGGCGCCGGTGAGCCGGATTTCGATACGCCCGATAATATCAAGACGGCGGCCATTGACGCGATCAATCGTGGCGAGACGAAGTACACGCCGGTCGCCGGCATTCCAGAACTGCGCAAGGCGATCGCCGCCAAGTTCAAGCGCGAGAACAATCTGGAATACGCTCCCGAGCAGACCATCGTCGGCACAGGCGGCAAGCAGATCCTGTTCAACGCCTTCATGGCGACGCTGAATCCCGGCGATGAAGTCATCATCCCGACGCCTTACTGGGTTTCCTACCCGGAAATGGTCTCGCTATGCGGCGGTACACCGGTTTTCGTCGCGACGACGCAGGCCAACAGCTTCAAGCTTCAGCCTGCTGACCTCGAAAAGGCGATCACGCCGAAGACCAAGTGGTTCATGTTCAACTCGCCGTCCAACCCGTCGGGCGCTGCCTATTCGCATGCGGAACTGAAGGCGCTGACGGACGTGCTGGTCAAGCATCCGCATGTCTGGATCCTGACCGACGACATGTATGAGCACCTGACCTATGGCGAGTTCAAATTCGCCACACCGGTCGAAGTCGAGCCGAGCCTCTATGACCGCACGCTGACGATGAACGGCGTGTCGAAGGCTTACGCGATGACCGGTTGGCGTATCGGCTATGCCGCCGGCCCGCTGCAGCTCATCAAGGCGATGGATATGATCCAGGGTCAGCAGACTTCTGGCGCGACGTCGATTGCGCAGTGGGCTGCCGTCGAGGCGCTGAACGGTCCGCAGGACTTCATTCCGCGCAACAAGAAGATCTTCGAAGGTCGTCGCGATCTCGTCGTATCGATGCTGAACCAGGCGAAGGGGATTTCCTGCCCGGTTCCGGAAGGTGCCTTCTATGTCTATCCGTCCTGCGCCGGCCTGATCGGCAAGACGGCTCCGACCGGCAAGGTCATCGAGACGGATGAGGATTTCGTCTCCGAGCTGCTGGAATCGGAAGGCGTTGCCGTCGTCCACGGTTCGGCTTTCGGCCTCGGCCCGAACTTCCGCATCTCCTATGCGACTTCGGAAGAGTTGCTCGAGGAAGCCTGCCGCCGCATTCAGCGCTTCTGCGGCGCCTGCAAGTAAGCGGCCAGCGATAGCTTACATGGAAAGCCCGCCAGAGATGGTGGGCTTTTTCGTTTTCAGGTAGGCGGTTTCGGCTTCATCAAGTGATTCAAGCGCTTCGCAATTTGAATCCGCCTGACGGCGCAAGTCATTGAAATCGGAATCAAAGACCGAGCGCTGTCAGCATGATGAAAGTGGCGAAGAGAATGAAATGGGTCATGCCCTCAATGGCGTTGGTTTCGCCATCGTTGAGGTTGATGGCGGCGGCGATCAGCGTGATCATCACCATGACGGTCTGCACCGGCGACATGGCCATGATGAAGGGCTGGCCGGTATAGAGCGCAATCGCCTCCATGACGGGCACCGTCAGAATGACCGTCGATAGCGAGGCGCCCATCGCGATATTGACCGTCGCCTGCATGCGGTTGCGCAGGGCTGCCCGCAATGCGGTCAGGATTTCCGGAGCCGCCGAAATTGCCGCGACGACGATGGCGGCAATGGCGGGCGGCGCTCCCGTGCCCTTGAGGCCGGTATCCATGAAAGCCGACATGAATTCCGCCAGCACACCGATCAGCACGACGCCGATCAGGATGGTGACGATCGAGGTGGTGGTGGATTCCTCATCGTGATCTTCTTCCGCCGCCGCATGTTTCTTCTCGGTGCGTGGATAGCTGTAGCTGAAGAAATAGCTGTGCTTGCCCACCTGCATGCGCAGGAACAGCGCATAGAGGGCGATCATCGCTACGATGGTGAAGGCAGAATAATAGTGCCATTTCGCATCTGGAATGAATTCCGGCACGATCATCGAAATTCCCATGGCCGTCAGGATCATCACGCCATAGGTCTTGCTGGAATCGTCATTGTAGGGCTGCTCGCCATGTTTCAGTCCGCCGAGAAGAGCGGCAAGACCGAGGATGCCGTTAATATCGAGCATGACGGCGGCATAGATCGTGTCGCGCACCAGCGTCGGCGAACTCTCGCCGCTCATCATGATGGCGAGGATGATGACTTCGACTGCAACGGCCGAAAGAGTCAGGATCATCGTGCCGTAGGGATCGCCGACTTTGACGGCAAGTGTCTCTGCGTGGTGGGCGACGCGCATGGATGCCAGGACAATCGTCGCGATCAATGCCACGGCGGCGACCATTGCAGCGCCTTGGCCCATTTCCAATATGGAATGCTCGCCGACATAGGCGACAACAGCAACCGCCAATGCCACCAGCAGGTTTTTTTCCTGCTTAAACCATTTCGCTATGATCACTTTCCCCACCTTTGCGCCGATTCACGGTCGCACTCTAAAGCAAGGATTTCGCACATCAAGCTTGCGGGGAGGAGGGCGAAATTTGCAGTTAACGCAGTTTAATGGAATACTGCGCGGATAGGTCTGCCCAACCACAATGCCGCGGCATCCTCGAATCCGTCTCAGATGCACGCGATCCCGCCGGCAACGTCCGGTTCCAAGGTCTTGGCAGATGAGAAGGAGGATCTGAATGGTCAAGGTCGTTTATGAAATCGTGCCGCATGACGGTGGGTGGGCTTATCGCTTCCGCGACGTTTATTCGGAAGCGTTTCCAACGCACTCCGAGGCGGTGGAGGCCGCCAGGATCGTAGCGGCGGAACAGCAAATCGGGGGAGATTCAGCTGAAATCAGCTGGCAGGACGAGAGCGGCAAATGGCATGAAGAATATGCCGACGGCGGTGACCGCCCGGAAACGGAAGTCATCGACGGTCAGATGCATTTTCCGCCGGTCGATACCGCTCCAGGCGCCTAGATCTGCCGCTGGCCGGCTGCCTTTTCGATAATCGCGTCGACGAAATGACGTTTCTCGGCAGTGTAGCGATCGCCATCATGTCGATGCGTTCCGGCGAGCTCTAATTTCAGCGCGGCGTAAGCTGCCGCTTCTGCAGGATGCGCTCGAAGATAATCGCGAAAGATCACCCGGCGCTCGTGGGTCCGATTGTTCGGCGGGCAGAGATAAATTCGTTCCGGCGGTCTGCCGTTGCGTCGCATGAAGGCCCAAACATCATCGTCATAGCGATTGCCGCGCGGTTCGTAATTCTGCTCCAGAAGAATCCGGGTCGCCGCAGGCACATCGGCTGAGCCGCGCAGGATGATGTCGATATCGATGAGCGGTTTTGCGGCAATCCCGGGAATGGATGTGCTGCCGATATGTTCGATCGTCACGGCATAGGGCGCCAGCAATCGTTCGAGCTTTTCGCGGATGCGTTCGAAATCCCCTGGCCAGCATGGGTCGTATGGCACCAGTTCCACCGCTGTTCCCATGGTCAAAATCCATTCTCCAGGTTGTTTTCCTTGATGTAATCAAGCAAACCCGTCACCAGGGCATCGAATGTCACGCGGCAGCGTGGCGATGTCTTCAGATTTTCATGCATGACGATCCAGGTGTCGATCTCCACCTCGATCTCGGGCAATATCTGCATGAGGTTGGGATCGCGGCTTGCAAAGGGGATCTGATAGAAACCGATGCCGATGCCGGCGCGCAGCGCATTGTGGAGCGCGATGCTGTGATCGGAACGAAAGCTGAAAGAAACGCCTTCAAGCATCGGATAACGCTTCAGCATCATGCGTATATAAGCAGTCTGGCGATCGAAGCCGATGAGCTTGTGCCGACGCAGCTCCTCTAAGGTTTCTGGCTTGCCGTACCGCTCGATATAGCTGCGATGGGCGAAGAGGCCGAGAGAGATGATGCCGATATGCCGGGCAAGCAGTGCTTCTTGCGCCGGCGCGACCATGCGCACGGCGATATCGGCCTCGCGTTGCAGCAGATCTTCCACCGTATCGGAGGCTGAAAGCTCCACGATCAGATCGGGATAGCTTGCCTGTAACTTGGCAAGGATCGGCGGCAGCACTTCCGCGCCGATGACCTCGCTCGCACTGATGCGCACTGTGCCGCTGACCTTATCCTTTGAGCCGGAGGCTGCGCGCAACAGTGCGGCGGTCGTGCTCGCCAAAGTCTCGGCATAGGGTTTCAGAACGAGGGCGGTGTCGGTCGGCAATAGCCCCTGTTGCGAACGCGTGAACAGCTCCGCACCGACCGATTGTTCCAAGGCGTCGATATGACGGCCAACCGTCGGCTGTGTCAGGCCGAGTTCGCGCGCTGCAGCCGACAGGGAACCGTGCTCCAGCACGGCGAGAAAAGTGCGATAGAAATCCCAACTTGGTTCAGATAGTGATGTCATACATTTATGTATATCATCTACAGATTTTTCAGCAATTTCGTTTATCGTCAATACCTAGCATAGTCAGTCCATCGAAACCGATGGAGATGACGATGAGCAATAATAAAGAAAGCACGAAGACGGCCCTGATACTTGGCGCGACCGGCGGCATTGGCGGTGCTGTCGCGGAAGGACTTGCCCTTCGCGGCTGGTGCATCCGGGCTCTGAACCGCAATGCGGCCGAGGCGGCCCGCCGCCAGCCGGAGTTCGACTGGTTCCAGGGCGATGCCATGCAGGCGGATGATGTTCTGAAGGCGGCGCAGGGCGCTGATGTCATCGTGCACGCGGTCAACCCGCCCGGCTATCGCAATTGGGGTAGGGTCGTCCTGCCAATGCTCGACAACACCATTGCCGCCGCCAAGGCGGTCGGTGCGCGGATCGTGCTGCCCGGTACGGTTTATAATTTTGGTCCTGATGTTTTCCCGAATGTCACGGAAGACAGCGCCCAACGGCCGAAGACCCGCAAGGGGGCCATCCGCGTGCAGATGGAGCGGCGTCTGAAGGCTGCGGCGGAGCAGGGCAATACGCCCGTTATCATCGTTCGCGCCGGTGATTTCTTCGGCGGCTCCCGCGCCAACAGCTGGTTTTCGCAGGCGATGGTGACGCCGGGCAAGCCGGTCAGTTCGATGACCTATCCGGGCAAGCGCGGCGTCGGCCACCAATGGGCCTATCTGCCCGATGCCGCCGAGATCATGATTCGGCTGATCGAGAAGGGGGACCAGCTGCCGTCCTTTGCCGTCTATCATATGCGCGGTCATTGGGATGGAGACGGCAGGCAGATGATCGAAGCCGTCCAGCGCGTCCTTGGGTACAAGGTAAAGGTGAAGTCGTTTCCCTGGTGGATGGTGCCGCTCGCCGCGCCCTTCGTGACATTGATGCGGGAGCTGCGCGAAATGAGCTATCTCTGGGACGTGCCGTTGCAGATGCGGAACGATAGGCTGGTGGCTGTTCTTGGCGAGGAACCGCATACGCCGATCGATGAAGCGGTGAGGGCAAGCCTTGTATCGATCGGTTGCCTGCAAACTGCGTGAATGGCTCATTTCACCCGCTTCAGAAGCCGATATGGAGAGCCCCGCAACATAGGTTGCGAGGCTCTTTGTCGAAAGCCCAATCTGGCTGGGAAGCCCTGATCAGGCCACTTCGTCCAGGGTCGGATAGTCGTCGTAGCCCTTGGCGCCGCCGCCGTAGAGCGTTGCCTGGTCCCATTGGGCGAGCGGTGCGTTTTCCTTCAGACGGCGGACAAGATCCGGATTCGAAATGAACGGCTTGCCGAAGGCAACGACATCGGCCTTGCCGCTGTCGACGGCTTCGATCGCCATCTCGCGGGTATAAGCATTGTTGACCATCCAGCCGGCCTTGCCGCCTGCGGCCTTGTAGGCTGCATGCAGAGCATCATAATCGAAGGGCAGGGAGTCGCGCTTGCCGCCGGTCTGGCCCTCGATGACGTGGATATAGGCGAGGCCGTACCTTGCCAGTCCTTCGACAACGTAGGTGAAGAGCTGCTGCGGGGCCGGATCGCTGGCATCGCCGGAAGACGTGACAGGTGAGATGCGAATCGCGGTGCGGCCTGCGCCGACTTCCTTGGTGACGGCATCGACCACTTCGAACAGGAAGCGGGCACGATTCTCGATTGCGCCGCCATACTGGTCGGTGCGGTCGTTGACATTGCCGCGCAGGAACTGGTCGATCAGGTAGCCGTTGGCGCCATGGATCTCGACACCGTCAAAGCCGGCATCGATCGCGGCGCGGGCCGCCTTGCGGTAATCTTCGATGATGCCCGGGATTTCTGAGGTTTCGAGCGCACGCGGTTCGGAAACATCGGCAAAGCCGCCGGTGCCGTCGCTGTTGACCAGATAAGTCTTCGAATTCTCAGCGCGCTTGGAGGTCGACGAAACCGGCTTGCCACCATTCGGCTGCAGGGTCGTATGGGAGATGCGGCCGACATGCCACATCTGCACGACGATCTTGCCGCCATTGGCGTGCACGGCATCCGTCACCTTCTTCCAGCCATCGAGCGCTTCCTTGCTGTAGAGGCCGGGAACGTTGGCGTAGCCCTGACCCTGATGGGTAATCGCCGTTGCTTCGGTGATGATCAGGCCAGCAGTGGCGCGCTGGGCGTAGTATTTGACGTTCAGTTCATTCGGCACTGCATTCGGCGAGCGATTGCGCGTCAGCGGTGCCATGATGATGCGGTTGGCGATGGAAATATCACCCAGCTTCGTCGGTTCGAATAATTTGGTCATGGATCGTCCTTTCTATTGGGGGCGGGAAATCAGGACGAGGCGATCGCCAGGTCCGAAGAACTATGGTGGTTAAGGCAGCAGCTTCTTGGGGAAGATTGCGCCGGTGACCGGGGACATGGGCGCAAATACAGGGAGCGCAGCAGACATTTTCAGAGTTCCTTCTGCATGGCCGCTAGGAATTCGGCGATCGTTTCCTCGTTCCGCTTGTAGAAAATCCACTGGCCAAGGCGTCGCGTCGTCACCAAGCCGGCGCGATGCAGCGTGCCGAGATGTGCCGAGACGGTCGATTGCGACAGGCCGCAGCGCTCGAACTGGCTAGCGCAGACGCCAAGCTCCAATGGGTGTTCCTGGGTCGGGAAATGGGTGTGCGGATCTTTGAGGTGATTGAGGATTTCGAGCCGGGCCGGATGGGCCAGAGCCTTCAATATCTCGTTCTTGTCCATGGCGTTCACCATATGAATATCGAATAATTGCGATTTATGTATCGACGATTTTCGATATATCAAGAGCGACGCTGAATATTATTTTCGGCAAGGCTGTCGACGTGCGTGCTTAGAAATTAGGCAAAAAAAGAGGGCCACCGGAATGAACCAGGGCCCTTATAGGTGTGAAGGTCAAAACCTCCAGAGGGGAACAGCCAATGCGGTGGAACTGGGAGGAAAAGCCACCGTGTGCATCAGCTGAGTGCGTTATGATGCTAATTTGTGCAGTGCGCAATGCTTTTTTGTGCATGGCAGTTATGCGTTTGCTACGTCGGCGGCAAAAGGGCAAAAAAAAGGGCCTCCGGAGTGAACCAGGGCCCTATAGGTATGAAGGTCAAAAACCTCCAGAGGGGAACAGCCAATGCGGTGGAACTGGGAGGAAAAGCCACCGTGTGCATCAGCTATGTGCGATATGGTAGTTAAATGGGCAGGCTTCAACTCTCATTTGTGCATATCAGCTATGCATCATATGCGTGGCTGATATACTAGCGGTAAAAAGAGTTCGTTATCAGTGACTTACCTTCGTCAGAAATTCCAATTACGAGCCTTCGCTACAATAAAATCACGAAAAACCTTAAGCTTGGCCGCGTTCTTCATCTCATCGGGATAGCAGAAATAGGTGTCGAAGGACGGCACGTCGGCATTGATGGCAAGCTGAATGAGGCCAGGATCGCGGCCAACGATATAGTCAGGCAATACCGCGATGCCAATACCAAGCAGGCAGGCGCGCTTGATCGACGTCTGGCTGTTGATCTGCAGGTGCGGCACGCGCTTGTTATCCGAAGACCGGCCGGCGATCTCCAGCCAGTTGACGTCGAGCAGATAGTTCGGCGCAGGTTCGCCGAAGCTGATGATGCGATGTTCGTCCAGATCCTCCACCGACTGCGGCTCGCCGTAGCGGTTGATGTAGGAGGGGGCGGCATAGACGTGCATGTGCACGGTGAACAGCTTGCGCTGGATCAGATCCGATTGCTGCGGCTGGCGCAGACGAATGGCGCAGTCCGCATGGCGCATGTTCACGTCCAGTTCCTCATTGTCGAGGATCAACTGGATCTGCATGTCCGGATAGAGCTGCAGGAACTCCTGGATCTTGTCGGTGAGCCAGCCCTGGCCGAGACCGACTGTGGTCGTCACGCGCAGCTTGCCGCTCGGCTTGTCGGTCGTCTCGGTCAATTGCATCTTGACCGTTTCGAGCTTCAGCAGAACGTCATGGGCCGTGCGATAGAGCAGCTCGCCCTGTTCGGTCAGGATGAGGCCGCGCGCGTGGCGGTGGAAAAGCTTGATGCCAACGTCCTGCTCGAGAGCACTGACCTGTCGGCTAATGGCGGATTGAGACAAGTGCAACTTGTCGGCCGCATGCGTGAACGAGCCCGCTTCGGCAGCCGCGTGAAAGATACGCAGCTTATCCCAATCCAATGGCATGCCGTTTCCCCTCATCGGCTGCATCACTCCGCAGCCACGGCGACGGGCATGTGCCCGGTCAAATAGCGTTCCGCCTCAAGCGCGGCCATGCAGCCCATTCCTGCTGCCGTGATTGCCTGGCGGAACGTATCGTCGGTCACGTCACCCGCGGCATAGATGCCTTCGACGCTGGTCGCGGTCGAATCGGGGGCGGTCCAGAGATAGCCATTGTCCTTGAGTTTCAATTTGCCCTTGAAGAGCTCGGTCGCCGGCGCATGGCCGATGGCAACGAAGACACCGTCGATCGGCATTTCAGTGATGGCGCCGGTACGCGCATCGCGCAGGCGTGCGCCCGTGACCGATGGCGGCATCGGCGGCTTGGCAGGCGTGCCGGTGATTTCGGCAACCTCAGTATTCCAAAGGATCTTGACGTTTGCCTTGGCGAACAGGCGCTCCTGCAGGATCTTTTCCGAGCGGAAAGTATCGCGGCGATGCACCACGGTTACCGATTTGGCGATATTGGAGAGATAGAGCGCCTCCTCGACGGCGCTGTTGCCGCCGCCGACCACGATTACGTCCTTGTTGCGATAGAAGAAGCCGTCACAGGTGGCGCAGGCCGAAACGCCGAAGCCCTGAAAATGCTGTTCGCTCTCGATGCCAAGCCATTTCGCCTTGGCGCCGGTGGCAATGATGAGCGTGTCGGCGGTCCAGACCTGGCCGCTATCGGTATGGGCAACGAAAGGACGCTTGCTGGTATCGACTTCGGTCACGAGGTCGTTGACGATCTCGGCACCGACATGCTGGGCCTGCTGCAGCATCTGCTCCATCAGCCATGGTCCCTGGATCGGGTCGGCAAAGCCCGGATAATTCTCGACATCAGTCGTAATCATCAGCTGGCCGCCCTGTTCGAGACCGGCGATCAGAACGGGCTGCAGCATCGCGCGCGCGGCATAAACCGCGGCGGTGTAACCGGCGGGGCCGGAACCGATGATGAGCACCTTCGTGTGGCGGGCAGGCATAGTCAGTCCTTTCAATTCGGCGATTGCGAAACCGCGGCTTCAAGCGCGCAAAACAGGCGATTTCGCGATCCGCGCTTCATTTATGATTGCCTTATGCATTTATTCAAGGGCAGCCTTGCATTACACACAGAGCAAATCTGCTTTGTGTAAGAATCAACTACGCGAGAGAAACTTTCTTGCGTATTTTCCTGCCTTATATAGAAGCTGGCGAGGGAGAATTAAAGAAAGGCAAGAAAGTGCTTCGCGCTGAGCTCGATGCCATCGATATCAAGATTCTGCGGGAACTCCAGCGAGATGGACGCATGACCAACGTCGAGCTCGCAGACAGGGTCGGCATTTCGGCACCGCCATGCTTGCGCCGCGTGCGCAAGCTGGAAGAGGCCGGGGTTATCGAAGGCTATCACGCCATGTTGAACAGCCCAAAACTGGGCTTTGATCTTGTGGCATTCTGTATGGTTGGCCTTAAGCATCAGTCGGAAGCGAACCTCAAGGCTTTTGCCAGCGCAACTTCGGCATGGCCGCTCGTTCGGCAGGCATGGATGGTGTCCGGCGACAGCGATTTTCTGCTGCACTGCGTTGCGGAAAACCTTACCCGTTTCCAGGACTTCGTCATCGAGGTTCTGACGGCGAATGAGCATGTCGACACCGTGCGCACCATGCTGACCATCCGGCAAGTCAAGAAGCTCGGCCTAGTGGAGCTCTAGGCGAATGGCGGATCGCCCCTGGCATCGGTCGCTGATCAAGTCTGGCGTGCGCCTTTTCCTGGGCGGCTCGCGGGCTCATGTGCAGGACTGGTTTCCGGGGCTCAGCATCGTCCGCAGCCAGAATGTCAGCGAGGTACTTTACCGCGGCGTCAAGGTCGCGAGCCTTGCCGGTATGGACCGTCTGCGCGAACGCTGCGGCGAAGCGGTCTACATCGTCGGCTCGGGTCCATCGATTCGCGATTGCGATCTGAGCGGCCTCGAATTCCGCAGTGCCATTCTTCTTAACGGTGCCATCGGCCTGTCAGGCGACAGGATCGCCGAGCCATTGGCAATTGCTGTCGAAGATGAGCGTTTCGTCTGGCGGCATCTCAACATGCTGCGCGAGAAAGTGGCTCCCGGCTCGCTTTGTCTGTTTTCCGTGGCGGTGCTGCGTGCGCTGTGCGAGATCGACAAAAGCTGGCTGGCGGACAAGACCATCATCCTGATCGACGATATCCGCAAGCCCTATGGTGCGCGCCGCCGCTCGGTCGACGACCTCAGGAAACTGCAATATGTGCGATTGAATACCGAGGGGTCGGCAGGTTTTTCGCTTTCGCCGGACCGCGGGGTGTTTCTGGGCGGATCCGTTGCGGTATCGGCCCTGCAATTTGCCCTTTACTGCGCACAGCAGCAGGTCGGCTTCCTGGGGATCGATATATCCAATGCTGGCGAGCCGCGCTTTTATGAGACTCCCGGCGACATGGCGTTCTCCGGCATTGCGCGGGCAGAGAGTCGTATCATCGAGCATCTGGTGCTTGCGCGGCAGATCGCAGCCGAGCGCGGCGTCTCTTTCGTCAACTATTCCCGCATTTCGGCGTTGCTCAAATATGATTTTGGTTACGACGACAGGTTTGCATTGAAGCCGCGGGCGTGATCTTCGCCGGAGCCGGCGAGGCTGCTGTGTAATTAGGGTCGATGGAATGAAGCTTATGCGCTGGTTGAAACCCAAGGCGTCCGACGCCAAGAAGCTGTCCATCGATCCGCCTGAGCCTAGGGCAGGGCGCCAGGGCATCGCCATTGCCGCCTGCGTGAAGAATGAAGCCCGTTACATCGAGGAATGGGTGCGTTTCCACCAGGCGGTCGGCATTCGCCACTTCTATATTTATGACAATGGTTCGACGGACGAGACCTGCTCGTTTCTTCGAAGCCTGCTCTCCGAAGACGCGCTGACGATTATTCCCTGGGCTGGGCGCATGCGCGATGCGGCCACATCGGCGGTACTGAACGGCCAGGTCATCACCTTCGCGCATGCCATCCTGAATTTCGGTGGCGATTACCGTTGGATGGCGTTTATCGATGTCGACGAATTCCTCCTGCCGAAGGAGGCCGCGACGGTTGAGCAGGCGCTGGAGGCCGTCGGCGATTTTCCGAATGTGTCGCTGCCCTGGCATATGTTTGCGACCAGCGGCCATGAGACGCCGCCCGATGGGCCGTTGACGCTGAACTATACGATGCGTGGCGCCGATCCGATGACATCGAAGGAAAACGTCAGTAACTTCAAATGCATCGTTGATCCCTGTGAAGTAACCGAAGTCAGTGTGCACCAGTTCCAGACGCGGGCTTATGGCGATCTGACGGCCAATGACGCCGGCAAGCGGTTTACCCGGCGTGCGCGGAAGTCCCCGGAATTCTATTCGAACCGTTTTCTGCAGCTGAACCACTATTATACGAAATCCCAGCAAGAGCTGATGGAGAAGCTGGCGCGGGGATGGACTTATGACAGCAGTGCGACGAAATATCGGGACAAGGTACTGTCCATCGTCAAAAGCATCGAGGAAGACATGGTGGAGGATCGCTCGATGATCGATTTCATCGAGCGCAACCGTATCGATCTTGGTCGCTGATCGATCCGCCTAGCTATTGGCGCCGAGCAGCCGCTTGTAGACCTCGCCGATGGCGGTTGCTTCCTTTTCCAAAGCGAATTCGCTGCGCACATGGCGCACGGCATTCTCGCCCTGGCGAAGTGTTTCCTCTGGATTGGCAAGATAGAATGCGATCGCTCTGGTGAGAGCCTCGCCGTCGCCTGCCGGCACTACGGCGCCGGTTTCGCCTGGCACGATCATTTCGGCATAGGCGCCGGCATCCGAAGCGACGACCGCGGTGCGGGAGGCCATGGCTTCCAGTGGCGTCAGGCCGAAACCCTCGTTGCGGGAAGGGGCGACATAGAGGGTGGTGCGGCGATACCAGGGCTTGATATCGTCGACTTCGCCCATGAAGCGGATGCGATCGGTGAGACCTGCGTCGGCCACCATCTTTTGCAACTGCTCGCCAAAACCGCGATGTTCAGCTGTCACACGGCCGCAGACGACGGCGGTCCAGTCCGGATAGCGCGGCAACAGTTCGATCATCGCCTTGACGAAGAGATCCGTGCCCTTCTGATGGCGGACGCGGCCGAAGCAGCCGATCAGATAGGTGCCGGGCAGGCCGGTTGCGGCCATGCGGTCGTCAGGCTTTTCCGGTGGATGGAAGCTGTTGAGGTCGACGCCGTGCTGGATGACGGTGTGCGACACTTCGAGAAAGCTGCCCGAGCGGGTGTTGGTGGCGATCACGGCATCCATGCGGCGGATCAGCCAGCGCGTGTAGCCAGTGTGGCGGCGCTGGGCTGCGGAGGTGAAGACAAGCTTCAGGCGCATGCGCAGAACGGAGCGCAGGAGCAAACCCACAAGCATTTCGTTGTTACGGCGGGCATGCCAGATGCGCACACGATAGCGGCGCGGCTTCACCCAGAGGCCGGGGAGCCGCAGCCAACCGAGTTTCGGCAGATATTCCGGCAGGCCAGGTCCGAGTGTGGCGATGTGATAGCCGAGCTCGACCTGCTTGGGGATGAGCTGCACGATCGTAGACGTAACGCCGGAAAGCCGGCGTTTGAAATTCGTTGCTATGATTTCGATCTCACGGAGATCGCTCGCATGCGCTGTCTCGCGATCGCGCACGGGCGATCAGCCCCAGGAGACGGAGAGGATTTCGTAAGCCTTGGCGCCGCCGGGTGCATTGACCTCGATGGAATCGCCGACTTCCTTGCCGATCAGGGCACGGGCGATCGGGGAAGAGATGGAGATGCGGCCTGCCTTCACATCGGCCTCCTGGTCGCCGACGATCTGGTAGATCTTCTCTTCCTCGGTATCTTCGTCGACGAGCTTGACCTTGGCGCCGAACTTGATCTTCGAGCCGGACATCTTCGTGAGATCGATGACCTCGGCGCGTGCCGTCAGGTCTTCAAGCTCGGTGATGCGGCCTTCGTTGTGGCTTTGGGCTTCCTTGGCTGCATGGTACTCGGCATTTTCGGAGAGGTCGCCGTGGGCGCGCGCTTCTGCAATTGCCTCGATGATTCGCGGGCGCTCTTCCTGCTGACGCCAGCGCAGTTCTTCCTGCAGCTTGACGAACCCGTTCTGCGTCATCGGTACCTTTTCAACCATTTTTCTTGTCCTTCACTCCCTGTGTTGCTCTGCTGCAGACACAAAAGAAAACAGGTCCCGAAGGGGTACTTCGGAACCATCCAGAGCCGTTATTCTGTCACCTATAGCAGATTGCGACAGACGAATGCCAGAAAATTCGAAGGTTTAAGGAAAAGCTCCTGTTGCAGCTCCCTGATCATTCGATCGGCTGGCGGGGCCGCAGCGAACGTAAGCCGGCTATCCTGCTCACGCTCCCCCACGGTCGAATTGGCTGCTTCAGAAATAGCTCTGCAGCGGCTGAACTTCGAGGTTTCCGGCTTTCAGCGCCTTGATCGCCATGGCGGCTGCTTCGGCGCCGGCCATGGTGGTGTAGTAGGGCACCTTCTGCATCAGCGTCGCGCGGCGAAGCGACTTCGAGTCCGAGATCGCCTTGTTGCTGTCGGTCGTATTGATGACGAGCTGGACCTGGCGGTTGCGGATTGCGTCCTCGATATGTGGACGTCCCTCAAGGACCTTGTTGATCTTGGTCGCCTCAATGCCATTCTCCGCGAGGAAGCGCTGGGTTCCGCCGGTTGCAAGCACCTTGAACCCCTGTTCGGCCAGCATGCGGATGGCCGGCAGCACGCGGGGCTTGTCGTCGTCACGAACCGAGACGAACACCGTTCCGTCGCGCGGCAATTCCACGCCGGCGCCGAGCTGCGACTTGGCAAAGGCGAGCGCGAAATCCGTATCGAGGCCGATGACTTCGCCGGTCGAGCGCATTTCCGGCCCGAGCAGGGTGTCGACACCCGGGAAGCGGGCGAAGGGGAAGACGGCTTCCTTGACGGCGATATGCTTCAGCTTGCGCGGATCGGGCTTTTCGCCATAGGCGGCAAAGGTCGCATCCAGCTTCTCGCCGGCCATGACGCGCGCGGCGATCTTGGCGATCGGCGCACCGATAGTCTTGGCGACGAAGGGCACCGTACGCGAGGCGCGGGGGTTGACTTCGAGCACGTAGACCGTGTCGTCCTTGATGGCGAACTGCACGTTCATCAGGCCGCCGACATTCAGAGCCTTGGCCATGGCTTTCGCCTGGCGCTCGAGTTCATCGATCATGGCGGCGGAGAGGGTGCGCGGGGGCAGAGAGCAGGCGGAGTCGCCGGAATGGATGCCGGCCTCTTCGATGTGTTCCATGATGCCGGCAACATAGACGTCGGTGCCGTCGGACAGGCAATCGACGTCGACTTCGATGGCGTTGGTCAGATAGCTGTCGAAGAGCAGCGGGTTCTTGCCGAGCAGCGTGTTGATCTGGCCGGTCTTATCATTGGGGTAGCGCTGCTTGATATCTTCCGGCACCAGTTCCGGAACGGTATCGAGCAGGTAACCCTGCAGCTGGCCTTCCGAATGGATGATCTGCATGGCGCGGCCGCCGAGAACGTAGGACGGGCGCACGACGAGCGGGAAGCCGATTTCGGAGGCAACGAGGCGCGCCTGCTCGACGGAGTAGGCAATGCCATTGTTCGGCTGATTGAGATCGAGCTTCATCAGGAGCTTCTGGAAGCGGTCGCGATCTTCTGCAAGGTCAATCGCATCAGGAGCGGTGCCGAGGATCGGGATGCCGTTCTTTTCCAGCGCTTCGGCGAGCTTGAGCGGGGTCTGGCCGCCGAACTGGACGATGACGCCGACGACTTCGCCTTTTTCCTGTTCCGCACGCAGGATTTCGATGACATCTTCGGCCGTCAGCGGCTCGAAATAGAGACGATCCGAGGTGTCGTAGTCGGTCGAAACCGTCTCCGGGTTACAGTTGATCATGATGGCTTCATAACCGGCATCCTTCAGCGCGAAGGCGGCATGGCAGCAGCAATAGTCGAACTCGATACCCTGACCGATACGGTTCGGGCCGCCACCGAGGATGACGACCTTCTTGCGGTCGGAAACCTGGGCTTCGGAACGAGCCGCGCCGACGAAGGGCGTCTCATAGGTCGAGTACATATAGGCCGTCGGCGAGGCGAATTCGGCGGCGCAGGTGTCGATGCGCTTGAAGACCGGGCGAACGTTCAGCGAGTTGCGCAGCTCCGCCACTTCCTTCGGGCGCTTGCCGGTCAGCGTTGCGAGACGCGCGTCGGAGAAGCCCATGGCCTTCAGCATACGCAGATTGGCGGCATCCTGCGGCAGGCCGTGCTCACGGATGCGCTCTTCCATATCGACGATGTTCTTCAGCTGCTCGAGGAACCAGGGGTCGATCTTGCAGCCTTCATGCACTTCTTCAATGCTCATGCCCTGGCGCAGCGCCTGGGCGACCATGCGCAGGCGGTCGGGCGTCGGCGTACCGATGGCGGCGCGAATGGCGTTCTGGCTGCCTTCGCCTTCCTCGATGCCGGGAATTTCGATCTCGTCCAGGCCTGTCAGGCCGGTTTCGAGGCCGCGTAGCGCCTTCTGCAGCGATTCCGCGAAGGTACGGCCGATTGCCATGACTTCGCCGACCGACTTCATGGCCGTGGTCAGAACCGGGGAGGCGCCGGGGAATTTTTCAAAGGCGAAGCGCGGGATTTTGGTGACGACGTAGTCGATCGACGGCTCGAAGGATGCAGGGGTTGCACCGCCGGTAATATCGTTTTCGAGTTCGTCCAAGGTGTAGCCGACGGCGAGCTTGGCGGCGACCTTGGCGATCGGGAAGCCGGTTGCCTTCGAGGCAAGCGCAGAGGAGCGCGACACGCGCGGATTCATTTCGATGACGACGAGGCGCCCATCCTTCGGATTGACCGCGAACTGTACGTTCGAGCCGCCGGTTTCGACGCCGATCTCGCGCAGAACCGCGATCGAGGCGTTACGCATGATCTGGTATTCTTTGTCCGTCAGCGTCAGTGCCGGCGCAACGGTGATCGAGTCGCCGGTGTGAACGCCCATCGGGTCGATGTTTTCGATCGAGCAGATGATGATGCAGTTGTCCGCTTTGTCGCGGACGACTTCCATCTCATACTCCTTCCAGCCGAGAACCGATTCTTCGATCAGGACTTCCGTGGTCGGGGAGGCGTCGAGACCGCCGCCGACGATCTCGAAGAATTCCGAGCGGTTATAGGCGATGCCGCCGCCGGTGCCGCCCAGCGTGAAGGACGGACGAATGATGGCGGGAAGGCCGACATGATCGAGCGCCTGCGCGGCAATTGCCATTGCGTGACTCATATAGCGCTGCTTGCGGTCGCTTTCGCCGAGGTTCCACTGGTTTTCCAGTTCGTCGAGCGCCTTGTCGAGCGCGGGGCCAGAAAGCGATGCCTTCAGCTTGCTCCGCTCGGCCTCATGCGTCTTGCGGTCGGCATCCTTGATGTCGGTGGCGTTCGCGAGCATGGAGCGCGGCGTTTCGAGGCCGATGCGGGCCATGGCTTCGCGGAAGAGGGCGCGGTCTTCGGCCATGTCGATCGCGGCGGGCTTCGCGCCGATCATCTCGACATTGTAGCGGTCGAGCACGCCCATGCGCTTCAGCGACAGCGCGGTGTTGAGCGCAGTCTGGCCGCCCATGGTCGGCAGAAGCGCGTCCGGGCGCTCCTTGGCGATGATCTTGGCGACGACCTCGGGCGTGATGGGTTCGACATAGGTCGCATCCGCCAGACCCGGATCCGTCATGATCGTTGCCGGGTTGGAGTTGACGAGGATGACGCGGTAGCCTTCCTCTCGCAGCGCCTTGCAGGCCTGCGTGCCCGAATAGTCGAATTCGCAAGCCTGTCCGATAACAATCGGTCCTGCACCGATAATGAGGATCGATTTGATATCTTGGCGCTTCGGCATGGGCTCACATCCGTTTTTTCGTTGCGCCAAAAACCGGCCAGGGTGGGAGGTCACCGGCCGGGGGCGCTATGGGCAATATTTTCAGGCTAGAAGCGGCTTATAGGCAAATGTATTTGTAAACGGAACCCCATAAATGGCGGAATCGACACGAATTCTGTCGGCTTCGTCGTCATCAGCCGAAACGCCGCCGAACGGCTTCGGCATAGGAGCGGCTGACGGGCATCTCTATTCCATCGCGCGCGACGACGAAAAGCTTGCCGTTGTCGCGTTTCAGGCCGCTAACATGGTCCGCCGCGACCCAGTGCGATCGGTGCAGGCGGATACCTTCTATATTGCCGGTTTCTGCAAGAGCATCGCCGAAGCGCAGCAGGATGAGTTCGCGCCCGCGACTTGTGACGACCTCGGTGTAATGATCGCGAACGGTAAGCCTTATCAGGGCTCCCCGATTTTCCGGTTTCAGGCGTGAGAGAATCGGCGGCTGCGATGCCGGCGGTTGATGCTCAGTCGCGACGGATCCTGTTTTCCTCTCCTCGAACTCTGTTCCTCCGGCTGCGATCGCTATCTGCCGATGCATGGTCATATAGGCAAGAATGCAGAAGAGGGCGCAGAGGGGGATGGAGCCGAGGGACTGGCGCAGGCTGCCGGCTACCGTGGGCATTGTGCCGAAGAATGCGAAGTCGATGAGCGCGATGCCGAAGCCGATCGGCAATGCGGCGGCGACGGAACCGATCATCATCTTGGCGAACATGCTTACTATTTGCCCACGCAGCAGGATTTCGGCGATGATGGCGAAGATGATCGCGATCGACCACGCCATGGCGTGTAGAACAAGCCAATAGCCTAGGCGAGCTCCCGGCATCAACCGATCAAGGGTGCCATAGGGGCCAGTCAGGGCAAAGATCAGGACGATCGTGACGAAAGTCGCCCAGAAGCGCGGTGAACGCTGGATGACCTGTAATTCACGAAGCGTGGATTGCAGAAGGGTGTGATCCACGAAGATGTCTCGCTCTTTTGCGCAATTTCGGTTGAGAAAACAGCACTATCGCGGAAAGGCTCGACAAACTCAACCGGATAGAAATCATGACGTTCGAGCCGCTTCTTGATGCCCCAGTTGCGATCCAGATCCATGTCGCGGCGGTCGTTCCGGCTGCCTTGCTCGGAGCGCATCTTCTTGTCAGGCCCAAGGGGACTCCGAGACATCGCCTGCTGGGAAAGATTTGGCTGGTTCTGATGGTCGTGACAGCGCTATCGAGCTTTTTCATCCATCAGATCAACATGTTCTACGGCTTCAGCCCGATCCACCTGCTTTCTCTATTCGTTCTCTTCGGTTGCTGGGGAGCGATCGCCAATGCGCGCAAGCACAATATTGACGCGCATAAGCGTATCGTCAGAAGCCTTTACTTCGGCGGCATCGTGGGTGCCGGGGCTTTTACCTTTCTTCCGGGGCGGATCATGAACAAGGTGGCCTTCGATGGCGATGAAATGGCGCCGTTTCTGGTGGCGGCAGGTATAGTCGTCGCGCTTTTATGGCTGATGTCTAAAGAAATATGGCAGCGCCGCCGTTTAAGCTAATGTTCTGTCGATAGCCAACTGGCTTTGTTACACTTCCTGGATATATAAATGCCTCAAGGGACTTTGATTTTAGGCATCGCCAGGAGGTGCACTATGGATTGGAAAGGGCGTCGGCAATCCGACAATATCGAGGACGAACGTGGCTCATCACCCATGAGCGGCGGCGGTGGCGGCGGCTTTCGTTTCCCGGGCGGAGGGATTGGTGGCGGCGGTTTGAGCTTCCGCACCATTATCGTGCTTATCGTGATCTTCCTGATCCTGAGGGCCATGGGCGTCGATGTCATCGGTCTGCTGCAACAAAGCGGCATGCTCGAGGGCGGCGGTTCCGGATATCAGCAGAGCACCTCAAACAGCGGTGGCAGCGGGCAGCCGGCCAATGACGAGATGAAGCAGTTCGTTGCGACCGTTCTTGCCGATACGGAGGACACCTGGACCGGCATCTTCAAATCGATGGGCCAGACCTACACGGATCCGAAGCTTGTGCTGTTTTCCGGCAGCTTCCCTTCGGCCTGCGGCCAAGCTTCGGCGGCTACCGGCCCCTTCTATTGCCCAAGCGATCAGAAGGTCTATCTCGACATGGCCTTCTTTCAGCAGATGAAGGATCAGTTCGGCGCGTCCGGCGATTTCGCGCAAGCCTATGTGATCGCGCATGAGGTCGGCCATCATGTGCAGGACCTGCTCGGAATCCTGCCAAAATTCAATCAGGCCCGCCGTAACATGAGCGAAGTGGATGCCAATAAGATGTCGGTGCGCATCGAACTGCAGGCGGATTGCTTTGCCGGCATCTGGGGCAAGTTCACCCAGCAGAAGGGCATTCTGCAGGCCGGCGACCTCGAAGAGGCGCTGAACGCGGCGCAGCAGATTGGCGACGATACGCTGCAGAAGCGCACGCAGGGCTATGTCGTTCCCGACAGCTTCAATCATGGCACGTCGGCGCAACGCGTGAAGTGGTTCAAGCAGGGCTTCGATTCCGGCAAGCTCTCGGATTGCGATACGCTGAACAATCCGGTCTGATCTTGCTTGCCCGCTCCCGTGATACCGGCGAGCGGGCGAGCCTTTCGAGTTATTTCTCGCTGTCGAGATGCGTCAGCTGCGCTTCCGGATAACGGCCACCGGCTGCGGCGTCTTTTGGGATCGCGCGTTCGATCGCGGCCATATCGGCTTGTGACAATTCAACCGAGAGCGCTCCCAAGGCTTCCGTCAGGCGGTCGCGACGGCGGGCGCCGATGACCGGGACGATGTCCTTGCCCTTGGCTGCGACCCAGGCGATTGCGATCTGCGCAACGCTGGCGCCCTTCGCCTCGGCGATCCCGCGCAAAGCTTCCACCAGTTCCAGGTTCTTTTCGACGTTTCCGGCCTGAAAGCGCGGGCTTATCGTGCGGAAATCGCCCTTTTGGACGTTATCCTTCTGCCAGTGGCCGCTGATGAGGCCGCGCGAAAGAACGCCGTAGGCAGTGATGCCGATGCCGAGCTCGCGGCAGGTCGGCAGGATCTTGTCTTCGATGCCGCGCGATATCAGCGAATATTCGATCTGCAGGTCAACGATCGGATGGATGGCAGCGGCGCGGCGGATGGTGTCGGCGCCGACTTCCGACAGGCCGATATGCCTGACGTAGCCTGCCTTGATGAGATCCAATATCGCGCCGATCTGATCTTCGATCGGCACGTTCGGGTCGAGGCGGGCAGGGCGATAGATATCGATGTGATCGACGCCGAGGCGCTGCAGCGAATAGGCGACGAAATTCCGGATCGCCGCCGGCCGGGCATCGTAGCCGAGCCATGCGCCGGAAGGGTCACGGAGCGCGCCGAACTTGACGCTGAGCAGGAAATCGTCCCGCTTCAGCCCCTTGATGGCTTCGCCGATCAGCATCTCGTTGTGGCCCATGCCGTAGAAATCACCGGTATCGAGGAGGTTTATCCCGGCATCGAGCGCGGCATGGACGGTGGCGATGCTCTCAGTGCGATCGGACGGGCCATACATGCCGGACATGCCCATGCAGCCGAGGCCCAGAGCCGATACTTGCGGGCCGGTCCTACCCAGTTGATTCTTTTCCATCCTGCTTCTCCGTGGCTAAGGCGTGCCATCTCACGACGGCTTCCACCGTCATATTTACTCCATCGATCTCTGTGCGATAATCCAGGTAAATCGAAACGGGTTGTTTGGAATTTCGCACAATGGATGATTTGCCGCTGGCCGATCTGGTTGCCTTTACCGCCGTCGCCCGCGAGCGCAGTTTTCGTGAGGCAGCGCGCAGGCGCGGCGTTTCCGCCTCCTCGTTGAGTGAAGCGGTTCGCCGGCTGGAAGAGCGGCTGACGGTCCGCCTGCTCAATCGCACGACGAGAAGCGTCACGCCGACTGAGGCGGGAGAGCGGCTGATGGAGCGCCTGACGCCGGCCATGAGCGAGATCGCCGTCGCGCTCGATGACATCAACAGCTTTCGCGATAGCGTCGGCGGAACGTTGCGGCTGAATGTGCCGACGGTTGCCGCCATGGTCGTCATGCCCGACATCATCAGCCGTTTTCTGAAGGAATATCCGGCGATCTCGGTCGAAATCGTCGCCGAGGACAGTTTCATCGATGTCGTGGCGGCGGGCTATGATGCCGGTATTCGCTACGATGAGAGGCTGGAAAAGGACATGATCGCCGTACCGATCGGGCCGCGGCAACAGCATTATGTTACGGCCGCGGCACCGGCCTATCTGGCTGCAAACGGCACGCCGAGGCATCCGCGCGATATACTGGAGCATCGCTGTATCCGTCATCGCTTTCTGAGCGGATCCGTCGTTCCCTGGGAGTTCGAAAGAAACGGCGAGACGATCTTCATTACGCCACCGATGGTCGTCGCGACGAATTCGATCGATATCGAACGCAGCGCGGCCGCGGCCGGCTTGGGCATCATCCGAACATTCAAGGAATTCCTTGCGCCGCAGATTGCCCGCGGAGAGCTGGTGCCGATCCTCGAAGAATGGGACACGGTCTTTTCCGGGCCGTTTCTCTATTATGCCAGCAGGCGGCACATGCCGGCGCCACTGAGAGCCTTCGTCGACTTTCTCAATCGAGACCAGCGGCGCGGTCGCGACAGATAGTCGCTTTTGTGCCAAGGATCAAAAAAAGCGTTCGATAAATCAATAGGATTGAAGCGTTCACGTATTGTTTCCGCCAAAATCTTTAGGTATGGGGAACGCTCCGGTTTTTCGTTCACGTTCTGTCTCTTTCGTCGAGGCGGAGCCGCCAGAAGGCATCTCCATGATCGATCAGAAATTCGCCCGTCGAGGCCTGTTCCTCGTCTTCCTTATCCTCTTCCTCGACGTCATCGGCATCGCGATCATCATGCCGGTGATGCCGAAATATCTGGAGGAGTTGACGGGTGCCTCGGTCAGCACGGCGGCGACCGAGGGCGGCTGGTTGCTGCTGGCCTATGCCGCTATGCAGTTCCTATTTTCGCCGTTGATCGGCAATCTGAGCGATCGCTTCGGCCGCCGCCCGCTTCTGCTTGCTTCGGTACTGACATTCGCGATCGACAATTTCATCTGCGCGATTGCCGGCTCCTACTGGATGCTGTTCGTTGGCCGCATTCTTGCCGGCATCAGCGGCGCAAGCTTCTCGACCTGCTCGGCCTATATCGCCGATATCAGCAATGACGAAAACCGCGCGAAGAATTTCGGCCTGATCGGCATGGCTTTCGGCGTTGGTTTTGTGCTTGGTCCCGTCATCGGCGGCTTCCTCGGCGAGTTCGGGCCGCGCGTGCCTTTCTACGGCGCGGCGGCTCTGGCCTTCCTGAATTTCGTCGGCGCCTATTTCCTCTTGCCGGAAACGCTGGATGCCAAGCATCGCCGGCCCTTCGAGATCACACGCGCCAATCCGTTTGGCGCGCTCAGACAAATGCGCCGGTATCAGGGCATCGGCTGGGTTTGCGTCGTGATGTTCCTGAACTGGCTGGCGCACGGCGTCTATCCCGCCGTATGGGCTTTCGTCACCTCTTATCGCTATGACTGGAGCGAAGGGCAGATCGGCTTCTCGCTGGCTGTCTATGGGATCGGCGCCGCCATTGCTATGGGTCTGGTGTTGCCACGGCTGGTGCCTGTTCTCGGCGAGTGGAAGACCGCAGTGCTCGGGATGGTGTTTTCCTGTCTCGGCCTGATCGGCTACGCTTTTTCATGGCAAGGCTGGATGGTTTACGCAGTTATCGTCCTGACGGTCATCGAAAATGTCGCGGATGCGCCGTTGCGATCGATTGCAGCCAGCAAGGTTCCGCCATCCGCGCAGGGCGAATTGCAGGGCGCGCTCGGTAGCCTGACGAGTATTACCGCCATCATCGGGCCGGTGCTGTTTCCATATCTGTTCCAGTATTATACCGCGCCAACCGCACCCGTCGTTTTTGCCGGTGCGCCCTTCATCATGAGCGCAATTCTGGTGGTCGGCGGGCTTGTCGTGCTTGTGATGAAGGTTCGCAAGACGGAACCGAAAGCGGTCGCGCAATCGCAAGCGGGCGAGGCGGCCTAAAATATCATCAGATATTTTGATGTTCTGATGAATTCTTTAGCATCATGGGCTTGTTTGCTGGCTTTTTAACCTAGGTTGCGTTAATGCGACGGGCTCGCGCACCCTTGGGTAGGGCGGTTCGCGCGATTCAAAAGATCGAGTCTTTGCTATGGATATGCCGGCACCTGCGCGCGCTTACACGCATGAGAATGATAATTCGTGGTCTGCACATGTTCGCGCAACGCTTGCGCTGGGCATTCCGCTGATCGGTGCGCAATTGGCGCAGCTCGGCATCAACACCACGGACGTTATGATCGTCGGCCGGCTCGGCGCCGAGCAGCTGGCGGCGATGGTGCTTTCCGCGCAGTTCCTGTTCACAATCCTGGTTTTCGGTTCAGGCTTTTCCATCGCGGTCATGCCGCTGGTGGCGCAAGCCTATGGCAGAGGCGACGTTACCTCGGTGCGCCGTGCGCTGCGCATGGGTCTGTGGGTCGTAACGGCTTATTGGCTGTTGGCGCAGCCGGCTTTCTTCTATTCCGAAGAGATTTTGCTGGCGGCCGGACAAAAGCCTGACGTCGCGAAATTGGCGAGCGGCTATATTGACATCGGCCACTTCGCCGTATTGCCGGGCCTGCTCTACAATGTCATCCGGGCGCTGGTGAGCGCTATCGGTCGTGCCGGCATCATCCTCAAAGTCACCATCGCCATGTTGGTGATGAATGCCGTGTTGGCCTATATCCTGGTGCTTGGCCATTTCGGCCTGCCGGCCATGGGCCTGCATGGTGCGGCTATTGTCTCGGTCGCCGTGCAGACGGCCGGTTTGCTCTTCATCGTTGGTTATGTGCAGGCCCACCAGGAAACGCGGCGCTACGAGATATTTGCGCGATTCTGGCGGCCCGACTGGCATGCTTTGTGGGATGTCATCCGGCTCGGCTTTCCCATCGGTGTGACGGTTCTGGCGGAGGTCAGCCTGTTCACGGCGGCATCGCTGCTGATGGGCCAGATCGGCACGATCGAGCTTGCCGCCCACGGTATCGCGCTGCAGTGGGCTTCGATCGCCTTCATGATCCCACTCGGTCTCAGCCAGGCGGCGACCGTGCGCGTCGGCGTCGCGCACGGGCAGGGCGATCATTTCGGCCTGAAGCGTGCGGCCATCGTGGTGCTTATCGTTTCGAGCTGCATTGCGGTTTGCGGCAGCATCCTGTTTGCAACCGTGCCATCCTGGCTGGCAAGCTGGTTCCTTGACGTCCATTCGGCCGAGGCGCCGCAGGTGCTTGCCTTTGCCGCACCGCTGATTGTCGTCGCCGGCTTCTTCCAGCTCGTCGATGGGCTGCAGGCGATTGCGAGCGGTCTGCTGCGCGGACTGAAGGATGCGCGCGTACCAATGATCCTGGCGCTGATCGCCTATTGGCCGATCGGCTTCTTCCTCGCCTGGCTGCTGGCGTTTCCGCTAGGCTTTGGGGGGATCGGCATCTGGTTCGGCTTCCTGCTCGGCCTTGCTTCTGCGGCGGCGATGCTTTGTGCCCGGTTCTACATTCTCGTGCGGGCGGAGAAGGCTGCCGCCTGATAGCGGCAGCCTTCGTTGCGTTGCGAGACTACTGACAAAACTTGACAGCATGGTCGTCTATATTGGTGACATACCAAAGACGGGAGATGACCATGTTAATCAAGGCAAGCAATCGTAACGATGCCGCGCTTTTCCCGCGGGACGATCAAATCAATCGGGGGGCCGCCGTACGCCTCCTGCCACACGCCAACACCTCAGCCCGGCGACCGGAGCCGGAGCAGAAGTCATACTGGCTTGCGGTGGCCAGTGCCGAGCATGTGCGCATCGGGCGCAAGCAAGGCTTCATGCAAGTAAATCATGGCAAGCGAGCGCCCTTGATGCGGATCAAGCCGGGCGACGGTATCGTCTACTACTCCCCATCCGTCAAAATGGGCGAGAGGGACGGCTTTCAGAGCTTCACCGCCATCGGCTTTGTCCGTGAGGGCGAACCCTATCTTGCCGAGATGGGCTGCGGAAAAGCCTATCGCAAAGATGTAGACTGGCTTGATGCGCCCGAACAGCCGCTTCGGCCGCTCCTGGGCTGGCTCGATTTTACGCAGGACAAGAATTGGGGCTACAAGCTGAGATTCGGCCTCGTTGAGTTCGGGCAGTCGGATTTCGAGTTCCTCGAAGAAATCCTGATGAGCGAGCTCGAAGTGGTCAAGCAGCGCCGCCTGCAAGCCTGAGCTCCGGCAAGCATGAACATATATGACGAGAGACCTCCCAAGTTGACGCACAAAAAGAAAGCCTCGGATTGGCACCAATCCGAGGCTTTCTCATGCGATTGGATGGTCGTCGGCTTTATCAGGCGCGTTCGGCCAGGGCTTCCTCGCCCTTCTTCTCGCGCACTAGGTTGATGAAGCGGCGGAAAAGATAGTGGCTGTCCTGCGGGCCGGGCGACGCTTCCGGGTGATGCTGCACCGAGAAGACCGGTTTGCCCGATACGCGCAGGCCGCAATTGCTGCCGTCGAAGAGCGAAATATGAGTCTCCTCAACGCCGTCCGGCAGTGAGTTGGAGTCGACTGCGAAGCCGTGGTTCATCGAGACGATCTCGACCTTGCCCGTCGTGTGGTCCTTCACAGGATGGTTGGCGCCGTGATGGCCCTGGTGCATTTTTGCAGTTTTGGCGCCGAGCGCCAGACCGAGCATCTGATGGCCGAGGCAGATGCCGAAGAGCGGGATTTCGGTCTTCAGCAGGTCCTTGATGACCGGTACGGCATATTCGCCCGTCGCAGCCGGATCGCCGGGGCCGTTGGACAGGAAGATGCCATCCGGCTTCAGTCCAAGGACTTCGTCTGTCGATGCGGTTGCCGGCAGGACCGTGACCTTGCAATCGAGGCCGGCGAACAGGCGCAGGATGTTGCGCTTGACGCCGTAATCGAGGCAGACGACATGGTATTTGGCGTCATCGGCGCCGAGTTCGCCATAGCCTTCGTTCCAGACCCAGGGCGTCTGCGCCCATTGCGAGGACTGACCGGAGGAGGCGACCTTGGCGAGATCGAGACCTTCGAGACCGCTCCACGCCTTGGCGTCCGCCTTCAGCTGCTCGATGTCGAAGACGCCGTTCGGATCGTGAGCGATCACGCCATTCGGCATGCCGTTCTCGCGGATCCAGGCGGTCAGCGCACGGGTGTCGATGCCGCAGAGACCGATAATGCCGCGCGCTTTCAGCCACTGGTCGAGGTGCTTGGCGGCGCGGTAGTTCGAGGGATCGGTGATATCGGCCTTGAAGATGACGCCGACGGCACCGTGGCGGGCGGCCGGCGTCAGGTCTTCGATATCTTCATCGTTGGTGCCGACATTGCCGATATGCGGGAAGGTGAAGGTGACAATCTGGCCGAGATAAGAGGGGTCGGTGAGGATCTCTTCATAACCCGTCAGCGCTGTGTTGAAGCAGACTTCGGCCTGGACCTTGCCGGTCGCGCCGATACCCTTGCCTTCGATCACGGTGCCATCCGCGAGAACGAGGAGGGCGGTCGGCTTTTCAGTGGTCCATGGGGCTGTGGCGGTCATAGTCATCCCGTTTCCGGCGTCGGGCGCGGCCTTGAAGAGACCGGCGGTTCCGCCATGTTTGTAGCAAGGTGCAGCCGTCGACCGAGGTCGCGGCTTGAGATCTTCATATCGATCTAATGTGCAGGTGATGGACATAGCTAAACAAGGCGAGCCGGTCAATGCGCGCTTTCGCTTTCCTGATAGGGAATTCGGGCTCGCGGGCGCAATTGCGTTGATCGGCACTGTTGGTTTAAGAGACAGCAACATGACATAAGTGGCCGGGGCGATCGTCGCCGGCCTGCTTCAAGGAGTTTAGAGACATGATCCGCGAAACCCTTTCCAATGCCCAGAAGGACGCCATGAAGGCGAAGGATACGGCGAGGCTTTCGACCGTCCGTCTCATCCTTGCTGCGATCAAGGACAAGGACATCGCCAATCGCGGTCTCGGCAAGGAACAGGCGAGCGAGGATGAAATCCTGCAGCTGCTCGCCAAGATGATCAAGCAGCGCGAGGAATCGGTGAAGATCTACATCGACGGCGGCCGCCCGGAGCTCGCCGACAAGGAGCGCGAAGAGATTGCAGTCATCCAGGGCTTCATGCCCGAGCAGCTTTCCGAAGAAAAGGTGCGCGAGATCTGCGTTGCGATTGTCGCAGAGCTCGGCGCGCAGAGCCTGAAGGATAT
Source organism: Rhizobium pantanalense (assembly GCF_030182525.1). NCBI lineage: Bacteria > Pseudomonadati > Pseudomonadota > Alphaproteobacteria > Hyphomicrobiales > Rhizobiaceae > Rhizobium > Rhizobium pantanalense. The sequence goes on from NZ_JAQJCH010000001.1 coordinate 792,927, forward strand.
GGGCAAGTGTGTGGCCGCCCTGCGCGAGCGCTATGCCGGCCAGATGGATTTCGCAAAAGCTTCGGCCATCCTTAAGGAACTGCTGAAGTAAAACTCTGTTTCACCCTCGGCACGCGGACTGGCCGCGTGCCGAGGATAGTTTGCCAGGCGGCGTCTATGATGGCAAGCTTCCCCGCCTGATAGTTCCGATATTCCTCGATGAAAGCGGTGGAGAGCCAAAGCTGGCTCCGTCCCGGCGATCCCGTCCATCCGACGCTTTGCATCTTTATGGCCTTGTTCATGAGTCGCTTTGCGTTTGTTCTGGAGATGAGAAACCGGTTGCAGAGATCGGTAAAGGCTACCGGCCCAATAATCGCTTTCTTGGTCGCCGTGTTGATCGTCCCGATGCGGGAGATCAGATAATCCATGATGATGCCGCCCGAGTTCGCCCAGGTAAACAGGTCGAACGTTTCTCCCGGATTGCGCAGCTCGTCATTTTCTATGATGCCGACCGAGATCGGGGGCTGTAGCAGACCGATGAGCTCCGGTTTTTTGCTGAACAAGGCGTTGCGCTTGCCGCCATCCAATCGATCCAGCACGGAAAGATGCATGCTCAGCCATTGCGCAAGCTGCTTTGCGGCCTCCTCCGTGGGCTGCATCGGCCGAGCGCGCCGATCATTGGCTACGGGCAGGTAGCGCAGGAAACCGAGAGCAAGCATCTCCTGAATAAAGCTGAGTGCGGTGTTGTGGCTGGCGATTTCGTGTTCGACGATATAGTTGGCGAAGCGATTGGCGTGGATGCCCGGCGGTTCTCCGTCGATGCCGCCGCAATAGAGGGCGAAGCCGGCGAGTGCCATCAGCCAGCGTTGTTGTGAAGCAAAGACAGAGCATACGCGCTGATTCTCATCATAAGTGGATATAATCTCTCGTGTATAACCGAGGATTTCCGTGAAAAATTTGGGGTCTTGAACAAGTTCCTTCGCGGATAAAGACATGCAATCGTCTCCGATCAACTGAACAAAGTTTCAAATTGTCTGACGAGATAATTACTGAGATCGCATATACGTAGATAATAAAGGATATCGATCGATGTCGTTGCGTCAAGATACTCGCGGCGACGAACCAAAGATGGTCCGCAGCATGTGTGGATGCTCGTGTTGTCGCGAATTGGGGATGGCGCAAAATTAGAGAAGGCAGGAGCTGGGGGAGCTCCTGCCTTCTTGCGCTTTGCTGACGTTTGATGACGCAGGGTGGGGCCCAAAAATCAAACGTCTTTTGCAAAGGCACTCAGGTGGGGCGGCGCCGGGGGTAGGGATGGTGCCCCACCTGAGTATCTGCTGAACTTATCTGAAAATCCTGATCTGCTGGGGCAAAGCCAATGCCTGCGGCGGCAGTTCGGACATTTGAACCTTTACGCCTGCCGTAAGGGCAGGAACTTTCATATTCGCCGGCAACTGATATCCCGCACCGGCATAGAGCACATTCTTTTCGCCGGCGCCGCTGTCCATCGTGGCCGAGCTATAGGTAGCTGTGGCGAAGATGGCTGCTGCTGCCAAGGGTACGATCAGAACGCGCATTTCCCTCTCCTAAACAGAAAGCCCGTACCTGGTGGCTTCCGGTTCGTCAGGGCGTCTCGGCATGTCGCGTCGCAAAGAAGTTTCTTTGCCGGCTTGTCTCGCCCTGTGAGAAGAACGCTATTGCGACGCACACGAACAATCAAATTACAAAAAAATAATGTTTGGCTTACAAACCTTGCCGCAAATGCGCCGTCAGAGAGTGTCGCGCGAGCGCGGTTGCTTTGCAGCCATTGATTGTTCATGGCGGCGCTCTTGTTCGCGTTTGTCGACTATAGGCTGTGCAAGCCTTTGCTTTTTCGCGAATTTTCGCGGACGAAATAGTTACTCCTATGGACATGATCCTACCAGTTTCGGTCACGCCGACGCGATTTTTGAGCGTTTCAAGCCTGTCAAACGCAATCATGGATTTCGACGCGAATGCGGATAAATGTGTCGCCGCGTTCACGGAGTTGTGATCGACGGGCGAAAATGCAATCGCCGACAAAGGGCTGTGAATAGCGTGGGAGGCGGTCGGGTCGTCGTGGCAATGCCCGGCATTCCTGTTTATATGGGATGAGCCAGAGGTAGCCATGCGATTTTCCAGTACGTTTCTCGATGAGATTCGCGACCGCGTCTTGATTTCGGACGTGATCGGTCGTCGTGTGACTTGGGATCGGCGCAAGACAAATGTGCCGCGCGGCGATTACTGGGCCTGCTGCCCCTTCCACGGCGAGAAGTCGCCGAGCTTCCACTGCGAGGATCGCAAGGGGCGTTATCACTGCTTCGGCTGCGGCGTGACGGGCGACCATTTCCGCTTTCTGACCGAATTGGAAGGCTTGAGCTTTCCAGAGGCCGTGCAGCAGATCGCCGACATGGCCGGAGTTCCGATGCCCGTTGCCGATCCGATGGAGGCGAAGAAGGAGAAGGAACGTACGTCGCTGCTCGATGTCATGGAGATGGCGACTCAGTTTTTCCAAGATCAGCTGCAGACGGCGAATGGTGCGCGGGCGAGGGCTTATCTGCGTGATCGCGGGCTCAGCGGCCGCACCATCGAAACGTTCCGCCTGGGATATTCGCCCGATAGCCGCAACGCTTTAAAAGAGCATCTTGCCGGCAAGGGCGTGCTGAAGGAGCAGATGGAGGCTTGCGGCCTTGTGGTGCACGAGAATGTGCCGGTCTCCTACGATCGTTTCCGCGACCGCATCATGTTTCCCATCCTGTCGTCACGCGAGAAGGTGATCGCCTTCGGTGGTCGCGCCATGTCGCCGGATGCACCGGCGAAATATCTGAATTCCAACGAGACGGAGCTTTTTCACAAGGGCAACGTGCTCTACAATTTCACTCGCGCCCGCCGCGCTGCTCAAGGTGCCGACGGCGCCGGCACCATTATAGCAGTCGAAGGCTATATGGATGTCATCGCGCTGCATCAGGCCGGCGTGGAGAATGTGGTTGCGCCGCTCGGCACGGCGCTGACGGAGAGCCAGCTCGATCTCCTCTGGAAGATGACGCCGGAACCGGTGCTTTGCTTCGATGGCGATGGCGCCGGCATCCGCGCCGCCAATCGCGCCGCCGATCTGGCACTGCCGCATATCAAGCCGAACCGGACTGTGCGTTTTGCGCTGCTGCCCGATGGCAAGGATCCCGACGATCTCGTGCGGCAGGATGGGCGCGCGCCGTTTGACAAGGTACTGGCGCAGGCAAAGCCGCTGGCCGATCTGATATGGGCGAGGGAGGCCGGGAGTGGCACCTTCGAAACGCCTGAGGCGCGGGCGGAACTGGAAGCGCGGTTGCGGCGCATTGTTTCGGTCATCGGCGATGAAGATGTCCGCCGCCATTATCAGCAAAATATGCGCGAGCGGCTGAACGGGCTGTTTCAGCCGCAGTTCCAGCGGGGCGGCCAACGGGGGCGTGGTTTTTCCCGTGACGGCAATGGCCGTAACTTTGCAGGTCGCGGCGGGCAGGCACGTGCTGGAGCCGCGATGGCAACGACGGCATCCGACCGCCTGCAACGCTCGGCCATGATCAAGGGACATCAGGATATTCCGAGCCTTCGTGAAAGCGTGCTGGCTTTGACCATCGTCAACCATCCGGCGCTGCTGCAGGACGAATATGACGAGATTGCCGCGATCGATTATGACAGCCGTGAACTCCAACGGCTCTGGTCCGCAGTTCTCGGAGCGGCCGCAACTCTGGTCGGACCTCAGCTCGTCCGCGAGCGACTGGTCGAGCAATTGGAAGAACAGGATTTCGGCGCCTTGCTGAAGGGGCTGGAGCAGCAGATTCGCAATGCCCGCCTGTGGACGGCGACCGAGGAGGCCGCCATGGAGGATGCGCGCGAGGGGTATCGCCAGGCGCTCGCGCTCCACAAGCGTTCGAAAGCATTGCGCTGGCATAAGATCGAGCTGGAGGGCGCTATTGCAGAGGCAACTGAAGAAGGCGACGGTGAAGCGATCGAGCCGTTGATTCGCGCCTTGCAGGAAGTGCAACTCGAGGCGCTGCGTCTGGAAAATCAGGAAGCGATCATTGATGGCTTCGGCGTGCTCTCCGGCCGCGTCAAAGGTGCCGCTGGAAAATAGGGAATAGATGCCTCAGCCTGAAAGACAAGAGCCGCGATTTTCCGTAGACGACGCTTTGTTCGGTGAGCATACCGGTGCGCCGGCGCCGCTTGATGTCCTGAAGCGTGTTTATGGCTATTCCGCCTTTCGCGGCAAGCAACAGCAGGTGGTCGAGCATGTCGTTTCCGGCGGCGATGCGGTCGTGCTGTTTCCGACTGGTGCCGGCAAGTCGCTATGCTTCCAGATCCCCGCGCTTTGCCGCGATGGTATCGGCATCGTCGTCTCGCCGCTGATCGCCTTGATGCGCGATCAGGTGGAGGCGATGAAGCAGCTCGGCATCCGGGCCGCAGCCTTGAACTCCTCCCTGTCGCGCGAGGAGGCCAGTGATGTCTATCGCGCCATTTCCGCCGGCAAGCTCGATCTGCTCTATGTGACGCCGGAACGCATTGCGACGGAAGGCTTCTGCCAGATGCTCGGCAGAGCGAAGATCGCGCTTTTTGCGATTGACGAGGCGCATTGCGTCTCCCAATGGGGCCATGATTTCAGGCCGGAATATCGCGATCTCGGCAGACTTGCCGAGCTTTTTCCCGGCGTGCCGCGCATCGCGCTGACGGCAACGGCCGATCCGCATACCCGCGACGACATCATAGAGCGGCTGGCGCTCGGCGATGCCAAGGTCTTCACCACCAGTTTCGATCGCCCGAACATCACCTACGAGATTGTCGAGCGCGATCAGCCGCGCCAGCAATTGCTCCGCTTTCTCGACGGCCATCGCGGTGACAGCGGTATCGTCTATTGTCTCTCGCGTGCCAAGGTCGAGGACACGGCGGAGTGGCTGAACGGGCAGGGCATCCGCGCGCTTCCTTATCATGCCGGCATGGACCGGGCGCTTCGCGATGCCAATCAGGATGCTTTCCTGAAGGAAGAGGACCTTTGCCTGGTGGCGACGGTCGCCTTCGGCATGGGTATCGACAAGCCGAATGTGCGCTACGTCGCGCATCTCGATCTGCCGGGTTCGGTGGAGGCCTATTATCAGGAGACGGGCCGCGCAGGGCGCGATGGGTTACCCTCCAATGCCTGGATGGCCTATGGCATGGCCGATGTCATCCAGCGCGGGCGGATGATCGACGAGGGCGCCGCATCCGAGGAAATCAAGCGGGTGGAACGTGCGAAGCTCAATGCTTTGCTTGCGATCTGCGAGACGGCGGGCTGCCGGCGGCAGTCGATCCTCGCGCATTTCGGTGAGGCGCATGGCGGCGGTTGCGGCAATTGCGATACCTGCCTCAAGCCTGTCGAGACCTGGGACGGGACGGAAGCGGCCATCAAGGCGCTTGCGGCCGTCTATCGGACCGGCGAGCGTTTCGGCACCGGCCATGTCATCGATGTGCTGATGGGAACGGTCAACGAGAAGACCGAGCGCTTCGGCCACGTCGACATGCCTGTTTTCGGCGCAGGCAAGGATATTCCCTCCCGCACATGGCAATCGATCTTCCGGCAATTGCTGGCGAACGGCTTTATCAGCATCGACCACACGGCCTTCGGTGCCATGAAGCTCCAGGAACAGGCGAGGGCCGTCTTCAAGCGCGAGCGGCAGGTCTTTTTCCGCAAGGACCGGCCCGAAACGGGCCGTCGCGGCAAGAAGGCGGGACGACCGGAGAAGCAGGCACACGGGCTTGCCGGCGAGACACAGGCGCTGTTCGATGCGCTGCGGGCCGAGCGCACCCGGATCGCCAAGGAGTTGGGCGTGCCGCCTTACGTCGTTTTTCCGGATACGACGCTGATCGCCTTTGCGACAGAGCGGCCCAGGAATCACCGAGATCTTCTGGGGATATCGGGGGTCGGGCAATCGAAGCTGGACCGCTATGGAGACGCGTTCCTTGCCGTGATTTCGGAATTCGCTAACTGGTGACGTGTTGATGCCGTTATCGAAGCCCGGCTGCCGACACGCTACATGCGCACCGTCATTCCGCCATCGACGGTCAGGACGTGGCCGTTAACGAAAGAAGCTGCGTCGCTGGCGAGGAACAGCGCGGCACCCGCAATCTCGTCGGGACGTCCCCAGCGCTGAACGGGGATGCGCTGGCGCACGATGGGGATCAGGTCTTCGTTCGCGACCATGGCCGCGTTCGTTTCCGTCGCGAACCAACCTGGCGCGATGGCGTTGCTTGTGATGCCGTGAGGGCCAAATTCCACAGCCATGCTGCGCATAAGCCCTGTCAGCCCCTGCTTTGCGGCGGGATAGACACAGTCACCTGGCATGACGACCTGCCCGCTGATCGAAGTGACCGAGATCAGCCGCCCATGATTGTTTCGTTTCATCAGGCGTGCGGCATCGCGGGAGAGCATGATCGAGGCGGCGAGATCCGTGTTAAGCAAGGCGAGGATCGCCTCGTCGTCGAAGTCGGCCAGCGGGCGTCTGTCGCGGGCACCGACGTTGTTGATCAATATGTCGAGCCGGCCGTGATTTTTTTCGATGTCGTTTATTGCTGCATGCTGAGCGTCGCGATCGGAAATGTCGAAGGCGGCGGCTTCGGCGGAGCCACCTCTCGCCTGGATGATCCCGACGGACGTATTCAATGTCGCCGCAGTCCGCCCGTTGATGATGACGTGAGCGTCGGCATCGGCGAGAGCCTTTGCCATTTCGAATCCGAGCCCGCGTCCGCCTCCGGTGATGAGGGCAACCCGTCCTGCGAGGGAGAATCTATGGAATATGCTCATGGCTCTCCCTTATTTTCAGAGTAACGCCAATCTGCCGTGGAATATTGGACTGAGTCAAGTAATTTTTGCGATAGTCACCAATGAGGTCTGGCTGGAAAGTTGCGTGATTTCCCTCTGCTTCGACAGATCCTGTCGAAACTGTTGCCTGTCGCGCGGACGTCACCGCGTTGCGCATTTTTGCCGCTGCCGAATGCAGCAACAGGCCGGATCCTATGTTATTCCTTGATGAATTAGGCCCTTTGACCAGCATCGGAATGCGACCATGACTTCAGCGTTCATATCCCATTTGCGCAACGAGCTTCTCGGTCTGAAAGAAGCCGGCCTCTATAAGGCCGAGCGCGTTATCACCTCCAAACAGGCTGGCGAAATCGCCGTGCTGGGTGGCGCACGCGTCCTCAATTTCTGCGCCAACAACTATCTGGGACTTGCCGATAACGAGGAGCTCGCGGAAGCCGCGAAGAAGGCGCTCGATCGCTATGGCTACGGCATGGCCTCGGTACGTTTCATCTGCGGAACGCAGGAGGAGCATAAGCAGCTCGAGGCACGGATCTCGGCCTTTCTCGGCATGGAGGCGACGATCCTCTATTCCTCCTGCTTCGATGCGAATGGCGGGCTGTTCGAAACACTGCTTTCGGAAGAAGATGCCATCATCTCGGATGCCCTTAATCACGCCTCGATCATCGACGGTGTAAGGCTCTCAAAGGCCAAGCGCTTCCGCTACGCCAACAACGATATGGCGGCCCTGGAAGAAGAGCTGAAGAAGGCCGAAGGCAGCCGCTTCAAGCTGATCGCGACCGACGGCGTCTTCTCCATGGACGGCATCATCGCCAATCTGGGCGGCGTCTGCGACCTGGCAGAGAAATATGGCGCGATGGTCATGGTCGACGACAGCCACGCAGTTGGCTTCGTCGGCGCACATGGCCGCGGGTCGGCCGAATATTGCGGTGTCGAAGGCCGGGTGGATATCATAACCGGCACGCTCGGCAAGGCGCTCGGCGGCGCGTCCGGGGGCTATACGTCGGCGAGAGGCGAGATTGTCGAATGGCTTCGGCAGCGCTCGCGTCCCTATCTCTTCTCGAACACCTTGGCGCCCGTCATCGCCGCTGCCTCGCTAAAGGTCTTCGATCTGATCGAGAACGGCTCCGACTTGCGTGCGCGCCTTCAAGGCAATGCCGAACTTTTCCGGCGTGAGATGACCAAGCTCGGCTTCACGCTCGCTGGCGCCGATCACCCGATCATCCCGGTCATGCTCGGCGACGCAAAGCTCGCGCAGGACATGGCGGCACTCATGCTGCAGAAGGGCGTCTACGTCATCGGTTTTTCCTTCCCCGTGGTGCCCAAGGGGCAGGCGCGCATCCGCACGCAGATGTCAGCCGCCCATTCGAAGGCCGATGTTGAAAAGGCGATGGCAGCCTTTGCCGAAGCGGGCAGGGAGCTTGGGATTATTTGACGTAGTTGCCCCCTTCTCCCCTTGGGGAGAAGATGTCCGAAGGACAGATGAGGGGGAGGAGCGAAGCGACGCTCTGAATAGCATGAAGAGCAATTGATGGTGGGCCGCGTAGCCCCCTCATCCGCCCTTTCGGGCACCTTCTCCCCGCCGGGGAGAAGGGGAATTGGGCCGGCGAAAGCCAAAGGAAGATGCGAATGTCGAACATGATGAAAGCGTTGGTCAAATCCAAGCCGGAAGTCGGGCTATGGATGGAGCATGTGCCGGTTCCGGACGTCGGGCCGAACGATGTCCTGATCCGGGTCAAAAAGTCAGCGATCTGCGGCACGGATGTCCATATTTGGAACTGGGATCAATGGGCGCAAAAAACCATTCCCGTTCCGATGGTGGTCGGCCACGAATTCTGTGGCGAGATTGCCGAAATCGGTTCGGCGGTCACGAAGTATCACGTCGGCGAGCGCGTCTCGGGCGAAGGCCACATCGTCTGCGGCAAGTGTCGCAATTGCCGGGCGGGCAGGGGCCATCTCTGCCGCAACACGCTCGGCGTCGGTGTCAACCGTCCCGGCTCCTTCGGTGAGTTCGTCTGCATTCCGGAATCCAACGTCGTGCCGATCCCCGACGATATTCCGGATGAAATCGCCGCGATCTTCGATCCCTTCGGCAATGCCGTCCATACGGCGCTTTCTTTTGATCTGGTGGGCGAAGATGTGCTGGTGACCGGCGCGGGGCCGATCGGCATCATGGGGGCCATGGTCGCCAAGCGCTCCGGTGCGCGCAAGGTCGTCATCACCGATATCAATCCCACCCGGCTGGCGCTTGCCCGCAAGGTCGGCATCGATCATGTCGTCGACGCTTCCAAGGAAAACCTTGCCGATGTGATGAAGTCCATTGGCATGACCGAGGGTTTCGATGTCGGGCTGGAAATGTCGGGTGCGGCGCCCGCCTTTCGCGACATGATCGACAAGATGAACAATGGCGGCAAGATCGCCATTCTCGGCATCGCGCCGGCCGGCTTCGAGATCGACTGGAACAAGGTCATCTTCAAGATGCTGAACCTGAAGGGCATCTATGGCCGCGAGATGTTCGAGACCTGGTACAAGATTATCGCCTTCGTGCAAGGCGGTCTCGATGTATCGCCCCTCATCACTCATCGTATCGGCATCGATGATTTTCGCGATGGCTTCGAAGCGATGCGCTCAGGCAATTCCGGCAAGGTCGTGATGGACTGGAATTGATGCCATTCGGACACACTTCCGGCCTCGGTAATACCTGCCGATGCTGGAAATGTGAAGCTTTGCTCAGGATGCTCTTGTCATCGCGTGGGGACTTCCTAAATACGGGAAACATTAAATCGCTGCGTGCGGAGCCTGTGGATAAGGCTTTTTCGCGCATTTAACGGGCTTTTTTGCTGGAAAAGCTTGACGAGAACTAAAATTCTAGGAATCACCGTTTGACTTCGGAAAGAACGGTAAAACTGGATCAAGCGGATCACCTGATATCATGGCCGGAAATCCAAACGCAATCCAGCTTTGCACTCCGGTGGTGGTGATCGTGGTTAATCGGGCATTAAAGGTCATTCCGTTAGGTGTTCGTCGGTGAGTCGCGGCTGGTGCAGGGCGCGCCAGTCAGTGTGATTGTTTCACCGCGTGTAAGTTTGCAGCGTCAGGGAAAGCGACGATATAAAGATGGCAACAAAGGTCAAAGAGAACGAAGAAGCTGAAGTCGAGCGCGACGGCACCTCCGACGGCCCCCTTCTCGATCTTTCCGACGATGCGGTCAAGAAGATGATCAAGGCCGCGAAGAAGCGCGGCTACGTGACGATGGACGAGCTCAACGCCGTTCTTCCGTCCGAAGAAGTGACGTCCGAACAGATCGAAGATACGATGGCCATGCTTTCGGACATGGGCATCAACGTCATCGAGGACGAAGACGTCGAAGAGGCCGGCGCTGCGGCCAGCGATGACGACGATGCCGGCGGCGATGACGACAGCGAGGGCGGCGAACTCGCTCCCTCCACGGGTTCTGCGCTCGCCACCGCCAAGAAGAAAGAGCCGACCGACCGCACGGACGACCCGGTGCGCATGTATCTGCGCGAAATGGGTTCCGTCGAGCTTCTGTCGCGCGAAGGCGAAATCGCGATTGCCAAGCGCATCGAGGCCGGCCGCGAAACCATGATCGGTGGCCTCTGTGAGAGCCCGTTGACGTTCCAGGCGCTGATTATCTGGCGCGACGAACTCAACGAAGGCACGACGCTGCTGCGCGAGATCATCGACCTCGAAACCACCTATTCCGGTCCCGAGGCCAAGGCTGCACCGCAGTTCCAGAGCCCCGAGAAGATCGAGGCTGACCGCAAGGCCGCCGAAGAGAAGGAAAAGGCGCGCCGCGGCCGCTCTCCCTCCGGCGACGACGACATCACCAATGTCGGCGGCGAAGGCCTCCCCATCGAGGAGGAGGAAGAGGACGAGGACGAATCCAACCTCTCTCTCGCCGCGATGGAAGCCGAGCTTCGTCCGCAGGTGATGACGACGCTCGACATCATCGCGGAAACCTACAAGAAGCTGCGCAAGCTGCAGGACCAGCAGGTCGAACAGCGCCTGTCGGCTTCAGGTACACTCTCTTCGGCGCAGGAGCGCCGCTACAAGGAGCTCAAGGATGAGCTGGTCAAGTCGGTCAAGTCTCTGTCGCTGAACCAGAACCGCATCGACGCCCTCGTCGAGCAGCTCTACGACATCAACAAGCGCCTCGTGCAGAACGAAGGCCGCTTGTTGCGCCTTGCCGAATCCTATGGCGTCAAGCGCGACAGCTTCCTGGAACAGTATCAGGGCGCCGAACTCGATCCGAACTGGATGAAGTCGATCGGAAATCTGGCCGCACGTGGCTGGAAGGAATTCGCCAAGAGCGAAAACACCACGATCCGCGACATTCGCCAGGAAATTCAGAACCTTGCGACCGAAACCGGTATTTCGATCTCGGAATTCCGCCGCATCGTTCACATGGTGCAGAAGGGCGAGCGCGAAGCGCGTATCGCCAAGAAGGAAATGGTCGAAGCCAACCTGCGCCTCGTCATCTCCATCGCCAAGAAGTACACCAACCGCGGCCTGCAGTTCCTCGACCTTATTCAGGAAGGCAATATCGGCCTGATGAAAGCGGTCGATAAGTTCGAATATCGTCGCGGCTACAAGTTCTCGACCTACGCCACCTGGTGGATTCGTCAGGCGATCACCCGTTCGATCGCCGACCAGGCCCGCACCATCCGTATTCCGGTGCACATGATCGAAACGATCAACAAGATCGTCCGCACGTCGCGCCAGATGCTGCACGAAATCGGCCGCGAGCCGACGCCGGAAGAACTGGCCGAAAAGCTCGCCATGCCGCTTGAAAAGGTGCGCAAGGTGCTGAAGATCGCCAAGGAGCCGATCTCGCTCGAAACCCCGGTGGGTGACGAAGAAGATTCGCATCTCGGCGATTTCATCGAGGACAAGAACGCGCTTCTGCCGATCGACGCCGCCATCCAGGCGAACCTGCGTGAGACGACGACCCGCGTTCTGGCATCGCTCACGCCGCGCGAAGAGCGTGTGCTGCGCATGCGCTTCGGCATCGGCATGAACACCGACCATACGCTGGAAGAAGTCGGCCAGCAGTTCTCGGTGACGCGCGAGCGTATCCGTCAGATCGAAGCCAAGGCGCTGCGCAAGCTTAAGCATCCGAGCCGCAGCCGCAAGCTCAGAAGCTTCCTCGACAGTTGAGGTCTGGCGCAAGCCGACATCGGCAGTTTACAAAATATGGCCCGGTTCGCGAAAGCGAGCCGGGCTTTTCGTTGGCGATATCAAGATCAAAGGGGTGATCATGGCGAGCAAGCCGCAATTCATGGAAACATCTATCCCAATCCGGCTCCGCGATGCGTTGGCCGGATACGAATGGCGGCAGGATGGGCTTGGCCGCTCCTCGGCCCATGTCTTCCGGCTTGAGGCCGATGGACGCGCGCCGGTCTATCTCAAGACCGAGCTGGCCGATGCTTTGGGTGAATTGGCAGGCGAGGTTGCCAGGCTGCGATGGCTGGCCTCGCACGGCCTTGCCTGCCCGGAAGTCATTGCCTACGAGACCGACGGCGAACGCGAATGGCTTTTGATGAGCGCTCTTCCCGGCAGCGATCTCGTCAGCGCCGAGAGGGTGCAGCCGCTCGAGCGGGTACAGCTTTTGGCGGATGCTTTGCGGCGTTTGCACGCTGTCGATATCGCTGCTTGCCCCTTCGATCATCGGCTGGAGAGCAGGATCGGCACGGCAAAGGCACACTTGCTTGCCGGCCGCGTCGATGAGGACGACTTCGATGAGACCCGGTTGGGAAGGACGGCGGAGGATCTTTTCCGCGAGCTCGCGGAGACGAGGCCGCCCACAGAGGATCTGGTCGTCACCCACGGAGATGCCTGCCTTCCGAATTTCATGGCCGATGGTCCAAAATTCAGCGGCTATATCGATTGCGGTCGTCTCGGCGTAGCTGATCGCCATCAGGATATTGCGCTTGCCTGCGGCAGCATCGCGCACAATTTCGGAGAGGAATTGCTTGCGGAGTTTTTGAAAGCCTACGGCGATTTTGAGCCGCAAGAAGAAAAGATGGCATATTATCAGCTACTGGATGAGTTCTTCTGACGTGGATACGACCGCCTGGGCGAAGCGCGATCACGCAGGTTTGTTTTTGCGCCATTGCGGATCGCGCGGAGGCCTGACAAGTTCGATTTCGATAGATGCCTCTTTCGCGATGCGTGGTCGGGTACCATATGTCAGCGACCGGAAAGTCTTCTGATCTGTTTGCCGATAAGGATCGAATGAATCGATGCGTTGTTTTCGCCTGATTGCTTTCGCTTCGCGAGCTTTCCGCTGAACGATGGAAAAGGTTGCGGAAAAACGGGATAGGGAGATAAGGCCGGGCTTTGTCCTGTCGATCCTTCTGCACGTCCTGTTTGTCGCGATTTTTCTGCTGCCGCTATTTCCCGCGCCGCCGGAGGCAAAGCCCGAGCAGAGCGTCAATGTCGAGCTCGTGCCGCAACAGGAGGAAAAACAGGAGCTTGCGACGAAGGAGAATGAAAAGCCCGACCAGCCTCCCAAGCCGACGCCAAGACCTGACGAGAAGCCAGCCCAGGAGATGGCTCAAGCCCAGGACACGCCGCAGCAGCCGGAGGGAAAGAAGGCGGACGAACAGCCGCCAAAGCAATCCGATCCCAACGGCAAGAAGCAGGCGGAGAAGCCCGCATCCAAGCCGGATGAGGCCAAGGCCGATAAGCCGGTAGAGCAGGCGAAGTCGGAACCCAAACCGGATGATCCCGGCGCTGACAAGCCTGTCGAGAAGGTGGAACAGCTGCCCTCTGTCGTAGATGTACCTGTTCCAGACATGAACGGCGATCAGAAGAATCCGACCACAACACAACAGGCCGACACCTCGGCGCAGCGAAACAATACACCTCCGATGCAACCAAACAATGCTGCGGCCGAGCAACAGGCAGCCACTGAGGCGGCTGCTCAAGCGCAGGCAGCGCAACAGGCGCAAGATACCCAGCAGCGGACTGATGCCAAAGACCAGGTGACAAATGCGGCTGAGCCGCCGGCAAGCGACTCGACCACCAAGGCCCTATCATCGGCGCCCGACGTTCTTACGACCAAAGAGCCTTCGGATTTTCAAGTACAGCCGCCGCAGGCGGCGTCATCCGACCTGAAGCAGCAGGCTCCTGCAGAGCAGGTCAAGAATGAAACAAAAGATCCGCCACAGATTGTCGTTCCGACGGTAAAGCCCTCTCCCTCTCAGCAAAATTCTCAAGACCAATCCGCTTCGGGCATCCAAGGTAATCCGACTGGCGGCACTGCATTGGTCACTGAAGCGCAGCCTAAATCAGACACGACGAAGATGACTGTCCGCGCGAAAAAGCTTTACTCAGACGTCGAGATGGCTCGCCTGTCCAAGAGCAATTATGATGCCTGGAAGAAGATGCCACGTAGAGAACGTGTTTCGTATCTTTGCCGCAGTGAAGCTCTAGCTCAATTTGGGCATGAATTTAACGCGCCAAATTATGTCAATTCGGCATTCTCGCCCACTATGCTGAGTGATATTGGTGTCTCGGCCGACGGGGTAGCGGTTCCGACCTCAAAAGGTTGGTATCGAGTTGCCTTCAAGTGCCAAGTTGACGATGCAGCTTTGAAGGTTACGGCCTTCTCATATACGAACGATGGACGTGTTCCTAAAAATCAGCTTGAGAGGCTCGGTTTGCCTGCATTTTGATGATACGCACAGTTATGGCTGTAGGTTGAAACAATAGTTTATCCCCAACCCGATCGAAATTCGGTCCATTTCATCATACAACTGCCTGTATCTCCCCGATTCAGTGTCCTCCCATCGCACTTTCTGAAGATTCCGATGTCCTCGATTACAGCCGATTCCAGTTCCGCAGCCGCGGGCCGCTCCGCCCTGCGTGGTGTCCTCGTGGCATTCGCGTCCTATGCCGTCTTCGCCTTCAGCGATGCCTCGATCAAGATCCTGCATGGGGTGATCCCCTCCTATCAAGTCGCTTTCATCGGCGCGCTATTCGGCTTTGCCGCCGTGCCTTTCCTGAAGAAGCGGGAGGACGAGTGGCTTGACATGGTGAGGACGTCGAACCGTCCCTTGTGGCTGTTACGTTTCGTCTGCGGCGCGACGGGCGCCATCTCCTCCGTCATTGCCTTTACCAAGCTGCCGATGGCGGAAGCCTTTGCGTTGCTGTTCCTGCTGCCATCCTTTGTCACCATTCTTTCGGTGATCTTTCTCAAGGAGGATGTTCGCTGGCAGCGCTGGACGGCGGTCATCCTCGGTTTTGTCGGCGTATTGATCGTCCTGCGTCCGGGTTTTCGCGAGCTCTCGGTCGGTCATCTCTGCGCGGCGATCGGCGGTCTTGCGGCGGCGATCTCCATCGTCGTCAACCGCGCGCTCGGCTCGAAGGAGAAGCGTATTTCGCTCTATGGGGCAGGTCTTTTCGGAACGCTTATCGTCAGCGGTCTCCTCATGCTGTCCGAAGTCACCATGCCGACGCCGACGCAGTGGATATTCCTCGCAAGCTATGGCCTGCTTGGCGCGTGCGGCAGCGTCCTGCTCTTGACGGCCGCGCAGATGGCGCCTGCCAATCTGGTTGCGCCGCCGCAATATAGTCAGATGCTCTGGGCAATCGCCTTCGGCTATCTGCTGTTCAACGACAGCATCGATATGCCGATGGCCGTCGGCATCGTCCTCATCATCTTTTCCGGTCTGCTGACATTGGCGCGGGAGCGCAAGCGCGGCACGCCGCTGCCGACCGCCGTTGCCGGCAATACGCAGGCAGCATTGGTGACGGCCGAGGATGAAAAGGCAGCGGAAGGCGCTTGAGCCTTGTATCCCGACTGCTGGTGCGCAACATTGTCGCTCGTATGGGACGCCATAGCTGATATAGCGAACAGGCGGAATGAGAGGCACCAGCGATGAAGTCCGGTGAATTCAGGATATATCGTTCTCGCCTTGCCGGCATCAAGGCAGTTCGGGCCGAAACCGGCCATAGCTTCCCCAAGCACACGCATGACCAGTTCGGCATCGGTGTCATCGAGGCCGGCGCGCAGAGATCGCTTAGCGGGCGAGGGATGGTGCAGGCAGAGGCCGGCGACGTCATCAGCGTTAACCCGAACGAGGTACATGACGGCATGCCCATCGGCGAAAGCCGTGCGTGGTCCATGCTCTATTTCGATCCCCGGCTGATCGGCGATCTGTTGCGCGATGTCGGCGAAGGCAAGTTCGGTGCGGTGGAGTTCCCGTTGCCTGTCATCCGCGACGGGGGGATGGCCGGGCATTTCAGAACCCTGTTTTCGCTTCTGATCGAAGACGCGGCTGAGAAACTTCTCCTGCGGGAGGGGCTGCTGCTGTCGCTTCTTGCCGGGGTGATGCGCGAAGGGGCGGCCGGCTTGTGTGAGGATGCCGTTCCCGCTGATATCAACAGGGCGCGCGAGCTGATCGATGACGATCCCGCTGCGCCCCTGACCCTTGCCCAACTGGCAGAATTGTGTGGCTTGAGTCACTTTCGTTTCCTGCGTGCCTTCGCCAAGGCGACGGGACTGACGCCTCATGCCTACCTCATGCAGCGCCGCATTCACGAAGCGCGCCGGCTGATTGTGGCGGGCACGTCCCTTGCGGAAGCGGCCTTTGCCAGCGGTTTTTCAGATCAGAGCCATATGACGCGCCTCTTCGTCCGCAATTTCGGTGTCTCACCGGGCGCCTATGCGGCAGCCATAGGCTGAAGCTTCTGCAATTTTATTCAAGACCGGAGGATAATGACGGGGTTTTGTGCTGCGCCGCGCAGATGCCTATTAGGAGGTGCCATGTTTTTCTGCCATTCGAACGAGATGTGGAGCGAGTTTCCTGAGCTGGTTCCCGGCGTGTTGCTCGCCGAAGGGAATACCTCGACTGTCGATGTCAGCGATCGGATCGCCGGATATCATGCGACCGCCGCAGACCGGCTGATGCAGCATCCTGAAAGCGAGATGGCTGAAATACAGGCGTGGCGGCGGGCTTTCTCCAAAATGGGATTGAAGCCGACGCAATATCGCTGCGCCTCCGAAGCTTTGCTTCGCCGCTTTCGCCAGGAAGGATCGCTGCCACGGCTGCATCCACTCGTCGATCTCTGCAATGCCATCTCGATAGCTTTCGCGATTCCCGTCGCCGTTTTCGATCTTTCGAAAATCTCCGGCAATCTCGAAGTGCGGCATGCAAGCGGCAGCGAATCCTATTTGACCTTTTCCGGCGAGGTGGAGCATCCGGAGGCGAGGGAAGTGATCTTTGCCGATGCGGCTGGGCAGGCGCATGCCCGCCGCTGGACCAATCGGCAGAGCGGCCTGTCCGCAGTGCGTGACGACACACACTCGGTGCTTATCGTCGCGGAAGCGCTGCATGGTTCTGCGGCCAGCGATGTTCCCAAGCTGATCGATGCGATCGCTGTGGAGCTGGCGGCGATATGGTCGATCGAGGTCAGGCAGGGTGTTCTCAGCCCGTCTTCACCGCGATTTGATCTATCGTCCGCGATGAATTTGCAGCTGCAGCAAAAACAAGATTGACAGCAGGGCCATCGAGGCAGAGCAGGGAGGTGTAGAAAATTCGATTGTTGAGAAGCAAGTCTGCGAGCGCCCCTGCCGGCAGACGAAAAGGCCCATGGATACACTGCAGACTCTAGACCGGCCAAGCGTGCTCGGTCACTCCGGCTATCGTTCATTCGCTGCGTCGCGCGTCTTTTCTTCAGTAGGCTTTCAGTCTGTCACGGTTGCCATGGGCTGGATGATCTACGATCAGACCCATAGCGCCTTTTTTCTCGGCCTCGTCGGCTTCTGCCAGTTTCTGCCGATGGTCATTCTGACCTTTGTCGTCGGGCATGTCGCCGATCGGTTCGACCGCCGCCGTATCGGCCTTGCCTGCCAGCTGATCGAGGCGCTGACTGCGCTGGTTCTTGCCGTGGCCGTCTGGCAGCACTGGATAGGTCCCGCCGGCATTCTGGCCGCCGTTGCCGTCATGGGCGCAGCGACGGCCTTCGAGCGTCCGACCATGGCAGCGCTTTTGCCCAATATCGTGCCGTCTTCGCTGTTGCAGGTCGCCATCGCGACCTCTACCTCGATGATGCAGACGGCCTTCATCATCGGGCCGTCGCTTGGCGGTCTGCTTTACGGCGTCAGCCCCGTTGCACCATTTGCCGTTTCAGCCGTGCTTTATGTCATTGCAAGCATCAACGTCATTTCGATCCGCGTTGAACGGCTGCAGCCGTCGTCGCGCGAGCCGGTGACGCTGAATTCCGTCTTCGCCGGCGTTTCCTTCATCAAGAGCCGCCCGGTCATGCTGGGGACGATTTCGCTCGATCTCTTCGCGGTGCTGCTCGGCGGAGCGACGGCGCTGCTGCCGATGTTCGCGCGCGATATTCTGCATGCCGGACCATGGGGGCTTGGTTTGTTGCGCGCCGCGCCGGCAATCGGCGCGCTCGCCATGTCGATCTGGCTGGCACGCCGGCCGCTGCAGAGCGATGTCGGCAAGAAGATGCTGTTTGCGGTCCTCGTTTTCGGGATCGCCACCATCGTCTTTTCGCTCTCGAGCAATATCATCCTTTCGGTCGCAGCGCTCTTCGTCGTCGGCGCTTCGGATACGGTCAGCGTCGTCGTGCGCAGCTCGCTCGTGCAGCTCCTGACGCCGGATGCTATGCGCGGTCGGGTCAATGCCGTGAATTCGCTGTTCATCGGCACCTCCAATCAGCTCGGCGAATTCGAATCCGGCATGCTTGCCAGTGCACTCGGACCTGTTCTGACGGGCATCGTCGGCGGCGTCGGAACCATCGTCGTGGTGCTGCTCTGGATGCGCCTCTTTCCGGATCTGACCAGGGTGAAGACGCTCAGCGGTTAGCGATGTCCATCTTTGGATGGCTCTTTCGCGAGATCGCTCCGCCCGACATCCCGCAGCAAATGGTGGTTCGTCAGAGGCAGCATGTCTCGCTTTCGGCCACCTTCATCATGCGAGCGTCGTTCCAAAGCATCTTGCCGGATCAGGAACCGGGCGAACCATGTTCTCCAGCTTTCAACATGAAGAATATTCATCTATCCATGACCTCAAAATGGTTGACCAGTAGATAGATGCGCCTGGAATAGAGTGGTGTATAATGAATCCTTGCGCTTTAAAGCATGAGGGATTTTCATGGGAAAGAGGCCGTTGCCACCGCTCTCGACGCTTCAGACATTCTGCGCCATTGCCGAGACCGGCGGTTTCGGTCGTGCTGCCGAGCGGATCGGGCAGACACAGACGGCAGTCAGCCATCAGCTTGCGCAATTGGAAGGATGGATCGGCGGGCGCTTGTTCGACAGAGGCCGAAGTGGCGCGCGGCTGACACCGTTGGGCGCCCGTCTGCATCCTGCAATCTCAGGCACGATCGCCGAGCTGGAAACGGCGTTGTACCAGGCGCGCGCGAGTATTTCGGTTCGCAGCGTCGCGGTCTCCGTCTCGCCGGAGTTCTCCAGCCAATGGCTGGCGGCGCGGCTGCCGGATTTCTGCCAACGCTATCCGGAAATTGAGGTGAAGCTGGCCGTCGGCTACCAGCGCCCGGATTTTCAACCTGATGGCACCGATCTCTCCGTCTGGCTCGGCCGCGCCGATGCAGGTTTTACGCATGAAGAATTGTTGACGGACGAGGAGTTCGTCGTCAGTTCGCCGGAACTGGCTGAACGATTGCCACCGCGCTGGGCCATAAGAGCTGCGCCGCTTCTGCGCTATTCCGGCATGCGGCATACGATTCTCGATTGGCAGCGTTGGCATGAGCAAATTACCAGCGGGTTGGATGATGGGGCAGAACCGCATTTCGACATCGCTCGGGCGGTCGAGGAGGCTCTCTTATTCGATTCTTTCGCCGAAATGCTGGAGGCCTGCCGGCGGGGCCGCGGCTTCGCCCTAGTGCGAAGCTCGCTGGTGGCACGCGACCTCGCCGAAAAAAAGCTGGTCAGATGCTTCGTCGAGGTGCAGCCGGCTGCTGTCAGCTATAGCCTGGTCTATCCGCCGAATGCCTTGGTGAATCCGGCTGCGGCCCTGTTTCGCAACTGGCTGCTCTCGCAAGTTCATTCGCCGGGCTAGCGGGCGATGATCTGTCAATCGCGCAGCTGAATGAGGCCGGCCTCAGTGGGAACAAAACCGAGCCCTCGATAAAAGCCGGCGAGGTGTGGTTCGAAATCGACATGCAGCCATTCCGCGCCGCGTTCGCCGGCCAGGGTTCTCGCCCGCTCGACCAGAGCGCTTGCAATACCTCTTCGCCGAAATTCTGGATCGACGCAGGTGTCGAGAATAAAGGCATGAATGCCGCCATCCCACGCGACATTGACGAAGCCGACCAGTCTTGCGCCCGCGAATGCGCCCACATGCGCGAGGTTTCGGGAGAGAATGGGCTGGAAATCCCGCGGGGAGGAGCTGCCCCATGCGGTTGCCCATAGGGCATTGAGCGCCTCATTTTCGAGCTTGGGATCATTCTGGTATTCTATCGTCATTGGCGTCCCTCCGTGGGTCGTTCAGCGAATTCGCGGTCGTTTCCGACCAACCGGCAGGCGTCCGAAAAATATCTGTCGCCAATGTCGGATCTGATTGCCGTCACCCGTCTTTCAAAGGTGAACATAGAACAGAGGAGGCAGAAATGTCCTATGTCGATGGTTTCATCCTTGCCGTGCCGAAAGACAAGATTGAAGCATACAAGGCGCAGGCGCGCAGGGCCGGGGATGTCTGGCGGGAGCATGGCGCGCTCAGCTATGTCGAGGCCATAGGCGACGACGTGCCGTATGGCGAACTTACTTCTTTCCCGCGTGCCGTGCAGGCGAAGGAAGACGAGGTCGTTGTGTTCTCATGGATCACCTACGAATCGCGAGAGAGCCGCGACACAATATTGGCGAAGGTCATGGCCGACCCGCGTTTGAAGGATGACATGCAAAACATGCCCTTTGACGGCAAACGCCTGATCTATGGTGGTTTCAACATCATCATCTCGCTATAGGCTCAACGCGGTGGCCGGACTTGACATTCCGGCCACTCGCCCGACCTGATGCGGATCGCTATCGCCACGCCCGGAGGATGCCATGCCGCAAACAGTGATCACGCTTTCGACTCATGGCCAGGGGTTCTATGAATTTACCGATCAGGTGGCGGAATTCGTCCGCACCGCGGCCGCCGGCGGTGACGGGCTTCTGACCGTCTTCGTTCGCCACACCTCCTGTTCCCTCCTGATCCAGGAAAATGCCGATCCCGATGTGAAGACCGACCTCAAGGCCTTCTTCAGCCGGCTCGTGCCTCCATCGTCGGACCCTTCGATGCGCTGGATCGTGCACACGATGGAGGGGCCGGACGATATGCCGGCCCATATCAAGGCCGCACTGATGCAGGTCTCGATCGGCATTCCGGTGATGCACGGTCGGCTGGCACTCGGCACCTGGCAGGGCATCTACCTTTTCGAGCATCGCGACCGGCCGCATCGGCGCGAAATCGTACTGCATTTTTCTGCCTGAGCCGCGCGCCTTCTTGCGTCAATAGATTGTTAACCGTCGTGAATACAATCTGAACGGCCAGTTCGTGTTCGGTTCAGCTTGGCTGACCTAACGTGGCCCCAATCCCGAGGCATTGCCGATGGCGAGGCCAATAATGGGATTGCAACGATCCGCAGCAAGGATTTGAAGGAGAAACACCATGACCAATCTTTTCGCCAAGGCAGGTATTGCAGCTCTCATCGCGCTGGGCGCGATGTCCGCCACCACCGTCACTGCATCGGCCAACGATTTCCATCCTGGCATCCAGCAGGCTCGCTATGACCACGCGCGCGGTCGCATGTGCTCGCCGCGTCTCGCCGTCGAGAAAGCACGCGACATGGGTCTGCGCCGCGCCCGTATCGACAATGTCACGCCGCGCCGTGTCGTTGTCGAAGGTTTCGGCCGCCGTGGTCCGGATCGAGTTGTCTTCGCCAACGCACCGGGTTGCCCACTGATCCGCCGCTGATTGCAGCGCTTCCCCAAGTTTTCCACATCTATTCAATGGATTCAAAGTCGCCTCCGAAAGGGAGGCGGCTTTATTTATTATGATGTGCTATTATCGGCCATCTGGTTTCCCTTTAGCGTTCAATGTAGCTGAATAATGGATGAATGGCTGATTCTTAGCTCATTCAGCATAGCGCCGTTACCTCTTGGGCACTCGCTCAGCAAATATAGCAGGCGTGAGAAAGAAGCCCTCTGCTTCATGGAGAACATAATGAAACAAATGCTGGCAAAGTTGGGAGTCGCCGCCTGCGTCGCAGTGACCGCCCTGTCGGGCACGGCGGATTTTGCCTCCGCACAGGGTGTGGATATCTATGTCAATCCGGGCCGTCATCGCCCGCCGCCGGACTATGACCGTCCGCCGCCGCCGCGTTTTGACCGCCGTGGCTGCGATCCTCGTCAGGCCGTGGACGTTGCCCGCAGCTATGGCCTGCGTCGTGCCCGTGTCGTGGATGTGACGCCGCGTCGCGTCGTCGTCGACGGTTTCGGCCGCCGTGGCCCGGATACGATGATGTTTGCCAATGTTCGCGGTTGCCCGCTCCTGGGTCGCTGACAAGCAAAGCGGGCGCACGAGGCGCCCGTTTTCATTCTCTGACCTTTTCGTCTTTTTCGGCGGGGGCCGCGGAACCGCCCTTTGCTCGATCCGATTGGATCTGAGCGAAGGGCGGTTTTGTTTTGATTACTGCTGGATCGCGTAGGTGATGCTCACCGATGCGTTGTATTCGTTTTCTCCGGTGGCGACGGGAACTGCCTTGTCCATCGGAGCCGCCGCGGCCATGCTGCGCATATAAGGCTGCGGCGGGGCTGCAATGCCGCCTTCGTGGATCGCGATAACGCGGCCGAGCTTGACGCCGGCGGCATCCGTCAAGGTCTTTGCCTTGGCGGCAGCGTCGGCGACTGCCTTCTTGCGGGCCTCTTCGATCGTGGCATCGGGCTTGTCGTTGGTGAACTGGATATCGCCGCCCTGATTGACGCCGAGCTTGACCGCTTGGTCGAGCAGCCCGCCGAGCTTGGAGAGATCACGTACGCGAACGGTCAGGCCGTTCGTCACTTGATAGCCGTTCAGAACCGGCGGCTGATTGTGGCCGTCCTTGTCGTTCGGATAGGTATATTGCGGCTGAATGGAAAAGCCGGAGGTCTGCAGATCGCGCTCTGCAATGCCGCTTTCCTTCAGCGTTGCCAGCACGGCGCCCATGGCCTTGTTGTTCTGATCGAGTGCATCCTGGGCCGCCTTGGCCTGCTGAACGACTGCGAGCGTTACGACAGCCATATCCGGCGCGACGGAAGCATGTCCCTCGCCGGTGACAGTGATGACGGCTTCGCGCGGCTTGGCATCTTCGGCAAAGGCTGCGGTCGCAGGCACGAAGAAAGTGGCGCTGACAAGAGTGGCAAGAGCAAAATCTCTGGTTTTCGTCAGAAGCATGATTCGTTCCTTGGTTGATGATCCCTCGAGATCCGCTTTTGCGGATTGATTGTGAAGGTATTACGGCAGTCCCTTGTCGGAAAACAGAAATTGGGTTAGAGCCAAGTCGTCTTCGGGGAACCATTGCTCCGGAGTCGCAAGCGCGGAGTCTTTATCTTTGCGCCGGGCCTGTAGCTCAATGGTTAGAGCCGGCGGCTCATAACCGCTTGGTTGGGGGTTCGAGTCCCTCCGGGCCCACCATTTGTTTCTAGCTTCCAAAACTACGATGATCTCTGCGATGCGACTATCCAAGCGATGCAAGATCGCTTCAACAACCTGATCAACACTATTTCCTGCTAGTTCTCGTTCGCGTTAGGTCTTCCCCGCTTCCGGTGCCTGCTGCGGTTGTTAATAGACTGCCGCCTTCGGAGCCGCACCTCTTCTGAAGGCTCGGTTCTCCTACGCTGCGTCGAAGCCCGCGTGGAACACAACCGCCCCTTTTGGGGCTGGTCCCTTGAACACGATCCGCTGAAAATACTCGGCCGGTACATCAGCGTAATGAAGGGTTCCGTCGCTCGTGAAGCCGAAACGGGTGTAGTAGCGGGGATCGCCCAGAACCACGCAGCCGTTGGCGCCGCGCTCTCTCAGTTGCGCCAGTCCGTTTTCAATCAGAGCCTTTCCGATGCCTTTGCCCTGTTGGTCGGGGCGGACGGATACCGGGCCAAGGCCAAACCATTTTTCGGCTCCGGATTCGATTGTCACGGGCGAGAAGGCCACGTGACCGACGATCTCATCGCTCTCCACGGCCACGAGGGAAAGGGTCAGCGCACCGGCCATTCGCAGCGCATCGATGATTGCCGCCTCGGTGCCGGAACTATAGTTCTTTCCTTCGAAAGCGGCAGAGGTGATTGCATGAATGGCGTCGATATCTTTGGCTTCTTCTGCGCGAATGTGGGTCAACGATATCGCCATTCAAACCTCCCTCTTTTTCAGACCTTCGCGATATGGATCCGTGTGCCATTGCTCTTTGCTCGGAATGAGTGACTGCCATCTATCCGCATCGAAATCGGGATTGGCCCCGCGCACACGGCGTACGAGCGTGCGCGCCTCGTTCTGATGCCCCAGCATCGCCAAGCTTGCCGCCGCGAGCCTCCTGTCTGCAAGGCTGGGATCGATCATCCGGCCGATATAGTCGAGCGCGCCGACAAGATATTGATGGTCGGGGACGGGGTTGTCCTCGAAATAGGCACGCGCCATCTCATGCCGCTCGACTTCCGCGGCGGCGGCGAGCACGATCTGCCGCGAGATTTCGCGCTTATTGCATGCAAGATCCAGCGTGCCGAAATTGAAGCGCTCCGCCCACAGGATCTCGCTGCCCGGCAGGGAAATGAGCTGTGTGACGAGCGAAAGGTCGTCATCAGGCCCGCTCAATCGGGTTTCCAGGACATAGTTGATGTCATATCGCTCTAAAAGTGCGGCTTGATCCTCAGCTTGGCGGTCGATCTGGACAGTGGAGTAGGGGGCAATCACTCGCAGGCTGTACAGGGCGCAAAAGCCGAGAGTGATATCTTCTATGAGCGAGGAGACGATCATGGTCGCGGTACCATCGGGGCCGTCGTTGCCTGGCGGCAGCAAGGCGAGGCGAGGTATGCGCAAGACAGGTTGCGTGGCAGTATCCTGCTCGGATATGGCGGGCGAATGCGCGGGAGCAACTGGTGTCGGAGAGCGGGACGATGCGGCCAGGGTTGCTGGCCACGGCGAAACAAGATCCTTGCGCCGCGCGAATATGCGCTTGAGCTGGTCGATGCCGCCTTCGGCGTCAAAAGCCTTCAGCAATATACGGCGTGCGGTCTCGTCTTGCGGTTCGGCTTCAAAAAGAAGGAGGGCGGCCTCCTTGATAAGCGCGATATCGTCGGACGCGACTGGAATCGTCACCGCGGCATCCAGCGCTTCCTTTAACATGGCGAGGTGTCGCCTTCTTTCGCTCTCTCGCCAATCGATGAACGCTCGGGTTTGGCAGTTGGCTCTTTCCAGGAATTTTAACTGCGAGCGCTCCATCAAGGTGCGGAGATGCTCGGCTGGATTCCCGATCGTGCTTACCCGCGTCGGGACAATATCGCTCGTGAGCGAGTCATTTGCGATGTGAATGTCGGTATCATCAAAGGTCAGAAGCTCGACGTTCAAGTCCCATTGCCGGCTCTTGATACGAGAAACGAGCTTGCGAAGGTTTGTCAGCGAATTTGCCAAGTCACCTTCACCCCAAAGAAATCGCGCCATGTTTGTTCTGCTGACGGACTTGCTGTCACTCACGAGCAAATAGGCAATAATCAGAAGCGCCTTCTTCGGAAACGCTATTTGGTGTTCGTCGCTATTCAGAAGAGCGATTTCACCAAAAGTTCTGAGTAAAAATTTCATCGCGCCTTCTATATTTCTTTGGGTATATAATGGCCATCGTCCTTCGGTGTTCCGCCCGAATAAACGCCGAAATGACAGGGGAGTCGCTTATATATTTCTGATGCAAGGCATGAATATTTGCAAATTAACTATTCTCTTGCCTCCATTTTGAAAGTTATTGTTGCATAAAAGCTTGGTTTTTGGCTCCATTTCCGTGGAGCGTTATCAGGTTGTTTCACATCGGGTTTGCGGGGAAACGCTTCAGCTTGGTTGAGCAGTATCTTCCTCGATGAAGCTGGGTGATCGGAGAATGGATCGCTGCTGCAAGGCTCGGGGATTTGCGGATTTCCACATGCTCGCTGGCGGCCGTTGAATATAGGTTAGGTTCCCATTGTTTGCCGCCGAGCCGCCTGCTCATCGAGGCCGCACGTCATATACTTTGGTATAATGGCGGTGCACCATCGCCTGATTGACCGCTCTCCGCGGCTGTGACACTACGACCATGTCCTCGCAACATCATGCGAAGGCTTAGGAAACCAACAGATCAAGAAACCAATGGACAGCTACCCTAGTCGCTGTCCGGTTGTGGCGTCATGCCGCACCCGGACGGTCATCGCAACAACCTGGACCGCTGCCGGCATTCGCCGGGCGAGCGTCGGTCGGGCCTAGCCTGTCCGGCTCGCCTTCGGATCTGCCGTCAGGTAGGGCCGAAGAGGTGAGCCATGAACAACATCGTTCTTTTCCGCGGACGCAGGTTCGCAACCAAGTTTTCCGCCCCGAACGCTTTTGCCGTTTCGACCGGCAGCAGCCGTCCGGCTGAGCGTTCCGTATCGCCGCAGCGTCCGCGCCTGATTGCCACCTGGCACATCAATTCCCTTACGGGAAAGCTCGAGTGCTTCTGGACGACAGAAGGCGAGCCGGTCCTCGACGAGGATGGCAGCCGTCGCGCGGCCTGAGTGTCCTTTCTTAAACAAGCGCACCGGTGGCGTCGCGAATGCGGCACCATACCGACCGCGCCCTGGCCGACGACATCCTGTTTCAAAGGGTTATGACATGGTTTTTCTTGCTAACGATCGACGCGAGCGTAGCGCCGTTGCGGCGTTGGCCGGCTCGCGTATCCTGCCGAATGGCTATGATCTCGCCGCATTCGCCTTCATTGCGGCTGCCGCCTATCTCATGCTTCATGGTGTAGCTGAGATGCGCGCGCCGCTGGCCGGCCTGTCCACGGCACCTCTGTCGCTCGACCCGACCTATCTGCCCGAATATGCCCTGCGGACGACTTTGCGGATGATGGCGGCCATCGTGGCCTCCCTCATCTTCACCTTCGTCGTCGCAACGCTTGCGGCAAAGAGCCGGCGCGCCGAGAAGATCATCATTCCGGCACTCGATATTCTGCAATCCGTCCCGGTGCTCGGCTTTCTGACCTTCACAGTCACCTTCTTCATGGGGCTTTTCCCAGGAAGCCAGCTTGGCGCCGAATGCGCCTCAATCTTTGCGATCTTTACCAGCCAGGCATGGAACATGGCCTTCTCCTTTTATCAGTCGCTGCGGACGGTTCCGCGCGATCTCGATGAGGTCAGCCGCGGTTTCGGCTTGTCGAGCTGGCAGCGCTTCTGGCGGCTGGAGGCTCCCTTTGCGGCGCCCGGTCTCGTCTGGAATACGATGATGTCGATGTCCGGCGGCTGGTTCTTCGTGGTTGCTTCCGAAGCAATCACGGTGGGTAACACCACTGTGCAGCTTCCAGGTCTGGGTTCGTGGCTGGCGGTTGCCATCGACAAGCAGGATTTCGCCGCAGTGAGCTGGGCTGTGCTCGCCATGGCGGTCGTCATCTTTCTCTACGACCAGCTGCTTTTCCGCCCGATCGTCGCCTGGGCAGACAAGTTCCGCTTTGAGCAGACGGCCGGACAGCAGAGGCCGCGCTCCTGGGTTTATTCGCTGATCCGTCGCACGCGTCTCCTGAAATACGTGACCACACCTTTGGCCGCTGCATGGGGTCGGCTGATGCTCGTGCGGTTGCTGCCGATGTCGCGAGCCGTCGCAAGAGAGCGAGGCGGGCAGCGAGCCGTCAGCTGGGCTATCGATATCGCCTGGTATGCGCTGATCGCCGCCGTCGGCGCCTGGAGCGTCTGGGATGCGGTTTCCTATCTCAGCCAGACGCTCTCCTGGGCCGACGTCTGGATCGCCTTCGCCGGCGGGTTCGTGACGCTCATTCGCGTTGTCGTTCTTATTGCGGTCGCCAGTGTCATCTGGGTTCCGATCGGCGTCTGGATCGGCCTGCGTCCCGCTGTTGCCGAGCGCGTCCAGCCTCTGGCGCAGTTCCTGGCGGCCTTTCCGGCAAACGTGCTCTTTCCCGTTGCGGTGGTTGCCATCGTTGCGACGGGCGCCAGCCCGAACATCTGGCTGTCACCGCTGATGGTCCTCGGCACACAATGGTACATCCTGTTCAACGTGATTGCCGGTGCGAGTGCATTTCCTACCGATCTGCGGGAGGCATCCTCGGTCTACCGGCTGCGCTCATGGGCATGGTGGCGGCGCGTGATGCTGCCGGGAATATTCCCTTACTACATCACGGGTGCATTGACGGCGTCCGGCGGCTCATGGAACGCGAGCATCGTTGCTGAACTGGCGAGCTGGGGCAACACGAAACTGGAAGCCTTCGGGCTTGGATCATACATCGCGAAGGCGACGGAAGCAGGCGATTTTCCGCGGGTCATCCTCGGCATCGTTGTCATGTCGATCTTCGTGACGCTCTTCAACAGAACGCTCTGGCGGCCGCTCTACGTCTTCGCCGAACGCCGCATGCGTCTCGATTAATTTAAGATCGGAGAACCGAATATGGAAAACGCTGTCATCTCCAGGAAAATCGATATGGTAAAGAATGCGCCGCTGGTTCTCGCCAAGCAGGTGTGCCAGGCCTACGACAAGGGAGCGTCCGGCTCGCTCGTCGTACTCGAAAATGTCGATCTTCAGCTCTATCCCAATGAAATCGTCGGATTGCTCGGCCGTTCCGGCTCCGGTAAGTCCACGCTGCTGCGTGCGATTGCCGGCCTGATCCGCCCGAGCAATGGCGACATTACCTTCGAAGGCCGTCCGGTCGTCGGCCCCAACTCAGATGTCGCCGTTGTCTTCCAGAGCTTTGCGCTCTTTCCCTGGCTGACCGTATTGCAAAACGTCGAGCTAGGTCTGGAAGCGCAAGGTGTTGCGCCGTCCGAGCGGCGCAAGCGAGCGCTCGCTGCCATCGATCTCATCGGCCTCGACGGTTTCGAAAGCGCCTATCCGAAGGAGCTGTCAGGCGGCATGCGTCAGCGTGTCGGTCTTGCGCGGGCACTCGTCGTGCGGCCAAAGGTTCTGCTGATGGACGAACCCTTTTCGGCGCTCGACGTGCTGACGGCAGAAACGCTTCGCACGGATCTGCTCGATCTGTGGTGCGAGGGCCGGATGCCGATCGAGTCGGTTCTGATGGTGACCCACAATATCGAAGAAGCCGTGCTGATGTGCGACCGCATTCTGATCTTCGGATCGAATCCCGGCCGTGTGATTGCGGAGATCCATGTCGATCTGCCGCAGCCGCGCAACCGTCTCGATCCGGCCTTCCGCATGCTGGTCGAAGATATCTATACGCGGATGACGGTGAAGACCGGCGCACCGACGCGCGAGGGCCTTTTCCCCGGTACCGGCATTGCCATGGCGCTGCCGCGCGTGTCGACCAATTTGATGTCCGGTCTGATCGAAACGGTCGCCGCTGAGCCCTATCGCGGGCGGGCCGATCTGCCGCCGCTGGCCACCCATCTGCATCTCGGCATCGATGACCTCTTTCCGGTTGCGGAAACGCTTCAACTGCTGCGTTTTGCCGATCTGGAAGGGGGTGACATCAAGCTGACGGCACCGGGATTGCGTTTCTCCGACAGCGATGTCGATGAACGCAAGAAACTCTTCGAGCAGCATCTGGCGACCTATGTGCCGCTGGCTGCGCACATTCGCCGCGTGCTCGACGAGCGGCCGACCCACCGCGCGCTTGCACGGCGCTTCCGCGATGAGCTGGAGGATTACATGTCCGAGGATTATGCCGACACCACTCTCAAGGCTGTTACGAACTGGGCCCGCTACGCGGAATATTTCGCCTATGACGAAAACGCTGATCTGTTCACGCTGGAAAACCCGAGTTGAAACCTTGGGCTGGAATGAATGCGGAAGCCTCGCCGCCCATTGAGGCGGTGACCGGCGCCATGGGATTCCAAGGTCTGATGGTCGCCAAGGCAGGGCTTAGCGCATCAGATCCTACGGATCGCCAGCTTTGGCGGCACCGGAGAAAGCGGTTGTTGTCTTGCCGCTTCGGGTCAGGCAGTTTGCTGCTTCCGCACGCAATGCTGCGGAAGCGATGATGCAGGGATGCAAGGGATGAGGCGCGAATTTCTGAAGTATCTTTTCGAGATGCCCTTCCTTTGGCTCGGCATTACGATCCTCGCCGGCCTCATTTTCATCGGCGATACCATCACGGATCTGGAGATCGCCTTTGCCGTTCTCTATGTCTCGGTGATCTTGCTGGCGGTCTATTCCGGTCGAACCGGCGCTATCGCGGTGGTCGGGATTGCATGCGCCGCCCTGACGGTCATCAGCTATTTTTTGACGAGCCATGGCGCTTCGCAGGCCGGCCTGATCAACAGTACGCTTAGTCTGGTCGCGATCGGTGCGACCACTTACCTGGCAATCAGGATCGAAATGCTCGATGCCAGGGCGAGGCAGGCACAATCGGAGCTCGCGCGCATGTCGCGTCTCATGATCGTCGGTGAGTTGGGTACGTCGATAGCTCATGAGGTCAGCCAGCCGATCACTGCAATTGCCGCCAACGGCAGTGCCGCGCTTCGATGGCTTTCTGCAACACCGGCCGATCACGATGAAGCCCGCCGCGCCATCGAGCGAATTGTCGCGGATGCCGGGCGAGCAGGCGATGTCATTGGCCGTGTCCGCGGGCTTGTGGCGCGCTCGTCGCCATCCAGTGACACGATCGATCTGATCGAGGCGATCAATGATGTGCTGGAACTCGTACGTAGCGAGATCCGTCGGAATCAGATTCTATTCCGTACCGAATTGGCGGGCGATTTGCCGTTGGTGGCCGGAGACCGCGTCCAGCTTCAGCAGGTGATCCTCAATCTCGTCATGAATGCGATCGAAGCTCTGGCTGAGGTCGATGCGGAAACGCGCGAATTGCTCGTCAGCGCCGCCGCGGACGAACGGAAGGTGACCATCAGCGTGCGCGATACCGGTGGCGGCATGCAGGCCGAAATGCTCGACAGGATATTCGAAGCCTTTTACACGACGAAGCCGAAAGGCATGGGGATGGGACTTGCTATCAGCCGGTCCATTATCGATGCGCATGGCGGGACCATTTATGCGGCGCCGAATTTTCCGCACGGAGCCGTCTTCGGTTTTACCTTGCCGCTCGGCGCAAAGGTAAAGGGATAGGGAATGCAGGGCCAGCAGTCGACCGTTTACGTCATCGACGATGATCCATCCGTACGCGATGGACTGGACAGTCTATTGCGCTCCGTCGGCTATGATACGCATGGCTTTGCGTCGCCGCGGGATTTCTTGGCGTCCCCCCGGTCCGAAGGGCCAGCCTGCATCGTCCTGGACGTCAGGATGCCGGATGCGAGCGGGCTTGACTTTCAGGATGAACTTGCCCGGACGGGGTATGCAATCCCGATCATTTTTCTCACCGGACACGGCGATGTGCCGATGTCCGTCAGGGCGATGAAAGCGGGCGCGGTTGAGTTTCTTCTAAAGCCGTTTCGGGAGCAGGATCTGCTCGATGCCATCAGGCAAGCGCTCGAAATCGATCGCGCCCGCTTGCGCAAGCAGGCGGCGGAGGTCGATCTTCACGAGCGGTTTTCAACGCTTACGCCACGCGAACGTGAGGTGATGGCGCTCGTTGCGCGAGGCCTCCTGAACAAGCAGATCGCCGCCGAGATCGGCCTCAGCGAAATCACCGTCAAGGTCCATCGCGGTCAGGCCATGCGCAAGATGCGGGCCGACTCCGTTGCCGATCTCATTCGGATGGCGGATAACCTCGGCCTCACAGACGGTAAAGCCAACGATACGGCGCCTGGGCTCCGTTAAACTTAGCGCATTTACCCCAGTCGCAAGGATTTCATGGCTTGCAAATGCGGTGGCGCCAGGTTGTGGATTCAATCCTGCGAAACCGTGGGCGTTCCCTGATGAAAGATCATCTGCCAACGCCCATCGATGCGCTGCCAGATCGAGCTCCGTAAAGTATGCCGCTCCTGGTCATTCTCTCGAGCCTCTCGGATGCTTCGGTAAGTGACGAGAACGGCATCCGGTGAGATCGGTCGAAAGGCATAGTCGCGGGAAATAATGGGTGGAGCGCCTTCTTCCGAT
Source organism: Rhizobium pantanalense (assembly GCF_030182525.1). Taxonomy (NCBI): domain Bacteria; kingdom Pseudomonadati; phylum Pseudomonadota; class Alphaproteobacteria; order Hyphomicrobiales; family Rhizobiaceae; genus Rhizobium; species Rhizobium pantanalense. The sequence continues at coordinate 824,937 of NZ_JAQJCH010000001.1, forward strand.
TTTTCCGCAGCCAGAAGGGAGATTAATTCATCTCTATCGTCATAGACCGTTCCGGAGCTGCCGAATTCAAGGAAGCCTTCCGCCAATAGTTCCGCCACGATCGCCGGCGATTGCCGGGTTTGAGGGAGATGCAGCTTCTGCTCCAGTAAGCGAATCTCTTCAAGCTCGTGTTGGGAAACATCCATGGTCTCGGCAACCTCCATTGGGTGTTGATGCTCGGCTGCAATGGGCCTCAATGTGTTGGTGCAAGCATCTCCAGGTTTCTTTCCTGTCTGATCTTGTGGCTTTGGTCATGGTCGGCTTGCCGGGATTGTTCCAATTCGATGGTAAAAACTTCGGCGGCGTGACGGCCCGCCTGTGTTCTGTCGTCTTCGATGACGGCAGCTATCCGCCGAAACAATTCAGACTCGAATCCCCCTGCATTGTTCGAGGCATTCGGCCGCGCAAGCCTTGCGCCGCCATCCAATCTGATTGCCGAAACGTAGAATTCATCCTCGTAGTCGGCACCTGCCGACGTCAATTCAGCGCGCCCATATAATAGCAATCCGGTTTCCCAACGATCGCATAGGCGGATACTGAGCTCATCAAACGAATATTCGCAGGAAAATTCCCGAACGTACACCGTCATTCTCCCGTCTTGGCGATCGGCGATCCCGGCAATACCGGTTTCTCTCAACGCATCGGTTGGTGCAAACATGAAAGCATTCGGCTTTCTCGGCATGAATGACACTCTCCTTCGATGGCCTTGCGGCCTTTTCAATCGTTGCGCCTGGTACGTCCGGTTTCGCTGACTTCGGGCGAGATCCTACGCCTGCCCGGGCTCATTCCAGTTAGGACCAATGGCTCTTATCGATGAAATTGCCATTCAACACGATATATGTCAACATAATTTGTGTTTATATGCGCAATTGGAACATCGAAGGTGTTTGCGCCTATATTTCCTTTTTATTTGCGGGCAATGTGGCCGCAGATTCTGCCGATAATGGTCAGTCGATCCAACTCGACGGTGAAGGTCTCCAGGGCTGGATTGTCGGAAATGATCTTGACCTGCCCCGGATGGGTGAAGGGAACTCGCTGCAGACGCTTGATTTGCGGTTCCGTATAACCGTCGCTGATCGCGTAGACGGTATCAGTGGTCATTTGGTTCTGTGAGAGATCGACGATGACGCGATCGCCAGGCATGTAGGTGGGCTGCATGGAATCGCCGACGACTTCCATGATGATCGTGTGGTTCGGCGAAGCCTTTGCTTCGTTTCGTAGATAGCCGGTGGGGATAAGCCATTCCGCGACGATCTTATGCCCGGCGACATTGCCTGAGCCGACGGGGAGGTTGATGACTTCGCCGACGATGCCGCTACCGGCGCCGAGCTTGACGTCCACCTCGGGCGTTGCACCTTCTATATGCGGCTTCCAGTGCTCGCGGCTGTAGCTGAGTTCGTCGTCACTCTCGGCAAATCCGTCCTGATCCTGCTCGTCCGGATCGAATGACATGACGATGTTCGGCGACGGACGTGCGGCTTTGCGCAGGCCTTCGCCAGTCAGCAGATAGGCCGCCGTCGTGCCGAATTTCTTCGCATAGCGATTGGCGACTTCGGCGCTGAATTCGTTTTGACCGTTTTCATGCGCGCGATAGGTGGACAGGCTCACACCTAACGCTTCTGCCGCCTTCGTGGCTGATGGATAATTTGCGGCTTCGCGGGCCGCTCTCAGTCGTTCGCCCATGGATTTCTGCATAGCTAGACCCTTGCAAAATTTTTGACACAAATCATGTTGACATCGTCATTATTATCAACATAATTTGTGTCTATCAAGTCGGCAGCGGCATAATCCGCTGCTTGGCTGTCAAACGGGTTAACGCTGCATATGGCAGGCAATGTTTGAGGAAAGTAGGCATGGTCACAGGCAGCAGGAGGAAAGCGGCGGCTTTTCGCGCGGGATATTTCGATCGCTTCTGGGGATGCCCCGGCTGCCTCCGAATTCTTTCGATCGCGGAGATTATCGAACAGCATTGCGAGGATTGTGATGCAGCTGTCGAGCCGATGGAGATAGTGAAGGCGAAGTCCGCAGTGCAAGCAGCCGAGCAGGAGGTGCTGCCATGATCGAAATGCTACAGGGCCTTCTCGCTTGCATCGGCGCGACGTTGTTTTTCGCCGCTATGGTGATCGCGATAAAGTCGGTCATTTGGAAGTCGCCAACGCCATCGCTTGAAGATGACGATTCCGGTGCTCCGGAGGGAGACCAATTTCACTTCCGCATCGTTGAAGATCCATATTCGAGCTCGGGCAGCCGGCACGCTCGGCGAGGCTTCGCGGACGGCAAGCGGGCGCTGAAACGTAAAAATCCAATCGGAAACTCTACAGATAAACCTGGCCAAGCAAGCCGGGGGAGGTTGCTATGAACGAATTTCAAATCGGAACAGAAGCCGTTGCCGGCGGTCATCTCGGCTGGATTCGCAAGGTTCACCGGGCGACAAATGATATTCTCCGCGATAGTCGAGGCGAACCGATCGTTTTTGCGACGCAGGATGCTGCGAAGGCTGCGGCGGGTGAGGCGATGGTCGCCTATCTCAACACGCCCATGCTGCGTGACGGAGCGCGGGTCGAAGCCCTTTCCAAGGCGGAGGCCTTCTTCAAGCCTAAATCGGCCAAAATCGCCGGTGCGGCCGAAGGCGTCATGTGATCTCACAGGAATGGAAGAGGCATCAAATTCACCAACGAAAGGAGTTAAGCTGTCATGACCAAAGGCAGGCTAGACCTTCTTCTCGATGGGCTCGGCATCAAGCTGGTTCCCGTCCATCGGCGCCGCGCACCTGCGGAGAGCCACGCGCGCGGCACGATGCAGGAAATCCGAGGCCGCTACGGCGATGGCCACCTAGTCTTCGTTCTGCGATGCATCCGGCAGACCGGGAGCAATCGCGACGAGCTCTGGTCGGATACGATCGGTGCCGTGTCCGATGTTCTGGCGCAGCGCCAGGATTGGGCGCTGCAGCGTCCAGGCGATCTCTTGGGCGCCTTCGACGATATCGCGCTTGCCACATTGCGCACGGATGCGGTGGCGCGGCGGCCCTGGCCCGTTCGGGCGACGTTGCGAACGCTGATTTATCAGGAATTGGAGAAACGACTTGATACACCGGTCCGCCTTGCAGTTTGACGACCTGTCCCGTCGCGCGGCCGAGATCGCCGACTTGAGCCTGATTATCCGGGCGCGTTTCGTCGAGGCAGCCGATACGATGGTTCATCTCGATGTACGCGGCGTCCGGCCCGACAGGATGCGGACGCTCTGGCCGGAGGTTTTGCCTGAATCGAAGGATCATGCCGATATCCGCATTCGCTATCGCCCGAGCGCTGCGGCAATCAGCCGGGCAGAGGAGGTCTTGCAGGAATGGCTGCGCGTTCATGTCGGGGACGAGGAGCGGCGCATCCTGCTTTCGCAATGGTCCATTTGCCTTGCCGCACCTTATATTGCCGGTTCGTTTCGAGATTTCTGCGCTCGAACCGGACGCGTCCGGCGCACCGCCGAGCGGCGCATTCAGAGCGAATTCCAGACGCTTGCGGCTGTGCTTCTCGCTGCCTCACCGATGCTCCAGGAGCCGGATTGGTCGCGCATAGCGCCGATGATGCCGAATGCGCTGGGCGGGCTCGACCGGGTAAAGCCCAAGGCGCCCAAACATGAAAACCACTGGCTGTCGGATGATGCGCGGCCTGTCTTCGATGCGGCAAGTCCGGAACTTGCCGAACTGGCCAAGCGGCTGGAGCGCGGGAACCGCAGGCGTGCCAGGATGAAAGCCTAAGTCTTCGCAACGATGCGGTCCGAACCCGCAATCATTGTGATGCGCGGATATCTTCGATTGATGACTTGATTAACCCAAGCGCAAAGACGCCGGCTGAGCGAGTCTTTGTGGTGACCTCGCCGAAGTCCGGGACCGTGTATTCTGCCAGGAGCCGGAGACGCGACGTGGGCAGATGAGCCCGCCAAGGATCGCCGATCAGAATCATGATTTCCCGAGCCAGGCAGCGATCCAGAAATGCGATGACACTTTCCGCAAGCGCTGCCTCATAGAAAAGATCTCCGACGCATATGACGTCGACATCAGGCAATTCGCTTATCGTCAAGTCGGCGAATACCGTATCGATCATCACATCATTGAGTGCGGCATTGAGCTCGATAGCGACGATTGCATAGGGATCAACGTCGGCGGCATATACCTTCGCCGCGCCTGCCTTTGCAGCGGCAATCCCGACAATTCCCGAGCCGGCGCCGAGATCTAATACGCGGCGACCCGCCACGCTTTCGGACTCGTCGAGAAGATAACGAGCCAGAACCAGACCTCCTCCCCAGTAATGCGCCCAGTAAGGTGAGCCGAATTGCGGATCTTGTTCTGCGAGGCGCCGCAACCCGCTTTGCGGGCCTGCTTTGTGCAGGTGCATATCGGGGATACCGGGAACGGGCAGGACCGGGAGATTGGCGGCGATGAACCGCCGAACCCAATCTCGGCTCACGGGACCATCGCGATCGTCATCTGGTGTTGATCTGCTCAAGAGTTTCCCTGACTGAATTTAATCGCCAACGGTAAGGGTTGAAAGGGTATGTCGTTCAATTTGTCGGACTGCAGAGTTCTATATTTTCATGAAATTTCAGTAGGTTATTGGTAGTTCCCGTCAAAGTCCTCATTCCTTGCGCGCTGGTCGGCCTTCAAGGGTGTCGCCAACCGCACCGAAATGGGGTATCTATTTTGGCATGATGAGAACAGTTGCAGCGACGCACTGTCGACCGCAAGCGTTGTTTTGAACCGCTTGTTTTCTTTCAAAATCCCATTGGAAATCTGAAGCATGACCAATGCCGACAAGCCGGTCGCGCCGCGCAAACCGCGTGCGCGCCGTCGCAAGGCCGTTTCCGCCGACGACACGCCGCTTGATTACATGTTGAAAGTAATGCGTGACGATGAGGCGGATCAGAAGCGGCGCGATGAAATGGCAAAGATAGCGGCCTCCTATGTTCATCAGAAACCTAGCGAGCGCTCCGGCGCCGGGACCAAAGGAGGTCGCGGCGTCACCATCGACCTAACCAATGCCACGGATGAGCAGCTTGCGATACTCGAATCCCTCTTCGGTCCGCTTGCCGGATCCGGCGACGATGATGGTGGCGATACGGGAGGAGAAGGCGAGGCGAAGAGCTGAGAGCGAGCAAGCCGCGCATGCCAGGCAGCTTGCGATGGACGCGGAGCAAATTCGCGCCAACTGCCAGTCGTTGAGCGGGTTCGTGCGAGAGGCCTGGCACGTCGTCGAGCCTTCCGTTGATTATGTTCATGGCTGGCATATCGATGCCATCTGCCAACATCTTGAAGCAGTAACTTCGGGCGAGATTACCCGGCTGCTGATCAACGTGCCGCCGGGCACGATGAAGTCGCTTCTCTGCGGCGTGTTCTGGCCGGCCTGGGAATGGGGGCCGAAAGGCAAGCCGCAGCTGCGCTATCTCAGCGCCTCCTATTCGGAACATTACGCCAAGCGCGACAACAGGCGCATGCGTGACCTCGTTGCCTCCGAATGGTATCAGGCGCTTTGGGGTGACGTCGTCAAGCTGACGAGAACGGGCGAGATGGCTTTCGCCAATACTCGCACGGGCTCGCGGCAGGGTGTGCCGTTCTCCAGGTTGACGGGCGGCCGCGGCGATCGTGTCATTATCGACGATCCGCATTCCGTCGATGGGGCGGAATCGGAGGCCGAGCGCCTGTCTACGGTCCGCACCTTTCGGGAATCCGTCCCGACGCGGCTCAACGATCCTCAACGCTCGGCGATCGTCGTCGTGATGCAGCGGCTGCATGAGGCGGATGTCTCCGGTATGATCCTCGCGCTTGGGCTCGGTTACGAGCACCTGATGCTGCCGATGGAATTCGAGCCGGAGCGCCGTTGTCGGACCTCGATCGGATTTGTCGATCCGAGAACGGGGGAAGGCGAGCTGCTTTTTCCGCAGCGTTTTCCTCGGGCGGTGGTCGAGCGGGATAAGATCCCACTCGGCTCCTATGCGGTGGCCGGCCAATTTCAGCAGCGGCCTGCGCCTCGCGTGGGCGGTTTATTTCAGCGCGGTGATTTTGAGATCGTCGAGGCGCTGCCTTCAAGTGCAAAGCGTTGTCGTGCCTGGGATTTTGCGGCTTCGAAAGCGCGTCCCGGTCGCAAGCCAGACTGGACCGTTGGCCTGCGCATGGCTTTGGTCGATGGTGTTTTCTATGTCGAAACCGTCGCCCGAGGGCGCTGGTCGCCCGCCGAGGTGGAGCGCAATCTCAAGAACACCGCATCGCAGGACGGACCGACGGTGACGATCCGCATGCCGCAGGATCCTGGTGCGGCCGGCAAGGCTGATGCGGAAACCAAGATCAAGCTGCTCGCGGGCTTTCCTGTAAAAGCCATATCACCAACCGGCGACAAGGCGACGCGCGCCAAACCCGCCTCTGCGCAGGCTGAAGCGGGAAACGTCAAGCTTTTGCGTGGGGACTGGAACGAAGCCTTTCTCGATGAGATATGCGCCTTCCCGAATGGGCAGTTCGACGATCAGGTCGATGCCTTCGCCGATGCTCTGAACGAACTCGCGCTGAGTTCGTCTTTCAGCTTCAGCAACTTCTAGGCTCGCCCCGTGCGGGTCTTTCATCAAACGACATCAAAGGACAATCCATGGGGCAGGTATTCTCGATGGTTCGCGACGGATTGGTGAGCCTTGCATCCCGCATGGGCACCGATCGCGACAAGGCGGCATCGGTTTTCTACACGCAGCCTATCTTGACGGACGAACAGATCATCGCCGCCTATCGCGGCTCCTGGCTGCCGCGCAAGATCATCGACATTCCGGCTCTCGATAGCTGCCGGAAATGGCGAAACTGGCAAGCATCGAGCGATCAGATCGGATTGATCGAAGCGGAGGAACGCCGTCTCAATCTGCGCGGCAAAGTGCTGGAAGCAGCGACGAAAGCGCGTCTCTTCGGTGGCGCCGCTCTCTTTATCGGGTCCGAGGATGGCGATCCGGCACGGCCGGTGGGGATAGAGCGGATCGGAAAGGATGGCCTCAAACATTTGACGGTACTGACGCGCCGCCAATTGACGGCCGGCGATATTGATAGTGATCCAACCTCGGAATGGTATGGCAAGCCTAAATTCTACAGGTTGACCGGTGCCAATGGCATGCAGGTGACCATCCATCCCTCTCGGCTCGTCATCTTCAAAGGTGCGATGACACCGAATGAAGAGTTTGGGGGAATGGGTAATCAGGCTTGGGGCGAAAGCGTGCTCGCCGCGACTTTCGATGCGATCAAGAATGCCGACAGCACCGCGGCCAATATCGCCAGCCTGGTCTTCGAGGCCAAGATCGACATCATCAAGGTTCCGCAGTTCTCTGCCAATATTGGCAATCAGGCCTACGAAGATGCCGTGCTGCGCCGTTACTCGCTCGCCAACACCATCAAGGGGGTCAACGGCACGCTGATCCTCGATGCCGAAGAGGAGTACGAGAGCAAGAGTGCGCAGCTCTCCGGCCTTACGGATATTCTGATGGCCTTCCTGCAGATCGTCGCCGGTGCGGCCGACATTCCGGTCACGCGATTGCTTGGTCAGTCTCCCGCCGGAATGAACGCGACCGGTACGGCCGATATGAAAAAAATTGGTTCAACCTGCTACCGGGACCGACGGAGGTCAATCGGATTCTCGATGCTTTGCACGACAAAGTCGGCCTCAACGGTGATTTCGGCAACTGGGAGCGGGATGGTAAATACGAAGATCTAGCAAAGATCATGGGCCGGGCCGAACTCTGTCATGCAAAGGGGCGTTATTCAGCCACTGGCCTTGATACAGAGGATTATGTCCGCTGCATTAAGCTTTCCAACGTGGCTGGCTATCAAGGTCCTTTCACGCTGATCTACGACTCTACATATTATCAGGATGAATGGTCCGGAATTCTCGAAGAGCGAGACTGTATCGCTAATGTCTTCAAAGAGAATGCTGCATAAAATAGCGGTCACTACCGCCGCGTTTTTCGATATGATTCCTGGAGAAATTGTGCTCAGGGTTTAGGTGCAAAACTGAATGTCCGGGCAAGGCATCAATGAAAATCGTAGTCATGCAATGCGCCAAGCAACCGATCTTGTGTTTGATAGCCGGCATTGTAGAGGTCTATGGCTACATTGGCTGCAGACAGACCTTCCTGACTTTGTAATTTAATACTGCGTTCGGCACACCACGCAAAAAGTGCGCCTGCGAGAACATCGATATCATCGGGGTAAAGCGGCGCATTGACCATCATAGACATTCGCTACACCATTCATTGTTGGAGCTTGGCATCGGGTGGGTGAAGCGAACACTGCTTGGGGTTTGGAAATTTGCAACCGAGTTCATCCCGCGACGTTAACGGCAGCCTGATATGGGACAGACTGCGTGTGCCTTAACGTGACACAGGTCTATTCTTGGGCACATTATTGCCGATTTTGAGGCCCGCTGGGCGGCGCGGCGGGAGGGACGATCTTCACCGCTGTATCGTGTGGTGCAACAAACAAGAGGACGCCGAGCGTAATTGCCAGCGCCACCAAGAGGGACAAAACCAGCCTTGGCCGAGAAGGCATCATTGATGGATTGGATGCGACGCCTTAACCGCGGCCTCAATCAATTCCTCGGCGTATAAAAGTGCCGATGCCGTATCGTCGCCGTCAAGTTTCAAGTCCTTGCATTTGCGATGCATGGCTCTGCGGATCTGGGCCAGCAATGCCGCATCGATATCGACTTCACCTTCGTCGAAGACATGTGTTAGCGCAGACTGAGCGACAATTTCGAGGACCGCAACTCGCCCTTCAATTTCACCTAGGGAGGGTATTGCATTCCTCTTCACATGCTGTTTGCAATCGCGATGGGTAGTAAGCATTTCGATCGCCTCCTTCACGAAAGAAGATAACTATCGAGAAAGGAAAAAGTTCGGCCATTTCTCAAAAAAAGCACACTGTCGGAATGTGGATCGCCATATTGATCTAGAGGCACACATCCTCGGCAGCCTTGTCACTTCATAGGGCAAAGGCTGGGGTCCGATAATACATCGGCGCAGTGGGGTGAACGGCGAAAATCATCATAGTAAAGCGTCCATACTGTTGTATCGGCGGCGCGATAAGGACCAAATTTGAAGTATTGATTCTTTCCTAGTCCGTGATCTGCATGTCCTATATGGCCTGTAACTGTAACAATCCATTTGTTGTTGGCGAATATCTCAATATGTCCCGAGCCGTCGGGGCCGGGTTTGCTGTAAATGGCAAAATCGATCCAGCCTGAGGTCGGTGTTGGCAGCTTGTTTCCACGATTTATTACTTTTATGGCGTCTGTACAGCCTGTAAACTCTTGCCCGTCGGATACGCCCCAGTTGTCGTCGGTGGCCACCAATGCACGCATTTGATTAGTATCGGGACGGAACCAGACCGGCGCTTCGTCATCGCTGCAGGCTTTGCCGTTGCTTTCGGGCTTGTGTTTCTTGATGGGAGCAACGTAGTTGGTTTCAACGGTTGCGAAGAGTTTGCCATTATTGAGCCGTAGTGCGAGGAAGGGGCTGAAATCCCCTTTGGCGTTCGGCCCGATTTCTCGCTTCCATTGCGCGATAAGGTAGCGATGGTCGCCTGAGGGTACGGGATCGGCGAATTTTACGGCAAAACCGTACCAAACCCCCTGGTCGTATGGAACGCGATACTTTGTGCGCTCCCATATTTCGGCTCTCTCGCTGCAGTTTGCTTTACCCGGCGGGCAGAATGGTCTGACGCTCAATTTCAATGCGCCGGTTCCAGAATGCTGGACTTCCGATTGAAATTCGATCGTTCCGGCTTTTTGTTCGAAGTTGTCGCGATAATAAAGATGGCCAGAGGGGGCGAAATCTGTACCGTCGAAACCATCACGCAGCACCATTTGTGAGGGACTATCGGCCAGAACCGGTGTTGCGGCGCAGGTGCAGACCAATATGGCGGGCAGTGCGTACTTTGCATTCATGCTGGACTATTCCTGTGGCGAGACATTCGTAAAGCTTTATCAATGACCTGTTCGCTTCGCCCAGGCAAGCGAGAGCCGCGCCACTTTCAAGACCGGATTGATGACCTTTGGTCAATTCCGATCAATTTCCAGGCGAGATGCAGCCTGTGAATGTGATGATTGATGATACAACTTTAACCGCATGTTAGACGCTTGCGGTTCATATCCCGCGGAATTGGGCTTTGGTTGCGGCTATCAATGCCCCGGACATGACTGTTCGTTGCTGCGACCTCATCGATGTTTGAATGTCGGTCATGACATAAACCGGCTGAGGGTCGCTGTTGGGGACCGCCTTTGGCAAATGGTGAACTAGAGCTGGGCAGCCGAGAGGCGCAGCTACGACAAAAAATTGTGATCTTGACGTCGCATGTGTTTTTGCGCGGCTATCGCAAGGCGTCAATTCACTTCATTGCATCCCGCTGGGCCGAGCAGGGGCATGAAGTCCATTTTCTTACTATCGGCCACAGCTGGCTCACTTTGTTTAAGGATCGCCGGCGCTTTCATGCTTTGTCTCAAGATCAGGCAAACCGGTTTCAGACCATCGCTGCTAATTTGAAAGCCGGCGCATATCTCCCCCCACTACATGCTTTCAGTTCCGGTAACCGCTTTCTCAATGCAGCTAGCCCGGCGCTATTTTGGCTCTATGGCAGCTTTTTTCCGTCCTTTGCGCGCCGTCCCATCGCCGACGCAGATCTGGTGCTCGTTGAGAGCGGCTCCGCTCTGGCTTTTTTGTCCAAGGTCAAGAAACTAAATCCAAGGGCGCGGATTTTGTATTTTTGTCGCGATCTACTGAGGACCATCGGGGCTGCGTCGGCGCTACAGGATATCGAAGTTCGGCATATCGCCCACTTTGATGCGATTTGCGTTCCTTCACAGCGGCTTGGTGCCATGCTCCCCCCTGGCGGGCGTGTACGTACTATCCCGCAAGGCGTTGATGCGGCTCTGTTCGATCGCGAACTGCCATCTCCCTATACCCCCGGTAGCCGCAATGCGATTTCCATCGGCAATATGCTTTTTGATCAAACTTCCGTCGCCGCGATGGCCGCTGCCGCGCCGGATGTGAATTTTCATGTTTTTGGTGCCACATGGAATGGTTGGGCCCGGCCGAATGTCACGATCTACGGCGAAAGGGACTTTGAGAGCATCATCCCTTACGTGCAACATGCTGATTTCGGTATTGCTCCCTATCGCTTGACCGCGGATGAGGTCTATCTCGCGGAATCGAGCCTGAAACTCGCCCAATACAGCTATTGTGGTCTGCCGATCCTGTTACCTGACCTCGTTCCCTTTACCCGCACCAACGGCATCGCCTATCGATTGGATGGCGAGGTCGCTTGGCGAGAAAAGATCGACGCAGCGCTGGCGATGCAGCGTTCGGCGGCTTTCCGCGATGGAATAATGACCTGGGACGAGGTTGCGTGGCAAACTCTGGCTGCCGCGCACGAAGCCTAATAATCGCTCAGCCGGATGCAAGGAAGCTTAGCAATCTGCCAGCGAAAAGAAGTGATACGCTCGGCAATTTTCCACCGACCGTCGTCATCAGAATTTGTACGTCTTCGGGCGTAATCAAGCGTAAGAAACGAATAGCCAGTAGATAGGTGATTGCTCCGGCGGGAATGGCGCTTAAAAGTGCCGGTAGCCCATCGAGACTGTAAATGCCGAGGCTTGCTGCACCCGCACAGAGGGCTGCCGCAAGAAGCGTTTTCGCCAACGCAGTTAAAGGGACTGTGACGCCGACATATTTCCAGGCCATCCAGCCAAGCAACACAAACGTCAATGTCACGGTCATCGCGCGGGCTAGAGCCGCGCCTTCCAGGCCGAGGGATGGCACGAAAGCGATTAGCAAGAGTATCGTTGCTACAGCGCTTGTAATCTGCACGCGTAGCAAAATGGCGCTTCGTCCAGATGCACTGATGATACCCCAAGGGATCACGGACATGCCGGCAAGCCATACGAAGGCTAGCAGCGTGGTTGCAGCCGGCACGGCGGGCTCGAAAGCATCGCCGAAGATCATCGGCAAAAGCTCAGGCATGATGGCTGCGCCACCTATGCTGATCGGCAGCATGACTAGGGAGACTATGCGGATGACGCGCCTGTAAGCTGCATTAAGAGACTGCGGATCGCTTCTTGCATGGGCTTCGGTGAAGTTGACGACTAATGCCGGCGATATCTGGAGCATAATCTGTTCGATGAGGCCGGCCAAACCGAGCCCGGCAGCGAAGTAGCCGATACTGGTGGGAGAAAGAAAGATGCCGAGAAAAAGGAATTCAATGCGGGAGAGGATGAGGATTTCGATGAGATCGCTGAACCAGATGTATCGGCCATAGCGCAACATTTCCGGCGATAGGTTTTTCCGCGAGTGTCTTGTCATGGGGTGGACATAGTCGCGCAATTTCAAGGCTTGCGGAAGGTAGCGGGCGATATAGCCGATTAAAGCTCCCGTCGGGCCTAGCAACCAGGCTCCGATGAATACAAGTGGGACCTGCATAGCACCGCCGAGCAGGGTAGTGCGGGCGGTCTGCCCGAACCGGTTTCTTCCGCGTGCCACGGCTGTGGAAAATACGTAGAACGCATAACTGAGAAAGAGGAGTCCGGTGACCAGCCAGAAGCACGCATGCCATGCATCGCGATAAGCATAGGTGATCGCGGCAAAGAGAAGAATGCCCGCACTGACCATGCTGACCGATATAAGGAAACTGCGGAGCGCAGTGCCGACCAGCGCCTTCCATGCATCACCATCGCCCGCGTGACCGCCCGCATTGCGCAGCAGGGTCTGAGGCAGGCCCATGTCGGCCAATGCTGCAGCTGACGTTGCAATCCATAATGCGTAGGCGACGTTGCCAGACCCCGCAGGACCGAGCAGGCGGGCTGCGATGATGCTGCTCGCAAAGCCCGCGGCAAGCGAGATGGACGTCGCCGCCAAGCTAATTAACGAGCTTTTCAGGAGATTGGGTACGAACGCGCTCATGGCTATCTATCTTGAAGGCTTACGCATAACCTTGTGTTAAAGGGCGGCTGATAGTTTTTACTTGCTTTCTAGTTGAAATTCGAGACCGTCACCATGATAGATCGAGCCGCCGATCAAGATGGATTTCTCATCCCGGGATATCTGCAGAAAGGATTGCGCGAGCGCGCGCATAACCTTCTCTGGCGGCTCATGTCGCCTTTGCCCGATAAGCCCTATTGCGCACTTAAATATCGCGCCATTCGCGGCAAATTCCCTAATTTGTCATCCCCTCAAACCTTTACCGAGAAGATACAGGCGCGCAAATTATACGATCGCAACCCTCTCTTTCCGCGTCTCGTAGACAAGGCCGATGCAAAAGGGTTGATTGGAGAAAGGGTTGGCAGTCAATATGTTATCCCGACGCTTTGGGTTGGCAACGATCTAGCCTCCGTGGATTGGTCAGGGATTTCATTGCCGGCCGTTGTGAAGCCAACCCATGCGAGCGGTGTGGGGCGATTTCTCTACGGTGAAGCCGACGTCGATCGTCTCCTCAAGAACGATCCGTCCGGTGAGTGGCTGGCAATCAATCATGCCCGTTACAATAGAGAGTGGGCTTATAGCCAATTGAAGCCTTGTATTCTTATTGAAAGCATGCTGCTCGTTGATGGGCGAGTTCCGTGGGACTATCGGCTCTTCACGTTTGGCGGGAAGGTCTCCCATATCGAGATCGACATACGCGAAAATGGTCGAGGCTATTCGTGCAACTACACTCCCGATTGGCAGAAGCTGCCGTTCTATGACCGGGATTATCTCGGTCTCTATCCAGGCGAAGTAGCCCGCCCGTCGCGGCTGGAGGAGATGATTCACGTCGCTGAAACGGTCGCTCGCGATATCGACTTCGTTCGTGTCGATCTCTATGCGTCGGCAGAGTGGGTCCGTGTCGGGGAGCTGACCTTTTATCCAGGCGGAGGTTTCGAGGCATTCGAGCCGGATGAATATGACTTCTCAATCGGTCAGAAGTGGCAGCTTGGCTTCGAAATACCGAAGAGATAGGTGGACAAATCATTCCCTGCGCGTTTGATAGGCCGATCTATTTTTAAAGAAGGTTTTCCATGACGATCGACCAGGACCTTGCTCGTATCGAGCTGCAGGAGGAAACGCTGCGTTTCGATGCTTTTGACCTTTCGACCGCTTGGGTGCTCGGCAAGCTGTTGCGCGATCTTGCCGGCGAGCGCAACATGGGTGTTGCTATCGATATCACGCTTCATTCCATGCCGGTTTTCTACATAGCCTTGCCCGGTTCGACGCCCGACAATTCCAACTGGATCCGTCGGAAGCGCAACATGGTGCTGCGTTATTTTCGAAGCAGCTATGCCAGCACGTTGCGGCTGCAGCAGCAGGGTAAGACGATCGAGGACAACGGGCTTTCAAGCACCGAATATGCCGCGTCTGGTGGCAGCTTTCCGATCTTCGTCAATGGCACGGGCTGCATCGGCGCCGTCACCGTTTCTGGGCTGCCGCAGCGCGAAGACCACAATCTCGTTGTCGAAGCCTTGGCTCTCACCCTCGGCCACGAGCTTCACAATCTCAGCCTCACATAGAGCAACGAGGCGGCGCACTTCGATTGGGCGCCGCCGCCGCTTTCAGATCTTGCCACCAGCCTCGGCGATGACTTTGGTCAAGCTTCCGGTTGCCGGGAAGAGGGGGATGAGGCATGCCTGCAGGGCGTGATAGATATCGCCCTTGCCCGGGAACAGCGTGTGAGTGGGAACGAGATCTTCCGTCAGTTCCTCATGCCAGCCGCCATTGGCACGATCGATAAAGGCCTGGCTGATTACGCTCCAGATCTTGCGGTAGCTTTCTTCGTGGAAATCGCTCGGGACGTGTTCATTCAGATAGTGAGCCGCACCGGCACCCTCGCACGCAGGCCACCAAAGCTTGTTGCGCTTTGCAGGTACATCTTCCCAGTCGAGCGTATAGAAGAATCCATTCTTCTTGTTGTCCCAGCCGAGTGACATGGACTGAGAGAAGAGCCCCTTGGCTGCTTCCGGCATCCAGTCATGACGCTTTTCCCCCAGCGCCCAGAGTTGCAGGATGAGACGCGCCCATTCCAGCCAATGCCCTGGTGTCGTTCCCGATGGACGGAACATCTCGTTGCCGCGGTAATTCTTGTCAAGCACCCAATCGGCGTTGAAATGTTCGGCAACGCGCCAGCCGACGGATCCAGCCGAACGGCGGATGACGAGATCGGCGATGCTTTCGGCTTTTTCGAGATATGTCTTGTCGCCGGTCGCTTCGAATGCGGCCATCAGGGCTTCCGTCAGGTGCATGTTGGAGTTCTGGCCGCGATAGGTGCCTCCGTCAATCAACGACCAATCCCGATTGAATTCCTCGGCAATCGCCCCGTGCTTCGCTTCCCAGAACTTAGTATTCAGAATTTCCGTGACATCTGCCAACATGCCATCGGCCAGTGGATGGCCGATCGTCTTTGCGGATGAGGCAGCAAGCAGCACGAAAGCGTGGCCATAGCCCTGCTTGCTGGAATCGACGGGGCCGTCATTGTTCAGCGACCAAAAGTAGCCGCCATGCTCCGTGTCGCGATGGTGATTCCATAGATAGTTCATGCCGTGGTCGACAATTTCGTTTGCGCCGGGACGACCGAGCAACGACCCGATCGAGAAGCAGTGCACCATGCGGGCGGTCGAGTGAATGCCGCGCACGGGATTTGCCTTATCCAACGGCTTGCCGGCATCGTCCATGTCGTAGAAGCCGCCTTTGGGATTGACGGCGCGGTACTGGAAGAAATCGAAAAGCGCGTCCGCTTGACCAAGCAGCCAGTGCCGATGGTAGGCGCGCGTGCTCCAGTTTCCGAGCGCTGCGGGTTCAACCTGTATGTTCATGCCGTCCTCCATGGATTCTTTTCCTGACGCCGTATAGCGCCGCTCGAAAGCGCTGTCATGGCGTTATGGATGAAACTGTGTCGTCGGCACTGCGTTGTCCATGGTCGGATCGGCAATTAGCGCAGGTACGGTTATTTTCCTGAAACGGCCGAGAGGATGGAAGCATCGTCCTTGCTATCGAGCGGTTAAACGCATAGATATGTTGACATAAAGATATCTTTATGTGATCTGAGTGCGGAGTCGCAATCAGGCCAGAGGAGTTCGCTTATGTTTGACAATCTTTTTGGTTCGGGAACGGCGAAGCGCGACGGTAGCGAGGTGTTTGAGGCCTTGCGAAAGGCTGCAAGTGAGCGAATCCTCGTGCTTGATGGCGCCATGGGCACGCAGATTCAAGGCCTTGGCTTTAACGAAGATCAGTTTCGCGGTCATCGTTTCGTCGGCTGTGCCTGCCACCAGAAGGGCAACAACGACCTTCTCATTTTGACCCAGCCCGGTGCGATTGAAGAGATACATTATCGCTACGCCAAGGCGGGCGCCGATATTCTGGAGACCAACACCTTCTCGTCCACCAGCATCGCGCAGGCGGACTACCAGATGGAAGGTGCGGTCTACGACCTCAACAAGGAGGGCGCGGAAATCGTGCGCCGGGCGGCGATACGCGCCGAGCGTGAGGATGGCAAGCGGCGTTTCGTTGCGGGCGCTATCGGTCCAACCAATCGGACCGCCTCCATCTCTCCCGATGTCAACAATCCTGGCTATCGTGCCGTCACCTTTGACGATTTGCGTCTTGCCTATGGCGAGCAGATCGATGGCCTGATCGATGGTGGCGCCGATATCATTCTGATCGAGACGATTTTCGATACGCTGAACGCAAAGGCGGCGATCTTTGCCTGCGAAGAGCGTTTCGAGGCCAAGGGCATTCGTTTGCCCGTCATGATTTCGGGCACCATCACCGATCTTTCCGGGCGCACGCTGTCCGGTCAAACGCCGTCGGCCTTCTGGAATTCCGTGCGCCACGCCAGCCCCTTCACGATCGGCCTCAATTGTGCGCTTGGAGCCAACGCCATGCGGCCGCATCTGCAGGAGCTTTCCGCGACCGCGGACACCTTCATTTGCGCCTATCCTAATGCCGGATTGCCGAACGAATTCGGTCAATATGACGAGACGCCCGAGATGATGGCTGCTCAGGTCGAGGAGTTCGCCCGCGAAGGTCTGGTCAATATCGTTGGTGGGTGCTGTGGCTCCACGCCCGAGCATATTGCGGCGATCGCTCAGGCGGTTTCGAAATATCCGCCGCGCCAGCTTGCCGAACATCGACCGTTCATGTCGCTTTCCGGTCTCGAGCCATTCGAGCTGACCAAGGATATTCCGTTCGTCAATGTCGGGGAGCGTACTAATGTCACCGGTTCGGCGAAATTCCGTAAGCTGATCACCAATGCCGATTATACGGCGGCGCTTGGCGTTGCTCGTGACCAGGTCGAGAATGGTGCGCAGGTCATCGACATCAACATGGACGAGGGCCTGATCGATTCCGAAAAGGCGATGGTAGAGTTTCTCAACCTCATCGCCGCCGAACCGGATATTGCCCGTGTTCCGGTCATGATCGACAGTTCGAAGTTCTCGATTATCGAGGCTGGCCTGAAGTGCGTTCAGGGCAAGCCGATCGTCAATTCGATCTCGCTGAAGGAAGGCGAGGAGAATTTCCTCAAGCAAGCCCGGTTGATGCGCATGTACGGCGCGGCGGTCGTCGTCATGGCCTTCGATGAGACGGGTCAGGCGGATAGCTACGAGCGCAAGGTCGAGATCTGCTCGCGTGCCTACAAGCTGCTGACGGAAGTGGCGGGCTTGCCGCCGGAAGATATCATCTTCGATCCGAATATCTTCGCCGTTGCGACGGGTATCGAAGAACATAACAATTACGGTGTCGATTTCATAGAGGCGACGAGGACGATCCGCCAGACGATGCCGCTCGTTCATATTTCTGGCGGTGTCTCAAACCTGTCCTTCTCGTTCCGCGGCAACGAACCCGTCCGAGAGGCCATGCATGCCGTATTCCTCTACCACGCCATACAGGCGGGCATGGACATGGGCATCGTCAATGCCGGGCAGCTCGCCGTCTACGACAATATCGACCCAGAATTGCGGGAAGCCTGCGAGGACGTCGTGCTCAACCGCCGTCCGGACAGCACAGAGCGCCTGCTTGAGATTGCCGAACGCTTCCGCGGTTCCGGCAGCAAGGAGGCCAAGGCACAGGATCTTTCCTGGCGCGAATGGCCGGTGGAGAAGCGGCTCGAACATGCGTTGGTCAACGGCATTACCGAATATATCGAGGCCGACACCGAGGAAGCGCGCCAGGCTGCTGAACGCCCGTTGCATGTCATCGAAGGCCCGCTAATGGCCGGTATGAATGTCGTCGGCGATCTCTTCGGTTCGGGCAAGATGTTCCTGCCGCAGGTGGTGAAATCCGCCCGCGTGATGAAGCAGGCCGTTGCCGTGCTGCTTCCCTACATGGAGGCCGAGAAGCTTGCCAATGGTGGCGATGGAGAGCGGAAGTCGGCCGGCAAGGTGCTGATGGCGACCGTCAAGGGCGACGTCCACGACATCGGCAAGAATATCGTCGGGGTCGTGCTCGCCTGCAACAATTATGAGATTATCGATCTTGGCGTCATGGTGCCGGCGACGAAGATCCTCGAAACTGCGATCGCAGAGAAGGTCGATATTATCGGTCTGTCAGGGCTGATCACGCCGTCTCTGGACGAAATGGTGCATGTCGCTTCCGAGATGGAGCGGCAGGGCTTCGATATACCATTGCTGATCGGTGGCGCTACGACCAGCCGGGTCCATACCGCGGTGAAAATCCATCCGAGCTATCACCGGGGGCAAACCGTCTATGTTACGGATGCGAGCCGCGCCGTTGGCGTAGTATCTGCGCTGCTATCGCCGGATGCGCGGCAGGGCTATATCGATACCGTTCGGGCTGAGTATTCCAAGGCCGCAGCCGCCCACGCGCGCAGCGAGGCCGAGAAGGTGCGCCTGCCGATCGCAAGGGCGCGCGAGAATGCCGAGAAGGTGGATTGGTCGAGCTATAAGCCCGTCAGGCCGCAGTTCTTCGGAACCAAGGTGTTCGAAAGCTACGATCTTGCCGAACTGGCGAAATATATCGACTGGACCCCGTTCTTCCAGACTTGGGAGCTCAAGGGGCGTTTTCCGGCAATTCTCGAAGACGAGAAGCAAGGGGAGGCCGCACGACAGCTTTACAGCGATGCGCAGGCGATGCTGGAAAAGATCATCGCGGAAAACTGGTTCCGCCCACGCGCCGTCATCGGTTTCTGGCCGGCGGGCGCAGTCGGCGACGATATCAGGCTGTTCACCGACGAAAGCCGTAAAGAGGAGCTTGCAACCTTCTATACGCTGCGGCAGCAGCTGTCGAAGCGGGACGGTCGTCCGAATGTCGCGTTGTCGGATTTCGTCGCGCCGGTTTCCAGCGGTGTCGGTGATTATGTCGGCGGCTTCGTTGTTACGGCCGGTATTGAGGAAGTGGCCATCGCCGAGCGCTTCGAGCGCGCCAACGACGATTACTCGTCGATCCTCGTCAAGGCACTGGCCGACCGCTTTGCCGAAGCCTTCGCCGAGCGGATGCATGAGCGGGTGCGTCGAGAGTTCTGGGGCTATGCCGCGGATGAGAATTTCACGAGCGAGGAGCTCGTTCTCGAAGCCTATGCGGGTATCCGTCCAGCACCGGGCTATCCGGCGCAGCCTGACCATACCGAGAAGGATACGCTTTTCCGCCTTCTGGATGCCGAAGCGGCAACGGGCGTAAAGCTCACAGAAAGCTATGCGATGTGGCCGGGTTCTTCCGTCTCGGGCATTTATATCGCTCACCCGTCTTCCTACTATTTCGGTGTCGCCAAGATCGAGCGCGATCAGGTCGAGGACTACGCTGCCCGCAAGGCCATGCCCGTGGGTGAGGTGGAGCGCTGGTTGGGTCCGGTTCTCAATTATGTGCCGGAGAAGCGGGAGGCCGCGGTCGACGACGCAGCCTGATCGCGAGTCATGTCAAAGACTTGCAGTGTTTAGCTTAGAATTTGATTCTATATAAAAGCGCCACCTCAGCCATTCGGTTGGGGTGGCGCTTTTTTTGATTCTGGGATTTTTACGGTCTTGCAGACGTAAGCTAATTCGCGCCAATCGTCAGTTCCGCGACGAAATCATAGGCGTCGCCGCGATAGAGCGACCGGGTGAATTCGACTGCCCGACCGGAGCCGAGATAGGAGATGCGCTCGATCGAAAGGCCGGCCGCGCCGACGGGAACGCCGAGCAAGCCCGCATCGGCCTCTTTCATGTTGGTCGCGGATATGCGCTGCACCGCACGAACAGGGCGCACCTGACGCTTTTCCAGTTCTGCGTAGAGCGATGTGGTCACAACAGACGGATCCGGCAGGAATTCGCCGGAGACACTGGCATGCTCGATCGCCAGTGGCTGATCGTCGGCAATGCGGAGACGGCTCAGCCGCGATACCTTGGTGTCGGCGGCAAGACCGAGGATCATCATCTCATCCGGGGAGGGCGTGTGGATACCCTTATGCAGCCATTCGGAGCGAGCTGTCATGCCGCGCCGCGCCATGTCCTCGGTAAAGGATGTCAGCTGCGACAGCCGCTGCTCCACCTTTGAAACGGGTTTTGCGACGAATGTACCCGAGCCGTGGCGGCGGACGAGTATGCCTTCGGCGACGAGGTCGTCGATTGCCTTGCGGACAGTGACGCGGCTGACCGCAGCAAATTCGGCAATGTCACGTTCTGGCGGCAGTGCATCCCCATGCTTCAGCCTCCCGACCTTCACTGCCTCCTCGAGCGTGCGGCGCAGCTTGACGTAGAGCGGGCCTGTGCCGCCCACGGAAAGGCGCTCCGGCGAGAAGATTGCACTCAAATCTTCGGTCATGCCCTGTTTTCCTCTCCGCCCCGCAGCAATTTTGCTGCCAGTTCCACGGCGCCGCGCAAGACATCGCCCTTGGGTTCGGTGAGAATCGCCTTGTGACGTTCGTCGAGCCAGGGACGATAGGCCTGAGCGACGCCGCCGAGAAGGCAGATCGAAGGGCATTCCGGCCAAAGCAGCGCGTCCAGGCTTTCGGTTATCGATTTCGCCGCAGTTCTCACGATGTTGATGGCGACCGCATCCTCCATTCCGGCATATTCGAAGATAACAGGCGCATAGCGGGCAAAATCCTTGGGCTTGGAGGCGTGCGCAAATTCGACGATCCGTTCGGGATCATTGCCGTATTCGGCCATGATCGATGCCGTCAGCGCTGAGCCGGGTGTCACCCCGTCATGAGCCAGAAGCGCTTTTTCGAGCAGATCGCGGCCGAGGCGTGCGCCGCTTGCCTGATCGCCGACGACAAATCCCCAGCCGCCGATGCCCCAGCTTTTGCCGCCGCGGCGGGCATTATAGACAGAGCCGGTACCGAAGGCGCCGATAACGCCATCGGCGTCGCCAAGCGCGCCTTGAAGGGCGATGGTTGCATCGGTGACGACACGCGTGCTGGCAAAGGGCAAGGCGCCTTCGACCTGTTTACCATAATTGCCGACATTGGCCCCGGCGGTTCCGATAACGGCTGGCAATTCCCGCAGCAGTTCGGGGGCGAGGTTCGCATCGATCAAGGCCTGCTTTGCCGAGGCGACGATATGAATCAGCGAGTTTTCCAGATCTGAGAGGATGTTCGCCGCGCCAGCCTTGCCGGTGCCAAGCACCTGTCCCGTAGCGTCTATGACAGCCGCTCTGCAACTCGTGCCACCGCCATCGATACCAATTGCAAACTGCCCCATCATGCCTCCGGATGCCGCCTGTTCCTCGTTTTTCCATACAATACCAAAAAAATACCATTTACCAATAGGTAAGGCGGGCATTTTTGATTGTTTTTATCTTATTGAATTATTTATATAAATTAACGAGTTTCAATCTTTTTGTATCCGAAAGTTAAATTCGGCTGGACAATTGGTATTTTTTTGGACTTAATTCGGCCCAAGGGAACAGTGCGGACGGACATCGGTAAAGCCGGCAGAAAAACAATAGCCGGTAAGTGAGGCGGAAGGGTGCACATCTCGTCGTTGCGCCAGGCCGCTGGGGATCAGGAGGATCCCGTTTCGACGTTCGTCATAATTTTCCCGCGTGGTTCTTGCTGTGTCTCTGTCTGGTGGCGGCGACGGCAATTGATTGGGCCGATTGGGCGCAAAGCCTCTGAAGCCTTTTGCATGGAGGGGTCGGCAATATTGGCGGTCCCTATGGAGCGCTGCCCGTTTCCTCGGATCGGCCAGCGGATTTTCAGATCGAGAACAGCGCCTTGCTATGGTGCGGAAAACAGGAGAGGGAAATGAAAACCAATGTTCTGAAAGGCTTGCTTCTTGCATCGAGCCTGCTGACGTCTGTCAGCCTGGCGCATGCGGCCGATGTGACGCTGACGGTTGAAAGCTGGCGTAACGACGACCTGCAGATCTGGCAGGAAAAGATCATCCCGGCTTTCGAAGCGAAGAACCCGGGGATCAAGATCGTCTTCTCGCCGACGGCTCCAACCGAATACAACGCATCGCTGAACGCCAAGCTCGATGCCGGTTCCGCGGGCGATATCATCACCTGCCGTCCGTTCGACGCCTCGCTCGATCTCTTCAACAAGAAGCATCTTGCCGATCTGACCAAGCTGAAGGGCATGGAAAACTTCTCGGCTGTCGCCAAGGCTGCTTGGTCGACCGATGATGGCAAGTCGACCTTCTGCGTGCCGATGGCTTCGGTCATCCACGGCTTCATCTACAACAAGGACGCTTTCGACAAGCTCGGCCTGAAGGTGCCGACGACGCGGGACGAGTTCTTCGCTGTTCTTGACAAGATCAAGGCTGACGGCACCTACATTCCGATGGCGATGGGCACGAAGGACCTCTGGGAAGCCGCAACCATGGGCTACCAGAACATCGGCCCGAACTACTGGAAAGGTGAGGAAGGCCGCAAGGCTTTGATCGCTGGCAAAGAAAAGCTGACGGACGCTCCGTGGGTCGATCCCTACAAGGAACTGGCCAAATGGAAGCCCTACCTCGGTGATGGCTTCGAAGCGCAGGGCTATGCCGACAGCCAGAACCTCTTCACGCTCGGCAAGGCTGCGATTTATCCGGCCGGCTCCTGGGAAATTGCTCTCTTCAACACGCAGGCGCAATTCAAGATGGGCGCCTTCCCGCCGCCGGTCGCAAAGGCTGGCGACACCGCCTACATCTCCGACCATCCGGATATCGGTGTCGGCCTGAATACGAAGAGCAAGCACCAGGAAGAAGCCAAGAAGTTCCTCGACTGGGTCGCTTCCGACGAGTTTGCAACCATCTATGCCAACTCGCTGCCGGGCTTCTTCAGCCTGAACTCGCATCCGGTGAAGATGAGCGATGCGCTCGCCCAGGAATTCGTTTCCTGGCGTGACAATCACAAGTCGACCGTTCGTTCCACCTATCAGATCCTGTCGCGCGGCACGCCGAACCTGGAAAATGAGACATGGACCGAATCCGCAAACGTGATCAACGGCACGGATACTCCGGAACAGGCTGCCGCGAAACTCCAGAAGGGCCTCGACAGCTGGTACAAGCCGGGCAAGTAAGTATTGCATGACGCGGGCGAGGGGCCTTCCAGGCTCCTCGCCCTTTTCATTATCTTGAGTAATTGGATTGGCGATCATCTCGCCGTTACATTCGACACGCCTGATATCGCTTCCATCTGGCCGGAGAGCCGGGGCAACGGGCGGATTTGAACCTTTGCGCTGCCGTCTCATCAAGCAGCCAAGAAAAACAGGCAGAAAGCCATGAGCGACGCCGCGACATCAGACGCCCTTGAGGTTACGCCGATCAGACGCTCCAAGCGCTGGCACATCCTCGTTTTCCTTTTCCCGGCCTTCGTTGTCTATACCGCGGTCATGATCCTGCCGTTGATCGAGACCTTGCGGCTGTCGCTTTACAACGTCGTCGACAATCAATCTGTCTTCGTCGGCCTGAACAACTTCAAGATCCTGTTCGGTGACGACCGCTGGTCGCATGATTTCTGGAATGCGCTGCGCAACAACCTGATTTTCTTTGCCATCCATATGTGCGTGCAGAATCCGATCGGTGTCGCGCTGGCGGCGCTCCTGTCGCTGCCGAAGCTGCGCTTCGTCGCCTTTTATCGTACGGCCATCTTCCTGCCGACGCTGCTTTCCTTCGTCGTCGTCGGCTTCATATGGAAGCTGATCCTTTCGCCGCTTTGGGGTGTTGCGCCCGAACTTCTGAATGTCATTGGCCTGAAATCGTTCTTCGCCCCGTGGCTCGGCAGGCCGAGCACGGCGCTGATTACCGTCGCGCTTATTTCGGTCTGGCAATATGTCGGCATTCCGATGATGCTGATCTATGCCGCACTGCTGAATATTCCCGAAGAGGTTATCGAGGCGGCCGAATGCGACGGCGTCACTGGCTGGAGTCAGTTCTGGAAGATCAAGCTGCCGCTGGTGCTGCCGGCGATCGGCATCATCTCGATCCTCACCTTCGTCGGCAATTTCAATGCGTTCGACCTAGTTTATACCGTGCAAGGCGCATTGGCGGGGCCGGATGGCTCGACCGATATCCTGGGTACGCTGCTTTATCGCGTTTTCTTCGGCTTCCAGCTGCAGCTCGGCGACCGCTCGATGGGCGCGACGATCGCGACGGTGATGTTCCTCATCATCCTTGCCGGTGTGTCCTTTTATCTTTTCATCGTGCAGCGGCGCATCCGCCGTTACCAGTTCTGAGGAGCGCGACCCATGTCCAAGGCACGCACTTCCACTCTTCGTACCGGCTTCGTACATCTGGCGCTCATCGCCTATACGCTCGTCGCCATCTTTCCGGTGTTCCTGACGGTCATCAATTCGTTCAAGGATCGCGCCTCGATTTTCCGCGCACCCTTGAGCGTCCCGACGCCATCCTCCTTCAGCATGATCGGCTATGACACCGTTCTGAAGCAGGGGGATTTCCTCACCTATTTTCAGAACAGCTTTGTTGTCACGATCGTCTCGATCATCCTGACGCTGCTGTTCGGAGCGATGGCCGCCTTCGCGCTGTCGGAGTATCGCTTCCGTGGCAATACGGTCATGGGGCTTTATCTGGCGATCGGAATCATGATCCCGATCCGTCTCGGCACCGTTGCGATCCTGCAGGGCATGGTGGCCGCCGGCCTGGTCAACACGCTGACGGCGCTGATCCTCGTCTATACGGCACAGGGCCTGCCGCTGGCGATCTTCATCCTGTCCGAGTTCATGCGCACTGTTTCGGATGATTTGAAGAATGCCGGCCGTATCGACGGCCTCAGTGAGTACGCCATCTTCTTCCGCCTCGTCCTGCCGCTGGTTCGTCCGGCGATGGCGACGGTCGCGGTCTTCACCATGATCCCGATCTGGAACGATCTTTGGTTCCCCCTGATCCTGGCACCGAGCGAGGCGACCAAGACGGTGACGCTCGGATCGCAGATCTTCATCGGCCAGTTCGTCACCAACTGGAATGCGGTGTTGGCGGCGCTGACGCTTGCCATCCTGCCGATCCTCATCCTCTACGTTATCTTCTCGCGCCAACTCATTCGCGGCATTACATCTGGAGCAGTCAAGTGAGCCCATCTGAAAAGCCGATCCGCGTTCTCGTTGCCGGCCTTGGCAATATGGGTCGCAGCCATGCGCTGGCCTATCACAATAATCCGGGCTTCGAGATCGTCGGCCTCGTCAACCGCTCCAAGCGGGAGCTGCCCGAGGAGTTGCGGGGATATACGGTCCATCCGGATTTCGAGACCGCATTGAAGGAGCTGAAGCCGGACCTCTGCTCCATCAATACCTATTCCGACAGCCATGCCGATTTCGCCGTCATGGCCTTCGAAGCCGGTTGCCACGTTTTCGTCGAGAAGCCGCTGGCCACGACGGTCGAAGATGCCGAGCGTGTGGTTGCGGCTGCGAAGAAAGCCGGCAAGAAGCTGACGATCGGCTACATCCTGCGCCATCATCCCTCGTGGATGCGGTTGATTGCCGAAGCGCGCAAGCTCGGCGGTCCGTATGTATTCCGCATGAACCTCAATCAGCAATCGAGCGGCCCGACTTGGGCGACGCACAAGGCGCTGATGCAGATGACGTCGCCGATCGTGGATTGCGGCGTGCATTATGTCGACGTCATGTGCCAGATCACCGATGCCAAGCCCGTCGAGGTGCGCGGCATGGGCCTGCGGCTGACGCAGGAGATCAAGCCGGACATGTATAATTACGGCCATCTGCAAGTGATCTTCGAAGATGGTTCCGTCGGCTGGTACGAGGCCGCCTGGGGTCCAATGATCTCGGAGACGGCTTTCTTCGTGAAGGACGTGATGTCGCCCAACGGCTCGGTGTCGATCGCCATGGATCAGAATGCCAAATCCGACGATATCGACATGCACACGAAGACGTCCGTCATCCGGCTGCATAGCGCCGAGACGGGACCCAACGGTCAGTTCATCCGGCCGGATCAGGACCTGCGCATGGATGGCGAACCGGGTCACCAGGAGCTCTGCGACTTCGAGCAGGCTTTCATGCTCAAGGCCATCCGCGAGGATCTCGACCTCAATCGTCATATGACTGATGCCGTTCAATCTCTGCGCATATGCCTCGCTGCCGATGAGAGCGTGCGCACCGGCAAGCCCGTTTATCTATAAGGACAAAAGACTGTGGGATCGCTTCAACTGAAATCCATCCGCAAGGCCTATGGTACGCATGACGTGCTGAAGGGCATCGACCTCGAGGTGAAGGATGGTGAGTTCGTCATCTTCGTCGGTCCTTCCGGCTGCGGCAAGTCGACCCTGCTGCGCAGCATCGCTGGTCTCGAAGATGTGACCTCCGGTGCCGTGCTGATCAACGGCCAGGATGTGACCGTGACACCGCCTGCCAAGCGTGGCATCTCGATGGTCTTCCAGTCCTATGCGCTCTATCCGCATCTGACCGTCAAGGACAATATGGGCCTAGGCCTCAAGCAAGCCGGCACCGCGAAGGCCGAGATCGACAGCCGTGTCGAAAAGGCCTCCGGCATGCTCTCACTTGCGCCCTATCTCGCCCGCCGGCCATCGGAGCTTTCCGGCGGCCAGCGCCAGCGCGTCGCCATCGGCCGCGCCATCGTGCGCGAACCGGAGCTTTTCCTCTTCGACGAGCCGCTGTCGAATCTCGATGCGGCGCTACGTGTGCAGACACGTCTCGAAATCGCCCGGCTGCATCGCAGCCTGAAGGCAACCATGATCTACGTTACCCACGATCAGGTGGAGGCAATGACGCTTGCCGATAAGATCGTCGTGCTCAATGCCGGTGCGATCGAGCAGATCGGCTCGCCGATGGAGCTTTATAACCGTCCGGCCAACACCTTCGTTGCCGGCTTCATCGGCTCGCCGCAGATGAATTTCATCCCGGCCGAGCGCCTCGGCCAAAGTGGCGCCAAGACCATCGGCATACGCCCCGAGCACATCACGCTAGCACGCGATCAGGGTACATGGGCCGCCAAAGTCATCCACGTTGAGCATCTCGGTGCGGACACGATCATCTATCTGGAGTCGGAGACTACCGGTCTTCTCACCGTTCGTCTCTTCGGTGAACACAAATACGAGCCGGACGAGATGGTTTATGCGACGCCGAATGCGAACCAGATGCATCGTTTCGATGTGAATGACAAGGCGATCCGGGTGTAATTCATCTAGATCATTTGTAAAAAGGGCTCCGCTGCGGTGGAGCCCTTTTTATTTGGCTGATTTCATAAGTCCAGTCGTCCGGACGAATTCATGTGGCTGTCATGAAGCTGCGCTATCTCAAGCTCAGTCCACTCCAACAGCGAGAGCATCATGACAAACGCAGAAACGACTTACGCCACCTGGCACAAGGAACCGCAGGGTGACGCCGCAATGGCAGAATCGCATAGCCCTTATTGGCGCCACTTCATCGAGACGGTGCCGGAGCGGGATTTCTCCTCCAAGACTATTCTGGATTTCGGCTGCAATCGCGGTGGCTTTCTGCGGCTGCTTTATGCCATGCGGCCGTTCCGACGCGGTGTCGGCATCGATATCGCTTCGGAGTCGGTGGCTGCTGCCGTCGAAGCCGCAGGCAACATGCCGCTCCAGTTTCATGTCACGACCGACCTAGCGCCCTTTACCGACAGCTTCGACGTGGCCTTCAGCTATGAAGTGATCTATCTGCTGCCGGAGTTGAGAGAGCATGCCGAGGGGATGTTCCGGGCCATGCGCAATGGGGGCGTCTATTACGCTGTGACCGGTTGCCACAATGAAATGCCGCTTTGGCCGAAGTGGCTCGAGCTGATCGGCAACAACAGCAATGCGCCCATGCAGGATCGATCGCCACAGGACTATATAGAAGTCTTCACGGCGGCAGGCTTCGATGTTTCCGTCAGGCGCTTCGGCTATGATGGTTTTGTGCGCGCCACCAAGGATCGGAAATATTATCCGAGCATTCTCGATGCGTTGAGCTATCCCGCCGAATACAAGCTGCTGTTCCGGCTGGAGAAGCGTATCTGATATGGAGACGATCGATCGTAAGGGCGGCAGCGCCCTCTGGCATCAGATCGGCGAGATCCTGGCGGCCGATATTGCCGCCGGGACTTTCGTGCCCGGAGAGAAATTGCCGACCGAGCTTGAACTGATGCAGCGCTTCGGTGTCAGCCGCTTTACCGTGCGTCAGGCACTGGGGCATCTGGAGCAACGCGGACTGGTGCGCGCCGAGCAGGGACGGGGAACCTTCGTTCATAGGGGCGTGCTCGACTATACGCTGTCGAAGCGCACCCGTTTTCACAAGAACCTGATCGAGCAGGGTTTCGAGCCGGGTGGCGAGTTGCTCGTCCATGAGATCGTGCCGGCGACGGAACGCGTTGCCAGCTATCTGAAGCTGGCAGTTGGGGTAATGGTCATCCATCGTCGCGGCGTGATGACGGCCGACGACATTCCGGTCGAATTGGGTGATTCCTATTATCCAGCCGAACGTTTTCCCGATTTCGACAAGGCCAGATTGCAGCATCCGACAATCTCGGCGGCACTCGCCAGCTATGGCGTCACCGACTACGAACGCTTGTCGACGGAGATCGAGGCGCGCATGCCGACGGCCGACGAGGCCCGGATCCTGCGCCAGCCGAAATCAACACCGCTGTTGGTGACGCGCAAGGTGGATGCGGATACCGATGGAGTGCCGATCACCTATTCGGAATCGGTCTGGCCGGCCGAGCGCACCACATTCAATCTCGATCTGCGGTGAGGGTGTCGGAGAGCCCTTGAGGCTCTCGGCGAGCTTGAACTAGCGGTGGGAGAGGATATTGACCACCTTGCCGAAGGGGTCGCGGACATAGAAGCGGCGGACACCCCACGGCTCGTCCGTGAGATCATACAATATGCCGAAGCCCATGGAGGTGGCGCGCTGATAGAGCGTGTCGACATCGTCGACTTCGATGGAAAGATCGGGGACGATGGTGCCCGAACCGCCCTCGCTGGCGACGCTGATCTGCGGCACTGTTGCCGCTTCGGAGGCGAAGGTCAGGATCCAGCCGTGATCCATGACGATGTCGAGGCCGAGCAGGTCGTGGTAGAAAAGACGGGCCGTGGCGGGATCGGCGGCGGGCAGGTTCGGGATGATGCGTAGGACGGTCACTGACGTTTCTCCCTTGTGATGTGGAGGCGAGCTCTAGCCGCGCCTCCACGATGCTGGTTCAGACTGTGACGGCCGGCAGCAGCTTGGCGCGCTCCGCCAGGATGTGGCGGCAGGCGCTGGCGACTTCCCGGCCCTTGATGATGAAATGTTCCTTGAAGAACTGGATGTGCGCTTCCGATTCCTGGAAGTGATGCGGCGTCAGGACTGCCGACAGGATCGGCACGCCGGTATCGAGCTGGACGCGCATCATGGCATCGAGAACCGTATTGGCAACGAACTCATGGCGATAGATGCCGCCGTCGACAACGAAAGCGGTGGCAATGATCGCGGAATAACGGCCGTTACGGGCAAGCGTCTGAGCATGCAGCGGAATTTCAAGCGCCCCGGGTACGTCGAAGATATCGATCGGCGGTGCGCCTTCCGCCGTCTGCCATTCGGCAACGAAGGAATCGACCGAACGATCGACGATATCGGCGTGCCAGCGGGCCCGAATGATCGCAATGCGGCTCGGCTGGGTAGAAATCGAAATGGTCATGAATTTTGCCTTTCAAGGGTTGTTGTCAAATATCCCTTGGGCGAACACGCAACATCGCGGCATCCCTCGCGCGGAGGAGGTGCGATCCTGCTTGCTCTCTTCCATCCGGACTATACCGTCGGCTCCGGCATCTCACCGGATCTGCTGACCCTTCCGAAATCCGGAAGGCGCTCGCGGGCTCGAGGGAACTCCCCATACCGCCGGTGGGGAATTGCACCCCGCCCTGAGAACGTCCGGACTATAAATGCTTTCTCTTATGAAAATCAAAGAAAAACGCCGGGCTTCTGACCCGGCGTCCGCGAATAATTTTCCAAAATGACCCTGCGACGCAGGGCGCTTTCTCAATCCTGAATCACGAGCAGATCGGAGGAGGCGAAGCGCAGCGTCACCTTCTCGCCGACGCTCGGAGGCATCATCCCGGGGCTGTTGAACATGTCGAAGGAAATCGTGTTGCCAGCAACGTTCATGCGGGTGCGAATGACCGAACCCAGGAAGTGTGCCGAAGAGACTTCGCCCGTGAGAGCCGTATCGCCTTTAGCCGATTCCGCCAGCGAACCGGCTTCCGGGCGCAGGGCCAGCGATACGGTATCGCCCGGCTTGTAGGCCGTCACTGACTGCTTCAGGGTCACGCCCTGATCGCCGATCATGATGCGGTTGCTGTCGGGATCGACGACCTTGCCTTCGATGAGGTTCAGCGTGCCGACGAAGGAAGCGACGAAGCGGGTTGCCGGCGTGTTGTAAATCTCGAAAGGCGTGCCGATCTGATCGGCGCGACCGGCATTCATGACGACGATGCGATCCGAGATCGACAGGGCTTCTTCTTGGTCGTGGGTCACGAAAACGGTGGTGATGCCGAGCTGCTGCTGGATGGCGCGGATTTCTTCGCGCAGCGAGATGCGGATCTTCGCGTCGAGCGCCGAAAGCGGCTCATCGAGCAGGAGGACCTGCGGCTTGACGGCGATGGCGCGGGCGAGCGCCACGCGCTGCTGCTGGCCCCCGGACATCTGATAGGGATAGCGGCCGGCAAGATGATCGAGCTTGATGAGAGACAGCATCTCCTTGACGCGCTTGTCGATGTCGGGCTTCGCCATGCCGGCGACCTTGAGGCCGAAGGCGACATTGTCGTGCACCGTCATGTTCGGGAACAGTGCATAAGCCTGAAAGACCATGCCGATATTGCGTTGGTTCGGTTTTAACGCTCGCTGATCCTTGCCGTTGATCGACAGGGTGCCGGCGGTCGGCGTTTCGAAACCGGCGATCATGCGCAGCACGGTCGTCTTGCCGCAGCCCGACGGTCCAAGGAAGGAGATGAATTCTCCCTTCTCGATTTGCATATTGAAATCGTGAACGACCTGAACTTCGCCGAATGATTTCTTGATGTGGGTGAGTTCGAGAAAAGCCATGGTGAGAAGCCTTACGCCTTAATCGGAGCGGATTTTGAGAAACGGGAAACGAGCTGCAGCAAGCCCATGCTGAGCCAAGTAACGGCAAGCGCGATGATGGCCAGGGCAGAGGGCTCGTAAGCTCTATTGGCGCCCATGAGCTGCATGTAGGGCCCGAATGCCGGACGGTTGAGCAGCGATGCCATGGTGAATTCGCCCATGACGATCGCAAGGGTGATGAACGCTCCGGAAAGCACACCGCTCATGACATTTGGAAAGATGCATTTGAACATAATGGTTGTCCATTTTGCACCAAGGCTTTCGGCAGCCTCTGTCAGCGTGCCGACATCAATGGTACGCATCGCCGTATCGACCGAACGATACATATAGGGCAGCGACAATACAATGTAGGAGCAGACGAGCAGAATGTTCGTCGTCGAATTATAGCCGGTCAGCGGCAGGATCGACGACGAATTATAGAGCCGCAGATAGCCGAATACGATGACGATGGCCGGAATGACCAGCGGCATCAAGGTGATGAATTCTACGACAGGCCGAAGCTGCGGCAACCGCAACCGCACCCAATAGGCCGTGGGCACAACGAGCAACATGCCGAAGATGATGGTCAGAAGCGCCATCAACATGGAGAAGCCAAAGGCCGTAATGAAGCCGAAATCCGAAAAGACGGAGGCATAGGCGTCGAAGCTGTAAGCGTTGCGCCGCATGCGCAGCGAGAACTCCAGTGTACCGATGAGCGGCACCAGGAAGTAGATGAGGCCGATGGCAACGGCGATCCAGGCGAAGAATTTTTGCAGCTTCATTTCTGCCACCGTTCAGCGCGCATGCGCATCAAGATATAAATGACGTTCGAAATACCGGTGATGACGATCATGCCGAGCGCCAGCGCATAGCCCAGATTGGCATTGTGCAGCACATCGCCGCGGATCTGCGCATAGAGCACGATCGGAACGATATTCAGCGAGCTGCCGGTAAGCGCAATTGCCGTCGCGATGGCGCCGAACGAATTTGCAAACAGTAGCAGCGTCGTGCCAAGCAGGCTCGGCCAGAGGATCGGCAGAGCGACCATCCGCCAATATTGTCCATTGGTTGCGCCGAGAATGGAAGCCGCTTCGTGCCATTCCTTCTTCATGCCGTCGAGCGCAGGTGTAATGATCAGCACCATCAGCGGTATCTGGAAGTACATGTAGGTAATGGTCAGGCCGAAGAAGCTCAGCAGGTTGAAGCCCGTGCCGTAGAGGTTGAAGCCGAAATGAGCGAGCAATATCGTGACCAAACCCTGGCGGCCGAGCGTGGCGATGAACGAGAAGGCCAGCGGCACGCCGGCGAAATTCGATGCGACCCCCGAGAAAGTCAGGAAGGCATGACGGATCCAGGCGGGAAGTCCGCCCAGGACGAGCGCCCAAGCCAGGTAAAAGCCGATGATCGCGCCACCCAGCGCCGAAGCGACCGAGATTTTGATACTGATCCAATAGGCGCTCATGATTGTCGGCGTGAAGAGATCGCCGATATTCTTCAGCGTCAGGCTGCCGTCAGGCGTCAGAAACGCGCCTGCTATCAGATAGATCGTCGGCAAAATCAGAAACAGCAGCGCGAAGATCAGGAAGGGCGCTATGCCTAGCCAATCGACAACCACGCGCTTGTTGATCATCGGAGTGGAACTGACTGTCGATGTTGTGACGATGCTCATGATTGACCCAATCCGCGGCGTCAGAAAAATGGAAAACCTCCCCACCGAGGCGGGGAGGTCATGTCAGGCCGGATTACTGTACGTTCGAACCGACGACAGAATCCCACTTGGTGGTGATGGCGGTCTTGCCGGCATCCTGCTCTTCGAGCGTCGGGAAGACGGCCTTTTCGTAAGCGGCGGCCGGCGGCAGCTTGTCGAGAAGTTCCTGCGGAACCTTCTTGTTCTTCGCCAGGTCGTTGAAGCGGATCGGGTGGCAATAGCCCTTCAGCCAGCCGATCTGGCCTTCATCGGAATAGAGGAACTCCATCCAGAGCTTGGCAGCGTTCGGATGCGGAGCGAAGGCCGAGATCGCCTGGACGTAAACGCCAGCGATAACGCCTGAAGCCGGAACGGTGACGTCAACCGGCGGGTTGCCGTTCAGGCTGTCGCGCCAGGAAAGACCGTTGTAGTCCCATGCGACGACGATCGGCGTTGCGCCCTGCGCCAGCGAAGCGGACTTGCCGATCACCGGAACGAAGTTGCCTGCCTTATTGAGCTTCGCGAAGTAGTCGAGACCGGCGGCGCCGACCTTGGTGGCGTCCTTTTCGCCGGCAGCGAGACCGGCGGCGTAGACGGCCTGAACGGCCTGGTTCGACGTGCGCGGGTCACCGGCGAGCGAAACGGTGTTGGCATATTCCGGCTTCAGGAGGTCAGCCCAGTCCTTCGGCGGGTTCTTCACAACGTCCTTATTGGTGACGAAAGAGAGAACGCCGTAGTAGTCGCCGTACCAATAGCCTTCGGCATCCTTGGCGCTGTCCGGAATGGAATCCCAGGTGGACACCTTGTACGGCTGCAGCAGGCCTTCCTTCTTGGCCGTCGGGCCGAAGGAGAGGCCGACGTCAATCACATCAGGAGCCTGCGGGCCGGTGTTGCCCTTGTTGGCGCGGATTGCTTCGACTTCATCGCCCGAGCCGGCATCCGGATTCAGTTCGTTGACTTCGATGCCGTACTTCGCCTTGAACGCAGCGATCAGGTCGCCATAACCGCACCAATTGTGGGGCAGGGCAATGGTGGTCAGCGTGCCTTCCTTCTTGGCGGCAGCGATGAGATCGGCGCTCGGTTCTGCGGCGGCAATTGCCGTCGAAGCGACGAGCATCGCCGTAGAAATTGTCAGAAGACGATGAATTTTCGAGATCACTGCATTTCCTCCTTTTGGGTTTTCAGTGTCTGGCGTTGCTGTTAATGACGTTACATGAAGGTTGTGTGACGACTTCAAAGCGTTGCGTTTGCTGAAAACGCAGTCGATTTTTGCTTCTAATCGACAAGTATGACAGCCGCTGTATTTCACACTCTTCACGAACCGTTATTTTCTGTTTTCATTCCCCTTCAACTTAGCTTGCGAAACAGCTTGGTTTGTTCGAAAAGACCTTCCAGTGTCTTCATACGCTCGCTTGTCTCGTCCCATGTCGAGCTTTGTACGGCTTCGATCAGGGCTTCGACGATGAAGAGAGTGACAACCGACGAGTCCCATGCGGACGGCGCCTCAATCTGCACGCGAAACGTGTATTTCGCATGCTTGGCGGCGGGCGTTGCCCACTGGTCGGTGAAAACGATGATTTCCGCGCCACGCCGGCGGGCGGCGGCGGCCAGATTGACCATTTCCTGCTCGTAACGCCTGATATCGAATATGACGAGCAGATCACCCGGATTCATGTTCAGGACATATTGCGGCCAGGTGCTTGAATTGGAAGAAAGTAGCGTCGTGTTGGGCCGGATGACCTGCATATGGGTGAAGAAATACTCGGCAAGCGCCCCTGTAATGCGCCCGCCTACGAAATAGAGGCCGCGTTTTCTTTCCGACAGTAGCGCGGCAACGCCATCGAAGGTCGCCACATCGATATCCGACAAGGTCTGTCGCAGGTTGCCCATGATGGCGTCGGCGAAACGATTGAGGATGTGCGTGCCTGGCGCGTTGGACGCCCAGCGATCATGCTTTGTCAGGGGATTGGAGATCGTCGCCTCGACCTCCTGATGAAGATGGGCCTGGAAGTCCGGATAGCCTTTGTATCCGAGTTTCTGCACCATACGCGCGACCGTCGGCGTCGAAACCCGCGCATTCTCGGCGACGGTGGTAATGCTGCCCAACCCGGAAACGGGATAATTGTCGAGCAGGCTCTTGGCGAGCTGCTTTTCGGCGCGCGTCAGCGTATCAAAGCGCGCATTGATTACGTCCGAAACTGTCTTCGACGCATTGTTCACTCGATTTTAGCTCCCCGGGACGGTCTGATGCCGCTTTCCTTGCAGGATATAACAACGCTGTCACATTTCGAGTCAATGTCACAAATGAAGAAATAATTTCAGTTTCCAGTTGACACCGGCGAAAACCTGAAGAATTCTTTTCTTATAAACATTTTGTTAATCGGCAATGGGGCGTCTCCGATGCTCGCGCAGCAAGGTATTTTGACGAAGGCGGACGGCGATTGCGTTGCGGTCGAAAGACCGGACGGAAGCAGTGCGGTTTTGCTCGTCTGCGAGCATGCCTCCCGCGCGCTTCCGGAGCGGTTCGGCGACCTCGGCCTTTCCGTCGAGGCGCTTTCGAGCCATATCGCCTGGGATCCAGGCGCACTCGCAGTTGCAAGAGGAATTTCCGCCGGTTTGAATGCCACCTTGGTTTTTCAGCGCTTCTCCCGGCTGATTTATGATTGCAACAGGCCCCCCGAAAGTGCCGGTGCCATGCCGGAGACGAGCGAGATCTATACGATCCCTGGAAATCAGCACCTGGGCGAGGCGGATAGAAAAGCGCGTACGGAAGGGCTCTACATCCCGTTTCACGATCGCATTCGGGCGCTCTTGAAGGAGCGGGCGGCGCGCGGACAAAAAACCGTGATCGTGACAATCCATAGCTTCACGCCGGTCTATAATGGCAAGCCACGGGCAGTGGAGCTTGGCATTCTGCATGATGAAGACCGTTGGCTGGCCGATCGCATGCTGGATGCAGCAGCTGAGGCGCCGCTCTATCAGACAGAGCGCAATCAGCCTTACGGTCCTCAAGACGGTGTCACCCATACGCTGAAGCTGCATGGGCTCGCCAATGGTTTGCATAACGTAATGATCGAGGTCCGCAACGACCTCATTCGAGACGACGTCGGCCAAGGGGTCATGGCCGATTATCTGACGGGGCTTCTCCAGAGCAGTCTGGAAGCCTGAACATAAAAGAAAAAGATCCCGGGGAGCAGTTCAACTGCGATCGGACCGCATGGCGAAATGTCAGCGGTCAATGTGACACATGGTTCTCCGCAATCCCGCGGACGACCGGGCTTTAGGGGGAATGGCATGGCTGATTATACAGAGTCAGACAAGAAGCAGGATGTCCAGATCCTGCATTCCATGGGCTACGCTCAGGAGTTGGAACGGCGGATGAGTTCATTCTCGAATTTCGCCGTGTCCTTCTCGATCATCTGCATTCTATCCGGCGGCATCAATTCGCTGGCTCAAGCGACATCGGGTGCGGGCGGTGCCGCTATCGGCATCGGCTGGCCTGTCGGCTGCTTCATATCGCTCGTCTTCGCTGTGGCGATGGCGCAGATCAGTTCGGCCTATCCGACAGCCGGCGGCCTCTATCACTGGGGCTCGATCCTCGGCAATCGCTTCACCGGCTGGCTGACGGCCTGGTTCAACCTGCTTGGCCTCGTCACGGTCCTCGGCGCCATCAATGTCGGCACCTACTACTTCTTCGTCGGCGCCTTCGGCGGCTACTTCAACATGACCGACACCACTCTGGTGCGCATCGTGTTCCTGGTGGTCATCACGGGCCTGCAGGCGCTGGTCAATCACATGGGTATCGGCTTGACGGCGAAGCTGACCGACTTCTCCGGTTATCTGATCTTCGCAACCTCGATCCTTCTGGCGGCCGTGTGCCTGATCGCTGCGCCGTCCTATGATTTTGCGCGGCTTTTCACCTTCACCAACTATTCCGGTCTGGCGACGATTGCTGCCGACGGCTCGGCAACCGGCGCGCCGGTCTGGCCGCAGGTTTCGACCTTCTGGGTCTTCGCGCTCGGCCTTCTGCTGCCGATCTACACGATCACCGGCTACGATGCCTCGGCCCATACGTCGGAAGAGACTGTGAAGGCTGCTCATTCCGTTCCGCGCGGCATGGTGTCTTCGGTTCTGTGGTCGGCGCTCTTCGGCTACATCATGCTTTGCTCGTTCGTGCTGATGCTGCCGAATATGGACGATGCCGCCAAGCAGGGCTGGAACGTGTTCTTCTGGGCAATGGACGCACAGGTCAATCCCATCGTGAAGGACATTCTCTACCTGCTGATCTTCATCAGCCAGTGGCTGTGTGGTCTCGCAACGGTCACCTCGGTTTCGCGCATGATCTTCGCCTTCTCGCGTGACGGCGGTCTGCCGGGATCCAAGGCCCTGTCTCGGGTCAGCCCGAAATACCGCACGCCCGTTTCGGCGATCTGGACCGGGTCGGTCCTTTCCGTCCTGTTCGTCTGGGGTTCATCGCTGGTATCGATCGGCGATACGCCGGTTTACACCATCGTCGTCTCGTGCACCGTCATCTTCCTGTTCTTCTCCTTCGCGATCCCGATTACGCTCGGTCTTTTCGCATGGGGTACGGCGAAATGGGACAAGATGGGCCCTTGGAACCTCGGGGAAGGGCTGTTCAAGCTGTTTGCCGTGCTGACGATCGTCGCGATGATCATCATCTTCGTTCTCGGCATCCAGCCGCCGAACGACTGGGCGGGCATCATCACCGTCGGCTTTCTGGTTCTGACGGCTATTGTCTGGTTCGGCTTCGAGCGCCGTCGCTTCAAGGGCCCGCCGATCGGCGATGCCATTGCCAAGCGCAAGGCTGAGATCGCGGCAGCGGAAGCGGCCGTCGGCGAGAAGTAAGCGAAGTCCAATCTTTGCAAGCAATGGGGTCGCAGACCTGCGACCCTTTTCACCGGTAGCGACACGGCGGCACGCGCGCGGATTATCCGGCAAGGCGATATCGTTCGGCATGCCGACGTTTCAATTCATTGTTCAGGCGGACCAAATTATGAGCAGCAGCTATACGTTCGACGACCTCAAGCGAGATGTGGCCGAAGGGCACATCGATACGGTTCTGGCATGCCAGGTCGACATGCAGGGCCGGTTGATGGGCAAACGCTTCCAGGCGGAATTCTTCATAGAAAGCGCCTGGAAGGAAACGCATAGCTGCAACTATCTGCAAGCGACGGATATCGAGATGGAAACCGTCTCCGGCTATAAGTCGACGAGTTGGGAGAAGGGCTATGGCGACTATACCATGAAGCCGGACCTTGCCACGCTGCGCCGCATCCCGTGGCTGGAAGGCACGGCACTGGTGCTCTGCGATGTGCTCGACCATCATACGCATGAGGAAGTCGCGCATTCTCCGCGCGCCATCTTGAAGAAGCAGGTGAAACGGTTGGAGGCCATGGGCCTCAAGGCCTACATGGCTTCGGAGCTCGAATTTTTCCTTTTCGACCAGAGCTACGACAGCGCACGCGAAGCCGGCTATCGCAACATGAAGCTCGCCAGTGGCTACAACGAGGACTATCACATCTTCCAGACCACAAAGGAGGAAGAGGTGATGCGGGCGATCCGTATCGGCCTGCAGGGCGCGGGCATACCGGTGGAAAATTCCAAGGGCGAGGCATCCGCCGGTCAGGAGGAAATCAACGTCCGCTACGCCGATGCCCTTGATATGGCCGACCGCCATGCCATCATCAAGAACGGCTGCAAGGAAATTGCCTGGTCGAAGGGCAAGGCAATCACCTTCCTCGCGAAGTGGAATTATGGTGCCGCCGGAAGCTCCTCGCACATCCATCAGTCGCTTTGGAGCCTCGACGGAAAGAGCCCAAAGTTCTTCGAAGAAGGCGGCAAATACGGCATGTCGCCGATGATGAAGCACTATGTTGCCGGGCTTCTGACGCATGCCAGCGAGATCACCTATTTCCTGGCGCCCTATATCAATTCCTACAAGCGCTTCATGGCCGGCACCTTCGCGCCGACCAAGGCGATCTGGAGCAAGGACAATCGTACCGCCGGTTACCGCCTTTGCGGCGAGGATACGAAATCGATCCGCATCGAATGCCGCGTTGGCGGCTCGGACCTCAATCCCTATCTGGCTTTTGCTGCCCTGATCGCTGCTGGCATCGACGGCATCGAAAACAAGCTCGAACTCGAGGCCCCCTTTGTCGGCGATGCCTATGGCGCGCGCGAAGTTCGCGAGATACCGCGCACGCTGCGCGATGCGACGACTGCCTTGACGACGTCGAAGATGCTGCGTGCCGCCTTCGGCGACGATGTCATCGATCACTATATCCGCGCTGCCGAATGGGAGCAGGAGGAATACGATCGTCGGGTGACCGATTGGGAAGTGGCGCGCGGATTCGAAAGAGCGTAAGGCTTTTGCGATCTGCCTCCTGCCCGATTTTCATTTTATGATCGGGCAGGGGCGCTGGGATGTTTTGTCTGTCCGCCGTTTCTCTTTTGAATGCGGCCCTGCTTGCACAACGTCCGGGCAATCAATGGATGACCAAGAAAACAGGAATTCGATCATGACCATGATCACATGCGTCTCCCCGGTGAACGGAGAGGTTTATGCCGAGCGTCCGGCACTGTCGCTGGAAGCTGGCAAGGAAGTCGTCGCACGCGCCCGCAGGGCGCAAAAGGATTGGGCTCGCCGCCCGCTGGAAGATCGTGTTCATCTCGTGCTGAAGGGTGTGGCCCGGCTCAATGAGATGGCCGATGTGGTTGTGCCGGAGCTTGCCTGGCAGATGGGCCGCCCGATCAAGTATGGGGGCGAATATCGCGGCTTCAACGAGCGCTCCAACTATGTCGCGTCGATCGCCGCCGATGCACTGGCACCACTGGTCGTCGAGGACAGCGCCAATTTTGCCCGCCGGATCGAGCGTGAGCCGCATGGCGTGGTCTTTGTCATCGCTCCGTGGAATTATCCCTACATGACCGCGATCAATACGGTCGCGCCGGCGCTGATGGCCGGCAATACAGTCATCCTCAAGCATGCAAGTCAGACGCTGCTGGTTGGCGAGCGGCTCGTCCAAGCCTTCGTGGAGGCCGGCGTTCCCGCCGATGTCTTCCAGAATGTCTTCCTCGATCACGAAACAACCTCGGCGCTGATTGCCGCCGGCAGTTTCAACTTCGTCAATTTCACCGGCTCCGTCGACGGCGGCCGGTCGATCGAGCGTGCGGCCGCCGGCACCTTTACCAGCCTCGGCCTCGAGCTTGGCGGCAAGGATCCGGGCTATGTCATGGAAGACGCCGATCTCGACGCCGCCGTCGACACGCTAATGGATGGAGCGACTTACAATTCCGGCCAGTGCTGCTGTGGTATCGAGCGCATCTACGTGCATGAATCGCTCTACGACAGTTTTGTCGAGAAGTCGGTGGCCTGGGTTTCGAACTATAAGCTCGGCAATCCCCTTGATCCCGACACGTCGCTCGGGCCGATGGCCAACAAGCGCTTCGCCAAGGTCGTGCGCGAACAGATCGCTGATGCGGTTGCCAAGGGCGCCAAGGCGCTGGTCGATCCGAAGCTGTTCCCGGCCGATGATGGCGGCGCCTATCTCGCGCCGCAGATCCTCGTCAATGTCGATCATTCCATGGCGTTCATGCGCGAGGAAACCTTCGGCCCTGCCGTCGGCATCATGAAGGTTAAGAGCGATGCGGAAGCGCTGGAACTGATGAACGACAGCCCCTACGGTCTGACGGCTTCGCTCTGGACCAAGGATGTCGAGCGCGTCTCACGTATCGGCCGCGAAATCGAAACCGGCACGGTCTTCATGAACCGTGCCGATTATCTCGATCCGGCTCTGTGCTGGACCGGCGTCAAGGAAACCGGCCGCGGCGGCTCGCTGTCGATCATCGGTTTCCACAATCTGACGCGCCCGAAATCCTATCATCTGAAGAAAGTAACAGCATGAGCACTATCTCAGCCAATTGGAGCTATCCGAACGCCTTCAAGCTCGGCCGCGGCCGCATCAAGGAGCTCGCGGACGCCTGCAAGAGCCTGGGCATGAAGAAGCCGCTCCTGATCACCGACCGGGGACTTGCCTCGATGGCGATCACGGCGACGGCACTTGATATTCTGGAAGATGCGGGTCTTGGCCGCGCCATCTTCGCTGATGTCGATCCCAATCCGAACGAGAAGAACCTCGAAGCCGGCGTGAAAGCGTTCAAGGACGGCGGCCACGATGGCGTCGTCGCCTTCGGCGGCGGTTCCGGCCTCGATCTCGGCAAATGCGTCGCCTTCATGGTTGGCCAGACGCGCCCGGTCTGGGATTTCGAAGATATCGGTGACTGGTGGACCCGCGCCAACGTCGAAGGCATTGCCCCGATCGTCGCCGTGCCGACGACGGCCGGCACCGGTTCGGAAGTCGGCCGCGCCAGCGTCATCACCAATTCCGCGACGCATGTGAAGAAGATCATCTTCCATCCGAAATTCCTGCCCGGCGTCGTCATTGCCGATCCGGAGCTGACCGTCGGCATGCCCAAGATCATTACCGCCGGCACCGGCATGGACGCCTTTGCCCATTGCCTGGAAGCCTATTCCTCACCCTTCTATCATCCGATGTCGGCCGGTATCGCGCTGGAAGGCATGCGGCTGGTCAAGGAATTCCTGCCGCGCGCCTATCGTGAGGGAACGGATCTCGAAGCCCGGGCCAACATGATGAGTGCTGCCGCCATGGGCGCCGTCGCTTTCCAGAAGGGGCTTGGCGCCATTCACGCGCTCTCGCATCCGATCGGCGCCGTCTACAACACCCATCACGGCATGACCAATGCCGTCGTCATGCCGGCCGTTCTGCGCTTCAACCGCAAGGCCATCGAGGACAAGATTGCCCGAGCCGCCGCCTATCTCGGCATTTCGGGCGGGTTCGACGACTTCTACGACTATGTGCTGCAACTGCGCTCGGAACTCGGCGTGCCGGAAAATCTGTCTGCCATGGGCATCGCGCCCGACCGGATCGACGAGCTCTCCGCCATGGCGATCGAAGATCCGAGTGCAGGCGGCAATCCGGTGCCGATGACGCTCGAAAACACCAAGGCTTTGTTCCGCGACTGCTTCTGATACTGCGCTCAGCTCCCCGATATCTAGGATGAAATTGGCAGCTTATCAGGCCAAACAAAAAAGCCGCCGAGTGTCATCCGGCGGCTTTTTTCATTGAAGCTCTGTCTGGGAATCAATCCACGAATTCGACGACGACGCCAGGCTTGACCATCTTGGCCAGTTCGGTCGCATCCCAATTGGTAAGACGTACGCAGCCATGGCTCTGCGACTTGCCGATCCGCGAGGGATCCGGTGTGCCGTGGATGCCGTAGGTCGGCTTCGAAAGAGCCATCCAGACGGTACCGACCGGGCCGTTCGGGCCGGGCGGTATGTTCAGAACCTTGTCGTTGGCGCCCTGCTGGAAGTTGATTTTCGGATTGTAGGTATAGCCCGGATTGAAGGCGACACGTTCGACCGTGACCGTGCCTGACGGCGAGGGCGTGTCGGCGGAACCGATGCTAGCCGGGTAGGCTGCAATCAGCGTGCCGTTGGCGTCATAGGCGAAAACCTGCTTGCGGCCTTTGTCTGCCAAGATCTTGGCGACCGTTCCCGTCTTGCTGGGACCGGTATTGACGACCTTGATGGTGCTGCCCGGTACGGTGAAATCGACGCCGGGATTGAGTGCCTTCAGGTAGCCCTCATCCATATGAAAGCGTTCCGCTAGCATTTCGGTCGTCGACGTGTAGCCGAGGGAAGGCATCTGGGACTTGGCGGCATAGTCCTCGGGGATCGAGGCGACGTAAGGACCAGCGGCATCGGCAGCGGTGATCGTATAGTTGACGATCGGCATGCCGCCAGACATGCGCAGCTGCTCGAGGATCGCGTCGGTATTGTTCGGGTCAAGCGTCTGGCCGGTCATCTGTTGATAGGCATAGATTGCCTTTGTGACGTTTGCGCCCATTCGTCCGTCGATCGCACCAGGCGAAATACCCTGCCGCGCGAGGAAGACCTCCAGCGCGGTGATCTCCATCTTCGACTTGCCTTTGAGCGTGATGACGGGTTCAGCCGGTGCCGGCTTGTTGACGATGTCAGGCGCGCTCTGCTGCGGATCGATCGACGCATAGTCGCTGCCATTCGGGTTCGCCTGGCCTTGGTCCTTGCCTGGCAAGGGCTGATTGTCGAGCGGCTGGCGCTGGATATCGCTGTCACGCGGAATGCCGCCGGTGATCACGCCACGATCCTGCTGACCGTAACCATTATCGGGAGCGCCGTCGTAATTTCCGTAGCTATCGGTACGATACTGACGATAGTCCTGGTAGTTGCGGTTGTCGGAAAGCTGCGTGTCGCCATAGCGGCTGCCGTTATCAACGTAGCTGTCGCGAGCAGGGGCGCGGGGATAGTAGGTGCTGGCCTTCATCTCCGTGGCGACGACATTGCCATAGGCATCGATCAGAACCCGGCGGCCGCGTCCGTCGCGCGCCATGGAATATCCGCCACCATAAGGATACTGATCAAGGATCCGGCCGTCGGGAGTGACGAGAACCGTGTTGCCGTTGCCGCTGCGATAATATTGCGCCTGCGCGTCCGTGAGCGCGAGCATAGATAGAGCGGCAGTCGTTGCCAGAGCAAAACTCAATTTTACGAACCGGTTCACGTCTGTCGAATCCTCGGGATGGTCGTTCGGCTGACACACACATGGCAATTTTGACGCCAGTATGGAGATTTAGATTATCATGCTGAATAAAATATAAAAATTTATGTGATCAAGGGTTCA
This sequence comes from Rhizobium pantanalense, assembly GCF_030182525.1. Lineage (NCBI taxonomy): Bacteria > Pseudomonadati > Pseudomonadota > Alphaproteobacteria > Hyphomicrobiales > Rhizobiaceae > Rhizobium > Rhizobium pantanalense. The sequence continues at coordinate 868,891 of NZ_JAQJCH010000001.1, forward strand.
AGTTAAGATTTGGTAAGCCAAATAACCGTTTATTTCAGTCGCGCGCCACCTTGGGACAGCACCTGCGCTCGGCGCCGATCAGGGAGGATTTTGGGGATGATGGATTTTTCTGCGGCCAAGGGGCCGAAATTGACGCTAGACGAGGGCTCCGTGCTGGATATCGGCGTCTGCATCGTTGAGGGCAATAATCTCGCGCCCGGAAGTGCCGTTCCCGACGATGGCGATCCGCGTATCAGTCATTCCGTGGAAGGCTTCCTCTTTACCTGCGGGCCGGATCATATCCGCCATCCAGAGCCGATGTCCGACGCCTATGAAGGCAAGCGCTATCCGCTGCACGGTTCCTTCTCGTCTCATCCAGCCAAAATTCTCTGGACCAAATTCGAGAATGGCAACGCGGAATGCCGCGCCGATATCGATGTCATCACAGCCGAACGCCGCACCGCAAGGCTGGAACGTCTTTGGCGGATCGATGGCGCCACGGGCGAGGTTTCACTTGCCGATCGTGTCGTCAATACGAGTACCGAGGCTATGCCGGTCTTTTTGATGTACCATATGAACATCGGCGGCAAATGGTTCGATAGCGGCACGCGCCTTGCCGGACAGATGCTGGAGAACGGCGGCTTTCCCTGGACCTTCGGCGAAGAGGGCGGTGATATCTTCTGCGTGCCGGCGCAAGAAAAGGGCGAGGATTGGGCAGAGATCAGCCTCGGCCCCATCGCGGCCATTGGCGGGAAGACTCTGAGGGTGCGGTTCGGAACGGACACGCTGCCGTTCCTGCAGGTCTGGCGCAATCAGCGCGCGCCTGCGCACGTGCTTGGTATCGAGCCGGTTTCGCATCGCTGGGTCTCGCGGTCCGAACTTGAGGAAGCAGGCGAATTCAATATTCTCCAGCCCGGCGAAGCCCGCAATTTCATGCTCAATTTTGCCTTTGTTTGAGAGTGCGCCGCGGTTGACGCTTGCCCTGCCGCGGCGTAGATCAATGCCACGGTTTTAGAGAGGACATGAACCATGGATATCCGCCCGATCGACGATGAATACTCGGTGTCAGGCCAGATCACCGTAGAGGATCTCGACCAGATCAAGGCTCTGGGGTTCAAGTCCATCGTCTGCCATCGCCCCGATGGCGAAAGCCCGGATCAGACGCCGTTCGGAGTCATCGAAGCCCGCGCCAAGGAACTCGGCCTGGACATCACCCATGTGCCTGTTGGTCCGATGGGCGTGACCGAAGAGGCCGTGCAGGGCATGGTCGATGCGCTGGACGAGTTTCCGCGCCCGATGCTTGGCTATTGCCGCTCGGGCGCACGCTCGACGGCGATCTATCAGAAGACGCATCACATTCGCGGCTGAACGGGTCCTTCCCCGGCCTTTTGATTGAGGGCAGACCATGGGTCATGCCTTGTTTACCTGTCGAAGAACAACATCAGGAGAAAACCATGAGCATCAAGCGCATCGACGTTGGCGCCCGCATGAGCGGCGCTGTCATCCATGGCAACACCGTCTATCTCGCCGGCCAGGTTGGTGAAGGCGAAAGCGTCACCGACCAGTGCAAGTCGGCACTCGCCGAAGTCGACCGCCTGCTCGCTGCAGCCGGTTCCAACAAGTCGAAGATCCTGCAGACGCTCATCTACCTCTCCGACATCTCCTATTTCGCCGAAATGAACGCCGCCTGGGAAGCCTGGGTTGATCCGGCCAACACGCCGGCCCGTGCGACCAGCGAAGCCAAGCTCGCTGCACCGAAGTACAAGGTCGAATTCATCGTGACGGCAGCACTCGACTAAGTCCTGCCATCAGTGATTTTGAAAGGCCGGTGGGCTCGCGCTCATCGGCCTTTTGCTTGCGCGATTTCCGTCAAGGTACGGGAGGGTGTGATTGCTTCCGGATCGAGCGCGATTTCGATGATCGCCGGTTTGCCGCTCGCTCGCGCCCGCTCGAAGGCCGGGCCGAATTCTGCCGTCGCCTTCACGGTTTCGCCGTGGCCGCCATAGGCGCCGGCAAGGGCCGCGAAATCAGGATTGTCGAGTGCCGTGGCGCTGACACGACCTGGATATTCCCGCTCCTGATGCATGCGGATGGTGCCGTACATGCCGTTGTTGATGACCAAGGCGATCAGTGGCAGGCCGTATTGGACGGCGGTCGCGAATTCCTGGCCGTGCATCATGAAACAGCCGTCGCCGGCAAAGCAGATCACTTCGCGCTTGGGAAAGAGTTGTTTCGCGGCAACCGCAGCCGGCAGGCCATAGCCCATCGAGCCGGAGGTGGGTGCCGCCTGCGTGTTGAAACGGCGGAAGCGATGGAAGCGGTGCAGCCAGGTCGCGTAGTTACCGGCACCGTTGGTGAAGATCGCATCATCGGCTGTATTCGCTTCGATCCAATCCATGATGCGGCCCATATGGACGGCGCCGGGGCACTCTTGCGGTGTCTTCGACCAGGCAAGATAGGCAGCGTGCATGCGTTCGGTGCGCTCTGCCCAAGACGTTTCGTGCGGCGGGTCCAAATCCGCGAGAGCCGCAATGAAATCCGTCGGGCTGGCGCAAATTGCCAGAGCCGGGCGATAGACGCGGCCGAGTTCCGAGGGATCGGGATGGATGTGGACAAGCTGCTGGCGCGGGTAGGGGATATCGACAAGCGTGTAGCCGGACGAGGGCATTTCGGAGAGGCGGCCGCCGAGAAGGATCAGCAGATCCGCTTCCCTGATTTCCTTTGCCAGCGCCGGGTTGATGCCGATGCCGACATCACCGGCATAGTTTGGATGCAGATGGTCGAACAGCATCTGCCGGCGGAAGGAGCAGCCAACCGGGAGCTTGAAACGCTCGGCGAATTGTCTGATGCCGGCAACTGCTTCTTCGTTCCAGCGCGTGCCGCCGAGAATGACCATCGGCCGCTGCGCAGCCGCAAGACGCTGGTTAAGCTCTGCAAGCTGGCCGCGGCCCGGATGGGCAGCAACTGGGACGTAGGGCAGTGCTTGCGGCGCTTCGACTTCATCGCGCAGCATGTCTTCGGGGAGGGTCAGCACCACGGGACCGGGGCGACCAGATGTTGCCACAGCGAAGGCGCGGGTGACGAATTCCGGAATGCGGGCGGCATCGTCGATTTCGCCGACCCATTTGGCGAATTCGGTAAAGGCTCTCCGAAACTCCACTTCCTGAAAGGCTTCGCGTTCGCGGGCATCGCGCTGGACCTGACCGATGAACAGGATCATCGGGATCGAATCCTGCCGGGCTATATGAAGGCCGGCAGAAGCGTTTGTGGCGCCGGGGCCGCGGGTGACCATGCAAATGCCGGGTTCGCCGGTCAATCGACCCCAGGCATCCGCCATCATCGCCGCACCACCCTCCTGGCGGCAGACGAGCACTTTGATGTCGCTGTCATGCAGCGCATCGAGCACGGCGAGAAAGCTCTCCCCCGGCACGCAGGATATGCGCTGCACGCCATTGGCCTTCAACGCCTCGACGATGAGTTGCCCGCCCGTTCGCTTCATGTCCCCGCCTTTCCCTCCAGTTCGGCCAATTCAGCCAGAACTTCCTCCTGATGTTCGCCGAGGCGCGGGCTTGGCCGCGTATAGGTTAGCGGCGTTTCCGACAGCACGATTGGCGTGCGCACGCTCGGAATGACGGTGCCGGCGCTATCTTCGAGATCGATCCTCAGGCCCCTCGCCACAATCTGCGGATCGGCGAACATATCCTCGATCGTGTTGATGGCACCGGCCGGAACGGCGTTGGCCTCGCAAGCTTTCAGCAGCTCTGCCTTATTCCACTTCAGCGTCTCCGACGAGATGAAGGCGCGTACCTCGTTGCGGTTGGCGACGCGAGTCTTGTTGGTCGCATAGCGCTCGTCATCGGCATGGGTTTCCACCCCGAGAATGGCGCATAGGCGCCGGAACTGTCCATCATTGCCGACAGCAAGGATGAGATAGCCATCGGCGGTGGGCACGACTTCATAGGGTGAGATATTCGGATGAGAGTTGCCGAGCCGTACGGGCGGCTTGCCGGAGATCAGATAATTCATGTTCTGGTTGGCCAGTACGGCCGATTGCACATCGAGCAGCGCCATGTCGATGAGCTGTCCTGCTCCAGTCTTCAGAGCGTGGATCAGGGCGGCTTCGATCGCGGAAACGGCATAGATGCCGGTGAAGATATCGGCGATCGCAACGCCCGCTTTCATCGGCTGTCCGTCCGGTTCGCCTGTGATCGACATGAAGCCGGACATGCCCTGGACGATATAGTCATAGCCGGCGAGATTGGCATAGGGTCCGGTCTGGCCGAAGCCGGTGATCGAGCAATAGACGATGCGGGGATTGATCTTCTTCAGGCTTTCATAATCCAGCCCATACTTCATCAGGCCGCCGAGCTTGAAATTCTCGATCACCACGTCGGCTATCTTCACCAGGCGGCGCACCAGCTCTTGGCCTTCCTCGGTCTTGAGATCGGCGATTACCGAGCGCTTGCCGCGATTGGCGGCGTGATAATAGGCGGCAGAGAGATTTTCGCCGTCCTTGCCCTCGACGAAGGGTGGCCCCCATTGGCGGGTGTCGTCGCCGCCGTCGGGATTTTCCACCTTGATGACATCGGCGCCGAGATCGGCCAGCATCTGTCCGGCCCAGGGACCGGCCAGCACGCGGGCGAGTTCGATGACGCGAATACCGGACAGCGGAGGTTTCGTGGTCTTTTGTTCTGTCATGTCTGTCCGCTCTCCCGCTTAAGGCGTGAATGCCGTTTCAGATGTATCGGATACCGGTCTGGAAGCAAAGCGCCGCTCGCGCCAGAGAATGTAAAGCCCTGAGCCGATGATGATGAGGATGCCGAGCCACTTGATCGCATCCGGGAAATTGTCGAAGACGAGCCAGCCGAGGATCGTTGCCGAAACGATCTCGAAATACTGCAGCGGCGCAAGCGTCGAGGCTTGTACTGCGCGATAGGCATAGACCGTTAGGATGCCAGAGGCCGCCGCAGTTGCGCCGACGCCGAGCAAATAGAGCATTGCCGTGAGATCCGGAATAACCGGATAAAAGATTACAGATCCCGTCGCCTTGCCGATGCCAAGCAGGATCAGACTGAAGCCTATGCCCCATAGGCCCGTTTGGAACTGCAGAGGCCACGCATCTTCGCTATGTGAGACGACGCGCGTGATCATCACATAAACTGCAACGCAGAGTGCCGTGACAATGGGCAACAGGGCAACGAAACCGACTTCCTGAAAGCTCGGCTGGATGATTAGCATGGCACCAAGAAAGCCGACTGCGCAGGCCGTGTAACGACGCCAGCCAATGGTTTCCTTGAGGAATATACTGCTGAGGATGGTTAGCATCATCGGCTCGACGAAAAAGATGGCAATGGCATCGGCCACTTCCATGACCTGCAACGCGGTCACGAACGAGACCATGGACAGCGTCAAAAGGGCGGCGCGGATCGCGTGCACGCCGCTATGGCGCCACGACCATACGCCCCACTGCCCGCGCAACGCCATCATTGGCAGGGCAAAGAGCGACTGAAAGATGAAGCGTGCAGCGGTGACTTCAGCCGGCGGAATGGTGGTTGCCGCGAGTTTGGAGAAGATATCCATGACCGGCGAGAGGACGACGGATAGAAACATCATCGACAGGCCGAAGGTCAGCTCCGATTGCGGCAATCGGACCGAGGAGCCGCTGGAGGTGTTCATTGCAGGATTTCCTTGAGAATCAGGTACTTGCCGTTACGCTCTTGCACCATTTGGCGAAGTTGGAAATGGCTTCCTCGGCACCGATTTCGTTGATCGTCTCGTGCCGCATGTCGGGATAGATTTCGGTGGTGATACGAGAGAAGCCGGCTTTTTTCAAATGCTTTGCCAGCCAGGAGATCGCTCTCGCATTGTCGGTCGCCGGATCCTTGCCGCCGCCGACGAGATGGATCGGCATGTCGCGCCGGAGACGATTGAGGTGCGCCTTCCGTGGTGCGCGGAAAGTGAGTTCGAACAGGTCCAGCCAGAGTGAGACGGAGGCATCGAAGCCGCAAAGCGGATCGGCGATATATTTCTCCACCTGCTCGGGAATGCGCGAGAGCCAGTCGAAATCGGTGCGGCAGTTGGCGATCGATTTACCCCACGTGCTGAAGGTCAGTCTCGGCAGCGGTCCGCTCGGGACGTCCGATCCCTTGAACATGCGCTCCGTTTTCAGAATGAGTTGGGCGGCGCGGCCGGCAAGGCCCGGATTGAAATTGGAATTCCAGACGGTGACCGCATCGAACTTGCCCGGATGCGTGACGACGGTGTTCAGGCTGATCAATCCGCCCATGGAATGCCCGAACAGGATGATCGGCAGGCCGGGATGGGCACTTGCGGCTAGCTCGCGCACGGCGAGCACGTCGGCGATGACCAATCCCACTCCATCTCTTCGCGCAAAGCGGCCAATCGGCGCATCGTGAGCGATGGTCTCCCCGTGACCGCGATGATCGTGAGCGTAGACATGAAAACCTTGGCCTGCCATCGCATCGGCAAAGGCCTCATATCGGCGAGAATGCTCGGCAAGACCGTGCGATATCAGCAGGATGCCGCGAGCATCGGTTACCGCCGGCAAATGATGATAGGCAAGGGTTGCGCCCGTCGGACTTTTCAGGCGCTTCGTCTCGGCGAACATAGATCCGTTCCTCCCCAGTTGGACGAAAGGTTATCATCCGCCCGATTGCAATGGATAGGTGGTAAAGCTCACAGAAATAAATCTTTCCGCGCGCTGCGATTCAGGATTGCGCCCGCTCGCTCAAACTGCTTATTTGTTCCTATAATGTTCTAGTTGGAGGTACGAATGAAGCAGTGGCTTCGGGTATTTACGGTTGTGCTCGTTTCGGTCGGGGCGGCAGCTAGCGCTATGGCGCAGGAGCATAGCCGTGGACGGACGCGCTTTATCCTGGCGGCAAGCTGGGAGCCGGCATTTTGTCAGACGAACCAGAAGAAGGCGGAATGCCGCAACCAGTCGTCGGACAATCATGACGCGACGAATTTCTCCCTGCATGGTCTCTGGCCGATGCGGCAGGAATATTGCGATGTTTCCGAGGATCTGAAACAGGCGGATCGTGGCCGTGACTGGAAGGACCTGCCCGCGGTCCAGCTTTCGCAAGACGTGAAGGTGAAGCTCGATAAGGCAATGCCGGGCACCCAATCCGGCCTGGAACGGCATGAATGGATCAAGCACGGCACCTGCACGAAGCTGAGTGCGGACCAATATTTCTCCATCGCCGCTGGCTTGATTGCCGAACTCAATACGTCGGCCGTGCGCGATCTCTTCGCCCAGAATATCGGTAAGGAGCTGGATGCCGAGAGCATCAAGGCCGCTTTTGACCAGAGTTTTGGCGAGGGTGCCAACGCGCGCATCAAGATGAGCTGCCGCCGTGTCGGCGATGTCAGGATGATTTCGGAACTGACCATCGGCCTCTCGGAGGATGCAATCGATCCCCAACAGGGCAACGAGCCGCGGCTCGTCAAACTGATCCAAGGTGCCGGCAGCACCGCCTTCGGTTGCGATCGGGGTGTGGTGGACGCGGCCGGCTTCTGAGAAAATGCGGCTTTTCTGACGCGGATAATGCCCTCGGACGAGGTTTCGCCGTTGCCCGAGGGCGGGGTTTCCCCTACATAGCGGCACAAATCGCAACGCTATTCGTCCGTGGAGCAACCCAAGCTATGGCACGTCAGTTCATTTATCATATGGCCGGTCTGAATAAGTCCTATGGCGCCAAGAAAATTCTCGAGAATATCCATCTCTCCTTCTACCCCGACGCCAAGATCGGTATTCTCGGTCCGAACGGCGCAGGTAAATCGACCGTGCTGCGCATCATGGCCGGCCTCGACAAGGAATATACCGGCGAAGCCTGGCTGGCTGAAGGCGCCACCATCGGTTACCTGCCGCAGGAGCCGCAGCTCGATCCCAACAAGACGGTGTTCGAAAACGTCATGGAAGGCGTTGCCAAGAAAACCGAAATCCTCAATCGCTACAACGAATTGATGATGAACTATTCCGACGAGACGGCGGAAGAGGGCGCCAAGCTCCAGGATATCATCGACAGCCAGAACCTCTGGGATCTGGAAAGCCAGGTGGAAATGGCGATGGATGCATTGCGCTGCCCGCCGCGCGATGCCGAAGTCACCAGCCTTTCCGGTGGTGAGCGCCGCCGTATCGCGCTTTGCCGCCTGCTTCTCTCGCAGCCGGACCTGCTGCTGCTCGACGAACCAACCAACCATCTCGATGCCGAGACCATTGCCTGGCTGGAAAAGCACCTGCGCGACTATCCGGGTGCCGTGATGATGATCACCCACGACCGCTACTTCCTCGACAATGTTACCGGCTGGATTCTCGAACTCGACCGTGGCCGCGGCATTCCCTACGAAGGTAACTACTCGGCCTATCTGCAGGCCAAGGCCAAGCGCATGCTTCAGGAAGCCCGCGAAGAAGCTGGCCGCCAGAAGGCGATCAGCCGCGAACAGGAATGGATCGCCTCCAGCCCCAAGGCCCGTCAGGCCAAGTCCAAGGCGCGTATCAACGCTTACGAACAGCTGGTCGATGCTGCCGAAAATCAGCGTCCTGGCGATGCGCAGATCATCATTCCAGTCAGCGAGCGTCTCGGCCAGGTGGTGATCGAGATGGAGGGCATCACCAAGGGTTTCGAAGGTCGCACGCTGATCAACGATCTGTCGATCAAGCTGCCGCCCGGCGGCATCGTCGGCATTATCGGCCCGAACGGCGCCGGCAAGACGACCCTGTTCAAGATGATCACCGGGCAGGAAAAGCCGGATTCCGGCTCGATCCGCATCGGCGAGACCGTGCATCTCAGCTATGTCGACCAGAGCCGCGACGCGCTTGATGGCAACAAGACGGTATGGGAGGAAATCTCCGGTGGCGCCGAAATCATCAAGCTCGGCAAGTTCGACATGAACTCGCGCGCCTATTGCGGCGCCTTTAACTTCAAGGGCGGCGACCAGCAGCAGAAGGTCGGCAGTCTCTCCGGCGGTCAGCGCAATCGCGTGCACCTCGCCAAGATGCTGAAGTCCGGCGGCAACGTGCTTCTGCTCGACGAACCGACCAACGACCTCGATACGGAAACGCTGGGCGCGCTGGAAAGCGCACTCGAAAACTTCGCCGGTTGCGCCATCATCATCAGCCACGACCGCATGTTCCTCGACCGCCTGGCCACGCATATCCTGGCCTTTGAAGGCGAAGGTCATGTCGAATGGTTCGAAGGCAATTTCGAAGATTACGAACAGGACAAGGTCCGCCGCCTCGGCCCCGATGCTCTCAATCCGGGCAGCCAGGCGCACAAGCGCCTGACACGATAAAGTTTGCTGTCTTTCCGTCATGGAGAACCCCGGCAGGTCCGGGGTTTTTCTTTGCCTTAAGCAGGACGCATATATTCCCCCGCCGACAAAAACTAACAGATTTCCGACGCTCTACTGGTCTCTTCGGTGATTAGCTCTTGCGGAGTTCATTCAAATCACATAAAGATATCTTTATATCTTGATTGGGTGTGAAATGACGGATCTGGTTAAACTCGGTTTGGATGACGTAGTAGACGTGCTGAAGGCGGTCGGCGAGCCGACTAGGCTGCGCCTTCTGGCGCTACTGGCGGCCGGCGATCTCACAGTGACCGATCTTACCGAAATTCTCGGTCAGTCGCAGCCTCGCATTTCCCGGCATCTCAAGCTGCTCGGCGAAGCCGGGCTGATCGATCGATACCAGGAAGGTGCCTGGGCTTATTTCCGCCTGAAACAGGAAGGCAAGGCCGTCACGTTGGCGCGCAGCCTGCTGCGCCATACCGCCGAAAAGGATACGGTGCTGTTGCGTGACGGAGAGCGTCTCGCCTCCGTGAAGCGTATTCGCGCCGAGCGTGCCCAAGCCTATTTTAGCCGAAATGCCGCCGAGTGGGATGAGCTGCGGCGTCTCCATGTCGCGGATGAGGATGTCGACAAGGCGCTGATCGATCTCATTGGTCCGCAGCCGATCGACTCCTTCCTCGATCTCGGTACGGGCACGGGCAGGATGCTACAGCTTCTGGCTGGACACTATCGCCGCGCCGTCGGCATCGATGCCAGCCGTGACATGCTGGCGGTCGCCCGCGCCAATCTCGACCGGGCCAATATCACCGCTGCCTCGGTGCGGCATGGCGATATTTTCAACCTGCCGCTCGAGCAGCAGGATTTCGATCTCATTGCCATCCACCAGGTGCTGCACTTCCTTGATCAGCCTGAGGTTGCCATCAATGAAGCCGCGCGAATGCTGCGGCCCGGCGGCCGGCTTGTCATCATCGACCTCGCGCCGCACGGGCTGGAATATCTGCGTGACGAGCATGCGCATCTGCGCCTCGGCTTCTCGCATCAGACCATTTCGGATTGGCTGAAACTGGCGGGGCTGGATGTGGAGCGCGTGCAGGATCTTCATTCGGGGAGGGAAGGCGGCCAGGCGCTGACCGTCACCATCTGGCTGGCGCGCGACCCGCGGTTGCTGATCGCGTCCGACCAGGGCTACCAGTCATCCCCCATTCTTGCCGGGAGAGTTTGACATGTCTTCGAGATCAGAAAGCCGTAGCGACGGTATCCGCATCTCCTTCGAGTTCTTTCCGCCGAAGTCGGAGGAGGCCGAGCAGCAGCTGTGGAACACCGTTGAGGAGCTCAGCGATTGGGACACTGAGTTCGTTTCAGTCACGTATGGGGCAGGCGGTTCGACCAAAGCGCCGACGCTTTCCGCCGTGCGCAAGATGATCCATGAGACGCCGTTCACGACCGCATCGCATCTGACTTGCGTCGGTGCCACGCGTGAGGACACGCATCGGGTGATCGACGAGTTTCTGGCTGCCGGTGTTCGCCGTTTCGTTGCGCTGCGCGGCGATCCGCCGGGTGGTGTCGGCGCGGCCTATCAGCCTCATCCGGGCGGCTATGCCAATGCTGCGGAACTGGTGCAGGCTTTGCGCGAGCGCGGCGATTTCGATATTTCCGTCTCCGCCTATCCTGAAAAGCATCCGGAAAGCCGCGATACGGCAGCCGATATCGATATGCTGAAGCGCAAGGCGGACAATGGTGCCGACCGGGCCCTGACGCAGTTCTTCTTCGATAATGATGCTTTCGAGCGTTATCACGATCGCGTTCGCGCAGCCGGCATCAAGATTCCCGTCGTGCCGGGCATCATGCCGATTCAGAACCTGACGCAACTCAAGCGTTTCGCCGGCGCCTGCGGCACGAATATTCCGACCTGGCTCGACGAGCGTTTTGATGGTTTGGATGAGGATGTCGAGGAGCGCGCCAAGGTTGCCGCTGAAGTTGCCGCCGATCAGATCCAGGATCTGGTGCGCCGTGGTATTCACGAGTTTCATCTCTATACAATGAACCGTTCGGCACTGGTTTCCGCCGTGCTTGAACGGCTGGGCCTTGAGCGCAAGGTGGATGCACGGGCCGGCGCCGCCGCCTAAAGTATGATGTCGCGCGAGCTCATGAAAAAGCGCATGTCCGGCGGGGCATGCGCTTTTCTAATGAAACAGAGGTTTTGTTAGCTTTTCGGAGTTTGGTCGTTTGCGTATTTCGCCGAGCCGTCAGATGAAGAGCATCGTCACGACGAAAGCGAAGGCCGCACCGACCACTAGGACGTTGATGGATCGCGTTAATCCCATGTCTTCCTCCTCAGTCAGCCGTTAAATTTTATGTCGAAAATGTGTTGCTTGGAAAGAACATTCGATGCTGCGACGCGGTATCGAATTCGCGCTGTGATTCATGAGCTTTTGGCAACATTTTGATATTTAACTATAAATGTCGATTGCTGGCTTGATGACGGCCTGTGAATAAATATTAATATGTTGTGACTGTGGACCATCCGAATGGAGCAGGAGATCATGTTTCCCGCGTTCTGGCGTCGCGTTTCATCCATATGAAAAGCCGCCCATCGAGGACGAGCAGACCTGCGGCGATGAGCAGCATGCCGGCGATTTCGGCAGGCCCCATTCGCTCGCCGAGAAAGAGGAAGCCGAGCAATAACGCGCTCGGCGGCACGAGCAGAGTGACGAGGGAGGTGTTGGTGGCACCTGCAAGCTCGATGATGCGAAAATAGAGGATGTAGGCGAAAGCGGTCGATAGCAGCGCCAGGCCGAGAATGGCTGCGATTGCCGTCACAGGTGGAGCGGCGAGCGCCCAAGGCTGGTCGATCACCAGCGCAACTGGCAACATGATGAGCGAGGAGCCTGTCAACTGGCCCGCTGCCACAACCGGCGGCGCGATGCCCTTGAAGCGTTTGGCATAAATCGCCGCGAATCCATAGGAGATTGCCGCCAAGATCGGCAATGAGAGTGCCCAGAAGGGTACCGAGCCGCCGCTGGTAACGCTCGGTCCGAGCAACACGATCGTTCCGAGGAGGCCGGTGAGGCAGCCGATCAGCTTGGCCGATGTCAGGCGCTCATCCGTTGTCAGCTGATTGCCGATCAACACGGTCCACATCGGCGTCGTCGCGTTCAAGATGGATGCAAGTCCGGCGCCCATCTGCGTCTGACCGCAGAAGATCAGCGTGTGCGGTATCGCATTGTTGATTAAGCCCAGCAGCAGAAATTGCGGCCAATGACGGCGCAGGGACTGATAGATATTGAGGCGACCAGCCAGATAGAGATGCAATGCCACGGCCGCCAGCGACAGACGCAGAAAGACGAGCGTAAAGGGCGGCACATGATGAACGGCAATACGGGCGAAGAAGAACGAGCCGCCCCAGATCAATCCGAGCAACAGCAGCAGGCCCCAGGTCGAGGCGCTCATTCGATGTTCGCCAGTCATGGCATCTCTCCTCTTTCGATGCATCTAAACCGGAAGAGTGTAGGCTCTCCACCCGTTTCTTGCTGTTTTGCCCATGGGCCCAAGGAGAGCAGATGCAAAAAAGGCGGCATGGAGCCGCCTTTCGATCGACATATAGGAGAGAAATCAGAGCGCGTTGAGCAGTGCCGTCGTTGCCCAGCCGTCGGCCGGCATACCCAGGCGGAACTGTTCCTTCTGGATGGCGACACGCGTGCCGGAGCCGAGGATGCCATCAATCTTGCCGACATCGTAGCCGCGGGCCACGAGCTTGGTCTGAAGCGCCTTCATGTCGACATCGTTCAGGCCTGGCTCGGGATTGCCCTTGTTATAGGGCGGAGCGCCGGCAAATCGGGTGGCGAAATAGGCGGCCGAGGTCGTGTAGATGAACGACTGGTTCCAGCCGAGATAAGTATTGTAGTTCGGATAGGTCAGGAAGGCGGGCCCCTTGCGACCCTGCGGCAGGATGAGAGCGGCGGGTAGGGAGCCGAAGCTCGTATTGCCGTCGCGGGGGGTGACGCCCAGCTTGAACCAATCGCCCGCAGTCAGCGGGCCGCCGATGCCGGATTTTTCCCAGGGAAGATTGTCCGGAACCGTCACCTCCTGCAGCCAGGGCTGGCCGCGCTGGAAGCCGAGATGCTGGAGGAAACGTGCGGTCGTCAGAATGACGTCAGGTGCGCTGGTCTTCAGGTTGACATGGCCATCGCCGTCACCATCGGTGCCATAAGCGATGATGTCGGGCGGCAGCATCTGCGTCTGGCCGATTTCGCCGGCCCATGCGCCCGTCGTCGTTGCCGGGTCGACATCGCCGCGCTGGACGAGTTCGATCAGTGCGATCAGGCGCGGGCGGAAGAAGTCCGGCCGGCGGCAATCGTGCGAGAGGGTGACCAGCGCGTTGCGGGTGTTGAAATTGCCCTGAACGGCACCAAAATCGGTTTCCATCGCCCAGAAGGCGGTGATGACGCCGGGAGGCACGCCATAGTCCTGTTCGGCCTTGGCGAAGATTTCGGCATATTGCTTCATCTTCTGGCGGCCGATGTCGAGGCGCCCCTGGCTGACGGTGCGCTGAGAGAATTCGAGGAAGGTCTGACGGAAGACGCCCTGGCTGCGGTCCATGGCAAGGACCTTCTGGTCGATCTGGGCGCCGGCGAGCGTCTTGTCGGCGGCTGCAGCATCAGCGCCATCCGCAATCGCCTCGGCCTTTACACCAGCGAGGAATGCGTTGAGATCGCCGCCGCAGGCTACTTTTGGAGTGGCATCGCTGCTCGCGGGCGGCACTGTGGCCGGGGCTGCACTTTGTGCCAATGCCGTACCGGTCATGGCTGAGGCGAGGAGCAACGCAAGAGCGCCGCGTCGAATGGTGTGACGATCCATGAGCGATCCTTCCTAGTGATAGAATAGGGTCGCTTTCACAGAAGATTGTGACATAAGCAAGAGAGAAATGGGCCCAGTATTAAGAATTTCCCTGCTTCTCTACTGCAGCCACCCAGTTTTGCCAGTTCTGCTCGGAGCCGCCGAAAACATTGATGTCCGTCGGGCCTTTGATCCCCGGAATGACACCCGTAGATGTATATTGCCAGAAGGCCCAGTTGCGACCCGCATAAGTCTCTTTCGGGTGCTTGGCAACGGATCGGACCCAGAAGTGATAGTCCTGGAAATAGCCGACTAGATTTTCACGATGGAAGTCGACCGAAGTATAGATGATCGGGCGCTTGCCGTAATAAGCCTGCAGGCGATCCATAAAGCGTTTGATCTCGCTGCGTACCGTTTCAGGAGCCGGTCTGGTCTTGCAGGTCGGGGAGCCGGGGTTCCATTCGACGTCGACGACGGGCGGAAGCGCCATGGCATCCTTCGGCACGTTGCGGATGAACCAATCGGCCTGCTCGTCGGCCGTCGAGCAGAAATAGAAGAAATGATAGGGCGCATGCAGAAGCCCAGCAGCGCTCGCTTCATTCCAATACTCGGTGAAGCGCGGATCGATCCGGTCCTTGCCCTCCGTCGCCTTGATGAAGACGAAGGCGACACCCGAACCCTTGACGGCTTTCCAATCGATATCGCCCTGCCACTTGGAAATATCGATGCCATGGATGGGATGGCGCTGCGGATGATCGCGGCCGAAGTCCTGGGGCTTTGTATCGGCGAATCTGGTCTTGGGAAGGGCCGCCGTCGATAAGGCATCATAGCCCGTCGTGCAACCAGTCAAGGCAAGAGCGAGCGGCAGTAGGCATGCCAGAAGCCGGCGCATAGATATCCTGTTATGGCCCGAGTGATCTTGCTGCCCCAAGACTTGGCTTCCGTAATGTGGTCCCCGAGAATCCGAAAGAGCGGCAGACCATACCGTTGCCAGCTGGTCTTGCCACTTTATTCACCATATCAACGTAAAAAATGCGTTATCTTCAAGCAAATTCTTATGCTTGGCGTCTTCGGAACCGAATTCGCGCTGGAATCTGTCGCCGCTCAGGCGCCGTGCCGGGTCGCTACGGCCCGCCAGGCATAACCACGGCCGATCTTTTCGGTTTTCACCGACATGCCCCGCACTGCAGCCTTCTCTTCGAGCACTGTCAGAATATCGGCGCGGGGAGTGACGTGGAATTTCTTCAGCCAGCCTTTGAGTATGGCACGGAACCAGCCTGGCAACCCTTCCTGCTGGCCGAAATCGACGATGTGTAGCTCACCGCCCGGTGCGACAGCATCGAGCGACGCGTCGATGGCATTTTTCCAGTCGGGGATCATCGACAGCGCGTAGGAAATCATGACGCGGTCAAAGCCGTTGGTGCCGAAATCGGCAGCGGAAAAGGCTGTGGCATCGGCGACACGAAAATCCGGCATCTGTTTCAGGCCGCGGAAATTATTGCGGGCGGAAATCAGCATTTCCTGCGAGATATCGAGACCATAAAGGCGGGCAGAAGGGAAGCGCCGATAGGCGAGCAGCATATTGCGGCCTGTGCCGCAGCCCACTTCCAGGAGCGAGCCACCGACGGGAACATTCAGCTGTTCGATCGTTCGATCGCGGCCGAACAGGTAATATTTGCGGGTCAGGTCATAGATGTGGCGCTGATAGCGGTACATGCCGTCCATCAGCTTGGCGTGGTTGTTCGCGCTGTTTTCTATGCCCGTATCCGCCTGGCTCACGCTTTTTTTCCGTAGATGTGGAAGCCGCCATAGATGGCCGAACGGTCACGAGTGTTAAGTTCCTGTGAGCGCTCCTCGAAATAGACCCACTGATCACGGATCGCGGGAGAGAGGCGGCCCTCGATGATGCTCTTTTCGGCAGCCGTGCGGAAGATTACGCGGGCGCCTTCGCGCGCCGTACGGGTGATCTCCGCCCAAAGGCCGTTGAGCTGCTCGTCGGTCATCCAGTCCTGCGCATCGAGCAGGACATAGCGATCGCGCGAGGCAGCCGGCTTCGAAGCGAGAAGCTCGGTGAAATTGGCGTGATGGACGCTCACACGATCGGCATTGGCGCGGATCGCCGCATAGTGTTCCGGCTTGAGATAGGTGGGCAGAGGCCCCTGGTGCTGGGCAGCGTAGCGCCGAGAGAATGCCTGCCAGGCAAAGTAATTGTCGCGCATCGGGAAATGACAGGCGAGCTTTTCGAGCCGATGTTTCAGCACGGCGGAAATGGAATCGTCGCTCGCGAGACTCGCAAGTTCGTCATATTGCTGCGGCGGGATGCCGAGGCCGAAGAGCGAACTCTTGCGGCCAAGCAGCCAGCGGACCGCCGGCTTGTCGAAGATCGGAGCGATCTCCTCTTCAAAGAACTGACGCTGCTCGCGCATCGTGCGGGCTTCCGTCATCTTGTCGAGGCGGACGCCGTGCAGGCGTGCCAGTATATGGGCAGCGCCGATGAACCGACCGAGAAGGCCGGTCTTGTAGATGTTGCGGTTGAAGACCGTGATGCGGCGGCGGCCATAAAGATCGCGACCATCCCAGTAGTCAGCCGTTGCCGTGTCGAGGCGCGGCGCGATGAACTGGTCGTAGGCCTGGCTATTGGCCGCAATGTCGGGGGTCCCGAAGAAGCGCACCAGGTCGGCATGACCGGGAAGCAGGCGGAAGGCCGCGAGCTTCAGCTTGTTCAGTGCGATGTGGTGGCGATTGAGATCGACGACATCGATGGATGCCGGATTTTGCGAGAGGTAGGCGAGCATGTTGCAGCCGCCTGAACCGATGGTGACGATGCGATGATGCGCCTGCAGCTCCATCGCCTCCATATCGATATCCGGATCTTCCCAGATCTGCGGATAGACAAGGCCGGAAAACAACATGCCGAACAAGCGCTCGGAGAGACCCGCTTTGGACAATGCCTTGTGCTGCAGCAGAGCGTCCTTGAGTTTCCGGTTCTTTTGGAGACCGGCATCCGGGGCGAATTCCGTCATCTGAGTCTTGTCACCGATTTGTGAAGTTCAGGGCGTGTAACCCGGCAATGCTACAGTCTGATGACGCGGGCTGTTGGCAGATCCGGTGGAGAAGCATCCTTGCACATATTTAAGGAGCTCTAACCATCATAGGTCTTTCATCTTGCTGCGTTTCCTGATTGTCTCCGCCTACCTTTCTGGAGAATATGTGACATGCGTTTGATATCGAGAGTGATCGGGGCTCTTATTGTTCTGCTGCTGATCATTGTCGCCGGCGGGGCCGTCTGGCTCTCTCTTTATCCGCCGGAATTGCTGAAGGTCGGTGATGGCTACGCGGCAAAGATCGTCTGCTCCAATACGTTCGTGGCCAAACGGGACCCGGATAAGGTGATGGAGGAGGATGTGCAGGCTCCCGGCAATCCGGCATTGAAGCTCATTCGCGTCTATGTCGACCGGGACGAGGGGGTCGTCACGGCCCGCTTCCTTGGGCTGTTTGCGCCGAACCGTGCGCTCTATCGCGGGGCGCTCGGTTGCGCGCTGGTGCCGGACGGTGATCTGCAGGCGGCCCGCAGCGCTGTCTTCCTCAACAAGGTCAAGGCGCCGAAGAACGATGCTGTGTGGCCGGATGGGGATACGGTAAACCTCGGTCAGGACGGCGAGGGGACGAAACTTGCCAACATCGTATCGAATTCGGATCTCGCCGGGCCTGCCATGCGCGCGATCGTTGTCGTCAAAGACGGGCGCATCGTCGCTGAAACTTATGGCGATGGCTTCAGCAAGGCAACGCCGCTGATCGGCTGGTCGATGACCAAGACGGTCAATGCCGCCATCATCGGCCGACTCATGCTGGCCGGGCGCATGTCCTTTGACGATCAAAATCTTCTGCCGCAATGGAGCGCTGACTCACGCAAGGACATCAAGCTCAGCGATCTTCTTGCCATGGAAAGCGGGCTTGCGTTCAACGAATCCTATGGCACCGTATCGGATGTAACGCGCATGCTCTATCTCGACGCGGACGTGACCAGCATAGCAGCCAACGCGCATCAGTTGGCAGCGCCGGGTGAGCGTTTCAGCTATTCCAGCGGTACAGCAGCGCTGCTTTCGCGCCTCTGGATGAACCGGCTGCCCAATCTGAGCGCTGCCATCTCCTATCCGCGCGAGGCACTTTTCGGGCCGCTTGGCATGTATAGCGCCGTTTTCGAGGCCGATGAGCGCGGCACCTTCGTCGGCAGCTCCTATCTCTATGCCAATGCCCGGGACTGGGCGCGCTTTGGTCTCTTTCTGCTGCAGGATGGGGTATGGAATGGGCACCGCCTGCTGCCGGAAGGCTTTGTCGGCGCCATGCGCACGCCGACGAATGCTTCCGAGGGCGTTTATTCGCAGGTTCAGGCCTGGCTTGCAGGCCCCGGCGGCTCCAACGCGCAATTCGGCCTGCCTGCGGATACCTTCTGGATGACCGGCCACGACGGTCAAACGATCGCAATCGTCCCGTCGGCCAATCTCGTTGTCGTCCGGATGGGGTTGACGCCGACCTGGGCATATTATCGACCGCAAATCTTGGTGAAGCGGATCATGGATACAATAAAGCCGGCCACGAACTAGGCCGGCTTCTCATAAGGTTCTGGTAAAATCAATAATTGCCGTTAGCGACGTCCGTCAGGCCTTTGCGCTTGGCGTCGTAATAATAGCCGCGGGCATAAAGCTGGACGGCGTTGGCTTCTTTGTTCTGAGCCTTGCTGTCCGCCGTCATCCAGGCACCGCGTAGATATTTGGCGGCATATTTGATGTTGGTTTCGGCATCAAGGAGGCCGGATGCCGGGCCTTCGTAGCCCATGGACTTAGCCGTATTGTACTTGATCTGCATCAGGCCGAAGTATCCGGCGCGGTTATAGGCTTTCGGATTGTAGCGGCTTTCACGGTGAACGACGCGATGGATCAGGGATTCCGGAATTTCATAGATCTTGGCATATTTCTGAATGAGCTTCGTTACGTAGCTCTTTTCCGCAGCCGGGACGTCGGAATCGTAATTTGGAGTGTTGGTGGTGGTCATGACAGCGGGAACGACCGTCGGGCCGCTGCTGTCGAAATTGAAGTCATAATGCATGCGGTTGTCCGCATAGCGCGGAATGCCGATCTGGGCGGGCGTGGCGAAGGCGACCTCTGCCTGTGCCGTCGAATCCGGACGCGGCGTCGGGACGGCAACCTGAATGGCCGCTACATCCGATGTCATCGGAATGGTCGGCTCGCTCTGAGCCACGGAGGCGGAAACCGGCGTGAGGGCGGCATCGCCTGGACGTGCCGGATTGGGCATGGGGATCGCAACCACGGAAGGCACCAGGGGCACGTCGGATGCTGCATAAGCCGCTGCGGCTGACGTGCCGCCGGCGGGCGCGCCCGTTGCTGCAGCGATTGCGGCGGTTCCCTGATTGGCAGCATTCGCCACAGGCGCGCCGAAGCGTCCCTGTGCGGCATCCATCTGTTGCTGGCTTACCGTTGCTGCTGCCACGTTTGCAGTGCCCGGAGCAAGTCGGCCGGACTTTGCCATTGCCATTTGTTGCGGCTGCTGCGGGCCGATGAAGCCCGGTGCTGCTGCGACCATTGCGGCGCCTGCGGGTGCAGCTGCGCCAGTTGCGGTCAGGGTCGTATTCGGATGCGGCACGTTGGCGTGTGCCGACGGGAGTTCTGCCTGAGACGTCTGCTGCTGCTGAGTGCTTGCGCACCCGGCGAGAGCGCCGCACATCACTGCCGATAAGGCAACGCTGCGCTTCAGGCTGGGAAATCCGATCGTTACCATTCTGTCACTTTCGAAAAAACCAAACCTAATTTCGATGCAATTCGGCCACAGGACCGCCAAATTCGGTCACAGGATCGATAAAATTATGAATCCCCATTAACCTATCCGTGATCGCCTCGCAACCCTGCACCGGCTTAGGCGGCCATCCGGCGGTATCCGGCGGTCACCGCGCCAGCTGCAATCAACAGGGTTCCGCCCGTTCTGTTAACGGCGCGCTGCACGCTTGCCTTGCGAATGAAGCCGCGCGCTAGGTCGGCGACGAACACGTAAATGAGTGAGTTCAGCGCCGCCAAAGTGAGGAAAGTTGCCTCCAGAATAAGCGTTTGCTGAAGAAATGGCTTCGACATGTCGAGAAATTGTGGAACGAATGCAATGAAAAAGACGATGCTCTTCGGGTTGAGAGCTGTTACAACATATGCGTGTAAGAGAATTTTTAACGGTTTTTCCTCTGGGAGATTGTCATTGTCGCCCAGAGGACCCGTCACAATCGGGGCTCTCCAGAGCTTGATTCCGAGGAAAACGAGGTAGGCTGCGCCGATCAGCTTAAGAATCGTGAATAGTGTCGCTGATGTGGCGAGGAGAGCGCCGAGACCCGCTAGCGATGCGGTCATTGCGGTGAAATCGCCAAGCGTCACGCCCGTCACCGTTGCCAGGGCCGTCTTGCGGCCGTGGCCGAGCGCATAGGATATGACAAGGAGAATGGTCGGACCCGGTATGGCCAGCATGATGCAGGACGCGGCGGCGAAAGCGAGCCAGGTTTCGATGGACATAGAATCCTCCTCTATTCCTCTTCCGCCGTCAGCAAAGACATTGGATTTGCGATCCGTCAATCCGCCTGATTGTCAATCAGGCGGATTGACCACCGATTAAGCCGATTGATCGCAGATCGGTCAGGCTTGTGAGTATTTCTGCCCGATATGGTCCATGACTTCGGCGAACCAGGGAGCGGAGATATCGAAGGCTTTGCCGCCCTTGATGCGCGGGAATTCGATGACCCGCAGCTTACCGCCCTGACCTTCATCATGCCCCGTGACGCCGGACACCTTATTGAGGGCACTTTCCACCGCGAGGTCGACCATGCCCTGAATCAGGCGCAGATCCTCGCCGTTTGCGGGGGCGGAGCGTGCGAAATAGCCCGACTTCTGTACCATGGAGCGTTCGGCGCCGATGATCGCTGCGAACTGCTTCTGGAACCAGCCGCCGACATTGATCGTATCGATCTTTACGTGGCCGAAAGCGTCGCGCTTGACGGTTTCCCCGGAGGCTTCCCGTTCGGCAACGATGGCGTCGAGGCCGGCACCTTCCGATACGAAGAGCGTCACCTGGCCGGTCTTCTCCATGATATTGCGCAGGCGTTCGCCTTCCACTTCGATATCGAATGCCATTTCCGGCAGATACAGGCCGTCGATGCCCTTCATCTCGGCGTTCATCATGAAGCCTTCTACATATTCGTTCGTGCTGCTCTTCTGGATATAGGCGCGCGCGGTTGCCGCCGTCAGCCATCCACAGTGGCGGCCCATCACTTCATGAATGACGAGCGTTTTCGGTGCTGCGGTCTGTTCGTTGCTGACATTGTCGAAGAAGTGAGCGCCGACTTCGGCGGCCGTCCAGGCCCCGAGGGACTGGCGGATCGGCACGATGTCGTTATCAACAGTCTTCGGCAGGCCGACGACGGTCAGATCATAGCCGTTGGCGCCCAGATAGGCAGCAAGATCGGCAGCCGTCGTATTGGTGTCGTCGCCGCCGATCGTATGAAGGATGGTCACGCCGTCGGACGCCAGTCGCTCGGCTGCGACGCGCAGCGGGTTTTCGCCTTCCTTGACCAGGCCGCGCTTGACGCAGTCTGCGATGTTGGTGAGCTTGACGCGGCTGTTGCCGATCGGCGAGCCGCCATAGCGATGCAGCAGATAGGCGCGCTCGCGCATGGTCTCGGTCACCTCGATGCTGTCACCCAGCAGAACCCCCTGATAGCCGGAACGATAGGCGATGATGTCGAGATCGGGCGCCACATCGCTATAGCGCTGGATCAGCCCGCCAACGGCAGACGAAAGGCAGGGCGCCAATCCACCGGCAGTGAGCATTGCGACTTTCTGTTTGGCCATGGGGATCCTCCTTGCAGACAAGCTGCTTCATTTCAATGGTTGCGGTGGAATGGATGCGACAGGCAGGCAAGGGTGTAAAGTAAAGAATTTAAGAAAGCGGCGGTTTGTTTCGTCTTCAAAACCCGGGCGAGGCGATTGGATGATAGTTCGCATTTGCAGCATCATTACCAAATTGTGAAAAGTGTTTTCGGGCTTGCGACGAATGGACTGCTTGCAATGGCAACCATTATTTGATCAAGGTGTTCTACTGTTTCAGTAGGATATAGAGACCGGCATGTCGTTCTGGGAAAAATTGCTGAATGCTATCGGTAGCACTGCCGGCAATGCCCTGTCGGCGGTGGTCGAGGCTATTCGCACCGTCTTTGAAGGCGATCCGGAGACGCGCCGTAAGGTGGCATTTTCCGTCGCCATAATCGCTCTTTCCGCCAAAATGGCGAAAGCAGACGGTGTGGTGACGGAAAACGAGGTCAACGCGTTCCGCGAGATCTTTGAATTTCCTCCCGATCAGGCGAAAAACGTCGCCCGCCTTTATAATCTGGCGCGCCAGGACGTGGCCGGTTACGAAGCTTATGCGGAGCGGCTGTCCTCCCTTTGCGAGACCTGCACGAAGAATTGCCCGGTACTGGAAGACGTACTCGATGGTCTTTTCCATATCGCCAAGGCAGATGGCCTGATCCATGAGAAGGAAATGGATTTCCTTCAGCATGTGGCCGAAATCTTTCATATGAGTGAAGAGCGGTTCGAGCAGATCATGGCCCGCCATGTGAATGTTGGCGGCCGCGATCCCTACAAGGTGCTCGGCGTCTCGCGCCAGGACGATTTCCCGACGATCCGCCGTCGCTATCATGGCCTCGTCTACGAGAACCATCCGGATCGCCTCGTGTCGCGTGGGGTGCCGGAAGAGTTCCATGTCATCGCCAATGAGCGCATGGCGGCTCTGAATGCGGCTTATGCCGAGATCGAGAAAGAACGCCGCGCAGCATGAGTGCATTCAAGGCCGATTTCGCTCGCGCCCATGTGCAACCTTCGCCGAACCATGGCGAGAGGCGGGATGGGCGTCGGCCTGACATCGTCCTTTTGCATTATACCGGCATGGGGACCGCCGAAGGAGCTTTGGACTGGCTCTGTCGTCCGGAGAGTCAGGTGTCGAGCCACTATTTCGTCTTCGAGGACGGGCGGATCATGCAGCTTGTTCCCGAGGAGCGCCGAGCGTGGCATGCGGGTAAGAGCTCGTGGCATGGTGAGACCGATATCAATTCATCGTCGATCGGCATCGAGATCGCCAATGCCGGTCATCCGGGCGGACTTCCTGAATTCCCCGATGCGCAGATCGAAGCGGTGATCGAACTGTGTCGTGATTGCGGCCAACGCTGGGCAATCGCGCCTGAACGGGTGCTTGGACACTCCGATGTTGCCCCTGTGCGTAAGGTCGATCCGGGTGAGAAATTCCCCTGGGCGCGGCTGGCCGCGGCCGGTGTCGGGCATTGGGTTGAGCCGGCTTCGATCACCGGCGGTCGCTTCTTCCAGAAGGGCGATGTCGGTCAGCCGATAGAGGCCTTGCAGTCGATGCTTTCGCTCTATGGCTATAGCACTGAAATAAATGGCGAATTCTCGGAAAAACTGAAGGGCGATGTCGAAGCCTTCCAGCGCCATTTTCGGCAGGAGCGCGTGGACGGCATTGCCGACTTTTCGACGATCGATACGCTTCATCGTCTGCTAGCCGCGCTGCCGCGCTATTCCTGAATTCGTTCCATCCTGTCATCGGTGTTTATAGCCGGCTATAGATGCGAAAACGCGTAACACCCTGCTGCGCCACAGCTTTTCCCTATTATCTCCGCATTGCATTGGTCTAACGACGCTCGCTGAACGGCGGTCGCGCCGTCTAGGTTTGTGTGTCGCGCGACCGTAGACGACTAATGGGGACTGTGCATTCCGGCGGCTCTTTTTGCCTCCAGCCGGACGTGATGGCTTGCGCTATCCGCGGTCCCGCCCCTGGAGACAAAAGACTACATGAAAAATTTGATTGTTGCGGCTGTGGCATGCGTGGGCGTGCTGCTGGCGGGATATGATTCTGCCTCTGCAGGCGAGCGCCATGTGAAGCAGAAAACGGTTTCTCTCAAGATCGTCAGCCGCACCACCGGCTTTCCGGTTCCCAATGTTCCCGCCGAATTGCGCGACGCCGAGACCTCCTTCGCACGACAAAATCGCTATTCCGCGCTGATTGCCAAATATGCCAAGCAGAACGGCGTTGCAGTTGAACTCGCCACTGCCGTCATTCAGATCGAAAGCAATTTCAATCCGAAAACTCGTGGAAGTGCAGGCGAAATCGGCTTGATGCAGATCAAGCCGGCGACCGCCAAGCTGATGGGCTATACCGGCCGCAGCAAGGGTCTCTACGATCCCGAAACGAACATCAAGTTCGGCATGAAATATCTTGCCATGGCGCAGGATCTCGGCGGCGGACCGACCTGCAACACCATCCTCAAATACAATGCCGGCCACGGCGCCACGCGCATGAACCCGATCTCGAAGCGTTATTGCGGTAAGGTGCTTGCCCTTCTGGACTGACATTCACGCTGGGATTTCGGGTAGGGCGGAATCGTTTTCCGTGCTATCGAAATCGCGACTGTGGATGAGGGTTACAGTATGGCAGTGGATTTCAGGTTCATCGTCGTTGGCCGGGGCATGATGGGGGCAGCCGCTGCCCGTCACCTGGCGAACCAAACGGACGGCGTTGCCGTCATCGGGCCGGATGAACCTGAAGATCGCGCCAGCCATCAGGGCGTATTCGGCAGTCATTACGACGAAGGCCGCATCACCCGCACGATTGACCCGGACACGGACTGGGCCCGTCTCGCAAACCGTTCGATCGGCCGTTATGCGGATATCGAACGGGATAGCGGCATTCAATTCTATGCCCCCGTCGGCTGCCTTGTTGTCGGGCCGGAGCGGGGCGGTGAAATAGCTTATGTCGGTGATGTCGTAGAAGCGGCCAGGCGGCTCGGCGTGCGAACCGATATCCTCGATGATGCCGAACTCAAGGCGAAGTTTCCCTTCTTCTCCTTCGCATCGGGAAGCGAAGGGGTCTTCGAACCGCACGGGGCCGGCCATATCAGCCCGCGCCGGCTGGTCAAGGCACAATCCCTGCTGGCGGAAAAGGCAGGCGCGCGCGTGATCAAGCAGACGGCGCTGTCGATCCGCGACGAGGGCGGCCTAGCTGTTGTGACGACCGCCGAGGGCGAGACATTCCGCGCCGAAAAAATATTGCTCGCTGCCGGCGGTTTCTCCATTGCCGAGAATCTCTTGCCGCGACCTGTTGAGATGAAGGTTTATGGCCGCACGGTCACTTTCTTCGAGGTGAGCGAGGCGGAAGCCCAAGCCCTTTCCGGCATGCCATCGCTGATATCGAAGGCGGCTGATGATGTGGACAGCATCTATATGCTGCCGCCGATCCGCTATCCGGACGGCAAATATTACATGAAGATTGGTGGCGATCCCGATGATCTGCAATTCAAGACCGAAGCGGAACTGCGCGCCTGGTTCCGCACCGCCGGCCGCGACAAGGCTCGCGAGCATCTGGTGCGAATATTCCATGAGCTCGTTCCAGGAGTGAGGCTGCCACCGGCTTTCACCAATTCCTGTGCCGTCTCCTATTCGCCAACGGGCTATCCCATGATCGGCTATACCTCTTCGTCCCGTGTTGCTGTTCTGACAGGTGGCTGCGGTACAGCCGCCAAGAGTTCCGATGAAATCGGACGGCTCGGGGCGGAACTGCTGCTTACAGGCCGAATCAAGGACGAAGGCTACAGCACGGATTTCTCAGCGCATTTCCGCAACTGACATCCGCTCTTCACAAACCAGCATATTTCGGTGGCAATTGCGGACGGTCTCGGTTAATGAGCCTGTGCCAGTTGGCCGGGCAGCCGCGCTTCATCAATGCCGAAAGGCGATGGGGTGAGGAAAGTCCGGGCTCCACGGAAACACGGTGCCGGATAACGTCCGGCGGGGGCAACCTCAGGGAAAGTGCCACAGAAAGCAAACCGCCCGATCTCCGGATCGGGTAAGGGTGAAAGGGTGGGGTAAGAGCCCACCGCGTCTCTGGCAACAGCGACGGCACGGAAAACCCCACCGGGAGCAAAACCGAATAGGGATGACACGGAGTGCGCAAGCGCTCCAGCCTGTTTCCGGGCCGGTCATCCGGGTGGGTTGCACGAGGCGTCGCGCAAGCGGCGTCCCAGATGAATGGCTGCCACGTTCCGGCCTTGGCCGGAGCCATACAGAACCCGGCTTACAGGCCAACTGGCAAATCATCGCGCTACTTCGGGCGGCGCGTCCAAGGCAACCGCCAAATAATTTTTGAAGCTGCCGAATGCCCTGCATTTCAAGGTTTTCAGCCCTCGATAGGCGAGGGTTTTAGCTTGTTAAAACAATCTGTTTCGGGACGTATCCTGAAGCCGATCCTAACCTTTCGTTAAACTTAACGTCTTATGAATATTCAGGCTGCGGCCACGTCTGACGTGGCTTCATCCCATTGACGCCCATATGGTCCCATGGTATCCCAAAAGAACACTGCACAAGGGCAAATCAGAGCCCACTTATCGCAAAGCCATGATTGCTCCCGTTCTGGGAGTGTTGAAGGGGTGTCGGCTCTTTCGGCCTGCGAAGCTGTGTCCGATTTTGGCTGTGCCTGTAAGCGAGTAGCGGCTTGCGGGTCATGGGGGACGGGTGTTTCGCGTCATGAACCGCTTCCTGTCAAATGCGACCAACCGGATCGATTCCAAGGGGCGGGTTTCCGTGCCGGCGGCGTTTCGTTCTGTGTTGGCCGAACGCAATATCCAGGAGCTGTACTGCTTTCAGGATTTTGTGTTTCCGGCGATCAGCGTCGGCGGTCTCGATCTGCTCGATCGCTTCGAGCGGCAGATTGCTGCGGACGATCCATTTTCGCCGGCGGCGAACCAGATGTCGCTCCTCATTCACGGGGGCGGGGTCTTCATGAGGCTCGATGCGGAAGGGCGGCTGATGGTCACGGATTTCATTCGCGACTTCACCGGGATCGCAAGCGAGGTAACTTTCGTCGGTCGGGCGGATCATTTTCAATTGTGGCGACCGGAGGCCTTTCTGGCCTTGCAGTCGCAGGCACGAGAGGAGCGCAGGCTGGCGGGCAGGCGCTCGGAATAGAGCGGGGAAACGGAATGGCGGCGAATTCAGGCGGAGGTTCTTCTGATGCCGGTGGCGGACCGGTTCGTCACATTCCGGTTCTTCTTCCCGAGGTGTTGGAGGCGCTGGCTCCGGCGCCTGGCAAGGTCATCCTCGATGGAACGTTCGGGGCTGGCGGCTATACCTCAGCCATCCTCAATGCCGGCGCCAATGTGATCGCGCTCGATCGCGATCCGACAGCGATTGCTGCGGGGCAGGTGCTCGTTTCCGCCCACGCCGGCCACCTGAAACTTATTCAATCACAGTTTTCTCATCTAGCTGATCATGCGCCCGACGGCGGCCTTGATGGTGTCGTGCTCGATATCGGCGTTTCCTCCATGCAGCTCGACGAGGCCGGGCGCGGTTTCTCCTTCAACAAGAACGGCCCGCTCGACATGCGCATGTCGGCAAGTGGTGTCTCGGCCGCCGATGTCGTCAACCGTGCAAAGCTTGCCGATCTCATTCGTATCTTCGTGTTTCTGGGCGAGGAAAAGCAGGCGCCGCGCATCGCTCATGCGATCGAGAAGCGGCGCGCGGAAGCTCCTTTCGTGACCACTCGCGATCTGGCCGGGTTGATCGAGGTCGTGACGCCGCGAAAGGCGAAGGACAAGATTCATCCAGCGACGCGGGTCTTTCAGGCCCTGCGGATTTTCGTCAATGACGAGCTCGGTGAGCTGGCTCAGGCGTTGTTTGCCGCCGAGCGCGCCCTCAAGCCGGGCGGGCGCCTCGTCGTCGTGACCTTCCATTCGCTGGAGGATCGCATCGTCAAGAAGTTCTTTGCCGACCGCTCGGGTCGTGCCGCCGGATCGCGTCACATGCCGATCGTGAACGAACGGCCTGCCACCTTCGAGCCCGTCGGCAAGTCGATGATTTCTGCGAGCGATGCCGAGGCGGAAGCCAATCCACGCGCTCGTTCGGCCAAGTTGCGTGCGGGGGTTCGCACCTTGGCTCCGGCAGGGGCGGTAGATCTTTCGATCTTCGATCTGCCCAGTCTCGCCAGTCTTGGAAAGCTTGGGGGCTAAAATGCTGAAGACTTTTGACATCGTGCTGATCGGCGTCATGACGGCCATGGCCAGCGTGACCTATACGATCAAGCATCGTGCCGAGCTGAAGCTGGAAGAGGTTCATCGTCTCGAATCCGAAATCAAGCTTGAGAGGGATACGATCGATCTCCTCAAGGCGGATTGGGCGCTGGTTTCTCAGCCGAACCGGCTCGAACGCCTCGTCAACACCTATAACAGCGAACTTCAGCTCCAGCCGACGCTCTCGACGGCGATCGTTCAGCCGAGTGAATTGCCGATGTTGCGCTCGCAGCTTCCGCCGCCGAGTGTAACGGCCTCCAACGATCCGAAGAGCGGCAAGGCAGGCGGTGCCAAGAGCGGCGCGTCGATGGCTTCAAGCAATGGCGATACGACGGATGCGCAGATCAGGAAGGCCATCGCCGATGTTGCCGCGGCTCCGGCGCCGCGACCGAAACCGCCTGCTCTTGCCAAGCGCAAGAAGCAGGATGTTGACAACATGGCAACGGGATCGGTGAGGGATTAATGTCTTTTCTTTCGCGCATCATGGTCCTGAAGAGCAAGGCCCATTTCTCCACTGACGGCAATAATCGCCCGAGCGACGGCTTTTCTCGTTCGAGCTTTGAGGGTGCGCGCAAGCGCAAGTCCAATCAGGCAAAGAGCCGCGTCGTCCTTTTGGTCGCAAGCTTCGTCGCCGTCTATTGCGTGATCGGCGGCCGGCTTGTCCAATTCGCCATGACATTGCCTGAGATGACGTCAAGCATTCTGCCGCCGGATCGTCTGATGGCCTCGCGGCCTGATATCGTCGACCGCAATGGCGCCCTGCTGGCAACCGACATCCGCACGGTCTCACTGTTTGCCGAGCCGAACAAGATCATCGACGCGGACGAAGCCGTCGAGGAATTGCGCAAGGTTCTGCCGGACCTTGATACCAAATCCACCTACAAGAAGCTTTCGGCGAAATCCTCGCACTTTGCTTGGCTCCGTCGGCAGCTGACGCCGAAGCAGCAGAACCAGATTTTGGCGCTCGGCATTCCCGGCATCGGCTTCCGTCCGGAGAAGCGCCGCTTCTATCCGGGCGGCACGACCGCTCCCCACATTCTCGGCTATGTCAACATCGACAATCGCGGCGTTGCGGGCATGGAGAAATATATCGACGACCAGGGGCTCGCCGATCTGGCGGCCGCCGGCATGACCAACGATCAGCCGCTGCAGCCGGTGAAGCTTTCCATCGATCTGCGCGTACAGGGCATCGTTCGCGATGCGGTCGTCAACGCCGTCAAGAATTTCCAGGCCAAGGGTGCAGGTGCCGCAGTCCTCGACGTCCACACCGGCGAAGTTCTCGGTATGGCCTCGGCTCCGGACTTCGATCCGAACTATCCGAACGAGGGTGCCACGGAAGGCTGGCTCAACCGCATGACGAACGGCACGTTCGAAATGGGGTCGACCTTTAAGACCTTCACCATGGCAATGGCGCTGGATGATGGCAAGGTGACATTGCGTGATGCCTTCGATGCCACTAATCCGATCCGCATCGGTGGCTTTACCATCAAGGATTTCCACGGTCAGCGTCGCGTTTTGACGGTTCCCGAAATCTTCCAGTATTCCTCGAACATCGGCACGGCCAAGATCGCCGATCTTGTCGGCATCGAGGGCCATAAGGAGTTCCTCACCCGGATCGGCCTGCTCACGAAGATGCAGACCGAATTACCCGAGGTGAAGATGCCGTCGCAGCCACGCGTCTGGAAGAAGATCAATTCGATCACGATCTCCTTCGGTCACGGCGTCTCGACGACGCCCTTGCAGACAGCTGTCGCGGGAGCAGCACTCGTCAACGGCGGCAAGCTGATCGAGCCGACCTTCCTGCCGCGCACGCGCGACCAGGCCGACGCCATCGCCAAGATGGTCGTCAAGAAGAGCACCAGCGATGACGTGCGCTTCCTGCTCGAGTTCAACGGCACCCGGGGCTCGGGTCGTAATGCCCGCGTTCCTGGCTACAATGTCGGCAGCAAGACCGGCACGGCCGATAAGGTGGTCAACGGCCGGTATTCCAATACGCTGAACTTCAATACCTTCATGGCCGTGTTTCCGATCGACAATCCGCAATACATCGTCATGACATTCATCGATGAGCCCAAGAGCGGCGAGCGCGGCGGCGGGACGATTTCGGCCTTCACGGCCTTGCCGATCGCCCGCGACATCGTCGCTCGCGCGGCGCCAATTCTCGGGGTACAGCCCAGTTTTGGAAAAGATGACTCGGCCTTGCTGGCGTCTTATTAAGCGTGAAAGAATACACACGTCGATTCGCGAGGGGCGGACTGATCGAGAAGGCGAAAAGTATATTCGATGAACTTGCGGGATATTACCGGAAATGAGTTTCCGGAACTCAACACACATATTGGCGGAGCGCTTGGCGATCTCGAGATAAGCGGGATCTCCGCCGACAGCCGTAAGGTGGCGCCAGGCATGGCCTTTGTCGCCGTTGCCGGCACGAAGGCGGATGGAGCAAGTTTCATCGCCGATGCCGTTTCGCGCGGCGCTTCCGTTATAGTTGCGGGTCATGTGGCCGATGCCGGTAACGTGCCGCTGCTGCAGGTTGGGGAGCCGCGCCGGTTTCTCGCTGTCGCCGCTTCCCGTTTTTACGGACGCCAGCCGGAAACCATGGTGGCGGTGACGGGTACAGCCGGCAAGACTTCGGTTGCTTCCTTTACGCGCCAGAGCTGGGCCTATGCCGGCCATCCGGCCGCCATGATCGGCACGACGGGCGTCGTTTCGCCGACCCGCAACGAATATGGCGCGCTGACGACGCCCGATCCGGTGTCGCTACACAAGTTGCTGGCCGAACTGGCGAACGAGGGCGTTACGCATGCGGCCATGGAAGCATCCAGCCATGGCCTCGACCAATTCAGGCTTGATGGCGTGAAGCTTGCTGCCGCTGCCTTCACCAATCTCGGCCGTGATCACATGGATTACCATCCGACGGTGGAGGACTATATGGCCGCCAAGATGCGGCTGTTCCGCGATTTGCTGCCGAAGGGTTCACCGGCTGTCATCTTCGCAGACGATACCTGGTCTCCCCAGGCAATCGAAGCAGCGCGCGATGCCGGGCAGGATGTTCGTACCGTCGGCCGTAAAGGTGATTTCCTGACGCTGAAGCGCGTCGAGCACTTCCGCCATAAGCAAATTGCCGAAGTGCATGTCGGCGACGACATCTTCGAAGTTCACATTCCGCTTGCCGGAGATTTCCAGATCGCCAATGCACTTGTCGCTGCGGGTCTCGCGATTTCGACGGGCGTTACCGCACCGGTCGCCATCGCGGCACTCGAAAAGCTTGTCGGCGCATCGGGCCGCCTGGAGCTTGTCGGTCATACGCATGACGGCGCGCTCGCCTATGTCGACTATGCCCACAAGCCGGATGCCCTGGAAAACGTCCTGAATTCGGTGCGGCCGTTTACGACGGGCCGGGTCATTGTCGTCTTCGGCTGTGGCGGCGACCGCGATCGCGGCAAGCGTCCGATCATGGGCGAGATCGCCTGCCGCCTGGCCGATGTCGTCATTGTCACCGATGACAACCCGCGCTCTGAGGATCCGGCGACGATCCGCTCGGAGATCATGGCGGCTGCCGCTTGCGCGACGGAGATCGGCGATCGCGCCGAAGC
The DNA here is from genome assembly GCF_030182525.1 of Rhizobium pantanalense. Classification (NCBI taxonomy): domain Bacteria; kingdom Pseudomonadati; phylum Pseudomonadota; class Alphaproteobacteria; order Hyphomicrobiales; family Rhizobiaceae; genus Rhizobium; species Rhizobium pantanalense. The sequence goes on from NZ_JAQJCH010000001.1 coordinate 900,790, forward strand.
GATCCGCAAGGCTGTCGGCCTGCTGAAATCCGGCGATACACTGATCGTTGCCGGCAAGGGGCATGAGGAAGGTCAGACGATCGGCAGTGTCACGCTGCCATTCTCCGATCATGCCGAATTGCGCAAAGCATTGGAGGATTTGAAGTCTTGAGCTGGCTATGGACAACTGAGGATCTGATCGCTGCAATCTCGGGCCGCTTTGTCGGATCGCTGCCTGAGGGCATTACGGGCATTTCCATAGACAGTCGTTCCATCCAGCCGGGCGAGGCCTTTTTTGCCATCAAAGGCGATCGCGTCGACGGCCATGACTATGCCAATATCGCTATGGCGAACGGCGCCGCTTTCATCGTGATCAGCGAGGCACGGCTGCCGGCGATGGGCAGCCTGACAGTACCGAAGGTGATCGTCGATGACGTCTTGGCGGCGCTTGCGCGGCTCGGTGTTGCCGCCCGCAAGCGCACGCAGGCGAAAATCATCGCCGTCACCGGTTCGGTCGGCAAGACGACGACCAAGGAGATGCTGCGCCGCGCGCTGACGCCTTCGGGTAAGGTGCATGCCTCCGTTGCTTCCTTCAACAATCATTGGGGCGTGCCGCTGACATTGGCCCGCATGCCGGAAGATACCGATTTCGGCGTTTTTGAGATTGGGATGAACCATCCCGAAGAAATCAGGCCGCTCGTCAAGATGGTGCAACCGCATGTCGCGATCATCACCACGATCGCGCCGGCCCATCTCGGGAATTTCAACAGCATCACCGAGATTGCGGCCGCAAAGGCGGAGATATTCGACGGTGTCGTGCCGGGCGGTCATGCCATCCTTAATCACGACAACGATCAGTTCGAGATGCTGGAGAAGGCTGCCATGGCGGCCGGCATCGAGCATATCCATAGCTTTGGCCAGCATGCGAAGGCCGATGTTCGCCTCGCCGAATTCAATGCTTCGGAAGAGAATTCGACGCTTTGGCTGACGATCGGCGGCGAGACTATGGAAGTGGCGCTTGGCGCACCGGGCCGTCATATCGCGGAAAACGCGCTTGCCGTGCTGGGCGCCGTCATGCTCGTGGAGGCCGATCTGGATCGGGCGGTCGATGCGCTGGCCGACCTGCAGCCAGAAAAGGGCAGGGGCCAACGCCATAAGCGTGCGATCGGCAACGGCTACTTCACGCTGATCGACGAAAGCTACAACGCCAATCCTGCCTCCATGCGCGCGGCTATCGCGCTGCTGGCGACGACATCGCCGCATGCGGGACCAGGCGGACGGCTGGGCAGGCGGATCGCCATGCTCGGCGACATGTTGGAAATGGGGGATTATGCCCAGCGCGTGCATGCCAACCTCGCGGGGCCGCTGCTTGCGGCTGGCATCGAGCATGTCTGGCTGGCTGGTCCGGAGATGGCTGCTTTGAGGGATGAGCTGCCGGAAAGTGTTCATGTCGAATATCACGAGACGACTGAGGAGCTCTCGGAATTCGCGCTCAATTCTGTCGCCCCCGGCGATGTCTTGATGGTGAAATCGTCGCTGGGAATGGGGTTCGGAAAGATCGTTGCGGGCTTGCTTGACAAATTTCCCGCATTTTCCGACACGAGCCCCCAAACCCATCAGGGGCTTTAGAAAGGGCTCTTATGCTGATCTGGCTTGCCGAACTGTCGGACCATATTCATTTTTTCAGTACACACTTCAGATTCCTCAATCTGTTCAGATACATCACGTTCCGTACCGGCGGTGCCCTGTTCACGTCAGCGTTGATCGTTTTTCTCTTCGGGCCGCGAATCATCTCCTCCCTGCGCGTGCGTCAGGGCAAAGGGCAGCCGATCCGCGCCGATGGTCCGCAGACCCATTTCAAGAAGGCCGGCACCCCGACCATGGGTGGCCTGATGATCCTGGCCGGCATCGTCGTCTCCTCGCTGCTGTGGGCTGATCTTGCCAATGTCTATGTCGTCGCTACCTTGCTCGTGACGCTCGGCTTCGGCGCGATCGGCTTCTATGACGATTATCTGAAGGTCACGAAGCAAAGCGACAAGGGCTTTTCCGGCCGCGCCCGCCTCGGCATCGAATTCGTGATTGCCGCGATTGCCGTCTATTTCATGATGACGACGGCGCTGTCCTCCGGCCCAGCCGGTTCCACTTTCGGCTCGTCGGTCGCCTTCCCCTTCTTCAAGAGCCTACTGCTCAATCTCGGCATGTTCTTTGTGCTGTTCGGCGCCTTCGTCATCGTTGCCGCCGGTAACGCCGTTAACCTGACGGACGGCCTGGATGGGCTGGCGATCGTGCCTGTGATGATTGCCGCGGCCTCCTTCGGCATCATCGCCTACCTCGCCGGCAACTTTGTCTTTGCCGACTATCTCGCGATCAATTTCGTGCCCGGAACGGGCGAACTGGCCGTGGTCCTCGGCGCGGTCATCGGCGCTGGTCTCGGCTTCCTCTGGTTCAACGCGCCGCCCGCGGCAATCTTCATGGGCGATACCGGTTCGCTGGCTCTCGGCGGCATGATCGGCTCCGTTGCCGTCGCCACCAAGCACGAGATCGTCATGGCGATCATCGGCGGTCTCTTCGTGCTCGAGGCGCTTTCCGTCATCATTCAGGTCGGCTTCTTCAAGATGACGAAGCGCCGCGTGTTCCTGATGGCGCCCATCCACCATCACTTTGAAAAGAAGGGCTGGACGGAGAGCCAGGTCGTCGTGCGTTTCTGGATCGTCGCCGTCATCCTGGCGATGATTGGCCTTTCCACCCTGAAGCTGCGGTGAGGCCTCGATGATATCAGTCTCCACGCTGAACGGAAGGAAGGTCGCTCTCTTCGGCCTTGGCGGCTCCGGCTTTGCCACGGCGCGCGCGCTCGTTGCCGGAGGCGCCGATGTGACGGCTTGGGACGACAATCCGGATAGCGTGGCGAAGGCTGCTGCGGAAGGGATCGCGGTCGCCGATCTGAGGACGATCGACTGGAACGGCCTATCGGTTTTCGTTTTGTCGCCCGGCGTGCCGCTGACGCACCCGAAGCCGCACTGGACCGTCGATCTTGCCCATGCCGCCGGTGTTGAGATTGTCGGTGATGTCGAGCTTTTCGTGAGGGAGCGGCGGGCGCATGCGCCGGATTGCCCGTTCATCGCCATTACCGGAACGAACGGCAAATCGACGACGACGGCGCTGATCGCCCATATCCTGCAATCGAGCGGGCGTGACACGCAGCTCGGCGGCAATATCGGTACGGCGGTGCTGACGCTCGATCCGCCGAAGTCCGGACGTTTCTACGTCGTCGAGTGCTCCTCCTATCAGATCGATCTGGCGCCGACGCTCAACCCGTCCGCCGGCATTCTGCTGAACCTGACGCCCGATCATCTCGATCGCCATGGCACGATGCAGCACTATGCTGACATCAAGGAGCGGCTTGTCGCGGGCAGTGATGTCGCAGTCGTCGGCGTCGACGACAGCTATTCCTCCCTGATCGCCGACCGTATCGAGCGAGCCGGCGGCAAGGTCACGCGAATTTCGCGCCGGCATGCGCTGGCGGATGGTCTCTATGCCGAGGGCAGCCGCATCCTGAATGCATCGAACGGTGCGGCAAGCGAGATTGCCGATCTTGACGGTATCCAGACCTTGCGCGGCGGCCATAACGCACAGAACGCAGCCGCAGCAATTGCCGCCTGCCTCGCCGTCGGCGTTTCCGCCGAGGAGATCCGGGCCGGACTAAAATCCTTCCCCGGCCTCAAGCATCGCATGCAGCCTGTGGGAAAGCGCGGCCGGGTTGTCTTCGTCAACGATTCCAAGGCGACCAATGCGGATGCGGCCGCGCCTGCGCTTTCGAGCTACGAAAATATCTACTGGATCGCGGGCGGTCTGCCGAAGGAGGGTGGCATCACCAGTCTGGCGCCGCTCTTTCCGCGTATCGCCAAGGCCTATCTGATCGGTGAGGCGGCACCCGCCTTTGCGGCGACGCTCGGCGATCAGGTTCCTTACGAGATTTCCGGCACGCTGGAACGCGCCGTGGCACATGCTGCCGCGGACGCGGATAGGGATGAACGGGAGTCCGCGGCGGTGATGCTGTCACCGGCTTGCGCAAGCTTCGATCAGTATAAGAATTTCGAGGTCAGAGGCGACGCCTTCGTCAGCTATGTCGCTGCGATCGATGGCGTCACCATGCTGATCGGTTCAGCAACTGGAGGCAAATGATATGGTAAGCCGCGTTGAACGTGGGGCCTTGGCCGAATGGTTCTGGACCATCGACCGCGTGTTTCTCGCCCTTTTCATCCTCTTGATCGGCATCGGCTTCATGCTGTCCTTCGCGGCTTCGCCAGCGGTGGCGGAGCGTATCGGGCTTGAGCCGTTCCACTTCGTCAAGCGCCACGCCCTGTTCCTCATTCCGGCGATCGCGGCGATGATCGGCATTTCCTTCATGACGCCCAGGCAGGTGCGAAGGACCGCCGTCATCCTGCTGATCGTGTCGCTGGCGATGATGCTTTTCGCGCTTTTCTTCGGCATCGAGGTCAAGGGCTCGCGGCGCTGGGTGAATATCGCGGCCTTGTCGATCCAGCCTTCGGAATTCATGAAGCCGGCTTTCGTCGTCGTATGCGCCTGGCTGTTTTCCGAACATGCGCGCCAGCCGGAGATTCCCGGCAATCTCTTCGCCATCATCCTCTTTGGCATCGTCGTCGCCTTGCTCGTTGCGCAACCTGACCTTGGCCAGACGATCCTGACGACCGCCGTCTGGGGCGGCATGTTCTTCATGGCCGGCATGCCCTGGCTGTGGATCATCGTGCTCGGTGGTCTCGGCGCGGGCGGTTTCGTCACCGCTTATTATGTCTTCGATCACGTGGCGCAACGCGTGAACAAGTTCCTGACGGGCGAGGGCGATACGTTCCAGGTCGACACCGCCAAGGAAGCGATCGTCCATGGCAACTGGTTCGGCGTCGGTCCTGGCGAGGGCATCGTCAAGCGTATCATTCCGGACGCCCATACCGACTTCATCTTCTCGGTGGCGGCCGAAGAGTTCGGCGCCATCTTCTGCATCGTGCTCGTGCTGATCTTCGCCTTCCTCGTGCTGCGTGGCCTGTCGCATGCCTACAAGGAGAAGAACGACTTCAACCGTTTTGCCGTCGCCGGTCTGGTGCTGCAGATCGGCATTCAGTCGATCATCAACATTGGCGTGAACCTGCAGCTACTGCCGGCCAAGGGCATGACGCTGCCGCTGATCTCCTACGGCGGTTCGTCGATGACCGCGATCTGCGTGACGGCGGGCTTCATTCTAGCGCTGACGCGTCACAGGCCGGAAAAGCGTGCGCAGGATCGGACCATGTTCCGCGTGACGCACGGTTTGCCGGCGGAGTGATCGTCTTGGGACTACCGGCCATCTGCTCCTCATATCTCCTGTCTGCTCTTCATTCTCCGGTCGCTTTTCCCGAAGCGCCGGTCTATGAGGGTGGCTTGGCCCGCGCCGATGACGCGGTCGGGGCGGCTTCCTATATTAGGGAGATGCCCCGAGTAGTGGGGTATTCGCGGGAGCGAAAATCATGAGTAAAGGCATTGTCCTTCTTGCCGCCGGCGGTACCGGCGGTCACGTATTTCCGGCCGAAGCATTGGCCTATAAGCTGAAGGAGCGCGGCTATTCCGTGCACCTCGTCACCGACAGCCGTGCCGAACGCTATGCCGGCAAATTCCCGGCCGACGAGATCCATGTCGTGCCCTCGGCAACCATCGGCTCGAAGAACCCATTAAAGGTTGCGCAGGCCCTCTGGACGCTATGGACCGGCATGCGTGCAGCGCGCAAGCTGATCCAGCGTATCAAGCCCGTCTGCGTCGTCGGCTTCGGCGGCTATCCCACGGTTCCGCCGCTTCTGGCGGCGACGCGCATGGGCGTGCCGTCCATGCTGCACGAGCAGAATGCCGTCATGGGTCGCGCCAACAAGATGCTGGCGACACGCGTGCGTGCGATTGCCGGCGGCTTCCTCACGGAAAACGGCGCGTTTGCCGAGAAGACGGTGACCACGGGCAATCCCGTGCGCCCGGCCGTCATCGAAGCAGCAAAACGCCCCTATGTGCCATCTGGTCCGGAAGATCCGTTCAACCTTGTCGTCTTCGGCGGCAGCCAGGGGGCGCAGTATTTCTCCAAGGCCGTTCCCACGGCGATCAGCTTGCTTGAGGAGCCGCTACGAAAGCGCCTGCGGATCACCCAGCAGGTGCGCCCCGAGGATATGGAGACGGTCAACAGCTGCACGAGAAAGCTTGATATGGGCGCCGATGTCGCGCCGTTCTTCAACGATATGGCGGAGCGCATCGGCGCTGCGCATCTGGTTCTCTGCCGCTCCGGTGCCTCCACGGTCTCCGAGCTTGCGGTTATCGGGCGGCCTGCGATCCTGGTTCCTTATCCGCATGCGCTCGATCACGATCAGGCGGCCAATGCGGCTGCACTGGCGGCAACCGGCGGCGTCAAGGTCATCGTGCAGTCGGAACTGACGCCGGAGAAACTTTCCACCATCCTGCGCGGCGCCATGACCATGCCGGAAAAGCTCGCAAAGATGGCTGCATCAGCCAAGCAGGCGGGCAAGCCGGATGCGGCAAATTTGCTTGCCGACATGGTTGAGGCTATTGCCGCGGGACGTTCAATTCAGCAATTCAAGGGGGCAGGCGCATGAAGCTGCCGAAGGCAATCGGCCTTGTGCATTTTATCGGTATAGGTGGCATCGGGATGAGCGGCATTGCCGAGGTTCTGCATAATCTCGGCCATCGCGTGCAGGGTTCCGATCAGTCGGAAAGCGCCAACGTGCAGCGGCTGCGCGATAAGGGTATTCCGGTCCATATCGGTCATAAGGCTGAAAACCTCGGCGATGCCGAAGTCGTCGTTGTCTCCACCGCCATCAAGAAGAGCAATCCCGAGCTCGTCGCCGCACGTGAAAAGCTGCTGCCGGTCGTGCGCCGTGCCGAAATGCTGGCCGAGTTGATGCGCTTCCGCAGCGCCATTGCGATCGGCGGCACGCATGGTAAGACCACAACGACATCGCTCGTGGCGACGCTGCTCGAAGCCGGCGGCCTTGATCCTACTGTCATCAACGGCGGCATCATCAATGCCTATGGCACCAATGCGCGCATGGGTGAGGGCGAGTGGATGGTGGTCGAGGCCGATGAATCGGACGGCACCTTCCTGAAGTTGCCGGCAGACGTCGCCGTTGTCACCAATATCGATCCCGAGCACCTCGATCATTACGGCAATTTCGATGCCGTGCGTGCCGCTTTCCGACAATTCGTGGAGAATGTGCCGTTCTATGGCTTCGGCGTCATGTGCATCGACCATCCGGAAGTGCAGTCGCTGGTCGGGCGCATCGAGGACCGCAAGGTCATCACCTATGGCGAGAATCCGCAAGCCGATGTGCGTTTCTCGAATGTGCGGATCGATGGTACGCGTTCGCTGTTCGATATCGAAATTCGCAGGCGGCGCACCGGTAAGGTGATCCAGATCAAGGATCTCGTCATGCCGATGCCCGGCCGCCACAATATTTCCAATGCGACGGCTGCCGTTGCCGTTGCCAACCGGCTCGGGATTTCCAGCGAAGCGATCGCCAAGGGGCTCGCATCCTTCGGTGGCGTCAAGCGCCGTTTCACGCTGACCGGCGAATGGAACGGGGTCAAGGTTTTCGACGATTACGGTCACCATCCCGTTGAAATCAAAGCTGTGCTGAAGGCCGCGCGCGAAGCCTGCAAGGGCCGCATCATTGCCGTTCATCAGCCGCACCGCTATACGCGCCTTTCGAGCCTCTTCGAGGAATTCGCAGCCTGCTTCAACGATGCCGACAGCATCTTCCTGGCGCCGGTCTATGCCGCTGGTGAAGAGCCGATCGAGGGCGTGGATTCGCAAACGCTGGTTTCCCGCATCAAAGCTGGTGGTCATCGTGATGCACGCTATCTGCCCTCACAGGAAGATCTTGCCGCAATGGTTGCAGAGATTGCGCAGCCTGGTGATTTTGTGGTTCTGTTGGGGGCTGGTAGCATCACATATTGGGCAGCATCATTGCCAAAGGAATTGGAAGGCCTCTCGGGTAAGTCCGCATGAAACAGGTAGATGGGGAAAAGCTTCTGGCGTCGCTTGGCGACGGTGTAAAGGACATCAGGGGACGGCTGACGCCGGACGCGCCGATGGATCGTGTGACGTGGTTCCGCGCTGGCGGGCTGGCGGAACTGATGTTCCAGCCGCATGACACGGACGATCTCATCGCCTTCCTGAAGATCCTGCCGGAAGATGTGCCGCTGACGGTCGTCGGCGTGGGTTCGAACATATTGGTGCGCGACGGCGGCATTCCGGGCGTCGTCCTTAGGCTTTCGGCCAAGGGCTTCGGTTCTGTCGAACTTGCCGGCGAGAACCGCATCCTGGCCGGTGCGATCTGCCCTGACAAGCACGTCGCAGCCATGGCAATGGATAACAGCATCGGCGGTTTCCATTTTTATTATGGCATTCCCGGGAGCATCGGTGGTGCTGCGCGGATGAATGCGGGCGCCAATGGTGCCGAAACCCGTGAGCGCGTCATCGAAGTGCATGCGGTCGACCGCAAGGGTGAGAAGCATGTCCTGACCAATGCCGAGATGGGGTACAGCTACCGCCATTCCGATGCATCTGAAGATCTGATCTTCACGCATGTCCTTTTCGAAGGTTATCCGGAGGATCGTGCCAAGATTCGCACCGAGATGGATGCAGTGCGCGCTCATCGTGAAACGGTGCAGCCGGTACGCGAGAAGACCGGTGGTTCAACCTTCAAGAATCCGGATGGTTTCTCCGCATGGAAGCTGATCGACGAGGCGGGTTGCCGTGGTCTGGTTATCGGTGGCGCCCAGATGTCGTCGCTGCATTGCAACTTCATGATCAACATGGAGCAGGCGACGGGCTACGATCTGGAATATCTCGGCGAGCAGGTGCGCCGCGAGGTTTTCGAAAAGTCCGGCATCAAGCTGGAGTGGGAAATCAAGCGCCTCGGGAACTTCATGCCGGGCCGGGAAGTCCGCCCGTTCCAGGGTGTGACCACGGAGTAGGTTCCCACTGCAATCGGTGTCATCTTCATAAAATGATTCAACAAAAAGGCCGGGTTTTCACCCGGCCTTTTCAATTGGTTATGCCTGTTCTCTCAGACTTCGTCGTTGCCCGAGAGCAGGATGCCGATTAGCGAGAGTACCGCTGCGCCGGCGAGGTAGTAGCCGACATAGACGAGGCCATAATTGGTCGCGAGCGATGTGGCGATGTAGGGTGCCAGGGACGCGCCGACGATGCCGCCGAGATTGAAGGTCATCGAAGCGCCGGTATAGCGCACCGTGGTCGGGAAGGGTGCAGCCAGAGCTGCGCCGATCGGGCCATAGGTAAAGCCCATGAGGGCAAGACCGATGATCGAGCAGGCGAAAGCGCCGGCAAGGCCGGCCGTCAGCAGCGACGAGTAGAACAGGCCGAAGACGAGGATGCCGATCGTCGTTAGGATAAGAACCAGACGGCGCGAATAGCGGTCCGACAACAGGCCCGAGACCGGGATCATCAGGCCGAAGAAGACGACGCCGACGAGCTGAACGACGAGGAACTGGCCCTGGGAGTAGCCGAGGCCGGCCGGAAGCGGACCATTGCCCGGGGGGCGGGTGCCCCAGCTCAGGGTGAATGCCGTCATCAGATAGAACAGCACGAACGTCGCCACCGCGATGATGGTGCCGAGAATCAGGCTGCGGAAGTGCGAGCGGAAGATGACGGCGATCGGAACGGAAACTCGCTCTTCCTTCTCGATGGCGCGCTGGAACTCCGGCGTTTCGGTGATCTTCAGGCGGACATACAGACCAACGGCGACCAGCACGATGCTGATCAGGAAGGGAACGCGCCAGCCGTAGTTGAGGAAATCCGCATCCGCCATGCTCTCGCGCAGAATGAGGAAAAGACCTGCCGAAAGGATGAAGCCGATGGGTGCGCCAAGCTGCGGGAACATGGCATACCAGCTGCGCTTGCCTTCCGGTGCATTTTCCGTCGCCAGCAAGACAGCGCCGCCCCATTCGCCGCCGAGGCCAAGACCCTGGCCGAGGCGGCAAAGCGCCAGCAGAATCGGTGCGAGGACGCCGATCGACTCATAGGTCGGCAGCATACCGATCACTACCGTCGAGAGCCCCATGGTCATCAGAGCCGCAACCAGTGTCGCCTTACGGCCGATCCTGTCCCCGAAATGACCGAAGATCATCGCGCCGATCGGGCGCGCGAAGAAGGCGATGGAGAAGGTCGCGAAGGACTGCAGGGTAGCGGACGTCGGATCGCTTGCCGGGAAGAACAGCTTCGGGAAGACGATCACCGCCGCCGTTGCATAAACATAGAAATCGAAAAATTCGATCGTTGTGCCGATGAGGCTCGCGATCAGAACACGTGCCGGGGAATTCGCAACAGCATTGTTCGATGACGAGGGGGTCGGCGATAAAGGAGATATCGCGTCAGTCATGTTCCCACCATTTCAGAGGATGCTAAGGCGCGCTTAGCGGATAAAAATTGTCCTTAGCGTAATTTTTGTTCAACGCAAACGTTAACTGCGCAAGAAATCAGCGGTTGCGTGCTATTATTTTGCCGTAATTGTTGATTCGTGAGCAATCAGGCGGGCGTTTGTTGTTGGAGAGGCGTGCTCCGGCGAGTCCTTACCGGAATCTTTTTCACCAATGGCCGATTCTCGCTTGGATTGCGGGCTGAGGAGAAGGGTTTCATGCAGAAAAAACTCATCGCTGAGTTTCTTGGGACGTTTTGGCTCGTATTCGGCGGCTGCGGCAGTGCGATCTTCGCAGCAGCCTTTCCGAGCCTCGGTATCGGTTTTCTAGGTGTTGCCTTTGCGTTCGGTCTGACTGTGCTGACCATGGCTTTTGCCGTCGGCGGCATATCAGGAGGGCACTTCAATCCGGCCGTCTCGGTCGGCCTGACGGTGGCTGGCCGCTTTCCCGGCGGGCAGCTCATTCCCTATATTATCGCGCAGGTCATCGGCGCCATTGTCGCCGCGGCCGTGCTCTATCTGATCGCAAGCGGCAAGGCTGATTTCCAGCTCGGTGGCTTTGCGGCGAACGGCTATGGGGAACATTCTCCCGGCGGCTATTCCACGGTGTCGGCATTGGTGGCCGAGATCGTGCTGACGCTGTTCTTCCTGGTCGTGATTCTGGGTTCGACGAGCAGCAAGGTGCCGGCCGGCTTCGCGCCGATCGCCATCGGCCTGGCGCTGACGCTGATCCATCTGATCTCGATTCCGATTACCAACACGTCGGTCAATCCGGCCCGTTCGACGGGGCAAGCCCTATTCGTCGGCGGTTGGGCTCTGCAACAGCTTTGGCTGTTCTGGGTCGCACCCATCGTCGGCGGAGCGTTGGGCGGACTCGTCTGGAAACTGGTCGACGACAGCGAATGATCTCGGCCTCAATTTAATGGCTACAGCCCCGCATCGAGCGCTCGATGCGGGGCTTATTGTTTAAAAAAATCTAAATGTAGTGATTTCAAAAGTAGCAACTCCATGATTCCAATGGCAGAATTCTTTAAGTCGGTTTGATTCGAAGCATTCGGCCATCACCAGGGCGGCGGAAAGTTAACGAAAGTAAACGCTTCATTAACCTTAATGTCGTTCTAATCGGCCTATTGAAAACGGGGCGAGAATCGCGGTTAGGCGAGGCCCTGCAAACGCAAAGTAGAGACCGTGAAGTCGGGGGTATTAATGGGTGGCAAGCATGTGGCTGTCCTTTTGGGCGGATTTTCCTCGGAGAGGCCTGTCAGCCTTTCCTCGGGAAAGGCATGTGCCGATGCCCTCGAAGCGGAAGGCTTCCAGGTTACCCGTGTCGATGTCGATCATGATGTCGCGAGCCGCTTGGCTGAGCTGAAGCCGGATGTCGTCTTCAATGCGCTGCATGGTCCCTTCGGCGAAGACGGCACCATTCAGGGCATTCTGGAATATCTGCAGATTCCCTATACACATTCCGGCGTGCTTGCCTCTGCTCTTGCGATGGACAAGTCGCGCGCGAAGACGGTGGCTGCCGCCGCAGGTATCCCGGTGGCCAGCTCGATCGTCATGGATCGTTTCGCCATTGTCGGCGAACACCCGATGAAGCCGCCCTATGTCGTCAAGCCGGTGCGCGAGGGATCGAGCTTCGGTGTCGTGATCGTCAAGGAGGATCAGGCGCATCCGCCGCAGATCGTTACTTCTGCCGAATGGCGCTATGGCGATGAGGTTCTGGTTGAGCGTTATATCTACGGGCGTGAGCTGACATGTGGTGTCATGGACGGCAAGGTTCTCGGCGTCACCGAGATCGTGCCGCTCGGTCACAGCTTCTATGATTACGACGCCAAGTACGCCAAGGGTGGTTCAAAACATGTCTTGCCAGCGGAAATTTCACCGAATCTTTACCAAAAGATACAAACATTATCGTTAAGGGCACATGAAGCTATCGGCTGCCGCGGCGTTAGTCGATCTGACTTCCGTTTTGACGATCGCTTTTCCAAAGAGGGCGAACTTGTCTGGTTGGAGATCAATACCCAGCCCGGCATGACTCCTACCTCCCTGGTGCCTGAAATGGCCGCTCATGCCGGCTACTCTTTTGGTGAATTTCTCCGGTGGATGGTGGAGGACGCGTCTTGTTTGCGCTGACGGTCAAAAATATGAGACGGTCCCGTCATCGCGTCCCGCTCGCCATCGACGACGTCGAGGACGCATTCGTCCTGCCGCGTCCGCTGCGTCGCGCCGTTCGCTTCCTGGTCAGTCTCGGTTCGGGTCGCATTAACATCCCCGCTCACACGGGAACTGTCTCGACCCTTGTTCTCCTTGCTGCGACCGGGCTTTATGGCATGTCGGTCGGCGGTCATACCCAGGCGGTCGCGGAAGCGACGACTTCTGCCGCTGGTTTTGCGATCGAGGATGTAAAGGTCTCCGGCAATGACGAGACCTCGGAAATCGAGATCCTGCAGCTGCTTGGCCTCGACGGTACGACGTCGCTTGTTGCCCTTAATGCCGATGCGGCCCGCCAGAAGATCGCCAACCTGCCCTGGGTTCAGAATGTCGAGGTTCGCAAGGTCTATCCGCGGACTGTCGAGGTGAAGCTCAAGGAACGCAAGGCCTATGCCATCTGGCAGCATGGTTCCGAGCTTTCTCTGATCCAGAAGGACGGCAGCGTGATTGCGCCGCTGCGCGACAACAAGTTTGCAAAACTACCGCTCTTCGTCGGGCGTGATGCCGAAACCGCAGCCGCCTCCATCGACGACCAATTTGCCAAGTGGCCCGATGTTCGCAGCCATGTGAAGGCTTTCGTACGTGTCGCCGGTCGCCGCTGGGATCTTTATCTGGATAACGGCGTGATCATCAAATTGCCGGAAGACAACATCGATGATGCGCTCGCGCGGCTGACCAAACTCGACAGGGATCAAAATCTTTTGCAGCGCGATATCGCTGCCGTCGATCTCCGTATCGATGATCGTACCGCCATCGAGTTAACCCCGGATGCCGCAGTTCGTCGCCAGGCCGCAGTCGATGCAAGAAACAAGGCTTTGAAGAAAGCAGGTCAGGATACATGAGCTTATTCGGTTCGTCCCATTTCGGCCTGCCTCGGTTGAAGCCGCTCTCTTCGAAGCGGTCTCATATCGTCTCGGTCCTCGACATCGGCTCGACGAAGGTCGTCTGCATGATCGGGCGGCTGACGCCGCGCGAGGAGAGTCAGGTTCTTCCGAACCGCACGCACAATATCGAGATCATCGGTATCGGCCATCAGCGCTCACGCGGAATCAAGACCGGTGTGATCGCCGATCTCGACGCCCTGGAAGGTGTCGTCCGGCTTGCCGTCGATGCCGCCGAGCGCATGGCCGGCCTGACGGTCGACAGCCTGATCGTCAATGTTTCCGCCGGCCGTCTCGGCAGCGATATTTACACCGCGACCATCGATCTCGGCGGTCAGGAAGTCGAAGCCAACGATCTCAAAAAGGTTCTGGCCGCAGCCTGCCAGCAGTCGATCCGTCAGGAGCGTGCCGTGCTGCACTCGCTGGCGACGGGCTACTCCCTTGATGGCGAGCGCGGCATTCGCGATCCGCTGGCCATGTTCGGTGACGCTCTCGGTGTCGACATGCATGTGGTTACGGCCGAGCGTGCGGCGCTTCGCAACTTGGAGCTCTGCATCAACCGTGCGCATCTCTCGGTCGAAGGCATGGTGGCGACGCCTTACGCCAGCGGTCTTGCAGCTCTAGTCGACGATGAAGTCGAGCTTGGCTGCGCTGCGATCGACATGGGTGGCGGCACGACGACGATTTCGGTCTTTGCCGAGGGCAAGCTCGTGCACACCGATGCCGTCAGCCTTGGCGGCCATCACGTCACCACAGACCTTGCCCGCGGTCTTTCGACCCGCATCGAGGATGCGGAGCGACTGAAGGTCGTTCATGCTTCCGCTCTCGCGAATTCTTCGGAAGAGCGTGAACTGATTTCCATCCCGCCGATCGGCGAAGACGAGCGTGACCAGCCGACACAGGTGCCGAAGGCGCTGGTGTCGCGCATCGTCAAGGCTCGCATCGAGGAAACCCTCGAGCTCATTCGCGATCGCATCCAGCGTTCGGGCTTCAGCCCGATCGTCGGCAAGCGCGTCGTCCTGACCGGCGGCGCCAGCCAGCTGACCGGTCTGCCCGATGTGGCGCGCTGGGTACTTGCGCGCAATGTCCGCATCGGTCGTCCGATGGGCGTCTCCGGTTTGCCGACGGCAGCCAAGGGGCCGGCTTTTTCGACGGCTGTGGGACTGATGATCTATCCGCAGGTCGCAGACATGGAAACACATGCGCCGAGCAGCGGTCTGCTCTCGTCGTTTGGAGGTAACAACAGCCGGATCGGCCGCGTCGGCCAATGGCTGAAAGAGAGTTTTTGAGTGCCTGATCCCGGAAATCCATTCCGGGGCAAGCGTCAGGCAAGTGAAATCGAGTGAATTGGCCGGCGTGGCGATGCGGCCATAAAGAGAAGGAACGGGTACAATGACTATCAAGCTGCATAAGCCAGATATCACCGAGCTTAAGCCGCGAATCACCGTGTTCGGTGTCGGTGGCGGTGGCGGCAATGCCGTCAACAACATGATCACGGCAGGCCTGCAGGGCGTCGATTTCGTCGTCGCCAACACGGATGCCCAGGCGCTGACCATGACGAAGGCGGAGCGGATCATCCAGCTCGGCGTCAACGTCACGGAAGGTCTCGGCGCCGGCTCGCAGCCGGAAGTCGGCCGTGCAGCTGCCGAAGAGTGCATCGATGAAATCATCGATCACCTGAACGGTACGCATATGTGCTTCGTCACCGCCGGCATGGGCGGCGGTACGGGTACGGGTGCCGCTCCGGTCGTCGCACAGGCCGCTCGCAACAAGGGCATCCTGACCGTCGGCGTCGTTACCAAGCCGTTCCACTTCGAAGGCGGCCGCCGTATGCGTCTCGCCGAGATGGGCATCCAGGAACTGCAGAAGTCGGTCGACACGCTGATCGTCATTCCGAACCAGAATCTGTTCCGCATCGCCAACGACAAGACGACTTTCGCCGACGCGTTCTCGATGGCCGACCAGGTTCTCTATTCGGGCGTTGCCTGCATCACCGACCTGATGGTGAAGGAAGGTCTCATCAACCTCGACTTCGCCGATGTCCGTTCGGTCATGCGTGAAATGGGCCGCGCCATGATGGGTACCGGCGAGGCTTCCGGCCAGGGCCGCGCAATGCAGGCTGCTGAAGCTGCCATTGCCAACCCGCTGCTCGACGAAACCTCGATGAAGGGCGCACAGGGCCTGCTGATCTCGATCACCGGCGGCCGTGACCTGACCCTATTCGAAGTCGACGAAGCTGCAACCCGCATCCGCGAAGAAGTCGATCCCGACGCCAATATCATCCTGGGTGCCACTTTCGACGAATCGCTTGAGGGCATCATCCGCGTTTCCGTCGTCGCAACCGGCATCGACCGCGCGATGAACGAGGCTTCTGACAGGGGCATGGAATTCCGCCCCGCCGCAAAGCCTGCTATGCGTCCTTCCGCGGCCGCCGCTCCGGCAGCGGCCGCAGTTCAGCCTGCCCACGTCTCGCAGGCCCAAACCGCACAGGCTGCCGCTCCGGCTCCTCGTACCGTGGATCCGGTTGCCCAGACCATTCGTGCAGCAGAGGCCGATCTGGAGCGCGAACTGGAATTCCAGATGAGCCGGCAGGCTCAGGTGCCGCAGCAGCCGGTTATGCAGCAGGCCGCTGCGCCGGAAGACAACTTCCGTCCGCAGAGCCGCATCTTCGCAGCAGCCCCGGAAGCCCAGCCGGTCCGTCAGGCTCCGGTTCAGCCGCAGCCTCAGCAGCAGGCGCCGGTCATGCATCAGCAGCCGGTCATCCGCCAGGCTCCCGAGCAGGTTCGCATGCCGAAGGTCGAGGATTTCCCACCGGTCGTTAAGGCCGAGATGGAACACCGCGCCCAACCGGCGGCCGCCCAGGCGACCGAAGAGCGTGGCCCGATGGGCCTGCTGAAGCGAATCACCAATTCGCTCGGCCGCCGCGAGGAAGATCCGGCTTTTGATGACATGATGGCTCCGACGAACAACGCCGCTCCGCAGCAGCGTCGTGCGCCGTCGCCGGAAGCAAGCCTCTATGCTCCGCGCCGTGGCAATCTCGACGATCATGGCCGCCAGGCTCCGCAGGCACGCATGGCAAGCCATGAGGACGATCAGCTCGAGATTCCGGCCTTCCTGCGCCGCCAGTCGAACTGACCCGCAACAGGTAGCCCTTTAATAGGTTGCTAACCATATTGGAGAAATCCGGGGCCGAAAGGCTCCGGATTTTCTCATTTTATAACGATTGTCTTATTTAAAATTATCCAACGAATTCAATTGGCTGCTTTCGTAACAAAACGAAAGAAACAGTGATTTGGAATGCGATGCCCTGGCGCGTATGTAGATATCAAGCAAGCCCGCTGAATCACATTCGGAGACGAATGTATGTGAGGTGCGTGGCATAGTTAACAGACTGAACCGGCGATAAGGGTAAGCGTCCGAAGATGACCGCCCGGCCTGGATCAGATAGACGAAGGCAGAATTAAATGGCAATTGGATTGCTTGGTTTTCAGACCACCATTGCAAACCCTGTGACACTTTCCGGTATTGGCGTTCATTCCGGTGCCAATGTGTCGATCACCTTCTACCCCGCCGAAGCCGGCACCGGCGTCGTTTTCCAGCGCCTGCATGACAATGGCGATGTGACCGAACTGCGCGCCGTTTCCTCGCAGGTCGGCAATACGGATCTCTGCACGGTTCTCGGTTTTTCTCCGGCGCGCTCCGTCGCGACGGTCGAGCACGTCATGGCGGCGATCTATGCGATCGGCCTCGATAACGTCGTCGTCGAGGTGTCCGGCGCGGAAATACCGATCATGGATGGCAGTTCTTATCCCTTCATCGAGGCGATCGAGCAGGCGGGTGTCGTTTCGCTCGGTGTCAAGCGTCGATACATCCGCGTCATCAAGCCGGTGCGGATCGAAGCCGGTGGTTCCTGGTGCGAGTTCCGCCCTTATGACGGCACGCGCTTCGAAGTCGAGATCGACTTCGAGTGCCCGCTAATCGGCCGCCAGAAGTGGGAAGGCGATCTGACCGCCGAGACCTTCAAGACGGAACTGTCGCGCGCGCGTACTTTCGGCTTCATGCGCGATGTCGAGCCCCTCTGGGCCTCGGGCCATGCGCTGGGTTCGTCGCTGGAAAATTCGGTCGTCATTTCGGACGACAATACCGTCATCAACGTCGAAGGCCTGCGTTATCCCAAGGACGAGTTCGTTCGCCACAAGACGCTCGATGCCGTTGGCGATCTGGCTCTCGCCGGCGCACAATTCATTGGTTGCTACCGCTCCTATCGCGGCGGCCATCGCATGAATGCGAATGCCCTGAAGGCATTGCTCAGCGACGCTTCTGCTTATGAGGTCGTTGAAACCTCGGCACCTCGCCAGCGCGGTCACGGCCGTGAGTTCATTGCGGTCAATGCGCCTGAATTCGCTCCTTGGTCGGCGTGATTTTTTCGGGATCGAAATGAGACAAAGCTGCCGCTCTGATGAAGGGCGGCTCTTTTTTTGACGGACGACTCATCAGGTTTGTCTTCGGTCGCGAAGCGGCGGCAGGATGGTGCGGGCCGATATGAGAAATCCCTGTCAAAACAGTGATTAAAGGCTGCGGATATGCGGTCTTTGCCACAAAAATGCGTTAATGCACCATCAATGCGTTGCCCTGATGGTGCTTTTGCGGCTAGAAACGCCAGCGAGAGAACGCCGTCTCCGCAACGACGGCTATGGGACAGTCATCCGATGGGTTTTGCAAGGTCTGAACGCATGAATATCACAGCACGGGCTTTGCTCGTATCGCTCCTTCTGGCCGGTACCGGTGCGGTGGTGACGGGGTGTAATACGAAAAAGGATATCGACATCACCAAGCTCGGTGTCGAGACCGATCCGCCGGAGATGCTCTACAATCAGGGCCTTGCCAACATCAAGGCCGGCAACATGACGGAGGCCGGCAGGAAGTTTGATGCCATCAACCAGCAGCAGCCCTTCTCCGAGTGGGCACGCAAGGCATTGGTGATGAGCACCTTCGTGAAGTATCGCACGGGTCGCTATGATGAGGCGGTACAGACCGGCAATACCTATCTCAAGCAATATCCCGGCTCGGAAGATGCCGACTATGTGCAGTATCTGGTCGGTTCGTCCTATGCCAAGCAGATCGTCGACGTGACGCAGGACCAGCGTGCGGCACAGCAGACGATCGAGGCAATGACCAAGCTCGTCAATACCTATCCAAAGTCGCAATATGTCAGCGACGCTCAGGAAAAGATCCGCTTTGCCCGCGACCAGCTCGCCGGCAAGGAAATGCAGATCGGCCGTTATTATCTGGAGCGCAAGGATTACCTGGCTGCCATCTCCCGCTTCCGCGTGGTGGTGGAGCAGTATCCGACGACGAACCAGATCGAAGAAGCCCTGGCGCGACTCGTCGAAGCTTATTATGCGATGGGCATCGTACCCGAAGCGCAAACGGCAGCTGCCGTTCTCGGCCACAACTATCCGGACAGCCGCTGGTATAAGGATTCCTATCAGCTGCTGCAGAAGGGCGGCGTGGAGCCCAGCGAAAATTCGGGTTCCTGGATTTCCAGAGCGGGCAAGAAACTTCTTCTTGGGACGTGAGATTGAGCGCAGATGCTGATCCAGCTTTCGATCCGCGATATCGTTTTGATCGAGCGGCTGGATCTTGCCTTCGAGTCCGGACTTTCGGTGTTGACCGGCGAGACGGGTGCGGGCAAATCCATCCTGCTTGACAGTCTGTCGCTGGCCCTTGGCGGGCGCGGCGATGGCGGGCTTGTGCGCCATGGCGAGGATCGCGGCCAGGTGACTGCGGTTTTCGACGTCGGTACACAGCATCCGGCCCGCAAGCTCCTGCGCGAAAATGGCATCAACGATGACGGCGATCTGATTTTCCGCCGTGTGCAGTCCGCTGATGGCCGGACCAAGGCCTTTGTCAACGACCAGGCGCTCAGCGTGCAGCTCATGCGCCAGATCGGCCAGCTTCTCGTCGAAATTCACGGTCAGCACGACGATCGAGCGCTCGTCGATACCGACGCGCACCGTACCTTGCTGGATGCCTTTGCCGGCCTCGCCGAAGAGGCGCAGGAGGTCGGCAGGCTGCACAAAATCTGGCGCGATACCGAGCGCACCTTGAAGAAGCATCGCGAGCAGGTCGAGAAGGCAGCGCGTGAAGCGGACTATCTCCGCGCCTCCGTCGAGGAGCTGGAGAAGCTCTCGCCACAGGATGGTGAGGAGGATGAGCTGGCTGAGAAGCGCTCGCGGATGATGAAGGCCGAGCGCATCGCCGGCGATATCGCTGAGGCTTCCGAATTCCTCAATGGCAACGCATCGCCCGTGCCGCATATCGCATCGCTGGTGCGCCGATTGGAGCGCAAGAGCCACGAAGCGCCGGGTTTGCTCGAAGATACCGTGGCGCTGCTCGAT
The DNA here is from genome assembly GCF_030182525.1 of Rhizobium pantanalense. Classification (NCBI taxonomy): domain Bacteria; kingdom Pseudomonadati; phylum Pseudomonadota; class Alphaproteobacteria; order Hyphomicrobiales; family Rhizobiaceae; genus Rhizobium; species Rhizobium pantanalense. Next base: position 920,746 of record NZ_JAQJCH010000001.1, read on the forward strand.
GCCGCTCTCGATCAGCTGTCCAACGCACAGATGGAAGTGGAGGCAGCACTCCGCAAAACGGAATATGATCCGCGCGAACTTGAGCGTGTCGAAGAGCGCCTCTTCGCGTTGCGGGGTGCCTCGCGTAAATATTCCGTACCGGTTACGGAACTGCCGGCCCTGGCCGCGCGCATGATTTCGGATCTCGCCGATCTCGACGCTGGCGAAGAGCGGCTGGCGCGCCTTGCTGCCGAGCTTTCCGCCGCCAAGGCGGATTACGACGTCGCCGCGCGCAGTCTGTCGGAGAAGCGCCGCCATGCGGGTGAAACGCTTGCAGCGGCCGTTATGACCGAGCTGCCGGCCCTGAAGCTCGAGCGTGCGCGTTTCATGGTGGAGATATCAAGCGATCCGGAGGCCGGGACGGCCGACGGTATCGACGTTGTCGAATTTCACGTGCAGACCAACCCTGGCACGCGGCCGGGACCGATCACGAAGGTCGCCTCCGGTGGCGAGCTGTCGCGCTTCCTTCTGGCATTGAAGGTTGCGCTTGCCGACCGCGGCTCGGCGCCGACCCTTGTCTTCGACGAGATCGACACTGGCGTGGGCGGCGCGGTGGCCGATGCGATCGGCCAGCGGCTGAAGCGCCTTTCCGATCGCGTGCAGGTGCTGTCGGTCACCCACGCGCCACAGGTTGCGGCGCGTGCTGCAACGCATCTGCTGATCTCCAAGGGACCGGTTGCGGACGGCTCGGAAAAGATTTCCACACGCGTCGCCACCATGGAAGCGAAGGATCGCACCGAGGAAATCGCCCGCATGCTCGCCGGTGCTTCGGTAACCGAAGAGGCGAGGGCGGCCGCCAAGCGCTTGCTGGCCGGTAACGGGTGATATCTCCTGCGATGTTGTCGGAGGCAGATGCCGGCAACGGCTTGCTCGTAGCGGACATCTTGCTTCGGTTTTTCGACGCTCTTGCGTCATACATCCTTCATCGTCCCCGGTTAGGCAGGCCCAGAATCCGGAGACTGTCAATGCACTCAACCGCACAGCCCAATCGCCCAAAAATCGCAGAAACCGTCATCCACCCGACGGCGAACGTAAGGGATTCGAGCATCGGCAGATGCTGTGAGATTTTGGCGGACACATCTCTGCACACTGCCGAACTCGGAGATTTCTCTTACCTGGGACCGCGCTGCATTGTCGGCGACGCAACGATTGGAAAGTTCTGCGCCATTGCGGCAGAGGTCAGAATTGGCGCTCCCAATCATCCGATGGACCGCCCGTCCATGCATCGCTTCACCTATTGTCCGGAATATTACGCGGAGGGCGCCGTGCGGGACCACGCCTTTTTCGATCGGCGAAAGGAAGATCGCGCTGTCATTGGCAACGATGTCTGGATTGGTCATGGCGTGATTGTTTTGCCAGGCGTAAAGGTTGGAGACGGCGCCGTGCTTGCAGCAGGCGCGGTCGTCAGCAAAGATGTCCAACCATATACTGTCGTCGGTGGTATTCCCGCCAAGTTCATTCGAGAGCGCTTCACGCGAATCATCGCAGAAAGACTGACGTCCATCGCCTGGTGGGATTGGCCTTTCGAAACCATCATGGAGCGGCTTGCCGATTTTCAGTCAAGCGACATCGAAGCCTTTTGCGAGCGCTGGTCCTGATCCAGGTCTGACGACTTGGGTGGTCGGCGTTGGCCGGCTCATCTTCAAAATCGGACGGTAGGCTGTGAATGAGTTCGGCCGCCGCCCGAACTTCTGAGCGACATGCATCAGAGCCGGCATTTGGGATCGATCATGTCCTCCGCGGAGCCACGGGATTTGTGGGCCTCGTTTATTCTCGCCAGAATATAGAAACCATGCTGCCCGTCGGGCAATGCAGCGCCAAAGACGCCGACCACGACGTTTTCCATATTTGAACGGGCACCATCGACACCATCTGCGACGAGCTGCAGCGGGTTCAAATTCGAAAGGTCATCGGCCGTATGGAAAGTTGCCCACCAACCAGCTCTGGTCTTCAAGTCCGTAAACCGGCCACTTTCAATTTCTGTCGCATGGCTTTTCAACAAAGCCCTAAAGCGAGGCGTCTCGCACCCCATGTGGATATGAAGTCGATCTTGTGTGCGCCAACTGGCGGCGTTTATCGCCAGGGCAAAATTCTGTCTCGAAACCTTCGTTGTGCGCGGATCGATTGCTGATAGCTCTTTCCACGCTTCCTCAAAATAGTTCGGCGCTCCCGTGGCCAGAAGGCGTGGGTCTTCGATGCCGGGGACGTCGGCGAGCGGTGCAAGAATGGTGCGCTCTTTGTCAGCCGGCTCGCGAAGAACAACATACGAAGACAATGGATCCTGCGACTGGACTATCTTGAGGCACGGATATGGCGACCCTGTCAGGGTGGAGTTGATCTCACAAGCTCTGACGACCAGCCCCAAAGCGGAGCGGCTGACGAATGAGCTCATGATCAAGACTGCAATAACGAGGAAAATAGAGAGAACGGTAAGACGGTGCTTCATGCGTGATTTCGAATTTCTGCCGATGATCCAATCATTTCCAGAGATGTGGTTCTCATAATATAGCCTACCTTAAATCCCCTGCGATAGACGCGGAAGAGCCGCTGCCCCAGGAATTGGATAGAGAATTCCACCGGGGCTATCTGGACGCCGATACCTCCCGCATCTGTAACACCAAGGACGACAGATCATGGCGTAAAGTTGTCGTGAGCAGCGCTGCCACCTTTATCGGCCCGGCAATTGAATTGCAGATTTTTCCTTTGTTTTTACGTGTTCCGAGCTGAAAACCGCTTCGCACTTTTCGGGGAAGTGCTCTAAAACATCTTCGAAATCGGGGAGTGTAGATTCATGAGCACCGAACAGAAGCCCGTCGAGGATTTGACCGAGGAGGAAGCGGCCGCGGCGCTTGCCTATCTGGCTGCAGAGATCGCGCGCAATGACGCGCTTTATCATGGCAAGGATGCGCCGGAGATTTCGGATGCCGAGTATGATGCGCTGAAGCGACGCAACGACGCGATCGAGGCGCGGTTTCCTGCATTGATTCGCGCCGACAGCCCGTCGCGGCGTGTCGGCGCCGCGCCATCTGAGACGTTTGCTCCCGTGGTCCATGCAAGGCCGATGCTCTCGCTCGACAACACGTTCTCACAGGAGGATGTCGAGGATTTCGTCGCCAGCGTCTATCGTTTCCTCGGTCGCCTGCCGGACAATTCGATTGCCTTTACAGCCGAGCCGAAGATCGACGGCCTTTCCATGTCGATCCGTTACGAGAATGGCCGCATGGTCAGCGCCGCGACGCGCGGCGACGGCACGACAGGTGAGAACGTCACCGCCAATATCAGGACCATCAAGGAAATCCCTCAGACTTTGCCGGCAGGCGCTCCCTCCGTCGTCGAAGTGCGCGGCGAGGTCTATATGGCCAAGAGCGACTTTCTGACGCTCAACGCGCAGATGGAGGCCGAGGGCAAGCAGACCTACGTCAATCCCCGTAATACGGCGGCAGGATCGCTGCGTCAGCTCGACGCGAAGGTGACGGCCAGCCGCAAGCTGAAATTCTTTGCCTATGCCTGGGGCGAGATGTCCGACATGCCGGCGGATACACAATACGGTATGGTGCAGACCTTCAAATCCTGGGGCTTTCCGGTCAATCCGCTGATGGAGCGGCTGAGCTCGGTCGCCGACATTCTCGGCCATTACGAGGAGATCGGCCTGCAGCGGCCGGATCTCGATTATGATATCGACGGTGTCGTCTACAAGGTCGACAGCCTGGAACTGCAGGCTCGTCTTGGTTTCCGCTCGCGCTCGCCGCGCTGGGCGACCGCGCATAAATTCCCGGCGGAGCAGGCCTTCACGCGTCTGGTCGGGATCGATATCCAGGTCGGCCGCACCGGCGCGCTGACGCCGGTCGCGCGATTGGAGCCGATCACGGTCGGCGGCGTCGTCGTGACCAATGCGACCCTTCATAATGCCGACTACATCAAGGGTATCGGCAACAAGGGCGAGCCGATCCGCGATGGCCGTGATATCCGCGTCGGCGATATTGTGATCGTGCAGCGGGCTGGCGACGTTATCCCGCAGATCGTCGATGTTGTCCTGGAGAAGCGGGAGGCGTCGAGCGCGCCCTACGAGTTCCCCAAAGTCTGCCCGGTCTGTGGCAGCCATGCTGTGCGCGATATCAATGAGAAGACCGGCAAGGTCGATGCGGTCACTCGCTGCACCGGCGGCTTTATCTGCCGCGCGCAGGCGACCGAGCATCTCAAGCATTTCGTCTCGCGCAATGCCTTCGACATCGAAGGGCTCGGCTCCAAGCAGATCGATTTCTTCTTCGAGAGCGAGGATCCCGCGCTTCAGATCAGGACCGCGCCTGATATTTTCACGCTGGAAAAGCGTCAGCAGGCGTCGCTTGCGAAGCTGGAGAATATCGATGGCTTCGGCAAGGTCAGCGTCGGCAAGCTTTATGCCGCGATCAACGAGCGACGACAGATCGCCTTGCATCGCTTCATCTTCGCGCTCGGTATTCGCCATGTCGGCGAGACGACGGCCAAGCTGCTTGCGCGCTCCTACGGCACCTACGAAGCTTTCGAAACGGCGATGAAGGAAGCCGCGCCGCTTATCGGCGATGCGTGGAACGACCTCAACAATATCGAGGGTATCGGCGAGGTGGTGGCGCGCGCCATTGTCGAATTCTACAAGGAGCCGCGCAATATCGAAGTTATCGCGAAGCTCCTGGAGGAGGTGCAGCCGCAGGAGGCCGAGCAGCCGGTGACCTCAGGCAGCCCCGTCGCCGGCAAGACGGTTGTCTTTACCGGTTCACTGGAAAAGTTCACCCGCGACGAGGCCAAGGCGAAGGCGGAGAGCCTGGGAGCCAAGGTTTCCGGCTCGGTCTCAAAGAAGACCGATATAGTCGTGGCGGGACCGGGCGCCGGCTCCAAGCTCGACAAGGCGCGAGAGTTCAATGTCCAGGTCATGACCGAGGACGAGTGGCTGGATTTGATCGGTTGATGATGTCCGGCGGCGGAATCATGTCCCGCCGCCGCGTGATTGCTTAGAATCTCAGCCGCGCCATCGTGAACGCATCCACGTATTCGCCATTGCGGAAACCGAAGGCGCGTAGACGCCCCTCGGTTTCGAACCCGAATTTCTCGTAGAGGCCGATCGCCCGCGCATTGTCGACATAGACGGTCAGTTCCAGACGCCTGATCGCCAACCAGTTGTCGGCGGTATCGATGAGGGCGCCCAATAGCGCGGAACCGATGCCGCAGCCGGTGAAATCGTCGTGCACGCCCATGCCAATGCCAGCGCTGTGAGCCCGCCGGCCGGCAAGGCGGTTCATGCCGGCATTGCCGACGACCTTTCCGTCCACCTCCGCGACGAGGCGGGTGGCGTTGGGATCGTGCTTGTCCAGCCATCGTTGCGTGTCTTCGACACTTTGAAACGGCAGTCGAAGCGTGCCGGCGCGGAAACCCGGGAGATTGGCGATGGTCGCTATTGCCTCGGCATCGGAGGGACGTGCTGCGCGAATTTCGACTGAGCCAGCCTTTTTGGGGCGTCGCTCGTCTGGTTCTTGCTGTTCGGAATTCATAGGCTCTCCTTGATATTGATGAGGAGAGCAAGGAGGCTTCAACCCTGCTCGCCTCGGCAGGGTTGAGATGGATCGCGGTCAGCTCAGCGCAACACGGCTTCCACTCGCCCTGCAAGGGGAGAGATGGTGTGAAGGTGCATCACTGTGGTGCGGTTTGCGATCATGGGCGCATGATCTGACGCGACGCGGACGTTGTCAATCGTTCCCTGCCTAAATCCCTAAACGAACCGCCGCCGCCCCACGGCGCGATGGGGTTGTTTCGCTTCACATATTACTTGACAGGCAACCATTTGGTTGCCTATAAATAAAGAAAGGCAACTAAATGGTTTCATGTCCGTGGATGATGATGCAGTCTTCAAGGCGTTGGCGGATCCCAGCCGGCGGCAATTGCTCGATAGGCTCCATGAGCGCAATGGACAGACCCTGAACGCGCTCTGCGAGGATCTGGACATGAGCCGCCAGGCGGTCGCCAAGCATCTTGCCATTCTGGAGGAGGCCAATCTGATCTCCACGGAAAAGCATGGACGCGAGAAGCTGCATTTCATCAACGCTGTTCCGATAAACGGCATCGCCGAACGCTGGATCAACAAGTTCGAACGCCGGCATCTGAATGCGCTTTCGGCCTTGAAGAAAGTGCTGGAGGACGGCGGTGGTTCGTGAGCGCAACAAGCGATAAAATTCAAACAAGGAGAAATGGCATGACTGGAAGCAAATTCGTCTACGTCACCTTCATCCGCACTACGCCGGAAAAGCTCTGGTCGGCGCTGACCACGCCGGAATTCATCAAGCAATACTGGTTCGATATGGTTCACGACACCGAGTGGAAGGTTGGGTCGCCATGGAAAATGCTCTTTCCGGATGGCCGGGTTGCCGATGCAGGAGAGATTGCCGAGTTCGATCCGCCACGGCGGCTCGCGATCAACTGGCGCAATGAGTGGCGCCCGGATCTGAAGGCCGAAGGCTGGTCGCGTTGCGTGATGGAACTGGAGCCGGCGGACGGTGTCGTGAAGCTAACCGTTGCCCACACGATCGAGGTTGAAAACTCCAAGCTTATCGAGGCGGTTTCCGGTGGCTGGCCAAAAATCCTGTCCAACCTCAAGTCGCTGCTGGAAACCGGAACGGTCGCAATCAGCCAGAAGTGAGATGACGTGCAGCCTGCGTGGGTTCGGGCGCCGTTGTTTCGGCGGCGTCCATTGTGTGGATCGCTGCCGGATCGACCGTGAAGCGTTACGCGCGGATATAAGGCGGCCCATCTTGCATCGCTCATGGACCATCTTACCTTAGCCAAGCCGCTCTTGCTCCCGGCGGCTGTTGTTGGAGGATGTTCGATGCGTTCACCCAAATTCTTCGCCGCCATTGCCGCGTCTTTTCTGGTCGCGGCGCCCGTTTCTGCGTCAGCCGAGGTCATCGGCAAGGTCGGTGTGGACTGGACAGGCAATGATATTCTGGTCGATGCCGTGCCGGACCCCGAAGTCTCAGGCATCACGTGCCATGTAACCTATTTCGATCGCAGCGTGATCGACCGGCTGCGCAAGGGCAACTGGTTCGAAGATCCTTCCAATAATTCCATCGCCTGCCGTCAAACCGGTCCGATCGAGATCGGCGATATCAACCTGTCTCAGAGCGGTGAGGAGGTATTTCGCGCCGGGCTGTCGCTCATCTGGAAGAAGCTGGTCGTCACCCGCATTTACGACAAGAAGAATGACACGCTCGTCTATCTTATCCATTCCCGGCAGCTGACGGATGGCTCCGCCAAGATGGCCATTTCGACGATCCCCTTGTTTGGCCAGCAGGTTACTTGGAAGAATGGCAAGCCGAAATGACGGTATTTGCATACCTCAGAAACAACCCGCAGAAGGATAATACCAAAAAAAGTCATACTCTTGGGTTGTCGAAGTCCTTCTAGTTGCTTTCGGTTTGCACCTTTTTGATGCAATTTCGAAGGTGAACAGGGAGGCGACTCTCGCCCCTGTTCACGGCCTGCAAGACCGTGTGATTGGCTACACCCCTGCCAAAACCGGTCGTATAAAAAGCGATCGCCCTGGAGCCGAGCTCCAGGGCGATCTTCTTTGGGTAAGCTAACTTATTGAAATCAGGCTGCCTGTGCCAACTGATCCGCAATGACCGTATCGAGGTTGAGGAAGCAGACCATGGTCTTTTCCAATGCCACGATGCCACGGCAGAAGGCGCGCTGTGCTTCGGGGATGATTTCCGGAGCCGGCTGCAGATCTTCACTTTTGATCGACATCATATCCGAGACCTGTTCGACCAGTAGGCCGACGAGCTTGCCGGCAATATCCGTAACGATGATTGCGGAACGCTCCGAAGGTTCCGTCATCTTCATGCCGAGGCGGCAGGCCATGTCGATGACCGGGATCACGGCGCCGCGCAGGTTGATGAGGCCGAGCACGTAGGGCGGCGTATGCGGCATCGGCGTCACTGGAGCCCAGCCGCGGATTTCGCGGATGGCCATGATGTCGATGCAGAATTCCTGATCGCCAAGGTGAAAGGAGACGATTTCCAGATAGGTGCCCGATTGCTTGATGGCGTTCGTCATATTCGAGAACTTCCCGTTTGGCATCGCCGCGCAAGCGACGCTCGCGATTGAAAAGAGAGATCGGCTGGAGCGGCTTGGGCAGCGGCAGCGTCCGGTGCTTCGGCGAAAGATACGCCTGGCGTTCCGGCGGGCGTCATGCCCTTCTGGAATAAAGAGGTTTGCCGCGCCTTCGGGCGGCGAGTGAGGCCGAATTCGACCTTTGCTGCAGATGTTGGCGCGGACTGGTTAGGATTGGTTTAACATAAACCCAGATTTTGCCTCACCCGCCCAAGAAGAGCGGCGAAATGGAGTGATCAAGGCTTGGAAAACCCTGGAACCGCATACTGCGACGATTTCGGTCTCCTCTGAACATCTTCTTGAATTGCGTCCTCTACTTCGAGCCGTTACATCGGCTAGGAGGTCGATTGCACCGCACATTCGGCGTGATCGTCCGTATTGGTGAGGAATAGTATTCATGAGAAGCGTGCGGATTGCAGTTTGGGTGGCCGTGTTGATCGTGGCCGGACTATTGGGCTGGTTTAGCTTTGGCGGCGGCAAATCGCCGGAAGTTGCGGCATCCGGACCTTATGGTGTGCCCTTTACCCTCGTTTCGCAGAGCGGCCAGCCGATCAGCGATCAGGCGTTTCGCGGCAAGCCGTCGGCCGTTTTCTTCGGCTATACCCATTGTCCCGATGTCTGCCCCACGACGCTGTTCGAGCTGAACGCCTGGCTGCAGAAGGTCGACCCTGATGGGAGCAAGCTCAATGCCTATTTCGTGACTGTTGATCCCGAGCGCGATACGCCCGCCATCATGGACCAATATGTCTCCAACGTATCGAAGCGCATCACCGGAATTTCCGGAGATCCCGCCAAGGTGATGGATATGGTCAAGGGCTTCCGTGTCTATGCCAAGAAAGTGCCGGTCGACGACAAGCAGCCGAACGGCGACTACACGATGGACCACACCGCTTCCGTCTTCCTGCTGGATTCGCAGGGCCGCTTTGCCGGAACCATTGCTTATGAAGAAGATCCGGAGGTGGCGGTGAAGAAGCTGGAGAACCTGGTCAAGAAGGGATAGGACCTGCATGGGCGAGGGGATTGGCGGACAGGGAAAATCCAGATCCATCCTGATCGCAGGAGCCGGGCCGGTCGGTCTTACCGCCGCTCTCGAGCTCGCCCGTCGCGGCTTCTCGCCGCGTATCGTCGATGACTGTATTGGTCCGACGCCGCTGCAGGAAAGCCGGGCGCTCGGCGTCAATGCCCGCACACTGACGCTGCTGTCTCCTTCCGGCGTTGCGGAGCGCATCGTCGCCGACGCGCAGCCGATAGAGCAGTTTCGGGCCCGCTCGGACAGAAAGATTCTGATCCATCTGGAAACGAACCAGGTCGAAGGCCGCTTCAGCGCCATTCGCGCCCTGCCGCAGGGCAGTACCGAACGCCTGTTGATGGAAGCGCTCTCGGCCTATGGCATCTCGCCCGAATGGCAGACGACAGTGATTGCGGAGGCCATATCGGACCCTCAAAGGCCGGAGCTCACGCTGCGTCGAGCTGATGGCGCGTCGGAAACGGTGCGGCCGGACATATTGATCGGTGCCGACGGCGCCCATTCGGCGGTGCGCAAGGCATTAGGTGCTGGCTTCCCGGGTGAGGCGCTGGAGGCTTACTTTTATCTTGCTGATTTTCGCTATGCGAAACCGGTCGATACGCATTTTGCCGAAATCTCGCTCTTCGATCCCGGCATGGTCGGGCGCTTGCCTGTCACGGCCGATATCATTCGCTACATTTCGACGCTGGAGAATTTCGAAAGCCGCATCGTTCATCCAGCCGCCATTGCCGAAAAGACCTGGGCTTCGCAGTTTCGTATTCACTTCCGGCATGTCGAACCCATGGCCAAGGGCAATGTCTTTCTTGCCGGCGATGCCGCCCATATTCATTCGCCGGCAGGCGCGCGCGGCATGAATCTCGGCATCGAAGATGCCTGCTGGCTCGCCTGGCTCATTGCGGAAGGCCGCGAACAGGAGTATTCGGCCTTGAGAATTCCCGCCGTGAAGCAAGTGTTGAAGCAGACCTATAGCCTGACACGATTGGTGACGATGCAGAACCCGCTGGCAGTTGCGACGCGAAATTTCCTTGCGCCGTTGTTGCTACGCTTCGGCCCTTTTCGCCGGCAATTGCTTCGGAGTGTGGCTGGCTACGATACGCCGAAACCGCCTTGGATCGACTGGGCCGAATAAGAACGAGAAAGAGCGACGAGTTGAGTGAAATCCGCCTTTATGTGACGACGACCGAGAAGAAGGCCGGGCAGGTCCTGGACCTGATGACGCCAGTGTTCGAAGACGAAGAATTGCCGATCGCAACGACGGAGATCGACGAGAAGAACGATGTCTGGGAAGCGTCGATCTATCTCTACGCCGCAGATGAGGATGAGGTTCGCGGCCGTTTCGAAGCGCTTCTGAAGCCTGCCTTCGCCGATCTCGCCATTCAAAAGGAAGTGCTTCCCGATATCGACTGGATCGCCAAGTCGCTGGAAGGGTTGAAGCCTGTGCGTGCCGGCCGTTTCCTCGTGCATGGTTCGCATGATCGCGACAAGGTCGGCCCCAGCGACATCGCCATCGAAATCGAAGCCGGGCAGGCCTTCGGCACTGGTCACCATGGGACGACCGCGGGCTGCCTGGAGACGATCGAGAAGGTTGTTACGAGCCGCCGTGTGCGCAACGCGCTCGATCTCGGTACGGGCAGCGGCGTACTGGCGATCGCCGTCCGCAAGCTGCGCAACATTCCGGTTCTGGCAACCGACATCGATCCGATTGCCGTTCGCGTTGCGAAGGAAAATGTCCGCAGCAACGGCATCGCCTCGGGTGTCACGCTGGAGACCGCACCAGGATTCCATTCCACGGCCTTTTCCCGTCATGGACCGTTCGACCTGATCATCGCCAATATTCTGGCGCGTCCGCTCATCAAGATGGCGCCGCAGCTTGTGGCGCATCTGGCACCGGGCGGTTCGGTCATTCTGTCGGGTATTCTTGCCGAGCAGCGCTGGAAAGTTCTGGCTGCCTATAATGGCGCACACCTGCGGCACGTGCGCACGATCTGGCGCAACGGCTGGGTCACCATCCATCTCGACCGGCCTTGAGCCGGTCACGTCCCGCATCAACAATCGCGGAAATAAAAAAGGCGGTGCCGAAGCACCGCCTTCAGATCGGTTTTCACCGATCTTGCCCGCGAGCGTGTGGAGGAGGAATGCTCAAGCGGGCTCTAGGCGTTCTGATCATAATCCGAGGGAGGAGGAGAACCGGATTGCGATCGACTTGGAACGCGTAGATCGTAAACTTGTTAGCGGCGGCCGCCGCGGCTGGCGCCGATTGCCTTTGCGGTTTCAACTTCGAGCTGACGAAGCGAGCCGACGGAATGGCGTACGGTGCGACGCTCGCCAGCCAGCGCCGGGCTAACATATGCGGAGCGAGAGATAGGCATTGTCTTAAGTCCTTGGTTTGAGCTGGTTCTTCGTGAACCTCGTTTGATGCGGCGGATATAGCGACTCGCTCGTTGTCGTGGCAGGGGGGGAGCTTCATGGGAGCTATGCGTGAGATGCATGCTTTGTGCCGTGAAGTTGTCATATTCGGGCTGCGTGCTCACGAATTGGGCGGATTCGTTAACGGCCCGAGATGGGATAAACTGCTCTCATGGGATGTGATGTGCCTGTAATCGCGCATATCGTCTCAGGGATCGAAAATCACGTCGCACTTCTGATCGTGATGCTCTAACATACTGGCAATATTCAGTTTCACGGATTCTCCACTACTACCGGATCAGCTCATGTTTCAGTCTTTCGACGTCACTTCCACCCCGCAATTCGGTCGCGAGCGTGTTGCCGGTTTGCGTGCTGCCTTCGGCGATCTCGGCATTGACGGCTTCCTCGTGCCGCGGGCTGACGAGTATCAAGGCGAGTACGTGCCCAAATGCTCGGAGCGTCTCGCATGGCTCACGGGCTTCACGGGATCGGCAGGTGTTGCACTTATCACACACTCCCAGGCCGTGGTTTTCGTGGATGGCCGTTATGTGACTCAGCTTGCCGAACAGGTGGACCGCAGCGTCTTTACCGGCGGCGATCTGGTGAACGAGCCGCCGCATGTCTGGTTGCCGCGTCACGCGAAGAAAGGTTTCCGGCTCGGCATCGATCCATGGCTTCATACGGGTGCCGAGGTACGCCGACTGGAAAAAGCCTTGGTGGAGATCGATGGCAAGCTAGTCTTCCTCCCGCATAATCCGCTCGACAAGCTCTGGACCGACCGCCCGCCCGAGCCGCTGGGCAACGTTATCATTCAGGATATCGCTCAGGCCGGTGTCCTCGCCAAGGACAAGCTTGCGACGATTGCAAGCGGCCTCAAGGAAAAGAATCTCAAGGCGGCGCTGATTACCGATCCGTCTTCGGTCGCCTGGATCTTCAACATTCGCGGCAGCGACGTGCCGCATACTCCGCATCCCCTGGCACGCGCCATCATCTATGCTGAAGGCGAGGCGGCGCTCTTCCTCGACAAGCGCAAGACCAAGGTGGAGGCCGAAGCCTATCTCACGCAGATCTGCAAGCAGCTGCCGCCTTCCGAACTTACCAAGCGTCTGGCCGCTGCAGCTGCGAATGGCGGGCGAATCCTGGTCGATCCGGATCTTGCCTCCTATGCCTTGACCGATCTCATCCGTCGAGAGGGTGGGGAAGTTGTGGAGGGTAATGATCCTGCCAAGCTGCCGCGCGCTTGCAAGAATGCTGCCGAAATCAATGGGTCGGCGGCGGCGCACCTGCAGGACGGCGCCGCCATGGTCGAGTTCCTTTACTGGCTGGAGACGAGCAAGCCGGGAACGGTGACGGAAATCGCCGCTGCAGAACGGCTGGAAGCCTGCCGCGCCCGCGTCGGCGAAAGCATGCAGAACCCGCTCAAGGACATCTCCTTTGATACGATCTCTGGTGCCGGCGAGCACGCGGCAATCATGCATTACCGCGTGACGACGGCGAGTGACCGGCTGATCCAGGCAGGCGAGCTGTTCCTCATCGATTCAGGCGCGCAATATATCAACGGTACGACCGACATCACCCGCACCGTTGGCATCGGTGCCGTTTCCGAAGAGCAGAAGCGCCTCTTCACGTTGGTATTGAAGGGAATGATCGCCATCAGCACCGCGCGTTTTCCGAAGGGTACTCGCGGCTGCGATCTCGATCCGCTGGCGCGCATCGCGCTCTGGAAGGAGGGCGTCGATTTCGCGCATGGCACCGGCCACGGCGTTGGCTCCTATTTGTCCGTGCATGAGGGGCCGCAGCGCATTGCGCGGCTCGCGGTGCAGGAGCTGCTTCCCGGCATGATCCTTTCCAACGAACCCGGCTACTATCGTCCGGGTCATTTCGGCATCCGCATCGAAAACCTGATCTATATCCGCGATCCGGAGGAGATCGAGGGGGGTGACATGCCTATGCTGGGCTTCGAGACTTTGACCTTCTGCCCGATCGATCGCAGCCTGGTACTTGTCGAGCTGCTGACACATGAAGAGCTAAACTGGTTGAACCAGTATCACGCCCGGACGCGCGAAGCGCTGATGCCGCTGATCCATGATCATGACGTACGGGCGTGGCTGGAAAACGCCACGCTCGAGCTTAGCCATTGAGAAATAAGGGCCTCATCCCATCTCGAAATCGGGATGGGCTCCGTCTCAAGCGCCTATGGAATGGCGCCACGCCATGACGACCACCCATCCTGCGACCAGCATATAGGTCGAAGGATAGCGCAGTCCGACGAGAAGGGCGGCAAGCATCGCCACCTTCGTATCCCAGCCACCGACGAAGAAGGCGGGGGCGACAAGGGTCGTGAGTACGGCGGCGGGTACGGCATTCAGCGCCGCCTCGACGCGTGGCGGAATGCGGGTCATCTTAACGATCAGGATATAGCCGCCGATGCGCGTCAGGAAGGTCACCACGGCCGCAGCCGCAATCAGCAGGACCATATGCGAATTGAAATCGAACATGGTCAGACCTCGTGGCTTTCGTGCGCGATATCAGGCTTGCGATTCGCTTTGACCGGCGGCAGCATTGCGGCAAGCGCGACGCCCGCTAAGGCGCCAATGCTGACATGCCAGGGCGAGCCGACATAGCGATGGGCGATGGCCGATGCCATGGCACTGACCGCCACGACAGGCAGGAAGTTGTCGCGCGTGCGAAAGCCCATGACGATGCCGAGGAAATAGACCGGCAGCAGAATATCGAGGCCGATGGCTTTGGGATCACCGATGAAACTGCCGAGAAGACCGCCGATCAGGCTCACCACCACCCAGGGAACATAGATCACCACGGCAAAGCCGATATACCAGGCGAAAGTCAACGGCTTGCCGCTTTCATGGCGCTTGATCGTCTCGGCGAATTGCGGATCGACCAGGAGGAAAAAAGTGAAGAACTTCTCCACAGCGGAAAAGTGTCTGATATAGCGAGCGATCGCTGCCGAATAGAGCACATGGCGGAAGTTCACGGCGAGGATCGACAGCACGATGAGCCAAGCCTGAACATTGTGGCCGAAGAGATCGATCCCGACCATCTGGCTGGCGCCTGCATAAACTGTGCCGCTCATCAGGGTCAGTTCGCCAAGGGACATGCCCTGATCGCGCGCTAGCGCACCGAAGAGGGCGCCGAAGGGCGCTGCAGCGAGGCTGACGGGAATGCCGCCCTTCAAGCCTTCAAGAAATTCCGCGCGACTCATGGTCCGCTTTGTCCTTTGTGGAAAATCCGGCGCTTTCGCCCGGATGTCGTGTCGAGGGCGCACATTCCGCATGGAAACAACGATGGTTGCACCCTTGCGCATTTGCTGTCGCGCTGTTCAATGGCCGGAGGTGTAAGCCGTGCCTTTGGAGCCAGCAATTGAATTTCCTTGATGGATCAATTGATTTCCTTGATCCAGCGCTTGGAGCTCACTCGCAAAATGGGAGATGGAAAGATGAAGAAGATCACCTTTACGAAGGAGGAGAAGGCAGCGATGGTTGCGCGCCTTCAGAGCTATTTCGCCGATGAGCTGGACCAGACGCTCGGCACCTTGCCCGCTGAATTCCTGCTCGACTTCTTCACCGCCGAGATCGGCCCTTATTACTACAATCAGGGCCTGCGGGATGCCCATGCGGCATTGATGAGCAAGATGGAGGATTTCGGCGAAGCGATCTATCTGCTGGAGAAAGAGCCCGCCAAGAGCTGATGGTGCCTCACTTTTTCGGCTGGAATGTGTGCTCCAGGGCCGGAAACGTGCGAGCCTTCACCTCTTCGGCATAGGCTTCCGCGGCTTTCGAGATCATGGGCGCCAGCTCCGCAAAGTGCTTGACGAAACGCGGCTTGAAATCGTTGAACAGGCCGAGCATGTCGTCGGAAACTAGGATCTGTCCATCGCAGGCGGCAGATGCGCCGATGCCGATGGTGGGAATGGCAACGGCGGCGGTGATCTCGCGGGCGAGCGGTTCGACCGTGCCTTCGATGACCATCGCGAAGGCGCCGGCCTCCGAGATCGCCTTGGCGTCGCGGCGGATTTTGTCGGCCTCCTTGTCCGAGCGGCCGAGAGAGCGGTAGCCGCCGGTCGTATTCACTTGCTGCGGCATCAGTCCGACATGGCCGAAGACCGGAATACCGCGAGAGGTCAGGAACGCCACGGTCTCGGCCATTTCCTCACCGCCCTCGAGCTTCACGCCATCGCAGCCGGTTTCCTTCAGGATGCGCGCCGCATTGCGGAAGGCTTGCTCCTTCGACTCCTGATAGGAGGCGAAGGGCATGTCGACAATGATGCAGGCATGTTTTGCGCCACGCATGACCGCTTGGCCGTGGGCGATCATCATATCCAGCGTGACGCCGACAGTCGTTTCCATGCCGTAGAGCACCATGCCAAGGGAGTCACCCACCAGAAGCAGGTCGCAATGCGGATCGAGCAGGCGGGCAATCGGCGTCGTATAGGCCGTCAAGCTTACGATGGGACGGGTGCCCTTCATCGCTTCGATGGCTGCCGGCGTCGTGCGCCTGGTGTGTCCGACGGTGCTCATCTCAAGCGATCCCTTCGTTGGCGGATTTGCCGATGACGCGGTTGTCGAGCAGGCGGGTGGTGCCGATGCGAACGAACAAGGCGATGAGGATCGGCTGCCCTTGCAGTTTGGTCAGCGGCTCCAGCGTTTCAGGATGACGAACGGCGGCGACTTCCACGGTCGCGAGCGGCTCCTTTTCGACGAAGGCGCGAAGCGCCTCTTCGAGTGCTGCTGGATCATCGGCGCCGAGATCGTAAAGCCTTGCAGCTTCCTTCAATGCTCCGGGGACAATAACAGCGGCGGCACGCTCTTCTTTTGACAGATAGACATTGCGCGAGGAGAGGGCCAGGCCATCCGCATCGCGTACGGTCGGCACCGGTACGACCCGGACAGGCTGGGCCAGATCCTCGACCATGCGGCGGATGATCGTGACCTGTTGATAGTCCTTCTCGCCGAAATAGGCGCTGTCCGGCTGGACAATATTGAAAAGTTTGGTGACGACGGTGGCAACACCGGCGAAATGGCCCGGGCGAACGGCGCCCTCCAGCTCCGCCCCGAGCTTCGGCACGTCAACCACCGTTTGCATCGGACGCGGATACATGTCCGTGACGCCGGGTGCGAAGAGAAAATCGACGCCGGCATCGCGCAACATGGCGCTGTCGCGTTCGAGATCGCGCGGATATTTCGCCAGATCCTCATTGGCGCCGAACTGCAGTGGATTGACGAAAATGGAGGTGACGACGAGGTCGTTCTCGGCCTTGGCGCGGGAGACCAGTTCCATATGGCCCGCGTGCAGGTAACCCATGGTCGGCACCAGGCCGATTTTTCTGCCGGCTTTGCGTTGCACGTCGAGTCGCTCGCGCAGAGCGGCTATCGTGTGAACGATCTCCATCGTGGCACTCCTCCGCAAGCAACGCTGTTTCCGCATTGCCTGTTTCCATCCCTCAAAATTGCCGGGACTTCTAACGTGTGCAGTGCAAAAAGGCAATTCGCCAACGCCACCGGGGAGGGTTTCGCCTTCAGCCTGCGAGGTCGTAACCCCTGGCGCAGCACCGGCGAGGATGGTTTGCTCGCCGCTGCCGTACTCCAAACGAAATCGCTCTCCCAAGCGGTACTCGAGAGAGCGAAAACGAGATGGCATTGTCTTTTGTAAGAGCTAGACCGAGCGCATCAATCCGCCATCGACCTTGAGATTCTGACCGGTGATGTAGCCGGCGCCATCTGAGGCGAGGAAGGCGACGGTGGCGGCGATTTCGGCGCTGGTGCCGTAGCGCCTCATGGGCACGCTGCCGCGGCGTTCTTCTGTCGCCGGCAGGCTGTCGATCCAGCCGGGCAGGACGTTGTTCATCCGCACATTATCGGCTGCATAGGTGTCGGCAAAGATCTTCGTATAGGAGGCGAGACCAGCCCGGAATACCGCCGAGGTCGGGAACATTGGCGATGGTTCGAAGGCCCAGGCGGTGGAAATGTTGACGATGGCGCCGGACTTCTGCTTCTGCATGATGGGCGCGACGAGGCGGACCGGGCGAATGACGTTCATCAGATAGACGTCCAGGCCGGTGTGCCATTGCTCGTCGGTGATGTCGAGGATCGGAGCGCGGGGACCGTGGCCGGCGCTATTGACCAGCACATCGATGCGCCCCCATTTTTCCATCGTCGCATCGACTAGGCGCTTGAGATCGTCATTGGACTGGTTGGAACCGGTAACGCCGATGCCGCCAAGCTCCTGAGCCAACGCCTCACCCTTTCCGGAGGAGGAGAGGATGGAGACACGGAATCCATCGGCCGCAAGCCGTCTGGCACTTTCGGCGCCCATGCCGCTGCCGCCCGCAGTGATAACAGCCACCTTTTCTATCGACATCTGTGCTTCCTTCCTCATTGGCGACGCCAGGATCGATTGCCCTGAATCTGTCGATGAAATATCATCTTCTTCGCACGAGGGCCAAGCAGCTAAATTCTTGTGTGTCAGTAGAAAAACTACCGGCGAGAGGTAAGACGGAAATAGTCGGCATGATGTCATGACGATGCCGGCATTTTTGGCCATGGTTTCAATGTCGGTGCCGCTTCGTCCTCTGAGATTAGCGCTTTCCTCAATCTTTTGCTGTTAGCTGCCGCCATGGCAAAGATCGTGGCATTGGCTGCATATTTCTATCAGGCGGCGGTGGCTTTCGGGCTGCTGATCGCGGTGGCACATCTGCTGGCTCCGGCGGACTATGCGGCCTATTCGCTGTTCATCTCAATCAGCCAGTTTGCGGCGATCCTCTGCTTCGAATGGGTTCGTTTTGCCTGCAGTCGATTCTATCCGGGGCAGGGGCCAGGGAGCGAGGCACTGGAGCGCAAGGCGCTGACGGTGGAATTCGCGGCTTGCTCGGCAATCTGCCTGATCGCCGCTTCCGTCTCGATCTTCTTTTCCGTCTCGGCAGAGATTGCCATGCTTGGCGGCCTGGTTGCGATCTTCCAGGGTGGCAGCGACCTGCATCTTACCATGCTGCGCTTTCGTCAGGAGTTTCGCGTCTTTTCGCGGCTGCAGGGTTCGCGTGCGACGATTCTGGCAATCGGTACGCTTGCGGGCGCCGCCGTTGCTCCGACTTTCACATGGACCGTCGCCGGTCTGATGGCCGGCTATCTTGCATATGGGCTCCTTGCCGCATTTCTGACGCGCAACGGTCTTCATGAGGCGGCTTCGTTCGAAAAAGCACTGGTACGCAAGCACTTCGTCTATGGCAGCGTTGCCGCGAGTGCCTCCGTTATCGGCATGCTGACGCCGCTGGGATTGAAATCCATCCTTACGGTCATGTTGGGGGCAGGCGGCGCGGCCGGCGCACTTCTGGCGCTTGATCTGCTGCAGAGGCCCTTCGTCCTGATCGTCTCTGCGCTGCAGGCCATTCAATATCCCGATGTCGTCACGACCTATGATCGCGATGGGCGGACGCCTGCCTTTGCCAAGCAGCTCGGAGAATATTATTCGCTGCTGACCGGTCTGACGCTGATGACCGCCGCCGGCATTTTCGCGCTATTGCAGCCGGTCGGGCAATTGGTCATCGCCGTCGGTTTGCGCAAGGAGTTTCTTGCCGTCGCCCCCTTTGTCATCGGCCTTGCGACATGCCGCGCGCTGACGGCCAACATGATGCCCACCCCGGCGCATCTGCAGCATCGGCTATTGACGATCTTCCTGCTCGCGGCGCTGGATTGCATGCTGCTGAATGCGGGCACGCTTATCGGCGGCTATCTCGGTTCCTTCGGCGACGCTGCCCTCATGGCTGGCGGCATGATCGGTGCGCTATGCGCCATGACGATCGGCGTCAAGGTGATGATGTCTCTTGCCTTCGATTTCGTCTGGCCGCCAGTCGTTCTGTCGGCTATCGGGCTGGCCCTGCCGGTGCTGGCAACGGCCGGTTTTGGCTATTCGCTCTGGATATCTGTGGCTGTCGGCGTCGTCGGGGGCGCATTATTCTGCCTGCTCGGCCTCTACAGCTACTTCGTCACGATGTTCCGGCCGCAGTCCCGGTCCTGAAATCTCTTAGAGATCTTCCAGAATGGACAGGACGCGATCTGCGCTGCCATCCCAGGAGAAGCGCGTAACGTTCTCATGGCCGCGTCGGCGCAGATCCTGGCGTAACGCCTCGTCCGTCACGATCCTCCGCATGGTGGAGACAAGTTCGTCCTGTCGGAAGGGATCGAAGTAGAGCGCGGCATCACCCGACGCCTCACGCACGGCAGGAATATCGGCAGCAAGTACCGGGCAGCCCTGGGTCATTGCTTCCAATGGGGGAATGCCGAACCCTTCATAGAGGCTCGGGAAAACGAAAGCCGTGGCATGGCGCTCCAAGGCGGCGATTTCCGCGTCGATGAGCCGGCCGGGAAAGAGCAGGCTGCCGGCGGATTGCTGGCTGTCCGATTTGAACACGGTCGGTGCGGAGCCACCCACGACGACGAGCTTCTGACTGGTATCCTTGAGCGCCTCGAAAGCGCGGATGGCGAAATCGAGGTTCTTATTCGGTTTCATCGTTCCGACGAGCAGGAAGAAGCCGTTCGTCTTCAGGCCAAGCCGCTGCATGACGGCTTCTTCCGGTTCGATGGCGGCATAGTGATCGACGGCATTGTAGACGACGTCGATACTACTCGATGGCACCCGGAAGACGGAGGCGAGCTCCTGCCGTGAGAATTCCGAGACGGTGCCGATCCTGGCGGTGCGCGTCAACACGGTCCCGAGCGCGCCGTGCAGCAGCCGATAGCTGCGCTTGAAGGATTGCGGATGGCGGAAGATCGTTACATCATGAATGACGACGGCCTGACGGCGATGCAGAAGCGGGCCGCTGCCGCCGAAGCCGATGAGCCGGCTGCCGCGCGAGCGTGAAAGCAGCGCTGTTTGCTCCCAAAGATGGCCGGGGCCGGAACCGAAACTGTCAACGTCTATGGCGGAAAGTTTGATATCGACAGGCGTATTGCGCGGCACGGCCAGACGCCAGCGCACTCCTTTCAGGGAGGCGGGCAGCGCGCCCGAGGAGATCTTGCGGTCGAGTGCCAGGGTCAATTCGCGCGCAAAGCGCTGCACACCGGACAGAGGCTGGCCGAGAAAACGCCCGTTGATGACAATCGACTGCACGCAAGAGATCCCGATATCTTACTGACAGGGAATAGCTTGCACCATTTTATTTAGAGAAGGTTTAGCTTGGTTGGCGCGATTTTAGGCAAGCGCGTCCTTGCTGCTGGTAATGGCCACGCCGCGAGCTCGCATCTCGTCGATTGCCGATTTGACGCCGGCGGGATCGATGCCTCGGCCTGCATCTTCGATGAAGCGGATTGTGACGCCGGGCAGCATTTCAACGGCATCGAGCGCCGAGAACTTGACGCAATAATCGGTTGCCAGCCCGCAAAGGTCGAGTTCGGTGACGCCTTTGTTGCGCAGATAGGCGGCCAGCCCGGTGAGGGCAGCCTGATCGTTGTCTCGGAAGGCGGAATAGCTGTCGACGGCGGGATTCTGGCCCTTTTGCTGGATGAAATCGACGGCGTCCATATGGAGATCCGGGTGAAACTCGGCATCTTTGCTATTCTGGACACAATGATCGGGCCACATCATCTGCGGCTTGCCTGACAGTGTGCCGATTTCAAAAGGTTTCTTGCCTGGATGAGCGGAAGCGAAGCTGCCGTGACCGGCCGGATGCCAGTCCTGCGAAGCGACGATGAGATCGTATTGGCCGCTGTCGATGAGCTTATTGGCGACAGGCACCACCTGATCTCCGTCCGGCACGGGAAGGTTACCGCCTGGGCAGAAGCCGTTCTGGATGTCGATGAGCAGCAGCGCTTTCATGAGACCTGTCCTTCCGTTTTGTTGCGCTGCACGATGCCAAGCGGCGCGCTTCGGATCAAGCCCTTTGCGCCCCGCCGATGAAGGCGGCGAGGCGCGATGGTTTGTAAAGGTCTATGCCGGCTTGTGGCCCTTGAGGCCATAGAAGGCAATGTAGACGTAGCAGATGATCGGCATCAGGAAGGCGAGGTGAATGCCGATCGTATCGGCAAGGCCGCCCTGGATAACAGGCAGGATTGCGCCGCCGACGATGGCAAGGCAAAGGATGCCGGAGCCCTGGCTCGTATATTTGCCGAGACCGTGCAGCGCGAGGCTGAAGATCGTCGGAAACATGATCGAATTGAAGAGGCCGATCGCCAGCACGGACCACATGGCGACGTGGCCTGTCGTCAGCACCGTCACCAGCAGCAGCACGATGGCGACCGCGGCGTTGAACGCAAGCGCCTTGCCATCATCGATATGGCGCATGATTGCCGAGCCGACGAAGCGTCCGACCATGGCGCCGCCCCAGAAATAGGAGACGTAGTGAGCGGCATCGGACTCGGAGAGATGGGCGATATCGGGCTGGCTCAGGAAGTTCACCAGGAAGCTGCCGACGCTGACTTCCGCACCGACATAAACAAAGATACCGACAGCGCCGAGCACGAGATGGCGGTACTGCCAGGCGGAGCCGCCGCCGCGCATCGGCTCGATGGTCTCCTCATCCTCGACTTCCGGAAGTTTCAGCGCCGCAAAGACGGTCGCGAGCACCAGGAAAGCGGCTGCAAGAAGCAAATAGGGGAACTTGACCGCGCCGGCTTCGGCAAGCCGCATGGCGTCGAGCTGTTCCGGCGTAGCGTTGGTGGCTGCAACAGTCGCGGCAGACAGGATCAACATTGCGCCGAAGTAGGGGGCAATCGTCGTGCCGAGGGAGTTGAAGGCCTGCGTCAGGTTCAGGCGGCTCGCGGCGGTATCCGGCGGTCCCAATACGGTGACATAGGGGTTGGCGGCGACCTGCAGAATCGTGATGCCGGTGGCGAGCACGAACAGCGCGCCCAAGAAAAGGGCGTAGACGCGATAGGTGGCGGCAGGAATAAAAAGGGCGCAGCCGACAGCCGCGATCGCAAGGCCGACGACGATGCCCCATTTATAGGTGATGCGCTTCACGAGCGTGCCGGCAGGCAGCGATATGATGGAGTATGCACCGAAAAAGCAAAGCTGGATCAGCATTGCCTGGGTATAATTGAGCTGAAAGACGCTTTTCAGGTGCGGGACCAGAATGTCGTTCAGGCAGGTGATGAAGCCCCACATGAAAAAGAGTGAGGTGAGTGCGATAAGCGCGAATTGGTAATTGCCCTGGCCTTGGTGTGCGGATGCACGCGCGCTGGTGGGCGCAGAGCTTGTTGCTGAGCCAGCCACTTTTTTATCCTCGGTTTTTGTTGTTACCAGGCTTCGAGATTCGAGCCGGACGAAAAGCCCGAACGGGCCGAAAGAAGAACTGGCGGCGGCTTGCCGAGACACCCGCGGGAAACGCAGAATCCCGAAGCCGCTTCAATCGATATAATCGATTGGATTATCATTGGTAGCTTGCTAGGCATGCGGATTCTGCAATGCTGCAATGCAATCGCTTGCAAAGGCGGAATGTCTAGCCATGCTTTTTAGCTTTTGGGTTCGCCTTCGATCGGGGCAAGCTGCCGATGTCAGTCGAGGCTGTGCAAATAGCCAAGAACGGCGCGTTTCACGCGCAGAGCCAGCTGGTTTTTATCCTTGTCGCCATGCTCTCCGGCGGCATCGACCATTCCCTTGATGATGGCGACCACGTCGCGGCTGGCCACCTCGATATCGTCCTGCGGCGGCAAATCCGGCCGCAGCAAAGTTGCGCGCGTGAGCTCGAAGAATCGCCTTTTGATCGTTTCGGTGGCGGCATCGAGCGGCAGCCGCGCTTCCTCGAAATCGAGCAAGCGGGCCAGCGCCGGCCGGCGAAGCTGCTGCTCGACGCAGGGGAGGATGAGCGCCGACAAGGCCTCGCTGCCGGTGGGCTTGTCGGCGGCAATTTCCGCCTCTGCGACGAGGCGCGAAGTCTCGCGGAGGATCAAGGCTCCGATCAACGCATCCTTACGCGGAAAATACTGATAGAGCGAGCCGACACTGACGCCGGCCTTCTCTGCGACGGCATTGGTGGAGAAGGCCTCATGGCCGCGCTCCTCCAAAATGCGAGCTGCAGCCTCCACGACCGCCTCGACTGTTGCGAGCGAACGGGCTTGTCTTGGCGCTTTTCTCGGCGCGGCACGGCTATGGAGCGGGCTTTCGGACATGTTCCTGGAATGCGAGTAGCAAAAAGCGAATTATCGCTCATATTACCGTTCGCGACCCAACGAAACAAGCGTTTCAGCGACATGCCGGGATTGCGTCCCCAGGCATGGTCGACAGCGCGTGTGCGAACGACAAGGAGATTGACGCATGTCCAACGAAATTAGAACGGCGATCGTAACCGGCGCATCCAAGGGCATTGGCGCCGCCATAGCAAAGCAGCTTGCCGCCGACGGCTTTCAGACCGTCGTCAACTACGCATCGAGCGCCGAAGAGGCCGCGGATGTTGTTGCCGGCATTACGATGGCGGGCGGCCGCGCGCTTGCAGTCCGCGCCGATGTCTCCGATGCCCAAGCCGTGACGGCATTGTTCGATCGCACCGAAGCGGAGTTC
This sequence comes from Rhizobium pantanalense, assembly GCF_030182525.1. Classification (NCBI taxonomy): domain Bacteria; kingdom Pseudomonadati; phylum Pseudomonadota; class Alphaproteobacteria; order Hyphomicrobiales; family Rhizobiaceae; genus Rhizobium; species Rhizobium pantanalense. Next base: position 944,861 of record NZ_JAQJCH010000001.1, read on the forward strand.
GGAACGGTCGACGTGCTTGTTAACAATGCAGGGATCAGCAAATTCTCGCCACTGGCCGAGGTTTCGGATGAGGATTTTCGGCAGCAGGTTGCCGTCAATCTGACAGGGACCTTCAACGGGATGCGAGAAGGGGCGAGGCGGGTGCGCGATGGCGGCCGCATCATCAATCTCTCTACGAGCATTATCGGTCACTATTCCCCCGGCAACGGCGTTTACGCGGCGACCAAAGCGGCAGTGGAGGCGATGACCCATATCCTTGCCAAGGAACTCGGTCCGCGCGGCGTCACCGTCAATGCGGTCGCGCCGGGGCCGATCGCGACCGAATTGCTGTTCAAGGGAAGGTCCGAGGCGCTGATCCAGCGGCTGATAAACGATATTCCGCTCGGGCGCCTCGGGCTGCCTGAGGATATCGCCCAGATCGTATCGTTTCTGGCCGGGCCGCAGAGCGGCTGGGTCAATGGTCAGATCATCAGGGCAAATGGCGGGCGTAACTGAGATCATGGGTGAGGGCGCATAAGCCTTTGCGGCTTGTGCATGGATCCTCGGGTCAAGCCTGAGGATGACGGAGCGTGGAGGAGGGCGGAGGCCACACAATCAGCTCCCTTATTTTTGTGGTTTGCACTGATGGGCACCCTCTGGTCCCAAACCAGATAGCCGACCCGCGCCCCTCACACTCTCTCCACAAACCCATCCAGCACGCGCTTCTGCCCGGCGCGGTCGAATTCGATCGTTAGCTTGTTGCCCTCGATCTCCGACACATTGCCGTTGCCGAACTTGATGTGGAAGACGCGGTCGCCGATGGCGAATTTGGAGGGTTCGGTGGAGGTGGATTTGGCCACCAGTTCGCCGTCGATGGTGCGCACTTTCGGGCCGCTTTCGCCATAGCCGATGCGTTCGACGGCGTGGCCGGAACGGCTGCCCCAGTTGTCACGGGTCGCATCGTTGCGGTTGGCCTGCGCGCGCTTCCAGCCGGGCGTGGAATAGGTGTTGGCGAAGGGATCGGCCTTGTCGAAGCGGGACTGGCCGTAGCCGCCGCGGCCATATCCGCCATAGGATTGCTCGACTTCGGCGACCTGAACATGCGTTTCCGGCAGTTCATCGAGGAAGCGGGAGGGGATTGTGGATTGCCAGAGGCCGTGGATGCGGCGGTTGGAGACGAACCAGATGTGGCAGCGGCGCTTGGCGCGCGTGATGCCGACATAAGCGAGGCGGCGCTCTTCCTCCAGCCCGGCGCGACCGCTTTCGTCGAGCGAGCGCTGATGCGGAAACAGGCCTTCCTCCCAGCCAGGCAGGAACACGGTGTCGAATTCCAGACCCTTGGCGGAGTGCAGCGTCATGATGGAGACGGCGTCGAGATTTTCGTTCTGCTCGGCATCCATGACGAGGGCGACGTGTTCGAGGAAGCCGCGCATGGATTCGAAACTATCCATGGAGCGGATGAGTTCTTTCAGGTTTTCCAGGCGCCCCGGCGCTTCCGCCGATTTGTCGTTCTTCCACATGTCCGTATAGCCGGACTCTTCGAGGATCTGCTCGGCAAGCTCGGTATGCGGCGTGTTTTCGAGCAGGCCCTGCCAGCGGCGGAAGGATTGCACGACGTCGAACAGCGCCTTGCGCGCCTTCGGCTTCATCTCGTCAGTCTCGATGATATCGGCCGCGGCCGCCAGCATCGGAATATCGCGCACGCGGGCGTAATCGTGCAGGGCGCGGACTGTGGTGTCCCCGAGACCTCGCTTCGGCGTGTTGATGATGCGCTCGAAGGCGAGATCGTCGGCCGGCTGGCAGACCAGGCGGAAATAGGCCATGGCATCGCGGATTTCGAGGCGCTCGTAGAAGCGAGGGCCGCCGACGACGCGATAGTTCAGGCCGAGCGTGACGAAACGGTCTTCGAACTCGCGCATCTGGAAGGAGGCGCGCACGAGGATGGCGATGTCGTTGAGATTGTGCTTGTTGCGCTGTAGCTGCTCGATCTCTTCGCCGATGGCGCGCGCTTCCTCCTCGGAATCCCAGGAGGCATGCACCTGCACTTTGATGTCGTCGGGGTCGGAGCGATCGGTGAACAGAGTCTTGCCGAGCCGGCCCTCATTATGGGCGATCAGATGCGCGGCCGCCCCAAGAATATGCTCGGTGGAGCGATAGTTGCGCTCGAGCTTGATGACCTTGGCGCCCGGAAAATCCTTCTCGAAGCGCAGGATATTGTCCACCTCCGCGCCGCGCCAGCCATAGATCGACTGGTCGTCGTCACCGACGCAGCAGACATTCTGCGGCTCGCCCTTCTGCCGCTGCGCTAGCAGGCGTAGCCACATATATTGCGCCGTGTTGGTATCCTGATACTCGTCGACGAGGATGTAGCGAAAGCGCTGGTGATAATCCTTGAGAATATCGGGATTCTGTCGGAACATATTGATCGGATGCAGCAAAAGATCGCCGAAGTCGCAGGCGTTCAGCGTCTTCAAGCGGTTCTGATAGGCGGCATAGAGTTCGCGGCCCTTGCCGTTGGCAAAGGCGCGGGCGTCACCCTCCGGAATATCGGCGGGGCTGAGGCCCTTGTTCTTCCATGTATCGATCATGCCGGCAAATTGCTTGGCGGGCCAGCGCTTGTCGTCGAGCCCTTCAGCCTGGATCAGCTGCTTGATCAGGCGGATGACATCGTCCGTGTCGAGAATGGTGAAGCTGGAGGTGAGGCCGACCAGCTCGGCGTGACGTCGCAACAGCTTCACACCGATCGAGTGGAAGGTGCCGAGCCAAGGCATGCCTTCGACCGCGCCGCCGACCAGCAGCGCGATACGCTCCTTCATCTCGCGTGCTGCCTTGTTGGTGAAGGTCACGGCGAGAATCTGGCTGGGGAAGGCGCGGTTGGTGGACAGGATATGAGCGATGCGTGTCGTGAGCACGCGCGTCTTGCCGGTGCCGGCGCCGGCAAGCACCAGTACGGGGCCGTCGAGCGTTTCGACTGCTTCCGCCTGTTCGGCATTGAGGCCTGAGAGATAATCGGGGCGGCGGCCGCTGTCGCGTGCTGCCATGGCGCGGGCCGCAATGCCGCCGCCAATGCTGCCGGCAGCCGGCGCGGAACGGCGTGGCGCGATGTGCTCCGGCTCCTCGTCAAAGAAGGGAATATCGTCATGTCCAATGGTCATGCCGCCCAATGTAATGATTCTACCCCGAAAGGCAAAAGAAACGGGCCGAAACTAGAACAAAAAGTGCACATTCACAGGGCACAAGGCTTGATCGACGGCTGCTTTTCGCATCGGAACGGATCGTCTGAGAGGCCGGTGTCGTTGTCTGCGGAAAGATTACAACTTTGTCATAATCTGTGGCGAAACTTGCGGGATATGCTCAAAACCACGATATTGCAGCAAATCGGGCACAATCTTGCGTTATGGAGCCGTCCGAGCCGAAATTGACCCCCGGTTAAGTGCGCTGGGTGGATGAGGGGTCACAAAACCAACGACGCGATTTCATCGCCTCTGACACAACGAGCCGGAGACGTGCATGACCGCCTGGAAGCAGCTTTCCTTGTCTTTTCTTTTGCTGGCAGCCGGCATCGCCGCTGTCCTGGCCTTCGTGCCGAGTGCGGCGGGCCTGCTGCAGAAGGTCGGGGTTCCCGAGACCATTGTGGCCTGGATTGCTCCGCGCGATGGCGCGGCGGACGGAAAGGCGGAGACGAAGGCAAGCTCCGGGGGACGGCGCGGTCAGAACATACCGCTTGTCGTCACTGAGCCTGTAGTCAGCGGTGTCGTCAACGACCGCCTGAGCGCGATCGGTACCGGCGACGCCATCCGCTCGGTCGTCGTCATGCCGCAAGCAGCGGGTACGATCCGGGAAATTCTCATCAAGTCAGGCGACCGGGTGAAGCAGGGGCAGGTGCTGGCGCGTCTCGATGACGACGAGCAGATCATCGCTCGCGGTCAGGCGCAAGTGGCGCTGAAGAGCGCTGTCGAAAAATCCCAGCTCTACCGCAATATCAAGTCCACAGTCTCGCGCATGGATGTTTTCGATGCCGAGATCGTGGAGCAGGGTGCAAAGCTTGCACTGCAATCGGCCGAGCTAGCGCTGAAGCGCCGCGATGTGGTTGCACCGATCGACGGGATCGTCGGTATCGTGCCTGTGGTCGTCGGCGACAATGTGACGACAACGACCAATATCGTGATGCTGGACGACCGCTCGGAAATCCTGGTGGATTACTGGGTGCCGGAGCGCTTCGCCAACACCGTCAAGGTCGATCAGCCGGTGGAAGCAACGTCGGTGGCATTGCCGGGGCGTGTATTTTCGGGCGTTGTCGAGGCAGTCGACAATCGTGTTGATGGCGCGAGCCGGACGCTGCGCGTGCGCGCCCGCATCGATAATGCCTCCGATGTTCTGCGCGCCGGCATGTCCTTCAATGTCGGCATGCGCTTTGCCGGCGAATCCTATCCCTCCGTCGATCCGCTCGCCGTCCAATGGGATGGGGCGGGTGCGCATGTCTGGCGCGTCGTTGACGGCAAGTCCTCGAAGGTGCGCGTCAGCATCGTGCAGCGCAATCCGGATGCGGTGCTGGTCCGCGGCGATCTCCGCAATGGCGATCTCATCGTCATCGAAGGATTGCAGCGCGTAACCGAAGGCGGCGAGGTTCGCTTTGCCCGCGATATCGCTCAGGCCAAGGAGGTCATCACCCAATGATGACCGATGGCGACGATATGACGGATGCTGGCCCGGCGGCGCCCAAGCAATCCTTTACCGCACTCTTCGTGCGCCGGCCGATCCTGGCGCTGGTCTTCAACACGCTGATGGTCGTCGCCGGTCTTGCCGCCTATTTCGGCGTCGAAGTGAGAGAACTGCCCGATGTCGACCGTCCGGTCGTGACCGTCAGGACCGTATTCGATGGCGCATCGCCGCAGACGGTGGATCAGGAGCTGACGAAGATCATCGAAGGGGCGGTTGCTCGCGTCAGCGGCCTGAAGTCGGTCTCCTCCAGCTCATCCTTCGGTCAGAGCCGGGTAACGCTGGAATTTTCCGACGCGACCGATCTTTCGGTTGCCGCCAATGATGTCCGCGACGCCATCGGTCGCATCACCGAACAATTGCCCGATCAGGCGGATGCGCCTCAGATCGTCAAGGCGGATTCGGATTCGCAGCCGATCATGCGGCTTGCCGTCACCTCGAGCACCATGACGATGGACGACCTGACGCAGCTCGTCGACAAGGAGATTACCGACCGGCTGGCCTCGGTTGAAGGCGTCGCCGATGTCGAGCTCTATGGAGATCAGGAGAAGATCTTCCGCATCGACGTCGATCAGGCAGCTCTTGCGAGCCGAGGCCTCACCATCGGCGACCTGACGACGGCGCTTGCGACCGCAGCACTCGATGTACCGGCCGGATCGCTGAAGAGTGCGCGGCAGGATATCGTCGTGCGCGCCACGGCGGCGCTACAGACGCCGGAGGATTTTTCCCGGCTGATCATCAAGAACCGCGTGCGGCTTTCCGATGTCGCCACCGTGACGCTCGGACCGAGGGACGGCACGACCGCGCTGCGCTCGAACGGTGTGCAGGGCGTTGGCCTCGGCATCATCCGTCAGGCGCAGTCGAATACCTTGAATATTTCCGAAGGCGTGAAGGCCGTCGTTGCGCAGCTGTCTAAATCGCTGCCCGAGGGTACGCGCATCGTCATCACCAGCGATGATGCCCTATTCATTCAGGGAGCGATCCACGAGGTCGTGCTGGCGCTCGTCCTGTCGGCACTGATCGTCACCGCAGTCATCTATCTCTTCCTGCGCGACTGGCGGGCAACGCTGATCCCGGTCGTCACCATGCCAGTAGCGCTGATCGGCACGCTTGCCGCGCTCTATATGGTGGGATTCTCCGTCAATATCCTGACGCTGCTGGCGATCGTGCTTGCGACCGGCCTCGTGGTCGACGACGCCATCGTCGTGCTCGAAAATATCGTGCGTCGTCGGGCCGAGAAGATCGGGCCGCGTGCTGCCGCCGTGCTGGGCACGCGTGAGGTCTTTTTCGCGGTCATCGCGACGACGGCGACGCTTGCCGCCGTCTTCATTCCACTGTCCTTCCTGCCGGGGCAGGTGGGCGGCCTGTTCCGCGAATTCGGCTTCGTGCTTGCCTTCTCTGTGGGCCTTTCATCGATCGTGGCGCTGACGCTATGCCCCATGCTTGCCTCGCGCATGCTGACCAAGGAGATGCGCGAGGAGCATGGCGCGCTCGGGCGTTTCGGCGAGCTTTTCTCCAGTGTCTATTGTCGTACCCTCAAGGCCTGTCTCAATGCGCCTTTCGTCGTCATCGTCTTCTGTGCCGTGTTTTCGGCTGCAGCCGTCTTGGCGTTCGTAAACGTCAAGAGCGAGCTGACGCCGAGCGAGGATCGGGCGATGGTCATGTTGCGTCTCACCACGCCGCAAGGCGCAGGCCTAGATTATACCAAGGATCAATTGCAGCGCGTCGAAGAGCGGCTGCAGCCGCTGATGGACAGCGGCGATATACGAAATATCTACGCGATTTCAGGCATGAACAGCCAGAAGAACAGCGGCTTCATGGTGCTGACGCTGGCGCCTTGGAGTGAGCGTCATCGTACGCAGCAGGATATCGTCACCGATATCAACAAAGCCATGGCAGGCGTGCCGGCTCTTCGTGGCAATGTCATCCAAGCCAACAGCCTGCGCATCCGTGGCGCAGGCAGCGGCGTGCAGATGGCGCTCATCGGCAACAATCACGAAGCGCTGACCGAAGCAGCCCTGAAACTCGTGCAAGAACTCGACAAGACCGGCCAATTCGATACGCCGCGGCTGAACAACGAGCCGACACAGGCTCAGGTCTCCGTCACCATCGATCGTGAGCGCGCTTCCGATCTCGGGGTCGACATTTCAGGTCTTTCAGTGGCCTTGCAGTCGTTGCTTGAGGGCCGCTCCGTCGTCGACGTATTTGTCGCCGGCGAATCCTATCCGGTGCTTTTGACGTCGACGATGCGACCGATCGACGATCCTACGGACCTCGAAAATGTCTTCCTCAAGACCGGCGACGGCAAGATCGTGCCGATGTCGGTCATTGCGTCGTTGAAGGAGAATGCGGTTGCGCCGCAGCTGACCCGCGAGCAGCAGCTGGCCTCGGTTGCGATCACGGCCGGGCTCAAGAACGGCATGTCGCTCGGGCAGGCGGTCGAGGAAGTCACGCGGATCGCAGCGCCGCTCCTGCCGCCTGGTTCGCGGCTGATGGCGCTCGCCGAAGCGGCGACACTGGAGGAAAATTCCAGCGGCATGGCCCTGACTTTCGGTTTTGCCATTGTCATCATCTTCCTGGTGCTCGCCGCGCAGTTCGAAAGCGTGCTGTCGTCGATCATCATCATGTCCACGGTGCCGCTCGGCCTTGCCTGTGCCGTCTTTGCGCTCGTCATCACCGGATCGAGCCTCAACATCTACAGCCAGATCGGCCTAGTGCTGCTTGTCGGTGTCATGGCCAAGAACGGCATCCTCATCGTCGAGTTCGCCAATCAGCTTCGCGACAAGGGAGAAAGCGTGCGCGCGGCGATCGAAAAGGCCTGCGCACTGCGTCTGCGCCCGGTTATGATGACAATGATCGCGACCATCCTTGGCGGCGTGCCGCTTGTCTTTGCCGAGGGGGCCGGCGCAGAAGCGCGCGTCGCGCTCGGCTGGGTCATTGTCGGCGGCCTTGGGTTTGCGACCCTGGTCACGCTTTACATCACACCCATCGCCTATCTGCTGATCGCCCGCTTTGCGAAGCCGCAGACGCATGAGGAACAGCGCCTGCATGACGAGATGTCGGATGCGGCACTGCGCGCGAAGCTCACCAATCTTCGCGCGGCCGAGTAGGTCGGAACGAGCAGGTTACCCCCGTTGCAGGCGTTGCGCTTATTTATGGTAAATCAGGTGTATCGTTTAGCGCTTTTTTAAGCATGTTTGCTAATCATGTCGGTATGTAACCGCTGGAGCGCAGGCGTTGTTTTGCCTCGTTCCCCGTTCGCCGACACGCTCGGCCCGCGCGCATGAGCGCCCGCGGCAAGGTTCCGATGTCTCCTTGTGTTTGTTGCGTATTGTTGCGTCCGGAGTTCATGTGCCGTGAGTATTTTTTCGACCTTCATCAGGGTCAGTCCCTCCGTGAATACAGCACTGGAAGTGCTGAGGGACACCCAGACCAAACTGGGTAACGCCGAACGACAGATGTCGTCGGGCCTGCGGGTTCAGACGGCCAGAGACAATGCCACATACTGGAAAATCTCGACTTTGACGCATACCGACATCGGCGCGATTTCGTCGGTTCAGGATGCGTTAGGTCTCGCCGCCTCGACCGTCAGCACCGCTTCCACGGGTGTCAGCAGCGCGATCGATGTCGTCACCGAGATCAGGACGAAGCTCGTCGGTGCCTATGAGACCAGCGTCGACAAAACGACACTCAACGACGAGATCACCCAGCTCAAGCAGCAGTTGCGCAGCGTCGGGGAATCGGCGACCTTCAACGGCGTCAACTGGACCGTGCTGCAAGACGGCGCGGACCCGACTGACCCCCATGAGATTCCAGGCTCCCTTATCCGGGGCACCGATGGCACCGTAAGGATCGGCATGCTGAGCTATGCAGGCGTCAGCTCGACGACGGGGCCGATCACCTCGGCCGATGCGCGTTATCTGATCGACGATCAGGCGAGCGGCACCGGCGGATATGGCGTGCTGACGTCGACATCTTTCGCCACCGAAGCCGGCGCCGCAAAGAATTATGTGCTGATCAGCAGCAAGAACGGCAATACAAGCGGCCAAGTAGAGATCTCGCTCGATGCGAATACGACACGGGGCGCCATTGTCGACATGGTCAATACCGTGACTGGAATGCTGAACCAGCTCAAAACGATCGGATCCGCCTTCGGCTCCCTCGAAGCGCGTATCAATCTCCAGACCGAGTTCGCCAGAAATCTCAATGATTCGCTGACCAGCGGGGTCGGCAAACTCGTGGATGCCGATATGGAACAGCAGTCGAGCAAGGTTCTGGCGCTGCAGGCCCAGCAACAACTCGGGCTGCAATCTCTGTCGATTGCCAATGCGAGCTACAATACGGTTCTGCAACTCTTCCAGAACCATTGATTGCAGCGAACGGCTGAAATTGACGGGGCTGGTGGGTGGATGGCGCCGCACGTCCCCATGCGCCGGCTTCGGCAAAAGCCTTGCTGACGCTCTATGCACAGGGGACAAGGGGCTGGATAAGATTTCTCTTCATGATATTGCCGCAATGCTTCATATCTGCTGCGGCCATCGAACCGGAGAGCGACGATTCTATGATCAAGAAAATTGCCATTCTTGCCCTAGCGGCAGCCTTTTTGAACGCATGCACCACCACCGACCCCTATACGGGTGAGCAGAAGGTATCGAATACCGCAGGCGGTGCGGCGATCGGTGCCGGTGTCGGTGCCGTTGCCGGTCTTCTGATCGGTCATTCGCCGGCCTCGCGCCGCAATGCCGCGTTGATCGGCGCAGGCGTCGGTGCGCTTGCGGGTGCGGGCATCGGCAATTACATGGACCAGCAGGAATCCGAACTGCGTGCGCAGCTGCAGGGCACCGGCGTTTCGGTGACCCGCGTCGGCGACCGCATCATCCTCAACATGCCGTCGGCAATCACCTTCGACATCGACCAGGATGCGATCAAGCCGGAATTCTTCCCGACGCTCAATTCCGTCGCGATCGTGCTGCGCAAGTTCAACCGCACGCTGATCGACGTCAATGGCCATACGGATTCGACCGGCAGCCTGCAGCATAACCAGGATCTGTCCGAGCGCCGCGCCGGATCGGTTGCCTCCTACCTCGGCAGCCAGGGCATCGATCAGCGCCGCATGTCGGCCATCGGCTTCGGTCCGTCGCAGCCGGTCGCAACCAATGCCACCGAGGCCGGCCGCGCGCAGAACCGTCGGGTCGAGATCCAGATCGCACCGATCACGCAGAACGGTTAAGCCTTTCTGGACAAAAACGGCCGGGTCTCGCGATCCGGCCATTTTCTTTGCGCGTCCGATCACGCATGCATGCTCGCGCCCTTGGTGATCTTGTCGACGATTTTCTTGTCGGCGCGCAAGGCGATGCCGACGACCTTGGCATCTTCCGGCGCGAATTCGGAAAAGACGGCGCGGTTGGCCGCGTCATGGCCGGTTGAAAACATTTCCTCTATGAAGATGGAAGACGTGACGCCTCGCTCCAGCGAGCGGCGGTGGATGGCGGCAATGCTCTCCTTGTCAGCCGAGAGCACGATGATGGGCTGGATCGATAAAGCGTTGTAGACGTTGCCGGTGCGATCGCGATAGGCTTCTCCGATGATATCGGGATTTTGCCCGGCTATGCCTGTCGACAGGAAGGCCGTTACATTCAGCTTTTGCCAGGATTGAAGGTCGCTTCGCAAAACGATCGCGATTTTGGTATCGAACATCGATGGTCACTTTCATGCAGTCTGGAAATGGGACATTGCACGAGGATGTAGCCGGACAGATCTTCGAGGGTCTTGAACGTTTGTGCGTGACGCCGGAGAGCAATCGCATCCTGTCTGCGCCTGCCTATCCGGGCATCGAACGCATCCAGGCGCAGTTTCGCGGCGATGCCTTCGAGCTGCACCGGCATGATACCTATGCGCTTGGCGTCACCATGCGCGGCGTGCAGACGTTCCGTTATCGCGGCGAACAGCGCTACAGCCTGCCAGGGCGGGTGATCATTCTTCATCCGGACGAACTGCATGACGGCGGAGCCGCGACTGAGGACGGCCTCGTGTACCGGATGCTGTATCTGGAACCATCGGTGCTGTTTCAATGCCTTGAGGCGGCGCGTGTCGGCCTCCCTTTCGTCGATGACCCCGTGGTGGAAGACAATCGTCTCGCCGGCTTGTTACTGGCGGCGCTCGGCGAACTCGATCGCGAGCTGGATGAGCTCTTCGTCGACGATTTCGTCTCGCGGCTCACCGATGGACTTGCCCGGCATGCCCGTTTGCCGCAACGGCCCTTGGGCAGCATTGCGTGGGGGCAGGTGAAGGCTGCGCGGGACTATCTCGAGGCGCATGTCACGCGGGGCGTGCGCTCGCGAGAACTGGAACGCATCACCGGTCTCGATCGCTTTGCGCTTGCGCGGCATTTCCGCGCCGCCTTCGCAACAAGCCCGCACCGGTTCCTGCTGATGCGCCGGCTGCAGCAGGCAAAGGCGATGATTGGCGCGGGGGAGCCGATCGCGGAGGTAGCCGCGGCAACCGGATTTGCCGATCAGAGCCATCTGACCCGGCATTTCAAAAAGGCGTTCGGCATTGCTCCAGGTGCCTGGAACACTATGGTTCAGAGAGCCGGTTAGCGGGGCCTGCCGGCTCTCAATGGATGCCGAGGAACTGCTTGAGCTCCGGCGTTTGCGGATTGGCAAAGACCTCGCCGGGCGGTCCGATTTCGTGCACGCGGCCCTGGTGCATGAAGACCACGCGTGAGCAGACGTCACGCGCGAATTTCATCTCATGGGTGACCATCAGCAGCGTCATGCCTTCGCCGGCCAGTTCGCGCACGACGGCGAGAACTTCCGCCACCAGCTCCGGGTCCAGCGCGGAGGTGATTTCATCGCAGAGAAGCGCGATCGGCTGCATGGCGAGGGCTCTTGCGATGGCGACGCGCTGCTGCTGGCCGCCGGAAAGTTCATCCGGATAGGCGTCGAATTTGTGCCCGAGGCCGACGCGATCGAGCATTCGCCGCGCCATCGCCTCGGCTTCGGCCCTGGCGGTCTTCTTGACGACCATCTGCGAGAGCATGACGTTGCGTCCTGCGCTCAGATGCGGGAAGAGATTGAATTGCTGGAAGATCATGCCGACCTTCAGCCGGAGCGCCTTCAGATGGAGGTCATCGGGCAGAAGCTGTGCGCCTGCGACGGAGATCGAGCCGTCATTGATCGTTTCCAGCCCGTTGATGCAGCGCAGCAGCGTCGACTTTCCCGAACCGCTCTTGCCGATGATGGCGATGACCTCACCGGGCTCGACATCGAGGTTGATGCCTTTGAGGACCTCGTTGGCGCCGAAGCTCTTGCGGACTTCAGTGATTTCGATGAGCGACATTGAGCTTCCTCTCCAGGATCTGACTGCTTTTCGACAGCGGCCAGCACAGGGCGAAATAGATGAGTGCGACAAAGCCGTAGACGGTGAATGGCTGGAAGGTCGCGTTGGTGATGACGGTGCCGGCCTTCGACAGCTCGACGAAGCCGATGATGGAGGTCAGGGCCGTGCCCTTGACGACCTGTACGGAGAAGCCGACGGTCGGCGGCACGGCGATGCGCAGCGCCTGGGGCAGGATGACGTAGCGCATCTGCTGCAGATAACCCATGCCGAGACTTGCCGAAGCCTCCCATTGGCCTTTGGCCACGGCTTCGACGCAACCACGCCAGATTTCGGTCAGGAAGGCAGCCGACCAGAGGGTGAGTGCGACGCCGGCGGCGAGCCAGGCCGGCACGTCGATCCCGAAAAGCCCGAGACCAAAGAAAGCCAGGAAGAGCTGCATCAGCAGCGGCGTGCCCTGGAACAGCTCGACGAAATATCTGACCGCGATGCGGCCGGCCCTGGCCTTGCCGATCCGCAGGAACACGAGGATCGCGCCAACGATGGCGCCCCCCGCAAAGGAGACGAGCGACAGCAATATCGTCCAGCGTGCGGCCAGAAGCAGGCCGCGCAGGATATCCCATGTGGTGAACTGGATCATTGGCGGACCCTGCGTGGAAAGATCATCTTGCCCACGACTGCGAGTACCTGTCGAAGCAGGATCGCCAGCGCGAGGTAGATCGCCGTGGATACGAAATAGGCTTCGAAGGCGCGGAACGAGCGCGACTGGATGAAGTTTGCCGCGAAGGTCAGATCCTCGGCGGCGATCTGCGAGACGACAGAGGAGCCGAGCATGACGATGACGACTTGCGATGACAGTGCCGGCCAGATGCGCTGCAGGGACGGAACGAGGACGACATGCCGGAAGGTTTCGAACCGGGTCATGGCAAGGCTGGCGCCCGCTTCGAACTGACCGCGCGGCGTTGCCTGTATGCCGGCGCGGATGATCTCGCAGCTATAGGCGCCAAGATTGATGACCATGGCGAGATTGGCGGCGGTCATCTCGTTCATCTGCACGCCGATACCGGGCAGGCCGAAGAAAATAAAGAAAAGCTGGATCAGAAACGGCGTGTTGCGGATCAGCTCGACGTAAGCCGCGACGAAGGGTTTCAGCCAGCGTGGGCCGAGCGCGCGCGCCCAGGCGCAGGCAATTCCGAGGAGAATGCCAAGCACAGCGCCGATAAGGGTCAGCTCCACCGTGACGAGAACGCCCTTGATCAGCGTAGGATAGTATTCGGCAAGCCAGCCGAAATCGAAATGATATCGCATGGGAGAAAGCCCTGCTTGGACCGATCCCGCTGCCGAATGACGGCAGGATCGGCCCTGCGTTGATCAGAAGCCGGCCGGCAGGTCGGCGCCCAGCCATTTCTGCGACATCTTGTTCAGCGTCCCGTCCGCCTTGGCGGCGGCAATGATCTCGTCGACTTTCTTCTGCAGCGCCGGCTCGCTCTTGTTCAGGCCGATGAAGCAGGGTGAGTTGGTGATGAGGAATTTCATCTCGGGCTTCTTCGGCGGGTTCTTGGCGAGAATGGCCGCCGCGACGACATTGCCGGTCGCGACCAGCTGAACCTGTCCGGACAGGAAGGCGGAGATGGTGCCGTTATTGTCCTCGTAGCGCTTGATCGTCGCGTCCTGCGGCGCGACCTTGGTCAGCGCCAGATCCTCGATCGCGCCGCGGGTGACGCCGATCGTCTTGCCGGAAAGGTCTTCCGCCTTTGTTGCCGGGACATCGCCAGGGCCGAAGACGCCGTTGAAGAAAGGCGCATAGGCTTCGGAGAAATCGATGACCTTTTCACGATCCGGATTCTTGCCGAGGCTTGAGATCACCAGATCGACCTTATTCGTCTGCAAATAGGGAATGCGGTTGGCGCTGGTGACGGGAACGAGCTCCGTTTTCACGCCGAGTTTTTCGCCGATCAGATTGGCCATATCGATGTCATAGCCCATGGGCGCCATGTCCGTGCCGACGCTGCCAAAGGGCGGGAAGTCCTGTGGAACGGCGACGCGGAGTGTGCCGCGGGAGGCTATATCGCTCAGAGCATCCGCCCGAGCTGCGTCGGGGGCGGAAATTGACCCCATCGCCAGCATCGCAATTCCGAGTGCCATGAGCATTTGTCTGCGCTTCATCGAATGTCCTTCCAATCGTGGCTATGTGAAAGCTGAAAGGCGATAGGCAAGACATATGCCAGTCGACGGAAAACTGCGCCGCGGTGTTATGATCTGGATGAAAGTGGATGCTCGGTGATCGTCGAGGCGGTGGGCTGATTAAAATATAGGCAAAATTCTGCCGCGATGCTTTTTCCTACCAACCGATTGTCGTACCTTTGATCAATCGCACAAAACTTGAACTTATGCGCGATAGCGGTTCACTTTCATCACTGGACAGCGCCGCCCCAAATGCCCCATAGAACCGAGATGGGTTAACACCCTGGACGACCGCGATGGGAGATTCGGACTATGGTTTTGGCTGATGCAAAGGCGGGAACACGCAACGAGGCCGGCATATCCGCCGTTCTCGGCATTCTGAAGCAGGCCTTTGGCGAGCGTTTCCAGACCGGCGAAAGTTTTCGTGCGCAGCACGCCCATACCACCACCTATATCCCATCGCAGCTGCCGGACGGCGTGGTCTTTGCCGAAACGAGCGAGGACGTGCGGACTGTCGTGAAGGCATGTGCCGAACACAAGGTTCCGGTCATTCCCTTTGGCACTGGGTCTTCGCTGGAGGGGCAGGTGAATGCGCCACAGGGCGGCATTTCCATCGATTTCAGCCGCATGAACCGCATTCTCGAAGTCAATGCCGAGGATCTGGATTGCACGGTCGAGCCCGGCGTCACCCGCGAGCAGCTTAATACCTATCTGCGCGATACCGGCCTGTTCTTTCCCATCGATCCCGGTGCCAATGCTTCGATCGGCGGCATGGCATCGACGCGCGCATCGGGCACCAATGCCGTGCGCTACGGCACGATGAAGGACAATGTGCTGTCCGTGACCGTGGTGACCGCCAATGGCGAGGAAATCCGCACCGCACGCCGCGCCAAGAAATCGTCGGCCGGTTACGATCTGACACGGCTTTTCGTCGGCGCCGAAGGCACGCTCGGCGTGCTGACCTCGATCACCCTGCGCCTTCAGGGCATTCCCCAGAAGATCGCCGGCGGCGCCTGCGCTTTTCCGGATATCAAGGCGGCGTGCGATGCGGTCATCATGACCATCCAGATGGGCGTGCCCGTGGCGCGCATCGAACTGCTCGATGCCATGCAGATGCGGGCCTGCAACCGTTATTCCGGCCTGAGCTACGACGAGAAGCCGACGCTTTTTCTGGAATTTCATGGCACCGACGAGACTGTTGAGCTGCAGTCGGCGCAATTTGCCGAGATCGCGGCTGAATGCGGTGGCGGCGAATTCCTTTGGACCAGCAATGCGGAAGAGCGCAACAAGCTCTGGAAAGCCCGTCATGACGCCTATTGGGCCTGCCGGGCGCTGGCGCCGGAGCTGGCTGCGCTATCGACGGATGTCTGCGTGCCGATCTCGCGGCTTGCCGAATGCGTCGCGGAAACCCAGGCCGATATCGAGGCGCATGGCCTGTTGGCACCCATCGTCGGCCATGCCGGCGATGGTAATTTCCATGTGCTCGTCCTGTTCGACGACAAGACGCCGGAGGGTATCGCCGTCGTCGAGGAATTCGTCGCGCGCCTCAACGCGCGTGCGCTCGCCATGGATGGCACATGTACCGGCGAGCACGGCATAGGGCAGGGGAAGATGGCATTTCTGGAGCAGGAACTCGGCGATGCGGTCGATCTGATGCGTCAGATCAAGGATTCGCTCGATCCGGATGGCATTTTCAATCCAGGGAAGATATTCCGCAGGCACTGAAAGATGGAATATTTTCATGATCTTGGCTTGCTACAGGCGCGAATGGCGCTAGGCTGCATTCGCACTTTTCCGGTTTTTGCCATGAAAAGCCACTGACATGCGCTAGATGGGGCATATCTCCTGAAAAGAGCTGCTGTGACAGGCTGAGATCGGGTAGAACCATGCATTGCGCTCTGACAAGCGACGCCTGCATATGTTGGGAATGAAGATTGGAGACGATACGCGTTGTTAGGTAGGGTCCTGGTTTTTCTGGGTGGATTGCTCGTGGTGGTGCTGTTCGTGGCGCTGCTCGCTCCGCTCTTCATAGACTGGACCGATTTTCGCAAGAACTTCGAGGATCAGGCGAGCCGCATCATCGGCAAGAAGGTGACCGTTCACGGCACGGTCGATGCCCGCCTTCTGCCGTTCCCGTCGGTGACGCTGCACGATGTCCGTGTCGGCCAGGAGGCTGATGGCACGCCGCTGGTGCAGGTCGCCGAATTCTCAATGGATGCGGAACTTGCGCCTTTCCTTTCCGGCGAAGCGCTGATCTTCGATATGCGGGTGTCCAAGCCCAAGGTACGGCTGCGGCTGCTGAAGGACGGCACGCTTGACTGGATGCGCGGCAGCCAGCCGGAAATTCCCGCAAAGTCCGTTGTGCTCGAAAGCGTTCACGTCGAAGACGGCGACATTCTCTTCATAGACGAGCAGACGGGGAGGACCCGGCATGTCACCGGCCTGAACGCCCAGATGTCGGCCAGATCGCTTGCCGGTCCTTGGCGTATCGAGGGTGATGCGGCACTCGACAACGAGCATGGCAATTTCACGGTTTCCAGCAGCCAGCCTGATGACAACGGCGTCCTGCGAGTCCGCACCCGGCTGATGCCGGATCGTCATCCGCTGAATGTCGATCTCGACGGCGAATTGAAACTCGTCAACAGCAAGCCCGATTACATGGGCTCCTTCACAGCTGGGGTAAACGACAAGCAGGCGCGTGATTCCGCCGATCAGAAGGCGCAGCCCCGCATCAAGGGCCGTTTCGAACTCACGAATGATCGCATTCGCGTTCCCGAATACCGTCTCGAAGTCGGCGCCGATGACGATCCCTATATCGTCACCGGCGAGGCGACGCTGGATACGGGTTCCAAGCCGGAATTCCTGCTGACGGCCGATGGCCAGCAGATTGACGTCAATCGTCTCGGCAACAACAAGGGCACCAACGGCAAGACCAACCGCAACCCGGCGATCTCCGCGCGTCAGCGCCTGAACAATCTGATTGCGATCGCGGCTGAAATCCCGGTGCCGCAAGTCCCCGGCAAGGCGACCTTCCGCCTGCCGGCGATCGTGGCGGGCGACACGACCATACGCGATGTACAGCTCGATCTCGAACCGGCGGGAACGGGATGGAAGATCGATCATGCGATCGGCACGATGCCCGGTCGCACGCAGGTCGAAGCGCGCGGCAATCTAATGCTGCGGGGCGAGCCGAACTTCATCGGCAATCTGGTTGTCGCATCCAATCAGCCCTCGGGATTGGCGTCGTGGCTTGTAGGGTCGGTCGATCCGGCGATACGCCAGCTGCGTCAGGCCGGCTTCTCCGCCGATGTCAGCCTGAAGCATGACGAACAGCGCTTCGAAAATCTTGAGATTGCAATCGGTTCGGCCACGCTGAAAGGCCGCGTTGATCGCCAGAGCGGGACGGACAAAATCCCGGCAAAGCTTGCCGTCGATCTAACCGGCGATACTTTCGACTTAGACGCGCTGAGGGCGCTGACCGGGCTCTTCACCGGCCAGGATAGCGGAGAATCCCTCTTCGGCCACCGGATCACGGCGCATCTGCAGGCCGGAAAATTCATGGCATTCGGCGTGCCGGCCGATAATGTCGATACGTCCTTCTCCGTTGCCGACGGCGCTCTGACGATCGATAAGCTTTCGGTGCGCAATGTCGCCGGCGCCGAAATCACCGCAACCGGCCGCGCTGACGGCACGCCTTCCGACTACAAGGGATCGGGCGAGATCACCTTCAAGGCCGCCGATCCCGGGCCGTTCTTCGAAATGCTGCGCCAGCATCTGCCGCACCATCCCGTCATGGACCGGCTGGTGCGCAATGCTGCCTGGTATGGAAATACGGCTCTTCGCGGGGCGGTGACGCTCGGCGGGGATCAGGACAATGCGCTGACGGTGACGCTTGCCGGCGTTTCCAACGGCAGTCGCGTCAATTTCGATTATCGTATGTCGGATCTTTCGGCGTTCACGGGCAAGGGCACCACGACACTCGAGGGAACGCTGGAAAATTCGGTGACGTCGATCCTGTTCGGCCAGGCGGGTCTCGATCCGTTGCCTGTTGAGGCCGATGCCAATGGTCGTCTGACGCTGAAAGTGTCTGCAAGCGGTACCGATCCGGCCGATGCCGCACTGACATTTGCGACCGACAAGACGTCGTTTACCGCAAACGGCAAGGTGGATGTGCGTCCTGCCACCTTCCTCAACGGCAACATAGCGTTGTCGCTCGAAAGCGCTGACATCGATCCCTATTTCGTGATGAACGGCATCGGCATTCCGCAGATGGGCGCCGGTTTGCCGGTGAAGTTCCAGGCCAATGCCGCCCTAAACCCGGACAAGATCGTGTTTTCGGACATGAAGGGGCTGTTTGCCGACAATAACATGTCCGGCACGCTGACCGTCGATCGGAAGGCGCCGAATCTCAAGGCATCGGGCGAACTGTCGCTCGACAAGGCGGATCTCGACTGGCTGGCGGAAGCTATCTACGGGCCGATGAGCGATCCGAAGACGGGCATTCTGAACCAGGATAAACTCGGTCTGCCTGCCTTCACCGGAATGGATATCGGCGTCAAGCTTTCCGCAAAGCAGGTTTGGCCCGGCATATTCGGTCCCATTTCGAATTTCACCGCCAATGCGACCTACAAGGGCGAAGAATTGCGACTTAACGATCTGACGGGCGGCTGGAATGGCGGCACGCTGACCGGCAGCGCGATGTTCGCCAATTCCGACGGTACCGGTCTGCTGCAGACGAAGCTTAGCCTTGCCAACGGTGATCTTGCTGCTGTCGCATGGCAGCGCGACGGTGCGCCGCTTGCCACCGGCCGCTTCGGCCTTGCGATGAATGCCGAAGCGAGCGGCAAGAGCATTGCCGACCTTGCGGCCAATGCCAGCGGTTCGGGTGAAATGAAGCTCAGCGAGACGCATGTACGTGGCCTCAATCTTTCCGTCATGCCGCCGCTGCTTGCGGCGACGGATCAGATTCAAGGCGATATCACCGCCGCCAAGGTGCTGCCGATCGTGCAGACGCTGCTCAACAACGGCGAAGCGGTCCTTCCGGCGACCAGCATCCCTTTCAACATTTCCGCCGGCGTGGTGCGGGCGACCAATATTGCTGCCAGCAACGATCTGGCAAAGCTTTCGGGCAATGCCGAAATCAGCCTGCCGGATGAGCGTATGCGCGGCTCTCTCGGCATCGATTTCAACGCCGGCGCAGAAGCGCAGAGCGGGGCGGAACCGGCGCTGCGCCTCGATTTCGCCGGACCGCTGGACTCACCCGGCCGGACAATGGACGTGACGGACGTGACCAGCTTCCTGTCGGTTCGGGCATTCGAGCGCGAGCGCCGGCGTGTCGAGCGCCTGCAGGCCAATGTGCTTGAAAAGCAGCGGCTGCGGCGCGAGGTGGCGCTGTACAAGTATGTTGCAGGCGTGCGCGAGGCTCAGCGCCAGCGCGATGCCGCCGTCGAGCAGCAGCGCCGTGCGGAAGAAGAACGGCTGCGCGATCTGGCCCGGCAGGCGGCTGCGCAAAAGCAGGAGGAGGAAGAGGCGCGTGCCAAGCAGGCAGCCGAGGAGGCAGCCAAGGCCAAGGCGGCGGCCGACGCGCGAGCCAAGGCCGAAACGCAGCATCCGCCTGCGCCGCAAACGACGGCACCGTTGAACTTCAATGAATTGCCGGGAGTTGCCCAGTAGGGCGGCCAAATTGCAAATCGATCTATGTCGAGCGGCAGATGCGCGCTCACGACATTGTCGCCAGTTTCCCGCAACCGTTCAGTTGCGATCCTTCAGCCATCTGAGGACATAGAGGCGAAGTGCCGAGGAGAGGTTGCTGCCTGCTTCGCGCCCGTCATCGATCTCGGAGATCAACGCTGCGAGCGACGTACCGCGCGCGCTGGCGATCGCCTTCAGTTCTGTCCAGAAGGCATCTTCAAGGGAAAAGCTTGTGCGATGGCCATGAAGCGTCGCGGAATGTTTACGGATCATCAGCGGATCGATCAAAAATCGGAAATGGCGGGATATTTCTGAAAGTGATTCAAAATGGGGAAGTAAGCAACTGATTTCTGAAGTTTTTTATCTGGGAGTCTAAACTAGTCTTCGGTCGTCTTGGTTTCGATTCGGCCGGCCTCGTGCGTCTTCGCGGCCTTTTCGTTAAGCGTCGTCGTCAGCTTCTTCTCAGCCTTGGTTCGCCCGAAGGCGATGCGGTTTTGCTCCGCCTGCTTTTCCTTGTCCGAGCGGGCCTGCTTTTTGCGAAACTGGCGCAGATTGACGATTTCGGCGCTCATCGATCTCTTCCGTTACCGATATGAAAAGGGAAGCGAATGCTTCCCCTCCAATGCCTATTGCTTCTTGCGGAATGCGTCGAGGGAGACGACCGATCCCGGCTTCTTTTCCTCGCCCTCCTTGGCTGCGGCCGCCGGCGCTTCCTCGCCTTCGACCGGCACCGGATAGGCGGTGATCTCGCTTGAGGAGGTTTCCTCTTCCTCGTCAGCCAGCGGCACGTCGAACTCCAGCTCGAAATTCACAGATGGGTCATAGAAGCCGCGGATGGCGTTGAAGGGGACGACCAGTTTTTCCGGAACGTCGGAGAAGGAAAGGCCGATCTCGAACTGGCTTTCGCTGATCTTCAGATCCCAGAACTGGTGCTGGATGACGATGGTCATCTGCTCGGGATACTTCGCCTTCAGGTGCTGCGAAATGCGCACGCCCGGAGCGCCAGTCAGAAAAGTGATGAAGAAATGGTGGTCACCGGGCAGGCGGCCTGTAGCGCCGACCTCGGTCAGCACCTTGCGGATCACTCCACGCAGGGCGTCCTGTGCCAAAATGTCGTAGCGGATATGATCCTGCCCCATGCTTTCCTGTCTTTCGTTGGCCATGTTTTTTATAGGCTTATGCCACGCTGAACGCCGCCGGAAAAGCCCTATGCGCGAGTCACCGCATGTCGATCTATAATATAGCACTGGAGAAGAAGGTGAAGGCTTCTGTTGCCAGGTGCCTTCGAACCCCGCCTAAGAGTGCGACCCCTTAGGACTTTATTTGAAGTGTCACACCGCGATTAAGCAGCGAGACGAGCTTCCGCATAGTTGTCGTTTGCAACTACAATTTTAGCCCGATAACGGCGGTACAATGCCGAGCGAAAAGTCGATCTTTACACCCTTGTCGATCCTGTTTCGCCCCCATCAAAAGCCGGTCTGTCGCCAGTCTTGCCGGCCGGTTTTTGGTGGAGGCGCCGGGTACCGCCCCCGGGTCCAATAGGTTTATTACACCGCTCATTTATCGCCATAGCCGGCCCGAAGACCGGCAAGGCTGATATAGTGTTTTCCGCAGGCGAAGGGAAGGGCAATTGTCATAATTACGTCGCGGAAACATCGGTTTGTCCGCGAAGTTCGGAGATTTACCTGAATTACGTTTCCCTGCGGTTGGTTTCCCAGCGGCTTGTCATTAGAATTGCGAAAAAGGAATCGGTAGGCCGCTGTTGGGCAGCCTTGCGGCCGGAAATTCAAGCGATTTCGGAGCGGAAGATGGCTCGTCACCCAGAGTATCAATATCTCGACCTGATGGCGCATCTGCTCGAGCACGGCGATCGCCGCATCGATCGCACCGGCGTCGGCACCTTAAGCGGTCTCGGCGCGATGTTGCGTTTCGATCTTTCGAAGGGGCAGATCCCGATCTTCACCACCAAGCGTGTCTACTGGAAGCTCGCCGTCAAGGAGATGCTCTGGTTCCTGACCGGTGACACCAATATCCGCAATCTGCTGAAGGAAAATGTGCGGATCTGGACCGACTGGCCGCTCGCCAAATATCGCAAGATCACGGGCGAAGAGATCGATCAGGTCGCTTTTGAAAAGCGCATTCTGGAAGACGAGGCTTTTGCTCTGCAATGGGGCGATCTCGGCCCGGTCTACGGCAAGCAGTGGCGGCAATGGCGCGATGCAGAGGGCCGGGTGCATGACCAACTCGCTGCTGTCATCAAGGATCTCAAGACCAATCCCAGCAGCCGCCGGATGATTTTCCATGCCTGGAATGTCGGAGAACTTGCCGACATGGCGCTGCATCCCTGCCACATGGTCTATCAGTTCCACGTATCGAACATCTCTGCCGAAGGGGGCAAGCGGCCGCGTCTCAGTCTGATGGTTTTCCAGCGCTCATGCGATCTGTTCCTCGGCAATCCATTCAACATCTGTCAACAGGCGGTTTTGCTCGCCATGGTCGCGCAGCAGGTCGATATGGATATGGGCGAGCTGGTCTGGTCGGGTGGTGACGTCCACCTCTATCTCAACCATCTGGATGCGATCCGCGAGCAGCTCAGCCGTGAGCCGAAGCCGTTCCCGACCTTGCGCCTACTACGCCGACCCGACAGCATCGACGATTATCGCATCGCGGATTTCGAGGTTCTGGGGTACGAGCCGCATGCGGCGATCGCCGCCGAAGTCGCGGTTTAGGCGTTTCGGCCGGCAACGCCGGCGAGAATGAGTTTCGCCACCGTGATCGGCATGATCCCCATGCCTGCAGGTTATGGTTTGGGATCGGGATCGACGCGTTCGTCCAGCAGCAGCTGCAGGAAGGCGAGATCCAGCCACCGCCCGAACTTCGTGCCGACCTGCGGGAGGAGGCCGACCTGCTGGAAGCCGAGTTTTTCGTGCAGCCGTATGGAGGCGACATTGCCGGCCTCGATGCCTGCGACCATCGCATGTTTGCCGATCGCCCGGGCTCGCCCGATGAGCTCGATCATCAGCGCCTTGCCGATGCCGCCGCGATATTGATCGTTTCGGACATAGACCGAATGCTCGACCGTGTGGCGATAACCGTCGAATGCGCGCCAGTCGCCGAAGGAGGCATAGCCGACCACTTCTCCATGATCATCGATCGCTACCAGCACGGGGTAACCGAGCTTATGCCGATCCTGCAGCCATCGTTTGCGATTGGCGATGTCGACCTGCGTCTCGTTCCAGATCGCGGTGGTATTGGCGACGGCGTCGTTATAGATCGCGGTTATTCCCGCGAGATCCTCGTCTCTCGCATCGCGAATTTGCATCGGCGGCTCCGTAGGGCATCCACTAAATCGGATAGATGTCTTTGTTACTCTATCTTGTCATACATCGATTTCCATATCTGTCCACTATATTATTATATATATCCGACGGATAAAACGCACCGCGCTATGAGGTTCCTGAGAGATCAGGTTTTCGGATTTGCAGGGCGCTAATTGCCAGCCTTCCGGAAGTCCACTATAGTAAAACGCATGTCTCACCTTGATAATATCGACAGGCGCATAGGCGCACGCATTCGCATCGAACGGGAAAGCCGCGGCTGGTCGCTGACGGAGCTGGCGGACCGTTCTACGGTATCCCGTGCCATGATCCACAAGATCGAGCGCGGCGAAAGCAGCCCGACGGCGACGCTGCTCGGCAAGCTTTCCGGTGCCTTCAGCCTGAGCATGTCAGCCCTGATGGCGCGTGCGGAGATGCAGCAGGGCCGGTTTCTCCGAAAGGAAGAGCAGCCCGTCTGGGTCGATCCGCAAACGGGCTATGAGCGCCGGCACGTTTCCCCGAAGTCGGACCTGCCGCTCGATCTCGTCCGCATCGAGTTGCCTGCCGGCGCGGAGGTTCCGATGCCCGCATCGGCTTATACCTTCATGCGGCAGCTCATCTGGGTGCTGGAGGGACGGCTGACCTTTCTCGAGGGAGAGACGAGGCACTCGATGTCCGTGGGCGATTGCCTCGAGCTCGGTCCGCCGACGGATTGCGTCTTCAAGAATGAAAGCGGAGAGCCCTGCATCTATGCCGTCCTCGTGTTTCGCAACGCTTGACGGCCGGCGCTAAACTTACCGTGACCGCAAGGCATTGCGCTCGTCCGGCCGAACGATAGGCGATATGCTGCCGTCTTCCTCGATCGGAGAAGGAGATTGGCCGTGGAGATCGCAGTCATCGGAGCCGGCGCCATGGGAAGTGCCATTGGCCGGCGTTTGGTCGAAAAGGGGGCGAGGGTGCTCACCTATCTCGAAGGGCGTTCGGCTTCGACCATCGAGCGGGCGAAAGCAGCCGGCATGGAGCCGGTCGGATTGGACGCCATCGCGGCGTCGTCTCTCATTCTTTCCATCGTTCCGCCTGCGGAGGCGATTGCCGTCGCCGAGCAGATTGCCGGCGAAATGCGGCGAAGCGGCCGTAAGGCAACATTCCTTGACTGCAATGCGATCTCGCCGAAGACCATGGCGGAGATTGCGGCGATCTTCGGCGGCGACTGCGGCGTGGTTCTCGACGGCTCCATCATCGGCGGTCCGCCGAAGCCCGGCCAGAAGGGACCGAAACTCTATGTGAGCGGCGATACGGCGAACGACAGCGGCGTGCTGGTCGAATACGGACTGCAGGTCCGCAGCATCGATGGGGCGATCGGCGCGGCCTCCGCACTGAAGATGTGCTACGCGGGCATCAACAAGGGCGTGACGGGCCTCGGCGCCGCCATGCTGCTTGCCGCCATCCGTTCAGGGGCAGATGCTGCCCTGAAACGTGAACTTCAGGAAAGCCTGCCGGACCTCGACGCGAAATTTGTCCACGGCATTCCGGACATGTATCCGAAAGCCTATCGCTGGGTCGCGGAGATGGATGAGATTTCCGAATTCCTCGGCGAGGATGATCCAGCTGCCTTGATCTTCAAAGGCATGGCCGGGCTCTATCGGAAGATGGCCAAGGATCGGGAAAATGGAGGCATTTTGGCCGGCCAGCTCGATAAATTGAATAGTGGCGCCTGATACCAGGCCGTGGCAGGTACGTTCCATCTGCCGTTGCGGCCATGATGATATAAACTCGTCGGACCGACTCGCACTGGCGTCGGTGAGGCAGACTGAGGGAGACGCATGACCCAGCCGATCAAGACCATCGTCGTTGCCGTATCGCGCAACGGCATCATCGGGCGCGAAGGCGATATGCCCTGGCGACTGTCGTCCGATCTCAAGCGCTTCAAGGGGATGACGCTCGGCAAACCCGTAATCATGGGTCGCAAGACGTTCCAGTCGATCGGCAAGCCGCTGCCGGGCCGACCGAATGTCGTCATTACCCGGGATACCGATTTTACAGCCGAGGGAATAACGGTGGCGCACTCGCTCGATGAAGCGATTTCGGTTGCGTCGCGTCTGGCGAACGAGAGCAATGTCGACGAAATCTGCATCCTCGGCGGTGGCGAAATCTATCGGCAGGCGATCGGTCTGGCAGACCGGCTGCTGATCACCCATGTCGAGGCGGACGTAGAGGGCGACACATCCTTTCCAAAGATCGATCCCGGGATCTGGCAGGCGGATAGCGAGCTTGCCGTTCCGGCTGGAGAAAAGGACACTTATCCGACGCGTTTCGTTCGCTATTTCAGACGAAAAGCATAAGAGCTGCCCCCAAAAAAGCAAATATTTTCCAATGAATCCGACGAACTTCCTGAAGTCGCGTTGAAAGCAGGTGCTTCGATACCTATAACGGGAAACAATCGCTGCGGTCTGCGGAGTTCGAGCCATGAATCCCGCAATTTCCGGCGCGATATCGGGAGTCAACAAACAAAGAGGTTTTGATGCCTTGGAGCAATCAGAATGGCGGCGGCGGTGGCCCATGGGGCGGCGGTGGCGGCGGAAATAATCAGGGACCTTGGGGGCAGGGACCGAACCGGCCGCGGGGCAGCGGTAACGGAGGGCCTCCGGACCTGGAGGATATCATTCGCCGCGGTCAGGACCGATTGAAAGGTTTCGTTCCCGGTGGCTTCAATGCAGGCGTCGTGCTCATCATCATCGGAGTGATTGCCGTTTTCTGGCTGATCCAGTGCATCTATACCGTGCAGCCGGACGAGCGCGGCGTTGAGCTGCGCTTCGGCAAGCCGCGCGAGGAAGTCTCCATGCCCGGCCTGCATTTCCATATCTGGCCGATGGACCGCATCGAATTCGTGAAGGTCACAGAACAGCAGCGCAATATTGGCGGCCGCTCCTCGGCCGGTTCGAATGCTGGTCTAATGCTGACGGGTGATCAGAACATCGTCAACGTGCAGTTCTCGATCCTCTATACCGTGACCAACCCGCAATCCTACCTGTTCAATCTCGAGACCCCCGACGAGACTTTGCAGCAGGTTGCGGAGAGCGCCATGCGCGAGGTCGTTGGCCGCCGTCCGGCTCAGGACATCTATCGCGACAAGCGTCAGGAAATCGCGACCGAGGTCAGAGGCATCATCCAGGATACGATGGATCGCTATGGCTCCGGTATCTCCATCAACGCCGTTCCGATCGAGGATGTCTCGCCGCCGCGCGAAGTGGCCGATGCATTTGAAGAAGTGCAGCGTGCGGAGCAGAACGAAGACCAGCAGGTGGAAGAGGCCAATCAATACGCCAACCAGAAGCTCGGTCAGGCCCGCGGTCGCGCGGCTCAGATTCGCGAAGAAGCGGCTGCCTACAAGGACCGTATCGTGAAGGAAGCTCAGGGTGAAGCGCAGCGCTTCATCTCGATCTACGACGAATACGTCAAGGCGCCCGAGGTCACGCGCAAGCGTCTGTTCCTGGAAACCATGGAGTCCGTCATCGGCAATTCCAACAGCATCATCATCGACGACAAGCAGGGCGTCGTGCCTTACCTGCCGCTGAACGAAATCGGCAAGCAGTCCACGACGCAGGCAGGCAAGCCCGCCGCTGCAACTCAGCCGGAGGCCAAATAATGACATCCAGCCGTTTGCCAGCCATTCTTATCGCGCTCGCGGTAGTGCTGCTGCTTATTTATTCGTCGGTGTTCGTGGTCAATGCCCGTGAACAGGCGATCGTTCTGCGCTTCGGCCAGATTCGCGACGTGAAGACGGAGCCGGGCATCTACTTCAAGCTGCCTTTCGCCTTCATGGATGCCGATCGTGTCCAGTATGTGCAGCAGCAGGAACTCCGCTTCGATCTGGACAACATCCGTGTCCAGGTCTCTGGCGGCAAGTTCTATGAAGTCGATGCCTTCGTGGTCTACAAGATCATGGATGCGCGCAAGTTCCGCGAGACCGTCTCGGGTGATCGCGATGCGGCTGAATCGCGGCTCAGGACCCGCCTCGACGCTGCTCTGCGCCGTGTCTATGGTCTGCGTGGTTTCGAAGCGGCGCTTTCCAACGAACGTGCTGCAATGATGACGGAAGTGCGCAACGATCTGCATCGCGATGCGGAAACACTCGGCCTCAACATTGAGGACGTCCGTATACGCCGCACAGACCTGTCTCAGGAAGTGTCGCAGAACACTTACGACCGCATGAAGGCTGAGCGTCTGGCGGAAGCCGAGCTGATCCGCGCGCGCGGTAACGAAGAGGGCCAGCGCCGCCGGGCGGTCGCTGACCGTCAAGTCGTCGAGATCGTTGCCGATGCGCAGAAGGATTCGGAAGTGCTGCGTGGTGAAGGCGAAGCTGAACGCAACGGCATCTTCGCGGATGCCTCGAAGCGCGATCCGAACTTCTACGAGTTCTATCGCTCAATGGCCGCCTATAACAAGGCGCTTGCCTCGGGTGGCAAGACGCTTGTCCTGCCGCCGAACCAGTCGGACTTCTTCAAGTATTTTGACAGTCCTCAGGGGTCTGCGCCCAATTCGGGCGCGCCGGCACTCGCGAATCCGACGCCGCCTGAGAACTGAGGCGTCATTACACTGAAACGAAAGGGCTGCTTCAGGGCGGCCCTTTTCTTTATGACGGATTGCATCGCCTTTCGCCTGCAAGCATCGGCGGCGGGGAGCTTCGGGGATTTCTCAAAAAGGTGATTTCACGCTTCATCATTCCGCCTTATGTTGATGCTTATACAAGTTTTCCCTTTCTTTATGAGGATGCCTGATGGCTTCGACCAATCGCCTGCCTTTCAGCCGTTCGTTTGCCTTGCTCGCAAGCATTGCACTGATTGCCGGCCCCGTTGCGGGCGTCACCGAACAGGCTTATGCGCAGACGCAGAACAGCGGTGCAGCCGCAGGTGCCCAGCCGCCGGCCGCGACCAACAATCAGACACCGCCGGCAGCATCTCCCACGATCACGGCGAATCCGGCCATGAATGCCGGCCCGGCATCGGTTGCCGATCTCGCTTCCGGCTTGCTCGATGCGGTCGTCAATATTTCCACATCCCAGAAGGTCAAGGATGAGGGAAATGGGCCGGCGACGCCGAAGGTGCCGGACAATTCGCCCTATCAGGATGAATTCAACGATTTCTTCAATAACAAGAAAGACGACGACAGCAATCGCAAGGTGAGCTCACTCGGCTCCGGCTTCGTCATCGATCCCTCAGGCTATATTGTCACCAACAATCACGTCATCGAAGGGGCCGACGATATCGAGGCGATCTTCCCGAACGGCACGAAGCTGAAGGCCAAGCTGATCGGAACGGATACGAAGACCGACCTTTCGGTCCTCAAGGTCGAGCCGAAGCATCCCCTCACGGCTGTCAAATTCGGCGATTCCTCCAAAATGCGGATCGGCGACTGGGTGATGGCGATCGGCAACCCCTTCGGCCTCGGCGGCTCGGTGACCATCGGCATCGTTTCGGCGCGCGGCCGCAACATCAACGCCGGCCCCTACGACAATTTCATCCAGACCGATGCGGCGATCAACAAGGGCAACTCCGGCGGTCCGCTCTTCAACATGAAGGGTGAGGTGATCGGCATCAACACGGCCATCATCTCCCCAAGCGGCGGCTCGATCGGTATCGGTTTTGCCGTCCCGTCGGAGCTGGCGGAGGGCGTTGTCAATCAGCTCCGTGACTTCGGCGAGACGCGCCGCGGCTGGCTTGGCGTGCGCATTCAGCCTGTCACGGACGACGTCGCCAATAGCCTCGGTCTTTCAGAAGCCAAGGGCGCCCTCGTGGCAGGTGTCATCAAGGGCGGCCCTGTCGATAACGGCTCGATCAAAGCGGGCGATGTTATCTTGAAGTTCGACGGCAAGGATGTGGACGAGATGCGCGATCTGCCGCGTGTCGTCGCCGAAAGCCCCGTCGGCAAGGAAGTCGATGTCGTCATCTATCGCGACGGCAAGCAGCAAACCGTCAAAGTGACGCTCGGCCGGCTGGAGGACAGCGATCAGGCGGCTGCCGCAAGCACCGACAAGAACAAGAAGCCGCAGCTTGCGCCTGACGACAAGGGCAACAGCGACGGCGTCATCAATCCTGACCAGGGAGACGATGGTGACGATGACGGCATGGATGGACAGGATCAGGGCGGCGACCCGCAGCAATCGCCGCAGGCTCAGCCGCCAGTTCAGGCGACCTCGAATATTCTTGGAATGAAGCTCTCGACGCTGACTGCCGAAAACCGCAAGAGCTTCGGCATCGCCGACAGTGTCGATGGCGTCGTCATCACCGAAGTGGCACCAGGCTCGGCCGCCGCGGAGAAGGGGCTGAAGCCTGGCGACGTCGTCGTTGAGGTTGCACAGGAATTCGTTCAGACTCCTAGTGCTGCTTCGGACAAGGTGGCATCACTGAAGCGGGAAGGCCGCCGCAATGCGCAGATGATGATTGCGTCTCCGAACGGTGACTTGCGTTTCATCGCCGTCGCGCTGGAGTAGAATTCAGCTCCCGGCTTGCTCCGTCTGTTGCGCCCGCCACTCGGCGGCGCTCAGGCGATAGACCGCGTGATGCTTCAGGTGCGGATGCGTCTCCGGAATTTGCGGATGGTCGAAATCCAAGGCCGGATAAGGATGCATGCCGATCTTGCGCATCACTGCGAGGGCGCGGCCGTTGTCATGGACGGCAACCGAGAGGATCTCGCGGAGATTCAGGACGGTGAAAGCGTGACGCACAAGAGCTATGCCGGCCTCGGTTGCGTAGCCCTTGCCCCAATGGCGCGCTGATATCCGCCAGCCGATTTCCACTGCATCGCGGGGCAAATGCGGCTCGAGCTGCACTCTCGACAGGCTGCAGAATCCGACTGCAGTGCCATCACCTTTCAAGACCATGGTGAGAAGTTCGAAGCCGGGTTCCGGCGTTACGTTCCGGATCATGGAAAAGATGGTGTCGGCATCTTCGCGGCTGCGGGCAAAGGGGAAGAATTCGAGAACGGCTGGGTCGGAGCTGAGTTCATAAAACAACCCGCGATCCTCTTCCGCGCAGGGGCGCAGGATCAGCCGAGCCGTTTCGATCGGGGTCATTGCCGGGAGCGCCACTGAGCTGCCGTCAGGCGATAGAGGACGTGGTGCTGCAGATGAGGATGGGTATCGGGCACATGGGGATGGTTGAAATCGCCGCCCTCGACGCGATGCATGCCGATCCCCTCCATGACAGCGGTCGACCTGACATTGTCATGCACGGCGAAGGAAACGATCTCGTCAAGGCCGTGCCTTTCGAAGCCGTGAGCAAGAAGCGCCCGCGCCGCCTCGGTGACCAATCCCTTGCCCCAGTGCCGCGCCACCAGCCGCCAGCCGATCTCGACGGTTCCGATTGCGACGAACGGCTCCAGATGATCGGTGCGCACCAGTCCGCAATAGCCGATTGCCTCGCCGCTGGTCTTGAGCTCCAGCACATAGAGACCGAGCCCGGTTTCCGTGATCATCGACTGGACGCGATCGAAGAAGGCGTCTGCTTCCGCACGATTGCGGCGGAACGGGAAGAACTCCATGACCGCCTCGTCGGAATTGATCTCCAAGGCCAGGTCGCGATCCCCTTCGCGCCAATTGCGGATGATGAGGCGTTCGGTTTCGGTAATGATCATCTGCGGTCCCCGAGCTCGGCGATTTGCGCTGCTCTATGGTTTGACGAAGTCCGTCTTGCGGTAGCCCTGGATATAGAGCAGGGCGGTCAAGTCACCGTGGTCGATGCGCATCCTGGCCTGTGCTGAAACCGTCGGCTTGGCGTGAAGTGCCACGCCGGAGCCGGCAAGCTGCAGCATGCCGAGGTCATTGGCGCCGTCGCCGACGGCTATGGCGTCATCGGCGGAGATACCGAGCTTTTCGGCGATGTCATTCAGCGCGTCCACCTTGGCCTGCTTACCGAGGATGGGTTCTTCGACGAGGCCGGTCAGGAGACCCTTTTCTTCCAGCAGGACATTTGCCCGATTCTCGTCGAAGCCGAGGGTGGCGCCGATCTTGCTGGTGAAGACGGTGAAGCCGCCGGAAACAAGGGCAGCGTAATAGCCTTTCGCCTTCATGGTGGCGATCAGCTCGGGGCCGCCTGGCGTCAGCGTGATGCGCTTGGCGATGACCTCATCGACAACTGAAAGCGGCAGTCCCTTCAAGAGCGCGACACGCTCGCGCAGCGCCGGCTCGAAGGCGATTTCCCCATTCATGGCGCGGGCGGTGATATCGGCAACCTTCTCCTTGAGGCCGACTTCGGCGGCGAGTTCGTCGATGCATTCCTGGCCGATCATGGTGGAATCCATGTCGGCAATCAGCAATTTCTTGCGGCGGGTTTCGGCCTGCTGGATGACGAGGTCGATCGGCGCGCTGCCGATCGCTGCCAATATATTGGCCTCGGCTGCCTGGATATCGGTGCCGTCGCGGAGCGCGATATCGCAGGCAATACCGTCGGCCAGCCA
Organism: Rhizobium pantanalense; assembly: GCF_030182525.1. Taxonomy (NCBI): domain Bacteria; kingdom Pseudomonadati; phylum Pseudomonadota; class Alphaproteobacteria; order Hyphomicrobiales; family Rhizobiaceae; genus Rhizobium; species Rhizobium pantanalense. The sequence continues at coordinate 976,543 of NZ_JAQJCH010000001.1, forward strand.
ATAGAGCCCGGACGCCTTGACAGCATCAGCCGCCTGTTCTGCCATGGCTGGAACGAGAACGGGGTTTGACGGATTGGCAATAAGCGTGGCAACGAAGGCCATGAGCAGAAATCCTATGAGCAATATCGACGCGATCCTGATAACCGGGCCGACCGCCAGCGGCAAGTCCGCACTGGCGGTAGAATTGGCCCGTTCGCATGATGGCGTCGTCATCAATGCCGACAGCATGCAGGTCTATGATACCCTCCGCGTGCTGACCGCGCGGCCCTCCGAGGCCGATATGGAGGGCATTCCGCACCATCTCTACGGTCATGTCCCGGCGGGACAGGCTTATTCGACTGGCGTCTGGCTGCGCGAGGCAGGCACCTTGGTCGAGCGCTTGCGCGGCAAGGGCAGAATGCCTGTCTTCGTCGGTGGCACCGGCCTCTATTTCAAGGCGCTGACGGGCGGACTGTCCGACATGCCGGAGATTCCGCTTGGTATACGCAATCGCCTCCGCGGTCGGCTGCTGGCGGAAGGGGCGGAAGTGCTGCATCGTGAGCTTGCGGAGCGCGACGCCGCCGTTGCGGAAACGCTGAACCCGCAGGACGGGCAGCGTATCGTTCGCGCCCTGGAAGTGATTGAAGCGACAGGCCGGTCCATAGCCGATTTTCAAGGCAAGAACGGGCCGATGATCATCAATCCCGACCGTGCGCGAAAGATCGTGGTTCTGCCTGAGCGCGCTATCCTGCACGAACGCATCAACAGCCGTTTCGAGAAAATGCTGGCGATGGGAGCGGAAGACGAGGTGCAGGCCCTGCTGGCACTGGGTCTTCCGCCGGAAATGCCCGTCATGAAGGCAATCGGGGTCGCGCAGATCGCCGCGCTGCTGAAGGGGGAGGTGACACGTGCCGAGGTCATCGAAACCGGATCTGCCGCGACGCGGCAATATGCCAAGCGGCAGATGACCTGGTTCCGCAATCAGATGGACGAGAGCTGGGAGCGTTTGAGCCCGTAGCTCGAGGGTCAGTCCTTGTCGTAAAGGCTGCTGAGTGGCTTTTTCAGAATACTGTCCCGTAGGAACAAGCCGGATTCTCGCCGCAGCGAGGGAGCGGCCTCTCTTGGCGGCACCGTGCGCGTGCCTCCTTCATCGCTGCGGAATTCGCGGCGCAATTCCGCAAGCTTGCTGTCGATCGACGTTTGTGAAGCCGCTGCAGGTTGCGGTGCGGCGGTGCGCGGCAGCATGTCCGGCCGATAAGGTTCGATCGGTTGTTGGCTCGATTCCGCTTGGGGCCGCGTTGGCTGCTCGACTGGCACTTCGTCGAAATCATCCTTGATATCCGTCACGGGCATAGCATTGTAGCTCTGCTGCAGAGGGCTGATATCGGGGCCTGAAATCGAGCGCATGCGGCCGATGATCGTGCGCAAATCGACCGTATCCGGAGAATCCTCGCTGGTTTTCGCGACGCTGCCGCTGGCTTTCGGCAGCAAATGCCGTTCGACCTGGGAAAAGCGCATGCGCATCGGCACTGCGATGGCCTCGCCAAAGGCGATGGCTTCGCCGTTGCCGATCGATGAGAGAAAGCTTGTCGTCGAGATCGAGGAGTTCGGAATGGCCGAACGGATGATTTCCTGATCGCGATCATTGGCGAGACGCATGGCGAAGAGCGTCGAACACTGCGACAGGATCGTTTGATCGAGTTCGCCCGGGCGCTGGGTGATGATGCCGAGCGATACGCCGTATTTGCGGCCTTCCTTGGCGATGCGGGCGATCGCCTGTCGTGTTGGGAGGAAGCCGAGTGTCGGATCGGCGGGGATGTAGCGGTGCGCCTCCTCGCAGACGACGAGCATGTGGATCGCGCCGTCGCTCCAAAGCGCCAGTTCGAAGGCCATGCGGCAAAGGACGGAGGCGACGGAATTGATGACTTCCGAGGGAATGCCGGCGAGCTGGAAGGTACAGATCGGCTTGCCGTCGCCTGGAATTCGGAAGATCTTGGCGATGGTCTCCATGATCGTATCGGTGATCGTATTGTTGGAGAACATGAAGTGATAACGGGGATCGTTGATCGCCGACATGATGCGCATCTTCAGTGAGCGCAGATGCGGCTTTTCTTGACGGCCTTCCAGCCGACCGATGCGTTCGTCTATCAGCGCCAATAGATCGGCCATGCGATAGGGGACCGGTGTGTCTGCAGTCACCGAAGACTTTTCCGTCTGGCGGCGCATCAGGGTGGAATCGCTGCCCCGGAAGGCGCGGCGTGCTTCGGGAATGAGATCGCGCAGAGCGTCGAGCTCCTCGGGGATCGCCGGTCGGCCACGGAAGACGACTTCGCTGAACTCCTCAAGCCGCATCAGCCAGAAGGGCAGGTCGAGCGTATCGGTATCGATGACGACGGCGTGTCGGGGAAAGGCGGCGGCGAATTCATTATGCGGATCGAGGATCAGCACGCGTAGTTTCGGATCGGCGCTGATTGCTTTGTGCAGCAGCAGCGAGACGGCCGTGGATTTGCCGACGCCGGTCGAGCCGACGACCGCAAAATGCTTCGACAGCATTGAGGGAATGTGGATGGCGGCATCGATGCTTTCGTCCTGCGTCAGCTTGCCGATGACACAGCTGCTGCCCTTGCCGGCATCGAAAATGCGCATGAGGTCGGCGGCGCGAATACGGTGCGCGATGGCGCCGAGATAGGGGTAGGCTGATATCCCGCTCGAAAACTCCTCGCGGCCATCGGGGCCGAGGCGAACCTCGCCCAACAGCTCGACCTCGATTCGAAAGAGATTGTCCTGCCCTTCGCCCCAGCCGACGCTTTGCGTATTCATCGAATAGACGAGGGCTGCGACGCGGTTCTTTCCGACACTGATGGAAATCAGCCGACCGACCGACCAGAGTTCGGTCAGGTCCGTGCCGCCGGCCTCGGCCACGGCGGCGATCGTCGCTCTAGAACCGTTACACGCGACGACGCGACCGAGGAAGCGATTTCCCGGTTTCAGTTTGTCGCGGCGATCGAGATCTCCAGCGTTGCCTGATGTCTGCAGGTCGTTATTCAGCAAACAGTTACCCCAATCATTAGTCGCTGGAGCATAGAGACGGTGGCTTAATAAAACCCTGTCGTCCACCCACGCTTTTTATAGGGTTTCCGCGGGGCCGCGATTTTTTATTGCTTCACGCGTTGACGCTTCGAAATTTTCTGTCTATCACTTCGCCCCATGAAAAACTCGATCGTTCTTATCGTGGTGGGAAGGCGCATGGGCAGGATGGTGTAACCATCCGGCGACAGCCACCCATGCGCTAGATGACAGGCTCCCGAAGGGGCCTTTTTTTATGCCCGAAATCGAGATTTCATCTTTCCAAACCTCCAGCAGACAGCGGAACAAACGTATGACCGGCACAGATAATCAGGCGAGCGGCAATCGAATGACAGGCGCGGAGATCGTGTTGCAGGCGCTCAGAGACAACGGCGTCGAGCACATCTTCGGTTATCCGGGCGGCGCTGTGCTTCCGATCTACGACGAGATCTTCCAGCAGGACGACATCAAGCACATTCTCGTCCGCCACGAGCAGGGCGCTGGTCATGCGGCCGAAGGCTATGCCCGCTCCACCGGTAAGGTCGGCGTCATGCTGGTAACCTCCGGCCCTGGCGCAACCAATGCGGTTACGCCGCTGCAGGATGCATTGATGGATTCCATACCGCTCGTTTGTCTCAGCGGTCAGGTCCCGACCACGCTGATCGGCTCCGACGCCTTCCAGGAGTGCGATACGGTAGGCATCACGCGTCCTTGCACCAAGCACAACTGGCTGGTCAAGGACGTCAATGAGCTGGCAGCGGTCATTCATGAAGCCTTCCGCATCGCCCAGTCGGGCCGTCCGGGTCCTGTCGTCGTCGATATCCCGAAGGACATTCAGTTTGCGACCGGCACCTACACGCCGCCGGAAGCGCATCACGTCCAGAAGAGCTATCAGCCGAAGATGCAGGGCGATCTCAACAAGATCACGCAGGCGATCGAGCTGATGAAAAATGCCCGTCGCCCCGTCATCTATTCCGGTGGCGGCGTCGTCAATTCCGGTCCGGAAGCCTCCAAGCTGCTGCGCGAGCTGGTCGAGCTGACCGACTTCCCGATCACGTCGACGCTGATGGGCCTCGGCGCCTATCCGGCTTCCGGCAAGAACTGGCTCGGTATGCTCGGCATGCATGGTTCCTACGAGGCCAACATGGCGATGCATGATTGCGACGTCATGGTCTGCATCGGTGCACGTTTCGACGACCGCATTACCGGCCGCCTGAATGCTTTCTCGCCGAATTCGAAGAAGATCCACATCGATATCGATCCGTCCTCGATCAACAAGAACGTCCGGGTCGATGTCGGCATCCTCGGCGATGTCGGCAATGTTTTGGAAGATATGGTTCGCCTGTGGCGTGCGCTGCCGCAGAAGCCGGCCGCGGAGCGTTTGGGCGATTGGTGGGCTGACGTTGCCCGCTGGCGCGCGCGCAACTCGTTCGCTTACAAGCCGAGCGACGATGTCATCATGCCGCAATATGCGATCCAGCGCCTCTATGAGCTGACCAAGCATTGCGATACCTACATCACCACCGAAGTCGGTCAGCATCAGATGTGGGCGGCGCAGTTCTACGGTTTTGAACAGCCGAACCGCTGGATGACCTCGGGCGGTCTCGGAACCATGGGCTATGGCCTGCCGGCGGCACTCGGCGTTCAGATCGCCCATCCGGAGAGCCTGGTCATCGATATTGCCGGCGATGCCTCGATCCAGATGTGCATTCAGGAAATGTCGGCTGCCATTCAGCACAATGCACCGATCAAGATCTTCATCCTGAACAATCAATATATGGGCATGGTTCGCCAGTGGCAGCAGCTGCTGCACGGCAATCGTCTCTCCAATTCCTACACGGAAGCGATGCCGGATTTCGTCAAGCTTGCGGAAGCCTATGGCGCTGTCGGGCTGCGTTGCGAGAAGCCGGGCGATCTCGATGCCGCCATCCAGGAAATGATCAACGTCAAAAAGCCGGTCATTTTCGATTGCCGCGTCGCCAATCTTGCCAACTGCTTCCCGATGATCCCCTCGGGCAAGGCACATAATGAAATGCTGCTGCCAGACGAAGCGACCGACGAAGCGGTTGCCAACGCCATCGACGCCAAGGGTCGCCAGCTGGTCTGATCGACAGATGGGGTGCGGCAAGAGCTGCGCCCCGAACGATCTCGCTGCCATGCCGAACAAGAACCGAGGAAACGGAACAAGGATAATGAACGCACACCTTCAACCCACGGGCTCCGCCTATTTCATTTCGCCGGAAACCGCGGCGGTCGAGAGCCACACGCTTTCGGTGCTCGTCGACAACGAGCCCGGCGTTCTCGCCCGCGTCATCGGCCTCTTCTCCGGCCGTGGCTACAACATCGAAAGCCTGACGGTTTCGGAGACGGAGCATCAGGCGCATCTCTCGCGCATTACCATCGTGACCCGCGGCACGCCGCAGGTGCTGGAGCAGATCAAGGCGCAGCTCGAGCGCATCGTCCCCGTTCACCGCGTCGTCGATCTGACGGTGCGCGCCCGCGAACTCGGCCAGGAGCGGCCGATCGAGCGCGAAGTGGCGCTGCTGAAGGTGACCGGAAGCGGCGAAACCCGCGCCGAGACGCTGCGGCTCGCCGACGCCTTCCATGCCAAGGTCGTGGATGCGACCGTCGAGCACTTCATTCTCGAGATCACCGGCAAGTCCTCGAAAATCGATCAGTTCATCGCTATCATCAAGCCGCTCGGCCTCATCGAAGTCTGCCGCACCGGCATTGCTGCGATGAACCGTGGCTCACAGGGGATGTAGGGGCCTGCGGATTTAAGGGGGCATCGCATATGAGGCAAATCGGAGCTGCAAATTCCTTCTCCCCTTGGGGAGAAAGTGGCCCGAAGGGTCGGATGAGGGGGGCTTTCCGATTTGAATTTGCGAATTTTCGTGCTCCTGGCAGACACCCCCTCATCCGCCTGACGGCACCTTCTCCCCGTGGGGAGAAGGGGAAACGCGGCAAAAATGGCTGATATCGGCGAAAAGCCGTGGCATCCGCCAGCTGGCACGCGGCTTGGTGCGGCGCCTTTCGTACGAAGTGATTTTCCCTGGCTCGGACATTATTTCGGCTCGCAGAAGCTTGCTTCGATCCTTTCTCCTGGAATAGGCGGTGTGGTGTCCTGGGGTGGCCGTGCGCCGGCGAAGATGGCGGCCAGGATTGCGCGGTTTCGCGGATTGCGTCAGTGGCACCTGGAGGACGGTTTTCTGCGATCGATGGGGCTCGGCAAGTCCGGCGCTATTCCGCTGTCCATCGTTATCGACGATCTTGGTCTGCCCGTCGATGCAAACAGCCCGTCGCGGCTCGAGCGGCTGATAGAGGGCGCGGGAGAGGCGGGGGAGCTCGGCCGCGCCATTCGCGAGCAGATCGTTCTCAACAAGCTCTCGAAGTATAATCATCTCCCTCATCGGTCGCCTCGCATCGAGCGGTCGGTAAAGCGTCGCATTCTGCTTGTCGATCAGGTCGTTGGCGACGTTTCCGTCGGCAGGGCGCTCGGCTCAAAAACCTCCTTCGAAAAGATGCTTGCCGATGCGCTGGCAAGTGATGCCCAATGCCTCATCCGTACCCATCCAGATGTCATGGCCGGTCTTCGTAAGGGATATCTTACGAACGGCACGTCGAAAGGCGATGCAATCTTAGTCGGTGACGAGGTGTCGGTGGCGTCGATCCTTGACGTCGTGGATGAGGTCTGGACGGTTTCCAGTCAGTTTGGCTTTGATGCGCTGCTGCGCGGCATCCCGGTTCGCTGCTATGCCGCGCCCTTCTATGCCGGCTGGGGCGTGACCGAGGATCATTTCGGCGTTTACACCAAGGCAGCGCTTGCCGGGCGCCGAACGAAGCGAAGGACAGTCGATCAGATCGCCGCCACCGTCTTTTCGCTCTATCCGACTTATCGCGATCCGGCCGACTGGCGCGAGATCGACGTCTTCAGGGCTATCGAGCTGATCGTCGCGCAGCAGAAGGCGGCCGAGTGAACCTACAGCATGTCTAGCGACTTCTTTCGCGACGGCGGCGGGAAGGCGGCATCGAGCACGGCCCAATCCTCATCGGTAATATCGATATCGACAGAGTCACGGTTTTCCTCGATGCGCTGCGCGTTCGAGGATTTCGGGATGGATATAACGCCATCGCGCTCCAGCAGAAAGGCGAGGGCAATCTGGGCCGGGGTCGCCTGATAGGTCTTGGCGACGCGGATCAGCTCGGGATGGTGGAGCAGGCGGCCTTGCTCGATCGGGGAATAGGCCATGATCGGAATGCTGCACTCCTGGCACCAGGGCAGCAGATCGTATTCGATGCCGCGCCGGGAGAGATTGTAGAGCACCTGATTGGCCGCGACATTGCCGCCGTTCGGCACGGAAAGCAGGTCGTTCATATCCGCGACATCGAAATTCGACACACCCCAGGCTTCGATCTTGCCCGCAGCCTTCAGGCCTTCGAAAGCTTCCACCGTCTCCTCAAGCGGGTAGCTTCCCCGCCAGTGCAGTAGATAGAGATCAAGGCGATCGGTATTCAGGCGCTTCAGGCTGCGTTCACAGGCTTCGACTGCGCCTTTGCGGCTGGCATTGGCGGGATAGACCTTGCTGACCAGGAAGACCTCATCGCGCCGCCCTTCGATCGCCTTGCCGACCACTTCTTCGGAACCGCCATCGGCATACATTTCCGCCGTGTCGATCAGTGTCATGCCGAGATCAAGGCCGGTTTTCAGGCTCGCGATTTCGTCCCTGGCAGTCGCGGCGCTCTCGCCCATATTCCACGTTCCCTGGCCAAGCGCCGGAACCTGGATGCCCGAGGGAAGGGTGACGGTTGGGATGGGCTCGCGCATGGTCATTCCTCATTGCAGAAAACCGAAGGATAGGAGCATTCAACCGGATTTCAATCGACATCCGTCATGTCACCGTGACAATCACCCTATGGCTTTCGTATGGCCGCCGAACTAATGTCGCACGACCATGCAGGGTCGCATTTTTGCGCGCATGACGAAGGATTTCGGATGCCGTCTTGTCACGATACGGTGTCCTGGGAGGCATCATGGCGCTGGATACATTTCTGGCTCTTCTACTTTTTGCATTCACGACCTCGATCACGCCCGGACCGAACAACATGATGTTGTTTACCTCCGGTGTGAACTTCGGTTTCCGGCGCACTATTCCACACATGCTCGGCATCGGTGTCGGCTTTTTTGTGCTGCTGATTGCAGTGGGATTGGGATTGGGGGCGCTTCTGCACACGGTGCCCCTGCTTTATACCGCGCTTAAATTCGCCGGCGGGGCCTATCTCGTCTGGATTGCCTGGAAGATCGGTACCTCGCGCCGCCTGAGCGAGGCGGAAAACGATGCAAAGCCGATGAGTTTCATCAGCGCTGCTGCATTCCAATGGGTCAATCCCAAGGCGTGGGTGATGGCTGTCACCGCCATGGCCACTTATACCAACGAGGAGCTCTATCTCTTCACGGTCCTCCTTGTTGGGTTCGCGTTTGCCGCTGTGAATGTGCCGAGCGTATCGACGTGGGCCGGCTTCGGCTCCGTCCTGCGCGATTGGCTCTCCGATCCTGTCCGGCTGAAATGGTTCAACATAACCATGGCCGTTCTGCTGGTGCTCAGTCTCTGGCCGATGTTAAAGTAGGCGCAAAGAGACAGGAGACGGCCATGTCCCACGACCACTCGCATGATGACGACGATCATCACGATCACCATCACCACGACAACCACTATTCGGACATGCAGGCGCGGGTGAAGGCACTCGAAACGCTGCTGACGGAAAAGGGGTTGATCGATCCGGCGGCGATCGACCGCATCGTCGAGACATATGAGACGAAAGTCGGGCCGCGTAACGGGGCGCAGGTGGTGGCGAAAGCCTGGAGCGATCCAGATTTCGCCGACTGGCTACGGCGCGATGCTACAGCGGCGATCGCAAGCCTCGGCTTTACCGGCAGACAGGGCGAGCACATGCGCGCGGTGTTCAATACGCCGGAAACGCATAATCTGATCGTCTGCACGCTCTGCTCCTGCTATCCTTGGGCCGTGCTCGGGCTGCCGCCGGTCTGGTATAAGGCGCCCGCCTACCGCTCGCGTGCGGTGATCGACCCACGCGGCGTGCTCGCCGAATTCGGTCTGACACTGCCACAGGAGACGAAGATCCGCGTATGGGATTCGACGGCGGAACTTCGCTATCTGGTGATCCCCGAGCGGCCGGCTGGTTCCGAAGGCATGGACGAGGCGGCGCTGGCGGATCTCGTCAGCCGTGACGCGATGATCGGCACGGCGGTCGCCAAGACACCTGAGGCTGCGCTATGAACGGCCCCCATGATCTCGGCGGCCAGATGGGCTTCGGCCCCGTAGCGCCGGAACAGAACGAGCCCATTTTCCATGCCGAATGGGAAAAGCGCGCGCTCGGCATCACGCTCTCCTGCGGTGCCTTTGGCGCCTGGAGCATTGATGAAAGCCGGCATGCGCGCGAAAACATTCCGCCGGCCGATTATCTCGCTGCCAGTTATTATGAGGTTTGGACCCGCGCCGTCGACGTGCTGCTGGAGCGACACGGCTTTGCCACCGCCGAGGAACTGCGAAGCGGCCACTCGATCGAACAGGGCAAGGTGCCGAAGCGGATTTTGAAGGCTGACATGGTCGATGGCGTCTTGGCCAAGGGCGGCCCCTGCGATCGGCCGCTCGATACTGCGCCGCTCTTTGCCGTCGGCGATCATGTGCGGACTAGGAACTTCAATCCGACCGGTCATACCAGATTGCCACGCTATGCCCGCGCAAAGACGGGTGTCATCGAAGCGGTGCAGGGCTCTTTCGTCTTCCCCGACGACAATGCCCACGGCCGCGGCGAAAATCCGCAATGGGTCTATACGGTGGTTTTCGACGGTGCAGAGATCTGGGGCGAGGGAGCCGATCCCTCGTTGGCTGTCTCCATCGACGCTTGGGAGAGCTATCTTGAGCGTGTGTGAGGTCCCATCGCCTCTGGCGCAATCGCCCGGATTGCCGAAGTCAGCCGATGGTGAGCCAGTCTTTCCAGAACCCTGGGCGGCAGAGGCTTTTGCGATGACCATTCACCTGTATGAGAAGGGCCTGTTTGCCTGGAGCGAATGGGCGGAGCGCCTGTCCGGCGAGCTGCACAAGCCGGCCCGCGCGCCTGACGGCAGCGATTATTTCGACTGCTGGGTGGCTGCTTTGTCAGGGCTGCTGGTCGCGAAGGGCATTGCCGATGCCGATGCGATCCTGGCCCTGCAGCAAAGCTGGCAGCGTGCGGCGGAGGCCACGCCGCACGGAAAGCCGATCGCGCTTGAAAACGATCCTCAATACACGACATAAGCGCGTGGCGGTGGCGACGGCTTTTTACCGCTTGCTTCCATCAACCGAATCCTGCCAAGTCGAACCATGCAATTCGCGCCGCAACAAGATGAAGCGCTCAAGGCCGTTGCAAACTGGCTGAAAGAGGGGCGCTCGCCATTGTTCCGTCTGTTCGGCTATGCCGGCACGGGCAAGACGACGCTTGCGCGGCATTTCGCCGAGCATGTGGATGGCGAAGTGCTGTTTGCGGCCTTTACCGGCAAGGCGGCGCAGGTGTTGCGCTCGCGCGGCGCCTCGAACGCCAAGACCATTCATTCGCTGATCTACCGGCCGCGCGGCGAAGAGGCTGTTGAGGACGAAGAGACGGGCAAGACGTCGATCGCGCCAATGTTCACTATTAACCGTCAGAGCCCGGTCGCAAAGGCCGCGCTGATCATCGTCGACGAATGCTCGATGGTGGACGAGGCGCTCGGCAAGGATCTGATGAGTTTTGGCACGCCTATTCTGGTGCTCGGCGATCCCGGCCAGCTCCCGCCGGTTTCGGGCGGCGGTTTTTTCACGAACGAGGAGCCGGATTATCTGCTGACGGATATTCATCGTCAGGCGCGCGACAATCCGATCATCCAGCTCGCCATGCAGGTGCGCGAGGGCAAGGAAATCATGCATGGCGACTATGGCACCGCGCAGGTGATCTCGAAGAACGAGGTTACGCAGCCGTTGGTGCTGGAGGCCGATCAGGTGCTCGTCGGTACCAACAGGACGCGGCGCCGCTACAATCAGCGTCTGCGTGAGCTCAAGGGTTTTACGGCCGATTATCCGCAATCCGGCGACAAGCTCGTCTGTCTGCGCAATGATCCCGCCAAAGGGTTGCTCAACGGCTCGCTCTGGCAGGTGATGACCTCTTCCCGGGAAACGACGAAGCCGGGCATCAATCTTCTGGTGCGGCCGGAAGATGACGACATGGATCGTGGGGCGGCGAAGATCAAGCTGCTGAAGCAAGCCTTCGAGGATGTCGAGGGCGAGATTCCGTGGTCGACCCGCAAGCGCTATGACGAATTCGATTACGGCTATGCTCTGACGGTGCATAAGGCCCAGGGCTCGCAGTGGAACAATGTGGTGCTATTCGATGAGAGCTGGGCGTTTCGCGATACGCGGGAGCGTTGGCTCTATACGGCGATCACCCGCGCCGCCGAGACGTTGACGATCGTCCGATAGGGCGCCGCTTGCGGTAACAAATATCTGCAAAAGGACGTTGCTGCCGATGCCTCACCGCATGATGATGCCGCTTTGCCGTGCCCATCAAAGTTTTGCATGGGTCGATGTCGGAATCTCGTTGGTTTTGCTGGCCATAATGGCATAGAACGGCGCTATCATCCGCTTTGAAAATCAGGGATTTCGATCATGCCCGCCAAGCTTTCCGTGAACCTCAACGCCATCGCGATGCTGCGCAACCGGCGTGATCTTCCCTGGCCGAGCGTCACGGGTTTGGGCCGTGTCGCGCTGGCGGCCGGTGCAAGCGGTCTGACCGTTCATCCGCGTCCCGATCAGCGGCATGTCCGCTTTTCCGACCTGCCCGATATCCGTGCGCTGATCGATGACGAGTTTCCGAAGGCGGAGTTCAATATCGAGGGCTATCCGAGCGATGAGTTCTTCGATCTCTGTGCTTCTGCCGAGCCTGAGCAGGTGACGCTCGTGCCCGATGATCCCACTCAGGCGACATCGGACCATGGCTGGGATTTTCGTAAGAACCGAGATCTGCTGGCCAATGTCGTCGCCAAGTACAAGACGCTCGGCTGCCGCGTGTCGCTGTTTGCCGATGGCGACGGCGATGCGGAGGCGGTGAAGATCGCCAGGGAAGTGGGCGCCGACCGCATCGAACTTTACACCGGCCCCTATGGCGGCTGCTATGCTGATCCGCAGAAGGCTGCCATCATCCTCGAAGCGCTCGGCAAGACCGCCGATGCAGCCTTTGCCAACGGCCTCGACGTCAATGCCGGTCACGACCTGACGGTCGCCAACCTGCCGGCGCTGCTCAAGCGCATTCCGAAGCTCGCGGAGACCTCGATCGGCCATGGGCTGACGGCGGATGCGCTGGAATATGGAATGGCTGAAACGGTGCGCCGATTCCGCCGGGCGTGTGGGCAGGTGGTTTGAGGGAAACGGTTCCAGGGCTAGTCAGGCATGCTTGTTCTTGCCGTGCCTTCTGGCCTAGCCCCTCATCCTAACTTTCTCCCCGCAAGCGGAGAGAAGGGACGACAGAGCAAAACGGCGACTGTGTCACTCAGTCGAAGTTGGTGAGCTACGCATGAAACTCCCTCTCCCCGCTTGCGGGGAGAGGGCTGGGGTGAGAGGCCAGGCACAAGGGTGCGGTAAACGAAGCCTCACCTGACCTCTTCCGAAGCTCAGCCGGCCAACGCAGCCTTGTGTTCCTCGAAGAAGCTGCGGAGCGTTTGCGGCTCCTTGCCGGTCAGCTTGTTGAAGTCGTTGGTCAGGATATCGAATTTGCCGGCGCGGGTATTGGCTTCGGAGGAGACGAGCATGTCCACCACGAACTTCGGTAGCCCGGCGCCAGTAAGGCCGGCGGCAAGCTGTTCGTCATTGACCTGCACGACTTCGAGCGGACGGCCGGTGATCCTGCTGACGACGCTTGCGACATCTTCAATGGTGACCGCAGTCGAGCCCGTCAGCGTGTAGGTGGCGCTGTCCGTTGTGTCGGATGCCAGTGCTGCGGCGATGGCGAGCGCGCAATCTTCGCGACTGATGTTGCTGACCCGGCCGCCGCCGGTTGCCGTGTACCATTTACCGGTTTCGAGGTTGTGCGGCAGGCCCATCAGGTAGTTGTCGAAATACCAGGCGTCGCGCAGGATCGTATAGCCGATGCCGCTTGCCTTGATGGCGTTTTCCGTGCCGAGGTGATCGGGCGCGAAGCTGACGAGCGAGCCTTCCGGCGCCGGCATGGAGGTGTAGAGAATGTGCTTCACACCGGCCTTCTTGGCAGCTTCGACAGCAGCCGTGTGCTGTTTCAGGCGCAGGCCGGGTACGGCGAGCGCATCGGTGCTGATGATCAGCAGGCGATCGACACCCGCGAAGGCGGCGGGCAGGCCGGCGGCATCATCGAAATCGGCCTTTCGGGTGACGACGCCCTTGGCGGCGAGGTCGGCAAGCTTTTCTGGACTGCGCGTGGCGGCGATGATGCGGCCGGGAGCGATCTTGTGTGTCTCCAATAGGTGATGAATGACGCGCTGGCCAAGCTGACCGGCGGCACCGGTGACGAGAAGAGTGCTGCTCATGTTTTTTCCCTTGTTGGACCGCCGCAAATTCGCGGCGGTTTGTCGCTCTCAAAAAGAGACTAGCACTAGAATAGGAATTGACTTCGCGGTGTAAAGGAGGCAGTTTTTGGGCTCCAAGTTACCAAAAGGGAACCGGCATGGCAGCCAGCGCCGTCGTCAATCTGCGCAGCGAGGATCCGCCGTTGCGCGACTTCGATCTCAGCAAACTCGATTTCAGCAATTGTCCGGTGCGGGACCTGATATCGCAGATCGGCGGAAAATGGTCGGTGCTGCTGCTGGAAACATTGGCTAAACGGCCGTATCGTTTCGGTGAGTTGCGCCGCTTAGTGCCCGATATCTCCCAACGCATGCTGACACAAACGCTGCGCGACCTCCAGCGCGACGGCTATGTCGATCGTGAGGTCTTTCCCACCAAGCCGCCGAGCGTCGAATACCGCATGACCCATCTCGGCTACTCGCTTTACGAGCCGCTGGCGCTGCTTCTGAACTGGGCCGAGGCCAATCATGGGGCCGTCAAGGCTGCGAGAGCCCGTTTCGATCAATCGCCGGACTGAGCCCTATCGTGAAGCCCTTGAAGATCGCCATCGTCGGCGCCGGACCTGCCGGTCTTACCGCCTCTCTCTTTCTCACTCGCGCTGGCCACACGACCGATATCATCGAGCGGTTCGACAGCCCGGCTCCCGTCGGCTCGGCGCTGATGCTGCAGCCGACCGGACTGACCGTGCTGGAGTCGCTCGGGCTCGGTCCCGCAATCCATGCCGCTGGCAATCGCATCGATCGCCTGTTCGGCACGGAGACCACTCGCGGCCGCATCGTCCTCGATGTGCGCTACAATGCATTGCCGGGCGGGCGCTATGGACTTGGCGTTCATCGTGCGGCGCTGTTTGATACGCTTTACGATGAAGTCTCTGCACGGCGACATCCGATCCATACCGGTCAGTGTGTTATCGGTGTGATGGAGGAGGGCAGTGAAAGCTATCTCTCTGTCGAAGGTGGCGAGCGCCTTGGGCCTTACGATCTTGTCATCGACGCCAGTGGTGCGCGTTCGGAACTGGTCGCAGCCTCGCCCGTCGCGCCGCATGCCCGCAACCTCGTCTACGGCGCCTTCTGGGCGACGCTCGACTGCCCGGACGGATTGGTGGATCAGGCGGCGCTGACACAGCGCTATGACAAGGCCAGCGTGATGATCGGCGTCTTGCCGATCGGCAGCAGAAGGCCGGATTTGCCGAAGCAGGCGGCTCTGTTCTGGAGCCTGAAAGTCGCGGACGCCGATGAGGTGCGCAGGCGTGGACTCGAGCGCTGGAAGCAGACGATCCGCGGCTATTGGCCTGAATGCGAGCCCTTACTGGAGCAGATATCTGACTGGGATCAGTTGACGCTGGCGCGTTATGCCCATCGTACTGTGATGACGCCCTATAGCGGGCGGACTGTCTTCGTCGGCGATGCGGCCCATTCCACCAGCCCGCAGCTCGGGCAGGGTGCCAACATGGCGTTGCTCGATGTCGCGGCTCTGGCGCATGCGCTTGCAGGGCATGAAACCATCGAAGCCGCTCTTTCAGCCTATGCCAAGGCGCGGCGGAGGCATGTGCGGCTGTTCCAGCTGCTGTCTGCGGCCTTTACGCCTTTCTATCAATCGGACTCTGCAGGATTGGCCTGGATCCGGGACCGGCTGGTTGCCACCATCGCCAAGGTGCCTCCCGCGCCTCAGATCCTGGCGGGCATTGTTTCCGGCACGCTGGTCGATCCGTTCCACGGCGCAGGCTTGCGGGAATGTGACTGGCTGCGGCTGGCTCTACCGCAGCTATCGTAATCAGTTCTTGCGCTCGAGCCTTTCCGCATTTCTTCGAATAGCGAAATGCTCTATCCCTTTATTTCCAAGCAATTCCGGACGGAAAACCGCTACGCACTTTTCCTGGAATTGCTCTCGGTCAGGAAGGCAAGCAGCGCAATGATCGGGAAGGCGACGCCGATCCAGGAGGCCATGTTCCAGCCGCCGGTGGCATAGGCCCAGCCGCCAAGCGCCGAGCCGAGGGCACCGCCGGCGAAGAAGGTCGCCATATAGAGGCCGTTGAGGCGGCTGCGATGTTCGGCGCTGAGCGCGAAGATGGCGCGTTGACCAAGCACGAGATTCGTCTGGACGCCGAAGTCGAGCATGATGCCTGACAGCGTCAGCGTGATCAGCGCCAGCAACGAGCCGCTGCCGGAAAAATGGCCGATAAGGAAGGCGATGATGGCGAGCACCAGGGCGAAGGCGGTCGCAAGCTTCGTCCAGCCGCGATCGGCGACGCGTCCGGCAATCGGCGAGGCGACGGCACCAGCGGCGCCGGCAAGCGCAAAAAGGGCGATGCCGTTTTGCGTCAGGCCGAAGGCCGGGCTTGCCAGCAGCAGCGGCGTCGTCGTCCAGAAGAGACTGAAGGCGCCGAACATGCAGGCCTGATACAGTGCCCGCCGCTGCAGGACCGGTGTGCGAAGCGCGAGGTGGCCCATGGAGGACAGCAGCTGCCCATAATGCAGTTTCGTATGGGGCACGCGGGTCGGCAGAACGAGGCGCAGGATGACGATCAGCCCGATCATGACGCCGGCTGAGATAATATAGACCGCGTGCCAGGACAGAAGCTCGGACAGGAAGCTCGCAGCCGGGCGGGCCAGCATGATGCCGACGAGCAGACCGCTCATGACATTGCCGACGACAGCGCCGCGGCTGGCGTCCGGCGCCATATGGGCGGCGAAGGGGACAAGAACCTGCACTGCGACAGACGCAAGGCCGATGCAGAGCGAGGCGAGCAGGAACAGCGACGGCGAGGAGGCAAAAGCGGCGCCTATGAGCGCGATAGCGGATAGCGCTACCAGCGTCAGCACCAGCTTGCGGTTCTCAAGAAGGTCGCCGAGCGGCACGATCAGCAGGAGGCCGAGGCCGTAGCCGATCTGTGTCAGCGTGACGATGAGGCCCGTTGCGGCGGGGGTGAAGCCGAGCGACTGGCTGATCGGTCCGGCGAGCGGCTGGCCATAATAGAGATTGGCAGCCACCAGTCCGCAGGCGGCGGCAAACATGAATGTGAGAAGCGGCGAAATGGTCTTTTCGGGGAGCGGCGTGCTCTCCCGTCTGGCAGCGGCAGTTGCAGGCATGTCTCGTCCTCAATAGGGGCGGGGTTATGTTCCCCGAAATCTCAGTGAAAATCAGTTCAGCAGTTTCATGGCCGTCTCGGCGACGGCGAGCATCTGTTCGCTCTTGCGGCCGGTCTTGCCGATCACGCGCATGCCCTTCGTCAGGGCCAGCAGGGCGCAGGCGGTACTTTCCGGATCGACATGCTTCGGCACGGAGCCATCCTCTTGCCCGAGACGGATCAGATTGAGGATGCGTCTTTCGTCGAAATCGAAGGCGACGCCGACGCGACCTGCGACCTCTTCGTCGAAAAGTGCAAGCTCCGTCGCGCTTCCGACGACAAGGCAGCCGCGGCGGCCGATCTCCCCGCACGAGGCCTCCGCGAAGAACGTCACCAAGGCACGAAGTTTTTCACGAGCATTCGGAGCTTCCGCAAGCGTCTCGTCGATGAGCTGCTGACGGACTTGGCGATACCGGCTGAACGCGGCGAGGAAGACGCCGCGCTTGTCGCCGAAAGCCTTGTAGACGCTACCGGCTGTCAGGCCCATGGCCTCAGTCAATTCGCTGATCGAGGCGGCATAATAGCCGCGCTCCGAAAAAACGCGGAGTGCTTCATCGAGCGCGGAATCCATGTCGAATTCACGCGGGCGTCCACGAAACTTCGGTGCGATGTCGAGAGTGTCTGTCGTCATGTCATTCTTTTAGGAAATGATCGTTTCCAAATCAAGCGAATTTTTGCGACGCAGCAAGAATCGGAAGAATAGTGACTGCGACCGGTCTCGCTACTCGTGGAAAAACGCCATGTGGATCGCGTCTTTATAGCGGCCGTCTATGCGGACTGAATTGCGAGCGAGGCCCTCGCGGACGAAGCCGACTTTTTCGTAGAGCGCTATGGCCTTGTTGTTGTCGGCATGCACGCTGAGTTCGACGCGTTCTATTCCTGCATCACGCGCGGCTCGCAGCGTAGCTTCGATCAAGCGACGTCCCAACCCCCGGCCGCGATAGGTGGGGATGATGCCCATACCGAGCTTGCCGGCGTGGGCGTGGGAGGGAAAGTCATGACGGCTGATGTCGCACCAGCCGACAACTTTCTTATCGTCTAAGGCGACGAATTGCGGATTGCCTTTTTTGATCATGCCAAGCACGAAAATGCGTGTTTCTTCCAACGGAAAGGCTTCGAGCAGCGACAGATATTCCCGCTCACGCGCGACCGCATCGAGCGCCTTGTGAAAACCTTCGATATGCTCGGCTGATATGGGTTCTATCCGGATTTCGGTGGTCATGGAAAGCAGCTCGATGCAAATTGAGAGTGCATCGAGGATATGGTTCAACTAATCGCCTGTCTATCCGCCTATCTCCCCAATAGCCTGTATCCTCGACCGGGTTGGCTTTGGGCAACCCCTCATGCGCGGGCAGTCAGCTGTTCGAAAACCAGCTCCAAGGCTTGGCCCAGACGGTAAGAAAAGCCGGCCGCGCGAAGCACGGCTCGGCAGGTTTGCCAATGTTGGTCCACACGCGCATTTTTGGCGCGTACGGCCTCAGTTCATGACACTGACCTGGTTCGCCGTGAGAAGTTTCCTGTCGGCAAACGAACCGATCGAAATGTTAAACGGGTTCATCGCCGTTGTGGCTGGTGTAGAAACTGATCCCATTGCCATCAGGATCCTGTAGCGAGAAATAATGATGGCCGTATAGCTCTCCGTCCGCGATGGCTGATGGTGAATATCCCTTATCGATCAGGCTTACCCTATAGCGTTCCAGATCCGCTTTGGCGTGGCCTGCGATCATCAGATCTAATTTTTCGCCGCTAAAATCTGGCCTCTGGCCATTGTGGCTGTTTTGCAAAGTCGCGACCTGATCATCGTCCTTTTGAAACAGTAGCAAATGCGTACCACCGCGCATTTCAACGACCGCCAATCCGGGAAATGTGCCGAACGGGCGTAGGCCTAGCCCAATATAAAATTGATAGCTTGCCTCGGTATTCTCCACTTTCATAACAAAGTGACCGAGCGCTGCGGCGGGTAAATGATTTTCCATTTTAGGTCCTTTCATCGAGTCCTAAAGGTTAGCTGGGAAGGAATCTTGCAGCACGGGTACTGTCGTGCTAATCCGACCAAATAGTCGGAAATTAATTAAGACTGGCCAGTCGGAAATAATATGCGACTGATCAGTCGGAAAATCAAGAGGTTGTTATGGCCCGGAAAAAAGAAATCGAAAGAGACAGGATTTTGGACGCGGCCGAAGCTGTCATTCTCGATTCCAACGGCCGAAATCTAACGCTTGATGCGGTCGCAGAGCGGGCTGGCATCAGCAAAGGCGGGCTCGTCTACAGCTTTGCTACGAAGGATGAATTGATATACGCGGCGCTAGAACGGGAAGTCACTCGCTTCCAGAAGGCGGTGCGTCAGCGCGTGGGCGACGGGTCCACTGGTCCTATCGAATTGGTCCTCGCGCATATTGAGGAGGCCTTTAACGAGGATGATGCCTCGACCCGAATGGCGGCCTTCCTTGTAACTGCGCTAGTTCATGCTCCGGGCATGCTCGAGCCTGTGCGGCGCCTTTACCGCACACTGCTCGATCCGCTGCGATCGAAATCGAGGGAGTTTGCCGAAGTCCGTCAGGCATTGTTGGCCGTTGAAGGTATCTTTCTGCTCCGGGGACTCGGATTTGTGGAGGTTTCCTCAGACGAGTTCAAATCCGTCTTGATCCACGCGCGCAACGTCGTCCTTGCGGCGTTGGATGGGCAGAGCCGCCAATCATCACAGCATTAGATCGCAGAGGTGGATGAAGGCTGAGAGTGGCAGCTGGGAATCTCGGGCTCTAGGAAGCAGGCTCGGGATAAAGATCGAGTTCCCAGGTCTGACCGTTCAATTCCGGGCCGAACATGCGATGTCTTTCCTCCGCCGCAAGCCTGAAGCCTGCCTTGACATAGATCGCCCGGGCCGTATCAAGAATGTCATTGGTCCAGAGCGAGAGCGTTCTGTAGCCGGCGTCGCGCGAGAAACGGATGCATTCATCGACCAGCAGCTTGCCGAGGCCGAGACCGCGTGCGGTCTTGTCGACATAGAGCAGTCTCAGCTTCGCGATGTCATCACCGCCGTCGGTAATCATGACGGAGCCCACGTTTAGGCCGCTTCGCTCGGCAATCCAGCATCGGTCCTTCTGCGGATTGAAATTCGACAGGAATTTACCGGCGACTTCGGCCACCAATCCCTCGAAGCGGTCGTCCCAGCCGAATTCTTCGGTGTAAAAACGTGCCTGGCTTTGTACGATCCAACCGATATCGCCGGGCTGATGATTGCGAATGACGGCGGGCGCTACGGTTCGATCAGGGCCAAGTGTTTCCTGTATCGCCTGCATCGCCGCGACGACGCGTTCCGGTTCGCCGATCGCGAGCTTTTCGAAATAGCCGGCGATCTGCGCGCGTGAGCGGCGGACGAATTCCTCGAACTGCGCCTGTCCCTTCTCGGTGACTTTTATGACCTGGCTGCGCGCATCATTCGCGTCCGGTGTCGTTTCGACCAGCCCATCCTCGCGGAAGCGCTTGACGATACGGCTGAGATAGGCGGGGTCGAGATGGAGGTCACGCGTCAGCGCCGAGGCGGCAACACCACCGCGGAAGCCGACTTCGAACAGCACGCGCACATCCGTCAGCGTGTAGGGGCTGTCGAGATAGGCCTTATTCAGAACGCCAAGAAAATTCGTGTAGAAGCGATTGAAGTCGCGGACGGCATCGATGGTGGTGAACTCGGCAGCGGGGGGCATGGCATCGTCTCCTCATTATAGAAGACGATGTCCATTGTTTATTGGACTCAGTCAAGTAAATTGATTGCGATCAGGCAGCGCAGCTTTTGCCGACCTTTTCATTCACAAGCGCGAAGTCCACAGCCGCTTCGGCGTGGATCGTCGTGGTATCGAAACCCGGCAGGATCAGCGCCTTCGGATCGAGGATGAGGCAGATCTCGGTGCAGCCAAGAATGACGCTGTCGGCGCCTTCCGCCTTGGCGCGCTCAATGATCGCGTTCAGCTTCCGGCGCGACTCGTCCTTGATGACGCCGGCGCAGAGTTCGTTGAAGATGATATCGTGCGTGACGGTACGATCCTCGGAACCCGGGACCATGATGGAGACGCCGTTTTCTGCCATGCGCTCGGCATAGAAGCCGTGTTCCATCGTGTAGCGCGTGGCGAGCAGCAGCGGCTTGACGCGGCCCGCAGCCTTCAGTGCAGCGGCGGTTTCGTCGATGATGTGGATGAGAGGCGCGGAAATGCGCTCGGCAACCTGAGGCGCGATCAGGTGCATGGTGTTGGTGCAGATGAGCACGCATTCGGCGCCGGCCGACTGCAGGCGCTGCGCGGCATCGCCGAGACGGTCGGCGGCATCGTTCCAGCGGCCGGCCTTCTGCAGCGCGACGATTTCTTCGAAATTGACGGAGTACATCACCAGTTCGGCGGAGGAGAGGCCGCCGAGGCGCTCGCGGACCATTTCGTTGATCAGGCGGTAATAGACTGCCGAACTCTCGAAACTCATACCGCCGATCAGGCCAATGGTGCGCATAGTGCTGTTCTCCGCTCGTGGATTTTGAATGGAGGAATAGTGCGGTGATTCAGCCGCCGCGTGTTTGCATTTTTTGAAGCCTATCAGAGTTTTGATGCAATAGTTTGTGTATTTTTAGATTTATGTGCAAAATAAAGGCGCGTGAAGATGGATTGCTGCATATGCTGGATGAACGTGATCGAAAGATTCTCGAATTTTTGCAGGCGGATGCAGGCATATCCGTGACCGAGCTCGCCGATCGTGTCGCCTTGTCGGTTTCGGCCTGTTCGCGCCGCATCCAGCGGCTTGAGGAAAGCGGGCACATTGCCCGGCGCATCGTTGTACTCGACCGCGAGAAGATGGGAGTGCCGACCACCGTCTATGCCCTCATCAAAACGGCGCATCATGCCGACGAGTGGATCGAATCCTTCCGCAAGGTTATCGGCGACATCCCCGAGATCGTAGAAGCGCATCGGCTTACCGGGAATTACGACTATATACTCAAGATCGTGCTGCCGCGTGTCGAGCACTATGACGTCATCTATAAAATGCTCGTGCGCAAGGTCGAACTGTTTGACGTTTCCGCATCGATCTCGATGGAGGAACTGAAAAGCGGCTCGTCCGTTCCAGTGGGATACGCAAGGTAGGCACAATGGCGCGTGACAGTCGCAGGGGTGCCATGCAGAAAAGATAGTTGCTGCTTATCCTTCTCAACCCTACGTTTTTCGCGAACGTAGCCATGAGGTGTTGCCATGAAGGATCATCACATTGTCGTCGTCGGAGGCGGCTTTGGCGGATTGCAGCTCGTCAACGATCTGAAAGGTGCTCCCGTCCGCATCACGCTGATCGATCGGCGCAATCACCATCTGTTCCAGCCGCTTCTCTATCAGGTCGCGACCACTCTGCTTGCAACCTCCGAGATTGCCTGGCCGATCCGCAGCTTCTTCCGGGATCGGCCAGAAGTGACAACCTTGCTGGCGGAAGTCGTCGGCGTCGATAGTGATGCGTGTGAGGTCCTTTTGAAGGACGGGCAGAAAATCGGTTACGATACGCTGGTGCTGGCGACGGGTGCGACCCATGCTTACTTCGGTCATGATGAATGGGAGCCCGTGGCGCCCGGTCTGAAGACACTGGAGGATGCGACGACCATCCGTCGCCGCGTGCTGCTGGCCTTCGAGCAGGCGGAGCTTGAAACCGATCCAGCTGCCCGCGAAGCGTTGCTGACCTTCGTGATCGTCGGCGCGGGTCCTACAGGCGTCGAGCTCGCCGGTATCATCTCCGAGCTGGCAAGGACGACGCTGCCAAAGGAATTCCGCAATATCGATACCCGCAAGGCAAGGATCATCCTTGTCGAGGCCGGGCCGCGGGTATTGGCAGCCTTTGCCGAAGACCTTTCCGACTATGCTCGCAGGGAGCTGGAGACGCTGGGCGTCGAACTCCGCTTCGGCAAGCCGGTCACTTCCTGCAGCGCTGAGGGGGTGACGATCGGCGACAGCTTCGTGCCGTGCCGCACCATCGTCTGGGCGGCCGGCGTCGAGGCGTCGCCGGCGGCGAAATGGCTCGGCATTCCCGCCGACCGCGCCGGCCGCGCCATAGTCGACAAGGAGCTGAGGGCGCCGGGCAAAGACGATATCTTCATCATCGGCGATACGGCGCTGGTCTTGCGCGAAGATGGCAGTCCGGTGCCGGGCATCGCTCCGGCAGCCAAGCAGCAGGGAGACTATGTTGCCAAGGTGATCAGGGCGAAACTGGCGGGTAAGCCGATGCCGGGGCCGTTCCGCTACAGGCATCAGGGCAGCCTGGCGACCATCGGCAAGAGTGCCGCTATCATCGATTTCGGCTGGCTGAAACTCAAGGGGTGGATCGCCTGGTGGGTATGGGGCCTTGCCCATATCTATTTCCTGATCGGCGTTCGCTGGCGCATCGCGGTCGCCTGGAGTTGGCTGTGGATCTATGTCAGCCGGCAGCACAGTGCCCGGCTGATCACGCAGCGGGAAAGCATGCGCCAAGAATAAGAAAGGGCGGCGTCCGGATCGGACGCCGCCCTTTTCGGCTTATGCCAGCGAGGCGATGTCGATCACGAAGCGGTAGCGGACGTCGCTCTTCAGCACGCGCTCATAGGCTTCGTTGATGTCCTGGATGTTGATCTTCTCGATCTCGGCGACGATGTTGTGCTCGCCGCAGAAGTCGAGCATTTCCTGGGTTTCCTTGATCGAGCCGATCATGGAGCCGGAAAGGCTGCGGCGGCCGGGGATCAGCGAGAAGGCATGGACCGGAACCGCGTGCTCGGGAACGCCGACCAGCACCATGCTGCCATCATATTTCAGAAGATTCAGATAGGCGTTCCAATCGATCGCTGTACCAACCGTATTGATGATCAGGTCGAAGGTGCCGGCGAGCTTCGTGAAGGTCTCGGCGTCGCTGGTGGCATAGTAGTCCTTTGCGCCGAGCTTGAAGCCGTCTTCCTTCTTCGACAGCGTTTGGCTGAGAACTGTCACGTCGGCGCCCATGGCGTGGGCCAGCTTCACGCCCATGTGGCCGAGGCCGCCCATGCCGACAATCGCGACCTTCTTGCTCGGTCCAGCTTTCCAGTGGCGCAGCGGCGAAAAGAGCGTAATGCCGGCGCACAGCAGCGGTGCGCCCGAATCGAGCGGGATGTTTTCGGGGAAGGAGAGGACATAGCCTTCCTTGACGACGATCGAGTCGGAGTAGCCGCCATAGGTTGGCGTCTCGCCATCGGCTTCCACGTCGTTGTAGGTCTGGACCAAGCCCGGCATGTAGTGCTCGTAATCCAGGTCGCGCGTGGCGCAGGTCGTGCAGGAATTGACGAAGCAGCCGACGCCAACGCGGTCGCCGACCTTGAACTTCGTAACCTCGGAACCGACGGCGGTCACGATGCCTGCAACTTCGTGGCCGGGCACCATCGGATATTTCGAGCCGCCCCATTCGTTGCGGGCCTGGTGAATGTCGGAATGGCAGACGCCGCAATATTTGACGGAGATGACAACATCGTCCGCGTTCGGGTCGCGCCGCTCGAAAGTGAAAGGCGTGAGCGGCTTGGACGCGTCGGTAGCGGCATAACCCTTTGCGATAGGCATGGGAGATTTCCTTATCTTTTCGGATGGGTTGGGAGTGGAATTTGGAGTGGCCCACCATGCATCAGGACCGGGCCGGAGCGTTAGAGCGATCCTGCAAGCTTTATGTACGATCCTGCGAATCTAAATGTTCGGCAGGTCTTTCGCGATCGAACGGTGTTACCTAGATAGACATCGATATCTGGTCGAAAACAGTTGGTTGCGCATGACACTGCCTTTCAATCCCAATCAGGAACTCGCATCGATCGTTGCACGTTTCGCTCCGAGCGACGGCGAACACCGCACGCCGATAGACAATCTTAATCTCTATCGGCAGTCGGCCGCGACCGTGTGGCAGCATGGGGCCTACCGGCCCTGTTTTGCAATCGTGGTCCAGGGACGCAAGAACCTGACAATCGGCGCCGAGACCTACAATTACGGGGTCGGCGAGTATATTTTGACTGCCCTCGACCTGCCGGTGTCGACGCAGGTTACCAATGTCGGCAGCGATACGCCTTATCTTTGCTTCGGCATGGCGCTCGACAGCGAACGCTTGAAGGAGCTGCTGTCGCGCGTCAGCATTCCGCGTCAGGCACTGACTGCCGAGCCTGTGCGCGGAATTGCGGTCAATGCCGCCTCGCCGGAACTGCTCGATGCCTCGCTGCGCCTGCTTCGATTGCTTGATCGGCCCGAAGATATTCCGGCCATGGCACCTTTGATCGAGCAGGAAATCCTCTATCGCCTGCTGACCGGCCCGAACGGACCTCGTTTGCTGCAGATAGCCATGGCAGAGAGCCAGACCAACCGAGTGGCGCGTGCCGTCGCGTGGCTCCGCAACAACTATACGCAGCCGTTGCGCATCGAAGAACTCGCCGAGCGTGTCGGCATGAGCGTTTCCTCGCTGCATCACCATTTCAAGACTGTTACGGCCCTGTCGCCGATGCAGTATCAAAAGCAGCTTCGGCTCCATGAGGCGCGGCGGCTGATGATCGTCGAGCGGCTCGACGTGGGATCGGCAGGTCATCGTGTCGGCTATCAAAGTCCGTCGCAGTTCAGCCGGGAATATAGCCGCCTTTACGGCTTGCCGCCGCTGAAGGATGTCGAGGCGATGCGCAATAGCGTGGTCGCGGCCGAGTAGGTGATGTTTCCGACCAATCATTTGCGTCAAGCTCTCTTGATCGGCTGACCGGCTCGTGGCAGCTGCCACCGTTTAGCAGCCTGACACGCACTCTCTTTTTAACGCAGTGCAGCAACGAATTCCGCTTGACGACTGCATTGGTGTCCTGCATAAAGCGCCACGAACCGTACCGTACGGTACGCATTTGGGAGTGGCCATCGTGCTGAGCGAAGTAGGACAGTCGAGCGAGTTTTCGCCGCGCCAGAACGCGGTTCTGGAACAGGCGCTGCGTCTGCTCGTCGACGGCGGCGAGAAGGCGCTGACGACCTCTGGCGTCGCGCGCGCCGCCAATTGCTCCAAGGAAAGTCTTTACAAGTGGTTCGGTGACCGCGACGGCCTGCTGTCTGCGATGATCACCTATCAGGCCAGCAAGGTGCGTACGTTCGAACGCAATGGCGAACGGCTGAATCCGGCGAGCCTGCATGATCATCTCGTCATATTCGCGCGTGATCTGCTCGAGGTTCTGGCTGGCGACGTTTCTCTCGCCTTGAACCGCCTGGCGATCGGTCAGTCGAACCGCGACGGCTCGAAGCTTGGCAAGCTACTTCTGGAGCGCGGGCGCCGGCAGATCGACCGCCGTGCCATCGGTCTCATCGATGCCGGCAAGCGCGCGGGGTTGCTGCGCTTTGCCGATGCGGACGAGGCATATCACACGCTTTATGGGCTCATCGTCTCCGATCTGCATGTGCGCATGCTGCTCGGTGAGCCCGGTTTGAAGGATACGAGCCGTCAGGCTGAGAAAGCGGTCACCGCTTTCCTCCGGCTTTACGGCACGGAAAAAGTATTGGCGGAAGCAGCAGCGGCCGTCTGACAATTTAAAATCTGCACCCAGACAAGCAAAGGGAAGGACAAACAATGCGCGTCTATTACGATCGTGATGCCGATCTCAACCTCATCAAGTCGAAGAAGGTCGCCGTCATCGGCTACGGTTCCCAGGGCCGCGCGCACGCGCTGAACCTGAAGGACAGCGGCGCACAGAACGTTGTGATCGCGCTCAAGGCCGGTTCTCCGACTGTCAAGAAGGCCGAAGCCGACGGCTTCAAGGTCATGACCGTTGCCGAAGCTGCCGCCTGGGCCGACCTGATGATGATGGCGACCCCGGACGAGCTGCAGGCCGACATCTACAAGTCCGAAATCGCTCCGAACATCCGTGACGGCGCAGCGATTGCTTTCGCCCACGGCCTCAACGTTCACTTCGGCCTCATCGAGCCGAAGGCTTCGGTCGATGTCGTCATGATCGCTCCGAAGGGTCCGGGCCACACGGTTCGTGGCGAATACCAGAAGGGCGGCGGCGTTCCCTGCCTCGTTGCCGTTCATCAGAACGCTTCCGGCAACGCGCTTGAACTCGCGCTCTCCTACGCTTGCGGCGTCGGCGGCGGCCGTTCGGGCATCATCGAAACCAACTTCCGCGAAGAGTGCGAAACCGACCTCTTCGGCGAACAGGTCGTTCTCTGCGGCGGTCTCGTCGAGCTCATCCGCGCCGGCTTCGAAACGTTGGTCGAGGCTGGCTACGCTCCGGAAATGGCATACTTCGAGTGCCTGCACGAAGTGAAGCTGATCGTCGACCTGATCTATGAAGGCGGCATCGCCAACATGAATTACTCGATCTCGAACACGGCCGAGTGGGGCGAATACGTCACCGGTCCGCGCATCATCACCGAAGAAACCAAGGCTGAGATGAAGCGTGTCCTCAAGGACATCCAGACCGGCAAGTTCACCTCCGAGTGGATGCAGGAATACCGTTCGGGCGCAGCCCGCTTCAAGGGCATCCGCCGCAACAACGACAGCCATCAGATCGAAGAAGTCGGCGCCAAGCTGCGCGGCATGATGCCGTGGATCGGCAAGAACAAGCTGGTCGACAAGTCGGTCAACTAAGCTTTCGGCGAGAGCCGGATTGGAGGGCCGGGGTGAAAGCTCCGGCCTTTCTATTTGCGAGCCTTGACGTAGAGCCATCTTGTCGGCTCGCCATCGAAGCCGCTACCATCGGCTTCGGTCATGGTGATGTTCTTCCATCCGCCAGCGCTCAACATATCCCGAAGCCATGAGGTCGACGGATAGTTATAATAGCGTCCGAACTTGTCGTGCCCCTCTGCTTCACCCGCCTTGAAGCTGGCGTGAAAGATGCCGCCCGTTTTCAGGGCGCGCAGAATGCGATCGAAGACATTCGGCAGGACGGATCTTGGAACATGCAGGAGGCTGGCCTCCGCCCATATGCCGTCGAAGATTTCGGTCTCATCCAGGGCTTCGAAGCGCATGACTCGAACGGGCTTGCCAAGAAGCTTTTCCGCCTCTCTCGCAAGTTCGGCGGAGCCATCCGTGGGCGTAACGGCGAAGCCGCGCGAGAGCATGTAGCCAGCATCCTGGCCACCGCCGCAACCCAGTTCGAGGATGGTTGCGCCTGCGGGCAGGGCGGCCAGAAAGGCATCCAGCCTCTGGCGCGGCAGCCGGCGTTCGCGCGCTGCGTAGATGGCGGCGTTGTCGGTATAGAAGGACGAAGTCGGGTCGGTGCTCATGCTGACTGTCACTCGTTTTTTCATTCGAGACACCACTGCTAGCAGGAAAGACTGACAATATCTGTCACCATGACAAACAAAATAGGTCAGCATTATTGACTTATCTTTTGTTGCGTGATCTTGTGGCATAAAGACCAAAAATTACGAGGAAGCCCCATGTTGAATTGGGAAAATATCTTTGCGACGCGCTCGAGCCGCATGCGCGCCTCCGAAATCCGCGAGCTGCTGAAACTCTTGGAGCGGCCGGATATCATCTCTTTCGCCGGCGGCATTCCCGATCCCGCATTGTTTCCGGATGCCGAATTCAAGCAGGCCTATGCCGATATCTTTTCCGGCCCGACGGTGAATGCAGCGCTGCAATATTCGGTCAGCGAAGGCTACAAGCCACTGCGCGAATGGCTTGTTGGCCAGATGGGCGCGCTCGGCATTCCCTGTGAGCTGGAAAATGTCTTCATCGTTTCCGGTTCGCAGCAGGGGCTCGATTATCTCGGCAAGCTCTTCCTGTCGCCGAAGGATACGGCGCTTGTGACAGCGCCGACCTATCTTGGCGCGTTGCAGGCTTTCAACGCCTATGAGCCGACTTATGATCAACTGACGCCGAACGGCAATCGCACGCCGGATTCCTATCGCGCTGCGGCTTCGCAGGCGGGTGGCCGGGTGAAGTTCGCCTATCTCTCGGCCGACTTCGCCAACCCGACGGGCGAGACGGTCGATCTGGCCGGCCGCAAGAAGCTGCTCGATCTTGCCGAAGAGCTGGATATCGCTGTCATCGAAGACGCCGCCTATCAGTCTCTGCGCTATGATGGCGAGCCGGTCGCGCCGATCCTGGCTCTGGAAATCGGGCGCAAGGGCAGCATCAACGACACGCGCACGATCTATTGCGGCAGCTTTTCCAAGACGCTAGCGCCCGGCCTTCGCGTCGGCTTCATCGTCGCTAATGCGCCAGTCATCCGCAAGCTCGTCTTGATGAAGCAGGCGGCCGACCTGCATTCCTCGACCATCAACCAGATCGCGATCCATCAGGTCGCCGAGCGCGGTTTTGATGCGCAGGTTGCCAAGGTCCGCAAGACCTATAGCCACCGCCGCGACTGCATGCTGGCGGCGCTTGCGAAATACATGCCTGACGGCACGAGCTGGACGAAGCCACAAGGCGGCATGTTCGTCTGGATCACCCTGCCGAAGGGCATGGATGGCGCCAAGCTGCTTGCACGGTCTCTCGAAACGGCGAAGGTCGCCTTCGTGCCCGGTCAGGCGTTCTTCGCCGACGGTTCTGGCGCGAACACCTTCCGTGTCAGCTTCTCCTGTGCCAATGACGAGATGATCGAAGAAGGCATCTCGCGCCTCGGTAAGCTGATTGCAGGCGAGATCGGAGCGATGGCGGCTTAAACCGCCACTCCCGTTTTTTACTTCGCCAGATGTGGGCCGATCAGCGCCAGATCGGCCTCGCTCAGCCGATCGCTGGCCGTATTGCGCTGGTGCCAATAGGGATACATCAAGGGCTGCAGGCTGACGTCGTCGAGCCGCTTGCGCTCCTCGTCCGTCAGCTTCAGTTCGGCACTTGCGAGGTTATCCTTGAACTGGGCTTCGGTGCGGCCGCCGATGATGATGGAGGTCACGCCCTTGCGGCCGATGAGCCAGGCAAGCGCCACCTGAGCGGCCGAAACGCCGCGACCGTCGGCGATTTCCACCAACGTATCGACGATATTCCACAGGCGGTTTTCATCGCGGATCGGCGGTTCCGTCCAGCCGGCGAATTGGCGCGTACCTTCCGGCGTCGCTTGATTGCGGCGATGCTTGCCGGAGAGCAGGCCACCGGCAATCGGACTCCAGACGAGAATACCAAGGCCTTGGTCGATACTAACAGGTATCAGCTCGTTTTCCGCGTCGCGTGCTTCGAGCGTGTAATGGATCTGCTGGCTGACGAAGCGTTCACGCTTGTCGCGCTCGCTGACGCCGAGCGCCTTCATGATGTGCCAGCCGGAAAAGTTCGAGCAGCCGATATAGCGGACCTTGCCCTGGCGAACCAAGGTGTCGAGCGCTTCCATCGTCTCTTCCAGCGGCGTCTGTCCGTCCCACTCATGCAGCTGGTAGAGATCGATCACATCGGTCTTCATGCGCTTCAGGCTCGCCTCGCAGGCCTGGATGAGATGCTGGCGGGACGAGCCGGCATCGTTGACGCCCGGCCCCATCGGGAAGCGCGCCTTGGTGGCGATGAGCACGCCGTTCTTGCGCGGGCCACCGATGATCTCGCCGAGAATCTCCTCTGACGCGCCTTGCGAATAGACATCGGCGGTATCGAGCAGATTGACGCCGGCATCCACACACATGTCGACAAGCTTCTTTGCTTCTTTGACGCTGAGATCGCCGACGGTTTTCGCCCAGCCGACTCCGCCGAAAGTCATGGTGCCCATGGTGATGGTAGAAACTTTGAGGCCGGAGCGGCCAAGCAGGCGATATTCCATCGATCTGTCCTCCTCGATCCCGTCTGAAATACGTGCGTCAAGAAATAGCGCCAGAGAAGAATGGTCAAGATTCAATCATCATACGAACGGCAAATCTATTCAAATTCAACTGTCACAATCATGTTAAGCCCTGCGTCTAGACAACCTCCTACAACCTAGTCGAGGACGTTTTCATGAAGACCTTTGTTTCCGCCTTTGCCGGCCTGTTGGCCATTGCCCTTTTCTCCGGCAGCGCCAATGCTGCCGATCTCGTCCTCTATACCAGCCAGCCCAATGCCGATGCGCAGGCGACTGTCGATGGCTTCATGGCCGCCAATCCTGGCATCAAGGTCGATTGGGTTCGTGACGGCACGCCCCAGATCATAGCCAAGCTGCAGGCCGAAATGCAGGCCGGCGCTCCGGTTGCCGATGTCCTGCTGATCGCCGATACGGTGACGCTGGAGCGCCTGAAGGAAGCCGGCAAGCTGCTTGCCTACAAGTCGCCGGAAGCCGCGAACTACGACCCGTCGCTTTATGATGCCGACGGTTATTACTATTCGACCAAGCTGATCACGACCGGCATCGTCTACAACACCGCGGCCCCGATGAAGCCGGCAAGCTGGCAGGATCTGGTCAAGCCCGAAGCCAAGGGTCTTGTCGCCATGCCGAGCCCGCTTGCCTCGGGCGCCGCTCTCATTCACGCGCAGACGCTCGCTGGCGTCGGCAGCCTCGGCTGGGATTACTACAAGAACCTTGCCGACAACGGTGCGATCGCCTCGGGCGGTAATGGTGCCGTGCTCAAGTCGGTTGCTTCCGGCGAGAAGGCCTATGGCATGATCGTCGACTACATGCCGATCCGTGAAAAGGCCAAGGGCGCCCCGCTTGAGTTCGTCTTCCCGAAGGAAGGCGTTTCCGCCGTAACGGAACCGGTGGGCATTCTCGCGGGCACGCAGCATGCCGATGCTGCCAAGAAGTTCGTCGATTATGTATTGTCTGAAAAGGGTCAGGAAGGGTTCCTGAAGCTCGGCTATATCCCGGCCCGCAACGGCACGCCGCTGCCGGAAGGTTTTCCGGCACGTGACAGCATCAAGGTTTTGCCGTTGAATGCCGCCGATGCTCTCAAGAACACGGATCAGGACCTGAAGACCTTCTCCACCTATTTCAAGTCGAAGTAATCCGACCCGGATCTGGAATGTACTCATATGTGCGTAGAGGAAACAGCCAGCCGGCCTGGCTGTTTCCTTTTGTTGTTGCCGTCGTGCTTTTGCTCAGCGTCCTGCCGCTGGCGCGGCTGGCGCTTGCCGGCATGGAGGCGCTGCTGAGAGGCGGCACCTATGAGCTCATTACCGATCCGGCTCTTTGGCGCTCGGCCTGGTACACGATCGAAACGGCCGTGCTCGGCACCATCGTTTCCGTCTTGCTCGGTTGCCTTTTCGCATTCCTGCTGACTTTGACGGATCTGCCGGGCAGGCGGATGCTCGGCTTCCTCTTCGTGCTGCCGATGATGATCCCGCCGCAGGTGACGGCGCTCGCCTGGGTGCAGATGTCCGGGCCATCGAGCCCCTTGCTGAAAGCGCTGCATATCGCGCCGCCGCTCGGCTCCCCGCAGCCACTCTACTCGGTCGGCGGCATCGCGCTGCTTTATGGCGTTCAGCATGCACCGCTGGTTTATCTGGCGCTGCGTACCGGTCTGATGGCGCTGCCGCGCGATGGGGTCGAGGCTGCAAGGCTTTCCGGCGCGTCCGGTCTGCGTGTCTTCCGCGATATCATCCTGCCCTTATCACTGCCCGGTGTCGTTGCAGGCGCTGCGATTGCCTTCGTCTCGTCCATCGGCAATTTCGGCATTCCGGCGATTCTCGGCATTCCCGCCTCGATCTATACCTTGTCGACCCTGATCTTCACGAAGTTCTCCAGTTTCGGACCGAGGACATTCGGCGATATCGCCGTGCTCTCGTCGATGATCGCCGTCATTGCCGTTGCCGGTCTTGCCGTGCAGGGCAGGGCCTTGAAAGGGCGTGACTACCGCGTTATCGGCATTTCGGGCGCGACGGCCGCATTTTCGCTTGGCCGCTGGTGCCTTCTGGTGTTGTCGGTGCTCTATGCCATCCTGTTCGTCATGCTCGTCGCTCCCTTTCTGGCTCTGCTCGCAGGCGCGCTAGTACCGGCATACGGGGTGCCGCTCGCCTTCAAGACGGCGTCGCTCAACGCGTTTACGGAAATTCTGTTTCGGCAGAGCATAACGCGCACCGCCTTTTCCAATTCGCTGTTTCTGGCGGGCACGACGGCACTTGGTCTCCTACTGGTGACAGTGCTTTCAGCCTATGCACTGACGCGGCGCAAGGACGCGCTCAGCCGCATCGTCAGCGGCATGATCGAGATCCCCTATGCGCTTCCAGGCATCATCATCGCCGTCTGCTTCATTCTGGTATTCGCAGCACCCTTGCCGATCCTCAACGTCACGCTTTACGGAACGATCTGGATCATCCTGCTTGCCTATTTCTCCGCCTATTTCGCCGTCAGCCTGAAGCCGGTCATGAGCGCCTTCCTGCAGCTCGATCCGGCACTGGAGGAGGCGGCGCGACTTTCCGGAGCCGGCTTCTTCCGCCGCTTGATCGATATCATCGTGCCGCTGATCGCGCCGGCGGCGGGCGCATCGGTGATCCTTGTCTTCCTCATCGCCTGCAACGAGCTAACCGTTTCGGCGCTGCTCTGGTCGGCCGGCACGCAGACGCTCGGCGTCGTTATCTACAATCTCGACGACGGCGGCAGCGCCGATCTTGCCTCGGCCATGTCGGTCATCGTCATCGCCATGGTCGTCGTCATGATGGTGCTTCTGGAAATCATGGCCAAGCGCCTGCCGAAGGGAGTGGTGCCTTGGCGAAGCTGATCCTCAATCATGTCAGCAAGGATTTCGGCACGGGCGGCCGCGCTGCCGTCAATGCGTTGTCGCTCGATGTCCGTGAAGGCGGCTTCCTGGCGCTGCTCGGTCCCTCGGGCTGCGGCAAGACGACCGTGCTTCGAATGATCGCCGGTTTCGAGCAGCCAACCGATGGCTCCATTCATCTCGGCGAACGGCTGCTTGCGGACGCAGTGAATATGCTGCCGCCGGAGCGGCGCAACATGGCGATGGTGTTCCAATCCTATGCGCTCTGGCCGCATATGAACGTCGCTGACAATGTCGGTTATCCGCTGAAGGTACGCGGCATCTCCGGCGAGCGCTACCGCGAGAAGGTGCGCGAGGCCTTGGCGACGGTGCGCCTTGGCGATTATGCGGAACGCCGACCCGCGGATCTCTCCGGCGGTCAGAGGCAACGTGTGGCGCTGGCTCGCTGCCTGGTGACATCGCCAGATGTTGTGCTGCTGGACGAGCCGCTCGCCAACCTCGACCGCCATTTGAAAAAGGAGATGGAGGAGACCTTTCGCGAATTCCACCAGCGCTCCGGCGCCACCATGGTCTATGTCACGCACGACCAGAGCGAGGCGATGGCGCTTGCGACCGACGTCGCCGTCATGTCCGAAGGGCGGCTGCTGCAGGTGGCGCCGCCGGCGGAAATCTATGCGCGCCCCGAAGGCAAAATGGTCGGCGGGCTTGTCGGGCAGGGGGCTATTCTATCGTTGCCCTTTCCCGACGCCGGGCCACGCCGCATCGACTGGCCGTGCTTCCGAGGCATCTGGGACAATCAGGCAGGCCGCTCGACGAGCGCGGATATCCTTGTGCGCCCCGAGGATGTGGTTGCCGATACGCAAGGCATTTCCTGCAAGGTCGATTCCGTTCTCTATGAGGGTGAGCGCTATGCGCTGAGGCTGTCGATGCCGGATGGACAGGTGCTGCGCGCCTATAGCCGCGAGGCTGTTGCCGTGGGCGATGATTATCGGGTCGTGATCCGCTCCGCCTGGCGGCTTTGATCGGTAGGGGACAAGATGGTTGTTCCCCGTCGCCTCCTATGCTTGATTTGCTCGACGTCACGAAGGGGAGTCGCGCATGTCCGATCATAGCTTTCCGATTTTCGATCTCGGCGCTTTCGAAGCCGCCGATCATGACGAGAAGAAGCGGCTCGGTGCGGAGGTGGATCGGATATGCCGCTCGACCGGCTTTCTGGCAATTGCCAACCACGGTGTCGCGGATGCCGTGATCGCCGAAGTCTGGAAGAAGACGCAGACTTTTTTCGATCTACCGCCTGAGATGAAGCAGAAGGCGAAAACGCTCTATCCCGGTTACCCCTACGGCTATCTCGGCCCGGGCACTGAGGCGCTTGCAAAATCGCGGAACGTGGACACGCCGCCGGATCTGAAGGAGAGCTTCAATGGCGGCCCGCTTTCCATTCCTGCGGGTATGAGCGATCCGGACGCGCTCGGCTTCTGCTATGCCGCCACCATCTGGCCGGAACGGCCTGATGGATTCGTGGAGGCGTGGAAGGCTTATTATCGGGCGATGGAGGATCTGGCGGCGCGCATCATGCGCGTATTTGCCATCGCTCTCGGCCTCGATGAACATTTCTTCGATCCTCACGTCGATGCGCCGATCAGTGCGCTGAGGGCGCTGAATTATCCCGAACAGCATGTGCCACCGCAGCCGGGCCAGCTTCGCGCCGGCGCGCATACCGATTACGGCAGCCTGACGATCCTCCTGCCGCAGCCCGGCTCGAAAGGACTAGAGATCATCGCTCCTGATGGCAACTGGACGCCGGTGCCCCCGGTGGAGGGGGCTTTCGTTATCAACATCGGCGACCTGATGGCGCTCTGGACCAACGATCGCTGGGTGTCCACGGTGCATCGTGTCGTCAATCCGCCGCCGGAAGAGGGCGGCATGCAGCGCCGCCAGTCTCTGGCCTTCTTCCACCAGCCGAACTGGTTTGCCGAAATCGCCTGCCTGCCGTCGTGCCTGAAGGAAGGCGAGGAGCCGAAATATGCTCCCGTTCTTTCCGGCCCGTATCTGATGGGCAAGTTCAAATCGACGGTAACAGCCAAAGCCGGATGATGCGAGCATAATAAGCCGGCTCACATTTTTCTTAAACTGGAATGCTTCATGTCCCTGCGTCTTGCGACCTTCAATGTCGAAAACCTTCTGACCCGTTTCGATTACACCGGTTTTCGCAACCAGTTGCGCCAGGATCGCGTTCTGCAGCTCTTCGATGTCCGTAATGAAGAGATCTATCAGCAGCTGGAAGCGGCGCGCGTGATTGCGGCGACCGACGACACTAGGCAGATGACGGCGCTGGCGATCGCAGACGCCGATGCCGACATCATCTGCCTGCAGGAGGTCGACAATATGGCGGCGCTGCAGGCCTTCGAATACGGGTACCTCTACCGCATGGTCGGCAACGGCTATCGCCAGAAATTCCTGATCGAAGGCAATGACAGCCGCGGCATCGATGTCGCGGTGATGATGCGCGAGGAGACGCACGACGGCCAGCCGATCGTCCTGAACGATATCAAGAGTCACGCCATGGTGACCTATGGCAATTTCGGCCTTTTCAATGACGAGCTTGCGGAGCAAGGCCTTCATTTGGAGGACAAGATCTTCAAGCGCGATTGCCTGGAGCTGCATCTCCATATCGGTGGCGTGCCGTTCTCGCTCTATGTCATCCATCTGAAATCGATGGGACCGGCACGTGAAGGCGTGGATGGACGTCATGCGACCATGGCGATCCGCCGGGCCGAGACGATGGCGGTTCGGCGCATCATCGAAGATCGTTTCGGCGCCGGCCACACGGCGACGAAGAACTTCGCCATCTGTGGCGATATGAACGACTATCAGGAATGGATCGATGTCATCGGCACACGCCGCACCGGCTATCGCTTCGAACCGCGCAGCGAGGAGAAGGGGAGCGCACTCGATGTCTTCAGCCATGATGGTTTTGCGGAGAACGTCGTGCGGCGGCGCGACGAGCTTGACCGCTGGACGCTTTACCACGCCCGCGGACCGCAGGAGCAGCGGCTTTGCCAGCTCGATTATATCTGGCTTTCTCCGGCGCTGGCACGCGCCAATGCAACGCGTATGCCCGATATCATCCGCTCGGGCCAGCCTTTCCGCACTGTTTTCCCACCGGGGCAGGAGGTGGAGCGCTATCCGCGCGTCGGCTGGGATAGGCCGAAGGCCTCCGACCATTGCCCCGTCGTCATGACATTGGATTTGATATGACCCTCTCAGAACAGAACGACATGGCCGGCTGGCCGCCGCAAAGTACCGTGTTCCCCATCTCCAGCATCGACCTTACGGTGTTTCCCGGCGAACATCCGTTTCACATGCGCGAGCAGGAGGCGGCGCGGGAAAATTGGGCAAGGGAAATTGCCGCCAATCCATCACTCTATGACGGTCGCATGATCTTTCAGCACAGGCTGTCGCTTACGGGCGGTGCGGTGAAGGGGGAGGCCTATGTAACACCCTTCTCGACATTTCTCTTGTGGCGAAAGCAGCGGCAGCCGGGAGCGTTTCACCTTTTTGCCTTTCCCGTCATCGTATCGTCGGACGGAGCGATCATCGCGATACGCATGGCCGCCCATACCGCAAATCCTGGTCAGGTCTATTGCGCCTCGGGATCGATGGATGAGAACGATATCGTCGACGGGCATGCCGACGTCGAAGGCAATATGCGGCGTGAGGTGTTGGAGGAGACTGGTCTCGATCTACGTGATGCCACTCCGGTATCCGGATATCACGCAATGCATATAAGGCGCTCGATCACGCTTCTTCGTGTCTTCCGTTTTCCATGGACGGCCGAGGAGATGCTTCGGCGGATCGAGGCGC
The DNA here is from genome assembly GCF_030182525.1 of Rhizobium pantanalense. Lineage (NCBI taxonomy): Bacteria > Pseudomonadati > Pseudomonadota > Alphaproteobacteria > Hyphomicrobiales > Rhizobiaceae > Rhizobium > Rhizobium pantanalense. The sequence continues at coordinate 1,013,763 of NZ_JAQJCH010000001.1, forward strand.
ATATGCTCGTTTCCGAAGAGGACGAGGTCGATGGCGTGGTCGCTATTCGATCGGCCGACCCAACGGCGCATCCCTATAATATTGCGATGCTTCCGATTCTCGCCTGGTTCTTCGACAGCGACAAATAGCTTGGGCTTGCGCTGGAGTCGCTTGCCGTTATGAATATTCAAGTCTGGAAGCATGGATGGAGGCCGGATTGGCACGCAGCTACAGTGTCTATGATGTGTTCACCGACAGCAAACTGGCGGGCAATCCGCTCGCGATCATCTTCGATGCCGAGGGGTTGAGCGACGAGGCGATGCAGGCGATCGCCCGGGAGATGAACCTTTCGGAGACCGTATTCGTGCTGCCGTCGCAAAATCTCGCGCATACGGCGAGCCTGCGAATATTCACGCCTGGTCGCGAACTGCCTTTTGCCGGGCATCCGACCGTCGGCACGGCGATCGCCTTGGCGGAGAAGGCTCATGCCAATCATGGCGGGGATCTCGATCTCGTTTCCGTCCTCGACGAGCGCGTCGGGCCGGTGCGCTGCGCCATCAAGCTGAGACAGAACAAGACGAGCTTTGCGGAATTCGATCTGCCGAAAAAGTCGCAGGAGATTCTTCTGCCGCTCGACAGGGCCGATATCGCCAATGCGCTCAGCCTGAAGATCACCGAAATCGGCTTCGAAAACCATGTTCCCTCCATCTGGAGTGCCGGTGTGCCGTTCCTTCTGGTGCCGGTGCATGATGTCGGCGCGGCGGAAAGGCTGGAATTCGATTTGCAGCTCTGGGAAAAGACGGTGCCTTTCGTCGACGGCGCGCTTGCCTCAGCCTTCATTTATTGTCGTGGCGGCGTCAATCACGTTGCCAAATTCCACGCGCGCATGTTCCCGGTGGGAATGGGTATCGTCGAGGATCCGGCGACGGGAGCCGCAGTAGCGGCGCTGTCCGGTGCGATCAATCAGTTCGACGCCCTGCCGGATGGACATCATCCGGTCATCATAGAGCAGGGCATCGAGATGGGGCGGCCGTCGCTGATTCATCTTCACCTGGACATCGATGGCGGCCTGATCGCCAATGCCCGCATCGGCGGCCAAGCGGTGCGTGTTGCGTCAGGAATTCTTGAGCTTTGATTTTATTGCGTTTTTGGCCACCTCTGAAATTTTTTTGACAAAAAAACAAAGAAAATTCGTCTGGCCGCTGGACAATCAAACCGATCCTATTTATATGCCCGATCACGCCGCCAGCAAGCGGTACGGGTGATTAGCTCAGTTGGTAGAGCAGCTGACTCTTAATCAGCGGGTCGTAGGTTCGAGCCCTACATCACCCACCAAAAACTCCTTGAAATCGTTAGGCAATTTGCAACGTGCTGAGGGTTTTCGGCTGTCAAGGCTGTCGGTCAATCGGAGAGCCTGCCCAGCAGAAGGCCGGTAAATAGACCGAGTAGCGCCGTCACGATCAGGACCGAACTCGTGGCTGTCGGATTTTCCCTTGCGGCCTGCACCACGTTCCGGCCCTCGGAGCGGGCATTGTCCGCGATGCTTGCAACTTTTCCTCTTGCCGAAGAAAGAGCCTCGTCGGCACGATCCGAGGCGCTGTCGATGCGCCTTGCCAATTCGGTGGAGAGCTTATCGATCTGGCTGCGGAGCTCGTTGATCTGAGCGTTGATATCCTTGTCCAGCGAGACGTCGGCCATGGTGTTCTCCTTGATAGGGGGAGTGCCTTTAGAAACGAACAGAGGCTTGCTTTGGTTCCCGCCCATCGTGGATTGGTGTCTGGATGCCGGAGTCTGCTAAACGGGAATGGAATTGATGATCCGCTGCCGGAAGAGAAGGCCCGGTTCAGTGCAGATGCAACAGAAATGCCGTTGGCGCGGTTACCGACATCGTGAAGAGAAATAGGGATAGCCCGTATTTCAACCTTCTCATGCGACGTGTCTTTACGCCCTCCCAGTCGTAACTCATAAGTATATCCTCTTTGCTTCATGTCTTATCGATGTCGAGAAATATCCCAGGAATTGTTTGCGCGAAGCTTGTGGAACATTTTTCCTAAATCGATGAATAGACGTGTCGGATTACACAATCCAACGCTGCAATCTTAGCCTAGATTTTTGCAAGTATAATCATGAAACCTCACTCTCAAAGCAAAAGGACTTTGATCCGGCTCCTTTGGGATGTCTTGTTAGATCGCTGCTTTTTGGTTTGACGATTACGAAGATGAAGAGCTTGAGTTGGGGCTGCAAAAGCGGCTCTTCGATCGTTATATCGGGATGATCGCGATCGGAGATTGCATGCGAACTGCAACATCGGAAATTCCGGCGGAAGCCCGAGCGGCTTTGGCAATTGCCAAGGAAGTTTTCAGCGACCACCTGCGGGCCGTCTATCTGCACGGATCGGCGGTCGCGGGCGGATTGCGTCCGCAAAGCGATGTGGATGTTTTGGCAATCATCGATCTCCCGATGACCGATTTCATGCGCAAACGCCTGCTTGCTCGTCTGCTGGCGGCTTCGGGTCGTCACCCAGTCCGGGCTGGTGCATCACGCTGCATCGAGCTCATGGTGTTTCTAAAGGATCATCTTTCAGCACCACCTTTTCCGGGATGTAGCGAGTTTGTCTATGGTGAATGGTTGCGCGACGGCTTCGAGGCCGGCGCAATCCCTGAGCCTCTCTGTGATCCGGACATCACGCTCGTCCTAGCTCAGGCGCGGCAGCAGGCTCTAACGTTATTTGGTCCGCCTCTTGATGATCTTCTTGTTGAAATTCCGCCTGGAGACGTACGGCGCGCTATACGGGAGGCGCTGCCGGCCTTGCTTACCAATCTGCATGGAGATGAGCGGAATGTCCTGCTGACACTCGCGCGTATGTGGAGAACGGCGGCGACTGGGGAATTCGTCAGCAAGGATCTCGCCGCCGAATGGGTCATGCCGCGCTTGTCCGAACACGTAGCCCGAACGACCATGCAGCTCGCTCGCGATGCCTATTTGGGGGAAATACAGGATGATTGGAGGGTTCGACGGGAGGAGGCTAGCCACGCGGCGACCTGTCTGCATCGGCAGATCCTGTCGTTGCTATAGGCGACTGCCCATATGAGCCGACCACGTCGGACTGATGGCTTTGCCAGCTGGTTCAGCTGCGCGCTTCAAGTCACGTCAGAGATGTTCGCCTGACGGCAATGGCCATCGCTTTCGACCGTATGCGGTCAGTGCTTCTTATGAACGCCTTCCATGACGCTAAATACAAAGATCGCAGCCAGAATGAGCATCAACGTATAGTCGAACGCGGTGAGCAGACGAAATAGTTCCATGATGTTTCTCCTCCCACAGAGAACACGAACCAGAACAACCGCTAGTATGTTCCTCGAACGGATGTATGCCAAGTTTTTTACATCTTGCGGTGCAAAAACAATATTGTGCGCGGCACAAATAACCACTTGTTTGCAAAGGCATATCAGCACTGTATTGACTGCCGTTGGTTGCAGAGAAGAGGGGCACGCGCTGCAATCGTGTTGTCAACAAATTTTATAGAGTATATCTCTATCTCAATGATAATTGCTGTTGCCGACGGATGTAGAATTCGCGTGGCGATCGATCTGGAGGAAGTTGGCTATTGACCATCGGCTCGGACCACCAGGCGCTTGATCTGCCTGTTATCGTCATAGTTGGCGGCGGCGTTTCCGGGACGGCGGTTGCCTTCCATTTGCTACAGAATCAGCCGGCGCGGGGCTCTCAGCTCTTTATATTCGAGCCAAGGGAGCGTTTAGGAGCAGGGCTTGCCTACGACACGCAAGATCCTGCCCACCGCATCAATGTACCGGCGGGGAAAATGAGTCTGCTGCCCGACGACATCGAACATTTTCAGCGCTGGCTGCTGGAGAATGACGCGCTTGTCAATGATGATGCGGCGGTCGCCGTGAATGGCGGTTTTTTTCCGCGACGCTCCGTTTTTGGCAAATATGTCAATTGCATGATCCGTCCTTTCGTCGAGAACGGGCGGCTCCTCCATATCAGGCAAAGTGTCGAGCGTATTCAGAGAACGGGCGACCGCTGGACAGTCACCGGTACTGATGGACAGCGTGTGGATGCCGATATTCTGGTTATCGCCACCAGCCATCCGTCTCCCTTGCCGCCACAAGTTCTGCAGGATGCGCTTGCCGATCACCCGCGCTTCATTTCCGATCCGACGCGACCGGATGCGCTTGCCGCCATTCGCGCCGACGATCGCGTTCTGATCGTCGGCAACGGTTTGACCTCGGCCGACGTCATTGCTTCGCTTGAGCTCAGGGGGCACAAGGGGCCGGTTACCGCCATATCCCGACGCGGTCTGCGCTCGCGCGGCCATGCGGCGGTCAAGCAGGAACCTTTCGGCGATTTCGCCACGCAGCCGTCGAAGACGGCAGTCGAGTTGTTGCGCAGTGTTCGAACCGCCATCCGCAAGGCGCAGGGCGAGGGCCGCAGCTGGCATGCCGTCATCGATCAGGTGAGGGCGCAAGGCGGGCATGTCTGGCATGCGTTGCCGATCGCGGAGCGGCGGCGTCTCGTCCGGCATTTGAGGCCGTTCTGGGATGTGCATCGGTTTCGCGTCGCGCCGCAGGTGGAGGCTGCCAGCGAAGGAGCGCTTGCAAGTGGCCGGCTGGAAATACTGGCGGCTTCGGTCGCGGCGGTCGGCGTTGCCGATGGCGTCATCGACTGCACCCTACGACTCAGCCGTTCAGAGCGATCCCTTGAAAGGCAATTCGATGCGGTCGTGGTTACCACCGGACCAGGGCACCGCGGGATCCTGCAGTCGCAGGGCTGGATCGATGAGCTATCGAAGGCCGGATATCTCGCAATGGATCCAGCACGACTGGGGTTTTCCTGCGATACGCGATCACGGGCGCTTGCCGGCGATGGTACGCTGGTTCCTTCCTTGTTTATCTCTGGACCGCTTGCGCGCGGAACCTTCGGCGAATTGATGGGATTGCCCGAGGTGGTCGAGCATGCCGTTCTGGTGGCCGACCAGGTGGCCGGCGCGATCGACGATTACAGGCGTGGGCACGGGAAGGCATATTTGGACAGCAGTGCCGCCTAAAATCCAAGAAAAGCCGCAAAATCGTTGCTTAGACGATACATTTGCCTAAATTTACTCATATAAACTATACAATTTGTGAGTTACTATCTTGTTCCCAAGAGATTGCGGGGTTACTTCCGCAGTCCCATGCTGACAGGATCGGCCCGTTGAGTCTCTTTCGAGCGATGCCGGGTTTTCAACAATTGACTTTGCAGTAAAGCGGACGGCGATGCTTACGAAAAAAGGAAAATACGGACTGAAGGCGCTGGTGGATCTCGCACGCCTCGGTCCGGGTGAAACCGCGTTCATCAACGATATCGCGTTACGCAACAATATTCCGAAGAAGTTTCTCGATACCATTCTCCTCGAATTGCGAAACGCTGGCGTGTTGCGTTCGAAAAAAGGCCCAGGCGGCGGTTATTCGCTGTCGCGCCCCGCATCGGAAATCCGCATCGGCCATGTCATTCGTACCCTGGACGGCCCGTTGGCGCCTATCCGTTGCGCCAGCCGTACGGCTTATGAAGCCTGCGACGACTGTTCCGATCCGGAACGCTGTCAGGTTCGGCGCTCGATGACCGAGGTGCGTGACGCGATTGCCGAGATTCTCGACAACATGTCGCTGGAGGAATTCGTTGCCGGTGGCGCTGACGCCGATATCCCGGAACGGGAAAACCACCGGGCCTCATATATCGGCTGACCTTGTCGATTCTCCTGCGCCCATCAAGGCAATGAGGTCTTCGATGGCTTTACGCCGTTGAGATGGTAGTTGCCGACGATGTGGTATTTCCGGCGGGCCGGTTCATGCAGGGTGTGAATGCGGGCGTTGCGCCAGTGGCGGTCGAGGTTCAGTCCGATGCGCGCAGACTCCGTGCCCGCAAGCTCGAACAGCGCGTCGGCTGCTTCCATCGCGATATCGGCAGTAATCGTCTGGGCCGCCGCAACGGAAAGTGCGGCGTCGATAACATGATCTTCGGTGAGATTGATCTGTGCGGCATCGATCTTGCCGCCGGCGCGCTCCACCATCGCCGTTGCCGCCTCGATGCGGATGGCAATCTCGCCGATCCTTGTCACGATCAGCGGATCGTTGGCGGCTCGCTCATCCCCGTTGCCTTCCCCTGAGTGAGAGCGGGTCCGCACGAATTCCATCGTCGCCGCCAGCGTGGAGCGGGCAATGCCGAGATTTATGCCGGCGCCGGTGAGTTGGTTCACACTATCGATCACTGTGGGCTCAGCCAGCTTTTCTCGGTGCAGAAGAAGGGCGTCAGCATTGAGATAGACGTTATGCAATATGATCGTGCCGTTTCCGGAGGTGCGCTGACCAAAGCCATCCCAGTCGTCGATGATCTGGATACCCTCAGTATTTCTGGACACGATAGCGGCGATTAGCCCCTTGCGTTTGTCGGTCGTGAATAGCGCAATCCAGTCCGAAAACAGAATGCTGGCGGAAGGCTGGCTCCGTCCGCTGAGGCGGAAGCCGAGCCCGTCCGCTGTCAGATGCCAGGGATGCTGGTCGGTGCCGCTTGCACCGGATTGGGAAAAGATGCCGCCGAAACGATCGCCGATAATGGCGCGGTCGAAAAGGGATGCCCGTTGGTCCTCGCCGCCCCCAATTCTCACCGCTTCCAGCACATGAAAATGCGTTTGCAATATCTGTGCTATGGAAGGGTCGGCCTCGGCAAGGATCGCAACGACCTCGGCGAGAACGCAGTTCGAAATGTCGATACCGCCATGTTCCGAAGGAACGGAAATCCCTAGCAGGCCTGACTGCGACAGGGCGTCGATCTCGTCATAGGGCAGGATGCGATTGATATCACGATCGCTTGCATGTTGAGCGAAGCCGGCGGCGAGCGAACGTGAGATGTCGAGCGCTTCCTCTTCGCTCTGGACGCGATGGGCGGGCGGCCTGACACGTTCGTGCAACTGCGAAACAGTCCCCATTTACCACTCCTCGGCCAGCGCCAAGTCGGTTTCTCAGGCGCAGCAAATCCCTGCGATCTTAATTTCGATAGATGGAGTGCACAACGGATTTTCCTGGCGCATTCATGTTGCGCCCTCGGGCACGATAGGCGCCGACCACGAAAATTTTAAGCGAACGGCCTGATATAATGCGTTGAGGATGGCGGGTTGCGAGCCCTCTTCTCTGCGGCCAACGAATAGCGAAAGCTGCTTCATAAGCTGATCCTAGAGCTTGGAATTGCTTTCCCTTTTTGCCGGTCAACGCAGGTGCCGGATACAAAGGGGGTGTCCGGTCGTCCGCCGTTTCTGTACCGCAGCTTGGTCGACCCTATTCCGTCCGGACAAGAAAGCACTTGCTAGCGGAGCGTTTTCGCGCTTTCATATACGACTAAATAAGTAGACAATGGCAATAATTCTGCTGCCTGATGGCTTTTGACGAAGTAATCATGTGGCGGCTGATTGCAGGCATCTGGTGTTGGATCAGAGTTGGACCTGCCTGTCGCATCTTTCATTTTGGAAGGGTCCTGATTGAAGAAGCGCGACGCGTATTGAGAACGGAAGCGGCTTTCGTGCGTTCTGTCGGCCGCAGTTCCAAGGTTGCCGAGGCCCGGATATCGGCTCTGTGTTTCCGGACCTGTGAAGTCAGCAAGCCCAAGAAAGGCATGATCGACCACCTCTCGCCCCAGGAGTTGATATGACGGTTCAGGGATTCTTTTCCGCCAGGACGAACGCGACGGCGCGGCCTTATGCGATGCCCCGCATTGCCGTGATCGGGCGCGGTTTTTCCGGCATGATGATGGCGATCGCCCTGATGAAGACGGTTCGCTTTCCCTTCCATCTGCAGCTTTTCGATCCTAATTCCACCGTCAGCGGCGGACAGGCGCTCGCCTCCGGACATAGCAGTGAAATTCTCAACAGCCGTGTTCGCGATCTTTCCGTTTCCGCGGGAGATCCTGACGACTTCAATCAATGGCTTTGCGGCAATGCGCCTTTCCGCAGCGCCGTCCCCGCCGCCATACCCGGTTTTTTACAGATCTTCGTGCCGAAGAGCATTTTCAGCGACTACGTCTATCAGCGCTTTTCGGAAGCCTTCTCGTCACGGCGGGATGTGGCGGTGCAGGTCAGCAGCGAGACGGTCTTCGCGCTTCGGCGTGTTCGTGGCGGCCGGTTCGTAGTGGAAAGCGATGGCGCCGCCAATGCGCCTTTCGACATGGTGGTGCTGGCGACAGGCTATGGCATTAGCGATCACGAATTCCAGGCCAGCGATCTCGCGACCGTGCCGACGACGGTGCGGGCGCGTCGTCTCGTGTCGCGACCGCATACGATCCTGCTCGGAAGCGGCCTGCGCGTCGTCGATCGGCTGCTGCAGATGCGCGAGAACGGCTATACGGGACAGATCACCATCGTTTCGCGGCGAGGCTTTCTGCCGCAGAGCCACACGCGCAACAATGCTGACCCGGTTTTCCCTGCCGACGAGATGCCCGGCAAGCTCAGCGAGATCGTTCGCTTCGTCCGCAAGGCTTGCGGCGAGGCGGAGGCGAACGGCCAGAGCTGGCAATCCGTCATGAACGGCTTGCGCAAGCATGCGCGCTCGCTTTGGCGATCCCTGCCGGCGGGGCAGAAGCAGCAGTTCAACCGCCATTTGCGGGCGCTTTACGATAGCCATCGCAATCGGTTGCCCGAGGCGCTGCATGTGCGCCTCAATCAGGAGCTTGCCGAGGGCAATACACTGCTGCGGCGTGGTCATTTTATTCGCCGCACGCCCACCGGGCTGGTTTTGAAGCCGGCTGGTCGGCAGGAGACCGAGCAGCTCTACGCCGACGATGTAATCGACTGTCGGTGCCAGGCGCCGGATCTGAATGCACCCTTGCTGCGTAGCCTCATCGACGCCGGCCTCGCGGTGCCGGACGAGCTTGGCCTCGGTCTCGCCGTGGAGGCGACAGGCTCGCTCGAGGTCAACGGGCGCACGACAGAGGGGCTTTTTGCGATTGGTCCCCTGGGACTTGGAAGTCTCCCCGACATCGATCTGGTACCTGAGATCGTGACGCAAGCCTATGCGGCGGCAGAGAGCGTCGCGGAGCGTTTTCATCCTCAGTGCAAGGCGGTCTGACAGCCCTGCGGTTTCTTTCATTCTTGATCGCGATTGAGCGCCTCCGAACATGCATATCGCAGTTGCGGCTTCGAGCGGAGATAATGGCTTGTCATTTGTTATGTAATAACGTAACAAATGACTATTCAAGCCAAGGCTCCAGGACAAATGAAAGCGCATATGACATCGCCGTTGCCCGCATCCGCTTTCTATGACATGAATACCGCCGATGGTGCTGCTTTCGGATCGATCCGGATGGCGGCTGAAAAGGGAACACGGTGCGGATTACCCATCAGGGGCCAAAACCGTGGCTGCCCCCGCAACTGTAAGCGGAGAGCGCGTTCGCAATATGCCACTGGCGTCAAGCCGGGAAGGCGCGAACGAGTTGTGACCCGCGAGCCAGGAGACCTGCCATCGACGATATCAACCGCAACGGACGGGGTGTTCCGATGGAAAATCAGTGGTTGGGCGAGGGCGCCGCTGCGTCCGCTGGCCCTATCTTGACTGTGCCTCCGGCGAAATCTCCGGGAGGCATCTCATGGATAATACAAAAGAGGCGACGCACCGGATCACCGTGTGCACCAACTGCCGTCATGTCGGCAAACCCTGCCGGCCGGGCCTCGAGCTCTTGAAACATTTGCAGATGGCGATCTCCCAGGCTGGCGCCGCACTCGCGGATGATTTCAGCCTGGAAGGCAGTGTCTGCATGGCGGGCTGCGAACGGCCGTGCACGGTCGCTTTCCAGGCCACGGCGAAGGCGACGTACCTCTTCGGTGACATCGAGGATGCGGGCGATATCGGCGCGCTTGTCTCCTTCGCGAAGCTTTATCGGGATCGCCCCGATGGGCTGACCCGCGAAAACGAACGCCAGAGAGCACTGGCAGGCAAGACCCTCGCACGCATTCCCGCCGCCATCGTTTCAGCCGAACGACAGCTGGTCGTATTGCAATAGGAGCCGGATCATGTCCGAACGAAGCGCGCGACTGCAAGCAGACGGCATCAGCTGGGGTCCCCAGAAGGCAATGCCGATCATCAGCGGCATCACGCTATCAGTCGAGGCCGGCGCCCGGCTTGCGATCATCGGTCCGAACGGAGCCGGCAAGTCGACCTTGCTGCGCTGCCTCTATCGCGGCCTCAAGCCGCAACGAGGTTCGGTGCGTCTCGACGGCATCGATCTTTGGTCTATCGGTCCGCGGGAGGCGGCGCAGCGCATCGCCGTCGTGCCGCAGGAGACGCCAGGTGATTTTCCCTTCAGCGTGCGCGACGTGGTGTTGATGGGCCGTATCCCGCACCGCAAGGGCATGGCACGCTGGAGCGATCGCGACCATGACGTCACGACCAAGGCGCTCGCCCGCCTGGAACTGGAGTCTTTGGCACTGCGGCAATTCGCGTCGCTGTCGGGTGGCGAGAAGCAACGGACGCTGATCGCCCGTGCCTTGGCACAGGAACCGGAGCTCATCATCCTCGACGAACCCACAAATCACCTCGATATCCGACACCAGCTTGAGATTCTTGAGCTACTCAAGGGACTCGGCCCGACGGTCGTTACGACGCTGCACGATATCAATCTCGCTGCTGATTTTGCGACGCAGATCGCCGTAATGGATTGCGGGCGGCTCATGGGCCACGGCGAACCTGCCGAAGTCCTGACTGTGGCGCAGGTCTCGAGCGCTTTCAGGGTTGGTACGCGGCTGCATCGCACCGACGGCGGCCCGCAGCGATTTTCCTTTTCCCTTCGATAATACGATCATTGGAGTTATTCATGTTTTCTCGCATATCCCTGTCTGCGGCGGCCTTGCTTATCGGAAGCCTGTTTGCGGGCACGACATTCGCCGAGCCCGTCACCGTGCGCAGCTGCAATCGCGATGTAACCTTCGACAAAGCGCCGGAGCGGGCCGTTTCCAACGATGTCAACCTGACCGAGATGATGCTGGCGCTGAAGCTGCAGGACCGCATGGTCGGCTATACCGGCATTTCCGGCTGGAAGACGCTGGATGAGAAGCTGCGTGACGGCGTGAAGGAACTGCCGGAGCTGTCGCCGAAATATCCGAGCAAGGAGGTGCTGCTCGGCGCCAATGCGGATTTCTTCTTTGCCGGCTGGAACTACGGCATGAAGGTCGGCGGCGAGGTAACTCCGGAAACGCTCGCACCCTTCGGCATCAAGGTTTATGAGCTGACCGAATCCTGCATCTTCGTCATGCAGAAGAACAAGCCGACCATGGACGACATGTTCGTGGATCTCCTCAATCTCGGCAGGATCTTCCGCGTCGAGGACAAGGCGGAAGCGCTCGTCGCCGGCTATCGCAAGCAGCTTGCCGAGATCCAGGCGAGGATCGGTCATGTCGACAAGCCGACCAGCGTTTTCGTCTATGACTCCGGTGAGGAAAAGCCGTTCACATCGGGGCGTTTCGGCATTCCGACTGCCTTGATCGAGGCTGCCGGCGGCGTCAATGTGATGGACGACGTCGAGAAGAGCTGGACTGAAGTGTCCTGGGAGCCGGTCATCGAGAAGAACCCGGAAGTGATCGTCATCGTCGATTACGGCCAGGTGACCGCCGCCCAGAAGATCGCCTTTCTCAAGGGCAATCCGGCCTTCAAGAATATCGATGCCGTGAGGAATGACCGCTTCGTCGTGCTGCCTTATGTGGAGGCGACACCGGGGCCGCGCAACATCGAGGCCATCGCCACGCTGGCCAAAGCCTTTCATCCGAGCGCCATGTAATCGTCTACAATGCCGATCCGTCCAGTCGATCATGGGGCGGATCTCTTCCTCAAGATTCAAGCATGCGCCTCAATCTCTCCATTCTCATCTCCATGCTCGCCATAGGCTTCATTCTGTCGATCACCGCCGGTGTGTCGCTCGGTTCGGCATCCATTCCGTTCTCCACCGTCTGGTCGATCATCGGCAACAGACTGCACGTTGGTGCCTTTCCGGTCACCTGGTCCAGCGGGCAGGAAAGCATTGTCTGGGACGTCCGTTTCCCGCGTGTCGTTCTGGCGGCGCTCGTCGGGGCGGGGCTTGCCATCACCGGCGCCGTCCTGCAGGCGCTGACGCGAAATCCATTGGCGGACCCGCATCTCCTCGGCGTCTCCTCCGGGGCAGCATTCGGCGCCATTCTGGCGCTGTTGCACACCGGGCTGATCCTCGGCCTGTTGACGGTGCCGTTGTTCGCTTTTGCCGGCGCCTTGCTCGCAACCGCAGCCGTCGGGCTGACGACGCGGCTGACGCGCTCGCAATCGGCCGATCGGCTCGTTCTGTCGGGCGTGGCGGTTGCCTTCGTGTTCACGGCGCTTGGCAACCTCCTGATTTTTCTGGGCGATCCCAGAGCTGCCAACACGGTTGTCTTCTGGATGCTGGGCGGGTTAGGACTGGCACAATGGCAGCATCTTATCTATCCCGCCGGCATCCTGCTGCTCTGCCTCGCCTTGCTTCTCCCGAAGACGAGGGAGCTCAATGCACTTGCGATGGGCGATGAAACGGCCGTCACGCTTGGCATTGCCGTTGCACAGTTTCGCTTGCTATTCTTCGTTATCACGGCGCTGCTGACCGGCGTGATGGTCGCCTTTTCAGGCGCAATCGGTTTCGTCGGGTTGATGGTGCCGCATTTCGTGCGGCTAATCGTGGGCGGCGACAATGTGCGCGTGGTGCCGCTGAGCGCCGCTTTCGGCGCACTGACGTTGATCTGGGCTGATGTCGTCGCGCGCCTGGTGATGGCTCCGGAGGACATGCCGATCGGCGTGGTCACCGGGCTTGCCGGAGGCATCGCCTTCATCCTGATATTACGGAGCGGGCGCGCATAGATCGACCCATTGCCAAGGTGTTTTCGTGGCCTATTTCCGGGCGGGCGATGATCGCGCGACAGGTCGTCGTCAAGATGAGAGCGGGCGATATCCGGTTTTGAGCGAGAGTCCGGACAGGATAAGGGCATGGAATGCCTTCGTGTCGCCTTTCTTTGTCTTACAAGGCGTACGCGTAAAGACTATGGAATTCGCAATCCTACTATAGGATGACTCGGGCCTCCATTTTTGCGGCGATTTCGGTCATCCACTGCCTGCGACTTCATGTGCAACGAGGAGCTCTGCTTGCGCCCGCTGAAATCTCGTCTTTTTCTATTGTCCCTTTTGTTGATGGGATTGGGCGTTTTTACCGCCATCATCCCGCTGGCGGGGGCTGCCCTTGCGCAAGATCAGCAGCCGGTCCAAGCGTCGCAGCAAACGGACCAACAGCCCGGGCAGCTCGCCAATGGGCTGCTGGACGCAGCTGTCACCGACCTTGGCAAAGCGAAGAAGACTTATGCGTCGCTTCAGGACGCGGCGAAACAGGCAACATCGGATGACGAGGCGCTCGTGGCGCTGTCCGGCCAAGTCGACGAGCTCAACCGCACCACAGCTGCTATTTCCGCACGCCTGAAACCCCGTACCACCGAAATCGATGCACGCCTGACTCAACTCGGTGCTGCACCCAAGGAAGGCCAACCGCCTGAGGCTCCGATCGTCACGCAGGAGCGCGACCGGCTCAATGCCGAACGCTCCCAGATCAGCGCGGTCATCCTCGATGCCGATAATCTGACCACGGAGACCAATCGGCTTGCGATGCAGTTCATGGAGATGCGCCGAAGGCTGTTTGCCGAGACGCTATTCAAGCGGACGGAGGTTTCCACGGCGACATTCGACGATGCAGGGGCGGCTCTGGTCGATGAGGGCGTCAAGTTCAGTACCGCCGTGACGAGCTGGATCGGCTTCGTGCTCAAGGCGAAGCTTGCCTCCTTTCTGGCCGCCGTCTGCCTGTCGATCGGCGCTGCGCTGCTATTTCTTTTCGGTGGTTATCGGCTATTCCGCCGCTACTACGTGCAGGATGAGGCCATCGAGAATCCGCCCTATATCAGCCGGCTCTCCGTTGCCTTCTGGTCGACCCTGATCCGCACCCTGTCTCTGGCCGCCTTTCTCGTCACGTCCTTCTTCTTTCTCTCGAATTTCAATGTGCTGCGGCCCGACATCGCGCCGATACTGGCTGCGGTCTTCGGTTTCATTGGCCTCGTCTATTTTGTCGGTCGCCTGAGTAATGCCGTCTTTGCGCCATTCCGGCCGCATTGGCGCTTGGTCAAGCTGTCGAACAAGGGGGCGCATTCGCTGACCTGGTGCCTGCAGGCCATGGCTGTGGTCAACGGACTGGATTACGTTTTCGACCGCATCAGCGAGTCCATGGGATCGCCGGTCGTCGTTACCGTGGCCAAGAGCTTTCTGGCGGCACTGCTGATCGGCCTCATTCTGATTGCGGCATCCTTCGGCTCGCCGATGCTTGCCAAAAACGGCGATCCGGATGCGCCAGGCCGCCATTGGCCGCATGGCATGGCCATCATTCTCCGTGTTCTCGGCATATTGGTGATCTTCATCTCGTTCATCGGCTATGTCGGGCTGGCCCGCTTCATGGCAACGCAGATGATCGTGACGAGCGCCGTCATCGCGACCATGTATCTCGGCTTCCAGCTCGGCAAGGCGGTATCCAAGCAGGGCGTCTTTGCCGAAACGATCATCGGACGCTTTCTGGAAAATCGCCTGAAGCTGCGTGAAGTGGCGCTTGATCAGGCCGGTCTTGCAGCTGGGCTTGCGACCTACGCCGTCGCGCTGCTGACCGGCATTCCGCTGATACTGCTCTCCTGGGGCTTTCACATTCAGGATCTCGAAGTCTTTGCCTACAGGCTCTTTACCGAGATCAAGATCGGCAACATGTCGATCTCGCTGCTCGGCATCTTCGTCGGCATCCTGCTGTTTGCGGGCGGCTATCTGGTCACGCGCTGGTTCCAGCGCTGGCTCGACAGCAATGTCATGGCGCGCGGGCAGGTGGATCTGGGTGTCCGCAACTCGGTGAGAACCGGCATAGGCTATCTGGGTATAGCATTGGCGGCGATCTTTGCCATTTCCGCTGCCGGCATCGATTTGTCCAGCCTGGCACTCGTCGCCAGCGCCCTCTCGGTCGGTATCGGTTTCGGCCTGCAGAATATCGTGTCGAACTTCGTGTCCGGCCTGATCCTTCTGGTCGAGCGGCCTTTCAAGGTCGGCGACTGGATCGTCTCGGGAACATCGGAAGGCATCGTCAAGCGCATCTCGGTGCGCGCGACCGAGATCGAGACCTTCCGCAAGCAGTCGATCATTGTGCCGAATTCCGAGCTTATCAATGCGTCCGTCGGCAACTGGACGCATCGCAACCGGCTCGGCCGCTCGGAAATTCCGGTATCCGTCAGCTATGATGCCGATCCGCGCAAGGTCATGGATATTCTGCTGGAACTGGTGCGCGCGATCCCGAAGGTTCTCAGAAATCCCGAACCGCACGTGGAGTTCCTGCGCTTCGGCCCCTCATCGCTCGATTTCGAGATGCGCTTCTACCTCTCGGATCTTTCCGATGGCATGGAGATCCGCAACAATCTGCGCATCGAAATCCTGGGGCGCTTTAAGGAAGAGGGGATTTCAATTCCCTATCCACATCAGGAGTTGCATATCGTTCGCGACGGCAGACGAGGCAAGCAGTCGGATATCGCAGCCGATGCCTTGGCGGATTTCGCAGACGGGCCAGATGCTGAGGATGACGTAAAAGAAGATTCCACTTTGTCGGCCGAAGGCAAGGGATCGGAAGCGAAGAGCACAGGCCGGCGCCGCGGCAGGACCGCGGCGGAGTGATCCGATTACCGGCAGAGCCCGGTGAAACAGAGCCATGTTGTCGCGGGTGGGAATGATGCCAGTCATCGTTTCCGCCGGTTCCGCTCGGAAGTTCCCGGTTTGCGTTCCTCGAGGGGAGCGTGTCGCGCTTTTTCGGATTGTTTCTCTCGGTCTGGTTTGGGATATCGCGCACGTCGTTGCCGCGAGAACCCTGGCGATAGCGCGTCTGGAAAGCCGCGAATGGGGTAATTTTCTTCACCTCCGGGAAACCAGTCGGCTTAACAAATCCGCAAAGGCTTTGTTCTAAAAAAATACAGAGGGGATCATTTTCAAAAACAGGTTTTCATTATGCCATTTCTGGGTGTTTCGGGGATGCAATACTCCGGCGCGTCTCTTGCCGGCTCGCGCATTCTTCTTGTCGAGGATTCCAATCTCTTTACATCGATGGTCAGGGCCAAGCTGAAGGAGCTCCTGGACATCGACGTCGAGATTTGCCGCAATTTCGAAGAACTGCAGCTCGCCTACGACAAGTCGTCGGAGCCGATCAAGCTGGCGATCTCGAACATGAACCTGCCAGGCGCCGAGAAGGGCGAAGCCCTGGCCTATCTTCTCGATCTCAGCATTCCAACGATCGCCTTCACGGGTACTTTTCTTGAAGGCACGCGCGACGAGCTGATCGCCAAGGATGTGGTGGATTACATTCTCAAGGACAATGTCTTTGCGGTGGATATGCTGGCGGAATCGATCTGCCGTTTTCTGACCAACCATCGTCACCATGTCCTCATCGTCGACGATAGCGCGACGGCGCGCGCTTTGCTGTCCAGCCGGCTGAAACGCTACAATTTCCGCGTCAGTGTTGCGGAGAATGGTGCAAAAGCACTCGAAATCTTGAAGGCCAGCCCAGATGTCGGCCTTATGGTCACGGACTACAATATGCCCGACATGGACGGCTTCGAGCTGACGCGACGCATCCGCGCGACCACCGGCTCCCACGAGTTGCGCATCATCGGCGTCTCGTCATCCAACAACCGGCTGCTTTCCGCCCGCTTTCTCAAGGCGGGGGGCAATGATTTCATTCTGCGGCCATTCATCGATGAGGAGTTCTACTGCCGCGTGAACCAAAATCTCGACACTCTGTTGCAGATTCAGTCAGCTCAACCGACCGGAAAGAGCTCCTAGGCGCGGCAGGTCAGGCAAAACAAGCTCGACAAAAGTGAGGAAAAATCACTTTTTATGTAAATCTCTGCAATCAGCGGTTCCAATTTTTTCACGAATCCTGTTCAGGATACGTGCAAGGCGGTTTGGCAGACCTGCAATTGACTGAATATTCATACACCTGATGGTGTGGGAGGAATTGACGGGAAATGGTACTGCATGTGGGATCCCTCGGCGGCGGCATCAGCCACCGCAATGGCAGCCAGAAAATACTTCTGGTCGAGGATTCGCGCATGTTTTCCGCGGTGCTGTCGCATCGGTTCGAAACCGAACTCGGCCTGGCCGTAACGCATTGCTCTTCCCTGAAAATGCTGAACGAGGTGCTGGCGGGGCCAGATAGCAGCTTCACGATGGCGGTGATCGATCTCAACCTTCCGGATGCTGCTCATGGGGAAGCCCTGGATGTTGCTGTTGCCCATGACATTCCCACCATCGTATTTACGGCATCTTTCGACATGGCGACGCGCAATCGCATCATGGAGCGCAATGTCGTCGACTATGTGCTCAAGGATGGTGAGTTTGCCCTCGACAATCTCGTCTCCTCGGTAAGGCGTGCCATCGCCAACCGGTCGATGCGCGTTCTGGTTGTGGATGATGTACCCTCGGCCCGGAAAATGCTGACGGACTTGCTGCATGCTCAGCAATTCAAGGTCGCCGAGGCCGGCACGGGTATCGAAGCCCTTGCGATGCTTGAGACATTCGACGACATCGAAATCGTCGTCACCGACTACAATATGCCCGACATGAACGGCCATGAACTGACCCGCCGCATCCGCCACCGATATGGCTCGGATCGGATGCGGATTATCGGCATTTCGTCTTCGAACGATCGTTTGCTGTCTGCGACATTCCTGAAGGCGGGTGCCAGCGATTTCATCTATCGGCCCTTCGTTCAGGAAGAGCTGCAATGCCGCATCGCATTGAATGTAGAGACGCTGTCGCAGCTGAAACAACTGCGGGCAGCAGCGGCGAGCGACTATCTGACCGGGCTCTACAACAGGCGCTATTTCTATGATCATGGTCCGCGTCTGGTCAATGAATGCCTGCGTCGCCAGCGTCCAAGCTCGGTTGCCATTCTCGACATCGATCATTTCAAGAATCTAAACGATACCTATGGTCACGAAATTGGTGATCAAGTGCTAAAGGCGGTTGCCGGCAGGCTTCACGGGCTCTTGGAAGGCACCGACAATCTGCTCTCCCGCCTCGGCGGGGAAGAGTTTGCCATTCTGTTTGCGGAAATGAACTCGCGCGCGGCGACCGCGCTATGCGATGAGGTCCGCCTCAGTCTTTCCAGCCTGAAGGTTCATGCCGACGACGAAGAGCTTTCGGTGACTGTTTCCATCGGGGTGGCGGAGATTGCCGGCTACGAGTCCTTCGACAATTACCTCAACGCCGCGGACCAGTTTCTCTATATGGCGAAGCACAATGGCCGAAATCAGGTCTATTCCGATTTCAAGATGGCCCAAGAGGCGGCCCAGTAAGCCGCCTGCCGAATCCGCTCGCTTTGAATTCCATCGCCCTCAGACGACAATACCGGTCCGGTTGGTCGACATGGTCAGCTTGCGCTCGGCGCGCTCCTGCTGTGGCGAGCGATTATAGAGTTCGCGATAACACTTGGAGAAGTGCGAAGCGGAGACGAAGCCGCATGCGACCGCTACTTCAACAACAGGCATGGAGGACTGCACCAGCAGATGCCGGGCACGATCCAGACGAATCTCGAGATAATAACGGGCTGGCGAACGGCCCATTTCCTGGCGGAACAAGCGCTCGATCTGCCGGCGCGAGAGACCGGCATCGTCGGCGATTTCCAGCAGCGACAGCGGCTCGGCGAGGTTGCTTTCCATTAGCTCGATGATCGACAGCACCTTGGAGTTCTGAACGCCGAGGCGCGCGCGTAGAGGCAGGCGTTGGCGGTCGTGCGGGCTGCGGACGCGATCGGTCAGCTGCTGCTCGCAGACGCGATTGACGAGGTTTTCGCCAAAGTCCTGACCGATGAGATTCAGCATCATGTCGAGTGAGGCTGTGCCGCCCGCGCATGTATAGAGATTGCTGTCGACCTCATAGAGATCGGCATAGACTTCCGCCTGCGGGAAGGTTTCCGAGAAGCCCGGCAGGTTCTCCCAGTGGATCGCGCAGCGCTTACCGTTCAGCAATCCTGCCTGGGCAAGCACATGGGCGCCCGTACAGAGGCTGCCGACGGCGACGCCGCGATTATAGGTCTCGCGCAGCCAGGCATTGACAGACTTGTTGTGGAATTCTTCGACATAGATGCCGGAACAGACCAGCACCATATTCGGGCGGTTCTCGCCGCCGAGATAGCGACGCTCGTCGGTGAGGGAGGAATTGACCTCCAGTCCGATGCCGCTGGAAGAATAGACTTTCTGACCGTCCGTCGAGGCAAGCCGCCATGTGTAAGCGGGATAGCCCAGCATACGATTGGCGATCCGCAGCGTCTCGATCGCGGCGGAAAACGGCAGCATGGTGAAATGCGGAACAAGGAAGAAAACCAGGGAACGCGTCTTGATCGGGGTCTTGCTCATGTTGTGAAAATCCATGCTCCAGGGCCGTTACGTATTCCTTGCGTCAAATACGTCGGCCCGATGGTCTATAAGCGACATTGGCATGGATAATCGCGGCCGCAAAGGGATATTTGCGTCTACTCTGAAAAATACGGGTCTAGAGACGGGAAGCGAAGGGGAGGCGAGCGATATGCTCAAGCGGCAAAATATATTTGCGTGTGATTCTCAAGATTAAAGTGCAGTTCGCATCTGGATGCAGAAATGTTCAAAAGGCGACGCTCGCTTGGGTTGAGCGTCGCCTTCAGTCGTTATGCTCTTTCATTATCATCGGGTAGCTTTCGGATTCTTGATTTCGTTTGCGGCCGGCCAGCCCAAGTCCTTGCGCATGTCGTCGGACAGAGATTCGATCTCGCGAAGGGAGCGCCACTGCTGCCAACGATTAGCGAGGCGAGAAAAGAAGGGCATATAGCTGGTGCCGGACGGAAACGGGTTCCGTGCGCCGGTCTGTCTGTAACTGATGGTCGTCATTTTCAGGGTCCTTTCAGTGTCAACCGCTCAAAATGTCACGGGTTTAATATGGGCTCGGTAGATCCATCAATCAAACGAATAGATCTTATAGCTGCCATTAGTATTCTTGAACGAACGCAGCTTGCTGGGCTTTCGCTCAAGCGCCGCCAAGGTGCGATCCGGCGGGAGACCGCGCGCATTGACGTCATCGATCAGATGAGCGGGAAAGCGGGTGGCAATCTCGTCGAGCGTGTGCTGTGCCATGCGCTGAATTTTGCGGAGGCGTAGAAGAGAGAAAAGCCTTGAGGCTTCGTCTGATACCATGCCAGCCATGATCTTACTCCTTCGAGGCTGTCTGCGATGAATTTCCATTAGGTCTAATATGGTGCTTCGTTGACATTCAGACAAATGAAATGATATGGTGCTTAGGATCAGAAAAATTGAAAGGTAATCGATATGACCGTACCGTTCCGCCGGCCCATACCGTTGCTTGACAATGAAGTTCTGCGTACCTTTGTCGCGATTGCTGAAACGGGGAATTTTTCGACCGCGGCTGACGCGGTCTTTCGTACGCCATCAGCTGTTTCCATGCAGATCAAGAAGCTGGAAGAGCAGCTCGGCGTCACGCTGTTCCTGCGCGATGCGCGGTCTGTGAGCCTGACGCAGCATGGAGAGATGCTCCTTTCCTATGCGCGCAATATTCTGGCGCTCTCCAACGAGGCGGTGTCGCGGTTCATCATGCCCGAGCTCAGCGGCGTGGTGCGGCTTGGCGCCCCCGACGATATCGGCGAGCGCCTGCTGCCGACCATCCTGAAAAGCTTTTCGGAAACCTATCCCGGCATCATGGTCGATGTCGTCGTCGATATGAGCATCCAGCTGAAGAAGCGCATCGAGGAGCAACGGCTTGACCTCGCGCTGATCAACTGTGCGACGCGTCCTTTCCCGACGGAAGGCGAGGTGATCTATACGGAGCGTCTCGTCTGGGCCGGCGCCAAGTGCGGCACTGCCTATCGCCGCGATCCGCTGCCGATTTCCATCTGGGAAGAGGGCTGCATTTGGCGGTCAGAGGCCATGGCGCAGCTGGAGCGGCAGAAGCGTGCTTATCGCGTTTCCTATCTCAGCGCCCATACGATGGCGCAGCGTGCCGCGATCGTCTCCGACCTTGCCGTGGCGCCATTCCCACGCTCCTACATCACCGATGATATGGAAATACTCGGGCCGAATGAAGGACTGCCAGAGCTGACGTCCTTCGACATCCGTTTGCTGACGGCATCGCAGATGACCGGACCGATGAAGGCGGTGGCAGACAGCATTCGCCAGGCTTTTGTCGAGATCGGACGCAAAATGGCCGCGTGAACCGCGGTCAACCATCTCTTGGCCAAATTGTTTTCTTACTCGCGGCTGCGGCGACGCCTGCGGCCGCCGCTTTCTCCGCTATCGTCGGAGGTTTGCTTGCGTTCCGGCAATGTCACGACCTTCGAGAGTTCCGGGAAGGCATCGACCTTGTTCGGCAAGGCCATGGCGTAGACGAAATGCTCCTGAAACTTTGATTCAAGTGCCGTCTCTATCTTCTCGATTTTCCTGACCGTTTCCTCGATCTCGCGGCGATGGCCGCGGTTGAGCAGTGCCATGCGCGCGCCCGTGCCGGCGGCGTTGCCAACGGCCTTGACCTTGTCGAGTTCGCAGTCGGGAATGAGCCCAAGCACCATCGCATATTTGGGATCGATGAAAGTGCCGAAGGCGCCGGCAAGGCCGATGCGGTCGACATGATCGATGCCTTGCTTATCCATCAGCAGCTTGACGCCGGCATAAAGCGCGGCTTTGGCGAGCTGGATGGCGCGGATATCGTTCTGTGTCACCGTGATGCGCGGTTCGCCGTCGCGCAGCAGATAGGAGTATGTGCGGCCATTCTGCAGGATGCGCGGCGAGCGTGCAGCCATCGAGCCATCGACGACGCCATCTTCCGAGATGATGCCGGTCAGGAACATTTCGGCGACGACCTCGATGATGGCCGAGCCGCAGATGCCGGTGACGCCGACCTTGGCGGCGGCTTCCTCGAAACCAGGCTCATCCGACCATGGCTCGATGCCGATAACGCGATAGCGCGGCTCCAACGTGATGGGATCGATGCGCACGCGTTCGATCGCTCCTGGGGCAGCGCGCTGACCGCTGGAAATCTCCGCGCCTTCGAAGGCGGGTCCGGTCGGCGAAGAGGCCGCGACGACACGATGGCGGTTGCCGAGGACGATCTCGGCATTCGTACCGATGTCGACCAGCAGCATCATCTCATCCTGGCGGTGCGGCCCTTCGGCGAGTGTCGCGGCAGCAGCATCGGCACCGACATGGCCGGCGATGCAGGGCAGCATGTAGATGCGCGTGCCAGCATTCATCGGCAGGCCTATTTCGGCCGATTTCAGATGCACCGCCCCTGATACGGCAAGCGCAAAGGGTGCGCCACCGAGCTCGGTCGGGTCGATGCCGAGGAACAGGTGGTGCATGATCGGGTTGCCGACGAAGACGGCGTTCAGAATATCCTGGCGCGACACGCCGCCATCGGCGCAGACCTTGTCGATCAAGCCGTTCAAGGCTTCGCGGACGGCGTTGGTCATGGCCTCGCGGCCATCCGGGTTCATCATCACATAGGAGACGCGGCTCATCAGATCCTCGCCGAAGCGGATCTGCGGATTGGAAGCGCCAGCCGAAGCGACAGTCCTGCCTGACAGCAGTGAGGACAGATGCATGGCGATCGTCGTCGAGCCGATATCGCAGGCGATGCCATAGGCTTCGTTCTTCAGGCCGGGATAAAGCGCGATAAGGCGAGGGCGCTCGCTATCCTGATCACGATGAATGGCAGCTGTCACCTTCCATTCGCCCTTGCGCAGGATCGACTGCACCTGCGGAATGAGGTGGAAATCCACTTCGAGATTGTCGTATTTCCAGTCGGCCGCGATTGCTGCCTTGAGGCGATCCAGATCGCCAAGCGGCTTGTGCATGTCGGGTTCCTCGACCTCGACGTAGCACATATGCACGGCCGCATCGCGGGCAATCACGCGCTCGTCGGCCGCTTTTCGCACCACCTGCGCGTTGATAACGGTATCCTGCGGCACGTCGATGACGAGATCGCCCTGGATGAGGGCAGAACAGGAGAGGCGGCGGCCTTCAGGCAGTTCGCGCACCTCGGCATAGCGCCGTTCCTTCGGCCCGATCGGCGAAAGATGGTCATTGGACGAGACGATCTTGTGCTTGGCGAAATTGCCTTCCTGCACCGACACCTGGCAACGCCCGCAGGTGGCACGGCCGCCACAGACGCTTTCGACATAGACGCCGAGCTGACGGGCTGCCTCCAGCACGGTCGTTCCCACGGGGAAGTGGCCGCGCTTGCCGGAGGGCATGAAAAGAACAAGAGGTTTGGCGCTGTCGCTGGCTTCGGCCACGGATCAGCCTTTCTATTTGCTAAGGCGGCGCACGTTCGTGCGAACACGCCTGCTATAGGGTTTTATCGCGGCGTGGGCGACAGCATCGGCGATGCTGCGCTGGCTTGTCGCGCCTGCGGCCGTCAGAGCCGCGAAACCCTGTTGCACCATTGCTGCGTTGACCGCAACGGCGCTTTCCGCCGCCGCCATCATCTTCTCCGAGATCATCCGGTTCATTTCGACCGCGTTCACGCTGCCGGTCAGTGCGTCCATCCACATTTGCTGCAGCCGTATCGCGATCACGACGGGCGCCTGCAGCCAGAGTGTGGCAAGATCGTTGGAGAGGCCGCGACCGGATGACATCTTATTCCCTCGCTGCTCCTGCACCTGCGCGCGCTGCACGACCGCCGCGACGTCCGCCGCCGGCGGCAGGGGCTGCCGTTGCTGCAGCGGCGGTACCGCCTTCTGCCGGCTTGTAGTCGCGATAGGTCATGATCCAGTTGGTGCAATTGGCATCCGTGCCGTTCAGCACGTTGGCGGCGCGCACGGCTTCCATTTCCTGCGGGCGGCAGGGGTTCATAATCGCCGAGGTCATGCCGGCACCAATGACCATCGGGATGAAGCCGGCATTGATGCCGTGGCGATGCGGCAGGCCGAAGGAGATGTTGGAGAGGCCGCAGGTGGTGTTGACCTTGAGTTCATTGCGCAGGCGATGCAGCAGCGCGAAAACCTGACGGCCGGCATCGCCCAACGCCCCGATCGGCATGACGAGCGGATCGACGACGATGTCCTCAGGCTTGATGCCATGATCCATGGCGCGCTCGACGATCTTCTTGGCGACGGCGAAGCGTACGTCCGGGTCCATGGAAATCCCGGTCTCATCGTTCGAGATGGCGACGACGGGCACGTCGTATTTTTTGACCAGCGGCAGGATGGCTTCGAGCTTTTCCTCTTCGCCCGTCACCGAATTGACCAGCGGGCGGCCCTTGGCAACCTTGAGGGCAGCCTCGATCGCCGCCGTGACCGAGCTGTCGATGGAGAGCGGCACGTCGACGAGGCCTTGCACGATCTCCAGCGTCTGCACGAGGAGACCCGGTTCGGTCTCGTTCGGGTTGACCGAAGTGACGCCCGCATTGACGTCGAGCATGGTGGCGCCGGCGGCAACCTGTTCCAGAGCATCCTTGATAACGGTGTCGAAATTGCCTTCGATCATCTCGGCGGCGAGCTTCTTGCGCCCCGTCGGGTTGATGCGCTCGCCGATCACGCAGAAGGGCTGGTCGAAGCCGATGACGATCTCGCGGGTGGCGGAGGCAACGATGGTACGCGTCATATCTGATCCTCTGGTCAGTTGGCCCGATAGCTGGTCTATCGTGCGGTGATCTGGGTTACAAGCCGGCCGGTTCCTCTCCTGGCCCGCCTCTATCTATCGAACTCAATGCGTCTGCGGCGGCGTATGGTGGGCTGCAATTTCCGCCATGGCCTGCTGGTTTTCTTCCCTGCCTTCGCTGATCTGGTGCAGCCGCTCGGCAACCAGGGCGTCGCTGCGGCTTGCTTCACGCTTCCAAGGCTGGCGGCCCTTCAGCACGCCGGAATCATGCACCATCTCGGCGACATATTCTTCCTGGCGGTAGGCCATGACGTGAATGCCGGAAACGCCCTCGATCTCCTTCACCTCGTTGATGATGTCGATGCAGAGCTGCTTGCCTTCCTTCTTCTGATCCTGCGCGCTTTCGATGCGCTTGATGACTTCATCCGGGATATGGACGCCCGGCACGTTCGAGCGCATCCAACGGGCCGTCTTTGCCGAGGCGAGCGGGCCGACGCCGACGAGAATGAAGCATTTTTCGTGGAGGCCGAGATCGCGCACCCTCTTCATGTATTCGCGGAACATCGGCACGTCGTAGCAATACTGGCTCTGGACGAACTGCGCCCCGGCCTCGATCTTCTTTGCCAGCCGATAGGGGCGGAAGTCGTAAGGCGGCGCGAAGGGATTGATGGCGGCGCCGAGAAAGACCTTCGGGGGCGACGTCAGCTTGCGGCCGGAGAGAAATTTCGCGTTGTCGCGCATGATGCGCACGGTTTCAAGCAGCGACATGCAGTCGAGATCGAAGACCGGCTTGGCGCCGGGCTGATCGCCGGCCTGCACGCCGTCACCGGTCAGGCACATGATGTTGCACACACCCATCGCGGCAGCGCCCAGCACGTCGCCCTGGATCGCGATGCGGTTCTTGTCGCGGCAGGCGATCTGCATGATTGGGGCGTAGCCCATCCGGGTCAGCAATGCGCAGATACCGACTGAGGACATATGGCAATTGGCGCCGGAGGCATCGACGGCGTTGATGCCATCGACCCAGCCTTCGAAGATGGCGGCGCGCTCGTAGACGTCTTCGGCATTGGCGCTGTCGGGCGGGTTGAGCTCGGCTGTGACGGCGAATTCGCCGCGGCGAAGCACGCGTTCCAGCCGCCCGAGCGAATAATGGCCGGGCAGGGGATCGAGCGGCAGATGGACGCCAAGCGGGTTTTCATCGATATGCGACATCGCTCAGGCTTCCTTTTTCGCCGCTTCACGGGTTGCGGCGGCCTCCGCCGTGACGCGAAGCCACGACGATGTTTCGCGCAACGACTGGTTCACGGGCTTCTGCACGTTGAGGATCGCGTCCCCGTGAACCATATTCCTCGAACCGTTCCAGGCCTGTACCCAGACGCAGGGCATGTCGGGCTCCACTTCGCAATTGCCGTTGGCGCGCACGCCGCCGCAGGGGCCATTGCGCAGCTGCTTGGGACAGTTCATCGGGCAGGACATTCCTGTCGATGACAGCGCGCACTGGCCGCACATGCGGCAATCGAACAGGAAGCCCTTCACATTGCGTTCGATGAAGGTGATCGGGCGCTCTACGCGGTCATAGCCGAACGCCTTCCACAGTGGATGAAGCAGCAGGAAAGCGTCGGCGAAGCGACGGTAGAACCATTCGAAGAAGCGCGAATGACGGACTGCCCAGAGGCGGACCGTATATTTGCGGCGGGCGCGGCGATTGGGCGAGACGCCGGCCGGCGTGTAGGCGCCGCTGGCTGCCTTTGCGCCTGCTGCGGCATTGCCGGGCTTCTGAACGGCATCAGCCATTATCGCGACCTCCGGATTTCACCAGCGCCACCAGCCGTTCGCGATCATAAGCAGCCTCAAGCTCGCTTGCGGCCTTGTCTGCCTCGGCTTCGAGATCGTCGGATACGGGCACCGGGTCCGCCTTGCGCCATTCGGCAAGATAGTCGTCGGTTTCGGCGGCGCCGGTGCGCATGGCGCACATGTCGATCGCTTCGGTAAAGCGCAGCGAAAGCTCGCGTTTTGCCGTCTGCCTGCCCTTCTTGATGATCACCTGGGCCGGAATGTCCCGCCAGTAGACGACAATGCGATCCGCCATGCACAAAATCTCCTCTTCACGCAAGAATGCACGTCGGCCGATCATCGGACTGCGCTCGCCACGACGCGCCACATGCCGAAAAGCGACGCGACATGAAAAGCTTGTCCGCAAGCGTTCCCAACGGGCATTTTCCTTTGGAATTGTCGGTTCGAACTGTGATTGAATGTTCTTCTGTCGTCCAGCATGTCGGCCCGGGGAAAGAGGAGCTAGACAGAAAAGCGGCGTAGATGTCGTAATCAGACGGTCAGCAATTCACGGGCAAGATCGCCGTACCCGGTGTAGCGATATTCATAGTCCAGCCCGAGATAGGCTGCGGCTTCCTTCGCCTTCGCCTGTAAGGCGGGATCCTCTTCCTGCGAAAGGTAGACCACCTTGCGATAATTGCCGAAGTACATGTCGCGCAGCTCGGGATGACGATCGAGGCCGAGCGGGACGATGACGAAGGCTTCGAACTGGCGGGCGAGGAAGTCCGTCAGGAAAAACGATGTGATGTCATCTTCACGCGCGGCGAAAGCCTCGTTGCCCGTAAAGAAGGAATAACAATGCGGTCCGGAAAGGCGCTCTATTCCCTCGCGCTCGCAAATTCTGTCGATATCGCCGCCGGTGCCGCAATCGGCATAGCCGATGAAGATCTTGTCGAACCCGCGCGAGCGGGCATCGGCGATCGCCTGTTCCAGCGCCGGCGCGATCTTCTGCGGATAGGAATGATAGATTGCGGGCAGACAGTGGAGATCGATGTGGTCGAGCCCATTTATTCTAGAGACCGCCAGTATTTCGCGCGCGATTGCGCCGCACGCGATCACATGAACTTTTTGAGTTGCTGCGCGTTTATCGGGCGGAGGGTTTTTCTCCATATTTTTTTGATCGATGTCCACTCAGAGGGGGTTCCCAATCATGACTGCACCGACACTCACGAAAATTGCCGCGGCCTGCGCCGTTCTTATGGTACTTGCTTCCTGCGCCAATACCATACGCGGTGTGGGCAGAGATACTGCAAACGCGGTCCACGCGACGGAGGACGCCGGTCATACCGTCAAGAAGGCGGCTCAATAATTAATTTGGGATGCCGATGCGCCGGCGACAAGGTTTCGATTGTCGCCGGCTTCAATGCGCGGCAATCAGGCGCCGGCAGCCAGGCTGTTGTGCTTGCGCTTCATGAATTCCTTGGCGGTTTCGACCGCCACGGCGGCGTCGCGGCAATAGGCGTCAGCACCCACGGCCTTGCCGAACTCCTCGTTCAGCGGCGCGCCGCCGACCAGTACGACGTAATCGTCGCGCAGGCCCTTTTCCTTCAACGTATCGATGACGACCTTCATGTAGGGCATCGTCGTGGTGAGCAGCGCCGACATGCCGAGAATATCGGGCTGTTCGCGCTCGATGGCGTCGAGGTAGTTTTCGACTGGGTTATTGATCCCGAGGTCGATGACGTCGAAGCCTGCACCTTCCATCATCATGCCGACAAGGTTCTTACCGATGTCGTGAATGTCGCCCTTTACGGTGCCGATCACCATCTTGCCGAGCTTCGGCGCGCCGGTCTGTGCCAGCAGCGGCCGCAGGATCGCCATGCCTGCCTTCATCGCATTGGCCGAAAGCAGCACTTCCGGAACGAAGAGAATGCCGTCGCGGAAGTCAATGCCGACGATGCGCATGCCTTCGACCAGCGCCTGCGTCAGGACATCGTAAGGCGCCCAGCCGCGTTCGAGAAGGATATTGGTCGCTTCCTCGATTTCTTCCTTCAAGCCGTCATACAGGTCGTCATGCATCTGCTGCACGAGTTCTTCGTCAGAAAGTTCCGAGAGAATGATTTCGTCGTCAGACATGCGCTCCATCCCATTTTCGTGCAGCATCAGAGACTTGTATAAAACACTGCCGTCATTACGGATAGACCGGAAGGCCGCCAAAACTCTTTTTGAATGCGACGTCGCACGGAACAATCGCGACGAACGAAGAACAGTTGATATTGTCAGCCGATGTCTGTCCTATGCTAATTGCTGGCGCATTAAGGAACGTCCGCTTGGCGGAATCGGGTAGCATGGAGCCTGATGGACGCATCTATGCGCAGGAGTGAGGAAACATCATGGACGATATGATTGAGCAACCGGCTGCAGGCAATGATGGCGGCGGACGGCGTTCGCGCAGCGAGGGCAGGGGTGCGGCAGCACGGCGCGCTTCGCGCAGCGGCGGCGGGCCGGGACCTTCGCTCCCCTATATCACCCGTAAGATCGGCGTCTACGAAGTGCTTGACGAAGAGGGCCTGCAGCTCATCGAGCGCAATGCCGACACGGTTCTGGAGGAAATCGGCATCGAATTTCGCGATGACGCGGAAGCTCTGGC
Source organism: Rhizobium pantanalense (assembly GCF_030182525.1). Classification (NCBI taxonomy): domain Bacteria; kingdom Pseudomonadati; phylum Pseudomonadota; class Alphaproteobacteria; order Hyphomicrobiales; family Rhizobiaceae; genus Rhizobium; species Rhizobium pantanalense. The sequence goes on from NZ_JAQJCH010000001.1 coordinate 1,042,892, forward strand.
GCTCTGGAAGGAAGCCGGTGCCGACGTACGCGGCCAGCGCGTGCATTTTCCGAAGGGACTTTGCCGCGAGCTTCTGAAGACGGCGCCGAAGGAGTTTACCTGGCACGCGCGCAACAGCGCCCGCAACGCTCATGTCGGCGGCAAGGCGACGATCTTCGCTCCGGTCTATGGCCCGCCCTTCGTGCGCGATCTTGAGGGCAACCGCCGCTATGCGACGATCGAGGATTTCCGCAATTTCGTGAAGCTCGCCTATATGGCGCCGTCGATGCATTCGTCGGGTGGCACGGTCTGCGAGCCGGTGGATATCCCGGTCAACAAGCGCCATCTCGATATGGTCTATAGCCATATCAAATATTCCGACAAGCCGTTCATGGGCTCGGTCACGGCACCGGAGCGTGCCGAAGATACGATCGCCATGGCGAAGATCGTGTTCGGCGACGATTTCGTCGAGAATAATTGTGTGACGCTGAACCTCATCAATGCCAACTCGCCGATGGTGTTCGACGAGACCATGCTCGGCGCCTTGAAGGTCTATGCGCGTCACAATCAGGCTTCGGTCGTTTCCCCCTTCATCCTTTCGGGCGCGATGAGCCCGGTGACGGTGGCGGGCACGCTAACGCAGATTCTGGCCGAAGTGTTGGCTGGAGCTTCCTTCACGCAGCTGATCCGCAAGGGCTCGCCGGTGCTGTACGGCACCTTTGCCGCCTCGATCTCGATGCAGTCGGGCGCGCCGACCTTCGGCACGCCGGAGCCATCGCTGGTTTCCTATGGCGCGGCACAGCTTGCCCGCCGTCTCGGCCTGCCGTTCCGTACTGGCGGCTCGCTTTGCGGCTCTAAGATTCCGGATGCGCAGGCGGCGCATGAATCGGCCAATACCTTGAACATGACGCTGCTGGCCGGCACGAATTTCGTGCTGCATGCGGCCGGCTGGCTGGAAGGCGGTCTCGTCTCCTCCTACGAGAAGTTCATGATCGACCAGGATCAGCTCGGCATGATGCAGAAGATGGCCGAAGGCGTTGATCTCTCCGAGAATGGCCAGGCGCTCGATGCCATCCGCGAAGTCGGTCCGGGCAGCCACTATCTCGGCTGCGGTCACACGCAGGCGAATTTCCAGTCGGCCTTCTATCGTTCGCCTCTCGCAGACAACAATTCCTTCGAGCAGTGGGAGATCGAAGGCCAGAAGCGCATCGAGCAGCGCGCCAATGCGCTTTGCCGTTCCTGGCTCGATCATTACGAAGCGCCGCCGCTCGATCCGGCCATCGACGAGGCTCTGCTTGCCTATATCCAGAAGCGCAAGGATTCCATGCCGGACGCTTTCACCTGAAGAGAGCCCGAGGCCGCCAGGGAGCAAGGCGGTGCGACGCGCGTTGCCGACCTCATCCAGAAGGAAGTCTGGCGGCCGCACTATGAATATAAGGGGCCACGGTGAGCCGCGGCCCTGTCATACTCGAACAGCTCCGTGCGGCGCTCGGCGTCCACGGAGTTTTTGTTCGAGGCGTGGTGTCCTTTGGGGAAAGCGAAGGGCCGCTGCTGGCCGATGGCGCGGCGGCGCGAAGCGTAGTCCTGCTCGGCAATATCGGCGGCTCGATCTGGGCACCGTTCTCGCATTGGCGGCAATTGCCCGAGAATGCCGGCCGATCCGACCCGCTCGACGACTGGTCGAAGACAGTCATCGGACCAGTCGCAAGCAGCATGGGGGCCACGGCCTATTTTCCTTCGGACCCTCCTTGGCAGCCCTTCCAGCGATGGGCCATGCAGGCCGAGGGCTTGAAAGCGTCGCCGCTCGGCATCTTGATCCATCCGGACTATGGTCTGTGGCACGGATATCGCGGCGCATTGGGATTTGCCGAAGACTTGAGGGCGGCTCAGACGGCAGCGTCTTCTCCGCATCCATGCGATTCATGTATGGAGAAACCTTGTCTTGCCGCCTGTCCCGTTGGGGCGATAACGGCAGTCGGCTTCGATGTTCCAGGCTGCCGGTCGCATTTGCGCATGCCACAAGGGCAGGCTGGCTGCATGGCCGACGGCTGTCTTGCACGCAATGCCTGCCCGATCGGGGCGGGCTATCGTTATCCCGCCGAACAGCTTGCATTCCATATGGCTGCACTCCAGCTTTAGTTCTCACGCCTTCCTCGTTTCGCCGCATTGCGATGCGTTCTGAAGCCTGTGCTATTCATGTGGGGCTATGCGCTTGATTCGATTGATGGTCATCCTTGCCGCTCTTGCCTTTGCCGCCACCGCATCGGCCGGCGAAGCCTGTCGGAAGGTCCAACATCTCGGGGACGGCTATACGGTCTGCACTTTCGATGCGGTCAGCGACGACATTCAGATTTTCCAGAACGATCGCAGCGGCAAGCCTTATGGCTCTTTCCGTGCCCTGGAAAATGATCTGCGTCAGGATCGCATCTATGTGCGCTTTGCCATGAATGGCGGCATGTATCTCGACGACCAGTCTCCCGTGGGTCTCTTCGTCGAGAACGGACGTGAGGTGAAGGCGATCAACACCAACAAGGGATGGGGCAACTTTCATCTCCTGCCGAACGGGGTCTTCTATCTCGGGTCGGGCAAGGCCGGGATCATGGAGAGCAAAGCCTTCGCCGCTTCCGGCATCAAACCTTTTTACGCAACGCAGTCCGGTCCGATGCTGGTCATCAGCGGCAGGCTCCATCCATCATTTCTAGCCGACAGTCCGAGCTTGAAGACACGAAACGGCGTTGGCGTTACCTCTGACGGCAAGGTCGTCTTCGCCATTTCCGATGGCGCGGTGCGTTTCCACGACTTTGCGACGCTGTTTCGCGACGAGTTGAAATGTCCGAATGCGCTGTTCCTCGATGGCAGCATCTCCAGCGTCGATATCCCGGAACGGCAAAGGCGCGACAGCCTGTTTCCGCTCGGGCCGATCATCGCAGTGACGGAAATGCTGCCGGGTTGATGAGCGCCTGAAACGCGAAGAGCTCCGCATTGCATTGCGGAGCCCTCGACTATAGCCACCAAATCTCAGACGAACTGATCGATATAGGTCATGATGCTGAACAGGCCGTCCTTCGGACCCGGGTTGGCCGGGAAATCCTCGGTGAAGCGGAGATAGGCCCTTGGCTTGCCGCCATAGCTGCCGGTCTGCGGCGCTTCTCTCGAGAGATGCTGCCGGATCGACTGCGGGAGAAGATTGATCGTGGCATCGTCGATGATCGGTTCGATGATGACGGGTTCGCCGTTGAAAGCGATCGCCTCCGTTGCGGCGGTGGAGATGCCCGCCAGCTTACGGATCTGATCATAGGATTCCGGCGGCAACGGCGTTGGCAGGTAGGCCGCCATGCGGTGATACATGATATAGGCTTCGACCCAGTTCTGCGCGTTGACATGCAGGCGCATGGCGACCGCCTGGCGTTGCAGCATGAATTCGGTGATGCGAGGCATCAGCGAGCCGCGATAGTCAGGCGGATAGCGGTTATCGCGCAGCGCCTGCGAGGCGAGGTATTCGAGGCCGCCTCTATAGGTATCCCACTGGAACATGCATTCCTTGTTGCCCTGCTGCAGGCGCGGATCGTCGGAAACGGCGGTCACGCGCGCGAAAGGCTCCGGCATGAACAGCACGTCGGCCTTGTCCAATGCACGGGTCGTATAGAGGAATGCCCAGAAGATGAACGGCGTCGGGCTGGAAATCGACTTCAGAAGAACGTCGCGCCGGATGATCATGAATTCGGGGAAGATGTGACGGTCGAGAATGAATTCCAGCATCGAGCGGAAATCACCCTTCGCGTGACGCGTCGGATAGGAGAGGTGATAGAAGGGTTCCATATCGCCGCCGCCAGGTCGGCCATCGACGAGGAGCCACGGCGCCTGGATCATGCCGATATTCTTGTCGTCCACCATGATGCGAAGATATTCGACGACTTTTTCCGGGATCAGCAAATCGTCGTCGCCGAGGAAAACCGCATAATGGCCGCGGGCTCTCTGCATCGCAAAAGCGTAGTTGCTGATGAAACCGGAATTGCGCGCCCGGCGATAGGCGCTGATTTCCGGATGATGTGAGATCGACTGAATGTAGGCTGCGGTCTCATCCGTCGAACAATCGTCGACAATGACGATTTCGAAAGGGAGGCCCAGCCGGCGAAATTCTTCCAGGTGGAAATTGACGTTCCGCTCGAGCATGAACTGACGGTTATAGGTCGGAACGCAGATCGAAAGGACGGGGACTTGAGCAGAAGACATCGATATTCTCCACGAGGCATCAGCGCGATTCTATGCACGGACTTTGATCCATGAATAAGCCGGATTGCTTTCGCGGGGCTGGAGAGTTTTGAGCGATCCGACTGCGGGGAGCGCTCATGCTCCAGTTCAGTGCAAGTTCCGCTCTCTATGCTCTGGCCAGCGCATCCTGCAATTCCGGCAGGAGGCGATGGCCGTTTTCGAGGTCGCCTCTTCCTCGAAAATGGCCGGATAGCCCGAGGCACGTGGATCGATCGATACCTCCAGGGTTTGGCATCCATGTCAGTATCAGGAGACCCTGTGAGCAAAGTCAGTGTCATCATTCCCGCCTATAAGGCGCAGGAATCCATCGGTGAAACGATTGCCGCGGTTCTGGAAAATCGTGACGTTCTGGAGGTGATCGTCGTCGACGACATGTCTCCCGATGCCACCGCGATGATTGTCGAGCGACATGCTCAGCGCGATCAGCGGGTGCGCTTGCTGCGCAATCCGCAAAATGGCGGGGCAGGATACAGCCGGAATGCCGGCATGGCCGTCGCCCGCGGCGACTATTATTACTTTCTCGACGCCGACGACATGGTAGCGCATCGCTCGATCGATGAAGTCGTGTATCACATGGAAGCCAATGGCTGCGATGTGATGGTGTTTCGTTATCGCTATGTCACCGACAGGAGCGGTCGTCTCGATCCGATGCTGCCGATCGACAATGATGCCTGGCGGGAGCTGGTGGGCGATATCGACATAGGTGTTTTTACGCTCGACCAGTGCGGGCGATTGCTATTCACCGTGAATTTCCCCTGGAACAAGATCGTGAGCGCCAAGCTATGCCGGGAAACGGGTCTCCGCTTCTCGGAGACGCGCGTCCATAACGATATCTATGCTCACTGGCATATCTATCTGCACGCCCGGAAGATCGGCATGATGAATCGTTATCTCATCGGCCACCGCGTCTATCAGGACAGAGTGCAGCTGACCAATGTTTTCACCGAAAAGCGGTTCGAAGTCTTCAAGGCCTTTGCAGAGGTGGAAGCGCTGTTTACGCGCCTGCCGCGGATGAAAGAGGCCTATTACCAGTGGTTCCTTCGCAGCAAGTTCGATTTGCTCGATTGGATCTACCCGCAATTGCCGTTCGATCTCCGGGAGCGTTTCTTCGCGCTGGTTCGGCAATGCTATGAAGAGTATGGCCAGGCTGACTATGAGAACGTGCGCAGGCAGTCGTTCGAGACTGCGGATATCGCGCTCAGGCTGAAGCAGGCCCCACATTTGATACTCGGCAAGACACCAAGATAGCCGGCTGAGATAATCCTCTTCGCCTGCTGTGTTCGCAAAAAAAGAGAGGCGCCGCGGTCACACCGCGGCTTCGTCGCGGCTGTAGATCGCAAAATCCGCCTCGGTCGATTCCTTGAACTTGTACGGGTTCTCCACCAGCTTCAGCAGGCTCCATTGCGGGAACCGGTTTGCGATGTCCGTCGTAAACTTGCGATGCCGGACATGGGACGCGCCACGAATATCCGGGCCGTCGAAATTGGAGGCGTAGATAACCACATAGCGTTGCGGCAGGGAGAAGAGCTGGTCGAGGTAATTGACGTAAATATTGTCGTCAACCAAATGGTAAAGGACGTCGAGCGACAAGGCGCAGTCGTACGCGTCCTCGTGCATTTCCCAGTCAAGCGACTGATCGCCCAGCCAGACGAAATTGTAATTCGGCTTATCTCTATACATCATCATCGTGCGTTCGATGACCGTCTTGGAGACATCGAAGCCGGTATAGCGGTCGAACGAGAAGTATTTCAACTGATTGCCGTCGCCGGAGCCCATCTCCGCGAAGGATTTCAATCCTTTCTTCCGGGCGAGACTATTCAGAAACTGCCCCTTGTACTTGGCGAGCACATCATAAGAGCCGGCACCCGAATTGCCGCCACTGCGATAACGGCCTTCCCAATAGCCGGTGGAGTCAAAGGAAGGGGCAGCTTCCGATCGACGAATCGGCTGTTCCAGCGGCGTAACGGGAGCAAGCCGCTCCACAGATGGTGCCGGGATGGGGTGCGGCTGTGTCGAATAGGGCTGCTGCATCGCCTGCATCGCCACCTCGGCAACCGGCATGGCTTCACGAACCTGCTGCACCGATATGGCCTGCGGAATAGGCGCGGGCTGTGGGGCCTGCTGTGCGGGGGCTGGCCGCTGCGCCAGCCAAAGCGGGACGGGCCGCTTCATATTTGAACCCGCCTGCTGTTCCAGGGATGCCCAATTCAAGGTTTTGGGTGCTTCGGCTACCCGGTCACCCATGACGATATCGAGTTCGCGCAGCTGCTTGGCGAGCGGGAATTTCTCGTGGACATATTGCGTCCATTGTTGGGTCTGACCGGCAATGATCTTTTCGACGGCCTCATCCACCGACGAGAAACGGATTTCGTCGGGCCAGAATTCTTCCGCACCGGGATAATCATGGATCACCGGCAGGGCGCCGACAGCCATGGCTTCGGCGATGTTATAACCAAAGCTCTCGTGCACCGAGGTCGACAGTATCACGCCCTTGTCGGCGAGGAACGCCGGCATGTTGCGCTGCCAGCCATGGAAGAAGACGTTGCGGGTGAGGCCGAGCTTCTCCGTCGTGCGCTTCAGGTACGGCATCATGACGTACTCTTCCTGTTCGCCGGCCACATGCAGCGTGTAGGAAGGATCGCGCTTCACCAGCGAGTGCATGATTTGCAGGAATAGCGGCTGGTTTTTGCGCATGAAGGGCTTGGCGGCCCAGGCGATCTTTTTCTTGTCGAGCGAAGGGATCGGCTTGAACTTGTCGAGATTGAGGCCGTTCCACACGACGTGGGTACGGGTTTTCTGGGTGACCTGAGGCGCCCTGAGTTTCAGGACACGCAGCATGTCATGGGACACCAGAATCAGATCATCGATGGCGCCGAAATCGATACGATCGGGAAAATTCGATTCAACGATCTCGAAGCGATGCCAGCGCGCGATGACACGCTTGCCGCGCCGCTTGATGTTCTGGTTGATCGCGTGGACGAAGAGCTCGTTGCAGAATTCGAACCAGACGATGTCGGCCCATTCCACAGCCGTCTCGATTTCCTTGAAAGTCTTCGGCTGTATGGCCATGACTTCGTAGGTTTTTGACAGATGTTGGAATATGTCGCCGATGAAGCTATCGACTTCGATGATTATGGCCAGCTTTTTCTTCTGATGCATCTTCTGCTACCGTAAAAGAGACGAGTGGTTCTTAGTCTCGACCTGACGGACGACACGACCGACCTTCGTGTCCGCCGAGCACCGACGTTCTTGGCAATATTCTGAACGCGCGATTGCCCCCGCACAGAAATCCCAGTGCTGAGATTATGCCGGCCAACTTTCGCGAGGCTGGATTGCTCGAAATGCGTCGCGGAGGGCAAGCGGCCTTTGATTTCCTGCACAAGCTTCGCAAAAGGAAGGATGGCCACAGTGCCGATCAAACGAGCTCGATCGCGAGCGAATCTCCGGGAGCTACGTCGTCTGACTGCTTTCCTCGGATCGGGCCGTTACCTGGGGTTCGGAATTAGGGGACAGTCCACATGTCATTGGCAGCGAACAGCTTGCATAAGCCCGCCTACGAAGTGCATCCGGCGAGCCAGATACAATGGTCCGATGCGCCGCCGCTGACCCAGGACATGTTGAACGGCACATTCTGGAGCCTCGGCGACGTCAATCGCGGAATGTTTTCTCGCTTCATGGTTTTGGCGCCTGAAGGCATGATCGGCAATTATTTCGATCCGAGCGTCGACTTCTGGCATGTCATGGGTGGTCGGCTTTGCCTGATCGACAGGGATGGACTGCCGTCGGTCATCTTTGATTCCGCCCATATCGAGGGCGGCAATCTTATGGCGCTTGCTGGACGAGGCGTCGTTGGCGGCGTTGATGCGACCTATCTGCTCGTGCCGGCAGATCATCCTCCTCATCCGCTGTTTTCGACACCCGTGGGCGTCGAGCGCAAGGCAAACTTTCTTGTTCAGCCTCAGGAAGGATTGCGGCGTCCCAATCTGGTCGTTGTGCCGGCCGGTTCGAAGTCGCTCCATCCGCGCTGGTTCGAGAAGATCGATGATGCCTCGCGCAACTGGGATCTCTGCATCGGCTATTATGGTGCGGAGACGCCGGAAGTTTCCAATAGCCCCTACGAATATCTGGCGCATCTGCCGAAGACCAAGAAGTTCAGGATCATCTACGACCTCTTCCATCAAGGCAGCCCGCTTTGGAATTACGAGCGAATCTGGCTGCCGGATGACGATCTGCTGTGCGACGGCGAGGACATCAACAGGATGTTCCATCTGTCGCACAAGCATGGTCTGGATCTGGCACAGCCGTCCCTCAAGAAAGGACCAGGCTCTTACCCCAATCATCCTTTGACGGTTCAGCGACCTAACAGTGTCGTGCGTTTCGAAGGCTTCGTCGAAATCATGTGCCCGGTCTTCTCGTTGCGTGCGCTGCAGATCTGCATCGAGTCCATGAAGGATGTCGAATCCGGATACGGCCTCGATCATCTTTGGCCGTCATTCCTCGGGCGGCCGGTGGCACGCATGGCGATTATCGATGCCATCTCCGTCGCTCATACCCGGCCGCTGGGTGCGACCTACAACGTCAATGCAGCGGTGGAAGAACAGGCAGCACTCTTCAGGACGTATCAATATACGCCGCTGAAATATGCTGGCGTCTGGTAAGCGTGCCTGGATTTTTTTCCAGGCGCCGCCGACAGATTCGCGCCGCCGTCATCTTCATATATCCAATTCCGATTGGCACCTTCGATTGCAGCCGCGACCGAGATTTGGTGGTAGCGAGAGTTTTAGAGCATGATTAATTTTTCCAAAGTAGACATTTTGATCGTCGGCGCCGGCTTTTATGGCGCGACGATCGCGGAGCGGGTGGCGAACGAGCTGCAGAAGAATGTGCTTCTAATCGACCGGCGCAGCCATATCGGCGGCAACGCCTATAGCGAGTTCGACGGTGAGACCGGAATTGAGGTTCACCGCTATGGTGCGCATCTCTTCCATACACCGAACGAATTGGTCTGGACCTATCTCAACAGATTTACCGCTTTTACCGACTATAAGCATCGCGTCTATTCGACCTATCGCGATCAGGTCTATTCGATGCCGATCAATCTCGGCACGATCTCGCAGTTCTTCAACCGGCGCCTTTCGCCCGACCAGGCGAGGGCGCTGATTGCGGACCAGGCGGCGGAAATGGCCGGCCGCCATCCGGCCAATCTGGAAGAGAAGGCGATTTCGCTGATTGGCCGGCCCTTGTACGAGGCCTTCATTCGTGGCTATACGGCCAAGCAGTGGCAGACGGATCCGCGCGATCTGCCCGAACATATCATCACGCGCCTGCCGGTCCGATACACTTTCGACAACCGCTACTTCAACGACAAATATGAAGGCCTGCCGGTCGACGGCTATACGGCGATCTTCGAGAGGATGCTGAAGCATCCGAAAATCCAGATCGCCCTCGATGTCGATTTCTTCTCGCTGAAATCCTCGCTGCCGGCTGGTCTGCCGATCGTCTATACGGGCCCGATCGATCGCTACTTCGATTATTCCGAGGGTGAGCTTGGATGGCGGACCATCGACTTCGAGAAGGAGACGCTGAATACCGGCGATTTCCAGGGGATGGCGGTCATGAACTATGCCGACGAAGCGATCCCCTACACCCGTATCCTGGAGTTTCGTCACTTCAATCCAGAACGCAACTATCAGAATGAGAAGACGGTCGTGGTGCGGGAATATTCGCGTTCGGCCAAGCGCGCCGACGAGCCCTATTATCCGATCGACACGCGGCAGGACAAGGAAGTCTTCCTGCGCTACCGCGAGCGCGCCGAGGCGGAGACCAATGTCCATTTCGGCGGGCGGCTCGGCACCTACCGCTATCTAGACATGCACCAGGCGATCGGCGCGGCCTTGAAGGCGTTCGACAGCCGGATTGTTCCGCATTTCACCGAGGGACGCACGATTGGTGGTGAGAAATAGCGGGCGGCGGGCTCGGGCTCACTTTCGGGACGCTTTGAAGGCGCGGCCGAGTGAAAGTCTCTGCGGAAGCAAGTGAATGATGAAAAGAAAGCCCGGCAACCGGGCTTTCTTCTTCCTTAGGATCGTCTGCGGCGTTCGCGAACCGGAGCCGCGCCGCCTTCGTTGGCGGTCTTGTTGCGAAGGGGGCCGATCCGTTCGATGATCGTTTCCAGCGTCGGGCGAGGGCCGGGTACGTAGCTGTCCAGCGCCTCCCGCATGGCGGCGAGATGGCCGCAGGAGGTGCCGCAGCAGCCGCCGATGATCTTGGCGCCGGCATCGCGTGCGAGGCGGGCATAATCGGCCATCAGCGGCGGCGTGCCGGAATAGTGGATTTCGGCACCGCGATATTCCGGAATGCCGCAATTGCCCTTGACGATGACGATTGCGGAAGCGTCCGCCTCGGTCATATCGAGGAGGCTGGAGAGGATGTCGGAAGCGCCGACGCCGCAATTGGCGCCAACGGCCGCCGGGCCAGCGCCGATATCGGTGGCGACGGCATGAATGTCCTTCGGATGCAGGCCCATCATGGTCTTGCCTGCGGTATCGAACGAGCCGGTATAGGTGTAGGGCAGGCCGACCTTGGCGGCGGCTTCTGCTGCAGCCCGGATTTCTTCCGGCGATGACATGGTTTCGATCCAGGCGACATCGGCACCACCGGCCTGCAGGCCTTCCATCTGCTCGACGAACGCGGCGACGGCATCTTCATAGGTCAGGGCGCCGAGCGGCATGAGCAACTCGCCGGTCGGTCCGACGGAGCCGCCGACGATGACCTTGCGGTCGGCCTTGTCGGCAACGGCGCGGGCGATCTCGGCAGCCGTCTTGTTGAGGCTATGCACGCGATCCTGCGCATGATGGAGCTTCAGGCGATGACGGGTGCCGCCGAAGGTGTTGGTGAGGATGATATCGGCGCCGGCATCGACGAAATCCTGATGCAGCTTCGTGATCCGCTCTGGATGCTGTTCGTTCCAGAGCTCGGGAGCTTCACCGGCCTCAAGGCCCATGGCGAAGAGGTTGGTGCCGGTTGCGCCGTCGGCAAGCAGCACGCCCTTTTCGGCGAGAAGATCGGTCAGGGGATTGGTGGCGACGGTCATGGTGCGTCCTCGGATACGTCAGATGTTCGGATATCAAATGCAGATATAAACATTTCTTTATGTGAACACAACGACAAGATGGCTACCCATATGTCGACACGGCAATGGTGGCAGAAAAAAGCGCCCCGGTGAGGGCGCTCTATCGTTTGGGATGAAGATCAGGCGTTAGGCTGCCGCCATCTGTGCCGTCTCGTGCGACGTCGGCGTGACCATGGCGGCGATGATGCTTTGCAGATCGATCATGCCGATAGGCTTGCCACCCGCATCCATGACGACGGCTCCCGTCTGGCCCGCCTCGGTGATCTGCTTGGCGGCGACTTCCAGCGTCATGTCGCCGGGTACGCGTGCGCCGCCCGGCTCGCCGGCAAGCGGCTTCATGATCGTCTGGGCTTGGATGACGCGACCGCGGTTCACCTCCTTCACGAAGGCCGTGATATAGTCGTCGGCCGGCTGCAGCACGATCTCCTGACCAGTGCCCTGCTGCACGACCTTGCCGTCGCGCAGGATCGCGATCTTGTCGCCAAGGCGCAGCGCCTCGTCGAGATCGTGGGTAATGAAGACGACGGTTTTCTTCAGCTCCTTCTGCAGATCGAGCAGAACGGTTTGCATATCCACGCGGATCAACGGATCGAGCGCCGAATAAGCTTCGTCCATCAGAAGGATATCGGCATCGTTCGTCAGTGCGCGGGCAAGTCCGACGCGCTGCTGCATGCCGCCGGAAAGCTGGTTCGGAAAGTGCCTTTCGAAGCCCTTGAGCCCGACGCGCTCGATCCAGTACTGGCCCTTCTTTTCGCTCTCGGAGCGTGGCACGCCCTGGATATCCAGGCCGTAGATCGTGTTCTCGATGACGGTGCGGTGCGGCAGCAGCGCGAATTTCTGGAACACCATCGCCGTTTTGTGGCGGCGGAATTCGCGCAGGTCGTTTTCGCTCATCTTGCAGACATCGACGCCGTCATAGAGCACTTCGCCGACCGTCGGCTCGATCAGCCGGTTGATATGGCGGATCAGCGTCGACTTGCCCGAGCCGGAGAGGCCCATGACGACGGTGATGGCGCCGGCCGGCATGTCGATGTTGATATCCTGCAGGCCGAGCACATGGCCATGTGTTTCATTGAGCTCGGCCTTGCCCAAGCCGTTCTTGACTTGATCGATATAATCGCGTCCGCGAGGGCCGAAAATCTTATACAGGCTTTTGATCTGGATCGCGTGACTAGCCATGGATGACCTCCGAGTGCTTCTGGAGCCGTCTGCCATAGGCTTGGCTCGTACGGTCGAAAATGATGGCAATGGCGACCAGCGCGAAACCGTTGAGGAAGCCGACGGTGAAGAACTGGTTGTTAATCGCCTGCAGCGTGTTCTTGCCGAGACCGCCGACGCCGACCATGGAGGCGACGACGACCATGGCCAGCGACATCATGATGGTCTGATTGATGCCGGCCATGATGGTGGGCAGCGCGAGCGGGATCTGTACGTTGAAGAGTTTCTGGCGGTGCGATGAGCCGAAGGCGTCGGCGGCTTCGAGCACCTCCTTGTCCACAAGACGGATGCCGAGATTGGTCAGGCGGATCATCGGCGGAACGGCGTAGATGACGACGGCGATGAGGCCCGGCACCTTGCCGATACCGAAGATGACGACGACCGGAATGAGATAGACGAAGCTCGGCATGGTCTGCATGACGTCGAGGATCGGATTGACGATCGACTGCAGGCGGTCCGAACGCGCCATCAGGATGCCGATCGGCAGGCCGATGACGATGGCAATGAGCGTACAGACGGTGACCATGGCGAGCGTGACCATCGTGTCGGTCCAGAGGCCGAAGACGCCGATGAGGATCATGGAGATTGCAGTGCCGGCAACAATTTTGAGGTTGCGGCTGGCGGCATAGACGACGAGCATCATAGCGACGAGTATGATGAACCAGGGCGTGTTGGTGAAAACCCATTCGAGATAGTTCAGAAACCATTGCAGCGGCTGCACGATAGCGTCGATGAGATTGCCGTAGGCGCGTACGGACGCCCTGAAACCGTCATCGATGTTCTTGCGTGCGAGACGTATGATCGACTCGTCTATTGCCGGAAAGTTGCAAAGCAAATTCGGCAGGATCGTACACTGGATAGCCATGTATTTCCCCTTCTTAGTCCGGTTCTGTCCCGCTGCGCTCGTGTGGCATTCACATGCGAACAGCACTGCAGCGCTGCGACCGGTTCTTCAGGCTGCCCCTGAATTCTTACAGCATTCGCCGCCGTCAATCTGCACTCGTTGCGACCTTGCGCCATGTCGCTCTGTCGGTATGAGCGTCATACCGATTGCGGCGCGCGAATGTGAAATCGGCGGCAGGCACGCGCCTGCCGCCGACTCTGCAGCATGGATCAGAGCGAAGCCTTGACCTTCGTGGCGACGTCCGGAGCAACCCACTTGGTCCACATGTCGGGGTAAGTCTTGAGGAAGTACTTGGCGCCGTCCTCGTTCGTACCCTGATTGTCGGTCATCCAGGCAAGAACCTTGCCGACGGTGGCGTTATCCCACTTGCGGGTCTTCATGTAGTCCATGGCGATGCCGGCCTTTGCGGCAAAGTCCTTGGTAACGACGGTATAGACATCCGAAACCGGATAGGAGTTCACCTTCGGATTGGCGCAGTCCTGCTGCGACGTGCAGGCATCCCATTCCTTCTTGTCGTGCGGCACGTTGAAGCTCAGACGAACCATGTCGTACTTGCCGAGAATGGCGGTCGGTGCCCAGTAATAGCCGAGCCAGCCGGTCTTCTTTTCGAAGGCATTGGCGATCGAGCCGTCGAGGCCTGCCGCCGAACCGGTATCGACCAGCGTGAATCCGAGCTTTTCAGCGCCGAGGGCCTTATAGAGATTAGCGGTGGAGATCTGGCAGTTCCAGCCGGCCGGGCAATTATATACTGCGCCCTTGGAGGAATCTTCGGGGGCGGGGAAGAGTTCCGGATGCTTCAGCGCGTCCTGAACGGTCTTGATATCGGGATGGGCGTCGGCGAGGAATTTCGGAATCCACCAGCCTTCCACGCCGCCATCGCTCAAGAGCGGTGCCGCCTCGATCAAGCGGCCTTCGGAAACGGCCTTGTCGAGCGCGGTGCGCACCGCGTTGACCCAAAGCTCGGGCGCAACGTCAGGCTGGCCTTTTTCGTCCATGGAGGTAAAGGTCGGCTGCGTGTCGCCGGTCACCAGAGTGACGTTACAGCCATAACCGTTTTGCAGGATGATCTTGTCGACCTGGGCGGCAACGCCTGCCGATGCCCAGTTCATTTCAGCGATGGATACGCTGCCGCAATCTGCGGCCTGCGCCGAGCCAGCCAAAGCATAGGCGCCGAATGCGAAAATGGCTGAAGCGAGAAGCTTCTTCATTGATATCGTCTCCCAATTTTTCGTTACGTTGCGGAAATCGACTCCAAACGCGTTCGATTTCTGTCGATCCCCTGTCAGCGCGGTCTAATTGCAACCGTTCATACGCCGCTGACGACGCCGGTACGGTCCCCTTTGCTGCCGTCGTGCATTTGGTCTTTTTGCGACCGCGGAACTCTGTCGCGGGCGGGCATTCTTTGCATCGACGTTGGGCAGCCTAAGGATTTGAATGAATAAATCAACAGCCCGTCGGCCAATTGCAGTTATCGTGCCTCTTGGAGAAGCTCAAATAAGCGCCTGAATTAGCCTGTTTTCTGCTATTCGTGGCTGCAAAACGATCATTGCGTGGCTTCCACGAAGCTCGCCGTCGAGGCGGAGTTAAATACCGCCCAAATATCGCGTCCCTGAAAGACGTTTTGTATTCCATTTGCGTCGTTTGCGATTTCTCAACACAAAGAGGAAAATTTTCAAAAAATTTTCAGATTCACTCTAATTTAAGCACTTAATAACCCTCCGGTAACGATGTCGGTTTATCAATCGATGCGTGGCGGGGGACATACCGCTGCTTCCCTGGATCAGGTATTGCGTACCGGGGAAAGCGAACCTTGTGGTGTTTGTGCAAGGAAGCCGGCGTTTTTGGCAAACCGCGTCGATCTCCGGATCGCGCGGTTTTCGCGCTTTAGAGGGTGCCTTTATGAGACAGCTTGATCTGCCGCGAAGCGGCAGCCGTTCCGATCCCGATAACGGTCAAAAATAAAGCCGCCGATGCGGTCGCATGGCGGCTTGGCATGTGTCGGGTTGGCGGATTGACGCGCTCTCAGCCGACATTATAGGTGCGGATGAAGCCGATTGTGCCGAAGCGCGTGTCGAGCTGCTGCAGGCGGCTCTCCGGGCGGCGAACCGGAAGCTTGCCATTCCAGGCGATCTGAATGGAATTCTGTCTGTTGAAGATGAAGAGCATTGGGGTATCCTCCGACCCGGACCGGCCGGTTTCGTTGTGTGTTTTCGCGATGGAGATAACCCTCTTCCGCCTAACTCACAATGGATGAAATCGTCATCCAATGTCGCAAACAGAGCATGTTTGAGGGTGGTGCATTTTTGTATCGTGGTCACTCTTTCCGGAAGCCGGAGATCGCGGCAGAATCAAGGCGGAATCTAGCGTTTCAGTGGCTGTAGCGGCATCGAGGTGGTGGGGAATGACAAGAGCGATCATGCTGCAGGGAACCGGCTCCGATGTCGGAAAAACGGTATTGGTCGCAGGACTATGCCGGCTGTTCGCAAACAGGGGTGTAAGGGTGCGCCCATTCAAGCCGCAGAATATGTCGAACAATGCCGCCGTTGCCGAAGATGGCGGCGAGATCGGACGGGCGCAGTGGCTGCAATCGCTGGCGGCGCGGGTGCCCTCATCTGTTCACATGAATCCGGTACTGTTGAAACCACAATCGGAAACCGGCAGCCAGATCATCGTGCAGGGCAAGGTCTGGGGGCATGCCAAGGGCAGAGACTATCAGGCGCTCAAGCCGCAGCTCCTCGGTGCGGTGCTCGAAAGCTTCGCCACAATGCGGGCGGGGACGGATCTCGTCATCGTTGAGGGGGCAGGTTCGCCCGCCGAGATCAATCTGCGGCGCGGCGACATTGCCAATATGGGTTTTGCGACGCGCGCCAATGTCCCGGTCGTGCTGGTCGGCGACATAGATCGCGGCGGCGTGATCGCGTCGCTGGTCGGCACGTACCATATCTTGCCGGAGGAAGACCGGCGGATGATCCGCGGCTATCTCATCAACAAGTTCCGTGGCGATGTCTCGCTTTTTGGCGAGGGCATAGAGGCGATTCGCGGCTTCACGGGCTGGCAATGCCATGGTGTCGTGCCGTGGTTGAAGGCGGCGGCGCGCCTGCCGGCGGAGGATTCGGTCGTGCTGGAGCGGCTTGCCCGCGGCTCGTCCGGTGCTTTGAAGGTAGCCGTACCCGTGTTGTCGCGCATCGCCAATTTTGACGATCTCGATCCGTTGCGGGCCGAGCCGGATGTCGATCTGGTCTTCGTCCGCGCCGGTGAGCGTTTGCCTGCGCATGCGGGGCTTGTGATATTGCCGGGCTCCAAGTCGACGATCGGTGATCTGCTTGATCTGCGCCAACAGGGATGGGACCGCGATATAGCCGCGCATGTGCGCCACGGCGGGCGCGTCATCGGCATTTGCGGCGGCTATCAGATGCTCGGCCATATGGTTCACGATCCGCTCGGTATCGAGGGATCGGTGACTGATACGCCCGGATTGGGCCTTTTGGATATCGAGACGGAAATGGCGCCGGAAAAGACGGTGCGCAACAGTACTGCCATTTCTACGGAATATGAGGTGCCGCTATCGGGCTATGAAATCCATCTTGGCGTGACGCGGGGGCCGGACTGCGAGCGGCCATCGGCCATGATCGACGGGCGGCCCGATGGAGCGATATCGCCGGATGGACGCGTCATGGGCACATATCTGCATGGGCTCTTCGGCAGTGATGCTTACCGGGCAAAGCTGCTGGCAAGCTTCGGCCTTTCCGGCGAGCGCACGAACTATCGCGCCAGCGTCGACGCGGCTCTGGACGAAGTTGCGGCAGAGCTGGAAGCTGTGCTCGATCCCGCCTGGCTTGACAGCCTGGTCAGTTAGAGTTCGCCTGACACTTCCCGGCGGCGGCGGTCGAGCTCTTCGCTGTAGCGGCGCAGCGTATAGCTCTCCGTCAGTAGACCGATGACCTTGCGCTCGATCAAATCGTTGACCACAACGAGCGCTTCGCTCTTGGTCTGCTCAAACATGGCGGCTGCCTGCTTGGCGTTCATCTGCGGCTGCAGGAATTCGTTGCGGAGCCGGATGAAATCGGAAAGACCGTGTTCCTCGTCGTCTTTTTCGATCGGGCTCGCATAGACGTCGGGCACGAGAACCATTCCGGAATATTTCTCGTTCTTGTCGATCAGGATGACGCGCTGGGCCGAGCCGATCGGAAAATTCTTGCGGAATTCTTCGATGCTCATGTCGATACTGCCCGTATGCACGTCGGGGCGCATCATGCGAGCGACCGTGAGATTGCGGATCCAGCCGACGTCATGGGCGCTGCGGATGCTCTCGCCGCGTAGGTGGAAGCGCCATGTGGCGAAGGAGTAGCCGAAGGTCGTGCGCACCACGAGCGACGAGGTGATGACGGCGGCCAGCACCAGGGCGGTGATCGGAAAGTCCCCGGTGATTTCAAGCGCCAGGAAGGTCATGGTCAGCGGGCCGCCGATGATGGCAACAGCAAGCGAGCTCATGCCGACGACGGCATAGACGGCCGGCGTCAGCGTGGCATGATCGAAATAGGGTGCGCAATAGGCGAAGATCTTGCCGAGCAGCGCGCCCATGAACAGCGAGGCGAAGAAGAGGCCGCCTCTGAAGCCGGAGCCGATCGATATTGCGGAGGCGAGCGATTTCAGCAGGAATAGACCCGCCAAGGCGCCCAGCGTCACGTCCGTAGACAGATTGAGATGCAGCGCGCCATGGCCGGCAGACAGGACCTGCGGCGAAATCAACGCCAGTGTTCCGACGACCAGGCCGCCGAGCGCGGGCCGGAACGGCGGCGCGATGGAACTCTTGCGTGCCAATTCTTCGACCCAGGCGACGCCCTGCATGATCAGGATGCCGATACCGGCGCAGAAGGCACCAAGCAGGATGGCTGGAAGATAATCCGCCGGAACGATCGCCCCGAAATGATCGATATCGATGGCAAAATCGTCGCCGGCGAGCAGTCTTGCTATCATGGTTGATATGAGCGCCGAAACGACGACGGGTGTGAGGGTCACGATCGAATAGCTGCCGATAATGAGCTCGAAGGCGTAGAAGGCGCCGGTGAGCGGCGCATTGAATGCTGCGGCAATAGCGCCGGCCGCGCCGCATCCGACGAGCATGCGCAGGTCCGCGCGGCGCATCTGCATCTTATAGCCGAATTTGGAGGCAATGCCGGCCGCGAGCTGTGTGTAACCTGCTTCAAGCCCGACAGACGCGCCGAATCCATTGGAGATCAGGTTCTGCACGGCGACGATGATGCTGTCGGTCAGCGACATGCGACCGCCATGTAGCGCATTGGCCTCGATCGGGTCGACCATCGGTTTCTTGCGCGTGCGCGATAATATGTAGAGCAATATGCCGAGAATGATGCCCCCTGCGATCGGTGCAATGAACAATACGGATTTGTCCTGAATTGCCATCGCCGCCGAACTCAAGCGTTCGTAGTCGGTTATGCCGTAGATGACGCTGTGAAGTTTGCGCGAGATATAGCTCATCGCGGTAACGGCACAGCCGGACGCTATTCCCACCAGGGCGCCGGCAAAAACAAGTCCCAGCTCGCCACGACGCAGCAATGCCCTGAAGCGACCGAGATCGAATAGGACCGAGAAGACGCCGAGACGTCGCGGTTGGAATTTCTGTAGCATTGGAAGCGGACGATACGTTTTTGCTCGAATGTGAGGGCTTACCCTCTATAAACTCCTAACATCAAAGAAATACGGCAAAAAAGCCGCTGATTTCATGCGAATTTTCAACCGATTTCGCAATCAGGATGGCGCAGGTCGCATCCATGCCCTTGATTGACTTGAACTAAGTGAAAGCCTAATCATTGCGGCATAACGAATGGTTCCTGAGCGGCGATCTGCCGCATGGGATGAAAAGGGAATGTGAAGGGGCGGACCCAATCCGGGCGTTCTCATCACAGCCGACCCCGCGACTGTAGAGCGGTCAGGGTCTTTCGTTCGGTTTGAAGCCGATTCTGTCGATAGTTCGCATGGGGCGAACGGGGCGGGGGAGGCTCAAATCGAAAAAGCCACTGGTGTGGCATCATGATCAACCGGGGCTGGACGCCTCTTATTCTACGAATCGTCCGCCTTTTCATGATGCATTGCCGGGAAGGCGAGAAGGATCCGCTGGCGCACGATCGGGGGCGACCGTTTCGGTCCGCCCCCGTCGCGGCGTCTTATCCGCGAGCCAGGAGACCTGCCATGCGTGCCGGGCGCAGAGCCTGTTTTGGGACGCGAGTTCCGCTGCCAGCACGGAGGTTGTCATGGCGCAAGACGAGTTTTCGGCGTATGGGCGCCTGTTTCCCGGTTCCAGCGACGTGCTGCCGACCCTCGCTTTTGCTTGGGAGTGGGCATAACGCATGTCGGCTTCTATTTCCCAAGCGGTCTTCGTCCTTGGCGGCGCGCGTTCCGGCAAATCCAGGTTTGCTGAATCTCTGGTTTCGGACACCGGTCTCGAACGTCACTATGTGGCGACGGGGCAGGCGTGGGACGATGAGATGCGCGAGCGCATCGCCCAACATCGTGCCGATCGCGGCGATCTCTGGCAGACGCATGAGGAGCCGATCGATCTCGTCGGGCAGCTTGCCGCTGTCGACGCGGAGGGGCGGGCGGTGCTTATCGACTGCCTGACGCTCTGGGTGACCAATCTGATGATGGCCGAGCGTGACATGGCGGCGGAATTTGCCGCTCTCACTGCATTTCTACCAACTGCGCGATCAAGGCTCGTTCTCGTCTCCAACGAGGTTGGCCTGGGAATCGTGCCGGAAAATCGCATGGCGCGCGAATTTCGCGACCATGCCGGCCGCCTGCACCAGATGGTCGCTGCGGCAAGTGCCGAAGTTTATTTTATCGCAGCGGGCTTGCCGCTGAAAATGAAGGGCTGATCCATATGAACCAGGAAAAGATTCCCGCCACCGTCATCACCGGCTTCCTGGGAGCCGGCAAGACGACGATGATCCGCAACCTCCTGCAGAATGCCGGTGGCAAGAAGATCGCTCTGATCATCAACGAGTTCGGCGACCTCGGCGTCGACGGCGACGTGCTGAAGGGCTGCGGCGCGGAGAACTGCACCGAGGACGATATCATCGAGCTGACCAATGGCTGCATCTGCTGCACCGTCGCCGACGATTTCATTCCCACCATGACGAAGCTTTTGGAGCGTGATGCGCGCCCGGATCATATCGTCATCGAGACCTCGGGCCTTGCTCTGCCGCAGCCGCTGGTCGCTGCCTTCAACTGGCCCGATATCCGCACCCACGTGACCGTGGACGGCGTCATCACCGTCGTCGACAGCGCCGCCGTTGCCGCCGGCCGCTTTGCCGACGATCACGACGCTGTCGAGGCTGCCCGCGTCGAGGACGACTCGCTGGACCACGAAAGCCCGATCGAGGAACTGTTCGAAGATCAGCTGACCTGTGCCGATCTGATCGTGCTCAACAAGACCGACCTGATCGACGTCGACGGACTCGGCCGTGTGCGCGCCGAGGTCGCCTCGCGCACCGCCCGCAAGCCGACAATCATCGAGGCGAAGAATGGTGACGTGCCCGCTGCCGTCCTGCTCGGCCTCGGCATCGGCACGGAAGACGATATCGTCAACCGCAAATCCCATCATGAACTGGAGCATGAGGACGGCACGCCGCATGACCATGACGAATTCGACAGCTTCGTCGTGGAACTCGGCCCGATTGCCGATCCGGCCGCCTTCGTCGATGCGCTGAAGCGCGTGATTGCGGAGCATGATGTGCTGCGCCTCAAGGGCTTCGTCGATGTCCCCGGCAAGCCCATGCGCCTGCAGCTTCAGGCCGTCGGCAGCCGCATCGATACCTATTTCGATCGCGCCTGGACGCCGGGTGAAGCGCGCGCGACCCGGCTCGTGGTGATCGGCCTGCATGAGATGGACGCGGCGATCGTTCGCAAGGCAATCGAGGCATTGGTCTAATCGATGTCGTGTCTTTGCCGTGCGATACCCCCCGTGTCCATCGGACCTTTCGCGACATCTCCCCCACAAGGGGAGAGATTGGGAACTCGCGACTACGTTTTTGCGAAACGGCTGACTACCGAGGTTTTAGTCGCTTCGGATGGTCGATGGGGTGAGGCATGGCGCCAAATAATCTTCCCCCTTGTGGGGGAGATGTCCCGAAGGGACAGAGGGGGGTATGCCGCCGCATACTCTAAGGTCTGATGCATCTCCTCCTGGCTCAAAAGGGAACGATCAGCGACGGCGAGGAGGCGATCGATCTCGGGCAGTCGCCCGGCGATATCCTCTTTCTGTCGGCTGCCGATACCGAGCTTGCGGCGATTGCCACAGCGCATGGTGAGGGCGATCGTTCCCTTCGGCTTGCAAGCCTGATGAGCCTCAAGCATCCGATGTCCGTCGATACCTATATCGACAGGACGGCGCGGCATGCGAAGCTCATCATCGTGCGGGCGCTGGGAGGGGCGAGTTACTTCCATTATGCGCTGGAGGCGCTGCATGCCTGTGCGGTGCGTCAGGAGGCCCTTATCGCGGTGTTGCCGGGCGATTCGAAGCCCGATCCCGGGCTGACACCATTCTCCAACGTCGCGCTCGACGATCTCAATGCCCTCTGGTCCTATCTGATCGAGGGCGGAGAGACGAATTCGCGGGCGTTTCTTGCCTACGCCGAGGCGATGCTCTCGGGCGCAGAGAAGCCGATGCCAGCAGTGCCCCTGATGAAGGCCGGCATATGGTGGCCGAGCCGCGGCGTGATCGGTGTCGAGGAGTGGCGGAGAGTTTCCAATTTGGGGGTGGTGGTCCCGGAGGGGCTCGAACCTCCGACGGTCGCAATTTCTTTCTACCGCGCCCTCGTACAGAGCGGTGAAACCAGGCCCGTCGAAGCCATGATAGAGGCGCTCATTGCCGAGGGCATGCGGCCGCTGCCGGTCTTTGCCTATAGTCTCAAGGATGCCGTATCCGTCGGCATTCTCGAAAGTGTCTTTACCGAGCTGAAGCCGGGCGTGGTCATCAACGCGACGGGCTTTGCCGTTTCGGCGCCTGGCGCGGATCGCCAGGCGACGGTGCTGGAAACGGGCGATGCCGTCGTTCTGCAGGCCATCTTCTCGGCTTCATCGAAAGAGGCGTGGAAGGCATCCTCGCAGGGGCTTTCGGCGCGCGATCTCGGCATGAACGTGGCGCTGCCCGAGGTCGATGGCCGTGTTCTCGCCCGCGCCGTGTCGTTCAAGGCGGCTGCCCGTTATGACGAGCGGGTCGAGGCCAATATCGTCGCGAGCGAACCGCTCGAGGATCGCATGCGCTATACGGCGCGGCTCGCTGCCAATTGGGCGCGGCTGCGTAATACGCCGCCCGGCGATCGCCGCGTCGCGCTTGTTATGGCGAACTATCCTAATCGCGATGGGCGCCTGGGCAATGGCGTCGGGCTCGATACGCCGGCTGGCACGATCGAAGTGCTGAGGGCAATGAGGGCGGCGGGTTACGGCGTTGCCGATCTGCCTGCCGATGGCGATGCGCTGATGCGGCATCTGGCGGAAGGGCCGACAAATTCGGGGCACGATGGCCGCGTCGTCCGCGAGAGGCTTTCCTTCAGCGACTACAGGGATTTATTCTCGTCGCTTCCCAAACAGATTCAGGATGAAATCATGGCGCGCTGGGGCGAGCCGGCGGCGGACCCTTACGCGATTGGTGACGGCTTTGCCCTGCCGTTCGCCCGCTTCGGCGATGTGCTCGTTGGTATCCAGCCGGCCCGAGGCTACAATATCGATCCGAAGGAGAGCTACCACTCTCCCGATCTCGTGCCGCCGCACGGCTATCTCGCCTTCTATGCCTTCCTTCGCCGTTCCTTCGATGCGCATGCGGTCATCCACATGGGCAAGCACGGTAATCTCGAATGGCTGCCGGGCAAGGCGCTGGCGCTGTCGGAAAGCTGCTATCCGGAAGCCATTCTCGGGCCGCTGCCGAACCTCTATCCCTTCATCGTCAACGATCCCGGCGAGGGCACGCAGGCCAAGCGCCGCACAAGCGCCGTCATCATCGACCACCTGACGCCGCCGCTGACGCGGGCAGAGAGCTATGGTCCGCTGAAAGATCTGGAGGCGCTGGTCGACGAATATTACGAGGCCTCGGGCGGCGATCCGCGCCGCATCCGTCTGCTCCGCAAGCAAATCCTTGATCTCGTCGCCGATATCGGGCTGGATCAGGATGCGGGCATCGCCAAGGGTGAGGGTGAAGACGAGGCCTTGCGCAAGCTTGATGCCTATCTCTGCGACCTCAAGGAAATGCAGATCCGCGACGGGTTGCACATCTTCGGCGTTTCTCCTGCTGGACGGCTGCTGACCGATTTGACGGTGGCGCTGGCAAGGGTGCCGCGCGGAGTGGGCGAGGGTGGCGATCAGAGTTTGCAGCGGGCGATTGCGCGGGATGCGTTCGCGGGCGTGGAGGGTGCGATACCCCCCTCTGTCGCCTTCGCGACATCTCCCCCACAAGGGGGGAGATTGGTTGCTCGCGGCACAACATCGCCTCAAATGACTATCGAACCCGTTGATGCGGTTGGTGATGCATCAGGAGAGACGGACGGCATACTCCCACCAATCTCCCCCCTTGTGGGGGAGATTTCAGCGAAGCTGACAGAGGGGGGTATCTCTCCGAACAAGCCATTCGATCCTTTGGATTGCGACATGGCCGCCGAATGGACTGGGCCGCGCCCCACAATCCTCCAAGATGTCTCGGGAGCCTCCTGGCGCACTCAGGGCGATACTGTCGAGCGCATCGAACTCCTGGCCGCAGAACTCGTGAATGGCGAAACTGCCTGCCCGGAGAACTGGCCCAATACCCGCATGGTTCTTGACGAGATTGCCGCAGAGCTTCAGCCGTCCATCCTCGCCTGCGGCGATGCGGAAATCGCAGCTCTGCTCAAAGGCCTCGACGGCCGCTTCGTTCCGCCCGGCCCCTCCGGCGCACCGACACGTGGCCGGCCGGATGTATTGCCAACGGGGCGGAATTTTTATTCGGTCGACAGCCGTGCGGTTCCGACGCCGGCTGCCTATGAGCTTGGCAAGAAATCGGCCGAATTGCTCATCCGCCGCTATGTTCAGGATCACGGCGAATGGCCCGTTTCCTTCGGCCTGACAGCCTGGGGCACGTCGAACATGCGCACGGGTGGCGACGATATCGCGCAGGCGCTGGCGCTGATCGGCGTCAAGCCCGTCTGGGACATGACCTCGCGCCGCGTCACCGGCTACGAGATCATCCCGCCTGCCATGCTCCGGCGGCCGCGTGTCGATGTCACGTTGCGTATCTCAGGTTTTTTCCGCGACGCCTTTCCCGAGCAGATCGCCTTGTTCGACAAGGCAATCCGTGCCGTCGGCATGCTTGATGAAGATGCTGCGGATAATCCCATTGCGGCGCGCATGCGGGACGAGATCGCGCGGCTCGAAGCCGCCGGCCTCGATACGGTCTCCGCTAGCCGCAGGGCCGGCTATCGCATCTTCGGCTCCAAGCCCGGAGCCTACGGTGCCGGTCTGCAGGCGCTCATCGACGAGAAGGGATGGGAGCGGCGTGCCGATTTGGCCGAGGCCTATCTCGTCTGGGGCAGTTATGCCTATGGTGCCGGCGAAGAAGGAAGAGCCGAACGGGGCGTCTTCGAGGAGCGGTTGCGTTCGATCCAGGCGGTCGTGCAGAACCAGGACAATCGCGAGCACGATTTGCTCGACAGCGACGATTATTATCAGTTCGAGGGCGGCATGGCGGCGGCGGCCGAGCAGCTCGGCGGTGCGCGTCCCTCGATCTACCACAACGATCATTCGAGGCCGGAGAAGCCTGTGATCCGCTCGCTCGAAGAGGAGATCGGCCGTGTGGTGCGCGGGCGCGTCGTCAATCCCAAGTGGATCGAGGGTATCATGCGCCACGGCTACAAGGGCGCCTTCGAGATCGCGGCAACCGTCGACTATCTCTTTGCCTTTGCCGCGACGACGGGTGCTGTGCGCAATCATCATTTCGAGGCCGTCTATCAGGCCTTCGTCGCCGATCAGGGCGTGCGCGATTTCATGGCGGAGAAGAATCCGGCAGCACTTCGGGACATGCGCGAACGTCTGCTTGAGGCGATCGATCGCCAGCTCTGGACGCCGAGAAGCAATTCGGCGCGGTTCGATCTGGAAAGCCTGGATAAGGGTAAGGACGCGGCGGAATGAGTGCGATCGACGAGCTTCTGGTTGGTTTTCGGGATTACGTGCTGTCGCGCAGCGATCTGATGCTGCAGCATTTCGTGGAAGGCTTTGACTGGCCGGCGCAACCGCGCTCGCTTGCGACGCACGGCTTGCCCGTCGTCGATTATCTTCGGAAGCATGATCGGTTGGGGGAGGGTGCAGAAGGCGTGCTGTTCGACAGGCTCTTTCAAGCCGCGAACGAGCTGCATTGGGCCCAGACCTACAGCATCACAGATTTCGGCGCAGACTTTCTGCAGCGATATGGCTGGGTCGAGCTGTTCGGCACGCGCGGCCATTTTGCGAGCGAGGAGATGGCCGGCGGCTTTCTGCTGCTTGGTCCCAATGTGCATTATCCGGACCATCATCACGAGGCGGAGGAGATCTATATCCCCCTGACCGACGGCTCGCTCTGGAGCAAGGACGCGCAGCCATTCCTGCCGCGCTGGTCAGGCGAGATCATCCATCACCCCTCGAATATCCGCCACGCGATGCGCACGGAAGACCAGCCGCTCGTCGCGCTCTATCTTTGGCGTGGTGGCCCGCTGGCACAGAAATCGATCATATCAGGGAGAATGCAATGAGCGACGAATTGGCCGAAACCGGTACGGGCGCGCCGAAGAACGACGATGCCCGCCACGCCGACAAGATGGCCAAGAAGAAGGCCGCGCGCGATAAGATCATGGCGACCAAGACCGACGAGAAGGGTCTGATCATCGTTCACACAGGTAAGGGCAAGGGAAAGTCTTCCTCCGCTTTTGGCATGATCTTCCGCCATATTGCTCATGGAAAGCCGAGTGCCGTCGTGCAGTTCATCAAGGGCGCCATGTGGACCGGTGAGCGCGATCTGATCGAGAAGCATTTCTCCGATCTCTGCCAGTTCCATACCATGGGTGAGGGCTTCACATGGGAGACGCAGGACCGCGCCCGCGATGTGGCGGCGGCCTCGGCCGCATGGGAAAAGGCCAAGGAGCTGATCCGCGACGAGCGCAATTCCATGGTGCTGCTTGATGAGATCAACATCGCGCTTCGTTACGACTATCTCGACATCAACGACGTGCTGGAGTTCCTCAAGAACGAGAAGCCCTACATGACTCATGTGGTTCTGACCGGTCGCAACGCCAAGGAAGAGCTGATCGAGATTGCCGATCTCGTGACTGAGATGGAATTGATCAAGCATCCTTTCCGCTCCGGCATCAAAGGGCAGCCGGGCGTCGAGTTCTGATCGCTTGCGGGCGTTTAGCTGCCCGGCAGCATCGCCTTCAGCGCTTCCGCTGTCTGTGGGTTTGCGGGAAAGAAGGATTCGATCGCTAGTTCCGAGAGCGTGACGTCGACGGGTGTTCCGAAGACTGTCGTGGTCGAGATGAAGGAGAGTTGGCCCGCCTCGGTGACAAGTTCGAGGGGTACGGCAATGCCGGCAAAATCCCGTTCCGCGGCCGTCGATTTCGATGCCACAGGCGCGGGGTAGGCCGACAATTCCTTAAGCAGTTTTGTCAGAACGGGATCGCCGGTTGCCGATATCTGCTGGCGAAGACGCTCCAGCAGATGTGCCCGCCATTCGGAGAGGTTGGCGATCCGAGGCGCCAGGCCATGCGGATGCAGGCTCAATCGCAGAACATTGATCGGTGCCTCGGTCAACGAGGTATCGAGGACACCGGCAAGCAGCGGTGCGACGGCGGCATTGGCGGCGATCAGCGTCCAATGCCGGTCGACGGCCAGAGCCGGGAAGGGCTCATGTCCCTTCAGGAGCATGTCGATGGCGCGGCGTGCCGGCGCAAGCGCCGGATCATCCAGCCTGCGTTCCGCAAAGACCGGTGCAAATCCGGCTGCGAGAAGCATCGGGTTGCGTTCGCGCAAGGGAACGCCGAGCCGTTCGGCGAGATGCATCAGCATCTCGCGGCTTGGAAGCGCCCGCCCGTTCTCGATGAAGCTCAGATGTCGCTGCGATATGTCGGCTTCAAGGGCGAATTCGAGCTGGCTCAGGCGGCGGCGCTGCCGCCATTCGCGCAGATGGTCGCCGAGAGAGCGGGCCGGGTTCATCATGCGGCAACCGGCAGCTGGTCGATAAAGCCGTGAACGGATTTCAGTCGCTCGCCTTCGAGGATGGCGAAATCCGTGCCCTTGATCAGCGGCTCGTCATCGGCCGGACCGAAGCCCCAGGAGAAGCGGAGATTGTCGCCGTGACGATCGCCGTTCGTGATGAGCGAGAAGCGGAAGCCGGGGAAGCGTTCGTGTGCCGCGGTGACGAGTGCGTGAATCTGCTCGCGATTATCGGCGCGCATCATCGGGTCGACATAGCTGCAGTCTTCTGTCCACGCCTCGGCGATGAGCGCACGCCGGCGGTCGGCGTCGGCCTCGTTCCAGATGGCGATATAGCGGTCTGCAATGGTGTTCGCGTCAGGCATCGGTCAACTCCTTTGGATCGCCTGAACCGTTCAGGCAGGGCGATCATCGACGCGTACCGAAGCACTATCAATTACGTCGGAGGTAATCAAAGGCTCGTTCTAGAGGCCGAGCCAGATCCTGACGGGATGGGTGGGATCCGCCAGCAGCTTGATCGCAAAAGCGATGCAGACGATGACGAGCAGCGGCTTGATCAGTTTTGCACCAATGCGCATGGCAAGCCGCGAGCCAAGCTGCGCGCCGAGGAATTGGCCAAGCCCCATCGTCAACCCGACTTTCCAAAGGATGGCGCCGGAGAAGATGAAGACGATCAGGCCGCCGAGATTCGATCCGAAATTGAGCAGCTTCGTATGTGCCGTCGCCTTCAAGAGGCCGAAGCCGGCGAGGGTCACAAAGGCGAGCATCAGGAACGAGCCGGTGCCGGGGCCGAAAGCGCCGTCATAGAAGCCGATCAATGGCACCAGCGTCACACCGAAAAGTCCGGCGCTCATGCGCCGATGCTTTTCGACATCGCCGAGATTGGGTTTCAGGGCGAAATAAAGCGCGATTGCTATCAGCAGGAAGGGCAGGATGATGCGCAGGACCTGGCTCGGCATGATGGTCGCCAGTAACGCTCCAAGCATGCCCCCGATGACTGCCATCAATGCCATGGGAAGCTGTTCGCGAAGCTGCACATGTCCTTGCCGGGCATAGGCGATTGTAGCCGAGGCCGCGCCGCAGATGGATTGCACCTTGTTCGTGCCAAGGGTCTGCAGCGGTGGAATGCCTGCCAACAGCATGGCAGGCACGGTAATCAGCCCACCGCCGCCCGCAATGGAATCGACGAAACCGGCGAAGAACGCGGCGGCAAAGAGCAAAAGCAGGAGTTGAAATGTAATATCTGGCAAGGCGGGAACTCGGAGGCGGGAAATCAGCGGCCTTCTGGCACTTCGCCCGCCGCAAGGCAATTGCTATCAGGACACACCAGGCGAAATTGACGTGTCGAAAGCTGCCCGCTACAGCTGTCATATCGGTCGACGCTGTTGGGAGAGACTATGACGACATATGCCAATTCCACCCACCGTTATCTTCTGGGTCTTGGTTGCGAGCGCGGCACGGACTGGAATGAGGTGCGGATGCTTGCGGAAAGGGCATTCCAGGAGGTCGGGATCGGGAGGGATCAGGTTCTGGCCGTTGTATCAATCGACACGCGCATGGATGAACCAGCCATCCTCGAGACAGCCATGCATTTTCGCCTCCCGGCACGCTTCTTCAAGGCAGCGGAGCTGGAGAGGGAGACACCGAGGCTGAAGAACCCATCCGACATTGTCTTCGCCCATGCCGGTTGCCACGGTGTTGCCGAGGCTGCTGCGCTTGCGGCCGCCGGCCCGGATTCGGAGCTGGTGCTGCCGAAGATCAAGTCCAGCTTCGCCACGGCAGCGATCGCTAGGATCGCTTGAAGAGCGAATTCGCCACGCGAATCTCACAAATGCTCCATAGGGACATCGTCATGGCATTCCGCCACCGGCGGTTCTCGTGTATGCCGATGGGTCAAGCATGATCCGCGACGGGAAGAAATTTCCGGAAGATCAAGCTTATTCAGTATGTTGATAAGGAAAAATCATGCAAAAGGTCATTTATGATACGGATCCGGGCGTCGATGACGCCATGGCGCTTCTCTTCCTGCATCGTCACCCGAATATCGACCTTCTTGGCGTGACGACGGTTTTCGGCAATGCCTCGGTTGATACGACAACCCGCAACGCACTGTTCCTGAAGCGCGAGTGGAATATCCCGTGCCCGGTTGCGCGCGGCGCCAGCGTTACCTTCGATCCATCGCGGCCGGAACGGCCGTGGCCATCGGTCGTTCATGGCCATAATGGCCTCGGCGACATCGACGTGCCTGAGACGATCGATCTGCCGACCGATCCGCGCCCGGCCTATCAATTCATCATCGACACGGTTCGCGCCCATCCGGGTGAGGTGACCCTAGTCGCCGTCGGCCGCATGACCAATCTCGCTTTGGCGCTGAAGCATGATCCCGAGATTGCCAAGCTCGTGAAGGGCGTGGTCATCATGGGGGGCAATTTCTATGTGCCGGGCAATGTTTCTCCCGTCGCTGAAGCCAATATTCACGGTGATCCGGAAGCTGCCGATTTCATCATGACGGCGGCCTGGAAAGTCGTCGTGGTCGGTCTCGACGTGACCTCAGTGACGACCATGAGCCGCGGCTATCTCGCTGATATGGCGAAAGCGGGCGGACCTTCGGTGCAGCTGCTGGCCGATCTGTCGCAGTCCTACATCGATTTCTACAAGCATGCGGTCGAAGACGGCATGATGGTCCACGACAGCTGCGCTTGCGTCTATGTCGTGGCGCCCGAGCTGTTCGACACGATCGAGGGGTCGATCCGCGTGGTATGCGGCGGGATCGCCGATGGTCAGACTATTATCAAACAGGATGGCCGCCGCTTTCCGCCGGGCGATTGGGACAATCTGCCGAGCCAGATCGCCTGCACTGGCATTCGCTCGCAGCAGGTTCTCGACCTGATCCGCGACGTCATTCTGGGCAAGGTGAAGCACTGAGCCCCGTGAAGGGGCGGTTGCGCGCCCCTTCACAATTCGCTGAAGGCCATTCTCCAAAACTTATCAAGAGCCTATTTGGGTGTCCGGATATATCGAGTCCGGGACGCTGTGTGATCGATCGACGTGTTTTTCGTGTCCTGTCGCCGTGGGAAAAGCTCATAGCGTACTGTCGCTCATGTCGGGGAGATGCGTGACGTAATGTCCGCAATGGGAGCGATGTCGAACGGAGATCGCCTTATCCCGTTCTCAACATTGCAATTTCGCCCATCCGGGCATAGGACACATGGGATGAACGATACCGCCTTTTCCAATCTGCCGGCCCTGGAGCCGGGGTCCGTCTGGCTCGTCGGTGCCGGGCCGGGCGATCCGGGGCTTTTGACCCTGCTGGCTGCCAAGGGATTGGCCGAGGCTGACATCATCGTGCATGATGCGCTCGTCAATGAAGATTGCCTCAAACTCGCCCGATCGGGCGCGGTGCTGGAATATGCCGGCAAGCGTGGCGGCAAGCCTTCCGCCAAGCAACGGGACATCTCGCTGCGCCTCGTCGAACTGGCGCGGGCCGGTAAGCGCGTTCTGCGTTTGAAAGGGGGCGATCCCTTTGTTTTCGGGCGCGGCGGCGAGGAAGCGCTGACGCTTGTCCAGCACGGCATTCCCTTCCGTATCGTGCCCGGCATTACGGCTGGGATCGGCGGTTTGGCCTATGCCGGCATTCCCGTCACCCATCGCGACGTCAATCACGCCGTCACCTTCCTCACCGGCCATGATTGGTCCGGTGTTGTGCCAGATGCCATCAATTGGGAGGCCATCGGCAGGGGATCGCCCGTCATCGTCATGTATATGGCGATGAAGCACATCGCCCAGATCAGCGCCAATCTCATTGCCGCCGGCCGTTCGGCGGACGAACCCGTCGCCTTCGTCTGCAATGCGGCGACATCCTCTCAACAAGTTTTGGAGACGACGCTCGGGCGCGCGCCTGTTGATGTCGAAGCTTCCGGTCTCGAGCCGCCGGCTATCGTCGTCGTCGGCGAGGTGGTGAAATTGCGGCCGTCGCTCGATTGGCTGGGCGCGCTTTCCGGCCGCATATTGCTGCCGGCGACTGAAAGCCCGGGGGAAAGCGGACGCAAGGTGTCGGCATGAGCGGCCTTCTGATCGCGGCACCTTCATCAGGCTCCGGCAAGACCACATTTACACTCGGTCTGCTGCGGGCACTGCGAAACAGGAACGTTGCGGTCGCATCCGGCAAGGCCGGGCCGGATTATATCGATCCCGCATTTCACGCCGCGGCGGTCGGATCACCCTGCCTCAATTTCGATCCCTGGGCCATGCGCGCCGAACTCATTTCCGCGAATGCTGCACTTCATCGCGCCGGCGGCCGGATGCTCGTGATCGAAGGGATGATGGGGCTCTTCGACGGTGCTGTCGATGGCACGGGCACGCCCGCCGATCTCGCCGCCTTGCTCGGCCTTTCCGTCGTGCTCGTCGTCGATTGCTCGCGCATGTCACAGTCGGTTGCAGCCATCGTCAGCGGCTTTGCCAATTTTCGAGCCGATATCCGGATTGCCGGTGTCGTTCTCAATCGTGTTGCCAGCGACAGGCATGAGAGAATGCTGCGCCAGGCGTTGGACGCCGTGCGCATGCCTGTTGTTGCGGTTATCCGCAGTGATGCCAGCTTGGCATTGCCGGAGAGGCATCTCGGTCTTGTGCAGGCGGGGGAGCATGGTGCACTGGAGCAGTTTATCGAGGCGGCTGCCGAGGTCGTATCGAAAGCCTGCGATTTCGATCTGCTCTTGCGCGCAGCACACCAGCATCTCGTTCGCACGTCAGCGGCCAATATCGCGCGGCTTATGCCGTTCGGCCAGCGCATTGCCGTGGCGCGGGATGTCGCCTTCGCCTTCTGCTACGAACACATGCTGCTTGGCTGGAAGCGTCGTGGCGCTGAAATATCCTTCTTTTCTCCGCTCGCGGACGAAGCCCCTTCGGCCGATGCCGATGCCGTCTATCTGCCGGGCGGCTATCCGGAATTGCACGCCCATAAACTTGCCGCCGCGTCGCAATTCAGGGCTGCCGCGAAGGCGGCTGCGGCGCGCGGGGTGCGCATCTATGGCGAGTGCGGCGGCTATATGGTGCTCGGCGAGGGGCTTGTCGATGCGGCAGGTGCGCGCCATGAAATGCTGGGCCTCTTGCC
The DNA here is from genome assembly GCF_030182525.1 of Rhizobium pantanalense. NCBI lineage: Bacteria > Pseudomonadati > Pseudomonadota > Alphaproteobacteria > Hyphomicrobiales > Rhizobiaceae > Rhizobium > Rhizobium pantanalense. The sequence continues at coordinate 1,075,730 of NZ_JAQJCH010000001.1, forward strand.
CGTCGTTACCAGTTACGAGAAACGACAGCGCCATCTTGGCTATCGGCGTGTGGTGCCGCTTGCCGGCTCCTTCTTCGACAAGCCGATGACGGCGCATGAGTTTCATTATTCGACCATCGTATCGGAGGGTGAGGCGGACCGTCTGTTTGCGGTGAAGGATGCGCTCAACAACGATCTCGGTGCTGCCGGCTTGCAGCGTGGCAATGTTGCCGGCTCCTACATGCATTTGATCGATCTCGCCGGTGACGCCGCATGACCAGCAGGATCATCCATGGAGGCGGCATCACGGCTGCGGCACGCCAATATGGCGGGCGTCCGGAGGAATGGCTGGATCTGTCGACCGGCATCAATCCCAATCCGGTGACATTGCCGGAAATCCCCGTTGCGGCATGGCACCGGTTGCCTGACCAGCATTTGCAGGAGCGGGCGCGGGAAGCGGCAAGGGTCTATTATCGCAGCGGCAATATTCTGCCCTTGCCGGTTCCGGGCACCCAGTCCGTCATTCAACTGCTTCCAAGGCTTGTGACCGGCGGCAGCGTCGCGATCCTCTCACCGACCTATGGCGAATATGCAAGGGCTTTTGCGCTGGCGGGTCTGCAGGTCCGCCAGGTTTCGACGATTGCCGAACTCACCGCCGACGACAGGCTGGTCGTTGCCGTCAATCCCAACAATCCCGACGGGCGGAAGTTGCCCATCGAGCAGTTGCGGGATTTGCACGACAGGCTACGGAGCCAAGGCGGGATCCTTCTTGTCGACGAGGCCTTCGGCGATATGGAGCCGGCGGCGAGCGTGGCGCCTTTTGCCGCCTCGATACCGAATCTTATCATCTTCCGTTCTTTCGGAAAGTTTTTCGGCCTAGCCGGCCTTCGGCTCGGGTTCGTGATTGCCGAGACCGCGATCCTAACCCGTTTCGAGGATTGGCTAGGTCCCTGGGCGGTTTCCGGACCGGCCCTTTCGATTGCTGCCTCCCTGATGGAAAGCGATACGAGCGTCATCCGAAACCGCATTCTTCAGCGGCATTCGGCGCTGGAAGCGGTTCTGCGACGTTCGAAGCTGCATGTAGCGGGAGGCACGGCCTTGTTTGCACTGGTTGCAGACGACCGCGCCGAGGGCATATATACGCATCTCTGCCGTCATCATATTCTCGTCCGCAAGTTCGATTATGCACGCAATTGGCTGCGCTTCGGGCTTGCTCCGGATGAGGAAGCCGATCAAAGACTCGCCGGGGCACTAGAGGACTATTCGACATGACCGCCGACGAACATTTGCTCATTCTGGTCCTTGCCTTACTGCTTGACCGCTTTGTCGGTGATCCCGATTGGCTTTGGCAGCGCTTTCCGCATCCGGTCGTACTGTTCGGCAAGGCGATTTCATCCTTTGATCGCCGTTTCAACGCAAAACACTTGCCGGGTGTTCTTCGCCGCCGCAACGGACTGATGTCGATCGTCGCGCTGCTCATGGGAGCCGTGATCGCCGGCTGGGCCATTCACGGATTTCTCGCCTTCTTCGGCTGGCTCGGCATCTTGGTCGAGGCGGGGCTTGTGGCGGTTTTCATGGCGCAGAAGAGCCTGGCCGATCATGTCGAGCAAGTTTCCCGGGCATTGCGTGCCGACGGTCTGGAAGGTGGGCGTCTCGCCGTGTCGCGCATCGTCGGCCGGGATCCCGAGACGCTGGATGAGCCGGGTATCTGCCGTGCGGCCATCGAAAGCCTTGCCGAGAATTTTTCCGACGGTGTCGTCGCACCGGCGCTGTGGTACGGCGTTTTCGGCTTGCCGGGCCTCTTCTTCTACAAGATGCTCAACACTGCCGATTCGATGATCGGCCACAAATCCGAAGCCTACGTCGATTTCGGCCGCGCTGCGGCGCGCCTCGACGATATCGCCAACTGGCCGGCCGCGCGCCTGTCCATCCTGTTGATTGCTGCCGGTGCTCTGGTGAAGCGCGGAATCTCCGCGCTTGGAAATGCGATCCGCATCGCCGTCCGCGATGGCGGGCTGCACCGTTCGCCCAACTCCGGCCGGCCCGAGGCGGCTATGGCCGGCGCGCTCGACATCCAGCTCGCAGGTCCACGAATCTATGGCGGTGAGCTCGTGCGCGAGCCGATGATCAACGGCTCCGGCCGCGACACTGCTACGGTCAACGACATCGAAGCCGGCATTTCCATATTCTATTCCGCCTGCACGATGCTGACGCTTCTCGCTTTCCTGGGTTTCCTGCTGCTCTTGTGAGCGCCCCTAAATTAAGCAATCGCTCACTATATGTATTAATTTGGTATAATCAGCATAGCGATAGACTCTCCCATCGTCTGAATTGCTTCATAAGGAAGCAAACAGTCGGAGGGGCAAGATGAGGCGTATCGCGTTTGCAGTAACGGCATGCCTGTGCATGCAATTCCACACCGTTTCGGCCCATGCCGGGACTGTTCTTGCAGTGGTCGATCTTCGATCGCAAACAATGACCGTTTCGGAGGATGGAGCTCTGAAGTATCGCTGGCGAGTGTCGACGGCGCGCAGGGGGTATGTGACGCCGACCGGCTCCTACACGGCCAAATGGCTGTCCAGGGATCACCGCTCGAAGAAATATGACGATGCGCCGATGCCTTACGCCGTATTCTTCAACGGCGGCTATGCCATTCACGGCACCTATGAAGTACGGCGGCTCGGCCGGCCGGCATCCCATGGCTGCGTGCGGCTCGATACCCGCAATGCCGCCACTTTCTTTGCGATGACATCGGATGCCGGGCTTCCCAACACCCGCATCGTGATCAGCGAGTGATCTTTCGCCGACAAGCGCTTTGTCATCGCGGTTTGGCCGCAATGCTGCCGCATCTCGCGTTCATGTCGCGCGTGATTTCACAGGTATGACGCGGCAGCCATTTTGCTGTTTGCGCAACAGTGTCTTGCCAAATTGCCGGGGTTTCTGGTGGAAACCATTGGCTTTTGGAATGGATTTCCCTATGAGGGGGATGAATTATTGTTTCAAGAGGTATGGGCAGTGACTGCTACATTTGACAAAGTTGCCGACATCATCGCTGAAACCAGCGAAATCGACCGTGACACCATCACCCCGGATAGCCACACGATCGACGACCTCGGCATCGACAGCCTGGACTTCCTGGATATCGTTTTCGCGATCGACAAGGAATTCGGCATCAAGATCCCGCTCGAGCAGTGGACGCAGGAAGTCAACGAAGGCAAGGTCTCGACCGAAGAGTACTTCGTGCTGAAGAATCTCTGTGCAAAGATCGATGAATTGCGCGCCGCCAAGGGCTGAGCGACATCCTTGCATTTTTTGACGCCCAGCCGCCTTTGAGTATGGCGGCCGGGCGGTTTCATTCTTAAATAGCGTATCCCGCCCGGCGCGTCCTGCATTGCCGGGTTGGATCGGAGGCGTTGATGCTGCTGGAATATTTCCAGATGATCGACAGGGTCGAGTCTGTCGATCTGTCCAAGGGCCAGTTGAAGGCTCATTCCGTCGTTCCGGCGAAAAGCCCTGTTTTCGAAGGTCATTTCCCGGGCATGCCGCTGGTGCCCGGCGTTCTTCTTATCGAAACGATGGCGCAGGCCTCGGGCATGCTGGTGCTTGCTGCGACGAATTTTGCCTATATGCCGTTCCTGATGTCGGTCGATGGCGCGAAGATGCGAACGTTCGTCGAGCCGGAAGCCGAACTCGATATCGAAGCGGATCTGGAACACGAGGGTTCGGGCTTCGCCGTCACCAAGGCGCGCATTACCATTGCCGGAAAGAAGGTTTGCGATGCGCAGTTGAAGCTGCGCACCATGCCGTTTAATGAGGTGCCGCTCGGCGATATCGTGCGCAAGCGGGCAGGCGAGGTCGGGCTTCTCGACGCCATCGCCGCCAACGGTTGATGCTGCCGGCTTGTTCGGCGCCGCATTCGAAGAGGATTGATGAATGAGCAAGGCTCAGAATGATGTGGTGATCACGGGTATCGGCATCGTTACCTGCCAGGGTGTGGGCAAGGATGCGCATGTGGCCTTGCTGACCGCGGACAAGGCGCCGCCGGTCATCGTCGAAACCGAGAAGTTCAAGCCCTATCCCGTGCATCCGCTGCCTGACATCGACTGGTCGCAGCAAATCCCGAAACGCGGTGATCAGCGCCAGATGGAAAACTGGCAGCGCATCGGCGTGTTCACCGCCGGCCTGGCGCTCGACGATGCCGGCTTCAAGGACGATCTCGAAGCCTGCGGCACCATGGACATGATCGTCGCTGCGGGCGGCGGCGAACGCGATACCAATGTTGATACGCTGATCGTCAACGAAGGACTGAAGCGCAACGATCGTGAACTGCTGCTGAATGAGAAGCTGACGACCGAATTGCGGCCGACGCTGTTCCTCGCGCAGCTTTCGAACCTGCTCGCCGGCAATATCTCGATCGTGCACAAGGTTACGGGTTCGTCGCGTACATTCATGGGTGAGGAGGCTTCCGGCATTTCGGCAGTGGAGACCGCTTTTCATCGCATCAAATCGGGCGAATCGAGCCATGCTCTGGTGGGCGGCGCATTTTCAGCGGAACGGCTCGACATGATCCTGCTGATCGAATCGATCAACGCGCATGCCACGGGTGACTGGCATCCCATCTGGTCGCGCAAGCCGGAAGATGGCGGCGGTATGATCATGGGATCGCTCAGTGCCTTCCTTGTTCTTGAATCGCGTGCGCATGCCGAGGGTCGCGGCGCCCATATCTATGCGACCATCGATGCCGTCGAGGGTGATCGCGGCCGGCGCGACGAGGGCAAATTCGAGACACGGCTGGAGCGCATGCTCGCGCCAGCCAAGCAGACACCCGGCGATGCGACCGTCGTCTTTTCCGGCACGACGGCGATCCCCGATCTCGCCCAGCGCGAAAAAGCGGTACTCGATGCGCAGCTGCCGGGCTCGGCCATTCGCGCCTATTCCGGCGTTTCTGGCCACGGGCTCGAAAGCCAATTCCCGCTCGGACTCGCCTTTGCGGCATTGGCCGTCGCCAACCAGGCCAAGGTGCCGCCATTCGATGCTGCGCATGAAAAGCCGATGACGGCGGGTGCCCGCAAGGCCGTGGTCACGACCGTCGGCCATGTGCGAGGCGAAGGCATTGCCGTATTGTCAGCTGAAGCGTGAGGAACAGGATATGACCGCTTACAAGGATCATCTCGGACGCCCGATCGTTGCCGTTACCGGCATGGGGATCATCACGTCGCTGGGGCAGGGCCTGCAGGACAATTGGAATGCATTGTCGTCTGGCATTTCCGGCATTCACGGCATTACCCGCTTCCCGACGGACGGCCTTTCGACGCGCATCGCCGGCACCGTGGATTTCATCGATATTCCCGCTCCGAACGCCGTCGAGCGCTCCTATGCTTTCGCCCGCGAAACAACCATTGAAGCTCTGGCTCAAGCCGGGATTTCTGGCGATTTCGACGCGCCACTGTTCCTGGCTGCGCCGCCGATCGAACCCGAATGGAGCGCCCGCTTCGAACTGGCCGACCGCTCTCCTCCGGCAGATCACGAGGGCGATGCCTATGAACGCTTCCTCGCCGCCATGCGCCAGCGCCCGGATCCGGCCTTCCATGAAGCGGCTCTTTTCGGCGCCATTTCCGAGCGCCTTGCCGACCGTTTTGGCACGCGCGGGTTGCCGGTAACGCTCTCGACCGCCTGTGCATCAGGTGTGACGGCCATTCAACTCGGCATCGAGGCGATCCGACAGGGACGCACCACGCGAGCACTGACTGTTGCGACTGACGGTTCGCTCAGCGCCGAAGCGCTGATCCGCTTCTCGCTGTTGTCGGCGCTGTCGACACAGAACGATCCGCCGACGAAAGCGTCCAAGCCGTTCAGCAAAGATCGTGACGGCTTCGTCATTGCCGAAGGGGCGGCGACGCTGGTGCTGGAATCGCTTGAGGCGGCGGTTGCGCGTGGCGCCAAGATCCTCGGCATCATGAAGGGTGCCGGCGACAAGGCCGATTCCTTCCATCGCACGCGGTCCTCGCCGGATGGCGGCCCGGCGATCGCGACGATTCGCGCAGCGCTTGCCGATGCCGGCATGGCAGAGACCGATATCGGCTATATCAACGCTCACGGCACCTCGACGCCGGAGAATGACAAGATGGAATATGGAGCCATGTCGGCCGTCTTCGGCGAGCGGCTTCCGACCATTCCGGTTTCCTCGAACAAGTCGATGATCGGCCATACGCTGACGGCTGCGGGTGCGGTCGAGGCGGTGTTCTCGCTGCAGACCATGCTGACTGGCACGCTGCCGCCGACCATCAACTACAACAATCCCGATCCGTCGATCATCCTCGACGTGGTGCCGAACAAGAAGCGTGAAAAGCAGGTGAGCGCCGTTCTTTCGAACTCTTTCGGGTTCGGCGGTCAGAATGCCAGCCTTGTCATGGCGCTTGAACCGGCTTAATCGGACTTCTGAAAAACAGGATACAACTGCGCCCGAGAGGCGAGGGACTTTGCCATGCGTGCTTTGCAACTGATCGACGACCGCAAACTTGAGATCACCGATCTGCCGGAGCCGGAGGCGCCGGGCGCGGGTGAGGTGACCTTGCGCGTCAAGGCCGTCGCCCTCAATCATATCGATGTGTGGGGCTGGCGCGGCATGGCCTTTGCCAAGCGCAAGATGCCGCTGGTCATCGGTGCGGAGGCTGCCGGCGTGGTTGAGGCGATCGGGCCGGGCGTTGCCAATGTATTGCCGGGTCAGCTCGTATCGATCTATGGCGCGCGTACCTGCGGTCTTTGCCGCCATTGCCGCGAAGGACGCGACAATCTGTGCGAACATGTCGGCGGCGTGCATGGTTTCCATCTCGATGGTTTCGCGCAGGAGAAGGTCAATCTTCCGGCTCGTCTGCTCGTTCCGGCGCCTCCTGGCGTTGATGCGGTGGGCGCAGCGCTTGCTCCGGTGACTTTCGGTACTGTCGAGCACATGCTGTTCGACAATGCCAAGCTGGAACCGGGCGAAACGATCTTGGTGCATGCCGGCGGCTCGGGCATCGGCACGGCGGCCATACAGCTTGCCAAGAAGATCGGCTGCACGGTCATCACGACGGTCGGTTCCGATGACAAGATCGAGAAGGCCAAAGCGCTCGGCGCCGATCACGTCATCAATTATCGCACCGACCGCTTCGAGGGCGTTGTACGCAAGCTGACGAAGAAAAAGGGTGTCGACGTGGTCTTCGAACATGTCGGCAAGGACACCTGGGCCGGCTCTATGCTCTGCATGAAGCGCGGCGGACGTCTCGTCACCTGCGGCTCAACCTCGGGCGTTTCGACCGAAATGAACCTGATGATGCTGTTCCAGCAGCAGCTGAAGCTGCTTGGCTCCTTCGGCTGCCGCATGGAGAACATGGCCAATGCGATGCAGAAGATGGCACGCGGTCTCGTTCATCCCGTGATCGATACCGAAGTCGGCTTCAATGACATCGACAGAGCGCTGGAGCGGATGGAATCGCGCCAGATCTTCGGCAAGATCATCCTGAAGATGGACTGAGCGGCGTGAAGCTCTTCATCACCCGGATCGTCCTTGCGCTCAGAAATTTCCGGCAGTGGCTGGTGGCGCAGGTCATTTTCGGATTCCTCAATTTCCTGAAGCTGTTTCCTGCGGATGCAGGCATCAATTTCGCCGACCGGCTGACGCGCAAGATCGGTCCACGCATGCGCCGGCATCAGCTGATGCTGACCAATCTGCGCAATGCCTTTCCGGAAAAGAGCGAGACCGAAATCGAGGAGATCGCGCGCGCAAGCTGGGGGAATATGGGCCGCCTGGCAGCCGAATACGTCTTCCTCGACCGGCTTTTCGACTTCGATCCCCATAGCGATACGCCCGGCCGCATCGAAGTTTCAGGTATTCCGATCTTTCTCGACCTCCGAGACAACCCGCGGCCGTTTGTCGTCTTTACCGGCCATACCGGCAATTTTGAGTTGCTGCCGGTCGCGGGGGCGGCCTTTGGCCTGACCGTGACCGTACTCTTCCGGCCGCCGAACAATCCCTATGTCGCTCGGAAGGTTTTCGACTTCCGGGCTAAACGTATGGGCAACCTCGTACCCTCCCATGCCGGCTCCTCGTTCAGCCTTGCGCGGGAGCTGGAAGCGGGTCGCGGCGTCGGCGTGCTGGTCGATCAGAAGTTCCGCAAGGGTTTGAAAACGTTGTTCTTCGGCAGGGACGTAAAGACGAATCCACTGCTGCCAAAGCTGGTGCGCCAGTTCAATTGTGAAGTCTATCCGGCCCGCTGCATCCGCCTGCCCGATAATCGCTACCGGCTGGAGATCGAGCCGAAGCTCGAGATGCCGCGCAACGAAGCCGGCGGTCTCGATCTGACCGCAACAGCGCAGATGCTGAACGACAAGGTTGAGAGCTGGGTGCGGGAAAACCCTGAGCAATGGCTCTGGTATCATGATCGCTGGAATATCAAGAAGAGCGTTTTCTAGGCATCCATTCCGGCCCGCTAGCGACAGTTTTGCATTGTATATTTGCGTCCGGTCTTCATGCAGTCATTACGCCCGGTAAGCCTTGCATTTCAGAAAGTTCTCCTTTCCCGAGAACTTCCGCTCATCCGGATTGAAAGTAGGGATAAGTCATGTTAATTCACAATGTAGAAAGTTTGGTGAGAATGCGGACACCAAGCTGAATATCCTTGGGCATGGTAACGCCGGGAAACGAGGCCCCTGCGTCCTGCTGTGTGCGGGGACAGGAGGGCAATTTTGCTGGCACTCTTTCATGCCTTCTCCACGAAATGTAACCAGATTCAGCGTGCGATAAAACTTGGCGATGATGAGCTTGTAGCGTCACTCGATCGCGAATTGGAGCCACTTATCGCGGCTATCCTGGCCTATAAGGCCACGAGTCTGCTTGAAATTTACATGCAGCTCCAGTTCATGAACAATCTCATCCGAGAAGAATCGGACGATCGCTCGCGCGTCATGCGCAATTCCGCATCGCTGTCGGTGTTGATCGATCGCTATTTCGGCGGTGCAAGCGAAGCAGCAGGCGAAGTTCTTCGGGCGTTTTCAAGCGAGAAAATCGATCGGGACGATGCGTTCGGCTTCGAAGAAAGCAGCGTTCTCAACGATGTCATTCTGGACAGCCTGCCGGATCGTGTTGCCGTCGTGACGCGGGACTATCGGTATCTCTACAGCAACGCCGCCAATTCGGAGTTTCTGAAGTCGAAGCCGATGGAACTCATGGGACGCCATATCTCGGAATTCATCGGCACGGAAGATTTCGAAAGCAGCCTCAAGGCGAAGCTTGATGCCTGCTTTACCGGGGAGAAGGTGGAGTGCCTTTATCCCTCCTATCGCCAGATCGAACCCGGCAAGGTATTTCACTGCACCATGACGCCGTTGCGCGCCAAGGCGGAAGTGATCGGCGCATTGCTCGTCATGCACGAGATCATCGCCGTTCCTGCAGGCATGCTGGTGGCCTGAACTCGCGTTCAGGCCCCAAACAACAGTTTTCCAATCACGTCCGGTATCAGGCGAAGATTGTCTTTGCTTGATTTAGTGCTGTCTCGATCCGCTTCGACCGTATCGGACCTCGATTGATCGCTCGCCTTTTCGTTATCGCCGCTGCATTCGAAGCAGTGGCAGCGGAACCGGATCACTTTCGGCTGTTTCATGCCGGTAACCTGTTCCAGCTCGCAAAGGGATCGGGCAGATTGCGCCAACGCTCGGGCGTGAAGCGGTCCGCCTTGACGAGGCAGGCATCCAGTTCGGTGGTGATCTGTTTTTCGCTCATAGGGTCGGCGCCGATGAACACCAGCTCCTGGCGGCGGTCCCCCCAGATCGGATCGAGATAGGGTGCCAGCGCCCGCTGGAAGCCGGGATCGCGCGGCCATTGATCCTCAGGCACGGCAGCCCACCAGAGACCCATCTTGCTCGTGCGAACGAGCGCGCCAGCCTGGCTCATCTCGCCGACATAGTAGGGCCGCGTCGCCAGCCAGAAGAAGCCCTTAGCTCTGACAACGCCCGGCCACGTACGATTGAGAAAGGCTTGGAATTTCGTGGGATCGAATGGTTTCTTCGCCCGGTAGACGAAGGAGCGGATGCCATATTCTTCCGTTTCAGGAACATGATCCTTGAAACCATGCAATTCCTTGTACCAGAGCGGATGCGTTTCGGCGCGATCGATATCGAAGCGTCCGGTGCCGAGAACCTCCGCCGGTTCGACTGCACCGAAATCCGCCTCGATGAGACGTGCATCGGGGTTGAGACCGACGATGATCTTGCGGGCGGCGTCGCGTTGTTCAGTCGTTGCCGAACCGACCTTGTTGAGAATGACGACATCGGCAAATTCGATCTGCTCGACCAAGAGATCGACGATGGTCCGGTTGTCGCCGTCACCGGCGGTTTCGCCGCGATCGGCCAGGAAATCCGTCGATCCATAGTCGGCAAGAAGATTGGCCGCATCGACGACCGTCACCATCGTATCGAGCTGGGCAACGTCGGAAAGACTGCTGCCATCCTCGTCGCGGAACTCAAAGGTAGTGGCAACGGGGAGGGGCTCGGCAATGCCTGTGGATTCGATCAGCAGATAATCGAAGCAGTCCTGCTCTGCGAGCTGGCGGACTTCTTTGAGCAAGTCGTCGCGCAGCGTGCAACAGATGCAGCCATTGGTCATCTCGACGAGCTGTTCCTCCGTGCGGGAGAGATTGGCGCCGCCATCGCGCACCAGCGTCGCATCGATATTCACCTCGCTCATGTCGTTGACGATGACGGCAACGCGCAGGCCCCCGCGGTTGTTGAGAATATGGTTGAGCAGCGTCGTCTTGCCAGCGCCGAGAAAACCGGAGAGGACGGTAACCGGGAGCTTCTTGTTCATGACAACCTCTTCTGTAATGTAATATCATTACATTTACTGTGATGAAAAAGCGAGCCGTGTGCTCGCTTCCTTCGGCGATGTTCAGCCTTGTGCTGAAAGGCAGGTTTTCAGGGAGCTTGTGATGCCGCGCATCAGGTCGAAATAGAGATCCGGGCCTTGCGGCAGCGTTGCGGCTTCCGGATCCAGTACACCAGATTTTGCCGCTGTGCCTTCCAGCACCACATTGACCAGCTTCGGTTCGAATTGCGGCTCGGCGAAGACGCAGGTCGCGCCGAGATCGGTGACCTTGCTGTGAATTTCGGCGACGCGCTGCGCACCCGGGATGGTTTCCGGGCTGACGGTGATGGAGCCGGAGATACGCACGCCATAGCGATGCTCGAAATATTGGTAGGCGTCATGGAAGACGATGAAGGGCTTGTCTTTTACCGGAGCGAGCGTGGAAGCAATTTCCGCATCAAGCGCATCGAGCTTGTCGTCCAAGGTCTTCTGATTTGCCTCATAGGTGAGGGCGTTGGCGGGATCGGCCGCGACCAACGACGTCGTGATTTCAGCGACCATCGCCTTGGCATTGTGCGGATCGAGCCAAAGGTGAGTGTCGAACTCGCCATGATCGTGGTCGTGATCATGTGCATGATCATCGCTGGCTTCGTGTTCATCGCCGTCGTCATGCGGTTCGAAAGCGCCGCCTTCGCGGAACTTGAGTTTGGTTATACCGGGCGCATCGTCGAGCTCAACGACGGTGGCGTTGGTACCGAGTGCGGCAAGTGGCTTTTGCAGAAAGGCTTCCATGCCCGGCCCAACCCAGAAGACCAATTTCGCCTCCTGAAGGCTGCGCGCATTCGAAGGCTTGAACGCGTAGGTATGCGGCGAAGCAGCACCATCGACGATCAGATCCGGCGTGCCGACGCCTTGCATGATGGCTGCGACCAGCGAGTGGATCGGCTTTATGGAAACGACGACTTTCGGCGCATCGGCTGCAGTTGCGGTCGTGCTGACGAGCAGGCCGGAAAGGAGAAGGGAGGCCGCGACGGGAAGAAGAGTTTTTGCTGCGTTCATGCCAGAAATGCCCTTGAATGGGTCTGTTATGTTATTACATCAATTGCGTTATGCTATAACGTGTGCGATAGCATGGCGCAATAGTGCAATTGGAAATTTCATGCTTTCTTCCCTCGACAGCAAGAGCCGGCCGCTGGTGTCGCTCCATGATGTCGGCGTCCGCCGCGGCGGCCGCTGGCTGGTGCGCGGCGTCGATTTTTCCGTGAGCCGGGGCGAGATCGTTACCCTGATCGGCCCCAACGGTTCCGGCAAATCGACCAGCGCCAAGACGGCGATCGGCGTGCTGAAGCCGGACGAAGGGCGTGTGGAGCGCATTGCCAATCTGAAGGTCGGCTATGTCCCGCAGAAGCTTGCCATCGATTGGACCTTGCCGCTCAGCGTGCAGCGGTTGATGACGCTGACGGGATCTTTGCCGGAGCGTGAGCTGATCGCGGCGCTGGAAGCTGTCGGCATCGCGCATCTTGCCAAGGCCGAGGTGCAGCATCTTTCCGGCGGGGAATTCCAGCGGGCGCTGTTGGCGCGCGCCATCGCCCGCAAGCCCGATCTGCTTGTGCTGGACGAGCCCGTGCAGGGCGTGGATTTCAACGGTGAGATCGCGCTTTACGATCTCATCAAATCGATCCGCAATTCGCAAGGCTGCGGTATTCTGCTGATTTCGCATGATCTGCATGTCGTGATGGCGGCGACGGATACGGTGGTTTGCCTGAACGGCCATGTCTGCTGCCGCGGTACGCCGCAGACCGTCAGCCAGAGCCCGGAATATGTGAAGCTGTTCGGTACGCGGGCGGCACAATCCCTGGCGATCTACAGCCACCATCACGACCATACGCATCTGCCGGATGGTCGTGTGCAGCATGCGGACGGTTCGATTACGGACCATTGCCATGCCGATGATGGCCATCACCGTCATGAGCATAGCGATCACGATGATCATCATCATGACCATGCCGAGGGAGAGCGTCATGTTTGACGATTTCTTCCTGCGCGCCGTCGTTGCCGGCGTCGGGCTGGCGCTGACGACCGGACCGCTCGGCTGCTTCATCGTCTGGCGACGTATGGCCTATTTCGGCGATACAATCTCGCATTCCGCCCTGCTCGGCGTCGCCCTCTCGCTACTTTTTCAGCTCAATCTGACGCTCTCCGTCTTCGCGGTTGCAGCTCTCGTCTCGATCCTACTGCTGTTCCTGCAGCGGCGGCAGGCGCTCTCGGCGGATGCGCTGCTCGGCATTCTCTCGCATGCGACACTGGCCATCGGCCTTGTCATCGTCGCCTTCATGAGTTGGGTGCGGATCGATCTCATCGCCTTCCTCTTCGGCGACATTCTGGCCGTCAGCCGGTCCGATATCGCGGTGATCTGGGGCGGCGGCATCCTCGTTCTTGCGGCGATTGCCTGGCTCTGGCGGCCGCTTTTGGCCTCGACAGTCAATCCCGAGCTTGCCGAGGCGGAAGGTCTGCGACCGGAGCGCGCTCGGCTGCTCTTCATGCTGCTGATGGCTGTGGTGATCGCAATCGCCATGAAGATCGTCGGTATCCTGCTTATCACTGCGCTGCTGATTATTCCCGCGGCCACGGCGCGCCGTTTTGCCGCGACTCCGGAAACGATGGCGGTTTTCGCCTCATTGCTCGGCGCCATCGCCGTTGTCGGCGGGCTTTTCGGGTCGCTGCGCTATGACACGCCGTCCGGCCCGTCGATCGTGGTTGCGGCGCTCGTTCTATTTATCTTCAGTCTGCTGCCCCTCGTTCGCAGGAGCGGCACGCCAGCGGCGCAATAGAGAGGACAGTCATCATGACCACTCCGATGCTCACCAAGAACCAGTCCCTCGTTTTCGATATTCTGACCAAGGCGGAGGCGCCGCTCAGCGCCTATACCATCCTGGACAAGCTGCGCGACCAGGGTTTTCGCGCGCCGCTGCAGGTTTATCGGGCGCTCGACAAGCTGCTGGAATATGGCGTCGTGCATCGGCTCGAGAGCATCAACTCCTTCGTCGCCTGCGCCCATCCGCATGAGGATTGCCATAGCCACGGCCTCGTCGCCTTCGCGATCTGCGAAAGCTGCGGCCAGGTGATTGAGTTCCACGATCACGAGGTGGACCATCGGCTGATGAACTGGCTGAAATCGCAGAAATTCAAGGCGGAAAAGTCGACCATCGAAATTCGCGGTCATTGCGCCAATTGCGCGGCTTGAGCCACGGCCGCACCGCATCTGTGTTCTTTCAATTATTTATAAGAAAACTCTAATCTAGTCTTTTAAGATCACGCGCGAAGCGCTGCCAGTTGGCGACATAATGGTGAGCTGAGCGGCGCAGGCCTTCGATCGCAGCTTCGTCCAAGGTGCGGATGGCTCTTGCCGGTGCGCCGACGATCAGGGAACCATCCGGAAATTCCTTGCCTTCGGTGACGAGCGCATTGGCGCCGACGAGGCAATTATTGCCGATCTTCGCGCCGTTCAGAATGGTTGCGCCCATGCCGATCAGCGAATTGTTGCCGATGGTGCAGCCGTGAATGATGGCATGATGGCCGATGGTGCAGCCTTCCCCGATCGAAACCGGAAAGGCCGGATCGGTGTGGATCATCGTGCCTTCCTGAATATTCGTCGCCTTGCCTATGGCGATCAGTTCATTGTCGCCGCGCAGGACCGAGCCAAACCAGATGCCGACATCCTCACCGGCCTCGACCTTGCCGATCACGCTTGCGTCTGGTGCGACCCAGTATCGGTCCGGACCGGGCGTTTTCGGTGTGAGGCCGGCGAGGGCGTAGAGCGGCATGGTCGATCCTCCTCGATCAGACGACGTTCAGTACCAGGTTTGCGACGCCATCGACGGCGCAGCTGATCCGGTCACCGCGCGCGACAGGGCCGACGCCGGCCGGCGTACCGGTCATGATGATATCGCCTGGTGCCAGCGTGAAGAGCTTGGAAAGCTCGGCGATGATCTCAGGCACTTTCCAAATCATCTGCGAAAGGTCGCCTCTTTGTGCGGCCTCGCCATTGCGCATCAGCCAGATGCCGCCCTTGTCGGGATGGCCGACGCGGGTGGCCGGAGCCAATGCGGAAACCGGAGCCGAATGATCGAAGGCCTTGCCGATTTCCCAGGGGCGGCCGAGTTTCTTGGCCTCACCCTGCAGGTCGCGGCGGGTGAAATCGATGCCGACGCCATAGCCATAGACGCAATCCAGTGCCTGTTCGACCGGGATGTCCGCGCCACCGCCGCGCAACGCCACGACAAGTTCCACTTCGTGGTGCACGTCCGATGACAGGGCGGGATAGGGGAAATCGCTCGAGACAAGCAGATTGTCCGGGTTCTTCTGGAAGAAGAAAGGCGGTTCGCGGGTAGGGTCATGACCCATCTCGATGGCGTGGTCGGCATAGTTGCGGCCAACACAATAGACGCGACGCACGGGGAAAAACTCGGTCTCACCTTCGATCGGCAGAAGGACAGGGGCGGGTGGCGGAATGACTGTCGTTAGTGGGGCGTTCATATGCGCTTTCGAAACTCTCATCTTTTTCAGAGGGCTGCTGCCGTCCGACTCTTTCGGGCAAGCTAGCATTATTGTTACAGCCGCGAAAACTGGCGTTTTTGAGGGATTTGGTGTAGAGCGCGGATCAGAAAGGTTTTCCATGTATAGCGACGCACTGAAAACTGGCCGCAAGATCTTTGCGGTCGCCCCCATGATCGACTGGACGGATCGGCATTGCAGATATCTGCACCGGCAGATCAGCCGGCATGCGCTTCTCTATACCGAGATGGTGGTGGCCGATGCGATCATTCACGGGCCGCGAGACCGGTTGCTCGGGCATGATGCCGCCGAACATCCTGTCGCGCTGCAGCTCGGCGGTTCCGATCCGGCCAAGCTTGCCGAGGCTTTGCGGATTGCCGAGGTGTATCATTATGACGAGATCAATCTCAATGTCGGCTGTCCGTCCGATCGCGTGCAGTCCGGCACCTTCGGCGCCTGCCTGATGCTGACGCCGGAGACGGTCGCATCCTGCATTGCGGCGATGAAGGCGGTCTCGAAGGCACCCGTCACGGTGAAATGCCGCATCGGCGTCGATGAGCAGGAGCCGGAAGAGGCCTTGCCGGAACTGATGACGCGCGTGCTCGATACCGGCGCCGATGCGATCTGGATTCATGCGCGCAAGGCTTGGCTAAAGGGCCTGTCGCCAAAGGAAAATCGCGAAATACCGCCGCTGGACTACGATATCGTCTACCGCATGAAGAGCCGTTGGCCCGATGTGTTCATCGGCATCAATGGCGGCATTCAGACGCTGGATCAAGCCGAAGCGCATTTGGCCCATGTCGACGGCGTCATGCTCGGCCGCGCCGCCTATCAGAATGCCGCCATTCTCGCTGACGTCGACCATCGCTTCTTTGGCGAACCGGCTGCCGAAACTGACTGGAACGGACTGTGCGACCGGATGATGGATTATGCGGAACGCCACATCGCCAGTGGCGGCCGCCTGCAGCATGTCGCGCGCCACATGGTCGGCCTCTTCACCGGCTTGCCGGGCTCGCGCCGCTACCGCCAGATCCTCTCGACCGACGCCAATAAGCCGGGGGCGGGGCCGGAGGTGATTGCGGCCGCTTTCGCAGCGGTGGATCTCAGCGCGGAATCGGAGCGGGTCAGCGCTTGAGGGGATACTGATCCCCACTGCTTTCGTCCTTCGAGCGCAGCTTTCGCTCACACCTCACACCCGTCATCCTCGGGTCGAGCCCGAGGATGACGGAATGTTGGGATGCTCCGGGGCAGGCAACGGACTTGCGGTAAGGGCATAGCCTGCTTTGGGAAGAGCACGCGATCCTCACAAACGAAAAACGGCGCGATTTTCACCGCGCCGTCCGAAACCTTGTTCAGGCAGTCACCCGAGGCTTAGTTAGCCTGGATGTTGACAGCCTTCGGGCCCTTGCCCATGCGATCCGGCTCGGTGTCGAAGGTGACCTGCTGGCCTTCGCGCAGCGACTGGATGCCGGAAGCCTGAAGAGCGGAGATGTGGACGAAAACGTCCTTTGCGCCGCCGTCAGGAGTGATGAAACCAAAACCCTTGTCCTGGTTGAAGAATTTTACGGTGCCCTTGGTGGCCATGGGGGATAGTCCTTTACCCATCAGTCTTAATTAATCCGGGGAAACCCGGACGGCTTTGCCTCCGCGCCATGCGAAAGCCAGTCGAGAAGTCACGTACGGGGAAAGAACGTCTGCGCGGGTCAGAAGACCCAACCGCTGCCTGCCGCAAGCGGATCACCAAATCAGTCCAGTCACCGGCATGCAAATGCCCGAGCATGTATATGGGTGACAGGGTTTGTGAAAAAAGGCAAGAGGTGTTTTAGCTGGAAGCCGTAATGAAAGAGAAATCAATATGTTGAAAGGCCATAGGTTCGATTGTCCGGCGAATCTACTATTTTCAAATCATATAATAAGGGTGCTTCCTATTCCTTAAATGCAGATCGCCGTTGCGGGTTTGTAAAGTCACTACCATTGCGAGGCTGAGAACGTATCCCTCCTGTACGGGGCGTTCGAGATACCAGCTCTAGCTCGGTGTAAACACCGCACAAGGCTCCATAATCCCCCGCAGCTCATAATCTCCCAATGACATCAGCGGCATTTTGGTCTCCGCCGCAACCGACCCCGAGACGAGGATATTATGTCCGAGCGACTTACAAAGGCCCTCCAGCCGGCTGACGAGGTTGACGGCGGGGCCGATCGCGGTGAAGTCCAGCCGGTCGGCAGCTCCGATGTTGCCCCAGAGCATGTCGCCGAAATGCAGCGCGACGCCAAAGGGGAGCGACGGCAGACCCTGACTTGCCCGCGTCGCGTCGAGATGTGCCATGCCGGCGCGGATGGCAGTGGCGGCGCGCAAGGCGGCTTCGCAGGCTTCCTTCGGTGTTCCAATGACCGGGAAGATTGCCAGTACGCCGTCGCCCATGAATTTCAGCACTTCGCCGCCGAAGGCATGCACGGCGCCCGCGACGCGGTCGAACCAAGCATCGAGCGCTGCGATCATGACGGTCGGTTCCGACGCTTCGGAAAGGGCGGTGAAATCCCGGAGATCGGCGCAGAGCAGGGCTGCGCGGATGGTCTCGCCGCCATTGCGGCTGAGCGCGCCGGCCTGCACGCGCGCCGCACTTCTGCGGCCAAGATAGGCTTCGAGCAGGGTCGATAGGGTGGCGCGGGCGGCCAATCCTGCCAAGGGGGCTGCGGCAAAGCGGGCGATCTCGCGCAGGTTTTCCGCTTCGAAGGTGGTGAAGGGCCGGGTGCCGGCCCAGGCCAGCACCGAATTGCCGGGCGCAATCCCGATCGTTTCCTCGCAAATCGGGCCGAGATCGCCGAGCCAATCGCGGCCGGCCTGTCCGAGCGCCGTGCCGGCAAAGCCGAGAGCTTCGGTTACTGCACCGGTTTCGGCACGCCAGAGCCATGTATGTTGCGTGATGATCGGATGCGGTGCGGCAAGCGTCAGGGCACTGCCGGCAAGCGGGAGGCCGGCAGCCGACAGGTGTCCGCCCAGATCGGCCAGGAAGCGTTCGGGGCTGGGCGAGGTGCCGGCTTCATCAACCAGCCAGGCAAGGGGGGCGGGCAAATCCATGCCGCGATCATGCCATGGCGCTTGCCGGCTGTCATCCGTGCCGGTGTGGCCACGCCAACGGCAATTGAAAGCAAAATAACATAGGAAACTGCTGTCACCGGTCGGCGATATCGCGGATATCTGAGCACCGAGCCCGATGACGCCGCCCTTAAAACGTCATCAGCTTCTGCCGTCGTGGCCGCGCATGGGGTCCGGACCGGGATCGCGTCCGGCGGCCACTGCGGCCATGCGGTCGAGATAATGCGCCCAACCTTTTGCGTGCGCTTCGCATTGCTCCACGGTCGGCAGGCCGGTATGGGTGAGGCGCACCAGCGTCCCGTCCGGCTGCTCTATCAGGTCGATCTCCACAAGGCTCGATCCGGGAGGCACCTCCTCGCTGCCTTCCCAGCCGAAGCTATAGGCGAGGCGATGAACCGGCACGACTTCGCGGAAAGTGCCGCGCGCGGCACGGGCGCCAGTGACGTTGACGAGATAGATGCCGCCAGGCTCCGGCTCCGTCCGGGCTTCCGTCCCCATCCAGCGCAGGATCTTTTCGGGATCGGTCAGCAAGGCAAATATGGCTGCAGGCGGCGCCGAGACATGGGCCTCGCGACGGACGATCAAAGGCTCGGACATCAGACTTTCTCCCCAGGTTGCTATCGCTTCCCACCGGCCCGGCATGCGCTCAAGCGCCTTCCATCTCCCCCGTGGGCCTCCTCATATGATGGCATGTAGCGGCCACGGCCTCGTCAGCAAGGCAGTGCTCCATGCTCGAAGGCCTCAGCCTTCATAAAATCGGCAGCACCGGGCGACAGATATCCGACAATTGCGCTCCCCTTATCGCCCGGGCCGTCCCGTCTTGCCCTTTGTCCGCCCCTTGCGCTGCTTCTCGTCCACCGGATCCTCATAGGAGCCGACGCCCGGCTTTGCTCGCGTGATCGGCTTGTCCGGCACCTTGCCCATGAGAGGCTTTTCAGTGCGGCCGACGGTCATCTCGTCTAATGTGTTCTTGCGGAAGAGCGGCATGCCGGCATCGCTGCCCGGACCCATTTCGTCGAGGCTCGGCTTGGCAAAATAGGAGCGAGAATCCGGTGCGGGTGGAGCGCGTTTGCCCGCTGCAGAACCGCGGCTTTCGAGGCTCTTTGCTTCCTCGCGGGCGAGCGGATCGTCCATGGCGGCGAGTTCGACGGCCTTGAGGCGCTTGATCTCGTCGCGCAGCCGTGCCGCCTTTTCGAAGTCCAAGTCGGCTGCAGCGTCGCGCATGGATTTTTCCAGTGCGTTGAGATGGGCCTGCAGATTGTTGCCGACGAGATGACCGCCATCGGCAAAGCCCTTGCCCGAGGCGCCGCCGATATCGGCGCGGACGTGGTCCTTCTCGTAGACGCTGTCGAGAATGTCGGAAATCTTCGCCTTGACCGATTCCGGCGTGATGCCGTGTTCCTTGTTGTAGGCCATCTGCTTTTCGCGGCGGCGATTGGTCTCGTCCATCGCCCGCTGCATCGAGCCGGTGATATTATCGGCGTAAAGGATGACCTTGCCGTCGACGTTACGCGCGGCGCGGCCGATCGTCTGGATCAGCGACGTTTCCGAGCGGAGGAAGCCTTCCTTGTCGGCATCGAGGATGGCGACGAAGCCGCATTCCGGAATATCGAGACCTTCGCGCAGCAGGTTGATGCCGACGAGCACGTCGAAAGCGCCGAGGCGAAGATCGCGGATGATCTCGATGCGTTCCAGCGTATCGATGTCCGAGTGCATGTAGCGCACGCGCACGCCTTGTTCGTGCAGATATTCCGTCAGGTCCTCGGCCATGCGCTTGGTCAGCACGGTGCAGAGGGTACGATAACCCTTGGCAGCGGTTTCGCGGATTTCGCCGAGCACGTCGTCGACCTGCGTGCGGGCCGAGCGTACTTCGACCGGCGGATCGATGAGGCCGGTCGGGCGGATGACCTGTTCGGCGAAGACACCGCCGGATTGCTCCATCTCCCAGCCGCCAGGTGTTGCCGACACCGCGATCGTGTCCGGGCGCATGGCGTCCCATTCCTCGAAACGCAGCGGTCGGTTATCCATGCAGGAGGGCAGGCGGAAGCCGTATTCGGCAAGCGTCGCCTTGCGCCGAAAGTCGCCTCGGTACATGCCGCCGATCTGCGGCACGGTGACGTGGCTCTCATCGATGAAGATGATGGCGTTATCGGGAATGTATTCGAACAGCGTCGGCGGCGGCTCGCCTGGATTGCGGCCGGTCAGATAGCGCGAATAGTTCTCGATGCCCTGGCAGGAGCCGGTGGCTTCGAGCATTTCGACGTCGTAGCGGGTGCGCTGCTCCAGGCGCTGCGCTTCCAGCAGACGGCCGGCCTTTTCCAGCTCGGCAAGGCGCAGTTTCAGCTCTTCCTTGATCGCCTTGATGGCGCCGTTCAGCGTCGGGCGCGGTGTGACATAGTGCGAATTGGCGTAGATCTTCACCGATTTCAGGTCGCCGGTCTTCTGGCCGGTGAGGGGGTCGAATTCGGTGATGGCGTCGATCTCGTCGCCGAACATGGAAATGCGCCAGGCGGCATCCTCCAAGTGAGCCGGGAAGATTTCGATCGTGTCGCCGCGAACGCGGAAGGAGCCGCGCGTGAAGTCGATATCGCGGCGCTTGTATTGCTGCGCCACCAGATCGGCCAGCAGCTGTCGCTGATCGAGCCGGTCCCCGACATTCATCTGGAAGGTCATGGCGGTGTAGGTCTCGACCGAGCCGATACCGTAGATGCAGGAAACAGAGGCGACGATGATACAGTCGTCACGTTCCAACAGCGAACGCGTCGCCGAGTGGCGCATGCGGTCGATCTGCTCGTTGATCGAGGATTCCTTCTCGATATAGGTATCCGAGCGCGGCACATAGGCTTCCGGCTGGTAGTAGTCGTAGTAGGAGACGAAATACTCGACCGCGTTGTCTGGGAAGAAGTTCTTGAATTCGGAATAGAGCTGGGCCGCCAGCGTCTTGTTCGGCGCGAGGATGACGGCCGGGCGCTGCGTCGCCTCGATCACCTTCGCCATGGTGAAGGTCTTGCCGGAGCCGGTGACGCCGAGCAGCACCTGGTTACGGTCGCCGTTTTGCAGCCCTTCGACGAGGTCGCGGATCGCCGTCGGCTGGTCGCCAGCCGGCTGGTATTCCGAGGCCATGCGGATCTCGATGCCGCCTTCGGATTTTTCCGGGCGGGCAGGGCGGTGCGGAGTCCAGATCTTGCCGTTCTTATGCAGTGGGTTGCCGCTCTCGATCAGCTTCGACAGGGCTTCCACCGTCGCCGTTACGCCGCCGGTCGAAATCTTGTCGGCATCCTCAAGCGCGATATCGAGGCCGGAAACCGGATTGAGGCCGGCGGCGGCGCGCGTCTTCGGATCGGTCGACCCACCCATGGAGACGCCGCGCGCGGTCTTGCCGGCGGTGATTTCCACCTTTTTGCGGTGCTTGCCGGCCTTCGAGGCGATCTCGCGCTGGGTTTCGACGCTGGATGCCTCCGCATCGGCTTCGAGTTGCTTCACCCAGTCGGCAACGCTGCCGCTGAGCGGCGTGCCCTCAAACGGTGCCTGCGGCGCCTCTTCGAAACCGGTCGGGGCGGGGGACTTTTTCGGTGATTTGGCCATGGGGCGAATATGGCGACAGATCGCGCAGATGTGAAGGGGTAAAGGGTACAAAAGGGAAACAAAGTGGCGGATTTTTCCATTCGCCGGAGATGTCAAATATGTTACAACCCAAGGGCGGCTAATGCGTTATCGCTGATCCAAAGTCCGCATAGCGCGATCCTCGCAGGCGCCAAGGGAGGAACCAGCCGCAACGTCGACATGCCCGGCCAATGCCGGGTTCCCCCAGCTTCGACGGCATCCGGTATTGCCCGCCTCGCCGCCGCCATCCGGTCGGAGGATCATGATGACCGCATTGGATAGCTTACGTTCCCTGTCCCCCCAGCAACGAAACACCGTGATCGCAGCCTATCTGGGCTGGACATTGGACGCTTTCGATTTCTTCATCTTGGTTTTCGTTCTCAAGCATATAGCCGAAGAATTTCACACGGACGTTCCGGCGGTTGCCGTGGCGATCTTTCTTACCCTCGCCATGCGGCCGCTCGGCGCGCTGATCTTCGGGCTCGCGGCGGATCGCTTCGGGCGACGCACGACCCTGATGGTCGACGTGCTGCTTTACTCCGTATTCGAATTTCTGACCGGCTTTTCGACCGGTTTGACGATGTTCCTCGTGCTGCGCGCGCTCTTCGGCGTCGCCATGGGCGGCGAATGGGGTGTGGGTGCGTCACTCGTGATGGAAACCATACCCGAGGATTCGCGGGGCCTTGTGTCCGGCATCCTGCAGGCGGGCTATCCCTCGGGCTATCTGATCGCCTCGATCGTTTTCTTCCTGCTGTTTCCGGTCATCGGCTGGCGCGGCATGTTCTTCGTCGGCGCCGTGCCGGCGCTGCTGGTGCTCTATATCAGGCGCAATGTGGAGGAGTCTCCGGCCTTCCTGCAGCGGCAGGCCAAGCCGCAACGGCCGTTCCTCACCGTGCTGCGTGAGAATATTCCACTGTTCCTCTGGGCCGTGCTTTTGATGACCGCGTTCAATTTCTTCAGCCACGGCACCCAGGATCTTTATCCGACCTTCCTGGAAACCCAGCGGCAATATGATTCCTATACGGTCGGCGCCATTGCCATCGTCTACAATATCGGCGCGATCGTCGGCGGTCTGACCTTCGGCTCTTTGTCGCAGCGTTGGGGCAGGCGGCGGACCATCGTCATCGCGGCACTGCTGGCCATACCCGTCGCCCCACTCTGGGTGTGGGGTCAGGGGCCGGTCATGCTCGCAATCGGCGCCTTCCTGATGCAGCTGTTCGTGCAGGGCGCCTGGGGCATCATTCCGGTGCATCTCAACGAATTGTCGCCGGATGAGGTGCGCGGCACCTTCCCCGGATTTGCCTATCAGCTCGGCAATCTGCTGGCTTCGGGCAATGCCTCGATCCAGGCGGGATTGGCAAAACAGTGGAACGGCGACTATGCGCTGGCATTGTTGATCGTTGCCTGCATCGTCGCCGTGGTCGTTGCTGCATTTGCCGGCTTTGGCTTCGAGAAGAAGGGTATTCGGTTCGGCGGGAAGGATGAAGGCCAAGCGGATAGCGCCGTGCGGGCTTGAACAGACTCGCCATCAAGGTCACGAGGGCCGGCTGATATCGCCGGCCTTTCGTTTATTTTCCGCAAACTTCCGAGATCTTGGCTTGGGCAAAGCCGCGGGCAAGCTCCTGCAGTCCACCGACCGAGGATATCAGTTCGCCGATCGGGCCATTGATGCCGAGGTGCAGGTCGGTGATGTGGCATGCGCCGACGTCGACGGTCATGGAGGCATCGAGCTCACCCTTGATCGTCGTCTTCAGCACGCCATGCGATTTGCAGGCCATCTCGGCATGGGCATTGATCTGGACGCCACCGCTCGGGCCGTCGCAGACATCGAGCGACTTCACCTCGAACTTGTCCTTGTGATCGACGCCGGGCAGTTTCTTGCAGGGATCGGCCTCGTTCACCGACTTCTCGATCTGCGGACCAAATTTGCTCTGCAGCAGCGACCAGCATGAGCCGGGCGCAGCTTGCGCCGGCATTGCCACCATCGGAAGCGGAGAGAGCGGCAACACGACCGCCGCGGCCAGCAAAGCCATGCGAAGCGGCGGCAGAAGCGAGAAGGGGGGCATGAGATATTTCAGGTTCACGGCGGTCTATCCTCTGAAAAGAAGAAGCAGCAAATCAAGGCTGGCGTGGTGACAGTCTTCTCTCTCTTCCTTCGTCAAGGCAATCCCCCGACTTGACGATTACCATCTGACGGGTACCAGCATGCTTTGGCGCGTTTCGCCGACGGCGGGGCAAATTTCCGACAAGGCATGAGAGATTCCGGTCGGCCAGTGCCGCGCGTCATATCGGAATAGTCTGTACGCCCGATGGATCCTCCGGCGGTTCGTCTGTGTCTCCGTCGTAACCCAGATGCTTCGCCTTGCGGAACCACTCTGCCGCCTTCGCCGCATTAGCGGCAACGCCATCGCCGTCGCGGTACATCATGGCGAGATTATAGGCCGCGCCGGCATAGCGATGTTCGGCTGCTCGCTCGAACCAGTAGATCGCCTTCGGACCATTCTTGGTAACGCCTTCGCCATCGCGGAACATGACGCCGAGATTGTATTCGGCCTCGACATCATTCTGCGCCGCTGCCTTCAGGAACCATGCGATTGCCTGGGCATCATCCTGCCTGATCCCGTCGCCATCGGCATACATGGCACCGAGATTGAACTGTGCGCTCGCATCGCCCTGTTCGGCCGCCTTCTTGAACCAGGAGAAGGCCGCAGCGCCGTCCTTGGCGACGCCTTCGCCGTCGCGATACATGATGCCCAGATTGTATTGCGCCTCGACTTTTCCCTGCTCTGCCGCCTTGCGGTACCAGATGACGGCCTTGCCCTTATCCTTGTCCGCGCCGTCGCCCTGATCGTACATGGTGCCGACATTGAACTGAGCATCGGCATCGCCCTGTTCGGCGGCTTTGCTATACCAGGCAAACGCCTGCGCCTTGTCCTGTGCTACGCCTTGGCCGGTGTCGTAGACGACACCGAGATTATATTGCGCATTGAGGTATCCCTGTGCTGCGGCCTTCTTGTACCAGACAATGGCCTGGCTCTTGTCGGCAGTGACGCCTTCGCCCTGGTCGTACATGGTGCCGACATTGAACTGCGCTTCGGCATTGCCTTGATCGGCGGCCTTCCTGTACCAGCTGAGGGCGAGCGTCAGGTTCTTCTCGACGCTGTTGCCGTCCTCGTACATTTGTCCAAGCTTCAGCTGTGCGGCGGCATTGCCCTTGTTTGCCAGGGGGCGCCAGTAATCCAAGCCCGATTTGATATCGCCGCGATCGTAGCTGTTTCGTCCGACATCGGCTTGTGCGGCTCCTACGGACGCCAGCGCGAAGAGCAAACCTGCTGCCCCCTTCTTCCAATTCACGATCTACCCCTCAGTCGAAATCCGTTGAATTAACATGCCGAGCGCTTCGCGACCGTTAAGGCACGAGCACCATCAGCAAATGAAACAAGAGCCAGCCCGTGCTGACGCCCGTACCCTTTTTGCCGGCAGCCCCTTGTCCAAGCGGTCCGAGATCCTTGATCGGGCCGTCGCCATTGGCTTCCATGTAGCTGAGTCCATGCTGCGCTTCCGGCAGTCCCTTAGCCGCTGCCTTGTTGAACCAGTCGGCAGCGATCTTGGAGTCCTTTGGCACGCCATAGCCGTTATAATACAGATATCCAAGGCCATATTCCGCCCGAGCGTCGCCCTGATCAGCTGCTTTGCGAAACAGAGCGGCTGTTTGGCCATAGTCCTTAGGAACGCCAGCACCCTGATAATAAAGGTAGGCGAGCGCATATTCGCCCTGTGAATTGTTCTGGTCGGCCGCCTGGCGATACCAATTTGCGGCGGCCGATTTGTCAGCCGTCGTCCCTTGACCGTTTTCGTACATATAGCCGAGTGCGTATTGGGCGTCAGCGTGACCCTGGCTCGCAGCCTTCTGGTACCAGTCGAAGGCCTTGCCATAGTCTCTGCCAACGCCGCGGCCGCCTACATACATGTAGGCGAGGGCATATTGACCCTGTGCGTCGCCTTGTTCGGCGGCCTTGCGATACCATCTCACCGCGCCGTCATCATCGGTCTTCACGCCCTGGCCGTTCGCGTAGAGGTAGCCGATGGCATATTGCGCATCGGGGCGGCCCTGATCGGCAGCTTTGCGATACCATTGCAGTGCCTGCCTGTAGTCTCGGGCAACGCCTATCCCGTTTGCGAGACTGTAGCCGACGGCATATTGCGCGTCGGCGCGGCCCTTTGCGGCTGCCTTCATATACCAGGAATAGGCTTCGGCATCGTTCCGTGCGACACCCTTGCCATTGGCATAGGCATAGCCGACTGCATACAGACCCTGCGCATTTCCTTGATTGCCGGCCTTTTTGTACCAGCCGACGGCCTGCTCCTGGTCTTCTTCCGTGCCTTGACCGTTGTCGTACATGTAGCCGATGGCGTATTGCGCGTCGGGTCGACCCTGGTCGGCAGCCTTGCTATACCAGCCGAGTGCAACCGCCTCGTCCTGATGCACGCCGAGGCCATTGGCATACATATAGCCGAGCGCATATTGCGCCTGTGCCTGTCCCTGGGCGGCGGATTTCTGATACCAGGTGACGGCGTCTTCATTATTGACAGCCATGCCGCGGCCATTGGCATAGGAATAGCCGATGGCATATTGGGCATCGGCATTGCCGGCTTGTGCCGCCCTCAAATACCAGTCGTTTGCCTGTTTCGGATCCGTATCGACGCCTCGGCCGCTGGCATACATGTAGGCTAGTGCATATTGCGCCTGTGCATTGCCTTGCTCAGCCGATTTCCGATACCAGTCTACGGCTTGCGCATCGTCCTGCTCCACACCCTGGCCGTTGGCGTAGCGATAGCCGAGACCGTATTGGGCCGCCGCGTTGCCCTGTTTTGCGAACTCCACCCAATATTTCAGATCGATCGCGGTGTTGGCGGGGCCTGGGGCGGGATCCTCGGCGTGAGCAAGCCAGGGCAGCGAAAGAACAAGCGCCAGTCCCAATGCGTAGCTCTTTGTCTTCAAGGCTTAAGTCTCCCACCTGCGTCCCAGGTCGTAATCGATCTGAACAATATGGCGATGTCTTGGTCAAGGATCGTCGGAACCGAGATAGCAGTGGATTTAGTGCCCCATGACGGATGCGACCGCTATACCGGAAGCACGTCGTAGAGGCGGAAGATCCATGTGATCTGGTAGATCAGCCCGACCGTCACGAACGCGGCCTGGAAGCGCCGGTTGGCCGTGATCGCTGCAATGACACACAGGATGACATAGACGACATTGCGTATTGGATATTCCCAGCCGAGCGACTGGAAATAGGCTTCACCCTTCAGCAATGTGTCGATGAGGTCGACGGCGTAGGTCACGGCAAGCAGGCCGAAAAACCAACGCCTGCGGGAGATGAAATATTCCTCGAAGCCGCCGTAATCCTCGACCGAGGGTGGATTGAGCAATACGCAGAGGAAATAGAAGAGGCAGCAGAAACAGATGAGAAAGAGATAGACGCCGAAATTGATCTGCGCGACGGATTGCAGCCGATATTCCCACCACCAGAAATGGATGATGAAGAGGAACATGGACAATACCCAGCCGATATGGACGAGGTAGATCTTGTTCTTGCCCGGCGCCTGCACGAAACCGGCAAGCCGGGTCAGAAGTTGGGCGAGCGAAAGGCCAATCACCATGCTCATGACCGTCCTGATATAGACGTAGACTTCCGGTGCGTGTGCGGAACCCATCGCGTCAGATCTCCTCTGGTACAGCCTTCGGCAAGCCGTTTTCATCGAGCGCGACCATGATGAAGGTCGCAGCCGTAACCTTCTCCAGGCTGTTGTAACGGGCGCGGTGCGCCCATGCTTCGACGCTCAGGGTGATCGAGGTACGGCCGACGCGTTCGACATCGGTGAAGACGCTCAGTGTGTCGCCGATCTTGACCGGCAGTTCGAAGGCCATCTCCTTGACCGCCGCCGTGACCACGCGGCCGCGCGCGCGTTCGGCGGCGCGGATGCCGCTTGCCAAGTCCATCTGCGCCATGACCCAGCCGCCGAAAATATCGCCGGCAGGATTGGCGTCGGCGGGCATGGCGAGCGTGCGCAATGTCAGCTCGCCTCTCGGTTTGACGCTGTCATTCATTCTTCTGCTCCCGTTCACGGTCGATTCCGACAGCCAGCCTATGCAATCCTGCCGCGATGGAAAAGCCATGCTGGCATTTCCATGGAGGACTCCTGTGGGTCGCGTGCTTTGCTTCAGGCGATTCCATGCTCACGCGATGCCGTTGCAAACCAGCAGGACCCTTGCGGTAAGCTTTCGTTCACCCTTCCCATTTAGGGTTTGTAGTCGTTACCGACCGTGGCTGGGGCAGCGGATCAGGACTATGGCCATTTTACCCATTCTACGGCGGATCGCGCTGCCATTGCTGTTGTCGTCGGCACTGGTTGCCTGTACGGCGGATAGCCTCGTGCCGCCGTCCGGCATCGACAGCTCCTCGCGCGTCGGCTCGATCAAGCCGCATCGCAGTGTGCCGCAGCGCCAATTTGCCTATCAAGGGGTACAGGATCCCGTCGTTTCCGCATCGAGCAATTACAAAAGCGGCGGTCCCGTTCGTTCCAGCGGAACCGGCGAAGCCGTGACCACGACGGACGTCGAAGCCGGCTTAGCGCAGCAGTCGGATGTCCCCTCCCAGGGCGTCAACATGGATGCCGAGCTTGGCGTCGGTCCGAATGAGGAGGCGCAATCCGCCTCGGTGGTCGGATTGGCGCAGGAGGAGCAGCAGAACATTGCCGAAGGTCAGTCCGATCAGCCGGTGGTCGACGGCATCGGCACCGATGCGCCCGTACAGACCAACCGCTCGACCCTTCAGCGGCCGGCCGCCCAATCGGAAATCAGGCAGTCGCAGATACCGAGGCAGCAGCCAGGAACGCAGGTCGCGATGTTGCCGCGGGTCGAAAATCCGATACCGCGTCTCAATCAGCAGTTCGAAGCGCCGCAATCGACACCGGGCATGATGCCGCCTTCGGAAATTGCCTGCCGCCAGGAATTGCAGCGCATGGGTGTCGTCTATACCGACAAGCCGGCGATCTCGAACGGCCCTTCCTGCCAGGTTCCCTATCCGGTTTCGCTGAGCGGCCTTTCCGGCAATATCGCGGTCCGACCGGCGGTGACCTTGAATTGCCAGGTGACGCTCGCCTTCGCCAAATGGGTGAAGAACGAACTCGCTCCAGCCGCACGTACGCGCTACTGGACCGGCATCGGCACGATCGTACCGCTCGGCGGCTATTCCTGCCGGCGGATGAACAATAGCCGGCAACGCTATAATCCGATGTCGGAACATGCGCATGGCAACGCGATCGATGTCGGCACCTTCATCCTGAAGAATGGCCATGTGATCGACGTGCGGAAGAAGGGCTTGTTTTCCTTTCGGGAAGGGCGGTTGCTCAAGGCGGTACGCAGCGACAGCTGCCGCTATTTCGATACCGTGCTTGGCCCGGGCAGCAATCCGGAGCACTGGAACCACTTTCATTTCGACCTCAGGGACCGAAAGGGCGGCCGGCGCTATTGCAGCCTTTGATTGGCCCTTTGCCGGAATAGCATCTACACTTGTCAAACGGGAAAGCTGATTTACCTTTCGACGGAATCGCGCTCAATTGCGCGCGCTGGTTGCTAGAGAGGGATTCATGGAAGACGTACCAAGACGAAAGAAAAGCCTGGGAAGGGCGCTCCTTGCTGCACTGATTGCCATCATCATCGTCATCGGCGGCCGCTGGTACGCTTATGTCGCCTATGCCGACGATCCGTTCGATGAAGTGGGCATCGGTCTCAACTCCATGATGCCCGGACCCATTCGCGATAGGGGTTGCGCGATGCTGAAGGCACGCTTCGAGCACAAGACGCTGCCGCCCGCCGGTTGCGGCGTCAACGGCAACTGGTAGCGGTCGTTTTCCAGATCGTAAGCTGGCAAAAAGAAAAAAGCCGGCTGAGCCGGCTTGAGCGGAGCATGGCAACGACGGGGAATCCTTGCCAGCCCCAGAAAAGAACTTCATGTTGCAATGATGATGCACGCAATATGAATGCGAAGGCAATAAATCGGCCAATACAACAGGCGCTGACGATGCCGCCAAGAGGCGTTGGGCGGAGTTGCGACAAACGTTGTTCACCTAAGGAGCTATATGCCCGACGAAGGTCACGATTTGATGACAGCTTATTCCGCTTAGACGAACGCTGTGTTTCACTACCGTGGGGTGGTAAAAGCCCAAGACCGGCTATATAGCGGGCAAACGCCGCGAAATTCATCACAAAAGCCGGACTTTGCCTGACTATGGCTGCGATCATTTCCATACGCAATCTTACGAAAACCTATGCCAACGGATTCCAGGCGCTGAAGGGCATTGATCTCGATATCGAGCGGGGCGAAATCCTGGCGCTGCTGGGGCCGAATGGTGCGGGCAAGACGACGCTGATTTCCATCGTCTGCGGGATTGCCAATCCAAGCGGTGGGTCTGTGACCGTCGGCGGTTATGATGTCGTGCGCGATTTCCGTGCTACGCGCAGCCTGATCGGCCTCGTGCCGCAGGAGTTGACCACCGATCAGTTCGAAACCGTCTGGAATACGGTGAGTTTTTCGCGCGGGCTGCACGGCAAGAAGCCGAACCCCGAATATATCGAGAAGATATTGCGCGATCTCTCGCTGTGGGAGAAGAAAGACAATATGCTTCGCCAGCTTTCCGGTGGCATGAAGCGGCGCGTGCTGATCGCCAAGGCACTCTCGCATGAACCGGAGATCCTCTTTCTCGACGAACCGACGGCCGGTGTCGATGTGACCTTGCGCAAGGATATGTGGCATGTAGTCGAGCGCCTGCGCGCTTCCGGAGTCACGATCATTCTGACGACCCACTATATCGAAGAGGCCGAGGAGGCCGCCGACCGCGTCGGCGTCATCAATGGTGGCGAGCTACTGCTGGTGGAGGAGAAGAAGGCGCTGATGGCCAAACTGGGCCGCAAGCAGCTCATTCTCGATCTGAACGAGCCGCTCGACGCCGTTCCGCCGTCCCTCGACGGCAACGGGCTTTCGCTAGGGCCGAACGGCCTGACGCTGGTCTACGATTTCGATGCCCAGCACGAACAATCCAGTATCGCGGCTCTGCTGTCGAAACTCGCTGCCGAGGGAATTCATTTCAAGGATCTTTCGACGCGCCAGAGTTCGCTCGAGGATATTTTCGTGTCGCTGGTGGAGGCAGGCAAATGAACTTCGAAGCGATCAAGTCTATCTATTCGTTCGAAATGGCCCGCACGCGCCGCACTCTGCTGCAGAGCGTCGTTTCGCCGGTCATTTCCACGTCGCTGTATTTCATTGTCTTCGGTGCCGCGATCGGTTCGCGCATCAATCTGGTCGAGGGTGTTTCCTACGGGGCGTTCATTACGCCCGGCCTGATCATGCTGACCTTGCTTGGGCAGTGCATCAGCAACGGTTCCTTCGGCATCTACTTCCCCAAATTCACCGGTACCATCTACGAGGTGCTGTCGGCGCCTGTCGCCATGACCGAAATCGTGCTCGGTTATGTGGGCGCGGCGGCGACCAAGGGGATGCTGATCGGTCTGATCATCCTCGCAACGGCGAGCTTTTTTGTCGATATCAGGATCGAGCATCCCCTCATGATGATCCTGTTCTTCGTGCTGACGGCGGTCACCTTCAGCCTGTTCGGCTTCATGATCGGCATCTGGGCCGGAAATTTCGAGCAGCTGAACCTTATCCCGATGCTGGTCGTGCCGCCGCTGACCTTCCTTGGCGGCAGCTTCTATTCGATCAACATGCTGCCGCCCTTCTGGCAGGCGGTCAGCCATCTCAACCCGGTCCTCTATCTGGTCAGCGGCTTTCGCTGGAGCTTCTACGGCATCGCAGATGTCAATCCGGGCTTGAGCCTTGCCATGATCACGCTCTTTCTCGTCATCTGTCTGATCATCCTGGGATGGATTTTCCGAACCGGCTATCGCTTGAGAAATTGATGGCGATGCCTGACTTGTAGGCTTAAGAAAGCCTGCGGCTTTTGCAGCCGCAACAAAATGGTCCAGGAAAGCATTCAATGTCGCAGGCTCATCTCAATCCTTCGCTGCCCCAGGCACTTTCCCGGCTCGATCAACTGACCAACTGGGAGCGCAAGCCGCGCGGGGAGATGCGGGTCGGTCTTGAGCCGATGCTCGACCTCATGCAGCGCCTGGGCAATCCGCATCGCAGCTTTCGCGCCATCCACGTTGCCGGCACCAAGGGCAAGGGATCGGTCTCGGCGCTCCTCGAAGCGGGATTACTGCGGGCCGGCTGGCGCGTCGGTCGCTACGCATCACC
Organism: Rhizobium pantanalense; assembly: GCF_030182525.1. Lineage (NCBI taxonomy): Bacteria > Pseudomonadati > Pseudomonadota > Alphaproteobacteria > Hyphomicrobiales > Rhizobiaceae > Rhizobium > Rhizobium pantanalense. Next base: position 1,108,113 of record NZ_JAQJCH010000001.1, read on the forward strand.
GCATGTCGACCGGGTAAACGAGCGCGTCAGCATTCTTGGCCAGGAAGTCGAAGATGATGTCCTGGCGTCAGCGATCATGCAGGTTCTGGATGGCTACGAGAGTGCCAAGCAGGCAGCCACCGCCGGTGAAGATGCTACCTGGTTCGATGTGATCACGGCTGCTGCTTTCGTCGCCTTCAGGGATGCCGGTTTGGATTGGGTCGTGGTCGAGGTCGGGCTGGGCGGCAGACTGGATTCAACGAATGTGGTCTTCGGCGAAGTCGCGATCGTGACCAATATCGGCCTTGAGCATACGGAAATTCTTGGAAGCACGCGCGAGGCGATCGCGCGGGAGAAGGTTGGTATATTGAAGCCGGGGGCTATGCTTGCCACCACACTTGCCGTTGACGATGCCGCGGGAAAGGTGTTGCAGCAGCGTGCCGATGAGCTTGGCTGCCCGGTCCTGCGAACCGATCTTCCCGAAGATGCGACGATTGCGGAGACGAATATCTCGCTGGTCGGACTTGTGTTCGATCATCTGGGACGACAAGGCGAGAGCATGCAGACGGCGAGCGAAAAGGGGCAGCCGGTTGGCGCATGGCTGCTCGAACCGGCCGTTATCGACAAGGCGCGGCTGCCGGGGCGGATGGAGCGCTTCGAGTTTGCCCCACCACCCACGCTGCGAGGCGGGCGACAGAGTTTGCCCGTCATCATGGATGGTGCGCATGTGCCGTTCAACATCGAGGCTGTCCTGCGCGATATCACACGCTCGTCCAATATCAGCGGCGATTGCATCGCCGTCGTCGCACTTGCATCCGACAAGGATGCACCCGGCTTCTTGAACGTGCTCTCGCGATATGCGGCGCATACGGTCTTTACGGAGGCGTCCGGATCGGGTCGAGCCCATGCGGCGACGGAGCTGGAGGCATTAGCGATCTCGATGGGTATGGCCTGCGAAGCCGAGCCCAATCCGCAGAAAGCGCTTCATCATGCCGTCGCGAAAGCTGAGGAGGTGGGCGGCTGGATCCTTGTGACGGGCTCGTTCTATCTTGTCGGCGCTCTGCGTGGCACTGTCCAGGGGCGTGTAGGGTGACGATGGAAATTACGATCAGGCCTGCTCTTGCCAACGATGTGGCCGAGATGGCGAGGCTTCATCGCGCGATCTGGTGCGACACCTATCGCGACCTAGTGTCTGCTGAAATTTATCAGGCTCTCGACGAGGATTTCCGCCGTCGGCGGTGGGCGGATATACTCGAAAATCCCCGTAGGGATCAGCGCGTGCTTTTGGCCGAGCAGGGCGGGCTGCTTGTCGGTATCGGCGCGATCAACGCGCCGTCCGATGCCATATTCGAGGGGCGAGGCGAGATTAAGTCGCTCTATATCGATGCTTCCATCAAACGCCAGGGACTTGGCCGTCGTCTGATGCGAGAATTGGCGCGGGAACTTTTATCCATGGGCTATTCGGGTGCGGCGCTTGGTGTGGTCGTCGGCAATGAATCGGCGATTGCCTTTTATCGTGCACTCGGAGGGCAATTGATCGGTCGGTACACGGATCCGGGTCCGGTCTGGCGCTCCGACAATTTCATTTTTGCATGGGACGACTTGTCCGTTCTGATCTGATTATCCTATGCAGGCCAATGAACGGCGATTTCATCCGGCTGCGATCCGCTTGCGTGGGGCGATGGTCATGGCCATGACGCCTGCTACGACACAGACAAGACCTATGGCTGCGGTCGGAGACAGAGGTTCGCCAAGGAAGATGACGCCGATGGTGACGCCGATCGGGACGCGCAGATAGGCTTGTGCCGTCGTGCCGACCGAGCCGAGGGTCTGGATAAGCCGGAAATAGATGCTGAAGGCAAGCGCGGTGGAGACGACCGACAGGCCGAGCAGAGCCAGGATCGAAGCCGTCGATGGTGCGATCTGCCAGGGATGTTCGACGATCAGGCTCGTCGGGATCAGGAGAGCCGCACCGCAAAGCAGGGAACCGGCTGCCGGCATCATCGGGTCCAGCCCCTTGAAATTGCGGCCGAACAGGGCGGCACAGGCATAGCAGACCGATGCCGCGACGACGGCGAGCTGCGGCAGCAGTTGGCGGCCCATGCCATGCAGCGCATCGAGACCAATGATCAGGCAGATGCCCGCCATGCCGGCAATCACGCCGAAAAGCTTGCGTCCCGTCAGCGGCTCGCTGCGCAACAGAAAGGCGGCGATCAGGAAGGCGAAAATCGGCGTCGTGGAATTCAATATGGTCGCCAGACCGGCATCAACTGTCTCCTCCGCCCAGGCAATCAGTGTGAAGGGAATGGCGCTGTTGAGGCAGCATTGAATGAGGAAGCGCTTCCATGTTGCGGCGTCTCTCGGCAGGCTCAGCCCGCGCCAGCGGATGATAGCGAGCAGGACAAGGCCGGCGATCAAGGTGCGGGCGGCGATCAGCGTGATCGGCGGGATGGTTGCTACGCCGATGCGGATGAAGGTGTAGGAGGCACCCCAGCAGGTGGCGAGGGCGAGGAGGAGAAGCAGTTCGGTCGTCAGGTTAGGTCTTGCCGGCGTCATAGGGGCACTCTTATAAGATTTGAACATGTCGTCTTATAGAGTGAAGAGATTGGCGAATACTTCGCTCCCAACCGAACTATCGCGTTCGGTTCATCAGTCGCGCAGCCTAAGCTCGTCGGTTTGCATCTGCATCGACCCTAGGGTTTCGAGAAAGCTCATGCCGAGCAGGCTCTGATCGAGCTTGCCCGCTTCGGCCACGCTCGCCTCGACATCCCTGCGCTTGATCGGGCCGATTGCCACAGAGCCAAGTTCCACCGGAGCCGCCCTGGCGCGGCCGTTGGCCGTTAACACCGTCTGTGAATAGGTAAGGTTTTCCGGAATGATGCCGACGCGCTCGGCGTCCTCCTGCGATAAGGCGATGGTGCTGGCGCCGGTGTCGATCAGCATGTCGATCGGCTGGCCATTGATCATGACCCGTGCTTCGAAATGCCCGTTCGAGCGTTTGTGAAGGATGACTTCCTGACCTCCTTCGCTCGTCGTGACGACAACGGCGTGGCCGGGCATAAGGCCGGCGAAGACGCGGTTGCCAACCTGTTCGGCATCGTAGCGATAGATATAGGCGGTCGCGAGCGCCATGATGATGACGAACCAGATCAGCAGATTGCGGATCGACTGGCTGACCGTATGCCGGCTCGCCCACACCGCGGCACTCATCATCAGAGCGATCGGCAGGAGATAGACGACACGCGCGAAGTCGTCGTTGCGCATGCCGAAGGTGGAGCCGGTGTTGTTGTTGAAGATGAGCAGTGCGAGGCCGATGCCGAGAATGGCGAGAACGATGTTCAGGCGGTTCATACGGCACTGCGCTCCCGTGCCATCCTTTGGCGGCGAGTCTCCCGGCGCGGCTTGCGCTCGACCTTGGTCAGCCGCTCTGGAAGCATTTCCATGATCTGACGGCGTTCGTCGTCGCTATAGTTCATCCACGCGCCGATTTCGGCCGATGTGCGGCCGCAGCCGAAGCAATAGCCGGTATTCTGGTCGATGGAGCAGACGAGGATGCAAGGTGTCAGCATGAGATCATATATCGATGCTTCAAATGCACATGGCAAGGGTACAGAGGGAAGCGATCTCGCAAATCTGCTGGGTCGCGCCGATCGTATCGCCTGTATGGCCGGTCAATTTCTGGCGGACATATCTTGTGGCAAGAAATGTCGCGATGCTCGTGGTGAGAAGGCAGCCAACCAACGCCGGAACGCCCATGGCGGGACCGACAAGCAGCATCGCGAGGCCCAATGTCGCAATCAACGCCAGCTGCATGGCGTCGCCATCCGGCTTGCCTGCCGATGCCGCGGTCCCATCCGGCTTTGCCGGTGGGAGAGCGTACCAATGCCAGACCATGGCACCGCGGCTCAAGATGGCCGCGGCAAGGATTGCGACAGCAGCGTCCTCAGGCGGAAGATGCCGGGCGATGGCGGCGAGTGCAGCCGCCCGCAATCCGAACGACAGTATCAACGCTGCGGCCCCATACGTGCCGATACGGCTGTCTTTCATGATTTCGAGCGCGCGCTCGCGGTTCTTGCCGCCGCCCAATCCGTCCGCCGTGTCGCTGAGCCCGTCCTCATGGAGGGCGCCGGTCAGGATCGTCTGCACGGCAAGCGCCAGCAATGCGGCCATCAACGGATCGGCATTGAGGGCGAGTAGCACGCTGAACGTCAGCGCCGAGGGCAGGGCGATCAGCAGGCCAGCAAAGGGAAAAGCGCGTGAAACGCGTGAGAGCTTGCCGTCATGGCCTTCGAAGAAAGACGACGGTACGGGAACGCGGCTCAAGAAAGCGACGGCGCGCGCGATGTCACGCATATATTCCCGCATTTCTTCCTCTCCCCGCCATATGCGCGACAGCATCGGGCGCTTTTGGAGTTGTTCGCACCGATTCCCAGGACTAATAGAGTCGCACGCAAAGAACCCGATTTGAGACCAAAAGACAAGGAACGCATTCATGAGCGTCAGCGGCCTCCCATTCGACGATTTCCGCGCATTGCTGCGCGACCTTCCAGGCCCGGACGCCCGGGCGCTCGTGGCCGCGCGCGAACGTGATGCGCAGCTCACCAAGCCGCCGGGTGCGCTTGGAAGACTGGAGGAAATCGCTTTCTGGCTGGCCGCCTGGACCGGTCGTGCGCCGGCCGTGACCCGGCCGCTGGTGGCGATCTTTGCTGGAAATCACGGTGTCACCAAGCAGGGAATTACGCCGTTTCCGCCTTCCGTGACCCAGCAGATGGTGGAAAACTTCGCTGCTGGCGGAGCCGCGATCAACCAGATCTGCGTTGCCTACGATCTCGGCCTCAAGGTCTTCGACCTCGCCCTCGATTTCCCGACGGGCGACATCACCGAGGAGCCGGCGCTGAGCGAGCGCGACTGTGCCGCGACGATGGCCTTTGGCATGGAGGCGATTGCCGGCGGTACGGATTTGCTCTGCATCGGCGAAATGGGCATCGGCAATACCACGATCGCCGCGGCCATTCATTACGCGCTCTATGGCGGCAAGGCCGAAGACTGGGTTGGCCCAGGCACCGGCTCGGAAGGTGAGATGCTGAAGCGCAAAATCGCTGCCGTCGAGAAGGCGGTTGCGCTGCATCGCGATCATCTCAACGATCCGCTGGAAATCCTGCGCCGCCTTGGTGGCCGCGAGATCGCCGCCATGGCCGGCGCCATCCTTGCCGCGCGCATGGAGCGTATCCCTGTTATCATCGACGGCTATGTCGCGACGGCTGCCGCTTCCATTCTCAAGGCCGCCAATCCCTCTGCGCTCGACCATTGCCTGATCGGGCACGTCTCGGCCGAGTCGGGCCATCTCCGTTCGATCGAAAAACTCGGCAAGACGCCGCTTCTGGCGCTCGGCATGCGGCTTGGCGAAGGCACGGGGGCTGCGTTGGCGGCCGGCATCGTCAAGGCTGCGGCCGCCTGCCATTCGGGCATGGCGACGTTCGAAAGCGCCGGCGTTACGAACAAGCACTGAAAAAATGGGGCGGTGAGACGTTGAAATAAGCGTTTCGCCGCTCAATTTCCTGTAGATGATCGGTTTTTCGTCATAAATCTGCAATGAATTTTGAAGGCGGCGGAAGGTGTTGCCTTGCTTCGCCCAGGGGGAGGCGGTATTCGCAAAGCATCCAGATGCAACCGAGACAACACGGGCGGAGCGCGAATGGCTGAATTTTCAAAATCAACGGTCAACAAGGAGACCGGGATTCGGCACTTTTTTGCCGCCGCTGGATATTCCTGGGGCGGATTTCAGCGGCTGCTGCAGGAATCGGCCTTTCGACAGGAGCTTCTTTTTGCCGGGGTGGGACTGATTCTGTTGATTGCCGTCGGCGCGAGCATGGGTGAGATCGTCATCGCGATGGTGTTGTTCCTCGCCGTCTTCGCGGTCGAAGCCATGAATACGGCGGTGGAAGAGGTGATCGACCGGATCTCGCCGGAGATTTCCAATGTCGGCAAGCATGCCAAGGATCTCGGCTCGTTTGCCGTGCTCTGCATGCTGGTCGCCTCCGGTATCTACCTTCTTTATGTCATCGGCAGCCATCTGCTGTTTCGCTAAAGCAATTCCAGGAAAAGTCGTAGAGGTCTTCCGTCCAGAATTGCGAGACAACAAAGAGATAGCGCGATGCAGAGATTCCGTGAAAAGCTGAAGCGCTCTAGCGATCAGCACCCGAGCTGCGTTTAAGCGAAGCTCTTCTTGCGGCGCTCGACAAGGGGAGCGTCTTCGACCGCCGGCAGGCTTTGAAGGACGCGCTTTGCCGGCAATATGGCAATGACTTCCGTGCCTTCCCGCAGTTTTGATTTCAGCATGAATTGACCGTCATGCTTGGCAAGAATGGCCTGTACGATCGGCAGGCCGAGGCCCGTACCTTGTTCGGCGCTCTTGATGGCGATGGAGCCCTGGCCAAAGGCGGACAGGACAATTGGGATTTCCTCTTCGGGAATGCCTGGGCCATTGTCCTTGATCGCGACATATTCGCCGCCGCCGGCGGTCCAGCCGACTTTGACGCTGATCTCGCCGCCCTGTGGCGTGAATTTGACCGCGTTCGATAGAAGATTGAGGATCACCTGGCGCATCGATTTCTCATCGGCCCAGACAGAAGGCAGCTGCGCTTCGAATTGCGATGAGATCGAAATGTTTTTGGCGCGGGCGCGCAGCTGCACCATGCCGATGCAATCCTCGGCGATATCGAGCAGGGAAATCGCTTCCTCGTTCAGCTCGTATTTGCCAGCTTCGATACGAGAGAGGTCGAGGATTTCGTTGATCAGGTTGAGCAGGTGCTGGCCGGATCGATGAATATCGCTGGTGTATTCGCGATAGGTCGGATTGTTAAGCGGCCCCATGACCTCCGCCGACATGACCTCGGAAAAGCCGAGGATCGCATTCAGCGGCGTCCTGAGTTCGTGCGACATGGACGCGAGGAAGCGCGATTTGGCGAGGTTTGCTTCTTCGGCACGCCGACGGGCCTCGTCAGACATTGATTTCGCGACTTCGAGCTCCGCGATCAGATCGTCCTTTTCCGATTGGAAAGAGAGGATCTTCAGGTTCGACTGATACATGCGGTTGGTGATGAAGCTGAAGAATATCACGGCAACCGAAATAGCTGCGGTGAGGGCGATATCGGAAGGCCTTTGCGTGAGGATCGCTGCCACGGCCAGTGCGACCGTCGCCGGCGCAAAGGAAAACGGAACGGCCCGTGGCAGCATGAAGCTGGACATGGCCGTAATGCAGATTGCCGCTAGCAGGGTCGTGCCCTTGTAAAAGGCAAAACTGTCGCCGCCGCAGGCCGCACAATTTTGCATCGCAAAGAGCGCCCAACAGAAGCCGACGAGCAATTGCCCTAGCAAGAGCAGCTGTCGCCACTTTCTGGCGCTTTCGGCTGACATTTCCTGTTTCTTGGCGCGCCGCCCGATCAGCATGTTGATGGCATGTGCCGTCAGGATCGGAATAGTCCAGAAGAGAATACCCGCATCATGCGTCAGATAGACGCCGAGAACGGCAACGACGATGACGAAGATCGGCACGACGGCGGCACTCTGCCGCAGGGTGTCGATGTGCATCATCATCAGTTCGCGGTCGAAATTGCGGCTATGGCCGCTCTGCAGGCGCTCGCGCGTTTGCCGCACGGCCTTCGACACAGCCCGGTTACGGTGACTGCGCGATCGGTCGACAATGTTTTTATCTGTCGATGTGCTGACGCCGGTGCTCATGGTTACATTGAAACTTGGCCTGCCTGAGGCTACACACTAGCCTTCAAATCTTAAGAAGATGCTGCGCCGAAATGATTTGTTTGCCATCTTCGCCAAGGATTTATTCTTAAAGGAGGCAACAACGTGATGCGGTCGCGCCGCCTGTTTCGTGACGGCGTGGTCACTTTCGCGCTGCTTGCCATTCTTGCATTATTCGCGTTGAAGATGAACAATCGACCGGAAATCGTTCAAAATGGCAGCTTTTATGTCATCGATGGCGACACGTTTTCCGCCAATGGCGAGCGCTTGAGGCTGAAAGGTATCGATGCTCCCGAATATCGGCAGCACTGCCAACGCAATGGCGGGGATTGGGCCTGTGGCGAAGAAGCACGCAAGGCGCTTGCCACAATGATTAAAACCGGAGCGCCAGAATGCCGGGGGCGGGAAAGGGATCGCTATGGTCGCCTGTTGGTGACATGTGTCGCCGGCGATGTCGATATCAATGCCGCGATGGTGCGCAATGGCATGGCGATTTCCTATGGTGCTTATGCCAGCGAGGAGCGGAGCGCACGGCAGGCGAAAGCCGGGCTTTGGGCCAGTGATTTCGAGAAGCCTAGTGACTATCGGCGCGAGGAGCGCATGGCTGATGGCAATGACAATGATCCGCTTGCCGGATTGTTCGACTATTTGCGCCGGCTGGTCGGATGGAGCGTTCTATGAAGCAGGAGAGCGAATTGCAGATCCTGCGTTCGGCGATTGCAGCTTGCCGTCTCTGTCGGGATGCGCCGGTCAAGGGCGAGACGGATCGCCTGCCGCATGAGCCGCGTCCAGTTGCGACACTGTCGTCCACTGCGCGAATACTCATCGCAGGGCAGGCGCCGGGATTGCGCGTTCATGAGAGTGGCCTGCCGTTCAACGATGCCTCCGGTGACCGCTTGCGTCAATGGCTCGCGGTGGATCGCGAGAGTTTCTACAATCCAGACCTTTTCGCCATAATGGGCATGGGCTTCTGCTTTCCGGGCTATGACAAGGCAGGGAGCGATCTGCCGCCACGCAAGGAATGCGCGCCATTGTGGCGGCAACGGGCGATGGATGCGATGCCGCAGATCGAATTGATCCTGACGATCGGCCAATATGCGCAGGCTTGGCATCTTGGAGCGGAGCGTATGGATTCGATGACCGAGACGGTCGCGCAGTGGCGGCGTTATCTTCTAACCAACCGGTCGCCGTCAGTCCTGCCATTACCGCATCCAAGTTGGCGCAACAGCGGCTGGCTGAAACGTAACCCCTGGTTCGAGGCCGAACTGCTTCCCGTGTTACAACAATGCGTGAAAAGCTTGCTCCCTTGAGAAAAAGTTTCTTTTCTCTCGCTAAAAATAAGCTATAGAGAGAATATAATTCGAAGGGATGCTTTAAATGGACCGTCTTGACCGCAAAATCCTGCGCCTGCTGCAGGAGGATTCCACCCTGGCCGTAGCCGATCTTGCCAAGAAGGTCGGCCTCTCGACGACGCCTTGCTGGCGCCGTATCCAGAAGATGGAAGAGGATGGCGTCATTCGCCGTCGCGTGGCTTTGCTCGATCCCGAGAAGGTCAACACGAAGGTCACGGTTTTCGTGTCCATCCGCACCAACAGCCATTCCATCGAATGGCTGAAGCGCTTTTCGGAAGTGATCGCCGATTTTCCGGAAGTGGTCGAATTTTATCGCATGAGTGGCGATGTCGACTATCTGCTGCGCGTTGTCGTCCCTGATATCGCCGCTTACGACGCTTTCTACAAGCGCATGATCGCCAAGATCGAAATCCGCGATGTCTCTTCGGCTTTCGCGATGGAGCAGATCAAATATTCGACGGAACTGCCGCTCGATTACATGCTGCTGGAAAATGCCAAGTCCAACGAGGACTGACATGGACTGAGCGCCGCTCTCATGAGGCGCTCAGCAGAAGCTGTTGATTTCCCGGCAGCCTTTTACTTCTTGTCCAGGCGCGCGAGCAGCGAGGAGGTATCCCAGCGATTGCCTCCCATCGCCTGGACGTCGCCGTAGAACTGGTCGACGAGGGCCGTGAGCGGCAGCTTGGCCTGATTGCGGCGCGCTTCCTCCAGCACGATGCCCAGATCCTTGCGCATCCAGTCCACCGCGAAACCGAAATCATATTTGCCAGCATTCATGGTCTTGTGGCGGTTTTCCATCTGCCAGGAGCCGGCGGCACCCTTGGAAATGACCTCAACGACCTTTTCGATATCGAGGCCGGCCTGCTTGCCGAAGTGGATGCCTTCTGCCAGGCCCTGAACGATGCCTGCGATGCAGATCTGGTTGATCATCTTGGTCAGCTGTCCCGCGCCGACAGGCCCCATCAGGCCGACCATGCGCGCATAGGCGTCGATAATGGGGCGGGCCTTTTCGAACACCGCTTCATCGCCGCCGCACATGACGGTCAGTACGCCGTTCTCCGCGCCTGCCTGTCCACCGGAAACCGGGGCGTCTATGAAACCGATACCTTTTTCCTTGGCGGCTGCGTAGAGTTCGCGGGCGACTTCGGCGCTTGCGGTGGTGTTGTCGATGAGGATGGAGCCGGCCTTCATGCTTGAAAGGACGCCGTTTTCGCCTGTCGACACCGAACGCAGATCGTCGTCATTGCCGACGCAGGTGAAGACGAAGTCGGCGCCAGCGGCAGCCTCGGCCGGAGTAGGGGCAAATTTGCCATCATATTGCTTAGCCCATGCCTCAGCCTTGGCGACGGTGCGGTTATAGACGGTAACGTCATGCCCACCCTTGACCTTTAAATGCCCGGCCATGGGATAACCCATGACGCCCATGCCGATGAACGAGACCTTTGCCATTTCATGACTCCCTGACTGAATTTGTCTCGAAGGCTTAGCCGAAAGGCCTCGGAGACGAAAGACCGATTTGTTGGGCAACTTGTCACCGTGGCATGTGATTTGAAATCTGATTTCCAATTTCTGTATCTATTAGAATGGAATTTCGCCATGGTCGAGAATCTTCATAAATTCTTTTGTCGATATAATCTATGGATTTGCGATCTTAGGCCATCGACAACGAGCCGATGGCCGCGGAAGCGCCGAGGCCTCATGAAAAGGGATCTTCGATGATTTCGCGCAGACAGACACTCGGCCTTCTCGGTGCGACGGCGGCGGCTATCGCTTTGCCCTCCGTTCGACAGTCACGTGCGGCCGCGGCGACGACGTTTCGGATCGGCTGGCAGAAGAACAGCGTATTGGCGTTGGCAAAGCGTCAAGGGGCATTGGAAAAGCGGCTTTCCGATCGCGGCATATCCGTCGAATGGTCGGAATTCACATCCGGCCCGCCGCTGCTGGAGGCTCTCGGCGCCGGCGCTCTCGATTTCGGTGCCACGGGCGACGTGCCGCCGCTGTTTGCGCAGGCTGCCAATGGCAATCTGCTGTATGTCGGCATTTACACCGGCAGCCCCGAAAGCTCCGCCATTCTCGTGCGCAAGGATTCGCCGATCCAGACGCTTGCCGATCTCAAGGGAAAGAAGGTTGCCTTCAAGCGCGGCTCCAGCGCCCACAACGTCGCCGTCAAGGCGCTTCGCAAAGGTGGGCTGACGATCGCCGATGTGCAGCCGCTCGATCTCGCACCGCCGGATGCATCCGCTGCGTTCAAGACCGGCGCGATCGACGCCTGGTCGATCTGGGATCCCTACCTCGCCATAGCAGAGGCCGATCCGGATACCCGCATCCTTGCGACTGCGCGGGGCATCGTCGATTCCTTCAGCTATTTCCTGGCCAACGGTGATTTCACCAAGGATAATCCACAGGTGATTATCGACGTCATCGACGAATTGGCCAAGGTGGGAGCGGCGGCGCAATCGGATTTGGACGGCACCGTTAAGGCCATGTCGGAAATCACCGGCGTGCCGGCCGAGGTGACGCGGGTGGTGCTGACGCGTCCCGGTGCGAATCTTGGCGGCGTCTCTACCATTACAGATGCGGCGATCACCTATCAGCAGGGGCTGGCTGACGAGTTCTATAATCTTGGCATCGTTCCGAAGAAGCTGAACATCACGGACATCGTCTGGCGGCCAAAGGCGAGCTGAGGCTGACAAGACCCACGGATATCGTCTGCGCCCGTAACACTACGGGCGTGGACTTTATGGGCAAAATATTTCGTCAAACGCCGACAATTAGAAAATCCATATTGTCGATGTAATCGATAGTCTATGCCATTATCCGGATTGAACATCGGGAGGTGGCTCCCGACTACGCGCATCCAGAAAGCAGGAAAGCTTCATGACCGCGACCGCAAAACCCATCGATTTCCTCTGGTTCATTCCGACCTCCGGCGACGGCACCTATCTGGGTACGACCGATCTCAATCGCGGACCGGAGATCGGCTATCTCCAGCAGATCGCACAGGCTGTCGATAGGCTTGGCTATACCGGTGTATTGCTGCCGACAGGCGTTTCCTGCGAAGAGTCTTTCGTCACGGCCGCGGCGCTCTCGGCGCATACGCAGAAGCTGAAGTTCCTGGTCGCGATCCGCCCGGGTACGGCCTCGCCTGCCTACTATGCACGCCTTGCTTCGACGCTGGATCGCGTCTCGAATGGTCGTGTGCTGCTCAACATCGTTGTTGGCGGCAGCCCGGCAGAGCTCGCCGGTGACGGCATTCATCTCGAGCATGACGAACGCTACGCTCATGCCGATGAATTCTTCCATGTCTGGGAGGAGCTGCTGGAGACGGGATCGTCCACCTTCGAGGGCAAGTATATCAAGGCGACGAATGCGCGGCTCGGATTGCCGCCAGTGCAGGCACCGCGCCCGCCGCTCTATTTCGGTGGATCTTCGGATGCGGGCATCGAGTTCTCGGTCGGTCGCGTCGATAAGTATCTGACCTGGGGTGAGCCGCCAGCACTGGTGGCAGAGAAAATCGCAAAGGTTCGCGCCGCAGCTGCCAAGCGTGGGCGCGAGGTCAGCTTCGGCATTCGCCTTCACTTCATCGTTCGCGAGACGGACGAAGAGGCATGGGCTGCGGCCGACAAGCTGATTTCCAAGCTTGACGACGAGACGATCCGCGAAGCGCAGGAGCAGTTCGTCAACCAGTCCGATTCCGTCGGGCAGAAGCGCATGGCGGCGCTGCATGGCGGCCGGCGCGACAAGCTCGAAGTGTCGCCGAACCTTTGGGCCGGTGTCGGTCTGGTGCGCGCCGGTGCGGGTACGGCGCTCGTCGGCTCGCCGAAGACGGTTGCCGCGAGGCTGCGGGAATATCAGGAGCTCGGCATCGAAACCGTGATCGGCTCGGGTTATCCGCATTTGGAAGAAGCCTATCGTGTGGCCGAACTTCTCTTCCCCGAGCTGGGATTGAAGCGCGACGAGCAGCGTGCCGGGTTCCGCAACGAATTCGGCGCCAAGCAGATTTTCGCCGGCGGCAGCCATGGCGGCAATCTGAAGGTCGTTTCCGGCTCGTAACGCCAGCTCAAAGGGAGATCCCCATGTCGGCATTCGACACGTCCTTCGTCCGCGTGGCCTCGGAACGGCGTACGCGCCAGGCCAAGGTGGCGCGGCAAGGTATCTCGTTCCAGAGATTTCTGCCGTTCCTGCTGCCCGTTGTCGTCATCGCGGCATGGCAGCTGGGCTCGTCGCTTGGATGGATCTCCACCCGTATCATGCCGTCGCCGGCGGCCGTCGTGGTCGCCTTCTGGCAGACCACGATCTCCGGCCAACTCCCGAACAATATCCTCGTCAGCGCCGGCCGCGCCTTTGCCGGCCTGCTGGTCGGCGGCTCGATCGGCTTCTTGCTCGGTATCGCCAACGGCGTGTCGCGGCTGTCGGAGCAATTGACCGATACGACGCTGCAGATGCTGCGAACCATTCCGCATCTCGCCATGGTGCCGCTTGTCATTCTCTGGTTCGGGATCGGCGAGGAATCCAAGCTGTTCCTGACGGCGCTCGGTGTGCTTTTCCCGATCTATCTCAACACCTATCACGGCGTGCGCAATGTCGACCGCGGGCTGATCGAGATGGGACGGGTCTATGGGATGAGTAGCTGGACGCTGTTCCGGAAAGTCATCTTTCCCGGCGCGCTTCCGTCCATCCTCGTCGGCTTGCGGTTTGCCCTCGGCATCATGTGGCTGACGTTGATCGTCGCTGAATCGATCGCCGCATCATCGGGCATCGGCTACATGGCCAACAATGCCCGCGAGTTCGGCATGACGGATGTCGTGGTGTTGACGCTGGTCATCTATGCCATCCTCGGCAAGCTTGCCGACGTCGTTGCTCGGGCAATCGAGCGCAGGGCCTTGCGCTGGAACCCGGCCTATCGGAATTGAGGAGCTTCCAATGAGCGTCAACACACTCGATCGCCCACGGGTGGAAACCAAAAATGTCGCTGCGCAAGCTGCGGGCGCTGCGGCCATCCACATCAAGGGTCTGGAGAAGAATTTCGGCAACAACCGCGTCCTGCGAGGCATCGATCTCGATATTCCCGCCGGCCAGTTCGTTGCCGTCATTGGCAAAAGCGGTTGCGGCAAGAGCACGCTGCTGCGCATCCTGATGGGGCTGGAAGAGCCGAGTGCGGGCCATTTGCGATTCGAGGCGGCCGGTGGTGAAGAAGCACAAGCCAATACACGCATCGTCTTTCAGGAGCCGCGGCTGCTGCCGTGGCTTTCGGTCGCGGACAATGTTGCGGTGGGCCTGGGCGAGGGCGTGTCGCAGGATATCTCGCGTAACGAAACTGCCTCCGTTCTTTCCGAAGTGCAATTGACCGAGAAGGCTGGCGAATGGCCTTCCAGTCTTTCCGGTGGGCAGAAGCAGCGCGTGGCGCTTGCCCGTGCGCTTGTTAGCAAGCCCGGTATCCTCGCGCTCGATGAACCGCTCGGTGCACTTGATGCGCTGACCCGCATCAGCATGCAGGAATTGCTGAATCGCGTCTGGCGCGAGCTCGGCTTTACCGCCGTGCTCGTGACTCACGATGTCAGCGAAGCCGTGCATCTGGCCGATCGCGTCGTGGTGCTGGATGAGGGCCGGCTCGTGCTCGATCTCGACATTCCCTATCCGCATCCGCGCCGCCATGGCAATCCGGCGCTCGCAGAGCTCGAAGGGCAGCTGCTGGCGGCAATCCTCGGTGATGCGCGGGGTTAGAGCTTTCGGCTTTTCTTCGAATCACGAAAACGCTCTATCTTTTTTACACAATTCCGGATGGAAAACCTCTGGGCACTTTCCTGAAGTTGCTCTAATTCGGCCTACTATCGTTTCCCTCGACGTAGAGCCTGAGATTGTCGAAGCCGATTTCCGTGCCCATGAGGCGTGAGCCGTTGTCGGTATAGCCGTCGAGGAAAACGACCTGCTCGACGAAGGTCATTTTCGTGCCGCCGGGTTCTGGGGCAAAGTTGACGGTTGCGAGCGACACGGAGATCCTGACGTCGTCGAGCATCATGTCAAAGGCATAGATGAAGCGCTCGTTCTGGACGACGTCGATATAGCGTGCCTGATAGGCATGCACGACGCCATCCGTGGAAACAGTACGGTTGCTTTCGCTGCCGCCGGTGCGGAAATCGAGCTGGAAATCCAGCTGCTTCCATTCGCCGTGACAGGCAAACCATTGCTGCTTTTGCTCCGGTATTGCCCAGGCGTTGAAGACCTTCGAAAGAGGGGCTTTGAAATGACGTTCTATGGTGATCGTCGTATGGTTTGTCGATCTTATGCTCATTCGTCCGTCGTCTCCGTCGATGTATCAGCGAGAAAGAGGTCGAGCCGGTCGAAGGCCCTGTTCCAGGACGCCTTCCGCTCGGCAATCCAGCGTTCGACGGCTGCCAGCGCCTCCTTGCGCAGGTGATAGGTGCGCACCCGGCCGGTCTTTTCAGATAGTACCAGTCCGCTCGTCTCGAGCACCTGCAAATGTTTCATCACCGTCGGAAGCGCCATATCGAGCGGTTGCGCCAACTCGGTCACGGAAGCAGGACCACGGCCGAGCCTGTCGATCATGCCGCGGCGGCTTTGATCGGACAGGGCCTGGAACATGCGGTCGAGCGCCTGTGTTTCCTCAAGCATTCGGCTTTTCCGGCCGGAACTGCGCCGGCAGCCTGTCACTATATGGGTACATGTGGAAATAAGGCATTGCTTCCTGCAACACGCGGGCGAAGGATGGGCGCTCGATAAGGCATTGATAATATGCTTTCAGCCGACCATGCTCTTTGGCGAAGGGAACGAGCGTTTCAGCGTAGAACAGGGCTGGTGCTGCGGCGCAATCGGCCATGGTCAGGCTGTCCCCAGTGATCCAGGTCTTTCCGTCCAATTGCTTTTCGATCATGCCATAGGCGGTACGCAGCAAGGTCTCGGCGCCGGCAACGCCCTGCGGGCTGCGATTCTCCTCCGTGCGGCGCACGTCGGCGACAATCGCTTGCATCGGCTCCTGCACATACAGGTCGAAAAAGCGATCCCAGAGCCTGACGCACAGGGCATCCGAAAGTTCGGTCGGCAACAGCGCCGTTGCACCCGGATAATGCCGGTCGAGATATTCGATGATGATACTGGTCTCAGGAACCGTGCTGTCGAGGGCTTCGTCGCGAAGCACCGGGAATTTTGCGAGCGGCCAGAGGCGCACCAGCGAGGCGCGCGATTCCGCATTGCCGAGATCGATGATGCGGCTTTCGAATGGCGTCCCGTTTTCATAGAGCGCCATCAACACCTTGTGGCAAAAGGAGGCGAGGGGATGCTGATAGAGAATAAGGGACATGCGACAACCTTCCGAGATCAAGGTTCGAGCTGATACTTACCGGAATGGCTAAGTATCAGCTCGCTAGGTGTCGCGCAAGGAAATAGTTATCCAAATAGATAACTATTTGCGATGTAATGTATTTAACCTCAATCGGCGAGACGACGGGCGATGACCAGATGACCCGGTGTCGGCTGGCCATCTTCCATGCGGACATTGATGTCGGTGATTTCGACGAGTTCGAAGCCGGTCGCACTCAGCCTTTCGCGCACATAGGCTTCCGAATGGGCGAAGCGCTGATGCGGGCCGACCATATAGGGGCGTCCGGCCATGGCCGTCTCAGGCAGGGTCTCCGAAGAGAAGATGAAGAGGCCGCCCGGCGTCATGTTTTCGGCAGTGCCGAAGAAGAGGGGTTCCAGCGCGCCGAGATAGGGCAAGACATCAGTCGCGGTGATCAGGTCGAACGGTTCCTCGTCATTGTCGTCGAGGAAATCCTCGACCTCAGCGACGAAGAGTGTCTCGTAGATGTCTTTCTCATGGGCGACTTCGACCATGTTCTCGGAAATGTCAATACCGGTGATATCCTCAACGATATCGCGCAGAGTGCCGCCCGTAAGCCCCGTGCCGCAGCCGAGGTCGAGCATGCGCTTGAAGGGGCCGAGGCCGAGAGCTTGCAGGCGCTGGCGAACGAGGACCGGAACATGGTAGCCGAGCTGCTCCACCAGCACATCCTCGAAAACCTCGGCATGCTGATCGAAGAGCGTCTCGACATAGGCGTCCGGCGCCTTGACCGGCGTCTCGCCGCGACCCATGGAGGCAATGCGGACGGCCGCGCCGCCATGGTCTTCTGGATCGAGAGCCAGCACCTTCTCATAGGCCTGAACCGCAGCGTCGATATCGCCCGCCTTTTCCAGCGCCAAGGCCTGGTTATATGCTTCCGCCAACGCGTCTTCGTCGATCTTCTTCTTTGCCATGAGTGACAGCCCTTCCATTCGTCACGCAGGCATTAAGGCGCTTGATCGGCTTTTGCAATGCTTGCCGTGTCGCCCAGCGGGCGCACCGATGATGTCGAAGACCCGATGCGGCTAGTGCAGGATGAATTCTCCCTTTAGCGCCCGCCATTCGGTCGCTGAAATCAGCTTGCGATGGACATAGCGCACGGAATGCAGTGGGCCATCCAGCGTTTCCTGCCAGAATTTCAGGAAGCCGCGCATTTCCGGGAAGTTCGGGGCGAGATCATAATCCTGCCAGATATAGGTTTGGAGGATTTGCGGATGATCGGGCAGGCGGTAGAAGATCTGCGCCGTCGTCAACCCATAACCGTGCAACTGCTTTTGCATGTCGTTATGCATGAGCTTTCTCTTTCCGTTCCCATTCTTGTCGTGACTCATGATCACTCAAATATGGAAACAGCAGATGGTAAACTCAAGCTTTACAAAAATGTCATGAAGGAAATTTATTCACAGAAATCAATGCACTAGCAGCAACAATTCGAGAGTGCTGCCAAGGCGGCGCTTCGAACGCCGCCTTTTATGAGATCAGCGCTTGAGATGCCGTGTCAGCCCGCCTTCCATCCGCGCCCAGCCGTTTCGCATGAGTTCGACGATCACGAGATAGAAGATCGCTGCCCAGAGATAGATCTGGTAGTCGTAGGTCCGCGAGAAGGCATAGCGTGTTTCGCCCATCAGGTCGAAGACCGTAATAATGGAGACGGTTGCCGAACTCTTGATCAGCAGGATGATCTCGTTGCCGTAAGGACGCAGCGCCACGATGAGCGCTTGCGGAATGATGATCTTGCGGAAGGCGATCCAGGTATGGATACCAAGCGCGCTGGCCGCTTCCCGCTGGCCCTTCGGCACGCTCTGAATGGCGCCCCGGACGATTTCCGTCTGATAGGCCGCCGTGTTCAGCGTCATGGCGAAGACGCCGCAATAGAAGGGATCCTTGAAGAACCACCAGAGGCCGATATCCTCGAAGAACCAGCGAAAGCTCGGGAAACCGTAATAGACCATGAAAATCTGGGCCAGCAGCGGCGTGCCGCGAAACAGATAGACATAGCAATAGGTCAGCGTGCTCAGGATCTTGTTGCTAGACATTCGGGCAAAGGCCAGCGGTATCGAGAGGATCGCGCCGAGGATAAAGGATGTGGCGACCAGCTTGACCGTGATCCAGAGGCCGTGAAGCAGCCGTGGCCCATAGGTTTCGAGCTTGTCAACATCCCAGCCGGTTATAATCATTGCAAGCAGCGAAATACCGAGAATGGCCCAGAGGGTCAGAAAGAAATAGCCGGCGATCCGCGCCTTGGACAGCTTCTTGATCGTCTTCGGCGGTGCCGGCTGCGCGGCGATCAGAACTTCAGCATGGCTCATCGATGGACCTCCGCACGTTTAGCCCATCGATCGAGATAGAAGAGGCCGACGGAAGAGATGACGGCCAGCGTCAGATAAAACAGGCAGGCGATGGAATAGAAGGTGAAGGGCGCCTTGGTGGCACGGACGGCGATCCCTGTCTGCCTGATGATGTCGGCGAGACCGATGATGGACACGTAAGACGTATCCTTCAGCAGGTTCATCCAGAGGTTCCCGAGATTTGGCAAGGAAATGCGCACGAGTTGCGGCACGATGATAAGCCGCATGGTTCGGGCCCTGTGGAATCCAAGGGCATCGCCTGCCTCATACTGGCCTTTGGGAATGGCCTTGAAGGCAGAGAGGAGGACTTCCGAGCAATAGGCGGAAAAGACGATTGCCAGCGCCACCATGCCGGCCGCGAAGGCATTGATTTCAACGGGTCCGTTATAACCGAATTTGGCGAGCACGGACTGCAAGAGGATCTGCATGCCATAGTAGATGATGAAGAGCGTCAGCAGCTCCGGCAGACCACGGAAAATCGTCGTGAAGACACCGGCGGCGAGCCGCAGTGATTTCTCTTCAGATTGCTGCGCGAGCGCCACGAAGAAGCCGATGACGATGCCAAGCGGCAGCGTTAGAACCGAAACGGTGATGGTAATCTTCAACCCGCCGGCAAGCTCATCGCCCCATCCTGTGTCACCGCAGGCGAGCATCGTATTCTGACCGAACAGAGTGAACAGTCCGGCCGGACCACATAACGGGTCAAAAATCGTACTCAACCAGGTCCACAAGGAACCAAGGGCGGAAAACAATCCGCTCATGCTGTATTTCCCCTAGCGGCTTTTGCCGCGTTTCTGCTTATATTCTTCTCGTTGTCAAACAAAAACGGCGGAAGGGCAAGCTTCCGCCGTCGTCTTTTCCCAGGGAATCGACGGGCGATCAATCGCCGTAGACGTCGAAATCGAAATACTTGTCCTGGATCTTCTTGTAGGTGCCGTCGGCGCGGATCGCGGCGATCGCGGCGTTCAGCTTATCCTTGAGGGCTGTATCGCCCTTGCGGATGGCAATGCCCGCACCGACGCCGTTGATGACCGGGTCGCTTTTCAGCGTGCCGAGCATCTTGCAGCAATTACCTGCATCGGACTTCACCCATTCGGACAGCACGACGACGTCATCGATGGCTGCATCGATGCGGCCGTTGCTGAGGTCGAGCTTGTATTCATCAGCCGACGGATAGAGCTTGAGTTCGGCATCCTTCAGGTGGGTGGAGGCGTAGTTGGCATGGGTCGTGGAGGACTGTGCGCCGATCGTCTTGCCCTTCAGGGCTTCGTCGGTCGCTTCCTTGAGAGCGGAGTCCTTCGGAACGGCGATTGCCGGTGGCGTGTTGTAGATCTTGTTGGTGAAGTCGACGATCTTCTCGCGCTCGGGCGTGATCGACATGGACGAGATGATCGCGTCGAACTTCTTGGCCTGCAGGGCCGGAATGATGCCGTCGAAATCCTGGTTCACGAAGGTGCACTTGACCTTCATCTGATCGCAAAGCGCATTGGTTATATCGATGTCGAAGCCGATGAACTTGCCGCCGGCGTCAAGCGATTCGAAAGGCGGGTAGGTCGCGTCCGTGCCGAAGACGATCGTGTCGCCGTCGGCAAGTGCCGCACCGGCGACGAGCGACATTGCGGCGAAGGACGCGGCGGCAAGAAGACGAGTGGAGATGCGCATATTGACCCTCTCTGTTGGTGGCCGGCAGCCGATTATTGTTTTTGGCAGACGGCTCGAGTGGAGCGGGCCGGTGGCCCGCCTTGCGGCGATATTCGTACTTTTTTTCTGGAAAATGCAACTGGAATTACGAAGGCAATCTGCCTTTGCGCAATGCCGTCGCAATGCAAGCCCGCCACAGGGAAATCTGAACGAAAACCATCCGCTGCGTTCAGCCAGGGTTAATTGCGGCAACCTAATAGTGCGGGAACATATAGCGGCTTGCCGCGATTCAGCCTCATGAGAACCGAAAATTGGCCGGGTTCCTGAGGCAATCGCCTTGCCGCTGAGATTCGCAATTCGGCGGACAAAGATCATAAGAGGAGACCCCTATGGGAAAGCGATCCAGACTATTTGCCAGCGCCGCGTTTCCGCTGCTTTCGCTATCGCTCGCCTTCGAGCCGGCAGCAGCGGCGGCACTTCGTGAACAGCCCATCGCACCGCTGAACAATGGCATCGGTGATGTGGCCGCAATGGCCCCCGACGCCAGCTTCGAGGTTGCGCAGCAGGAAGCGCCGGCAACTCAACCAGATGAGGAGCAGCTCAAGCACAAGAAGCCTGGCGAAGGCGGAGAGGGCCAGAAGCATCAGGGTGGCGGCGAGCAGCAGCACCAGATGAAGCAGGCAGAGCCTGAAGGCGAGCCGCAGCAGAAGGCGCCGAAGCAGCAGCAGCCGGAAGCCCAGCCGCCGAAGGCCGAGCATCAGCAGCCTGCGGAGCAGGAGCAGCCGAAGCCGCAAAAGCAGCAGCCGACCGCAGAGGCTCCGCCCGAGCCGAAGAAGCAGCGCCAGCAACCGGCTGAAGAGCCTCAGGCTCAGCCCGAAGTCAAACCGCAGCCCAAGGCTGTCGCTCCCGAGGCAGAGCCAGAAGCCCCGCAGCCGAAGCAGAAGGCCAAGCAGCCGGAAGCAAAGCAGCCTGCAGAGCAAGAGCAACCGAAGCCGCAAAAGCAGCAGCCGAAGGTAGAGCAGCAGCCTGCTACGGAAGCGCAGCCAGAAGTACAGCCGCCGAAGGCCAAGCCTGGTGCGAAGGCACAGCAGCCTGCTCCGGCCGAGAAACAGGCTCCCGCCGCCGGCGAACAGCCGAATCAGGAGGCTCAGCCAGGAAAGCAGGCGCAGCCCGAACAGAACGCCCATCCCAAGCCGCAAGGTCAGACCGAGGCTCCGGCAAAGCAGCCCGCCGAGCAGCAGCCGGCACCGGCCGGTGAGCCCGCCCAGGGACATAAGGCACAGCCGGGAACGCAGGCGCAGCCCGAAGCACAACCCGGAACACCGGCGACACCCGGCGCCCAGCAGGGGCAGAAGCAGGGCGGAGACAAGACCCACGGCAAGCAGCCACAGAACCAGCAGCAGGGCGAGCAGCCCGCCGCCAATCCGCAGCAGCCGGCCCAGCAGGGCACGACGCCGCAAGGACAGCCCGCCCAGGCTGGTAACCCGGCGGCGCCGCAGCCCGGCAAGCAGCAGCCGGCCAATGGCGCCGCGACGCCGGCCCAAGGGAGTGCAACGGCTCCCGCCACGAACGGCAATGGTCAGCAGGCTGGCGAAATCCAAGTGCCTCCGGCCGAGCAGGTCTCGCCGCAGGAACTGGAGCGCCGCAAGAAGATCGCGGAGAATCCAGCCTCCGCCAATGGTCCCGTCATCCTTCCGGTCGAAAACGGAAGCGCTGTTCTGGACAGCCAGAAGGATGCGGTTCGTCGAGGCGAGCATCGCAACAACGGACAGAACCCCGCTGCTCCGGGCGCCCAGGTTGGTGGTGGACAGGCGGGTCAGGCTCAGCAGAGCGGACAGGCCCAGAATGCTCCGGCCCAGCAGCCACCACCGGCTTACACCAAGCCACCGACCTCAGACGCCGAGGCGCAGCGCGCGGCAGCCGGCGCCCAGCCGCAACCTCCAGTCAAAATGGAAGCCGTGACCAGCGAGCAGGGTCGCCGCATCGATCGCCGGCCGGATTTCGTCCCGCCGCAGGGAACGACGGTCCAGACCATCATCAATCAGGACAACCGGACCATCGTGAATGTCGACAACACCTATGTCGTTCGCCACGATGATAGCGAGCGCTTCATTCGAGGCGGCGAGCGGCCGGTCTACGAACAACTGCCGCGTGACCGCTATCGCGAGACGATCGATCAGCCCGACGGCGATCGCGTCGTGACGATCCGCAACCGCTACGGCGACATCATCCAGCGCTCGCGCATTGACTCCAGCGGTCGCGAATATGTGCTGTTCTACTCGCCGGAACTGGAAGATCGTCCTGACAATGACGACTACTACCGCGATCCGGGTGAAGATCTGCCGCCGATGCGCCTGCTCATTCCGCTGAGCCAGTACATCATCGATACGGCATCGAATCGCAATGCCGACTATTACGACTTCCTGCGCGAGCCGCCGGTCGAGCCGGTCGAGCGTATCTATTCGGTCAACGAAGTCCGCTATTCGGCTCGTATCCGAGACAAGATCCGCCGTATCGACCTCGACACGATCACCTTCGCAACGGGCAGCGCCGAGATTCCGATGTCGCAGGCGAGCACCCTTCGCGGTGTCGCCGATGGCATGTCGAAGATCATCAAGCGCGATCCGACGGAAACTTTCCTGATCGAGGGCCATACGGATGCGGTGGGTTCGGCCCAGAGCAATCTGATCCTGTCGGACCAACGCGCGGAATCGGTCGCCAACGTGCTGACGGATGTCTACGGCATTCCGGCCGAAAACCTGGTCACCCAGGGCTATGGCGAGCAGTATCTCAAGGTGAATACGCTCGGTCCGTCGCAGGAAAACCGCCGCGTCACCATTCGCCGTATCACGCCGCTGGTGCGCCCGGTCGCGTCGAACCGGTAAGGATCAGCTTGATAGCAGGGGCCGCCGGGAAACCGGCGGCCTTTCTATTTCGGCTGGTCGCCGAGACCTACTTTTGCAGCGATGAAATCGGCGATGGCGACTGTGTCGTCGAGGTTGAAAACGGCGAGCGAACCGGCATCTTCAACCGGATGGTCCGTGGCGATGGCCACGATGTGAGGATCCTGTGGGGCGAGCGGTTCGCGCTTGGCAGCTTCCAGCCGGCGCGCCTCGATCTTCGGAATGGGTTCTCGTTTGTAACCTTCGATCAAAACGAGGTCGCAGGGGGCAAGGCGCGCCAGTATTTCTTCGAAGCTCGGTTCGGGCGCGCCGCGCAATTCGTGCATGATGGCGTAACGCGTGCCGGAGACGATGGTGACTTCATGCGCGCCCGCCTCCCGATGGCGAAAACTGTCGGCGCCCACCTTATCGATATCGAAATCATGATGCGCGTGCTTGATGGTCGAGATGCGATAGCCGCGCCGGGTGAACTCCGTGACCAGCCGCACGGCAAGCCCCGTCTTGCCGGAATTCTTCCAGCCGGCGATGCCGAAGATTTTGGGCCGAGATTTCGTCATGACGCGCGTTCCAAAGCTGCCAGCCATGTCTCCGCTTCGGCGAGATCGGCTGGCGTATTGATGTTGAAGAAGGGATCGAGAGCCCCGATTGCCGTTTCGATCGCGGGAAACTCAACCCGCCGCACTTTATATCGGGCGAGGAAATCTCTCACGCGCCGCTTTTCGTCGGAAGGGATCCATTGTTCCAGGTCGACGGCGGCGGAGACGGGCCAGAGACCGAAAACAGGATGATCCTGCCCAAGGGATGCGGCAATGGCAATCTCGTCGGGGCCGTGAATGACATGGGCAAGGCGCTGGACTAGATCGGAGGGAAAGAAGGGGCTGTCTATGGGGATGGTGGCGATATGCGAGACCTCAGGGTAACGCAACCGCGCGTCCTGCAGCGCGGCGAGCACACCTGCAAGCGGCCCTACTTTACCGGGAATTCTATCCGGAATGAGCCGCATCCCCATGATGTCAGGCCAATCGGCATCCGCATTCAGTGCGATCGGTTTGCGTTGTTGGCGCCCGATCTTCGACGCGATACGAGCCAGCAGGCTTTTGCCGGCGAGTAGTGCAAAGGCCTTATTCGCGCCCATGCGGCTGGAACGGCCGCCCGCGAGCAGAACGACGGGAATATCTTCCGGGTTGGGGATGAAGTCGGACATGATATCGACCTCAGGCGGGAACGCGGGGTTCTGATTCCTGCGCGACGGGCTCGGCCGCCCGCCGTTTGCTTTCGCGATAGAAAGTATAGATGCCCGAGGCGATGACAACAGCAGCGCCGAAAACAGACCATCCGTCCGGCACTTCGCCAAAGGCGATCAGGCCGAGCAGGGCCGACCAGATGAGACTGAGATAGCGGAACGGCGCGACGAAAGAGATTTCGCCGGTGCGCATGGCCAGGATAACGCTCTGGTAGCCGATCAGCACCAGGATAGAGGCCAGCAGGATCTGCAGGAGCGATGTCGTGCTCACCGGCTGCCAGCCGCCGAAGGGGACGATGCACAATGCGCCGAATATGGAAATGGAAATAGCGGTGCAGAGCGTGACCATCAGTGACGGCACATTCTTGTCGATACAGCGTGTCGCCAGATCGCGGGCGGCGGTCGCAAACATGCAGGCGATTGCAAGGAGGGCAGCCGTCGTGAATCCGTCCCGGCCGGGCCTGATGATGATCAGCACACCGATGAAGCCGACGGCAATGGCCGTCCATCGCCTCCATCCTACAGGCTCCTTCAAAAAAATCATCGCGCCAAGCGTCACGGCAAGCGGCACTGCCTGCTGGATAGCGGAGGCATTGGCGATCGGCATCATTCCAAGGGCAGTGATGTAGGTTGCCGCTGCCAGAGCTTCGCAGGCGATACGTAGCGCAATCATTGGCTGCAGGATGACGCGCCAATTGCGCAGGGCACCCATTCGTCGAGCGAGCAGGTAGACGAAAAAACTCGTGAACAAGCCGCGGATGAAGATGATCTCGCCTGCGTTCATCGTGACGATGACCGTCTTGGACAGCGCATCGCTGCAGGAGAAGCCGGCCATGGAGGCCGCCATGAAGAGCGCGCCCTGCGTATTCTTGGTCAGTCGCATGAGAAAGATGAGTCCCCCGATATACTCGTCTGGATTAGCGCCGTTTTCGACAAATTGGAATCGGCTGTGTTTCGGCCGAGGTCGAAATCGGTTGAGTGGCAGTCAAATTCCATTGTGCATTGCGGGAGATTTGTCAGTCATCGATGTAACTTTTTCGCGCTATGGTCGCGGAATGATACAATGGTTGCATATTTTTTGCCGTTGCAAAGGCTTTTAGGTCGGGAATTAATGCTTATTCAATCTTATTTCCCGAGGCTCTCAGCGGTTTTGCATGAGGCAGAAGCACCTACCGCAGCGCAGCAGGAATGACGATCCCGCCTTCGCTGGAGATTTTTATAATCCAGTTGAGGCGCCGTATGTTTTTCATTGATCGTCTTTTGCAAGGCCGCAGGATTGTCACCAAAGTCCTTATTTTCGTGGTGCCTCTGGTGGTTCTCATCGCTGGCGTCGGCCTGGTGGGCTATCACACGGCCAATATTCTGAACGGCCATATGACCGTGACGCGCGCCACGATCGAGAATATCAGCGATTTCGAGAACCTGCAGGCCGCCCTGCAGGAATTCACCGGGTCGCCTTCGGAAGAGACACGCCAGGCGCTGGCCGACAAGATAGACGCGCAGGAACAGGGCGTGCGTCGCTTAAGCGGGTTGCTCAGTGACGATCAACGCGCCAAGATCACTCCGGTCACCGAGCTCGCCGCCAAGATGCGCACGCAGGAAGCGACGCTCTGGTCCATCAGGCAGAAGCAGGATGGCGATATCCAAGCCATCCAGAAGGCGGTGCAGAATATCGAGGCGACCGCAAAGGCCGCCGGCAAGCAGATCGACATCATCCGCAAGGATTTCAGCGACAAGGAAACCTTCGCCAAGGAGCTGCTTTACGATGCTGCGGCCTATAAGGGCCTCTCGGAAAAGATGAGCAATCTGCGCATCCAGGTGCAGATGGCTGCCGACTCCACCGAGGAGATTTCAGACGCGCGCACCTATGCGGACGCTATCCTGAAGCAGGTGACGGTTTCCCAGGCACTCGTTTCCAAGCGCGGCGCCAGCCTCGTCGCCAATGCCTCCGATGCTGCCGACAAGCTCGATGCGGTATTGAAGGGCTCCGGCACGCCGGACCAGAAGGTCGAGGCGATGGGGCCGATCTTGCAGAGCTTCGTGAAGATCGAAGGCGAGATGACCCTGCAGTCGGCCAAGAACAGCGATACCGCCGCCGATCGTTTCGTCAGCCTCGATAAGATCATCGATGGCCAAAAGGAGCTTCTGGATCATGTCGATCAGGCGCTTAGTCTCGTCGATCGCCTGATATTGCATGCCTCGCGCATGGAAAACGTTCGCGATGCAGCCTCACGCGAACCGGTACTTGCGGATCTCAAGGATCTGCAGAGCATAGCTGCAAGGATTTCGGAGCTCGGCCCGACCAACGCCACCATGCGCGATTTTGCGGCTCACATGAAGCCGCTGATCGAGGGCTTGACCAATGGATCGGCCGATCTGCTGCAGACGGCAGCCGACTGGAAGACGACGCGTGTTCAGTCCAACACCTTGCTCGCCGATGCGATGACCTCGCTGCGTGGCTTCGTTGCTCAGGCACAGGAACTTGGCAAGGAAGATAGCGAGCGTTCGGCCAATGTCTCGGTCATCGCCATGATCGTCGGCACGCTGCTTGCCATCATCGGTGGTCTCATGCTTGTGGAAACCCTGCGCGGTCCGCTGAAGCGCGTTGCCGACGTGATGACGCGCCTTGCAAGCGGCGACCTGGAAGTCGCGATCGACGGCCGCAATCGCGGCGATGAGATCGGCGACATGGTGCGCTCCGTCAGCGTCTTCCGCGATGCCGCGCTTGAAAATGTCCGGCTGGAGCGGGAAGCCGAAAGCGCCCGTGCGCTCTCTGCGGAAGAGGCTGCCCGTCGCGCCGCCGAGCGTGCCCGCATCGAGGCCGAGCAGAAGCAGGCGCTCAATGCGCTTGCCGACGTTCTCGCCAAGCTTGCCGACGGCAATCTGGAAGAGGGCATGCGCGAGGACCTTTCGGCTGATTTCGTGGAAATGGCCTTTACGTACAATCACGCCGTCGAAGCGCTGCGTGAGACCCTGACGGACGTTCGCTACACGGCCGAGGAGATCAAGGGCGGCACCGGCAATCTTGCCATGTCGGCCGACGACCTCGCTCGGCGCACCGAGCAGCAGGCGGCCGCCCTCGAGGAAAGCTCGCGGGCACTGCATCGCCTCAGCGACGTTGTGCGCTCGACCGCCGATCGTGCACGGCAGACGGCGACCTCCGTCAACGAGACGCAGGCCTATGCGACCCAATCGGGCGAAGTCGTCGCCAAGGCTGTGGGCGCGATGAGCGAGATCAACCGTTCGTCGGAGAAGATCGCCACTATCATCGGGGTCATCGACGAGATCGCCTTCCAGACCAACCTCCTTGCTCTGAATGCCGGTGTCGAGGCAGCCCGTGCCGGTGAAGCCGGCCGCGGCTTTGCTGTTGTCGCTCAGGAGGTGCGTGAACTTGCGCAACGCTGTGCCAATGCGGCGAAGGAGATCAAGGGCTTGATTTCCGCAAGCTCCACCCAGGTGCGGAACGGCGTTCATCTGGTCGAGCAGACCGGCGCAGCCCTGACCGAGATCATCAACCACGTCACGGGCGTTCAGAGGCTCGTTGCCGACATTTCGTCGGCGACCACCGAGCAATCGACCGGTATCGAGGAAGTCACCCGCGCGGTTTCCGAAGTCGAGCTGATCACGCAGCGCAACGCGGCGATGGTCGAAGAGAACAATGCGGAGATCCATGGCCTCCGTCAGCGCGTCGACATGCTGTCCGAAAAGATCGATCGCTTCCGCACCGGCGATGGCGAGGTGGAGTATGCAAGCTATGGCAGTGCGGATGCGCGCTACCGCGCTGCGTAGGGCTGCATCGATAGAAGACCATCATGAATCGAAAAGCGCCGGGCCAATGGTCCGGCGCTTTTCGATTGAAGCTTGCTATCGCGACTGATGAATTGCGAGCAAATTACTGGCCGAGATGGAGCGTCTCACCGTCAGCGGGAATGAGCAGCCGCGAGGGATCGAGACCGCCTGCCTCCGCGGTTTGGCGAAGATCCTGGCGCGTGATGGTCGCGTGATCGAGTGCTTCCATGTGAGTTGCGACGATAGTCGCTTGCGGGGCGAGGCGGCTGACTTCGAGCGTCTGTTTGTCGTCCATGACGATCAGGTCGCCATCCCAACGGGCGCCACAGGAATGGGTGACGATGATATCGGGGGAGAATTCACTGATCGTTTCGACGACCGGAGGGTAAAGCACGGTATCACCAGCCCAATAGACAGTGGGTTCGCCGGCAGCTTCCAGCGTGAGGCCGATGACCGGTCCCATTTTCTCCACCACTGGCCCGACACCGTGGCTGCCCTGCCGCGGCGTGATTGTCAGCCCTTGCCAAACGATCGACTGCGTGAGCGGCGTGACGTTTGTGAACCCCGCGTTGCGGATACGTCCTTCGTCACCGGGTTGGCAAAGAATCGGCAATGTTTTCGGCACGCGCTCCTTCGCCACGGCATCGAAATGATCGGTATGGAGATGCGATACGATCACCAGCTCGACGCCCTGGAGAATGTCGTCGATCGAACGCGGCAGTTCCGTCATCGGATTGGGAGAGCGGCCGGTGAAGGACGGGAGACTGTGGCGCGGTGCAAAATAAGGGTCGATCAGCAGAATATGGCCGCCATAGGTGACCTTCAGCGTCGCATTGCGAATAAGCTCAAGCTGCATATTTGATGTTCTCGGTGGGATTTAGCCGCCGGTGACGCTCATGTGGCGACCGACTGCCGGACGGTTGTGCGTGCGGTCGATGATGAAATCATGACCCTTCGGCTTGCGGGTGATGGCTTCGTCTATCGCGGCATGGAGCAGGGCGTCATCCTCGCTCGCGCGCAGTGCCGTGCGCAGGTCGGCTGCATCGTTCTGCCCGAGGCACATATAGAGCGTGCCCGTGCAGGTGAGCCGCACGCGATTGCAGCTCTCGCAGAAATTATGGGTCATGGGCGTGATGAAGCCGAGGCGACCGCCGGTCTCTGTGACTTCGACGTAACGGGCAGGGCCGCCCGTCTGGTAGGGAATGTCCGTCAGCGTGAACTGACCCTCGAGATCGGTGCGCAGCTGGGAGAGCGGGAGATATTGATCGGTGCGGTCTTCGTCGATTTCGCCCATAGGCATGGTCTCGATGACGGTCAGGTCCATGCCGCGACCATGCGCGAACCGGAGGAGGTCGGGAATTTCGGTATCGTTGAAGCCTTTGAGCGCGACGGCATTGAGCTTGATCTTCAGACCGGCTTTCTGCGCTGCGTCGATGCCTTCCATCACCTTGGAGAAATCTCCCCAGCGGGTGATCGTGCGGAATTTATCGGGATCCAGTGTATCGAGCGACACGTTGATGCGCCGGACGCCGCTATCGTAAAGCTCTTCGGCGTGGCGGGCGAGCTGCGAGCCGTTTGTCGTCAGGGTCAATTCGTCGAGCGCGCCATTCTGTACGCTCTCGCCGAGTTTCCGGACCAGAAACATGATGTTCTTGCGCACCAGAGGTTCGCCGCCGGTGAGCCTGATCTTGCGCACGCCCTTGGCGATGAAGGCGGAACAGAGCCGGTCGAGTTCTTCGAGCGTCAGCAGATCCTTCTTGGGCAGGAAGGTCATGTGCTCGGCCATGCAGTAGGTGCAGCGGAAATCACAGCGGTCGGTGACGGAAACGCGCAAATACGTGACCGCGCGCCCGAAAGGGTCAATCATCGGGTTCTTGTCCGCAGCCAGCGGCGAGGCGCCGCCTATCGTACCAACAATGCTATTCACTCAAATCTCCATCACACTGCTAATGTGTGCATAGGCGATTGTTGCGTCAAGGAAAATGCCTTTCAATTATGCTTGCGTGTGGACGTGTGGCGGCATAATTCTCGGAAAGACGCTGAAAGACATGGGAAAATCGATGAGTGACGTTTGGCCGACCGAATTGCGGGTCTCGAAGGATCGCCATCACCTGCTGGTGACGTTCGACAACGGTGCGAGCTTCGACTTGCCGGCCGAGATGCTGCGCGTGCTGTCCCCCTCCGCGGAGGTCCAGGGACACGGACCGGGCCAGAAGGTTACCGTACCGGGCAAGCGCAATGTCGGCATCATGTCGATGACACCGACCGGCAACTATGCCGTTCGCATCGGCTTCGACGACATGCACGACACAGGCATTTTCACATGGTCCTATCTGCGTGAGCTTGGAGAAAAGGGCCAGGAGCTTTTCGCGGCCTATGAGGCTGAGTTGAAGGAAAAAGGTCTCAGCCGCGACCCGGTTGGAAAGCCGCACTAGCAAATTCCGGTAACAACAGGGGACGCAAGCATGATCCTTGGGGGTAGGGAAAACTGGCTTCGCGCCAAGGGCAGCAAGAACGAGAGCAAGGTTTCCTTCGTCGAGCTGTTTTTTGATCTGGTCTTCGTTTTCTCGATCTCGCAGCTTGCGCATGCGCTGGCCGAGCATTTCACTCCACTAGGCGCGCTCGAAGCCATCATGCTGATCTTCGCCGTGTGGTGGGTCTGGGTTTTCACCGCCTGGGTGACGAACTGGCTCGATCCGGATCGCATGCCGGTGCGTATCATGCTGTTTACGCTGATGTTTGCGGGACTTATCCTTTCTGCCGCCATTCCCGAGGCTTTTGGCGAGAAGGCAATCTTCTTTGCCGGCGCCTACGTCTTCATGCAGGTGGGCCGCTCGCTGTTCACCGTCTACGCCCTCAAGAATGCCAGCGCAGCCAACCATCGCAATTTCCTGCGCATCACCAGCTGGCTGATCCTGTCCGGCATTTTCTGGATTTCAGGCGCGCTGATGGAAGGTGAGGCTCGTATTATGCTTTGGCTGATCGCTCTCGTCATAGAATATTCGGCCCCTGCACTCGGCTTCCAGGTACCCGGGCTTGGCAAATCGACGACGGCGGACTGGAATGTGTCGGGCGCGCATCTGGCCGAACGTTGCGCACTCTTCATCATCATCTGCCTCGGCGAAGCGGTGCTGCAGGCCGGCAAGACCTTTGCCGAGCAGCCGGTGACGCCCTTGATCGTCGCGGTGTTCGTCATTGCTTTCGTCGGTACGGTCGCCCTTTGGTGGATCTATTTTCAATTCGGTCATGAAAGGGCGGCTCATCGCATCGAACATGACGACACGCCCGGCAGCCTCGCGCGGCAGGCATTCACCTACGCGCATATTCCGATCCTCGCCGGCATTATCCTGAGCGTCGTCGGCGACGAATTCCTGTTCGCGCATCCCCGCGACGCGGCCGACATGCACGCCGCGGCTGCCATTCTGGGCGGACCGGCGGTCTTCCTGCTCGGAAATCTGTGGTTCAAAGGGGTGACCACCGGCCGGCCGCCGCTATCGCATATGGCGGGCCTTGTCGGGCTAGCGCTATTGTTGCTTACCTTGCCAATGGTCGTGGTCTATCAGCTCGGCATTCTGGCGACGGCCGTGCTCGTCGTCGTTGCGATCTGGGAATTTGCCTCGTTGAACCGGGTCGTTCCGTCCGCACGTTCGACTGGCGATCATTGATCGCCAATGGGCTCCAGCGGTTCACGCTCTTCCTGCATCAGGAGGCTGACGACGCGCTCCATATGCACAGTGATCGCTTCGCACTCTTCGATCGGCGCATCCGAGAGCATCCGGTCGATGAGCGCGGTCTGGATGGTCATGGCTTCTTCCGTCACGCGCCGCCCTTCGTCGGTCAGGTAGAGGCGGAGCACGCGCTTGTCGAGACGGTCGCCCCGCCGTTCGATCAGTCCCCGCTTTTCCATCTGCGGCAACAGCATGCTCATGTTGGAGCGGCCGACCAGTAGCTTGCGAGCGAGTTCCTGCTGGGAAATGCCTTCAAAGCGAAACAGGTTGACGAGAATGTCGAGGTGCGGCGGCTTAATGTCGAGATGCACTAGTGCCCGTCCAAGTGATTGTTGCATAAGCTGGCACGCGCGCGCCACGGCGATCCAGCTTCGAAAACGCGGGTGGTCCCAAGGAAGGGATTGATTTTTGTTCATCGTTGTACTTTATTGTTCATAGTTGAACATTATCGGATTCCCACTATGCCATCCTTTGCGCTCAAGGTCACCCGGTCGGGTCTTGCCGGTCTCGAAAGGCTGTCTCCGCGGCTGGCCGGCAAGGCAGCTTTCCGGATTTTCTGTCTGACGCCATCGCGTCGGCCGCGCGGTTCGAAGGCCAAGGCGGCGCATATGGAGGGCAGACAGCGTCTTCTCGCGGCAGAGCAGGTGATTCTGCCGTTTCCGGGCGGCCGTGCGATGGCTTACCGTTTCAACGGTGGAGCCAAGGGATCGCGCAAGCGCTATCTCGTGGTCCATGGCTGGGGCTCCAGCAGTGAATACATGTCCGAACTTGCTGCTTTCCTTGCGGATAGTGGGGCAGAAGTGATCTCCCTCGATCTTCCCGGGCATGGTCGCTCGGGCGGGCGGTTCTTGAATGTCCGTTTGGCCGTATCCGCGATTGCCGCGGTGTCGGCGCGCTTCGGAGCCTTCGATGCCGCGATCGGACATTCCTTTGGCGGTGCATCCCTGACACTGGCATCTGCAGGCTTTCTGCCTGACATCGAGCCGCTTCGGCCGGGCAAACTGGTGTTGATCGGCGCGCCAAGCGCCATGGGCTGGCTCTTTAAAGATTTCGGCCGCCTGATGCGGCTTGGGCCGGCTGCACAAGCGAGCCTAGAGGACGAGGTTCGCCTGATAACGGGCAGGACGCTTGCTTCCTATGACCAGAAGCACGGCCGGCTCGATCCGAGCCGGCCGGTTCTCGTCATCCATGCCGAGGACGACAAGGAAGTGAGCCCCGAGCATGCGCGCAGCTATGCCGCCGAGGGTGCGCATGTCCGTCTCTTCTGGGCCAACGGTTTCGGGCACCGGCGCATTGTGAGTGCCGCACCCGTGCTTGACGCCATCCAGAGCTTCCTTGCCGAAGACCTCGATGAGGAAAATCCGCTCGAAAATCGTGACGGTACGGTGCTATCGTTTTACCGAACTCCGCTGCGTCGCTCGTCATAACTATATCTGCGCCGCCTCGGATCTGAGTGGATTGCCATAGAGAAGCGTGAGGCCGCATGCACATCGTCACATCCGTCGAGCAACTGAAGCAGCTCTATGGCGACGCCGGTGAAGCGTCGATCACCAAGGTCACGAGCGTCCTGACACCGCTCTATCGCCGAATGATCGAAGCATCACCATTCATGGCGCTGGCAACGGTCGGGCCTGAGGGGCTTGATTGCTCACCGCGTGGTGACTTGGGCGGCGTTGTTCGTGTGGAGGACGAGAAAACCCTGCATTTGCCGGATTGGCGCGG
The DNA here is from genome assembly GCF_030182525.1 of Rhizobium pantanalense. Taxonomy (NCBI): domain Bacteria; kingdom Pseudomonadati; phylum Pseudomonadota; class Alphaproteobacteria; order Hyphomicrobiales; family Rhizobiaceae; genus Rhizobium; species Rhizobium pantanalense. Next base: position 1,141,933 of record NZ_JAQJCH010000001.1, read on the forward strand.
CAACAACCGCGTCGACTCTCTCGCGAATATCGTGCGCGATCCGCGTATAGCGCTGATGTTTCTCATTCCGGGATCGAATACGACGATGCGGCTCAATGGCCGGGCTGTCGTCTCGATCGAGCCGGTCCTGCTCGACAGTTTCGAGATGGATGGCAGGCATCCACGCTGCGTTGTCGTCATCACGATCGAGGATGTCTATTTCCAGTGCGCGCGGGCGGTGATGCGGGCTGAGCTGTGGAATACGGAACGGTTCGTCGACCCGGCAAGTCTGCCGAGCCCAGGCATGATGCTCAAGGCTGCAAAGGCCGATTTCGACCAGGAAACCTATGATCGTGAGGCGCCGGTGCGTGCAGCGAAGACGCTATGGTAAACAAGCCACCAGCATGCCTGGGAAAGCAGCGCCGGCAGTTGGTTGGCTTTGCTTCTAATTCTTGTAGATGAGCCAACTTTTGGTGAAATCCTTCTGCATGCCGTCCTGATAGACGCTGCTGCAATTGCGGCCGGCATTTTTGGCGCAGTAGAGCGCCAGATCGGCCTTGTTATACAGCTCTCCCGAATCGGCTGCTTCCGAAGCCATGCAGATGCCGAGCGAGAGGGTGATCGGACCATAATCGACCTTGGTGCGGGAGTTCTTGAATGGCGTCGCCTCAAGAGTGCGACGTATGCGTTCGCAGACTGTTGTGACATCTTCGACGCTGGTTGCTTCCAGAATCAGGGCGAATTCTTCCCCGCCGATACGCGCAACGAACACATCGCGGCGCACATTGGCGCGGATGACAGAGGCGACGGTGGCGAGAATCTTGTCGCCCACCGGGTGGCCGAACGTATCGTTGACCCGCTTGAAGTGATCGATATCGGCAAGGACCAGCGCCGTAGTCGGCCGGGTGAGCCGGTTATCGAAGATGGAGATCAGCCGGTCCTCGAAGGCGCGGCGGTTGGAAAGCCGGGTTAGCGAATCTGTATTGGCGATGCGCTTATATTCGTCCAGCTCCTTGCGGACCAGATCCATCTCCTGGCTGCGCTCGACGACATGCTCGACGGTCTTTTCACCGTGAGCCATCGTATCGCCGGTCGCTGCGGCGAGCATATCGATGGCGCTGCGCAGCAGTTCGGCGCTGTTGTGGCTTCTGGAGCTTATGCTTTGGCTGGTTTCGCCGAGCAGGCGGTTATAGCTTTCGAGTGTTGTCTGTTCCTGACGCAGGGCGCGCAGGACGGCATCGAGTTCGCAGGCGAGGCGGGTATGCGCTTCATCGAAGACGCGACCCGCATGATGCGGAAAATATTTGGCGCCGATTGCGTCCAGCTCCTCCTGGGTGGCGTTTTTGCCCAGAGCCGCCAGTTCACGCGTGAGAGTGAGGTTGGAGCCGATATAAGCTTCATAGAAAAGTTCGTAATTGCGCGGAATAGGTGCGATCCCCATGGATCGCATGGCGTATGTAATCTGCCCTGCCACGTCGGGAATTTGCGCCTTTGGCGCAATCGCCGTACTCATCGTGAGCTCCGTAACATGTATTGGTTAAATCCCTTCTTTATCTACGCAAAGATTCTTTGAGAAAATATTAAGGACGTGATTGTGAAAAATCCTCTGTGATTACGGTTTTATTCGGAAATAATTGCAATTGAAGGATGGTTTTACAGAGGGGGTGCTGATGCACCCCTTTCGATATGTTCGATCGCAGGTGGTTTTTCTATCCCAGATTGAGTTCCTGGAAGAAATCGTTGCCCTTGTCGTCAATGACGATGAAGGCGGGAAAATCCTCTACTTCGATCCTCCAGACGGCTTCCATGCCGAGTTCCGGATATTCGAGAACCTCTACCTTCTTGATGCAATCCTGGGCAAGGCGTGCTGCCGGACCGCCGATAGACCCCAAGTAGAAGCCGCCGTATTTCTTGCAGGCTTCGCGCACGGCGCGCGAACGATTGCCCTTGGCAAGCATGACCATGGAGCCGCCGAAGGACTGGAACTGATCGACGTAGCTGTCCATGCGGCCCGCGGTCGTCGGACCGAAGGAGCCGGAAGCATAACCGGTTGGCGTCTTTGCCGGGCCGGCGTAATAGATTGGATGGTTCTTCAGGTATTCCGGCATGCCTTCGCCCTTTTCCAGGCGCTCGCGGATCTTGGCGTGGGCAAGATCGCGCGCCACGATGATGGTGCCGGTGAGGGACAGGCGCGTTTTGACGGGATGTGCCGATAGTTCCGCCAGGATATCCGCCATCGGTCGGTTGAGATCGATGCGGACCATGGATTCCGAGAGCTTGGCTTCATCGATCTCGGGCATGTACTTGGACGGATCGGTTTCGAGCTGCTCGATGAAGATGCCGTCGCGCGTGATCTTGCCCTTAGCCTGGCGATCGGCAGAACAGGAGACGCCGAGGCCGATCGGCAGCGAGGCGCCATGGCGGGGCAGGCGGATGACGCGGACATCATGGCAGAAATACTTGCCGCCGAACTGGGCACCGACGCCGAGGCTCTGCGTGAGCTTGTGGATTTCCTTTTCCATTTCGATATCCCGGAAGGCGTGCCCGCTTTCGGAGCCTTCCGTGGGAAGACAGTCGAGATATCGCGTCGAGGCGAGCTTGACCGTCTTCAGGTTCATCTCGGCCGAAGTACCGCCGATGACGATGGCGAGATGGTAGGGCGGACAGGCTGCTGTGCCGAGCGTCAGGATCTTCTCTTTCAGGAAGTCCAGCATGCGGTCGTGGGTCAGCAGCGACGGCGTGCCCTGATAGAGGAACGTCTTGTTGGCCGAACCGCCGCCCTTTGCGACGAAGAGGAATTCGTAGGCGTCGGTGCCTTCCTCATAGATATCGATCTGTGCGGGCAGATTGTTCTTGGTGTTCTTTTCCTCGAACATCTTGATCGGTGCGAGCTGCGAATAGCGCAGGTTCTTCTTCTCGTAGGCATCGAGCACGCCCTTGGCGAGCGCTCCGCTGTCGCCGCCCTCGGTCCAGACGCGGCGGCCTTTCTTGCCCATGATGATGGCGGTGCCCGTGTCCTGGCACATCGGAAGCACGCCGCCGGCGGCAATATTGGCATTCTTCAGCAGATCATAAGCTACGAAGCGGTCGTTATCGGTAGCCTCGGGATCTTCGAGGATCGAGGCGAGCTGCTTCAGGTGGCCGGGGCGCAGCAGGTGGTTGATGTCGGCAAAAGCCGTCTCAGCGAGCAGGCGGATGCCCTCGGGCTCGACGGTCAGGATTTCCTGGCCCTTGAACGTGTCGACGGAAACATAATCGCCGGAAATCTTGCGATAGGGGGTTGTGTCGTCGCCGAGGGGAAACAGATCGTCAGCCATATGGGAAACCTTTCAAGCCGGATGGCGGGATGTTTGGAAACGATCTAAATCCGGCTTGCAGCAAAAGCAATTGCTTGGCTCAGGTCGGCATTTCAAAATGGGAGATTGTCGACGGGGGATGCGCAGAACGGGTGAGTCTTTTGATGCTGAAGCTCTGTGCCCGGCCCCTCACCCTAGCCCTCTTCCCGCTTGCGGAGAGAGGGGACTTGTTCCGCATTTGCAGCACCGACTGAAGCTACTGATCTTGCGCGATAAACTCCCTCTCCCGCAGGAGCGGGAGAGGGTTGGGGTCAAGGGGCCATGCACATGGTTGCGGCATTGGAGGTCTATACCTGGCAATCGCTGAAGGAGGAACTTACTTCGGCCCGATCATCGTCTCCGGCCGGACGATGGCATCATATTCTTCCGAGGACACCAATCCGCTCGCCAGGGCTTCTTCCTTCAGGGTCGTGCCGTTCTTATGGGCCGTCTTGGCGATCTTGGCGGCGTTGTCGTAGCCGATCTTCGGGGCGAGCGCCGTTACCAGCATCAGCGAACGTTCGAGACCGGCCTTGATATTGTCCTCGCGCGCCTCGATGCCGACGACGCAATTATCCGTGAAGGAGACGGCGGCGTCGCCGAGCAACTGCACAGACTGCAGGAAATTATAGGCCATCATCGGATTGTAGACGTTGAGCTCGAAATGGCCCTGGCTGCCGGCAAAGGTGATGGCTGCATTGTTGCCAAAGATGTGGATGCAAACCTGCGTCAGCGCCTCGCACTGGGTCGGATTGACCTTGCCCGGCATGATCGACGAGCCCGGTTCGTTTTCCGGCAGCGCCAGTTCGCCGAGACCGGAGCGCGGGCCAGAGCCGAGCAGGCGGATGTCGTTGGCGATCTTGAACAGTGCAGCGGCGGCGGCATTGATGGCGCCATGGCTGAAGACCATGGAATCATGGGCGGCCAGCGCCTCGAACTTGTTCGGAGCAGTAACGAAGGGTAGACCAGTGATTTTGGCGATTTCGTCGGCGACCTTCTCGGCAAAGCCGATCGGCGCATTGAGCCCGGTTCCGACCGCAGTGCCGCCCTGGGCGAGTTCGCAAAGACCCGGCAGGGTCAGCTCGATGCGCTTGATCGACGAGGCGACCTGGGCGGCATAGCCTGAGAATTCCTGGCCGAGCGTCAGTGGCGTTGCATCCTGCGTGTGAGTGCGGCCGATCTTGATGATATGGGCGAAGTCGGCGACCTTCTTTTCCAGGGCCGCATGCAGGTGCCTGAGCGCGGGCAACAGGTGATGGACGATCTGCTCGGCGCAGGCAATGTGCATGGCCGTCGGATATGTATCGTTTGACGACTGGCTCATGTTGACATGGTCGTTCGGATGCACGGGCTTCTTCGAGCCCATGACGCCGCCGAGCATCTCGATCGCGCGGTTGGAGATCACTTCGTTGGCATTCATGTTCGACTGCGTGCCCGAACCGGTCTGCCAGACGACAAGCGGGAAATGATCGTTGAGCTTTCCGTCGATGACTTCCTGCGCCGCATCGACAATCGCCTTGCCGAGACCCGGATCCAGTTGGCCGAGCTCCATATTGGCGCGTGCGGCCGCCTGCTTGACGATGCCGAGGGCGCGCACGACCGAGAGTGGCTGCTTCTCCCAGCCGATCTTGAAATTGCCGAGCGAGCGCTGCGCCTGCGCGCCCCAATAGCGGTCGCTGGCGACTTCGATCGGGCCGAAGGTATCGGTTTCGGTGCGGTTGGACGTCATCTTCGTGGTCCTGCTTTCCATTGAGACAGATAGCAGCCATATAGGTGCGAACCGTGCTCATGAAAACATCAAAGCGTCATTCATGACTATTGTCATCATGTTTTCAGCGCGATCGTCGGGCGTGCCCTTTTTAACACGCTCGGCATATATTCGCGGAGGCACATTTTACGCCCCTCAAAAAGCCAGGGAAATTTCAATAAAAGATTAACCAATAATTTCATAATTCGGTGTGGACTAAGCGCGGAAGACGCCACTGCTTCGTCACGTGAAGTTGAGGCATTGAACGAAAGGCGGGGTCTCGTCGTTTTCAGTGTAGTGGGTGTATGATGTCTAAGACATCGCGGCCGAGTTGAAAACAGCACCGTCGAGCTCGAAGTTACCGTACGATACAGGGACTTATTAGAGAATGAAACTTGCCATCAAAGCCACAGCATCCGTCCTGGCTCTTTCCTGCTGCCTTTCCTCAATTGGCGCAACCTCCGCAAGTGCTATGACCCTCATGGATTTCATCCGTGGCGGTCAGGGCCGTCAGCAGAGCACGCAGGTTTCGGCTCCGGTTCCCGTCAACCCGGCGCAGACGCTGAACTCCGTTGAGCCTCCGCGGGCAAAGCAGCCGCTGCCGACCGTCGATGCACCGAAATACTATACTTATAAGGCCGACCAGATGCGTCTGGTGTCGACGGTGCATTTCGCCGATCCGGTTGTGACCGGCGCCGTTGCCGATGCCTCCCCGACGCCGGTCGCGGTCGACACCGAAGTCTCGCAGCGCCGCTATCTGGCGGATGCGCGGGTCATGGCGACCAACGATATCGCCAAGGCGATTGAGTCCTATTACGCCGATCCGAGCAAGCCGCTTCTCTGGGTTGCTGACCATACCGTCAGCGACAAGGCGAAGGCCGCGATGGCGGTCCTTGCCGATGCCGGTTCCGTCGGCCTCGATCCTGCCGACTATGCCGTAACACTGCCCGGCGACAATGCCGCGAATGCCGATCCGGTGCTGCGTGATCGGGCTCTCATGCAGTTCGAGCTCACGCTCTCCAGCAAGGTGCTGATGTTCGTCCAGGATACGGTTCGCGGTCGCCTCGACCCGAACAAGATCTCCGGCTATCACGACTTCAAGCGCAAGGACATCAATCTGACGGCTATGCTCGATGTATTGCGCGCCAGCCCCGATGCTGCCGCCTATCTCAACAGCCGCAGCCCGTCCAACCCGCAATTCATGGAATTGAAGGCGGAGCTTGCGAAGCTGCGTTCCGAGGCCGGAACGGACGGCAGTCACATTTCCATTTCGCTCGCCGGTACGCTGAAGCCGGGTGATAGCTCGCCGGAAATGGCCAATATCGTCAAGGCGATCGAGCATCGCGGCTCGGATGCACTGAAGACGGCTCACGCCGATCTTTTCTCCGCTTATCTGGGCACGCCGAGCTATACGCCCGAGCTCGTGTCACTGGTCGAGGACTTCCAGCGCGAAAAGGGTCTGACTGCCGACGGCGTGATCGGCCCGTCCTCCGTTCGCGCCATGGTCGGCGAGAACAACGATGTGAAGATCCAGAAGCTGGTCATTGCCATGGAGCAGCTGCGCTGGCTGCCGGACGAGCTTGGGCCGCGCTACGTCTTCATCAATCAGCCGGCCTTCATGGTCTATTACTACAATAACAATCAGGAGCAGCTGTCGATGCGCGTCGTCGTCGGCAGCAAGCAGCACCAGACCTTCTTCTTTGAAAATCAGGTGCAGACGGTCGAATTCAATCCGTTCTGGGGCGTTCCGCAGTCGATCATCATCAACGAGATGCTGCCGAAGCTGCGTTCCGATCCGAACTATCTCGATCGCATGGGCTATCAGGTCGAAGTCGGCGGCCGCGCCGTCGCATCGTCCAGCGTCGATTGGTACGGCTCGACGAAGAGCATTTCGGTTCGCCAGCCGCCGAGCAGCGATAACGCGCTTGGTGAGTTGAAGATCCTCTTCCCGAACTCGCATGCGATCTACATGCACGACACGCCGCAGAAGAGCTTCTTCAAGAAGGACATGCGCGCGCTCAGTCACGGCTGCGTCCGTCTTGCCGATCCGCGCGCGATGGCCGCCGCCGTGTTGAACACCACGGTCGACGATGTCGCCAAGCAGATCGCCACCGGCCAGAACAAGGCTGTAGCTGTGCCGCAGAAGTTCCCGATCTACATCGCCTATTTCACCGCATGGCCGAACAAGGACGGCGTGATCCAGTATTTCAACGATGTCTATGATCGCGATGCTGCCACGCAGAAGGCGCTGGATGCGACCTCAAAGGCGCGGACTGCCCAGATTTAAGTCTGTTCCGTGCAGAAAACGAAAAATGGTGGCCATGTGCCGCCGTTTTTTGTTGAAGAACTGATGCGTCTCAGGCCGCCAGCAATCCTTCGACCAGTTCCGGCGTCAGCTCGTCATAGTGATAGATGATGCGGTTTGGGCCGAGTGTTTCGACGCCCACGTCGGAATAGCCGAAGGGGACGGCGACCGAAGGCACGCCGGCATTGCGGGCAACGAGGATATCATTGATGCTATCGCCGATCATGACCGTGCGGGCGATATCGCCGCCGGCGCGCTCGACGGTGCCGATCAGATGTTCGGCATGCGGCTTGCGCACAGTGAAGGTGTCCCCGCCGGTAATGGCCTCGAAATATTGGGTCAATTCGAGCCGGTCGAGAAGCGTGCGCGCCAGCGATTCCATCTTGTTGGTGCAGACGGCTAGCTTGTAGCCTTTGTTCCGCAGTGTTGTAAGCGCGGCCAGGAGCCCGGGGTAGGGCTGTGTGACGCCGGGCATCGTCTCGGAATAATGGGTTATGAAGCGCTGTAGCAGAGCCGGCAATTCTTCCGATGTCAGCGTATAGCCATGCAGCTTGCAGGCCCGCTCGATCATCACCTGCGCGCCGTTGCCGACGAGATGCGTCACGTCGTCATAGCTGACCGGCGGAAGCTTGAGTGCGGCGATCGTATGGTTCAGGCTGACGATCAGGTCCGCATGCGTGTCCAGCAGCGTGCCGTCGAGATCGAATACGACAAGGGGAGATTTCACGAAGAATCGGCCTTTGCATAGAAAAGAGTGCGTCTTCCGGAGTTAAAAGATAGCGCGGGCAATTGCAACTGAAGTGCCGGAAAGCCTTGGCGGGAAGGGGCCGGGGATTTCTATATCATGCCGTTATTTTGGCTTTCGTTTGGCTGGAGAGCCGTGTAAACAGCAGACCAACGTAACAATGGGAGCAGGTGGCGCATGGACGCCCGCCAGATGAAAATCGAGGCTGCGAGAGCTGCGCTCGCCTATGTCGAAAGCGGCATGCGGCTCGGGATCGGCACGGGCAGCACGGCAGAGGAGTTTGTTCGCTTGCTCGCCGAAAAGGTCGCAACCGGCCTCTCGATTGAGGGTGTTCCGACGTCTGAAAGAACGGCCAGGCTCTGCAACGAACTCGGCGTGCCGTTGAAGTCGCTCGACGAGCTTCCGGAACTCGATCTCACCATCGATGGCGCCGATGAGCTGGATGGCGCGCTGACGCTGATCAAGGGTGGCGGCGGTGCGCTGCTGCGCGAGAAGATCGTTGCGGCCTCGTCAGCTCGCATGATCGTCATTGCAGACCAGAGCAAGGTCGTCGAGACGCTCGGAGCTTTTCCGCTGCCGATCGAGGTCAATCCCTTCGGCCTCGTTTCCACTCGCATCCTCATTGAGAAGGCGGCATCGCGTCTTGGGCTTTCGGGCGCGCTCGACATGCGCCGCTCTGGCGACAGCCTCTTCGTCACTGATGGGGGGCACTACATCGTCGATGCATCTTTCGGCCGTATTCCTGATGCAGAGGCGCTGTCGAGCGAGCTCTATTCGATTCCCGGCGTTGTCGAACACGGGCTCTTTATCCATATGGCGACACAAGCGATCATTGCCGGCCCCGCCGGTGCGCGCACGTTGCAGGCGAACAATACATAGGAGCACTCATCTCATGATCAAATTTGCGGGTCTTGGCCGTCTTGCCGCTGCAACCATTCTTCTTTCGGGCATTGCCTTCGGTTCCGTGAACGCTCAGGAAGTTTCTGAGGATCAGATCAAGGCTGCGCGCGCTGCGATCAACGCTCTCGGCATCACCAACCAGTTCGACAATATTCTGCCTAATCTCGCCGAGCAGCTGAAGAGCACGATGATCCAGGCAAACCCGAATTTCGGCGATGCGATCAACTCGACCGTCGATGCGACCGCCCTGGCGCTTGCTCCGCGTCGTGCCGATCTCGAGCGCGAAGCGGCCGTCACCTATGCCAAGGCCTTCTCTGCCGATGAGCTCAAGGCGATTGCCGATTTCTACAATTCGCCGGCAGGCAAGAAGCTTCTCAAGGATGGTCCGCTCGCCACCCGCGAGCTTTACAAGGCGGCCGACATCTGGAGCCAGGGCATTTCGCGCGATCTCGCAAAGCAGAGCAACGATGCCCTGCAGAAGGTCGTCAAGCAGCCGGTCGTTACGCCGGATGCCGGTGCGGCCGCTCAGCCGGCGCCGAAGCAGTAGTCAATGGCTAGCTGCCGCAGCGGTTTTGAAAGCTAGGTTTGTTGTTTTCGGTATCTGCGGCAAGCAGTTACAAATTCGAAGCCCGGATCGATTCCGGGCTTTTCTTTTTGGGTCTCGGCTCCCTATATGAGTGCCGACCCCCAATGGCGCTTCGCGCGCAACTTGATGTCTACAGGAGCGATCCATGCCTTCGTTTGATTTCGACCTCTTCGTGATTGGCGGCGGCTCCGGCGGTGTGCGCAGCGCGCGCGTGGCCGCATCGCTCGGTAAGAAGGTCGGCATCGCCGAGGAGTATCGCTATGGCGGCACCTGCGTCATTCGCGGCTGCGTGCCGAAGAAGCTCTTCGTCTATGCCTCGCAGTATAGCGAGCACTTCGAGGACGCGGCCGGCTTCGGCTGGACGGTCGGCGAGAGCAGCTTCGACTGGAATAAGCTGATCGAGGCGAAGGACAAGGAAATCGCCCGGCTGGAAGGCCTCTACCGCAAAGGGCTCGACAATGCCAAGGCGGAGATATTCGATACACGCGCGGAGCTGTTGGATGCCCACACGATCAAGCTGCTGAAGACCGGCCGGACCGTGACCGCTGAGACCATCGTCATCGCAACCGGCGGCCGGCCGAACCTGCATGCGGCGCTGCCCGGCCACGAGCTCTGCATCTCCTCGAACGAAGCGTTCCACTTGAAGGAACTGCCGAAGTCGATCCTGATCGCCGGCGGCGGCTACATTGCCGTCGAGTTCGCCAACATCTTCCATGGTCTCGGCGTCGAGACGACGCTGATCTATCGCGGCGCCGAGATATTGTCGCGCTTCGATCAGGACCTGCGCAAAGGCCTTCATGAGGCCATGGAGGAGAAGGGCATCCGCATTCTCTGCCATGACATTATCGAGAATGTCGAGAAGGCAGAGAGCAGGCTTAGTGTTCGGACGAAGAACGATAAGCTCCTGGCGGTCGATACCGTCATGCTGGCGCTCGGCCGTACGCCGAATACCGAAAATCTCGGGCTTGAGGCTGCCGGCGTTGCGATCAACGAGCAGGGCGCCATTATCGTCGACGAATATTCGCGCACTTCTGTTCCGAATATCTTCGCTCTCGGCGACGTCACCGATCGGGTACAGCTGACGCCCGTGGCGATCCACGAGGCCATGTGCTTCATCGAGACCGTCTACAAGGACAATCCGACCCGGCCGGATCACGAACTCATCCCGACGGCCGTCTTCTCGCAGCCGGAGATCGGCACGGTCGGCTTAACCGAGGAAGACGCCGCAAAGCGTTATCCGGAATTGGAAGTCTACCGCGCGCAGTTCCGGCCGATGAAGGCGACGCTTTCGGGCCGAGCCGAGAAGATGATCATGAAGCTGATCGTCAATGCCGCGGACCGCAAGGTAATCGGCGCCCATATTCTCGGCCACGATGCCGGCGAAATGGCGCAGCTTCTCGGTATCACGCTGAAGGCCGGCTGCACCAAGGACGATTTCGACCGCACCATGGCGGTGCATCCGACGGCGGCGGAAGAACTGGTGACGATGTATTCGCCGAGCTATCGCATCCGCAACGGCGAGCGCGTGTAACGCCCCCGTTTTCACGCAAATATCGGCTGCACCATAAAAGATTCGCACAGTAGTTTGCCCGCCTTTGCAAGCGGGCGGCAAAGGTTTATAAGCGCGCGTTATTTACGACGATGGGCCGCCCGAAAAAGATCGGGCGCACAAGCAGGTGAGTGAGATGGCACAGAATTGGACCCCGAGCAGTTGGCGGCAGAAACCGATCCAGCAGGTGCCGGATTTTCCGGACAAGGCAGCGCTGGCAGAGACCGAAGCGCAGCTTGCAAGCTATCCGCCGCTCGTTTTTGCCGGTGAAGCCCGTCGCCTGAAGGCCCATCTCGCCAACGTCGCAGAAGGCAACGGTTTCCTGCTTCAGGGCGGCGATTGTGCCGAAAGCTTCGCGGAACACGGCGCCGATACGATCCGCGACTTCTTCCGCGCCTTCCTGCAGATGGCAGTCGTGCTAACCTTCGGTGCGCAGCTGCCGGTCGTCAAGGTCGGCCGCATTGCCGGTCAGTTCGCCAAGCCGCGCTCGTCGAACATCGAAACGCAGAATGGCATCTCGCTGCCGAGCTATCGCGGCGATATCATCAACGGCATCGATTTCACCGAAGAAGCGCGCATTCCCAATCCGGAGCGTCAGATGATGGCTTACCGCCAGTCTGCCGCGACGCTGAACCTGCTGCGCGCCTTCGCGATGGGCGGCTATGCCAACCTGGAAAACGTGCAGAAGTGGATGCTCGGCTTCGTCAAGGACAGCCCGCAGGGCGAGCGCTACCGCAAGCTTGCCGACCGCATCGGCGAGACCATGGATTTCATGCGCGCGATCGGTATCACCGCCGAGAGCAATGCGAGCTTGCGTGAAACCGATTTCTTCACCAGCCACGAAGCGCTGCTGCTTGGCTATGAAGAAGCCTTCACCCGCGTCGATTCCACGACCGGCGACTGGTACGCCACCTCGGGCCACATGCTCTGGATCGGCGACCGCACGCGCCAGGCCGATCACGCCCATGTCGAATATTTCCGCGGCATCAAGAACCCGATCGGTCTGAAGTGCGGTCCTTCGCTGCAGGCGGACGATCTGCTTAATCTGATCGATATTCTGAACCCGCAGAACGAAGCCGGCCGCCTGACGCTGATCTGCCGTTTCGGTCACGACAAGGTTGCCGACAACCTGCCGCGCCTCATTCGCGCTGTCGAGAAGGAAGGCCGCAAGGTCGTCTGGTCCTGCGACCCGATGCATGGCAACACGATCACGCTCAACAACTACAAGACGCGTCCGTTCGAGCGCATCCTGTCGGAAGTCGAGAGCTTCTTCCAGATCCACCGTGCCGAAGGCACGCATCCAGGCGGCATCCACATCGAGATGACCGGCAAGGACGTGACCGAATGCACGGGCGGTGCTCGCGCCGTCGGTGCCGAGGACCTGCAGGATCGCTATCACACCCATTGCGATCCCCGCCTCAATGCCGACCAGGCGCTCGAGCTTGCCTTCCTGCTCGCCGAGCGGATGAAGGGCGGCCGCGACGAGAAGCGTATGCGCGCGCATGGCTGAGTGAAGCTGCATCCATGACCTATCGAACGGGCCGGCGAAAAACCGGCCCGTTTGCTTTTGGCCGGACCGATCAGCGCGGTTGAAAGATGCTTCATTTCTTTGAAATTGACCCGAATGCGGTTCTCGGGAAGGCTGCCTTGAAATAAAGGGAGCAATGATGAGCGACGAACACACGGGAGCCTGCCTTTGCGGCAGCGTACGTTTCAGGACACACGGCAAGCTGCGTGAGGTTGTTGCCTGCCATTGTTCGCAATGCCGCAAGCAGACCGGTCTCTATTACGCCGCAACCAACGTCGCGCGCGAAAATCTCGTCATCGAGGGAGAAGAGGCGATTACCTGGTATCGTGCCAGCACATTCGCGCGCCGCGGTTTTTGCAAGACTTGCGGCTCGGCCCTGTTCTGGGTCGCCGATAGCGCCGATGAAATATCGATCATGGCCGGTCTGTTTGATCAACCGAGCGGCCTCAAGATAGCCTATCATATCTATTGTGCCGACAAGGGCGACTATTACGAGATCGACGACGGACTGCCGCGATATCGGCAGGGGCGACCGGGATTGCTGACGGCCGGCCCCTCCGACTGATCTTCACATAGTGCCTTTTTCCGCAACAAGCTTGCTCAGTTTGGCGAGCTCTTCCCGCACCACGGCGAGCTCGGTCAATACCTGCATATCGATCTTCTGGTGCAGCGATAGCACTTCCAGCTCGGACTTGAGATTGACCTCATAGTCCTTGGCGGCTTCGAAACGGTCCCTTTCTGCCTGTCGATTCTGGGACATCATTATGATCGGCGCCTGGATCGCGGCGAGCATGGAGAGGACGAGGTTCAGGAAGATGAAGGGGTAGGGGTCGAAAGCGTTCGTGGTGAGAAGGATCGTGTTGACGACGCACCAGAAGACCAGAAACAGCAGGAAGGCGATGATGAAGGACCATGAGCCGCCGATGCGAGCGATGCTGTCCGCGAGACGCTGTCCCCTGGACGATTCCGCCGAGATGGCTGCATTGATATCGGTGGAAATGATTTTTCGCTCGTGCGCCTTTTTGAGAACGCGCTTTTCGATATCGCCGAGCTGATCGGCCGTCTTATCGAAATGCAGATGAACGAAGTTGGGAAGATTATGCATTGGGAGGGCTCCGAGGTCCAAGTGGCATTGAATGCAACTATTCGACCAACGGGCAAAAATGCAACGAGGGAAGGGTTTCAAACTCGATTACGCATGGAGCGTATGTGGCCACCGCAAACCGCAGTGTGAACCGTAGCCCACGGACGCCCTAGCTATTCTCATGGCCCATCAACTCCGCATGCGACGGAAAGAAGCGTTCCAGCCCATATTGGTGACCGAACATCATGTCGTGCTGCAGATAGCGATAGTCGCGCACGGTCGGGTCCAGCTCCTGCTCCTTGCGCGCCCAATCGGGGAAGGTCTGGTTGTCGCGGGTTGCCAGCTGATAGCGGTCGACGATGTTGTATTTCTTCTGCAGGCGGCCGAGAAAGCCCGTGTAGAATGGATGTTCGTAGCCGGCGGTTTTCAGCAAGTGATACGGTAGTTGTGAGGGGCTGATGGTACCGATGTCCTTGCGAACGCCCTTCTTGCTCGACCAGACGACGAGCGGCGTTTCGTGCTCCTTCTTCATGACGTCGAGCGGCGCCTTGCGGGTTGCCACCTGCTGCGGCATGTAGCCGGTGTTCGGATAGACGTTGGCGAGCGGCGGCAGATGATCGCCCCAGAGGACGATGATGGTTTCGCGGTCGCGCTTTTCGGCCCAATCCATCAGCATCTTCAGGCTGTCATCGGCTTCGCGGACGCCCTGTGCATAGGTAGCGAGCGCTGCACGGTCATCGTCGTTCAAATTGCCGGCAATACCGACGGTATTCTCAGCATAGCGGTCGGCTTCGTAAGGTCCATGTCCCTGAAGAGTGACCGCGAAGAAGAAGAAGGGACGCTCGGCGGCGTCTCCTTCGCTCATGATTTCCTTCATAAGGGAGTCGTCGGCGGCGAACATGCCGCGCTTGTCCATGGGCGGCAAAGTCTCCTGGGTATGAAATTCTTCGAAGCCGAAAGCTCGGTAGACTTCGTTACGGTTCCAAAACCAGCCGCTGAAGGGATGGAGCGCGCGCGTCATATAGCCTTCGCCGCGGAAGAAAGTGGCAAGCGACGGCAGCGGGCGGCGGACATATTGCTGATAGGGAATGCTGCCATAAGGCAGGAAGGCGTTGGAAAAGCCCGTCAGTGCCTCGAACTCGACATTGGCGGTCATGCCGCCGAATTCCGGCGAAAAGACATATCCGGATTGTCTGGCGCGGATCGTCGGCATCGGGTCCGGTGTGAAGGTGATGTTGGAAAGCCGCGTCGGATCCCAAAGGGATTCGCTCATCAGCATGATCACGTCGGGCTTTTGGCGCGGACCGGAAAGATAGCCGTAGTTTCTCGCGGGCATGGCGTCGATGGCGCCGGGGCCGTATCCGGCCGGTGACTTGACGTCCGCCATGGGCAGGTTCAGCGCGAAGGCGAGGGTGAAGCCGTTATGGTTGTAATTTTCCGTCTGATCCCAGACGATCGGAATGATGCCCAGTTTCTCGCGAAGGAGGGAATATTGAGTGGGGTCCATCTGCGAGGCGAAAAGTGCTGCCAGCGGCAGGCAGACCGAAAGCCGGCCGAAGCGCTCTTTTCGCGAAAGCGCGACCGTGTGGCTCCGGATATAGCGCCAGAACAGGATTATGGCACCGGTGCCGGCGATGATGCCGATTGCCAGTGCAATCGCCGTCCAAGGGCGATCACGCACCATGATCGGCATCAGCTCCATAATCTGCCGCCCGAACAAGAAGTCCGAAGGGTAGAGCGGATCGGAGAGAAAATTCTGCTTCTGGTTCGAAATGAAGGCCGGTATGAGCAGCAGCGGCGCGACGATCAAAGCGGATAGATGCGCGCGACCGATCAGGGCATCCAGCGCCAGCATGGCCAGCATGACAACGCCGATGGTGGCGAGGCCGGGGCGGGACGGGGAAAGGAGATAGGTCCAAGCCGAGGCGAATTCGCCCCGTGCGACCCATTCGATCGTCATGACGATGGACAGGGAGCAAAGCAGGGTCAGCGCGAGGCTCAGAAGCAGGCGCAGAGCGGCAGACTTTTGTCTTGCCGCGCTGATCTTCTGGAAAAGGGCAAGCTTGCCCGCTAAGGCGGACTCGATGACCAATGCGACCAATGCTGTCTCCAAAAGCTACAAAGTATTCATATAAGTGTCACGCTTCTGTCATGAATGCTGCATGAACCGCAAGGCTGGCTTAGTATTTTTCCGGGCAAAAATACCTCCTATGCGCGTGGTGCGATCTTTGATGCGTGTGCGGGAAGGAAGGCGGTTGCGGAAGAAAGATGGCATCGCTAAATGTATGGCATGACAGAGCAAAGCCAGATTACCAACACCATCCGCATCGCCGTCGCGCAGCTCAATCCGACGGTCGGCGACGTCTCCGGCAATCTCGCCAAGGCGCGTGACGCCCGCGCCGAAGCCGCGCGCGAAGGCGCGCAGATCGTCCTGCTGACGGAATTGTTCATTTCCGGCTATCCGCCGGAAGATCTCGTGCTGAAGCCGGCCTTCATCCGCGCCTGCTGGAAAGCGGTGGAAGCTCTCGCCGCCGATACGACCGATGGCGGCCCCGGCGTGATCATCGGCTTTCCCCGGCAGGACGAGACGGGCCGCTACAATTCGATTGCCGTGCTCGATGGCGGCAAGGTGATTGCGGTTCGTGACAAGGTAGACCTACCGAACTACGGCGAGTTCGACGAGAAGCGCGTATTCGACCAGGGCGCTATGCCCGGTCCGGTCAATTTCCGCGGCGTGCGGCTGGGTATCCCCATCTGCGAGGACATCTGGGGCGAGCTCGGTGTCTGCGAGACGCTTGCTGAGAGCGGTGCGGAAATCCTTCTCTCGCCGAATGGTTCGCCTTACTATCGCGGCAAGGTCGACGTGCGCCATCAGGTCGTGCTGAAACAGGTCATCGAGACGGGCCTGCCGATGATCTATGCCGCGCAACTCGGCGGCCAGGATGAACTGGTTTTCGATGGCGCCAGCTTCGGTTTCAACGCCGACAAGACACTGGCCTTCCAGATGAGCCAGTTCGAGACCGCGCTTGCAGTGACGACCTGGAAGAAGAACGGCGATGGCTGGCACTGCGCCGAAGGCCCGATGGCCCATATCCCGGAGGGCGAAGAGGCGGATTATCGCGCCTGCCTGCTGGGCTTCCGCGACTATGTCAACAAGAACGGCTTCAAGTCGGTCGTGCTTGGCCTCTCCGGCGGTATCGACTCGGCGATCTGCGCGGCGATCGCGGTCGACGCGCTCGGCGAAGAGCGCGTGCGCACTGTCATGTTGCCCTATCGCTATACGTCGCAGGATTCGTTGAAGGATGCGGCCGATTGCGCCAAGGCGCTTGGCTGCCGTTACGATATCGTGCCGATCGAGGATCCTGTAACGGGCTTCACTTCGGCTCTATCCGATCTCTTCGAAGGCACCGAGAGCGGCATTACCGAGGAAAACCTTCAGAGTCGCGCCCGCGGCACTATCCTGATGGCGATCTCCAACAAGTTCGGCTCGATGGTGGTGACGACGGGCAACAAGTCGGAAATGTCGGTTGGCTATGCCACGCTCTATGGAGACATGAACGGCGGCTTCAACCCCATCAAGGATCTCTACAAGATGCAGGTCTATGCGCTGTCGCGTTGGCGCAACCTGCATGTGCCGCCGGGCGCGCTCGGTCCTTCAGGCGAGGTGATCCCCCATAACATCATCGACAAGGCGCCTTCGGCGGAATTGAGGCCGAACCAGACAGACCAGGATTCACTGCCGCCCTATCCGGTGCTCGACGATATCCTCGAATGCCTGGTGGAGAAGGAAATGTCGGTCGAGGAAATCGTGGCGCGCGGCCATGATGTTGCGACCGTACATCGCATCGAGCATCTGCTCTATCTCGCAGAATACAAGCGCCGCCAGTCGGCGCCGGGCGTGAAGATCACCAAGAAGAATTTCGGTCGCGACCGTCGCTATCCGATCACCAATCGGTTCCGCGATCGCTGATCGCGCCTCCGACAAAGGAAGAGGACGAATGCGCAGCTCGGTCGAGATCTATAACATTCGCACGGGTGAGAACCGGGTTGTTTGGCAGACGGATGAACTGGTCGAGGCACCGAACTATTCGCCCGACGGACGCTATCTGCTGCTGAACGGCGACGGTCTGCTTTACCGTTTATCGCTGGATGGCGACGCCGGGATCGTGCAGGTCGATACCGGTTTCGCCACCCGATGCAACAACGATCACGGCATCTCGCCCGACGGCTCGCAGATTGCCATTTCCGACAAGACGGAGCACGGCAAGGCTTGCATCTATGTTCTGCCAGCAGAGGGCGGCACTCCAAGGCAGGTGACGACCAATCTGCCGTCCTACTGGCATGGCTGGTCGCCGGACGGAAAGCGCTTCTCCTATTGCGGCATCCGCAACGATGTCTTCGACATCTATACGATCTCGATCGATGGCGGCGAGGAGACGCGCCTGACGCATGGGGAGGGCCGCAATGACGGGCCTGATTTCTCCGCTGATGGCCAATGGATCTACTTCAATTCGAGCCGCACCGGTCTGATGCAGATCTGGCGCATCCATCCCGATGGCACCGGCCTGGAGCAGGTGACCCACGACAATTATGGCAACTGGTTCGCCCATCCGTCGCCTAGGAACGACAAGGTGGTGCTGATCTCCTACGATCCCGAGGTCTTCGATCATCCGCGCGATCTGAATGTCCGCATGCGGCTGATGGATATGGATGGCGGCAATCTGACGACGCTGTTCGAGCTCTTTGGCGGGCAGGGATCGATCAACGTGCCGAACTGGTCACCGGATGGTGATGCGTTTGCCTATGTGCGTTACCAGCCGGCCTGACCTCTGGACAGATCGCAACCGCCGCGATAGATCTGGATGCGTTCTCAGGGCGCATCCGATCCGCGGGAAGGGCCAAGCCCACCTGATGCATATAAAGTGAGACTGCCACACCTCTTTTCAGTCTGTGGGCGCGGATACCGGACGTAAATGGAAGGAGGTCTATCGTGACCACGCGCTCTTTGGCTGTCGACGCCACTCTCGATTCCCTGAAAAAGCAGGCCAAGTCTTTCCTCAAGGCCGTACAAGCCGGTGATGCTTCGGCGTGCAGCCGCGTTGCGCCCTATTTTGCCAACGTCGCCGATGTGGGATTGCAGGACATTCAGCTCGTTCTTGCCCGCGAATTCGGCTTCTCCAGCTGGACGAAGCTCAAGGCGCATCTGGAGAGCGGCGACCGCAAGCATATTCCAGGGGACCAGCTCGCCAACCGTTTTCTGTCGCTGGCGACGGTCTCGTACTTTGCCAATATTCCCGCCGATCCCGCACGCTTCGATGAGGCGCTAAGACTGCTTGAAGCCCATCCGGAGATTGCCGACGAAAGCATTCACATCGCTGCTGCGCTCGGCGATGCCGACCGCGTAGGTCGCTGGCTCGATCGTCAGCCACAGCTTCTCGATCGAAAAGGCGGGCCGCATGATCTAACTCCGCTGATGTGCGCCGCATACGCTCGCGTGCCGGGTCGATCCAGCCTGCCGGCGGCCCGCGAGCTGGTCAGGCGCGGGGCCGATGTCAACGCCTTCTTCCTCGATGCCGGTCAGTATCGCTTCACGGTTTTGACCGGCGTCTTCGGCGAAGGCGAGGCGGGGAAGGAGCGCCAGCCGCCGCATCCGGAATGCGAGGCATTCGCGCGGCTGCTGCTCGACGCCGGCGCCGAAGCCAATGACAGCCAGGCGCTCTACAACCGCATGTTCGAACGGGACGATACTTGCCTGAAATTGCTGATCGAATATGGCTTGTCCGTTAGGGATAAGAACAATTGGCTCGTACGCGAAGACGGCAAATTCGTCGAGAACACGCAGACCGTTTTCGACTATCAACTTGCCTGGGCGCTGGAACATCGTATGGGCGAGCGGGTGCGCCTGCTCGTGGGAA
Source organism: Rhizobium pantanalense (assembly GCF_030182525.1). Classification (NCBI taxonomy): domain Bacteria; kingdom Pseudomonadati; phylum Pseudomonadota; class Alphaproteobacteria; order Hyphomicrobiales; family Rhizobiaceae; genus Rhizobium; species Rhizobium pantanalense. The sequence goes on from NZ_JAQJCH010000001.1 coordinate 1,161,606, forward strand.
ATGGTGCTGATTTTCATAAGCCTGTCAATGGGAGAACGCCCTATGAGTGGGCGCGGCTAGGGAACGACAAGGATCTTGCGTTGTATCTCGTTCAGCAGGGAGCAGTGGCGGTTCGCCTTAAGCCCGAGGATTGGTTCTATATCCAGATTCAGCAAGGGGCCCGAAACGAGGCCGCTGATCCGGCAATAGTCGTCGAAAATGTAAAGAGAATTGCGCGGGACCTCGATATTCCTGAGGCGATGCGCCAGGCTCATCCTGCCATGCTGCACGAGGCTGCTGGCAAAAATGATTTGCGCGCCGTTGGTCTCATGTTGGCGCTGGATTTTAACGTCAATGCCATGACAAGCCGAACGCCGCTGCATGAAGCCGCGCTGCATGGCCATATGGAGATGGCGAAGCTGCTGATCGAGCATGGAGCGGACACCACCATTCGCGATCCCAATTTTCATGCGCCGCCGATCGGTTGGGCCGAATATAATGGCAAGAACGAGATGGTCGAGTTTCTGAAGGCCTATCCGCTCGATATTTTCGCGGCGGCCGCCTTCGGCCAGATCGATCAGCTGGCTACTATTCTCGATAGGTATCCGGAACAGGTGAATATCCGCTTCGGAGACTTCCGCCCGTATGGGCAGTCCAGCGATCGCGATTGGATGACACCGCTCGGCTTTGCCATTGTCAATCGTTGCGGTGAGGCGGTGCGCCTCCTGCTAACGCATGGGGTGGATCGTTCGGTCAGGGATGCCTCGGGACGATCTTACCGCGATCTTGCGCAGGAGACCGGTGATGAGTCCATCATCTCCCTGTTGCGTCAGTCGGGATCGGCATAAAACCTCGAAAGGAGGGCGGCCAGGCGGAGATGAGAAACGTCTGGCCGCGCATTATTGCGTCGGCTGCGGCCCGGCCTCTTTTGGATGCTTGAGGTCGATGCTGCCCTGGTCGGTCGCGAGGAATTGCGGGCCGACCTGGCGCACCTTATGGGCCGAGGGATCGTAGGGGCGATCTGGCGGAAATTGCTGCGGCTGCGCCTGTGTTACCTTGGGAGCAGGCGCGGGCGCCTGCTTTTGTTCCAGGCTGGAATTCTTCTGGAGCCTTGGCGTCTCGATGACGGTGATGGAGCTTTCAGGCTTCGCCAGGGACTGCTCCTGCGGTGCATAGGCATCCATCTTCGTATGGGTATCGATGACGATATCCGGCGTTGCCGAAGCCGGCAGGCTGCAGCCGTTGCGCTGCATCGTATCCAGCAACTGCCGGCGCTGCATGGCAACGGCGTCGACGCGACCGACGCTCTGCTCGCGCTGATCCATCAGCAGGGAGAGATCCCGCCGCATCTGATCGATCGATTGCCTGATGTCATCGCAGACGCCCTGGCTGTCCTGGCCGCCAAATACGCCATCTTCGCCTTCGACGCAGCCCTGGTTGCGCAGATCGCTCATTGTCCGGCGGACCATCAGGTTCTGTTGCACGATGGCGCGCGAGAGCTGGCGTGTTTCCTGGCTGGCGCCGATCACTTCACTGATGTCGACATAGCGGCCGCGCAGTTCGTCGCAGAGATCGACCTGTGCAAGGACGGCCGATGTGGTCGTCAGCAGGGAAAAGAAGGCAATGGAAGCTTGTTTTATGCCGCGGTTCACGGTTCTGCTCTCGAAAGCGGTTTTAAGTCGCTGAAGATTACACGCTGCAGCTTAACAACGTATCCATGAAAAAGCACGGATTTCGAGAGGATTTTCGTGAAATTGCAGCTCGCAGCTGCCGATAACCGGGGGATAGGCGACACCGCGAATGCATGAAACGCGATGCCGTTCTGGCTGTGGGCTGCGAGACGCGATATTAGGCGATCTGCGAGGCTTCGACGACGGCGAGCGCCGCCATGTTGACCACGCCGCGGGAAGTGACCGACGGCGAGAGAATGTGGGCCGGAAGCGCCGTACCGAGCAGGATCGGACCGACGTGCAGACCATCGGTCATGGTCTTGACCACGCCGAGCGTGATGTTGGCCGCATCGAGATTGGGGAAGACCAGTAGATTGGCTTCGCCGGAAAGCGCGCTGTCCGGCATCACATGCCGGCGTAGGCTCTCGGAAATGGCGCTGTCGCCATGCATTTCGCCGTCCACTTCCAGATCCGGCGCTGCTTTGCGGATGAGAGCCAGCGCTTCGCGCATCTTGGTGGCGCTTTCCGACTCCCGTGAGCCGAAGTTGGAATGCGAGACGAGGGCGGCGCGGGGCTCGATGCCGAAGCGCTTGATTTCCTCGGCCGCCAGCCAGGTCGACTCAGCGATTTCCTCGGCGGTCGGATTAAACGTCACATAAGTATCGGTGTAGAAGGTGGCGCCGCGCTGCGAAATGAGCAGGCTCAGTGCGGAGAAATCGCGAACATCAGGCCGCTTGCCGATGACCTGGCGGACGATGCGCAAATGACGCTCATAACGGCCTTCGAGGCCGCAGATGAGCGCATCGGCTTCCCCGCGCTTCAGGGCAAGGGCGCCGATGACGGTTGCGTTGGTACGAACGATCGTCCGTGCGGCTTCCGGGATAACGCCGGCGCGACCGACCAGCGAGAAATAGAGCTCGACGTATTCACGGAAGCGCGGATCGTCTTCGGGATTGATGACGGCGAAATCCGTATGAGGGCGGATCTTCAGGCCGTAGCGCTTCAGGCGCGTCTCGATGACAGAAGGACGACCGATGAGGATCGGGACGGCCGTACCTTCTTCAAGAAGAACCTGGGCGGCGCGCAGCACGCGCTCATCTTCGCCTTCGGAAAAGACGACGCGCTTGCGCTCGGCTATCTTCGCAGCCGCAAAGATCGGCTTCATCACGAAGCCCGAGCGGAAGACGAAGCGGTTGAGCTCGTCCATGTAGGCGTCGAAATCCTTGATTGGGCGCAGGGCGACGCCGCTGTCTGCGGCTGCCTTCGCCACAGCTGGCGCAATGCGCAGGATCAGGCGCGGGTCGAAGGGCGAGGGGATCAGGTAATTGGGCCCGAAGACCGGAGTTTCACCGGTATAGGCGCGAGCGGCGACATCGGAAGGTTCTTCGCGAGCAAGCGCGGCGATGGCCCGCACGGCGGCCATCTTCATCTCTTCGTTGATCGTCTTGGCGCCGCAATCGAGCGCGCCGCGGAAGATATAGGGGAAGCAGAGGACGTTGTTGACCTGGTTCGGGAAGTCCGAGCGGCCGGTGCAGATCATCGCATCGGGGCGGGCGGCACGGGCGAGATCCGGCATGATTTCCGGCGTCGGGTTGGCGAGCGCCATGATCAGCGGCTTTTCGGCCATCTGCGCCAGCAGTTCGGGCTTCAGCACGCCGGCGGCGGACAGGCCGAGAAAGACGTCGGCGCCCGGAATGGATTCAGCAAGCACGCGCTTGTCGCTGTCCTGGGCGTAGACGGATTTCCACTCGTCCATCAGGACGTTGCGGTCCTTGTAGACCAAGCCTTCGATATCGTGGACCCAGATGTTTTCGCGCTTGGCGCCGAGAATGACAAGCAGGTTGAGGCAGGCGAGTGCGGCCGCACCCGCGCCGGAGGCGACGATCTTGACTTCTTCGATCTTCTTGCCGGCCAGTTCCAGTCCGTTGAGGATGGCGGCGGCGACGATGATGGCGGTGCCGTGCTGATCGTCGTGAAAGACCGGAATTTCCATCTTCTCGCGCAGGCGGCGCTCGACGTCAAAGCATTCCGGCGCCTTGATGTCTTCCAGATTGATGCCGCCGAAGGTCGGCTCGAGCGCCGAAATGGTATTGACCATCTCATCGACCGTCGGTGCTGCGATTTCGATGTCGAAGACGTCGATGCCGGCGAATTTCTTGAAGAGAACGGCCTTGCCTTCCATGACGGGCTTCGAAGCGAGCGGGCCGATATTGCCGAGCCCGAGCACTGCCGAACCGTTCGAAATGACTGCTACGAGATTGGCGCGGGACGTATAGTCGGCTGCCGTCTCGGGGTTGTCGCGGATGGCGATGCAGGGCGCAGCGACGCCAGGGGAATAGGCGAGTGCCAGATCACGCTGATTGCCCAGCGGTTTGGTCGCCTGAATTTCGAGCTTGCCGGGGCGTGGATAACGATGGAAATAAAGCGCTTGCTCGTCGAAGTTTCCGCTCGCCATGTTCTTGGCTGCTTTCGAAGTGTCGTTCGTATCCAACTTGCGTCTCCATTCCTGCCTGCGCTTTGAGTCTTCTGCATACATCAATCGCTTCGCCTTCACAGTATGGAATTGAGGTCACAAGGCGTTTTTGTCGTGGCAAAACTGAATTGCCGTTTTTGCAATGATCGCGCGATATCCCCTTCCGCAAAAAGGTTGCGATCGCGTCATCTTTGTAAGAATGGCGTGAAGGTGCACGGATGGACGGCTTATGCAAGTGGCGCGGCGCGGGCCATGTTTCGCCTTGGTATCGCCAGCTTTACAAGCGATCGTCCTGACCTCGCAGTCGCCCCGAGACTCGGTTGAACCTTGCCGCCGGGCCGCCAAGCACAGGGTTTGTCATCTTCCTGAAACACGAGTCTGGTTTTGGAATAGCCAAGGTAGGATAGGGCACGGACATAAAGTTCGTGAATGAAAACATGGACCCCCGGCATTTCCGAACGCTATTCATTTCTGACGTGCACCTCGGCTCGAAGGCCGCCAAGGCGGATTACCTGCTCGATTTTCTCCGTTATCACGAGGCCGATACCATCTTCCTGGTCGGCGACATCGTTGATGGCTGGCGGCTGAAGCGAAACTGGTACTGGCCCCAGGATTGCAACGACGTCGTACAGAAGCTCCTGCGCAAGGCGCGCAAGGGTACGCGCATCGTCTATATCCCCGGCAATCACGACGAATTCCTGCGTGACTTCCCCGGAATGCACTTCGGCGGTATCGAGGTGGCACAGCGCGCCATGCACGAAACGGCCGACGGCAAGAAATATCTCGTGCTGCATGGCGATGAATTCGACGTCGTCGTCCGCAATGCCCGCCTGCTCGCCTATCTCGGCGACTGGGCCTATGACATGGCCATCCTGATCAATGTCGGCCTTGCTGCGGTGCGCCGCCGCCTGAACATGCCCTATTGGTCCTTCTCGGCCTGGGCGAAGCTGCAGGTCAAGCACGCCGTCAATTTCATCGGCGAGTTTCAGCGTGTCGTCGCCGAAGAGGCCAAGCGTAACGATGCCGATGGTGTCATCTGCGGGCACATCCACCATGCGGTCATTGAGGATCTCGACGGCGTGCGCTACATCAATACCGGCGACTGGGTGGAAAGCTGCACGGCAATCGCCGAGCATGAGGACGGCACGTTCGAGCTGATCACCTGGCGGACTATTCTCGAGACGCAGCCGGTGGATTCTCCGGTCGGAGAATTGCCGCGGCCGATCGGTGCCCAGGCGGCGTAATTCCTACGCCCCTTCACGCAGCCGATAATGGCTTGTCATAATTATTGATCGCTGCGGGACGGCCCTGGCTTCGGATTTTTCCGAAACGTTACGGTTTTGGCCATTTCTCGCCATAGTCGTACTCTCGATAGCATGATAGGGACAAATAAGTTCCCCTTCAGGTCTGTCATGATTCCCGCGATCAAGTCCTTCCAGGGCGAGGGTGCGCCTCCATATTTCCGCTTGCGCACTGCCTTGTCCTACTGCGCTCCGTTGTTCGTCAACGGAATTGCCCTGCCGTTTTTCCCTGTCTGGCTGGCGGGGCTGAATTTCAACGATCACGAGATCGGCCTGGTGCTCGCCATTCCCATGGTGGTGCGCGTCCTCGTGACGCCCATTATCGCGGTGCTCGCCGATCATATGAGCGAGCGGGCCGATGTATTGTTATGGTCGGGTGCCTTGTCACTGCTGACCGCAATCGCGCTTTACTGGACCAGCGACTTCTGGCCGGTGCTTCTGGTCTACGGCATTCAGGGCGCCACCTACGCGCCTTATGTGCCCGTGGTTGAGTCGATTGCCATGTCGGGCGTGCGCCGTTGGGGTTTCGATTATGGTTCCATGCGGGTCTGGGGCTCGATCACCTTCATTCTGTCGACCCTTCTCGGTGGCCAGCTGATCGGCATATGGGGCGGCACGACAGTATTGCCCGTGATGGTGGCGGGGTTCATTCTGACGACGCTGATGGGCTTTTTCGCGCCGCGTATCGGGCCGACGCGCCGGCGCAACCAACCGATCAATCTGCAATCACCGACCGGAAATCTGCGCTCGCCACAATTGCTCATCACCATGATCGGCGTGTCGATACAGCAATCGAGCCATGCGATGCTCTATACCTTTGCATCGATCTACTGGCATAAGCTCGGCTTTTCCGGCGCCGAGATCGCCATACTGTGGAGCATCGGCGTTGCCGCCGAGGTGATGGTTTTCTTCCTGTCGAAGAAGCTCGGTCGGCGGTTCAGCGCCTGGACGTTGATCTTTTTCGGCGCGACTATGTGTATTCTGCGCTGGATCCTGTTTCCGATCAATTTCGGCTTCCTCGGCTATTTCATCCTGCAATGTTTTCATTCCTGCACCTATGCCTGCGTCCACACAGGCATTCAGCGTCGCATCGTGGCGTCGGTCCATGAGACGCAGGAATCATCGGCTCAGGGCGCCTATTATTTCTACAATGGCATGTTCCTGGGATTGATGACGCTTGCATCCGGTTATCTCTACGCCTGGCTTGATCTGGCGAGTTACTATGTCATGGCCGGCATCGCCGCCTTTGGGCTTGCCATGGTCATTTTTGCCTATGGGCTGCAGGCGAGAAAGCCGGCAATCGGCGGAGGCGCTCACGGCGTATCCTGACGCGGTGCAACAAATTCATTTGGATATCAAAAAGCCGTGACATATGTTGGCGCCGGCGCGAGATGGAAATTCCATGCATAGTCGGTGTATTAAGCACTGACCATGCGGGCTCACCGAGTCGGCGTATGTTGTGCCAGATTTGAAAGACGCATGAGTTTGAAAGCAGCCGAGCAAAGGTCCGATGCACCGAAGATCGATGATGCGCCCGAGGGCGCAGGCCATCGCTATCGGCTGGAGGGCAATTGGCGCAGCGCCAATGTGCACGGCGTGCTGCGCCAGATCGAGCAGCTGTCGAAGCGCAGTTCCGGCGGCGAAGTCGTGATCGATCTTTCCGGTCTTTCCGACGTCGATACGGCCGGCGCGCTGCTGATCCGCCGGCTGAAGGAAAGCCAGGAAGCGCATAAGGCCCATGTCACGATCGAGGGCTCCAATCCGCATATCGATGAATTGCTGACCGCGTTCGATGCGCATCCGGACGATGAGGCGGCGGCTGCAAAGCCGAGGACATCATTGGCGGAGCGCATATTGGCGCCCATCGGCAAAACCGTCTACGAGATCTGGGGCAATCTCGTTGCCGCCATGTATATTCTGGGCTCCGCCGTGCGTGGCGCGCAGCTCAAATTCGGCCGCGGCAGTGGTGTTTCGCCGGCCTCGATCATCAATCAGATCGACCACATGGCGGTGCGCGCCGTTCCGATCATCCTGCTGATGTCGTCGCTGATCGGTGCGATCATCGCTCAGCAGGGTGCTTTCCAGCTGCGCTATTTCGGCGCGGAAATCTTTGTGGTCGATCTCGTCGGGATCCTGCAATTGCGCGAAATCGGCGTGCTTCTGACCGCGATCATGATCGCCGGCCGTTCCGGCAGCGCAATTACCGCCGAAATCGGCTCCATGAAAATGCGCGAGGAAGTGGATGCGCTGAAGGTCATGGGTCTCAATCCCATTGGTGTTTTGATTTTCCCCCGATTGGTGGCGCTGACGGTTGCTCTGCCGCTGCTGACCGTCATTGCCAACTTCGCTGCGCTTTTTGGTGCCGCGCTGGTGTCCTGGGCATATTCCGGTATCACGTTTGCAACCTTTATCTCGCGACTGCATGAGGCCGTCAGTCTTTCGACGGTCATTTCGGGTATGATCAAGGCGCCTTTCATGGCGCTGGTTATCGGCATCGTCGCGGCGGTCGAGGGTTTGAAGGTGGGAGGCAGTGCCGAGTCTCTTGGTCAGCACGTGACGTCATCGGTGGTGAAGTCGATCTTCGTCGTTATCCTCATGGACGGGCTCTTCGCCATGTTCTACGCAGCAATCGATTTCTGAGGGACGATAAGGATGAGCGCGCTTCACTCGGAAATCCCGTTGGAAAAGGATGAGCAGGGCAGGGACATCGTGCTGTCGGCACGGGATGTCACCGTCGGCTTCGGATCGAAAATCGTCCTCGACAAACTGAACCTCAATATCTATCGCGGCGAAATTCTCGGTTTCGTTGGTGCTTCCGGGGCGGGTAAGTCCGTGCTGCTGCGCACAGTGCTGCGGCTATTGCCGCGCCGCTCGGGCAAGATCGAGATTCTCGGCGAAGATTACGACAAGCTCGACGAAGAGGACCGCAATCGCCTCGACATGCGGCTCGGCGTTCTCTTCCAGCAAGGCGCACTGTTTTCCTCACTGACGGTCAAGGAAAACATCCAGGTGCCGATGCGGGAATATCTGGACCTGCCCAAGGAGATGATGGACGAGCTGGCGCTGATGAAGATCCGCATGGTGGGTCTCGCTGCTGATGCCGCCGACAAATATCCTTCCGAACTTTCCGGCGGCATGATCAAGCGCGCGGCGCTTGCCAGAGCTCTGGCGCTCGACCCCGACCTCGTTTTCCTCGATGAGCCGACATCGGGTCTCGATCCGATCGGTGCGTCGGAATTCGATGAACTGATCGCCAAGCTGCGCGACACGCTCGGCCTGACCGTTTATATGGTGACTCACGACCTCGACAGCCTGTTTTCCGTCTGTGACCGTATTGCTGTCCTCGGACAGAAGCGGGTATTGGTGGAAGGTACGGTTGAGGACATGCTCGCCTGTGATGATCCCTGGGTGCAATCCTACTTCAGGGGCAAACGCGCACGTTCGATCGTGCCGCGCGAGGACATCAAGGGGCACAACGACGACAAAGGCGCAAGCGCCCACGGCCGCGAGAAGTGACTGGAGACAATGGAAACCAAAGCCAATTATACGATCGTTGGGTTCTTCACGCTGCTCGTCATCGCGGCTGCCTTCGGTTTCGTCTACTGGATGGCCGAGTATGGCCGCGGCGGCCCGATGGTCGAGCTTGTCGTGCGCATTCCGGGTTCCGCAAATGGTTTGAGCGTCGGCTCGCCGGTTCGCTTCAACGGTATTCAGGTCGGTTCTGTGCAGGGTCTGTCGATCGATGCCGATGATCCGAACTATTCGCTTGCCTTCACGCAGGTACGTGCCGATGCGCCGGTCTACACCTCGACCAAGGCCATTCTTGAGATCCAGGGTCTGACCGGAGCAGCCTATATCGAGCTTTCCGGCGGACGCAATGGTGACGAGAATATTTTGAAGCGTTCGATCGATACGGGTAAGCGGGCGGTGTTGCTTGCGGACCAATCGAGCGTGACCAATCTGTTGACGACGGCCGACAAGATCCTGAACCGCGCCAATGATACGATTGGCGACATTCAAGGCTTTGTCTCGGATTCGCGGGGGCCGTTGACGGATACCGTGCGCAATGCGCAGAAATTCTCGAAGGCCATCGCCGACAATTCCGACAATATCGACAAGTTCCTGGCAAGCGTCGGGCAGCTTTCCGATACCTTCAAGACAGTTTCGGTCCGTGTCGACTCGACGCTGGATGCGATTGAAAAGCTGGTGCGCGCGGTCGATGCGCAGAAGGTCAACGACGTGATCGCCAATGCTGACAAGATCACGGCCAATGTTGCCGACGCGACGACTGACCTGAAGGCAACGATCGCGAGCTTCAAGCAGACGGCCGACACCTATACGACGTTCGGTCAGAATGCACAAAAGACGCTGGACCGCGTCGATGCGATCGTCGCGCAGATCGATCCGGCCAAGATCAAGGGATCGGTTGACGATATTGCCGACGTGACGAAACAGGCGCGCACGGCGGTCGCATCGATCCGCGACGTCGCCAATTCCGTGGCCGCGCATCAGCAGGATATCGATCAGACGATCGCCAATGCGCGCGACATCTCCACCAAGCTCAATGCGGCTTCCGGGAAGGTCGACGGCATCCTGACCAAGGTCAATTCCCTGCTCGGCGACGACAGCACCAAATCGCTGTTCGCAGAAGCCAAGGACACGCTCGAATCGTTCAAGAAGATGGCGGACAATCTCAATTCCCGCATTGGGCCGATCGCCGACAACTTGCAGAAATTTTCCAGCAGCGGCTTGCGCGATGCCCAGACCCTCATCAACGACATGCGGGGCACGGTTGACAACCTAAACAGTACAATCACTAATTTCGACCGCAATCCGCAGCGATTGATCTTCGGCGGGGATACGGTCAAAACTTATGACGGCCGCGCGCGGCATTGATGAAGAGCGATATCTGGTCTCCAGGGGATAAGCGAAATATGGTCGGTTGCGTGTCGAGTGAGCGTCGTCAGGTGTGGAAAGCTGTGATCGCGTTGCCGTTGCTTGCAGCCTTGCTGGGGGGCTGTGGAACCTCCTCCAACAACGATACCTACGATCTTTCCGCGTCAGCGAAGGCGAATGGACCTTCGGTCAAAAGCCGCCAGATCCTCATCCCACCACCGACCGCGCTGCAGGCGCTGGACAGCAATCAGATTGTCATTCGCGTCTCGCCCTCGGAAATTCAATATCTCGGCAAATCGCAATGGAGCGACAAGCTGAGCAAGATGGTGCAATCGAAACTGGTCGAAGCCTTCGAAAACACCGGCAAGCTCGGCGGCGTCGGCGTGCCAGGGCAGGGGCTTGCGATCGACTATCAGATCGTCACCGATATCCGCTCTTTCGAGATCAATGCGTCCGGCGGCCACAAGACGGCAATCGTCGAAATCTCCGAAAAGATTCTGAACGATCGCACCGGCACGGTGAAGGCCCAGAACGTGTTCCGGAAGGTCGTGCCGGTCAGCGGCGGCAGCAATCCTGATTTCGTCCGTGCGCTCGATGCCGCATTTGCCGGTGTGACGGGCGAACTCGTCGATTGGACGTTGCGCTCGCTGTAAGGGCGATCAGCGCTCCATCAATTCCTTCAGTGTCTTCAGATCGCGCATGACATGCGCGGCATCGGCTGCGAATTGTGCTTCCTCCATGCCTGGTAGCTGGAGCACGGTGAACATGACCTCGCAACCGTCACCGTTCGGTACGACGCGCAAGGCATTGTAGACCTGCAGATCGGATTCCAGCGTTACCCAATGATCGATAACGCCGAAGTCATTGCGAGGCGCGAAGCGCACGCGTGCAGTTCCAAGCATGCCTTCAGCGATCCAGTCGTCCCCATCCTGCGTCAGTCCCGATGCCAGGCCAGAGGCCCAGAAAGGCATGTTTTCCGGGCGGCTGGCGTAGTCGTAGACCTCCCTCCAGTCGCGAGCGATCGAGATATGTACGATCTTCGCGCTCATGGTCGACATGATGGTTTCCTCCTCTATATCACCCTCACGGGGCTGCGATCGGCAGAAAAAACGTTAGTTCGGAAACGGATGAATCGCGAATTCCGCAACATTGTTGCACAGTCCTGCAAAGAGAACGATTCACGGCTTTCGAAGACTTGCCGTTTTCTGTCCGGAGTGCAACAACAGCCCCCAACGCAGGGCTGTCGCCGGTCGCGTCGAGCGTCGGTGGCATTGCGTCATATCGGATGTTGCTGTGTCTTCCGGGTCTTCAGGGTGGGGCCGGGCGCAGCCAACGGCTCATTGGAGGATTGTCGTGGAAAAGGCAGAAATCGGGCTGATCGGTCTCGCGGTAATGGGATCGAATCTGGCGCTCAACATCGCCGAGAAAGGCAACAAGATCGCAGTGTTCAACCGTACACCTCAGGTAACGGATGAATTCTATGCGAATGCGGGCGCACTCAAGGACAAGATCATTCCCTGCAAGACAATCGAGGAATTCGTCGAGGCGATCCGTCCGCCGCGGCCGATCATCATCATGATCAAGGCCGGTGAGCCGGTCGACCAGCAGATGGCGGCGCTGCAGCCGTATCTGGACAAGGGCGACATCATGATCGACGCCGGCAATGCCAATTTCCGCGATACGATCGCTCGCTTCGATCGTCTGAAGGATACCGGCCTGACTTTCATTGGCATGGGCGTATCCGGTGGCGAGGAAGGTGCGCGTCACGGCCCCTCCATCATGGTTGGCGGCACGGAAGAGTCCTACAAGCGCGTCGAGAAGGTGCTGACCTCGATCGCTGCGAAATACAACAACGATCCATGTGTTGCCTGGCTCGGCAATGACGGCGCTGGACATTTCGTCAAGACCATCCATAACGGCATCGAATATGCCGACATGCAGATGATCGCCGAAATCTACGGTATTCTGCGCGACGGCCTCGGCAAGAGCGCCGCCGAGATCAGCTCGATCTTCGGCGACTGGAACAAGGGTCGCCTCAACTCTTACCTCATCGAGATCACCGAGAAAGTTCTGGCTGCGAAGGACCCGGCAACCGGCAGCGCCATGCCTGACGTCATCCTCGACAAGGCTGGCCAGAAAGGCACTGGCAAGTGGTCTGCCATCGAAGCACAGAACATGGGCATTCCGGCAACTGCGATCGAGGCTGCCGTTGCAGCCCGCAGTCTCTCGGCCATCAAGAGCCAGCGCGAAGCAGCCGAGAAGATTTTCGGCACGCCGGACTATAAGTTCCCGATCGCATTCGGTCCCGATCTGCTCAAGGATCTCGAGCTTGCGCTCTTCGCCGCCAAGATCGGCGCCTATGCCCAGGGCTTTGCCGTCATGGCCGAGGCCTCGAAGGAGTTCAACTGGTCGCTGCCGATGCCTGTCATCGCCAAGATCTGGCGTGCCGGCTGCATCATCCGTTCGCAGTTCCTCGACGAGATCACCAGCGCCTTCACCAAGACCCCGGATGCGGCGAACCTGATCGTCACCCCGGCCTTTGCCGAGATGGTCAAGGAATCGATCCCGTCGCTGCGCCGCATTGTTTCGGCAGCAACGGGATCCGGTCTACCGGTTCCCGCGCTCGCTTCGGCGCTGACCTATTTCGATGCCTATCGTCAGGCGCGCGGCACCGCCAACCTGATCCAGGCCCAGCGCGACTTCTTCGGCGCGCACGGTTTCGATCGTGTCGACGGCAAGGACATCCATCACGGCCCATGGGGCAGCGGCGCTCAGGGCTGACGGGCTTACTTTCGATTCAATAAGGAAAGCTCGCCGGACCCGTTCGGTGAGCTTTTTCCGTTGCCAGCTCGTCCGGCCAGACGGGCGGGCTGATGCTTTGCAGCAGTTCCGGTTCCACACCGTCGATACGGGCGATGACCGCCTTGGCGAGTTCCCGGCCCGCGTGGCGGAAATCCTCCGATACCGTGATGATCTCGGGCCTGATCCAACTGAGGACGTCCGTCGATTGCTTGGCGACCATGTCGATATCGCGACCCAGGCGGAAGCCGGCTGCCTCGATGCCGGCATTGACGGCAATCGCGCCGCCGCTGCTGGAGCAAACGATCCCGTCAGGTGCATACGGTGAGCGCATCAGCGCCTCGACTGTATCCTTGATATCGGCCAGCGCGTTGTCAGTCGTAATCCTCAAGGGGATTTCTTCGGCGCCATATTGGTGCAAGCCGGTCTGGAAGCCGATGCGGGTGTGCGAATAATAGGTCAGCTTGCTGGAGGGCTGCAGCAGCGCCAGACGACGTCGACCTCTTGCGACCAGTGCCCGCACAGCCTCATGCGCGAAGGCCTCGTTGTCGAAGTCATGGAAGGGGTGGATGATGCCCATATCCGTTCGCCCATGCGTTGAGAAAGGCATGCCGCGCTCATGCATGAGCTCGACGCGCGGATCATCCGGCTCCGTACGCGATATGATGACGCCATCGGCCGAGCCGGTGTCGAGAATGTAGCGCACCGGCACCAGCGGGTCCTTGCTATGCGAATGCGGCGTGATGACCAGGTGATATTGCGTGCCGGCGAGAACTTCGGAAATGCCGAAAACGATGTGGCTGGTGAAGCCCATGATTTCTTCGTCGATGCTCAGCACCAGGGCGATCACATTGGTCTTGCCGGTTCTCAGGCGCACGCCCGCGCGGTTCGGTTGATAACCCAATTGTCGGGCGACCATGCGCACCCGTTCCTTGGTCTCGGCGCCGATATCGGGGGCATCCTTCAATGCGCGAGAAACGGTGGTGATCCCTAACCCCGTCATGAAGGCGATTGTTTTCAATGTCGGCCGTTCGGGAGTGGATGGCGCTCCGCTCCCGGACATTTTCTTATTATCCATTTCGCTCACGCTTGCCTCCCGGCCGCCTCCCGCAGCCAATCCGCTTATATTGCCCACTAGCCCGCCGCAAGCATAGACGCCATGCGGTTTCGCCAATGCAATGAGAAAAACTGTAACGATACAGTTGAAAAGTCGAGCCTTATTTTGGCGATGATTTTCATGTCCATTCCCTTGGTTGTATTCGTGATCCTTGTCTCGAAAATTGAGCTGGCCAAGATCATGCAGGAGGGCCGCATGAGTCCGTCCCTGAGATAAAGCGTTAAATATCAGACAGTTGTAAGGAACCTGCAGACTTTTGCGCGACGGTTGTTGCGATGGAATGGAGTTATCTTCCACAGGCAAAATGTAATCAATGATTGTATATTCACGCAGTCATGAAAAATTTATGGTCAGGCGGTTGCGCGTTGAAAATGATTCGAATACGTTTTTCCGGCAACGTTTCAGTGAGGGAGGAGAACTCATGAATATTCGTTTGATGGCTGCCACTTTGCTTGCATCTGTCGCGATTCCCGCTTTCTCAGCAAATGCGACCGATCTCGAGGTAACGCATTGGTGGACATCGGGCGGCGAAGCAGCTGCCGTGAAGGTTCTGGCTGATCAGTACAACGCGCGTGGCAACAATCACTGGGTCGACGGCGCCATCGCCGGGTCTGGTTCCACGGCAACGCCGCTGATCGTCAGCCGCATCCTGGGCGGCAATCCCATGGGTGCAACGCAGCTCAACACGGGGCGCGACGCCGAAGAGTTGGTCAAGGCCGGCCTGATGACCGATCTGACCGACCTTGCCGAGAAAGAACACTGGAAGGACATTATTCGTCCGGCTAGCCTCCTCAACTCCTGCACCTATGAGGGCCGTATCTATTGCGTGCCGCTCAACATCCATTCCTGGCAGTGGATGTGGGTCAACCGTCATGTCTTCGAAGACAACGGCATGAAGGTTCCGGCCAACTGGGATGAATTCGTGGCAGATGCGCCGAAGCTGCGCGAGAAGGGCATCACCCCGCTTGCGACCGGCGCTCCTTGGCAGGTCGACGGCATCCGCAACGTCATGCAGATCGGCATCGGCGGCAAGGAAACCTATCTGGCGATCTACCAGAAGAAAGATGCAGACGCTGTGAAGAGCCCCGAAAACCGCAAGGTCTGGGACGCTTTCTCGCAGGCTCGCGATCTGGTGGATGAGAGCTATTCCGGCCGCGACTGGAACGTCGCCACCAATATGGTCATCACAGGCAAGGCCGCCGCGCAGATCATGGGCGACTGGGCGCAGGGTGAGTTTGGCGTTGCCAAGCAGGTGGCCGGCAAGGATTATGATTGCCTTCCGGGCCTCGGCTTCCACGGCCTGCTCGATACCGGCGGCGATAGCTTCTACTTCCCGAAGAACAGCAATCCCGACATCACCAAGGCGCAGCTCGAGCTTGCCAGCATGCTGGTTTCCAAGGAAACCCAGGTCAAGTTCAACCTCGCCAAGGGCTCCCTGCCGGTGCGTGGCGATATCGATCTGAGCGCGGCCAGCAGCTGCATGAAGAAGGGTCTGGAAATCTTGAAGAATCCGGACAACGTGGTGCCGGGCGTCACCCAGCTGATCGACCCGGATACGCGCGGCCAGATGACCGATCTCGGACTGCAATTCTTCTCGTCGAAGATGACCGTGGATGAGGCGATCGAAAAGCAGGCCGCCATCTTCAAGCAGGCGCAGTAAGCAAGACGACCATCTATCAATCGCGATGGCCGGCATCGGGGCGGGGGAGGGATCTCGCCTGTCCTGTGCAGGTCACCAACGGAGGTATCGATGGCTAACGCTGTCCGGCCACTGGGTCTGTTCCGCAACCTCAATGCGAAGATCGCCGCCATTCCGATGGTGCTGACGGTGATCGTCGTCTTCGTCGGTTGCACGCTCTGGACCGTCATCTATTCGTTCACAGATTCAAGGCTGCTGCCGAGCTCCAACTTTGTCGGCTTGGCGCAGTATCAGCGCCTGTGGGGCACCGATCGTTGGAACATCTCGATCGGCAATCTTGCGACATACGGCATTCTCAGCCTGGTTTTCGCTTTCGTCGTCGGCTTCTTTCTGGCCGTGTTGATGGACCAGAAAATCCGCTTCGAGAATACGTTCCGAACCATTTTCCTTTATCCCTTCGCTCTGTCATTCATCGTGACCGGCCTCGTATGGCAGTGGATCCTCGATCCTGCGCTCGGGCTGCCGAAGCTGATGCAGGATATGGGCTTTACGAGTTTCAACTTCGCTTTGCTCGGCAATCAGAAGACCGTGCTTTATGCGCTCGTCATTGCCGGCCTCTGGCAGGGCACCGGCCTTGTCATGGTGCTGATGCTGGCAGGCCTCAGAGGGATTGATGGCGAGATCTGGAAGGCGTCGCGCGTTGACGGCATTCCAGCCTGGCGGACCTATATCTTCGTCGTCATTCCGATGATGCGCGGCGTCTTCGTCACCACGCTCGTCATCGTCGCTTCAGGCATCGTGCGCGTCTACGATCTCGTCGTCGCAATGACATCAGGCGGGCCGGGCTTCGCGTCCGAAATGCCGGCCAAATATGTCTATGACTTCATGTTCCAGCGCTCCAATCTCGGTCAGGCGCTTTCCGCCTCCACCGTCATGCTGGTGACCGTGTTCATCTTCGTCGTGCCGTGGGCTCTCATCGAGTTCCGCCAGAAGCGCCGGTAAGGGAGGAAACCATGGCACTTGCCGCTACAATCGAACCTTCGGGCACCAAGCCTAGGCGCCGCTTTGCCCCGCGCACGATCATGCTCTATGGCATTCTCGGGCTGGCCGCGCTCTACTATCTCCTGCCGCTCTATGTGATGGTCGTCACTTCGCTCAAGGGCATGCCGGAAATCCGCATGGGCAATATCTTTGCTCCGCCCATGGAAATCACCTTCGAGCCTTGGGTGAAAGCCTGGTCCCAAGCCTGCACCGGCCTTTATTGCCATGGCATCCAGGTCGGCTTCTGGAATTCGGTGAAGATCCTCGTTCCGAGCGTCATCGTCTCGATCGCCATTGCGTCGGTCAACGGCTATGCGCTCGCCAACTGGCGGTTCAAGGGATCGGAAATCTTCTTCACGATCCTGCTGTTCGGCGCCTTCATTCCCTATCAGGTCATGCTCTATCCGCTCGTCATGGTGCTGCGCGAGCTTGGGCTGTTCTCGACGCTCGGCGGCATCGTCCTCGTGCACACGATCTTCGGCATGCCGATCAACACGCTGTTGTTCCGCAACTACTTCGCCTCGCTTCCGCCTGAACTCTTCAAGGCGGCGCGCGTCGATGGCGCGGGCTTCTGGCAGATCTTCCTGCGCATCATGCTGCCCATGTCACTGCCGATCTTCGTCGTCGGCATGATCATCCAGATTACCGGCATCTGGAACGACTTCCTGTTCGGCGTCATTTTCGCCGGCACGCAGAACTATCCGATGACCGTGCAGCTGAACAACGTCGTCAACGCCGTGCAGGGCGTCAAGGAATACAACGTCAACATGGCCGCAACGCTGCTGACCGGCGCGGTGCCGCTTATCGTCTATTTCGTGTCCGGGCGGCTCTTCGTCCGCGGCATCGCCGCCGGTGCAGTGAAGGGGTGATCCATGAACAGTAGCGTTTCCATCAAAGACCTTTCGCTGAATTTCGGTGCGGTCAACGTTCTGAAAAATCTCAATCTCGAGATCAACGACGGCGAGTTCCTGGTGCTTCTCGGCTCGTCGGGCTGCGGTAAGTCGACCTTGCTGAACTGCATTGCCGGCCTGCTCGATATCAGCGAGGGACAGATCTTCATCAAGGGCAAGAACGTCACCTGGGAAGAGCCAAAGGATCGCGGCATCGGCATGGTGTTCCAGTCCTATGCGCTCTATCCGCAGATGTCGGTCGAGAAGAACCTCTCCTTCGGCCTGCGCGTCGCCAAGGTGCCGCAGGACGAGATCAACAAGCGCATTGCGCGGGCGGCCGAGATCCTGCAGATCGAGCCGCTCCTTAAGCGCAAGCCGGCGGAACTCTCCGGCGGCCAGCGTCAGCGCGTCGCGATCGGCCGCGCCCTGGTGCGTGATGTCGACGTCTTCCTCTTCGACGAGCCGCTGTCGAACCTCGATGCCAAGCTGCGCTCGGAGCTGCGTGTGGAAATCAAGCGGCTGCACCAGTCGCTGAAGAACACGATGATCTACGTCACCCACGACCAGATCGAGGCGCTGACGCTTGCCGACCGCATCGCGATCATGAAGAACGGCGTCATCATGCAGCTCGATGATCCCACGACGATCTATAACGCGCCGCGCAATCTCTTCGTCGCCGGTTTCATCGGGTCGCCATCGATGAACTTTCTCAAGGGCGAGCTGGTCAACCGCGAAGGCAAGGTCGTATTCGCGACCAACGACGTGCTGTTTTCGCTTGATGGCTACAAGGCCGGCGAGGCTCTTCAAGCGGGCCGCAAGGTCGTGCTCGGCGTTCGTCCCGAGCACATCAAGGTCAATGAAGCGACCGCTCCCGGCGCGGAGGTTCACAATGCCACGGTGGATATCGAGGAGCCGATGGGGGCCGATAATCTGCTGTGGTTGAAGCATGCCGGCCATACGATGTCGGTTCGCGTCAACGGTGCCCGGCGCTTTGGCCCCGGTTCAGCCGTAAAGCTTAGCTTTGATATGTCGCTCGCATCGCTCTTTGATGCGCAGACAGAACTCAGAATATGATCCCATGCCCGGAGGCGGTCTGACCGCCTCCTTCTTTGCAGCGGTCCGGGGAGGTCCGATGTCGTCTTCGATCAATGATAATCTCGCCATCGATCTCGTCGGTTCGTGGAGGCTGACCTCTCCCGACAGCGATCATTCTCTCTCCATGTCTCTACCCGGTGATATCCACTCCGCGCTGTATGCGGAAGGGCTTATTCCCGATCCCTATTTCGCGCGCAACGAAGAAGTCGTGCAATGGGTTGCCCAGCAGGATTGGGAGCTGACGCGCAGCTTCACGCTCGATGATATCGGCGGCGACTGGTATCTCGATATCGACTATCTTGACACCGTCGCCAGCGTCTATGTCAACGATGCGCTCGTGCTGGAGGCCAACAACTGCTTCCAGCGCTATCGCCCTGATGTCTCGAAGGCGCTGAAGACGGGCGAAAATACCATTCGCATCGTCCTGCATTCGAGCATTTCGGCCGGCGCTGCCCTACAGGCGAAACAGCCTTTCTACATTCCCTACAGCACCGGTAATTCCCCGATCCCGAACGGCAACATGTTGCGCAAGCCGCAATGCCATTTCGGCTGGGACTGGAACATCGCGATCGCGCCCCTCGGTCTCTACGGCACCATCGCGCTGAAGAAGCTCGAGATCGCCCGTATCGAGAATGTCATCACGCAACAGATTCACAATGACGACGGCTCGGTCGACCTCAAGGTGACGGTAGCGCTATTTGCCAAGGGAACGGGGATTACGCGCCTCTGTTTCTCGCTTGACGACGAGCGTGTGCGCCTCGATGTCGGCGTCAATGCCGGCGAGACCTCAATCACCCACTTCTTCCACATCGACAAGCCCAGGCTCTGGTGGCCTGCCGGCAATGGCGAACAGGCGCTCTATACGCTTTCGGTGGAAACCAATTTCGAAACCGTCACCCGACAGATCGGCCTGCGCACGGTGGAGCTGATCACCACCGAGGATGAAGCGGGCAGCCGCTTCGCCTTGAAGGTCAATGGCCGCGAAATCTTTGCCCGTGGCGCGAACTGGATTCCCGCCGACGCGCTGTTTTCACGCTCCAACCCGGCGGCGACCGAGGATCTGCTGCAATCGGCCGTCGATGCCAATATGAATGCAATCCGCGTCTGGGGCGGCGGCTTCTACGAGCATGACTGGCTCTACGACACCTGTGACCGCCTGGGCCTGATGGTGTGGCAGGATTTTATGTTCGCCTGCAATCTCTATCCGTCGACGGGTGATTTCCTCGAGAATGTCGAGGAGGAGGTTGGCTATCAGGTTCGCCGACTTGCGACGCATCCCTCCATCGTTCTCTGGTGCGGCGACAATGAGCTGGTGGGCGCTCTCACCTGGTTCGAGGAATCCCGCAAAGATCGGGATCGATATCTCGTCTCCTACGATCGCTTGAACAGGACGATCGAGACGGCGATGAAGAAGGCGCTGCCGGATGCGATCTGGTGGCCATCGAGCCCGGCTTCGGGCTATCTCAATTTCGGGGATGCCTGGCATGCCGATGGCTCCGGTGACATGCATTATTGGTCTGTCTGGCACGAGAACAAGTCCTTCGACAATTATCGTTCCGTGCGGCCGCGCTTCTGCTCGGAGTTTGGTTTCCAGTCCTATACCTCGCTACCCGTCATCAAGACCTATGCCGAGGCGAAGGATATGAATATCGCCTCTCCGGTCATGGAGCTGCACCAGAAGAATGCCGGCGGCAACGAGCGCATCGCCGGCACGATGTTCCGCTATTTTCGCTTCCCGAAGGATTTCCCGAATTTCGTCTATCTGAGCCAGGTCCAGCAGGGCCTCGCCATCAAGACGGCGGTGGAATATTGGCGGTCGCTGAAGCCGCATTGCATGGGTACGATCTACTGGCAGCTCAACGACACCTGGCCGGTAGCTTCGTGGTCGAGCCTGGATTACGGCGGCCGGTGGAAGGTGATGCACTATCTCGTGCGGCGCTTCTTCCAGCCCGTATCCGTCGCGGCAATTCCCTCGGAAGACAATAAGACAATCCGCTTCTCCCTGGTCAACGATACCAATGCCGATGTGATGGTCGATATTTCGGTATCGCTGCTGAAGCTCGATGGCGAGCGCGTGCCGCTGAGCACGGCGCATGCCGTGTGCACGCCGGATGCGGCCGTGACGGCATTATCGATCGACGCGGATCAGATACCGGCGGATTGCCTGCTGGCGTGGCGCTTCACCGCATCGAACGGCATGGGCGGCGAAGGGCATTATGTCCATGGGACCTATAAGGCGCTCGAGCTTCAGCCCGCCGGCCTGACGGTGCTGCGGGAGGAGAAGGAGGAAAGCGGAACGGTGGAACTCACTGTCACCGCAAAGAGACTTGCGCTATTCGTGATGATCGAGAGCGAGGCGGAAGGACGTTATTCCGACAACGCCTTCGATCTTGCTGCCGGCGAAAGCCGCCGCGTCGTGTTCACGCCCACCAAGCCGCTCGCAAGCGGCGTGCCCGAATTCCGCATCTACGATTTGCAATCCAGCCAGTCGGTGGATTGAGCCATCGCGTCGCAGTGGCGGCGCTTTCGGGGCCCCAAGCCCCAAGATAGACGGCCCGAGGGCCATTGGAGGACTATTGATGACGAAACTTGGATTTCAGCTTTATAGCGCCCGCAATTTCCAGCCCTATTCGGAGATTTTCGTAAAGCTCGGCCAGGCTGGTTACGCCGAAGTCGAAGGCTTTGGCGGCATCTATGCCGATCTGGACGAGACCGGCCTTAAGAATCTGCGCGCCGAACTCGATAAGAACGGCCTGCGGATGGCAAGCGGCCATTTCAGCCCGGATTTTCTCGATGGCGAAGTGCAGAAGTCGCTCACCATCGCCAAGACCTTGGGCATGGATTCGATCTATGCGCCCCATATCGGCGCCGATCAGCGCCCGAAGGATGCCGCCGGCTGGTTCGCATTCGGCAAGCGCCTGCATGAAATGAGCAAGCCCTATAAGGATGCGGGCTTCGAATTCGGCTGGCACAACCACGATTTCGAATTCGTCAAGCAGGCCGACGGCTCGCTGCCCATCGAGCAGATCTTCGAAGGTGCTCCGGATATTTCCTGGGAAGCCGATATTGCCTGGGTCATCCGCGGCGGCGGCGATCCCTTTGCCTGGATCGAAAAGCTCGGTCCGCGCATCACGGCCGTTCATGTCAAGGACATCGCGCCGGCCGGCGAGAACAAGAATGAAGATGGCTGGGCCGATGTCGGTCACGGCACGGTTCCCTGGGCAAAGCTGCTCAAGGCGCTCGCCGACACCAAGGCCAAGCACTTCGTCGTCGAACATGACAATCCGAGCGATGTCGATCGCCTGATCACGCGCTCCATCGCATCCTTCAAGAGCTTTTGAGGCACTTCCACATGGCTAAGGAACTTGGCGTCGGCATCATCGGATGCGGCAATATCTCGACCACCTATTTCTCGCTTGCCCCGCTCTTCAAGGGCCTGAAGGTCCTGGCTTGCGCTGATATCAACATGGATGCGGCGCGGGCGCGCGCCGAGGAATACAAGGTCAAGGCCCAGACCATCGACGAACTGGTCGCCAATGACGAGCTCGACGTTATCGTCAACCTGACCATACCGGATGCGCATTTCCCGGTTTCCAAGCGCATCCTTGAAGCCGGCAAGCACGTCTACTCCGAAAAGCCTCTGGTGCTGACGCTGGAGCAGGGCGAAGAGCTGCGCCGCATCGCCAAGGAAAAGGGGCTGGCGGTCGGCTGCGCTCCGGACACCTTCCTCGGCGGTGCCCATCAGCTCGCCCGCAAATTCATCGATGACGGCGGTATCGGGCGTGTCACTTCGGGCTCTTGCCATGTGATGAGCCCGGGTATGGAAATGTGGCATCCGAATCCGGACTTCTTCTTCCTGCCCGGCGGCGGGCCGATCCTCGATCTCGGCCCTTACTATATTGCCAACTTGATCAACCTGATCGGTCCCGTGAAGCGTGTCGGTGCGATGACCTCGATGGCATCGCCGACCCGCACCATCACCAGCCAGCCGCGCAACGGCGAGATCATCCCGGTGAAGACGCCAACGACCATCCAGGCGCTGCTCGAATTCGTCAGCGGCGCGCGGATCACGCTGACGGCAAGCTGGGATGTCTGGTCACACCGCCATGCCAATATGGAGCTCTACGGCACCGAAGGCTCGCTCTACGTGCCCGATCCGAACTTCTTCGGCGGCACTGTCGAGGCAAGTGGCCGCGACAAGGACATCAAACCGTTGGAAAACTGGGCGCATCCGTTCGGCATCGTCAATCAGGAAAGCCCGAGCGGTTCGCGCGCCAATTATCGCACGGCCGGGCTTGCTGACATGGCGGCATCGCTGATCGACGGCCGGGATGCGCGTTGCTCGCTCGACCGCACTTTGCACGGCGTCGACGTCATGACCTCGATCCTGAAGTCTGGCGAGGAGGGCCGCTTCATCGATCTCAGTACGACCTGCACGCAGCCAGCGGCCCTCGGCATCGAAGAGGCACAAGCGCTCTTGAAGTAAGCGCGGGAAGAGCTAGTTTGCGCGCGGGTGACCAACCCGCGCGCTTTTCATCTCGAAGGAATTCCATCATGGCCTGGCAACCGGCATCCGATCGTTATTCAAAAATGAAATACAACAGGACCGGCCGTTCCGGTCTCAAACTGCCGGCGGTTTCGCTGGGGCTCTGGCATAATTTCGGCGGCGACACGCCGCATGACCGTAAGGTCGATATGTGCCGCACGGCCTTCGACCTCGGCATCACCCATTTCGACCTTGCCAATAATTACGGACCGCCTCCCGGCAGCGCCGAGACCGCGTTCGGTGAGATCCTGCGTACCGATTTCGCAGGGCTGCGCGACGAGCTCATCATCTCCTCCAAGGCCGGCTACGACATGTGGCCGGGTCCCTATGGCGAGTGGGGCAGCCGCAAGTATCTGATCGCCTCCTGCGACCAGAGCCTGAAGCGCATGGGCCTCGACTATGTCGATATCTTCTATTCGCACCGCTTCGATCCGGATACGCCGCTGGAGGAGACCTGCGGCGCGCTCGACCATATCGTCCGTTCGGGCAGGGCGCTCTATGTCGGTATTTCCTCCTACAACTCGCAGCGCACGCGTGAGGCTGCCGCCATCCTGAAGGACCTCGGCACGCCATGCCTGATCCATCAGCCGAGCTACTCCATGCTCAACCGCTGGGTCGAGGAAGACGGTCTGGTGGATACGCTCGAAGAACTCGGTATCGGCTCTATCGTCTTCTCGCCGTTGGCGCAGGGCATGCTCTCGACCAAGTATCTCGGCGGTATTCCGGACGACAGCCGCGCGGCGCAGAACCACTTCCTGAAGCGCGACTTCATCCGTCCATCTATCATCGACAATATAAGAAAGCTCGACGAGATCGCCGAGAAGCGCGGCCAGACGCTGGCGCAGATGGCGATCGCCTGGGTTCTGCGCGGCGGCCGCGTCACCTCTGCGCTGATCGGCGCGAGCCGTTCGTCGCAGATCGTCGATTGCGTCAAGGCGCTCGATAATCTCGACTTCACCGCCGAGGAGCTGAAGCAGATCGATGTCTATGCCAAGGAGGCCGACATCAATCTCTGGGCCAAGTCGGCCGAACGCG
This sequence comes from Rhizobium pantanalense, assembly GCF_030182525.1. Classification (NCBI taxonomy): domain Bacteria; kingdom Pseudomonadati; phylum Pseudomonadota; class Alphaproteobacteria; order Hyphomicrobiales; family Rhizobiaceae; genus Rhizobium; species Rhizobium pantanalense. The sequence goes on from NZ_JAQJCH010000001.1 coordinate 1,186,087, forward strand.
ATTGATCATCCTAAAACGCCCGGAACTGGTTTCCGGGCGTTTTACCTTATTGCCGCTTGCCGTGGTCTCCGGAGGAGAGAGTTCATGATCCGCAATCCGATCCTGCCGGGTTTCAACCCCGACCCGTCCATCTGCCGTGTCGGCGAGGACTACTATATCGCCACTTCGACATTCGAGTGGTATCCGGGCGTGCAGATCCATCATTCGCGCGATCTGGTGAACTGGACCCTGGTTCGACGGCCGCTGGAGCGTGCATCGCAGCTCGACATGCGCGGCGAACCCGATAGTTGCGGCATCTGGGCGCCTTGCCTCTCCTACGCGGATGGTCTGTTCTGGCTCGTCTACACCGACGTCAAGCGCTATGACGGCAACTTTAAGGACGCGCATAATTACATCGTGACTTCGCCGACCATTGAAGGCGAATGGTCCGAGCCGGTTTATGTGAACTCCTCCGGTTTCGATCCATCCCTGTTCCACGACGACGACGGCCGCAAGTGGTTCGTCAACATGCAATGGAATCACCGCACCGAGAGCTACGGCGGCTCGCCGAAAACGCCGGCCTTCGACGGCATCCTGCTGCAGGAATGGGATCCGGCGTCCAAATCCTTGAAAGGGCCGATCAGGAACATCTTTGCCGGTACGGAGCTGGGACTGGTCGAAGGGCCGCATCTCTTCAAGCGCAACGGCTGGTATTATCTGACCACGGCGGAAGGCGGCACTGGTTACGATCATGCCGTGACCACGGCGCGCTCCCGCGACATTGCCGGGCCGTACGAACTGCATCCGAACAAATATCTGATTACGTCGAAGGACCATCCGGAAGCGGCATTGCAGCGCGCCGGCCACGGACAATATGTCGAGACGCATGACGGACAGTTCTATCATACGCATCTTTGCGGGCGGCCTCTGCCCCCGCATCGCCGCTGTACGCTCGGTCGGGAGACGGCCCTGCAGAAATGCGTCTGGAAAGGGGATGGCTGGCTCTATCTCGAGAACGGCACCAGCATTCCCGATGTCGAGGTCGCTGGTCTGAACGGTGCCCAGCGCATCGAAAAGCCACGCCGCAGCGGCTATAATTTCGATGAGCGCGAGTTGCCAAGGGATTTTCAGTGGCTGCGCACGCCGCAGCCGGAACGCATCTTCAGCGTAACGGAACGTCCTGGCCATTTGCGGCTTATCGCCCGCGAGAGCATCGGTTCCTGGTTCGAGCAAGCGCTTGTCGCCCGCCGGCAGGAGCATCACAGCTTCCGGGCCGAAACCGTCGTCGATTTCGAGCCCGACACCTACCAGCAGGTTGCCGGCCTTACCCATTACTACAATCGCTTCAAACTGCATGCCATCGCCGTGACCTTGCATGAGAAGCTCGGCCGCTGCGTCACCATCATGACCTGCCCGGGCGACTATCCGAACGGCCGTCTGAGTTTTCCGATCGAAGGCGGGGTTACCGTGCCCGATGGAAGGATCCAGCTTGCCATGGAGGTGCGGGACAACGACCTGCAATTCTACTGGCAGGCAGAGGGCAGGGGCGCATGGCAGGCGATCGGGCCTGTGCTCGACGCCGGTGTCATCTCGGATGAGGGAGGGCGCGGCGAGCATGGCTCCTTCACCGGTGCCTTTGTCGGCATGTTTGCCTTCGACACGTCCGGCCGGGCAAAGACGGCGGATTTCGACTGGTTCAACTATGATGAGCTATAAGACGTCCAGCGGAGCAGGCGCCTGGCCGAATCGATCGCGTCCATTACGGAATTGTAATTCGTCTGTCAGACTCGTTTCATGTCTGTCACGATAAGTTCGTGTGCAGATTCTGAAATGAGGAAACAACCAATGAGAAAAATCTTCGCTGTTCTTCTTGCGGCGTCCATCATCGGAATGCCGCTGGCTGCGACTGCACAAGTCAAGCCAGCTCCCGCCGGCAAGCAGGCCGTCGTCCAGAAGGAAATGGTGAAGAAGAAGGTCGTCATTCGTAGGGGCGGTTGGGTCAAGGGACGCCGCCTGTCGGCCTCCGATCGGCGGCGTGCAACGGAAATCGACTATCGCGCCTACCAATTGTCTGCACCCCCGCGCGGCTATCACTGGGTTCGCCTGAAGAACAACTTCCTTCTCGTCGGCATTACCAGCGGTTTGATTTCGAAAGTGCACGAGGCCCGATAAGCTCGGATGGAGCTACTACCAAGCAAAGCAAGGGCGGCCGAGAACCGCCCTTTTTCGTGCCCTAAAACTATGGAGTAGCCTGAAACAGAAATCCCCGACATCTCTGCCGGGGATCGCTCATTCGTTCTTTGTCTATCTCAGCTCAGGCGGCCCGCTGCGTGAGCCAGCATGGTGTAGACCTTGCCGGTATCCGATGTGAGATAGGATTGCGTAACCGTCTTGTCGCGATCGGTGCGAGCAACGTCGGTGAGTAGCTTTTCGAAATCGGCGATGTAGCGATCGACTGCGGTGCGGAATTCTGGTTCGCGGTCGTATTTGCGCTTGATCTCATCGAAGGTCTGCTGACCCTTGAGCGTATAGAGGCGTCGTGTGAACACATCGCGTTCGCCACGCTGGTAACGACGCCATAGATCAACCGAGGCGTCATGATCGATCGCGCGGGCGATATCGACCGAAAGCGAGTTCAGCGATTCCACGACATGGCGCGGGTTGCGTGCGGCAGGAGCAGGTGCCTGTTCAGCTGGCGCTTTCGGTGCCGGTTGACGGGCTGGCTGCAGACCGGCGTTTTCATCGCGCGACGCGCCACGCAGCAGATCGCTGATCCAGCCGCCGCCGGCTGCTTCCTGACGGACAGGAGCTGCTGTTTCCGCCGGACGTTGCGGCTGTGCCGCCGGGCGCTCGGCCGGGATCGACCCACGCAAGCCGAGGGACTCGATCGACGGCGGCTGCGGCTGCGGTGCCGGGCGCTGTGCGGGCTGCTGGGCGACCGGAGGCTGTTGCACCGGTTGCTGCGGAGCAGGTTGTTGCTGCCGCGGAGCTGCAGCTGCCGGGGCAGGTGCGGCGGGCTGCGGCCGTGGAGCGGGCTGCGCATCCGCCAGGGCACGGACTGCAGGCTCGGAAATTTCCAGTTGCTGCGTCGAGCGACCGACGATCTGCGAGATATCCTGCAGGGCCTTGATCTGTTCGGCAACGGCGCGACGCATGGCTGCGGCGCTTTCCTTTGCCTCTTCCGGAAGGTCGAAGGCACCGCGCTTCAGTTCGCTGCGGGTAAGGTCGAGCTCGCGGCGAATATCGCCGGCCGAGCGGCGGATCTCATCCGTCGCACCGGCGAAGCGGCCGATCGCGTCATCCACCGCAACGCGCAGGGTTTCACGCAGCTGCTGGGCAGCCGTCTCGGACGTCTTGCCAGCGTCGGCGAGCATTTGCTCGACCTCTGACAGCGAGGCCGTGAGACCGCCGCGCAGGCGATTGGTGAGATCACTGGAGCGGCGCTCGGCATTGGCGAATGTGTTTTCGACAGCCTGGTTCGCTTCCTCGCCAGCTTTCTGCAATGCGGTGCGCATGTTTTCCGCCGCATCTTCGGCGCGCTTCTCCGCATCGGAGAGAACGCGACCGATATCGCCGAAGGAAGACTGCACACTCTGGCGGAGGTTGCCGGTCACCTGGTTCGACCGCTGCTCCGCCCGATCGAAAGCCGTTTCGACCATCGAGCCGAGGGCGCGCATGGTGTTTTCGATCTCCTCCGAGCGCTGAACGAGGCCGACGGCCAAGTTCTGCAGTGCCGTTTCGCGCTCTTCCAGCGTCGATACGAGGTTCGACTGGGCAGCGCCGAGGAGCTGGGATGCTTGAGTGAGCACCTTGGAGTGATCGTCGAAACGACCGACGATGCTGCCGACCTGCGACAGGGTCTGGCCGGTGATCTCCGACAGCTTGTCGACCTTGCCTTCGAGCAAACGGCTGGAGGCGGAAACCATCTCGCCGGCCTTCGCAGCAGATTCGGCGAAGCGCGACGAGGTTGCGGTGAGGCGATCGTCGACGTTTGCGAATTCGGTGGCCGCGTTGGACAGCAGGCCGGCAATCGCCGAGTTGTTGTCCGCCAGCCGGGCAATGATGCCGTTGACGCTTGCAAGCAGGTTGTTTTCGAGTGCGCTGACCGTGTTGACCGCGTGCTCGGTGCGCGATGAGATCGCGTTGATGAGGGCGGCGTTTTCAGCGCGCAAGCGTTCCGTGCTTTCCTGAGCTGCCGCAGAGATGAGGGCTGCCGCTTCTTGGCCCGTTGCCGCGTAGCGATCAACGATCGGGCGAGCCTGTTCGTCGATGAGGCGCGACAGCTCGGTGGAGCGTCCGGCAAGCATCGAATTCAGCTCGCGGGTGCGCTCGTCAAGCGAGGTGCGAATGGAGGAGCCACGGGCTTCCAACGCCTTGTCGACATCGGCAAGCGTCGAGCCGATTTCACGGGCTCGCTCTTCCAGAGAGCTGCGGATCGCTGTGCTGCGCTCGTCGAGCGCGCGCTCGACCTGGGCCATGGAGGCAGCAATCTGCTCGCTGCCGCCGGCAAGCGTGTTGCGAATAGCTGCGCCGCGGGCTTCCAGCGACTGTTCCGCGGAAGACAGGGCTTGCGAAATCGTATTGACCTGATTGCTGACGAGGCCCTCGGCTTCGGCGACCTTGTTGACGATCGCATTACCGGCTTCCGAGAAGGTCTGGGCGACGGCGGCAGCCTGGCTTGCCAACCGGTTCTGCGTTTCCGAGACGCGGTTGACGAGATCGTTGGAACGCTCGGTCATTGCGCGGGCAAAGGCATCGCTGTGGTTGCCGAGGTTTTCGGCGAATTGCTGGCCGGTGTTGGCGAGCAGCTCGGCCGTGCGCGTCGCCTCCGTGTCCATGCCTTGCGCGGCGTCGGCAACGGCCGTGCGCAGCGTGGTGGCCAGATTGGCGGCCTTGCCTTCGATCGTGCGATTGACGGCTTCGAGGCCGACATTGAGGGCACGGTCCATGGTTGAAAGGCGCTCTTCGATGCGGGCGGATGCCTGGCTGCCGCTGTCGTCGATCTTCGCGGCGCCGCTCGCCAGCGTATCGGAGAGGCGGTTGCCGGCAGCGTCGACCTGGGCGGCAACGCCTGTAACACCTTCATTGATGCGGTTTTCAAGAGCCGACAGGCTAGCTTCGACCCGCGAGCCGGTCTCGGCAAAGCGGTTCGTCATACCGTCGATCGACTGGTTGAGGTTCGACGAGAAGGTTTCGGCCGAGCGCGCGATGTCGCCTGCAGCCTGCTGGATACGGCCGGCAATATCGCCTGCACCGCTATTCAGCCGCTCTTCCAACATCCTTGCGCTCGTGTCGATGGTCTGGCGCAGGGAAGCCTCGCGATCTTCTAGCGACATTTCCAGCATGCTGGCGCTGGTGGCGATCGAGGTGCCGATAGCGGTCGTCTGCTCCATCAGCGTATTGTCGATCTGCGCATGGGCGTCGCGCAGGGCCAGATTGATCGCATTGCTGCGATCTTCCAGCGTGGAGCGCATACGCTCGTAGGCCGATGCGAGGTTCTGATCCATCTGCGACAGTCCGGCACCGAGAGTGTTTTCGAGCTGACGGGTGGTGGTGCCGAGAACAGTCTCGACGCGATCGCTGTTGCTGCCAAGCATTTCGGAGAGAGCGTTCGTATGGGCAGCGAGCGAGCGGTCCAGGCGATCCTGGTTTTCGCTATAGGCGGCACGAATGGCATCCGCCTTGTCGCCAAAGGCGCCGGCGACGCGGGACTCTGCGCCGGAGACGCTGTCCAGAAGTGCGTTGGCACGGTCTTCCAGGGCGCTTTCGAAACGGTTCTGGTTTTCGGCGAGCGAGATCGCGAAGGCCATGCTCTTGTCATCGAGCGTGTTGGTCAGTGCCTCATGACCGCTGGTGACGGTATGGGCAATGGCCTTGGCGCTGTTGGAAAGAGTGTCTTCGAGCTTCGCATGGCCTTCCGAAAGGGCGATAGCCAGGGCCATCGTCCGGTCGTCGAGGCTGTTGACAATCTTGTCGTGAGTGCCGGCAACCGTTTCGGAGAGGGCGTCGAGACGGCTCGATACCGCATCCTCGAGGCGTGACTGGGTGTCGGAGAGCGAAATGGCAAGAGCCATCGCCTTGTCGTCCAGTGCGTCTGCCAGCGCGTCGTGGTTGCTCCTGAATGCGTTGGTGATCGCCTCGGCGCGGTTGGCAAGCGTCGCTTCAAGGCGCGACTGGCCGGAGGTCAGCGCATCGGAGAGCGCCCGCGTCTTGCCTTCGAGCGTATCGGCAACGCGTTCGGCGTGGCCTGAGACGGTGTCTTCGAGACGGGCCTGGGCCTCCGACAGCGCGATGGCGAGTGCCATCGTCTTGTCGTCCAGTGTGGCGCCTACGCTTTCCACATGACCGGAAACGGCGTTTTCAAGGCGGGCCTGGCTTTCGGAGAGGGCAACGGCCAAGGCCATCGTCTTGTCATCCAAAGTGCTTGCAACGCTTTCCGTGTGTCCGGCTATGGTGCTTTCCAGACGGGATTGGCTTTCACTCAGCGCGATGGCGAGTGCCATTGTTCTCTCGTCCAGCGCCTCGGCCAAAGCATTGTGGTTGCCTGCAAATGCCTTGATGATCGCCTCGGCGCGGTTGGCGAGGGTTTCTTCGAGACGAGATTGGCCGGAGGTCAGGGCCGCCGCGAGCGCACTGGTCTTGCCTTCGAACGTGTCGGCGACGCGATCGGCGTGACCGGCAACGGTTTCCTCCAGCCGGGCCTGGCTCTCGGAGAGCGCGATAGCGAGCGCCATCGTCCTGTCGTCGAGGGCATTGGTGACGCTTTCGGCGTGACCCGAGACCGTGCTTTCGAGACGAGCCTGACCCTCGGCGAGTGCACGCGCAAGGTCCTTGGTCTTCGTATCCAGCGTGCCGGCAACGTGTTCCGCATGACCGGAAACGGTGTCTTCCAGGCGGGATTGGCCCTCGGAAAGCGCAATAGCAAGCGCCATCGTCTTGTCGTCGAGCGTGTCGGCGAGCTTGCTATGGGTGTCGGCCATGGCGCTGTTGATGGCATCGGCGCGGCTCGCCAGCGTGTTTTCGAGACGCAACTGGCTTTCGGCAAGCGAAATGGCCAGCATCGAGGTGCGTTCGTCGAGGGCGGCGGCCAGATGCTCATGGGAACCGCTAACGGCATTGGTGATCGCTTCCGAACGCTCGGCAAGCGTCTGCTCGAAACGGGACTGGTTGTCTGCCAATGCGCCGAAAAGCGCGTTGCTGCGAGCGGCCATCACGGCATCGACGCGCTCATGGGCGGAACTCAAAGCCTGCGTGATCTCACTGGTGCGGGCAGAGAGGGTATTGTTGATGTCATTGGCGCGGCCGGTGAAGGCCGAGGTCAGTTCTTCCGTGCCACTTTGCAGGGCGGCGGAGACGTCACGCGTGACACCCTGCACGGCGGAGGTGAAGGCGCCGGCATGCGACGCGAGCGTCGTGTTGAGTTCGCTCGTGCCCGAGGTGAGGGCCGAGGAAATGCCCGTCGTGGCGTTCTGCAGTGCCGACGTGATCTCGTTCGCCTTGGAACCGATGGCGCTTTCCAGCACTTCCTGTCCGGTTGCTAGCGTCGTTGCCAGTGCGAGGGACTGATCGGTAAGATGCGAACCCAGGCGCTCGATGCTGGAGGTCAGGATGCCTTCCAGCGCATCGGAATTGCTGCCGAGCGATTGATTGATGCGGGCGAGGCTTTCCGTGAGCTTGGTGTCCAGGGTGCCGGCGCGCTTGTCGAAGGCCGAGGTGAATTCCGATACGCGCTCGTCGAACGCCGTCGAAAGCTGCGCGATGGTCGACTGGAAGCGCTCGTCGAAGAAGCCGGAGCGCAGATCGATGTCCATGATGGCATCATCTGCGGTCGACTGTAGGCTTTGACGGAAGCTCGCGCCCTTTTCGTCGAGGGCCGTGTTGAGGCGCGACAGAACATTGTCGAGCGTGCCGGTAATGGAGCGCTCGCCGCCAGTGAGGCTCTCGCTGATTTCACGGGTGCGGGCAACCAGCGTCTCGTTGAGCTGGCGCGCACGTTCATTCAGTGCAGAGTTCAGCTTTTCGGTGTTCGCATCGAGTGTCGACGCGCGCGTTTCGAATTGGCCCAGCAGCGCGTTGCCGCGTTCGGCGAGGGTCGACGACAGCGATTCCAGGCGGGTGTCGAATTCGTGGCTGAGAGCGAGGCCCGAGGCGTTGAGGTTCTGCAGCAGGCTGTCGGTCTTGGCGGAAAGCAGGGTGCCGAGGGCCTGGACGGCGGAATCCGACTTCTCCATGAGTGCCGCTGCACGCGTGTCGATCATCGATGCGAAGGCTTCCCCCGAAGTGGAGAGGCGCACGGCGATTTCTTCGGTCGCCAGCGAGAGGTCTTCCTTGATCTGATCGTGTACGCCTGAGATCGACGAGCGGATCCGTTCGGCGTGATTGACGATAGCGTCGCGCTCGGTACCCAGCTCGTGGACCAGGCTGCGCACGCGCAATTCGTTGTCGGCGTAGCTGCGCTCCAGCGCATTGACTTCGGTATGGACGAGGGTTTCGAGCTCGGTGGCGCGCGCAATGGTGCGTTCGATGCCTTCGTTCATGGCCGAGACTTCACGGCGTACGGCTTGGCCGACCGTCATAATGCGCTCGGATGCAACGGTTTCCGGCTCGACGAGACGCAGGGCGACTTCCGCCATGGAGCGGGCTGCATTGCGCATGTCGTGCGCACGCGAAATCATCATGCCGAAAGCATAGAAGAGCAGCACCGGAACGATGATGCCGACGATGCAGGCGATGACGCCTGGAAGGGCTGCGAGATCCGCGATCGAATGGATGTTTCGGATCTGCGTGCCGTAGAGCATGAAGGCGAGGCCGGCGCCGCCGATGATCCAGAACAGCGAGAAGATCGTGGCGTTTCGCACCGCGTGGCTCTGCGAGGCTCCGTCGAGCGCTCTCAATATGCTTGCGGAACTCGCCCGGCTGCCGTCATTGGCGGCGGCAAGGTTCGGGTTCTTCGGCGCCTCGGCGGGGCGGGGCGGGATAGCAGGGGCGGCAGTGCTGCGTGCGCCGCCATTCTTGCGGGCGGCATCATCCCTGGTCTGCTTTATCGGCTGTTTCGGCGGCTCAGACACATTTCGCTCCGGGACATCGGGCGTAGTGCCGCTGCGAGACTCCAAGCTCTCGTCACTGAAATCGATCTGCAGAGCTTCGTCCAATGCCTGAAAGGCCTTGTCCTCGACCGACTCGATGTACTTTTTGTTCGCCATGCGGTTACGCCTCGTTACAACTCACTCGGGCTTGCCGTGTCTTTTCCGGTAATTCCGCCGCGTCCGGAAAAGACGACCCCTGCCTCCCGCGGGTCTTCCGTCTTCGATCAACATCGAATTTGGATTTCCCATTACATTCAGAGTGGATAACTGGTTTTTCAAACGGATGTTATGAAAACATTACCATCATCCACTTCCGGGGCAAAGGCATGTGCCATCTACCCAATTTACTAGTATCGTAGTGACACATTCCCCCAGTCATGACAATTAATTCCACCTTAAAGCCAGTGGATCGTTAAGGTGGCATTAACCCTGTTTACCTGTTCAACGCCATGAAAACCTAAGATTTTGAGCATGTTTAACGCACGTTAACCATGTCTGGAGTTTTCGGCCCTCAATGTGCCAAAATTTAACTGGATGGCCATGCCGGGCCGCAACTATGCGGCAGGTCCATAAAACAGTCATAGATAAATGACGGGAGCATTGGCACATGGCAGCTTTGAACATCGCATTTGAATCTCCTGATAATTCGCGGGGCGCGGCCCCGTCGCGGGAGCGGGCGATCGATCTCGTCCACCTCGGCAAGCAGACTATGGGCGACAAGGCGCTTGAGGTCGAGGTGCTGCAGATGTTCGCAAGGCAGGCCCGCTCCTGCCTGCAGGAGATCGGCAGCGGCGATCCCAAGCGGATGGAGGCCGCATCGCACAAGCTGAAGGGCGCTGCCAGCGCCATTGGCGCTTTCCGCGTGGCGGATGCGGCCGGAGCACTCGAAAGCAATGTCGGCGACGCCGCTCACGTGGCAGCGGTTACAACCAGCGTCATCGAGGCTGAAAACTTCATTTTGAAGCTTTCGCGCTGAGCTGATCCGCTCGACGATCAATGATGTGCACCCTTGCGCCGCCAGACGGGACAAACCGTTTCGGCGGCGCAAATGTTGACTGCCCCATCGATTTGTTGGAAGTAAAATTCCGATCACCCTTCATTCACGAAATATCGGAATTCACCCACATGACCAAATTGACCATCGTCGCCTTCGACGGCACGCGCTTTGACCTCAATGTCGACGAGGGCTCCACCGTGATGGAAAATGCCGTACGCAACTCCGTTCCAGGCATCGAAGCGGAGTGCGGCGGTGCGTGCGCCTGTGCCACCTGTCATGTCTATGTCGACGAGGAATGGACCGAAAAGGTCGGCGGCCCGGAAGCCATGGAAGAAGATATGCTCGACTTCGCCTTCGACGTTCGTCCGAACTCGCGGCTCTCCTGTCAGATCAAGATGAAGAGTACGCTGGACGGCCTTGTCGTCCATGTGCCGGAGCGCCAGGCCTGACACCGGACCTCGGGCACGTCCCGTCCTATCCGTCGCGATAATCCCGCTGAGAGTCGAATCTCCAAAAAAGATGCCCCGCTCAGCTGGTGCAGCGAGCGAGGCGAGGCGGGCGCATCACCGCAGGCAAGGGAGGAAACACCTGCGGCTTCAGGACGCGCCAGGAGAACACTTAGCGCATGCTTTGAAAATTAAACCCGACTGCGCCGAAGAGCGAAGAAACCCGCCAGCGCAGGTACTTAAAATCGATCCTTTTGCGACATCCACCCGGTCTTCTTCGAATCAACCAGTGCGTTTGTCTCTGTAATTGATAGGAAAAACCTATTTCAGATTCTCGTAAAGTTCAAAGAACGACGAGATCAGACGATTCACAGGATATAGTGACTGATTTCCCACAGTTGGCGCTGCTGATCGCCTTTTGCGCCGAAAGGTAGTTTTCGGAAGGCTACTACCGGGCGCCTTGGCGGCTGCGATAGTAGAGCAGCCTTTGCATCCGGCTCGTGAAATTGATCGCTTCGATGCGATCGAAGCGCGCCTGATCGGCATCGTGCCGGTCGGTTTCCCGCGACGTCACCTCATTCGCCTTTTCCTGAAGCGCATCACAATTGCTGGCTGACGGCAGAGACAGGATCTGCCTTTCCATCTGCCGCGCATGTTGACGGGCGATTTCGACATGCCGGTCCTCATGGCGCCGGATATCGGCGGCCAATGTATCCCAGATCATAGAAAGCTGCTTGCTGGCATGCCGCCGGTCACGCCAGCGCGGCAGAATGATTTCCGTATCGACCGTAACCTTGACGCCGGAAATATAGCAGCGGCCGTTTGCTTCGCTGTAGGTCGCATTGCCGCCGAAGCGGATCCTCGTCGCACCGGGATGGTGACTGCTGGAGCCGATCGCCAGCGGTCCGCGCTGGTTCAGGGCGGCATCGAGCTCGTCGGCAGTGCTGCCCTTTATGTCGAAATAAGAAATGGATTTGCAGGCGATGACTTCCGCGCCGGCTACATTGGGTATGCAGAACGCGAGCAGCAATGCACACGAAAGACTGAACTTATGGGATGCAAGCGGCATTCGTGTCGCTACCATGTTGAACTTCTGCGAACCTTGCGGCATAGCCACTGTGAGCGCAATATCAAGCGCGAGGTTTTTTCCTTTTCAATGGGATGGACGGTTCGTGACGGAGCTTCGGAGCCAAACTTGGCATGTCGCGCATGGCCGCAGTATCGATGTCGGCGGACAGAGCGTCATCATGGCTATCGTCAATGTGACGCCGGATTCCTTTTCCGACGGCGGGCATTATGAGGCCGTCGATGCGGCTGTTGCCCATGCGCTGGCCTGCGTCGAGGATGGGGCTGCCATCATCGATATCGGCGGCGAATCGACAAAGCCGGGTGCTGCTGCCGTTAATGCCAGCGAGGAGCAGGGGCGGGTATTGCCCGTCATCGAAGCCTTGCGCGGCAGGATCGATGCGCTGATTTCCGTCGATACGTATCGCGCCGATACGGCGCGGTTGGCGATCGGCGCCGGCGCGCATATCGTCAACGATGTGTTCGGTCTGCAGCGAGAGCCAGATATTGCCACCGTGGCGGCGCAAACGGGTGCCGGCCTCTGTATCATGCATACCGGGCGTGAACGGCAGAAGCTGCCTGACGTGATCGATGACCAGCTTTTCTTTCTCAATCGCTCGCTGGAGATTGCCGCTGCGGCCGGTGTCGACCGGCAGACGATCGTGCTTGATCCGGGCTTTGGCTTCGCCAAGGAGAATGCCGAGGAAAATCTGGAGCTGATGGCGCGTTTCAATGCTCTGCTGCGCTTCGAGTTGCCCCTGTTGGTCGGCACCTCGCGCAAGCGGTTCGTCGGCACCATAACGGGCCGCGACGCAGCCGATCGGGATGTCGGCACTGCCGCAACCAGCGCGATCCTGCGGTTGCAGGGGGCTGCGATATTCCGCGTACACAATGTCGCAATCAACAGGGACGCGCTAGCGGTTGCGGATGCTATTCTCAGGACACGCGCGAGACTTAAAGCATAATGCTCGAATTCAGGGAGCGGTTTTCGGACCCGATCGCGCCTGTTCGAAACGGAGAGAGGCTATGAGCGCCGTGACATACACCATTACTTTGCAGAATTGCGCCTTCTTTGCCCGGCATGGCGTCCATGATGAGGAGGAATTCCTTGGCCAGCGCTTCTTCATCGATGCCGAACTCGATGTCGAAGCCGGCGATGCGCTGGAGCGTGATTCGATCGACGACACCGTCAATTACGGCATCGCATTCAGCGTCATCGAGGAAATCGTGACCGGACGTCGACGCTATCTGATCGAGGCGCTGGCGCTTGATGTGGCGAAGGAACTATGCCGTCGTTTTCCGGGTATTCGCCGCGCCAAAATCACGGTACGCAAGCCCAATGCCCCGGTTCCGGGCGTTCTCGATTATGTGCAGGTGAGCATTGAGCATTTTGCCTGAAGGTGTAGCCGTGCGGACGACGCTCGGTTTGGGTGGCAATCTGGACAACCCGGTCCACGCCATGGCGCTCGCCTTGCGCACTCTGGATGCGCGTGCCGATTGTCAGGTGGTTTCGGTATCGCGGCTTTATCGCACGCCGCCCTGGGGCAAGACGGACCAATCCTTCTTCTACAATTCCTGTGCTGCGGTCGATACGACCCTCACGCCGGAAGCCCTGCTCGACGTGTGCCTCGACATAGAGCGGCAGATGAAGCGGGTGCGGATCGAGCGCTGGGGGCCGCGAACGATCGATATCGATGTGCTGACCTATGGAGATCTGGAACAGGCCGAGCCGCTGCTCACCATTCCGCATCCGCGAATGGTCGAGCGTGGTTTCGTGCTGATGCCGCTTGCCGATTTCGCCGCGGATCTCGTGGTCAAGGGGAGGGCAATCTCGGATTGGTTGCAGGATGTTGATGTCGAAGGTATCGAGGTCGCGGACGAAAGCCGCGACTGGTGGCGGGCGGCCTGAACTGGACCATATGTCCATATAAAGAGAAGGCCGGCAAAATTGCCGGCCTTCTCTTTATGAATTGTTGCCCAATGCTTACTGGATCGATCCAACCGCCATCTGGTCGACGTCGGCGCGCTTCAGCGTGACGCCGATGACAGGCACCATCTGGTCGCCGACCTTCACCGAGATTGTGACATTCATCGACTTGCTGTCCGGAACGCGGGCGATCATGGCGCCGTTGAGCTTCTGACGGTTCAGCCCAAGGACGACGGTGTTGTCGTTGACGGTGCCGGATGTGACGTCGAGGCCCTTGCCGGCCGCACCATCCAGGAATTTTCCGCTATAGGAGCCGCCGCTCTGCGTGATCTCGGCTGACATCGGCTGCTGGAAGACGCCGACGCGGCAGGTGCCGTCGAGCTTGACGCCGGCGCTGCCGCCATCGGATGGCTTGCCCGTGAGATTGCAGGTGAACTTCGTGCCTTTGTACTTGCCGGCAACGATCTCGCCGGGGCCGCTCCATGTGCCCGAGATAGACTGGAAGAACGCCTTGTCGCGGGGAGCCGCTTCGGCTGATTGCGTCCAGGCGCCGGTGGAGATGGCTGCGGCGGCAAGGCTGCTTACAAGAAGAAATCGACGCGAAAACATGGACATTCCCTAGCGAGGCGAAACCGTGAAACTGGTTGCCACTTTTGCCCGAGAATGGTTAATGCTTGGTTTCCGAAGGTGCTGAAGTCCCTAATTTGCAGGTCATCACGCGGGGTTGCGGCCGGTGACGTTCGGCGTGAGGTCGCCGGCGAAATCGGTAATGCCCGGTCGCTTGAGTGCCTTGAAGGGGAGCGGTCGGCAGAGATCCATGGCAGCTATTCCGATCCTTGCGGTCATCATGCCATTGACGACGCCCTCTCCAAGACGCGCTGACAGTTTCGACGCCAGTCCGTGGCCGATCAACTGCTGGACGATGCTGTCGCCGACAGCGATGGAGCCGGTGACGGCGAGATGAGCGATCACATCGCGCATCAGTCTGATCATGCCGAGCGTGCCGGGTCTGCCGCCATAGAGTTCGGCCATGGCGCGGACCAGTTTGGCCGCTTCATAGAGAACGTAGAGAATATCGACGAGAGCGCGGGGACTGACGGCTGTTACCATCGACACGCGTTTCGACGCGCCGAGGATTAGCGCCCGGGCGCGGCGGTCGAGGGGGCCGAGGAGCTCGCGCTCTGCAAGGTCGATCAGCTGCGGGGCATCGATGATATCGTCTTCTGCTGCCCTCAGGGTCGCGCGGCCTCTTGCCGTATCGGGATTGGCTTCCAGAATGGTGCAGAGGCGTTTGACCAGAGCTTTGGCACGGGCAGGCCGGGTCTCGACGATAGCGGCTTCCGCCTCGGCCTTGATAGTCTGTACCGCCGCGAGCCGCATCATTCCTGCGGTCTCGCGGATGACGATGGCAAGGACGGCAAGAATGCCGATGGCGACGACCGCAATGGCGGTGTAGCCAAGCCAGTCCGCCCGGCTGAACAGGTCGCGGATGAGCTGATCGGTCCAGAGGCCGAAGGCGAGTGACACCAGAATGCCAAGCGCACCG
The DNA here is from genome assembly GCF_030182525.1 of Rhizobium pantanalense. NCBI lineage: Bacteria > Pseudomonadati > Pseudomonadota > Alphaproteobacteria > Hyphomicrobiales > Rhizobiaceae > Rhizobium > Rhizobium pantanalense. The sequence continues at coordinate 1,201,133 of NZ_JAQJCH010000001.1, forward strand.
AGCGCCACCTTGCCGAAGGAGAATCCCTTGCGGCGGGGCTTGGCGATGGCAGTTGCATCCGAATCGGCACCGAGGGCGGGATTGATGAATGGATCTTCCGCGTCGGACGTCAGCACGATGTCGGTATCGAAGCTCTGCGGCTTGCGAACCGCTGGCGAAGTTACCTCTTTTCTGGAGGTTTCCGGTTCCACCGTGAAGGCGCTGGGACGACGATTACCGTTCGGCTCGTTTTCGGTCGATTTCGTCATGCGAGACGGTCTCCGAACAGGAACTGCATGGCGCGGTCGAGGCGGATATGCGGCACCGAAAGCTTGATGCCTTCCCCGGTTTTTTCCAGCTCCGGCGGGCGGAACCGGACAACGTTCACCTCGGGCAGATGGACCTTCGCCCCATCCGATTCAAGGGCTTCGAACAGCCAGCGCGGGTTTTCCGGCAGATCGCCGGGGAAGACCGCCGTCTTGCGATTGCCGTCGAAGGTCTCGCCGGCGATGGTTTCCCCGTCCATCGGCGTGCCTACGATGACGGGAAGCGTCTGGTCGTTACGGGTCACGGTTGCCTCGCGAGTGGCGCGTACCGAAGCGATGGCCATGACATCGATGCCGGCACCGGCCATGCCGATGCGCTCTATGGCGCGGTCGACGAGACGGCGAGTTAATGCCTCCAGCCGGTCATGGCTTTCATGATGGAGATGGTCGGCCTTGGTCGCGGCGACCAGCACGCGATCGATGCGGCGGCCGAGCAGCGAGGATAGGAGGGAGTTGGTGCCTGGGCGAAAACAGGCAAGCACATCCGTCAGCGCTCGTTCCAGATCCTGAACGGCTTCCGGGCCGCGATTGATGGCCTGCAGGGCATCGACCAGAACGATCTGCCGGTCGAGACGGGCGAAATGCTCGCGGAAGAAGGGTTTGACGACGACGGATTTATAGGCCTCATAGCGGCGCTCCATCATGGCCCAGAGCGAGCCCTTCGGCGTGCTGCCTTCGGGCGGCAGCTTCAACGGCGCGAAAGTGAGGGCAGGTGAGCCGTCGAGATCGCTAGGTAGCAGGAAACGGCCGGGCGGCAATGTCGAGAGCGAGCGCTCATCGGATTTGCAGGCTTTGAGATAATCGGCAAAGGCGGTAGCGAGGTCGCGTGCCTTCATTTCATCCGCGGATGCTGCGATGTCTGTCGCCTCCGTCATGGCAAGCCAATGACGTGACAGTTCGGCGCGAATGCCGGTCTCCGCCAGAGTCAGCGTTTCCTCGCTGAAGGTACGGAAATCCTTGGCAAGCAGCGGCAGGTCGAGCAACCATTCGCCGGGATAATCGACGATATCGATGGAGAGGCGACCGGGCGAAAACAGGCGATTCCAGCCGCTGGCGCTTTGATAATCCAGCGTGATGCGCAGCTCGGAAATGGCACGCGTGGAATCCGGCCAGATGCGGTCTTTGACCAGGGCACGGATGTGGTCCTCGTATTGAAAGCGCGGCACGGCATCATCCGGCTGCGGCTCGAGGCGAACGGCGGAGACGCGACCGGATTGCACCGGCTCGAACAGTGGCAGACGGCCGCCATTCAGCAGATTATGCACCAGCGAGGAGATGAAGACGGTCTTGCCCGAACGGGAGAGGCCTGTAACACCCAGACGGATCGTCGGATTGACGAGACCGGCGGCACGATCGGCCAGATTGTCAAAGGCGATGAGGGCGTCGTCGGTAAAAGAGGTCAGGCTTGGGGGCAAGGCGGGATCCCTGGATGACAGCGTGGCCGTGAATATAGGGATCGAAACTCGCGCCGAAAAGGTGAGCGGATATGGCTCTGCAATCACTCGCGAGAGGGATTGCGGCTCATATCGGGAAGTCCCTACTCGGTGACAAAATCCGTCAGGGTCCAGCCTGCAGATGTCGCATCGATCACAGCAAGGCCGGCTGTCGGAAAACCACGTGGGAGCGCATCGACGAAGGCCTCATGTCCGATCAGCGCGGCGAGCGTCAGTTCGATGATCGGATTGTGCGCGACAAGCATGACGGACTCCTGGTCGGTCTGCGTCGAGATGAGTGACAGATAGATATCCGGTGTGCCGTTATAGAGTGCATCGACAAAGCGGAATTCCGTCGAGGGCATGACGGCGCGGCGCATGGCCGCGGCCGTCTGACGACAGCGCAGGGCAGTGGAGGAAATGACGAGGTCCGGCTTATAGCCTTTGCCGATCGCTTTCTCCGCGACGATCTCGGCCGCCGCATAGCCATTATCGCTCAAAGGGCGATCGAAATCCTTCTGTCCGGGCGTAGCCTGCCGGGCCTCGGCATGGCGTAGAAGATAGATCCTGGACGGCGGCGGCGAAATTCTGGTCATGGCGAAATTCCGGGGCTCGATTTCCCCAATGAGGTAGCGTCTGTTCGCATACGCCGTCAACTGCGAGGCGATCCGCGAGAGGGCGAAATGCCCCACCTTCACGGGAAGGTTACGAACGCGGAGAATCGGGGTCGACGAGAAGAAATGATGAAAAAATAGACCCTTAGCCGAATTTTATGACAAATTTAAAAATCAGTTGACAGCATCTATTTGGCTTGAATCGGTACTATTGGTTGGGATATACACCCCAGCCATATGAGATGTTCTTCAGGAGAATCGCGTTGAGTGAGAAGATCGATCTTAGCAACTATGTGCCCTCGGAAGACGAGGAGTTCATGAATCTGAATCAGCGAGCTTATTTTCGAGCGAAGCTGATAGCATGGAAAAACGACATCCTTAGAGAAGCGCGCGAAACCCTGGACCATCTTGCAGAAGAAAGCGCAAATCATCCCGATCTGGCTGATCGGGCTTCCTCGGAAACCGACAGAGCCATCGAACTTCGGGCTCGTGATCGCCAGCGTAAACTCATTTCCAAGATCGATGCCGCCTTGCAGCGTATTGAAGATGGTACTTACGGCTATTGCGAAGAAACCGGCGAGCCGATCGGCTTGAAGCGTCTGGACGCTCGTCCCATTGCCACTTTGTCGATCGAAGCACAGGAACGCCACGAGCGCCGCGAGAAGGTTTATCGCGACGAGTGAATGGTGGTTCGGTTTCGACCGGGCTCATAGAATAAAGGCACGATGGAGATATCCGTCGTGCCTTTTTCGATTCCGACGATTGGGGCCGCGCCCTATTTGTCGCGGCTGACGCTCATTTCCCCGAAGATGCGAGCGACTTCTTTCTGAAGGGCGCTGTCGGCTCCGGTCAGTGGCGCAAGTTCGGGCTCGACGCGCTTTGCCGGGCTTGGGATTGGGGATGGCGTGGCATTTGGCTGCTGCTGCACCTGACGTTGCGCCGGCGCGTTCGGAATGATCCGTTCGGCGGTCAGGTTCTTCGACATTTCAGCTTCCAGTATGCGTTGGAAATCGTTGTCGGGTTCGGCAGTAGGCGTCGGCGCGACCGTGGGTTCGACTACCGCCTGGCGCGCGGGAGCAGGCTGCTGCTGCGGCAGGACAACGTGGCGGGCAGCATCCAGTATGTCGGCTGCTTCAGCCTCGCTGATTGCCGGAGCGGGCTGAAGGGTCGGTTGCGGTGGTTTGACAGTGGCGGCTTGTGGGTGTTCGGCCGCCTGCGCCTGTGGAGCGGGTTCCACTGCTGGTGCAAGGCGGGGTTCGTTGCGCAAATAGGCTTCGATCTTGTCTTCGGCGGATTGCTGTCGCTGCGGAAGTGCTGCGGGAGGAGCTTCCACCCCAGTTGCCTTCTGCTGCTGCGGCTGTCTTTCTTCAAATGCCATGGGGATATCGACCGGCGTCGCGGCGGTCCCGACCCGGGTGGCATCGGAAATGCCCGATTCGATGACGATGTCCGTCGGGCCGCCGATCATGATCAGATGCTCGATCCCATCGCGTCGCACGAGCACGAGACGGCGACGGGCATCGACGGCGGCGGCATCCAGCACCTGCAGGCGAGGCTGACGGTTCTTGCCGCCGCGCACGAAGGGGGAAGGCGCTCGGTTGCGCATGATCCAAAGAATGCCGATGAGCACGAGCAGGGCAATGCCAACTCCACCGGCTGCGAGAAAGAAACGGCTGCCATAGGCTCCGGCGATATCGTCCAACATATCGAGATACTCCGTAATTGTCCCCGATGTCGCGGTTTACAGTGCCGCGCGCCAGATGTGACGCGCAAAGGTCGCTGTAGTACTTTAAATCCGCTGCATAATTTGCCCTTAAATCGAATCCAATTTAGGGAATTACGCAGTAGACGCAACTGTTGCGGGTAATGCTTTGACCGTGACCCTTCTATACGGTGATCATATGAACAGGATTGCGCCGGAGACAAGATGCGATTGCAGGCCGTTGTATTCTATTGCTTGTGAATTCAAGCCTTTCTGGTCCGGCAAAGCTTTTTGCGGATGACGCAAATTGATAAAGAAGATTCGAAAGGTCCGACTCCGGCGACCCCAAGGTGTATGACATGTCGCGAGGAGAACGGCCGATACGAGGGGTTTATGACGAAGCAGCGTCCGTCCGACGAGTATAGCGTGCCGCTGGTGGATCGCGGAGTTCGTTCTGGAACCGTGCTGCGCATCATCCTGCTGGCGCTTGTTCTCGTGGCCGCCGCGGCGGCCTTTGTCGTCTTCAAGAACCAGCTCGACAATGAAGCGGTTCTCGGCGGTCTCGGCATTCTCGCCATGGTCGGCATCTTCTTCCTGGTCTCCTCCATCATCGGTTTTGTCGAGGTTATGCCGCAGCCGCAGTCCGACAGTCTGGCGCGTTCCTTCCTCAACAGCCATCCCGACGGGACGCTGATCACCGACGAGAAGGGCCGCATCGTCTACGCAAATGCCGCTTACGGCCGCCTCACCGGTGCGACGAAGGCGACGGAAGTGCAGTCGCTGGAAATGCTGCTGTCGCGAAATCGCGAGTCCAACGAGGCTCTCTATCGTCTTGCCAATGGCCTGCGCGATGGCAATGAAGGATCGGAAGAATTCCGCCTGCTGAAGCCGCTCGGCCCCGTTGACGGAAGCGGCAATGGTGCGCACTGGTACAGGCTGAAGGCACGAGTGCTGCCGCCGGAGCAGGGCAGCAGCAAGGTACTGCATATCTGGCAGGTCACCGACATCACCTCCGAGCGTGACGATCAGGAACGCTTCTTCAAGGAATTGCAAAACGCGATCGACTATCTCGACCACGCGCCGGCCGGCTTTTTCTCCGCCGGACGTAAGGGCGAGATCTTCTATCTAAATGCGACGCTTGCCGAATGGCTGGGCTTCGATCTGACCAAGTTCGTGCCGGGCTCGATGACCATAGGCGATCTCGTCGCTGGCGAGGGGCTGGCGCTGATCCAATCGGTGCAGGCGGAACCGGGTCTCAAGAAGACTGTGACGCTCGATCTCGATCTGCGCCGGTCCAATGGCCAGAGCCTTCCGGTTCAGATCGTCCACAGCGTCACATCGATGCGCGACGGCGCTCCCGGCGAGAGCCGCACCATCGTCCTGACCCGGCAGAACGGCGGGGATACCGAGCAATCGGCCTCCGCCGCCGCGATGCGCTTCAGCCGCTTCTTCAACAATACACCGATGGCGATCGCGTCCGTCGATGGCAACGGCCGCATTCTGCGGACGAATGCGCCTTTCCTGAAGCTCTTTTCGGAATTGGTATCCCGCGACGATATCGAGCGCGGTGCTGCCCTCGAGAGCGTCGTCAACGAAAGTGACCGGCCGCAGCTACAGCAGGCGCTGGCGGCCGCCAAGGACCGGCAGGGCGACATTCCGCCGATCGACTCCCGCAATCCGAAAGACGAAACACGACATTTCCGCTTCTACGTCAATGCCGTCATCGACCAGACCGACGAGGCGCCGGAAGAAGCTGCCATCGTCTATGCGGTCGAGGTGACCGAGCAGAAGGCGCTCGAAACACAGATGGCGCAGACGCAAAAGCTCAATGCCGTCGGCACGCTTGCAGGCGGTATCGCGCATGACTTCAACAACGTTCTGACGGCGATCCTGCTTTCGTCCGACCATCTGCTGCTGCAGGCGCGGCCCTCCGATGCGAGCTTTGCGGATCTGATGGAAATCAAACGCAATGCCAATCGCGCGGCCGTGCTGGTTCGGCAGTTGCTCGCCTTCTCGCGCAAGCAGACGATGCGGCCAACGGTTCTCAATCTGACCGATGTGATCGGCGATCTGCGCATGCTGGTGGATCGGCTGCTGTCCGGTACGCATGTCAAGCTCGACGTCGATTACGGCCGCGATCTCTGGCCCGTCAAAACCGACCTGTCGCAGTTCGAACAGGTGCTCATCAATTTGTGCGTCAATGCCCGCGATGCCATGCCGGGCGGCGGGACGCTGACGCTGCGCACGCGCAATCTGCTTGCGGCCGATGTCAGCGCCTTCAACTATCCCTATCTTCCGCATGAGGACATGGTGCTCGTCGAGGTCAGCGATACCGGCACCGGCATCGCGCCCGAAATCATGGACAAGATCTTCGAGCCCTTCTTCACGACCAAGGAAGTCGGCAAGGGCACCGGCCTCGGCCTTGCGATGGTCTATGGCATCATCAAGCAGTCCGGCGGCTATATCCAGCCGGAATCGGAAGTGGGCAAGGGAACGACCTTCCGCATCTTCCTGCCGCGGCACATCGTCGAAATGCCAGCGGTGACCGAGACGAAGGTGCCGGAAAGCCGCGATGTCGCGGCCATGGACCAGAGTGTCGGTATAACCACCTCTGCAGAAGAACCGGCCGATCTCACTGGCAAGTCCGCTGTCGTGCTACTTGTCGAGGACGAGGAGGCGGTGCGTCGCGGCGGCAAGCGCATGCTCGAGACGCGCGGCTATACCGTCCACGAGGCCGGGTCCGGCGTCGAGGCGCTCGATATCATGGATGAGCTCGACGGTCAGGTCGATGTCGTCGTCTCCGACGTCGTCATGCCCGAGATGGACGGGCCGTCGCTCCTGCGCGAACTACGCAAGAAATATCCGGACCTGAAATTCATCTTCGTGTCGGGCTATGCCGAGGATGCCTTTGCCCGCAACCTGCCGGCGGACGCCCAATTCGGCTTCCTGCCAAAGCCGTTCTCGCTGAAGCAGCTTGCTGTCGTCGTGCGCGAGACGCTGGACAAGAATTAAGTGAGGGGCGTTTTGCGCCCCTCGATGTTGCCGATTACGGCGCAACGGTGTAATCAACCGCCCATGATCGACCTTGCCAGGCCCAATTGCCAAAAGTGGTGGCGCTCCTTCTAGAAGCGGCAGTCGTCATGTCTTGAAATCGACCCTGCCGCCGTGATCCGGCAGGCATGGTCCATTTCCGTTTTTCCTTCCCGATTGCGGCGGCTCCTTTTGCGGAGCAAAAAATGCATTCTCCTACCGACACTCGCCCCGTCATCCTGACGGGCGACCGGACCACCGGTCCACTCCATCTCGGCCATTATGTCGGGTCGCTGAAGAGCCGCGTCGCGCTTCAGCATAGCCATCGACAATTCCTGCTGCTGGCGGATAGCCAGGCGCTGACCGACAATGCCCATGATCCCGAAAAGATCCGTCGCAACGTTCTCGAGGTCGCCACCGATTATCTTGCCGTCGGCATCGATCCGACGCTGACGACGATCTGCGTGCAATCCGCCTTACCGGCGCTGGCGGAGCTGACACTGCTCTATCTGAATTTCGTCACGGTCAGCCGTCTCGAGCGAAATCCGACGATCAAGACGGAGATCCAGCTGCGCGGTTTCGAACGCGATGTGCCGGCCGGCTTTCTCTGCTATCCGGTCGCGCAGGCGGCCGATATTACTGCTTTCAAGGCGACCGTCGTTCCTGTCGGCGAGGATCAGGCTCCTCTGATTGAGCAGACCAACGAAATCGTTCGCCGCCTCAATCGACAGATCGGGCGTGATGTGCTTGTCGAGGCAGCGGCCTTGGTGCCGACGGTCGGGCGTCTGCCCGGCGTTGACGGCAAGGCGAAGATGAGCAAATCGCAGGGCAATGCGATCCCGCTCTCGGCGTCGCCGGATGAAATAAGCGATGCGGTACGACGCATGTACACCGATCCGGATCACCTGCGCGTCAACGATCCCGGCAAAATCGAAGGAAATGTCGTCTTCACCTATCTCGATGCCTTCTGCGAGGATCGGCAACTGGTCGAAGAGCTGAAGGCACATTATCGCCGCGGCGGGCTTGGCGACATCACCTTGAAGAGACATCTTGAGGGTGTCCTGCAAGCGCTGCTCGCACCGATCCGCGAGCGCCGCGCGCGCTATGCCGCCGAGCCGGACTATGTCATGGGGATCGTGCGTGAGGGGACACGAAAGGCGAGGGAGCGGACGGAGGCGACACTTGCCGAGTTACGCAATGCCTTGGGCCTTTTCGTCCTGTCCTGAAACAAAAACGGCCGGGCGATCTTCTGATGCGCCCGGCCGTTCTCGTAGCTGCTTGTCTGATTATTCCGCCAAAGCGACGGCGATCTCCGCGGCCAAACGCGCATTGTTCTCGACAAGCGCGATGTTGGTCTTGAGGCTGCGGCCCTCGGTAATGTCGAAGATCGTGCTCAGCAGATAGGGCGTAACCGCCTTGCCGCTGATCTCGTCACGCTCAGCGCTGTCGAGTGCGCGCTCGATGTAGATTTCCATCTCCTCTCGCGGGATCTCGTCGGCTTCCGGAACCGGATTGGCGATCAGCATGCCGCCATCGATGCCGAGCTGTTCGCGCGTTGTCTGGAAGTTGGCGATCGCAGCAGGGCTGTTCAGCGTCAGCGGGCTCGTCAGACCGGAGGAGCGCGACCAGAAGGCCGGGAATTCGGTGCTGTCGTAGGTCACGACCGGAACGCCGCGAGTTTCGAGCACTTCCAGCGTCTTCGGAATATCGAGGATCGCCTTGGCGCCGGCGCAAACGACGATGACGCCTGTGCGGGAAAGCTCTTCAAGATCGGCCGAAATATCGAAGCTCTCTTCGGCACCACGATGCACGCCGCCGATGCCGCCGGTGGCAAATACTTTGATGCCGGCGCGGGCGGCCGCGATCATCGTGGCGGCAACGGTGGTCGCGCCCGTGCGGCGCTCGGCGATCGCAAAGGCGATGTCGGCGCGCGAGACCTTCATCGCACCTTCCGTCTTGGCCAGTGCTTCCAGCTCTTCCGGCTCAAGGCCGATATGCAGCGTGCCGTGAATGACGGCGATTGTTGCCGGCACCGCGCCTTCCTGCCGGATGATCGCTTCGACGCTGCGGGCCATCTCGATATTGCCCGGATAGGGCATGCCGTGGGTGATGATCGTCGATTCCAGGGCGACGATCGGCGCACCGCGAAGCTTGGCGGCGGCGACTTCCTTCGAATAGGAGATCGGAAGCAGGGGCGAGATAGGCTGGGTCATTGTCGTTTCCAATTCACTGAAACAATATATGCGTCTTGAGCAGGCTTCATGACAGAATTTCGGCCTCGGGAACAAGGGCCAAAGCCGCCTTTAGCAGCTCGGGAGAGAGATTTTCTGCCGTTGCATAGGGGGACTGGACGGTGATTGCCGCCGCCGCCGCGCCATGACGGACGGCTTCTGCGAGGTCATGACCGGCCATCAGTGCCGAAAGAACGCCGGAAGCAAGCGAATCTCCCGCACCGGTGACATCAGCGACATTTTCGACGATAGGCGGCCGCAGGCTGACGATGGCATCGCGCGAGAATGCGATCAGGGGGCGTTTCCCGCGGGTGATCACGCCATTGCGCAGGCCGAGCGCCCGCAAAGCGCTCACCCATTCGCGTGGATCCTCCGGGCGAATTTCGGTCAGCGCCGCGGCTTCGGCCTCATTGAGGAACAGGTGATCGATGCCGGCAAGGCTTGGCTTCAGCCGCACCACTTTTGCCGGCGAGATGGCAATGGCGGCGACCGGCTTGCCGCATAGGGCAGCTCTTGCCGCAATTGTGCCTAGGGTTTCGGCAGGCAGATTGGCGTCGCAGAGAATGAGGTCGGTCTCATCGAAGGCGTCGCGAACGGCGCGAATCGCCAGGCGTCGAGGAACGAAGAGTTTGTAGAGCTCCATATCCGCGAGCGCGATGACGAGATTGCCGTCATTCTCGAGGATCGCCGTATAGCTCGGCGTTTTGCGATCCAGAAAGACGAAGGGCTTGTCGTCGATGCCGGCGTGGCTTGCAGCCTCGGCCACCATCTCGCCGGAGGGATCGCCGCCGCGCGGCGAGATCAGCTTTACGTCGAAGCCCAGGCGGGAAAGATTTCGCGCGGCATTGAAGCCGCCACCGCCGGGCTCTTCGAACCATGCGCCGGGATTGCTGGCGCCGGGCGCCGTCTCACCGAAGATGCGGCCGCGCCGGTCGATATGGGCGCCGCCGAGAACGAGAATCTTTTTCGCCATATGGTTATCCTCAGCAATCAAAAAGGCGAGTCGAGCGGCGTCGCGACCGGCGCGAACTGATCGTCCCGGAGCCGTAAGTGTCTGGGAAGAAAGAAGAAAACAAAAGTAGAACGGAATTCATTTTACCTTTTTCTTTCAATTGCTTGTTGTGCTCTTGCGATAAGAGAACAAATAGAGTACAGAATTCTCATCGGCGGCGACATTGCTAGAGCGGCTTCAATAACCTAAAGGTGGATCGAATGTCTCAGAATTCTTTGCGGCTTGTAGAGGACAAATCGGTGGATAAAAGCAAGGCACTTGAAGCGGCACTCTCTCAAATTGAGCGGTCGTTCGGCAAGGGCTCGATCATGAAGCTCGGCTCTAACGAGAACGTGGTCGAAATCGAAACGGTTTCCACCGGCTCTCTGAGCCTCGATATCGCTCTCGGCATTGGCGGCTTGCCGAAGGGGCGCATCATCGAAATCTACGGGCCGGAAAGCTCGGGTAAGACGACCCTGGCCCTGCAGACCATTGCAGAAGCCCAGAAGAAGGGCGGCATCTGCGCTTTTGTGGATGCGGAACATGCGCTCGATCCGGTCTATGCACGCAAGCTCGGCGTTGACCTGCAGAACCTGCTGATCTCGCAGCCTGATACCGGCGAGCAGGCGCTCGAAATCACCGATACGCTGGTGCGCTCCGGCGCGATCGACGTCCTCGTCGTCGACTCCGTTGCGGCCCTGACGCCGCGCGCCGAAATCGAAGGCGAGATGGGCGACAGCCTGCCGGGTCTGCAGGCTCGTCTGATGAGCCAGGCGCTGCGCAAGCTTACGGCTTCGATCTCGAAGTCCAACTGCATGGTGATCTTCATCAACCAGATCCGCATGAAGATCGGCGTTATGTTCGGCTCGCCGGAAACGACGACGGGCGGTAACGCGCTGAAGTTCTACGCCTCGGTTCGCCTCGATATCCGCCGCATCGGCGCCGTCAAAGAGCGCGAAGAGGTGATCGGCAACCAGACGCGCGTCAAGGTCGTCAAGAACAAGATGGCGCCTCCCTTCAAGCAGGTCGAGTTCGATATCATGTATGGCGAAGGCGTTTCCAAGACCGGCGAACTGGTTGATCTCGGAGTCAAGGCCGGTATCGTCGAAAAGTCCGGTGCCTGGTTCTCTTATAACAGCCAACGCCTCGGCCAGGGCCGCGAAAACGCGAAGCTTTTCCTGCGCGACAATCCGGATCTCGCCCGCGAGATCGAATTGTCGTTGCGCCAGAATGCCGGCCTGATCGCCGATCGCTTCCTGCAGAATGGCGGTCCCGATGCCGATGATGGCGACGCCTCCGGGGAATAAGGATTTTCGGGAGCAATTCTCCATTCAAGACCGAGACTGAAATTCGAAACCGGCCGCATTGTCCAAGGGATGTGCGGCCGGTTTTGTTCGTGCGGCTGGACAGCGCCGGGAGCGGACGATAAAAGCCACTGACTTTGATGCAAGTTGCTGAGCGCAGGACTGAAGGGCCCCATATGAGCGGTGTGAATGAAATCCGGTCGACCTTCCTCGACTATTTTAAGAAAAACGGTCACGAGATCGTGCCGTCGAGCCCGCTGGTGCCGCGCAACGATCCCACATTGATGTTCACCAATGCCGGCATGGTGCAGTTCAAGAACGTGTTTACCGGTCTGGAGCAACGTCCCTATACGACGGCGTCGACGGCGCAGAAATGCGTGCGCGCCGGCGGCAAGCATAACGACCTCGACAATGTCGGCTATACCGCCCGCCATCACACCTTCTTCGAGATGCTCGGCAATTTCTCCTTTGGCGACTATTTCAAGGAGCGCGCCATCGAGCTTGCCTGGAACCTGATCACCAAGGAATTCAGCCTCGATGCCAAGCGCCTGCTGGTCACGGTCTATCATACCGACGACGACGCCTTTAACCTGTGGAAGAAAATCGCCGGCCTTTCCGATGATCGGATTATCCGCATCGCCACCAGCGACAATTTCTGGGCGATGGGCGATACCGGTCCGTGCGGTCCCTGTTCCGAAATCTTCTACGATCACGGCGATCACATCTGGGGCGGCCCTCCCGGATCGCCGGAAGAGGACGGTGATCGTTTCATCGAGATCTGGAACCTCGTCTTCATGCAGTTCGAGCAGATCACCAAGGAGCAGCGCGTCGACCTGCCGCGTCCGTCGATCGATACCGGCATGGGCCTCGAGCGTGTTGCCGCCGTGCTGCAAGGCAAGCACGACAACTATGACATCGATCTGTTCCGCGCGCTGATCGAAGCTTCGGAAGAGGCAACGGGAGTTAAAGCCGAGGGTGAGCACCGCGCCAGCCATCGCGTCATCGCCGACCACCTGCGCTCCTCCGCCTTCCTGATCGCCGACGGCGTGCTGCCGTCGAACGAAGGTCGCGGCTACGTGCTTCGCCGCATCATGCGCCGCGCCATGCGCCACGCGCAGCTGTTGGGTGCCAAGGAGCCGCTCATGTGGAAGCTGCTGCCGGCGCTGATCCAGCAGATGGGCCGCGCCTATCCCGAGCTGGTTCGCGCCGAGGCGCTCACCTCCGAGACGCTGAAGCTCGAAGAAACCCGTTTCCGCAAGACATTGGAACGCGGCCTGTCGCTGCTGAACGATGCCACGTCGGACCTTCACAAGGGTGATAGCCTGGACGGCGAAACCGCCTTCAAGCTCTACGACACCTACGGTTTCCCGCTCGACCTGACGCAGGATGCGCTGCGTGCTCGCGGCATCGGTGTCGACATTTCCAGCTTTACCGATGCCATGGAGCGGCAGAAGGCCGAAGCACGCTCGCATTGGGCCGGTTCCGGCGACAAGGCGACCGAAACCATCTGGTTCGAGCTCAAGGAAAAGAACGGCGCCACTGAATTCCTGGGTTACGATACGGAATCTGCCGAAGGCGTGATCCAGGCGATCGTCAAAGACGGTGTTGCAGTCGATAGCGCCTCTACCGGCGACAAGGTGCAGATCGTCGTCAACCAGACGCCGTTCTACGGCGAATCCGGCGGCCAGATGGGCGATACCGGCGTGATATCAAGCGATCACGGCAAGCTCGTCGTCAGCGATACGCAGAAGAAGGGCGAGGGCCTCTTCGTTCACAGCTCCGAGGTGTCGGAAGGCAAGATCAAGGTCGGCGACGCCGTCGTCCTGACAGTCGATCACAACAGGCGTTCGCGCTTGCGTGCCAACCATTCCGCCACGCATCTGCTGCACGAAGCTCTCCGTGAAGTGCTCGGCACCCACGTGGCGCAGAAGGGATCCCTGGTTGCGCCGGAGCGTCTGCGTTTCGACGTTTCGCATCCAAAGCCGATGTCGGCTGAGGAGCTGAAGGTCGTCGAAGAGATGGCCAACGAAATCATCCTGCAGAACTCGCCGGTCACGACGCGCCTCATGAGCGTCGACGATGCGATCGCGGAAGGCGCAATGGCGCTGTTCGGCGAGAAGTATGGCGACGAAGTCCGCGTCGTGTCGATGGGGCAGGGTGTTCGCGGTGCAAAGTCCGGCAAGCCTTACTCGGTCGAGCTTTGCGGCGGCACGCATGTCTCCGCCACCGGCCAGATCGGTCTCGTGCGCATTCTCGGCGAAAGCGCCGTCGGTGCCGGCGTTCGCCGCATCGAAGCCGTGACCGGTGAATCCGCGCGTGATTATCTCGCCGAACAGGATGACCGCGTAAAGAGCCTTGCCTCGACGCTCAAAGTTCAGCCGGGCGAAGTCGTTTCCCGCGTTGAAGCGCTGATGGACGAGCGCCGCAAGCTGGAGCGCGAATTGGCTGATGCCAAGCGCAAGCTCGCCATGGGCGGCAGCCAAGGCGGCTCCGCTGATGCGGTCCGTGAAGTCAACGGCGTCAAATTCTTCGGCAAGCCCGTTTCCGGCGTCGACCCCAAGGATCTCAAGGGTCTGGCGGATGAGGCGAAGGCGAGCCTCGGATCAGGCGTCGTGGCGCTGATCGGCGTTTCGGATGATGGCAAGGCCAGCGCCGTCGTCGCCGTCACGGAGGATCTGGTTGGCCGCTTCAGCGCCGTCGATCTCGTCCGCGTCGCTTCAGCTGCCCTCGGCGGCAAGGGCGGCGGCGGCCGTCCCGACATGGCGCAGGCCGGAGGCCCTGATGGTGCCAAGGCCGATGAGGCGATCGAGGCGATTGCTGCGGCACTTGCCGGCTAAAGCACTGATTTCCGATTGGTAATCAAAGATGGCGGATGCTTCGGTGTCCGCCATTTTTCTTTGTCCGGGCAACTCCGCAGGATTTGTCAAATCGGGTTATGCTCTTGTCAGGCCGATCGATTTGCAAGGGGTTAGACATGAGCGGCGGAACGGCGTGGACGCTTTACGAGACCCGGTTGCGGCGGGTTTCGGCCTATATCCACGAGCATCTGGACGATGAACTCGATATGGAAAAGCTCGCCGAGATCGCCTGCATGTCCAGCTATCACTGGCACAGGATTTATCGGGCGATCTACGGCGAGACGGCGGCGGCGACCGTCAAGCGGCTGCGGCTGCATCGTGCCGCCGGCGATCTCGTCAACACCCGTCTATCCGTCAGCGACATTGCAAAGCGGTCGGGCTATCCCAACCTCCAGTCGTTCAACCGCATCTTCAGATCCGTCTACGGCATGCCGCCGGCGCGATATCGGAATGAGGGAAGCCATACGATCTTCGAACCCAGCACCCAAGGAAGGATCACGGTCATGTTCGACGTTACGCTTCGCACGATTTCCCCGATGTCACTGATCGGTGTCGCCCATCGCGGCTCCTATATGCAGATCGGGCAGGCATTTGAAACACTCTTCGGCACCATCTTCGCCCGTGGCCTGGCAGGGCCGGATATGCGCATGATCGGCGTCTATCTCGACGATCCCGATGTCGTGGAAGCGGACAATCTGCGCTCCTATGCCTGTGTTACTGCCAGCGAGGCCGTCGTTGCCAATGCTCCGCTGGAGCGGCGTTCGCTTGATGGCGGCGACTATGCCGTGCTGCGTCACAAGGGGCCTTATGCGAACATGCATAGGGCTTATCAGTGGCTCTATGCGCAATGGCTCCCGGCTTCCGGGCGGCAGCTGCGCGATACCCTCATGTTCGAAGAATATATCAACAATCCGCGTGATGTACCGCCGACGGAATTGCTGACGGATATCTATATGCCGCTTCAGTAGCGGCATAAGATCCCGATAGAGTTTTTCCTTTCAATACCTTGTATTGTCAGGCATTAGTCGGTTTCGGCATGGCGGCATTGTCAATCTCGTTGCCGCGGCGGTAGGCGTCGCGGTCGCTGACGTGGCTCCAGTAGTCGACGAATGCCGGCCGCTTTTCGATGGTACCGAAATTAAGTCCCCAGCCGACATGCGAACCGACATAGACGTCGGCTGCCGTAAAGCGGTCGCCGGCGATGAACGGCGAGGTCGTGACGGCGTACTCCATCGCATCAAGCACGTTCGCAAAGCTGCCGCAGCCGGCCATGCGCAGGCGTTCCGGCGGGACTTCGAAGCCGAGGGCGCGATTGGTGATCGCCATCTCGAACGGCCCGGCCGCAAAGAACATCCAGCGGAAATAGCGGCCGCGCTCGGCAGCCGTCGGAGCAAGCCCCGCCTGCGGAAAAGTTTCGGCCAGATAGGCACAGATGGCGGCACCTTCGGTGACGACGGTATCGCCATGCTTGATGGCCGGTACCTTGCCCATCGGGTTGACCGCGAGATATTCCGGCGATTTCATCGTCGTGCCGTAGTCGAGATATTCGGTGCGGTAGGGCTGGCCGATTTCCTCGAGCATCCAGCGGGCGATGCGTCCGCGCGACATCGGATTGGTATAGAAAACGAGTTCTTCAGCCATCTGCCTCTCCCCTTTGTTGCGGGCATTTTTGCCACCGGTTCGCCCCGGCGGCAAGATTCAGGGCAAAAGAAAACCCGGCGTTGAGGCCGGGTTTTCGTGTCTGCTCATGTCGGCAAGGCTTAGGCAGCCATGGCCTTCTTGAGGTTTTCGTCGATCTTGTCGAGGAAGGCGGTGGTCGAGAGCCACGGCTGATCGGGGCCGATCAGCAGCGCCAGGTCCTTGGTCATGTAGCCGGCTTCAACCGTGTCGACGCAAACCTTTTCGAGCGTGGAAGCGAACTTCGCGAGTTCGGCATTGTCGTCGAGCTTGGCGCGGTGAGCGAGGCCGCGGGTCCAGGCGAAGATCGAAGCGATCGAGTTCGTCGAGGTTTCCTGGCCCTTCTGGTGCTGGCGGTAATGGCGGGTCACCGTGCCGTGTGCGGCTTCGGCTTCGACCGTCTTGCCATCTGGCGTCAGGAGAACCGAGGTCATTAGGCCGAGCGAGCCGAAGCCCTGGGCAACGGTATCGGACTGGACGTCGCCGTCATAGTTCTTGCAGGCCCAGACGTAGCCGCCGGACCACTTCAGGGCGGAGGCAACCATGTCGTCTATGAGGCGGTGTTCATAGGTGATGCCGGCTTCGTCGAACTGAGCCTTGAACTCGTTCTGGTAGACTTCTTCGAAGATGTCCTTGAAGCGGCCGTCATAGGCCTTGAGGATGGTATTCTTGGTCGAGAGATAGACCGGCCACTTGCGCATCAGGCCGTACATCATAGAGGCGCGGGCGAATTCGCGGATCGACTCGTCGAGGTTGTACATGGCCATTGCAACGCCGGCGCCCGGAGCGTTGAAGACTTCCTTCTCGATGACCGTGCCATCTTCGCCGACAAACTTGATGGTGAGCTTGCCCTTGCCGGGGAACTTGAAGTCGGTGGCGCGGTACTGGTCGCCGAAAGCGTGACGGCCGACGACGATCGGCTGCGTCCAGCCCGGAACGAGGCGCGGAACGTTCTTGCAGATGATCGGCTCGCGGAAGATGACGCCGCCGAGGATGTTGCGGATCGTGCCGTTCGGGCTCTTCCACATTTCCTTGAGGTTGAATTCCTTGACGCGGGCTTCGTCCGGCGTGATCGTCGCGCACTTGATGCCGACGCCGTACTTCTTGATGGCGTTGGCGGCGTCGACGGTGACCTGGTCGTTGGTGGCGTCGCGGTTTTCGACCGAGAGGTCGTAATAGTCGATATCGATGTCGAGGTAGGGGAAGATCAGTTTTTCTTTGATGAGCTGCCAGATGATGCGAGTCATTTCGTCGCCATCGAGATCGGCAACAGGATTTGCGACCTTGATCTTCTTCATGCTTCTGCCTCGTTTAAGCTGATGGGACCCGATGGTCCTGTGGGTAATATGGAGTCCCGAGGCTATAGCACCGCAAGTGCGGAACGCAAAGCCGATAGAGCCTCCCGGGTCGCGTTTTTGATCATTCGTGACATCACCCCGCTTTTTACGATCCGGCCATTGCCAAAGCGATTGATGGGTCTAATGTCGCCCAGGTTTTGCCCGTTGCCCCTGCGTCATGGAATCACGTCATGCATAAATTTGCCGCCTCCGCTTTCGCCCTTATGCTTTTTCAGTTCTCGCTTGGCGCGCATGCGGCGTTGGCGGCCGATGCGACGACGCCGGTCAAGGCCATCATGGACGCGACCGTCTCGAACTGGGCGGGCGGCGACAGCGACTGGCAGGATATTTTCGGCGAGGACAAGCTCAAGGATATTTACAGCAAGGATTTTGGAGCGAAATACCAGGCGGCGGCGCAATTTCCCGCCGCCGACGAGGATGGTATCTCGCCCTTCGACTACGATGTCATTGTCAATGCGCAGGATGCGTGTCCGCTGGAAGATGTGAAGATTGCCGCCCAGCCGCCAAAGGGTAATGTGACGGAGGTTCTGGCGACCTTCAAGAAATCGACCTGCATGGGTTCCGACGCCGATTATCAGAAGGTGACGACGGTTCGTTTCGAGGTCATCGAAGAGGGCGGCAGGCCCGTGGTGGACGATATCGTCACAAACGCTGACAATGGCAATCCAAGCTCGCTCAAGAGCGTGATGGTGGATCTTGTCAAACAGCAGCAGCAACAGCCAACAGACCAGACGCAGCAACCGTCGGATCAGCAGAAGCCGGCCAATCCGCAATAGTCGCGCGGGATTCGTTCTGCCGTTCAAGCGCAAAAACCTTGCCGATCGGCTGGCGTCTCGCTATTGCGACCCATGATTTGCGCGAGAAGGTTCGCGCACGGAGAGCAAGACTCATGGCAGGCACGAATAGCGAGCGTCAACTTCTGGCCGAAGGGCCGGCCATCATTCTGGTCGAGCCGCAGATGGGCGAAAATATCGGTATGGTGGCGCGCGCCATGGCGAATTTCGGCCTTGCCGAATTGCGCCTCGTCAATCCTCGCGATGGCTGGCCGAACGAGAGGGCACAGGCGACTGCCTCCAAGGCGGATCATATTATTGAGGCGACCAAGGTCTACGACACGTTGGAGCAGGCGATCGCTGATCTCAATTTCGTCTATGCGACAACCGCGCGGGAGCGGGATGGCTACAAGCCGGTGCGTTCGCCTGTCGTTGCGGCCGAGACGCTCCGCACCAAATTCAAAGCGGGCGAGGGCACCGGCATTCTCTTCGGCCGTGAGCGCTGGGGCCTGACGAACGAGGAAGTGGCGCTGGCCGACGAGATCGTCACCTTTCCCGTCAATCCCGCTTTCGCTTCTTTGAACATCGCGCAGGCCGTGCTGTTGATGTCCTATGAATGGATGAAGTCGGGCATGGAGGATCTCGGCGATGTGCCCTTCCAGGCGATCGAGCAGCGGCCTTCGACGAAGGAGCAGCTTTTCGGCCTGTTCGACCAGCTCGAGGAGGCGCTGGATGCGCGCAATTATTTCCATCCCGCCGGGAAAAAGCCGAAAATGGTCGACAATCTCCGGGCCGTTCTCTCGCGCCGGGCGTTCACCGAACAGGAAATCAGCGTCTTGCGCGGGGTGATCTCGTCTCTCGACCGCTTCTCGCGGAAGTCCCCGCGCGGCAGCGGCTCGCATCCACGATCCTCGAAAGCACCGAAGGAAGCCCCAAGCGATGACAGCAGCGGTGAATGAGCTGAAACCGGTCCTCGTCTTCGATTCAGGGATCGGCGGTTTGACCGTGCTGCGTGAGGCACGCGTGTTGATGCCGGAGCGGGGTTTCATCTATATCGCCGATGATGCCGCATTTCCCTATGGCAGTTGGGAAGAAGCAGCGCTGAAGGAGCGCATTGTCGGTCTCTTCGCAAAGCTGCTTGAGCAATATGATCCGGAAGTCTGCATCATCGCCTGCAACACGGCCTTCACGCTGGCCGGCGCCGCTCTTCGCGCCGCCTTTCCGCAGATGACGTTTGTGGGTACCGTGCCGGCGATCAAGCCAGCTGCGGAGCGCACGCGTTCAGGCCTGGTTTCGGTGCTGGCGACACCGGGCACCGTCAAGCGCGCCTATACGCGCGACCTGATCCAGTCCTTCGCCACGCAATGCCATGTCCGGCTTGTCGGATCGGAAAATCTGGCGCGCCTAGCGGAGAGCTATATTCGCGGCGATGCAATTACAGACGAGGCCGTCATGACCGAGATCGATCAGTGCTTCGTCGAGATGGATGGCCACAAGACCGATATCGTCGTGCTTGCCTGCACGCATTACCCTTTCATGGCGAATATTTTCCGTCGCCTTGCGCCTTGGCCGGTCGATTGGCTCGATCCGGCTGAAGCCATCGCAAGGCGCGCCCGCAGCCTGGTGCCGCAGGTAGCCGATGCTGTGCATCCCGACAATTTCGACTTTGCGGTGTTTACCTCCGGGGCCCCCGATTTCCCCACGCGCCGGCTGATGCAGGGTTTTGGACTCAAGGCTTGATGATGAAAGACAAGGTTTCGCTGCGAAAACTCGATCTCGCGGATATGCCGGCGGCTGCCGCTGTCCATCGCGCTTCCTTCAACGAGCGGCTGCCGACGCTTGCCGGGCTTCATACGCCGGAAGAAGATGTTGGCTTCTGGAGCGCCGTCGTTTTCAAAGATTGCCAGATTTGGGGTGCGGAAGAGGGCGGTCGTCTTGTTGGCGTCATCGCCTTTCTCGAGGATTGGATCGACCAACTCTACGTGTTGCCTGAGGCGCAGGGGCGCGGCATCGGCAGCCGCCTTCTCGATATCGCCAAGTCGACCTATCCGGCGCTGTCGCTCTGGACGTTCCAGAGAAACGAGCCTGCGCGCCGCTTTTACGAGAAGCATGGCTTCTTCGTGGTTGACGAGTCGGATGGGGCAGGCAATGAGGAAAAGGAACCGGATGTGCTTTACAAGTGGGAGGCACGCTTGCATCGGTTGTAATGCAGGATTGGGCTGAGTGGCGGAATATTGGGAGGGCGATATTTGATGTCTTTTGAGATTGATTGCAGTGTTGTCGAGGCAAGCCATGCGTCTGCGTGAATGCCACAACTTCCATGATTTTCGTCTTCTCGCCAAGAAGCGTCTTCCCGGCCCGATCTTCAACTATATCGATGGTGCTGCCGACGACGAAGTGACGCTCCGGCGGAACACAGCCAGCTTCGAAAGCTGCGATCTCGTTCCCAACGTCCTGCGTGGGGTCAGCGAGATTGATATGTCTGTCACCGTCATGGGACAAAAGCTCGCGACACCTTTTTATTGCTCGCCGACGGCGTTGCAGCGGCTCTTCCATCACCAGGGCGAGAATGCGGTTGCTGCCGCAGCTTCCTCGCTCGGCACCATGTTCGGCGTTTCCTCGCTTGGCACTGTCAGCCTCGAGGAAATCCGCAAGAAGCATCAAGGGCCGCAGGTCTATCAGTTCTATTTCCATAGGGATCGTGGCCTGAACCGGGCGATGATGGAGCGGGCGAAGGAAGCCGGCGTCAATGTGATGATGCTGACTGTCGACAGCATTACCGGCGGCAATCGCGAGCGCGATCTTCGCACCGGGTTTTCCATTCCGTTCAAGCTCAATCTGGCCGGGATTACCCAGTTCGCCATCAAGCCTGCTTGGGCGCTGAACTACGTGACCCACGAGAAATTCCGCCTGCCGCAGCTCGACGAGCATGTCGATATGAGCGGTGGCGCCATGTCGATCGGCAAGTATTTCACCGAAATGCTCGATCCATCGATGAATTGGAACGACGTCGCCGAGATGGTGAAGCACTGGAACGGGCAGTTCTGCCTGAAGGGCATCATGTCGATCGAGGATGCCAAGCGTGCTGTCGATATCGGATGTACCGGCATCGTGCTGTCGAACCATGGCGGCCGGCAGCTGGACGGTTCACGGTCCGCATTCGACCAGCTGGCGGAGATCGTTGACGCCGTCGGCCATCGCATCGATGTCATGATGGATGGCGGCATACAGCGCGGCACGCATGTGCTGAAGGCTCTGTCGCTCGGCGCCAAGGCCGTTGGCCTCGGCCGCTTCTATCTCTATCCGCTGGCCGCTGCCGGTCAGGCGGGTGTGGAACGGGCGCTGAGGCATTTGCGCACCGAAGTCGAGCGCGACATGAAACTGATGGGCTGCACTTCGGTCAGTGAGCTGTCGCGCGCCAATCTGCGGTTCAGATAGGTCTCACAATCGCCTGTGGGTTTTTTCAATCCACGGGCGCGAAGCTTGGAAATCTTTGCTAGACGAGGGCGCGTCCTTTCAGAAAGATGGGATGCATCCACATTTGATTCTTGCTCATAGGGGAAGTGCATTGCAGGTCGGCATCGACATGGGAACGGCGTCCGGCGGGACCAGCGCCCAGCTCGATATCGAGGAGCTGCTGGCGACGCGTCTCCTGGTGCAAGGTAATTCCGGCTCCGGAAAATCTCATCTTCTACGGCGGTTGCTGGAGCAATCGGCGCAATGGGTGCAGCAGGTCATCATCGATCCCGAAGGCGATTTTGTCACACTGGCCGACAAGTTCGGGCATGTCGTCGTCGATGGCGAGCGTACGGAAGCCGAACTTGCCGGCATCGCCAACCGCATCCGCCAGCACCGCGTCTCCTGCGTGCTGACGCTCGAGGGGCTCGATATCGAGCAGCAAATGCGCGCTGCAGCCGCCTTCCTGAATGGCATGTTCGATGCCGACCGCGAATTCTGGTATCCGGTGCTTGTGGTGGTCGACGAGGCGCAGATGTTTGCGCCCTCGGTCGGCGGCGACGTTTCGGAAGATGCGCGCAAGATGTCGCTCGGGGCCATGACCAATCTGATGTGCCGTGGCCGAAAGCGCGGCCTTGCCGGCGTCATCGCCACGCAGCGCCTGGCGAAGCTCGCCAAGAACGTTGCCGCAGAAGCCTCCAACTTCCTGATGGGCCGTACCTTCCTCGATATCGACATGGCCCGCGCGGCCGATCTGCTGGGCATGGATCGCAGGCAGGCGGAAATGTTCCGCGACCTGAAGCGCGGTAATTTCGTCGCCCTCGGGCCGGCACTTTCGCGCCGTCCGCTGCCGATCACCATCGGCGCGGTGGAAACCTCGGCGCGCTCCTCCAGCCCAAAGCTGATGCCGCTGCCGGATGCGCCGCAGGATGTCGAAGATCTGATCTTCACGCCGGATCCGGAAGAGTTCGCGCGGCCCGTTGTCCGCCGCACGACGCCGGCTCCCCGCCCAACGACCGATATTCTGGCCGAGCTTTCCCGCTCCGTGCCGGCAGCAAGCCCGGCACCGTCCGAGCCGAAGGTCAGTCAGTCTGAACTATCGAGTGAGGATCGGGAGGCGAGGGTGACTGCCGTGCTTTCCGAAATCCTCGATGATCCGGCTTCGGGCTTCCGAACGGATTCGGTGCTTTATCAGGAGTTTCTTGTACGCTTGCGCATGCGCCGCGTTCCCGGTGCCCCCATGAGCCTGTCGGAATTCCGCCGTCGCGTGGCGATCGTGCGATCCGGTGCGGACGAGGAGGTCATGGCGACGGATCAATGGGCAACGGCGCTTTCCCTGTCCGCTAGTGTCACCGACGATCTGCAGGGCGTATTCCTGATGCTCGCCAAGGCCGCGATCAGCGGCGAGCCGTGCCCGTCCGACGCCCGCATTGCCCGTGCCTATGGCACCCATTCGGCCAGACGCGCACGGCGACTATTGAGCTATTTCGAGGAACAGGGCAGCGTCGTCGTCCACACGGATTTCTCCGGCAAACGTATCGTCGCCTTCCCGGATATGGGTTCGCAGACCGCGCCCGGCGATGCCAATGCGCCGGATATCGAGGGTGGGGAGCAGGCGGCGGCGGAATAGCCGGAATTACGACACCCTTGATACGTATCCGGGGATACGCCTATATTTGTCTCTGCAGGAGATGAATTCATGGCCGCGCGTGACAGGATCCAGCGATATAGGGAAAGTGGTGGAGCATCCGACCTAGTGAGGGTGGAGGTTCTAGTTCCCGCAGCGTGCCGCAATGATATCCTGTCGCAAGCGGCGGAGATGCGTGCAGAACATCGACAAAGGAAAGAGCGTCTTCGAGAGAATGTCGAAGAAGCGCTTGACCGCTACGGCACCCGCCTTCTTGACAATATCGATCTGGATCGGCTGCCCGATTTGGCACAGAAGGCAAGGGTGATAGCCAGCGCCTTGATGGAGCGCGGCGATGCACACGCCTTTGCAATAGGGCGTCGCATGCTTGACGAGGTCGGGCGATAGGCGATGGCGCTGACCAAACTGCAAAAAGAGATTATGGCATCCATCGCGAAAAATCGCTCGGAAACCAGCTATGTTGCAGGTGGGCTTGTCCTTAATATGAATTGGAAGGAGTGGGGTGCAAGGCTTCATCCAGCAGACCTTGCCGTGAATAAGGTTCTCGCGGCATCAACCCGGACAAAGCCTCGGGATTTCGTCGATTTGTTAATGATCGACGAATCAGGATAATTGATGAAATTCGGCGCGAAGAGGGCTATCGGTTTCGACCGAGGATTATGATTCCGTGAGAGGTCTTCCAGTCGATCTTACCGCCAGCGTCATTCGCGACAGGCTTGTGGAGGTGCTGAATGGAGCGGAGCGCTATATTCGATCGGCGCCACCGGATATAGTCGGTCTGCTTGCAGTCAATCCCAGCGGCATCCCAATTCAGATATCGGCTTTGACCGACGATGGCGTGCAGTTTCGAAAGGCGACATCCGAGCCGGACCTAATGCCGTCGTTACCGGATGTGCCGGAGGATTGGCGCGGCCTCGGGAGTGCGGAATGAAACTGCGCTTCTCGCCGATCCTGCTGTTGACATTTTCATGACGACCCCTTACAGACCGCGCCAACGCCGGGCAGAAATGTCCGGTGTTTCATTTGACATGTCCCGTGGCTTCGTCCGTTCGCTAACGTGAGAAGCCTGTCAGAGCTCGAAAACGGAGTTCAGAGGAGGGCGTGTTTCCTTCGCGGTTCGGCAACGGGCCGCCATAACACTTGAAAGGAAATGCGATGAGCAAGCGCGAATCGTCCAAGTACAAAATTGACCGCCGTATGGGCGAAAACATCTGGGGCCGTCCGAAGTCCCCGGTTAACCGCCGCGAATACGGCCCGGGCCAGCACGGCCAGCGCCGCAAGGGCAAGCTCTCGGACTTCGGCGTGCAGCTGCGCGCCAAGCAGAAGCTGAAGGGCTACTACGGCGACCTGCGTGAAAAGCAGTTCCGCGCCACCTTCGACGAAGCCAACCGCCGCAAGGGCGACACCTCGGAAAACCTGATCGGCCTGCTCGAATCGCGTCTCGACGCGATCGTCTACCGCGCCAAGTTCGTTCCGACGGTCTTCGCCGCCCGTCAGTTCGTCAACCACGGCCACGTCACGGTCAACGGCGTTCGCGTCAACATCGGTTCGTACCGCTGCAAGGCTGGCGACGTTATCGAAGTTCGCGAAAAGTCCAAGCAGCTCGTAACCGTTCTGGAATCGGTTTCTCTCGCTGAGCGAGACGTTCCGGATTACATCGAAGTCGATCACAACAAGATGGTTGCGACCTTCGCTCGCGTTCCGGCTCTCGCCGACGTGCCGTACGCCGTCGTCATGGAACCGCATCTGGTCGTCGAATTCTATTCGCGTTAATAAGCGGATAACTTTCTTAATGAATGAAAAGCCGCTCGGTTCGAGCGGCTTTTTTGTCTTTGGAGCGCCTCATGACGGATTTGCAGGCCATTCTCGACGGCATTCATGCGGAGCTTTCGCCGCGCATCGGCGAGGGCAAGGTCGCCGATTACATTCCGGAGCTGGCAAAGGTCGACCCGAAGCAGTTCGGGATGGCAATCGCCACTGTCGACGGCGATGTCTACAGCATCGGCGACGCCGGCGTTCCTTTCTCTATCCAGAGTATTTCCAAGGTCTTCATGCTGACCCTGGCGCTGGGCAAAGTCGGCGAGAGCTTGTGGAATCGTGTCGGGCGTGAGCCATCCGGCACGGCCTTCAACTCCATCGTCCAGCTGGAG
Source organism: Rhizobium pantanalense (assembly GCF_030182525.1). NCBI lineage: Bacteria > Pseudomonadati > Pseudomonadota > Alphaproteobacteria > Hyphomicrobiales > Rhizobiaceae > Rhizobium > Rhizobium pantanalense. The sequence goes on from NZ_JAQJCH010000001.1 coordinate 1,226,663, forward strand.
CGCGAAGAGGGCATTCCTCGTAATCCCTTCATCAATGCGGGCGCGATCGCCATCAGCGACGTCGTGCTGGCGGGGCACGAGCCGCGCGAGGCGATCGGCGAGCTGCTGCGCTTCGTGCGCTACGTAGCCGACGACGAGACGATCAGCATCGATGACAAGGTGGCCCGTTCGGAGACGCAAACAGGTTATAGAAATTTCGCGCTTGCCAATTTTATGCGCGCCTACGGCAATCTCCACCATCCGGTCGAGCATGTGCTCGGCGTCTATTTCCATCAATGCGCGCTGTCCATGAGCTGCCGGCAGCTTGCCAAGGCGGGGCTCTATCTCGCTGCACGCGGCAGCAATCCGATCGCCGGCCACTCCGTCGTCTCGCCGAAGCGGGCGCGGCGCATCAATGCGCTGATGCTGACCTGCGGCCATTATGACGGTTCGGGAGACTTCGCCTATCATGTCGGCCTGCCGGGCAAGAGCGGCGTCGGCGGCGGCATTCTGGCCGTGGCGCCGGGCATCGGCTCCATTGCCGTCTGGTCGCCGGGGCTGAACAAGGTCGGCAATTCGCAGCTCGGCGCTGTTGCGCTGGAAATGCTGGCGGCGCGCACTGGCTGGTCCGTATTCGGGGATTGATCCCCATGTCTTCTCGAGCCGCTTTCTGCTATCAGCGTGGCGAGATGCAAGGAATGATCGAATGAATATCGCGACGACTGTAAAGGAAGACATCGATATCGAGGTTGAGGATAGCGGTTCCGCCGCGCATCCGATGTTTTCCGATGCGCCGCGTTCGGTCTCCTTCAACAAGCTTCGCAAGCGCCTGTTGCGGCAGGTGCGCCAGGCCATGGAAGACTTCCAGATGCTGAAGGGCCAGAAGCGCTGGCTCGTCGGCCTTTCCGGCGGCAAGGATTCCTATGGGCTGCTTGCACTGCTGCTCGATCTGAAATGGCGCGGCCTGCTGCCGGTGGAGCTGGTCGCCTGCAATCTGGATCAGGGTCAGCCGAATTTCCCGAAGCATATTCTGCCCGAATATCTGACGAAGATCGGTGTCACGCATCGCATCGAATATCGCGACACCTATTCGATCGTGAAGGAAAAGGTGCCGGAGGGGGCAACCTATTGTTCGCTCTGTTCGCGCCTGCGTCGCGGCAATCTCTACCGCATCGCCCGCGAGGAGGGCTGCGATGCGCTTGTGCTCGGCCATCATCGCGAGGACATTCTCGAGACCTTTTTCATGAACTTCTTCCATGGCGGCCGGCTGGCTTCCATGCCGGCAAAGCTGCTCAACGACGAAGGCGACCTCATGCTGCTGCGCCCGCTCGCCTATGCCGCTGAGGACGACCTTGCCAAGTTTGCCGCCGCCATGCAGTTTCCGATCATCCCTTGCGATCTCTGCGGCTCGCAGGACGGATTGCAGCGTAATGCCATGAAGGACATGCTCGCCGATATCGAACGGCGCATGCCGGGCCGCAAGGACACGATGCTGCGCGCTCTGGCGCATGTGAACCCGTCGCACCTGCTCGATCCCAAGCTGTTCGATTTTGCGGGTTTGATGACGCAGGGCTCTTCGAGCGATCCGGCGTAAATTCAGGACTTTTGCCACACCGATGTCATCGAATCGGGCATAAGAGGAAGCCCTTTCAAAACAGAGGCTTCCTATGAATTTCTCCGATGCTGATTTCGACTATGTGATGACGATCGTTGCCGAAGCGGCGTCAAAGGAGATCATGCTGCGCTTCCGCAATCTGGATGCCGGCGATATATCGGAGAAAACCTCGGCTATCGATCTCGTGACCGAGGCCGATCTTCTGGCCGAGCGGCACATCACCGCGGCGCTGAAGGCACGGTTTCCAAGCGCTTTGATCGTCGGCGAAGAGGCCTATGAAGCCGACAAGTCCGTCGTGCCGGCGCTGGCGCATGCCGAATTGGCTTTTACCATCGATCCCGTGGACGGCACCTTCAATTTCGCGGCCGGACTGCCGGTCTTCGGAACGATTGTCGCCGTCATCGCCAATGGCGAGACGATCGGCAGCATTATCCACGATCCCGTATTGGGCGATACCGTGACTGCCATGAAGGGTGGCGGCACTTTCCTGCGCCGGCAAGCTGGGCAGGCGAGGCGGCTTTCCGTCGTCACACCTGCGCCCTTGAGTGCCATGACGGGCGCCATATCCTGGGGGCATATGGATGAGCCCGACCGGTCGCGGATCAACGCCAATCTATCGAAGACCCGCATGGCTTTCTCGTTCAATTGCTCGGCTTACGAATATTGGATGGTGGCGTCGGGTAAGTGGCATTTCATCGGCCATTCCAAATTGATGCCCTGGGATCATCTGGCCGGCGTGCTGGCGCATCAGGAGGCGGGCGGCTATACCGCCAAATTCGATGGCACGCCCTATAAGCCCGGCGAAACGACCGGCGGCATCATTTCTGCGCCTGACGAGGAAAGCTGGCGGATAATCCGCCGCGAGATCATCGGCGCCTGAAGCGAAAGGAAAAAGCATGACATCGCTCGTTGACGTTACCACGCTTGCTCATGTGCTGCGCCGCGCGGCGCAGACGGAGATCCTGCCGCGCTTTCGCAGGCTCGGCAGCGATGATATCCGCGCCAAGAGCGAGGCGACGGATCTGGTGACGGAAGCCGATGAGCGGGCTGAGCGCATGATCAAGGCAGAGGTTTCGCGGCTCTGGCCCGAAGCGCTGTTCATCGGCGAGGAATCGGTTGCGGCCGACCCGTCGCTACTGAAGAAGTTGCAGGATGCCGATCTCGCCATCATCGTCGATCCCGTCGATGGTACGTTCAATTTTGCCGCCGGCATTCCGGCCTTCGGCGTCATGGCCTCGGTCGTGTCGAAGGGCGAGACCGTTGCCGGCATCATTTTCGATCCAATGGGTGATGACTGGGTGCTGGCGGAGCGCGGCAGCGGCGCATGGCTGCGCCGTCCGGATGGCGAGACGCTGCGTCTCAACGTTGCTCCTTCCGTCCCGCTGGAAGAGCTGGTCGGCATGGCGGCCACCGGTTTTCTGCCCAAGGAAAAGCGCGCGGAGATCATGGGTAATCTCGCCAAGGTGCGCTACACGACCTGCTATCGCTGCGCGGCGCATGAATACCGCACGCTCGCGGGCGGCTATGTGCACTATCTCATGTACAACAAGCTGATGCCTTGGGATCATCTGGCGGGAGCGCTGATCTCGGCCGAATCCGGCGCCTATGTTCGCCGTTTCGACGGTTCGCCCTATTTGCCGCATCACCTCGATGGCGGGCTCCTTGTCGCGGTGGACAAGGATACATGGGAACGGCTGCGGCGCGAGGTGTTCACTCTCTAAGGCGAGCCACATGCGAGGATAGCCAGCAAGGCCCCTTGGAAAGTCACGGCCGCGGGGCTATCTTTGCTTCAACAGGCAAGAGCCTCGGTCGGTGCTTGCCGCGGGGATGAGACAGATGTCCGAGACGAGCCGCAAGCTGACCACCATCTTCTGCGCTGATGTGCAGGATTACACGCGCCTTATGGGGAAGGACGAGGAGGGGACGCTTTCCACTCTTCGCCGTTACCGCGATGCGATGAAACGACTGATCGAAGCCCATGGCGGCCGTGTCATCAACACCTGGGGCGATGGCGTCTTTGCCGAGTTTCCAAGCGTCGTCGAAGCCGTGCGCGCTGCAATCGACACGCAGAACGAGCTTGCAGGCTACAATGCGGTGACCGATCCCGACAAGCAGATGCTCTTTCGCATCGGCCTCAATCTCGGTGATGTGATCGCCGATGGCGACGATCTCTATGGTGACGGCGTCAATATTGCGGCCCGGCTGCAGTCGCGCGCTGCTCCGGGTGGCATCGTCATTTCCAACACGGTCTACGATCAGGTCCGCAATAAGGTGGCCGTCGGTTTCGATTTTCTCGGACAGCTCGAGGTCAAGAACATCGAAGGCGGCGTGCCAAGCTATGCAGTGCGGATCGGCGGCGTGCAGGTTGTCGACACCACATCCGATTGTCGGTCGGCCCCCGAACCAGCTCCCGTGCGGGCGCCCGAAGCCGCGATGCGGGAATCCGTGCCGCAGGACTGGCGGCGGAGTTATGGTGTTGCCCTAGTCGTGTGCATCGGCCTTGCCGTTCTTAATGGGTTGACCTGGGGTGGCGAATTTTGGGCGAAATGGCCCATACTCGCGATTTTATGGGTTAACGCGTATCGTTACGTCCGTAGCAATCCGCAGATCGATATGGCGATCGCGAGTCTTGTCATCACAGGTATCGGGATCGTTACCATTAACCTTTTCACCTGGCACGGAACACCATGGGCGATGTGGCCGCTCTTCGGGCTTGCGATCGCTGCGGCGGTACGCTGGGTCAGTCGGCCGCGCAGCGGCGTCTAGAGCAATTCCAGGAAAAGTGCGCAGCGGTTTTCCGTCGGAAATCGCGTGAAAACAAAGAGATAGAGCGATTCAGAGATTCCGTGAAAAACTGAACCGCTCTCTAAGGAAGGGATGCGCGTCGTTCAGACGTGCCCCATGCCCGGCTCCAGCGCCGGCGTATCGCCGGGATGGGTGAAGAGCTTCCCGCGTTCCGCCCACAGCGTTGCGACGATCGACAGCGCGCCAAATACCGTGAAGCCGGCAAGCAGCGGCTGTGCCGTCCCGTCGAACATCTGGCCGACAATGCCGCCGAGCAGGACACCGACCGTCGTGGAGATCGAGCTGGTGATGGCCGCTGCCGTGCCCGCCAGATGTCCCATTGGCTCGAGGCTGATTGCCATGCAATTGGTGGTGATCACTGCAAACATCATCAGCATCACCGAGATCAGCACATAAATGAAGGTGAAGCTCGGTTGGCCGAACATGCCGACGATGTAGCCGATGGCGCCCAAAGCGGTGAAAACGATCATGGCGGCATGGGAAATGCGGCGCATGCCGAAGCTGCGCACGAAATAGCCATTGGCGAACTGCGCGACGGCGGTGCCAGCTGCCGTTGCCGCGAAGGCGATCGGGAAGGTTTCCCCGAGGCCGTAGACCTCGCCGAAGACTTGCTGCACAGAAACGATGTAGGCGCAGATGATGCCGGTGTAGAGCGTCAGACCGATCATGTAGCCGCAGGTGATGCGATTGGTCAGCACGGTCTTGAAACCGGACAGTACGGAAGCGACCGAGAGCGGCAGGCGCTCTTCGACGGGCAGCGTTTCCTTCATGCGAAAGAAGGCAACCAGGAAAAGGCCGGCGCTGACGATACCGAGCAGAATGAAAATCCACTGCCAGTTCGAATAGGCGACGATCATCTGACCGACGAAGGGCGCAACCATCGGCATGATCATGAAGACGATCATGATATAGGACATCACGCGGGCCATTTCGCGACCGCCGAAGCAGTCGCGGACGATGGCGAGCGTGGTGATGCGCACGGCCGCGGCGCCGACGCCCTGCGCAAAACGCATCGCCAGCAGGGCAAACAGGCTGCCGCTCCAGGCTGCGGCAAACAAGGTCACCGTATAGAAGGCCAGACCGCCGAGCAGGATGTACCGCCGGCCATAGGTGTCCGACAGGCTGCCGAAGAAAAGCTGACAGATGCCGAAACCGAGGAAATAGACGCCGATAACGAGCTGGGTGTCGTTCGGATTGGCAACATGAAGCGACTGGCCGATATTCGGTAGCGCCGGCAGCATGCTGTCGATGCCCATCGAAATGCTGGCCGTCATCAGGGCAATCGTGAGGATGAATTCCACGATGCCCAGGCCGATGCGGCTGGAGCCGGACTGTGCAGGCTGCTGGGATTGAGGCGGGGTCGTCATTCGAATATGCCTGTCAATGTAAAGCGAGAGACTGGTCGGCCGGAGGCGGCGCGTTGTGTGGGCGGAACAGCTTTCCCTTTTCGGCAATCAGCACGAAGACGACGCCGATGAGGGAAACGGTGAAATAGCCGATGACCATCGGTGTCGCCGTGCCGTTATAGAACTGCCCGATGCAAGCGCCGATCGATGCGCCGCCGACCGTGCTCATGAAGCCGAGTACGGAGGATGCCGTGCCGGCGACATGGCCGAGGGGTTCCATTGCGAGAGAGTTGAAGTTGGAACCGATCCAGCCGAATTGAAACATGGCCAGTGCGAAAAAGACCATGAACAGCGGGAATGGCATCGGCGCAGGCCCGTAGAGCTGCACCAGCAGCCAACAGAAGGTGATGGCGACAAAGCCGAGCAGGGCCGTGTGCGACAGCCGGCGCATGCCGAACCGGCCTACGAACTGGGAGTTGACGAAAGACGACAGAGCCATGAACGCCGCTACGCCGCCGAATGCCAGCGGCGTATAGACGCCAAGGCCGTAGATGTTGTTGTAGATCTGCTGGGCGGAATTGATGAAGCCGAACAGCGCCCCGAACAGGAAAGTGCTCGCCAAGGTGTAACAGAGTGCTACTCGGTCTGTCAGAACGATCTTGAAGCCGGCGGCAACCGATCTGACGGTTAGGGGGCGGATATTTTCAGGCTTAAGCGTCTCCGGAAGCCGGAAATACATCCAGAGGCCGACCAGTGTTGCCATGGCGCCGATGAAGACGAAGATCATGTGCCAGGTGCTGACCAGCAGGATGATCTGGCCGCTTCCCGGCGCGATGACCGGAACGATCATGAAAACCATCATGATGAGCGACATCACCTCGGCCATCAGGCGGCCGCCGAAGACGTCGCGGACGATGGAGACGGTGATGACGCGGGTTGCCGCCGAGCCGAGGCCCTGAATGAAGCGGAGCGCCAGCAGACCGGCGAAGGACGGGATGAGGGCAATGCCGAATGCCGAAATCACGTAGATGGTGATGCCGATCAAGAGTGGCATGCGGCGGCCGAAGCGATCCGACAGGGGCCCATAGATAAGCTGGGCCGAGCCGAAGCCGATCAGATATGCTGTTACGACATATTGCCGATGGTTTTCGTTCATCACGCCGAGGCTGGAACCGATCTGCTGCAGCGCGGGAAGCATGATGTCGATTGCGAGTGAGTTAATCGCCATCAGGAAGGCCGCGAGTGCGATGAACTCACGTTTGCCCATGGGCAGTTGCCCATGGGACATGGCCTGGGATGAAGTCGTCACGGTTTTATTCCCATAAACATATCAAGGGCGCTGCCCGGCGGCAGCGCCTTATCGATCAAATTGAACTATGGAAACCGGACGGGGAGCCCGGTGCCCGGTCAGGCGGCGCCGCGAACGCTGATGCCGTGTTCCTGAAGGTGTTGCTGCAATTCGCCCGCCTGGAACATTTCGCGCACGATGTCACAGCCGCCGATGAATTCGCCCTTTACGTAAAGCTGCGGAATGGTCGGCCAGTTGGAATAGTCCTTGATGCCCTGACGGATTTCAGCGTCGGCCAAGACATTGATGCCCTTATAATCGACGCCGATATAGTCGAGAATCTGGACCACCTGGCCGGAGAAACCACACTGTGGGAACTGGGGAGTGCCTTTCATGAAGAGAACGACGTCGTTGTTCTTAACTTCGTTGGCGATGAATTCCTGAATGCCGCTCATTGTCCAGTTCCTTTCACATGCGGGGTCAAGGCCCGCAGCGTTACATCTGTCCCTTAAATAGCAAGCGCCCGGCTTGATTTCCAGCGGCAAAACGTAGGTGCCGTCTTTTTCATCGCATGAATGGATTTCCGGCATCAGTCGTTAACAGGAACGTTCAAAACGTGTCGATTGACTGCCTTTTCTGAACAGTGCGTTTTGAAATCGCCTCTTCAACTCCGGGTCTGAACAACACACATCAATTTGAAATAAAAGGGACGATGAATATTAGTATGCTACCTAATTTACAAACCAACGGTATGTTTGTTAGAGTTTGCCGATTGATGCGATTTGGCGCGTATCGGTCCCTGTCGGCATTGCATTCGCATATTTCTTGAGGGAGCGGACTCCATGAGCCACCATCACTATTCCGAAGGGCAAGTTGGTGAAGAGCGGGAATTTTATAGCTCTGAAGATACGAGCGAAGGCGAGCGGGAATATTACGAGCATGTGCGCACACCACGAGCATCGATTCTGAACAGTACCGTGACCGTCAGTGCTATCGTGCTCATTCTGAGCATCGCTTTCGGTTATCGGGCCTCCACCGCAACGACGCCGCAATCGACCACGCCGCCGGCCGCCGAGAAAATCATAACTGCGCCGTCGCCGGACTCCTGTGCCGATATCTCGCCATATCCGCGCCGGGAATGCTGATATGTCGGAATTCGGATTTTACCCTCGGCACAGCAAACGAGCCGGCGGGGGGCTTGTGCGCCCGTCATGCGGTTGACGCGATTATAAACGTTTGACGCTATGTTTTTGTTTTTGGACGATTTGTTGCGGTCTGCCATGAAAAAGCCAGCAGGCCATGGTCTAGGCTGATTTTCAGATTTCATCAGTGCTACTGGCGCCCCGGGGACAGACTACAATATGAATTCTATCAACAAGAGGGTGGTTCTCCACTTCCCTGGCTTCGAGCCGCTGGATGCTGCCGCACATCGGGCTCGTTATGAGCGCTCCGCCCGGCAGAGCGCCGCCACCTGGGATTTTTCCGCGTCGGTCGGAGAGTTGAAGAATTTTGGCAGGGCATCGTATTTCGATGTCACGGCAACGGCTGCGGATTGGCATACCCAAAGCCGCATTCATATCGTCGATCATAACGATCTGGTTGCCGTCCTGAGCGGCAGGCCGTTCTTCACGCGGCTCATCCAGGGCTATCTCGCTGCTGCAATGGTTGCCATTTCCGGCGGTATGGCCGGCTATTTCCGTCATGCGTGGCGCTTCGGCCTGTTCTTCATCTTTCCCTTTCTGCTGATGCTCGTGGGACTGATTCTCAGCCTGTCGATCGCGTTTACGCCGATCCTGTTCGGACTGCCGGCCTGGAGCCATATCGGCAGTATCGCGCTTGCGGTCGCCTTCTTCGTTTATGTCTTCCTGCCGCAGGCCGAGAAGCTGCATACTCTGCATCTCTTCTCCGACTGGGAAATGGCAGTCGCGATGGCGGGGTTGAACGGAATAGGCGCGGAACAATGGCTGGAAGCGAGCGCCGTCAGCGTCCGGCAAGCCTTGGATGAGCCAGACGTGGAAGAATTCGTCATCTCCTCGCATAGCATGGGCTCGTCCGTGGCCGCTCACGTGGTCGGTCTGTTGCTCGAGCGCGAGCCGGACCTGCTACAGGGCAAACGCGTGGTGTTTACGACCCTTGGCAGTGCCATCCTGCAATGTGCTCTCATGCGACCGGCAAAGGTGCTGCGCTCACGTGTGGGATTGATCGCTCGCTGCAAGAACATCTTCTGGCTCGACGTTCACTGTCTGACCGATGCAATCCATTTTTATAAGACCAAAGTCGCCGCTGTTTGCGGGCATGAGGATGCCCCACAGGCTTCGATCCTGTTCATCCGCTTCAAGCAGATGCTCTCGGAGAAGCATTACAAGAAGATCAAGCGCGATTTCCTTCGGGTTCACCGGCAATATGTGCTCGGTCCCGATCTCAGGGCCTTTTTCGATTTCACGCTGATGACTGCCGGTCCGTTGCCGGCTGCGGATTTCGCTGAATTCTCGGTGAAGAGATTGCCGGAGCTGAGCTTCAACTCCGGCGAAGCGGCGCAGGCGCTCTCAGTCGGGCGCTGACGTCTGCAGCGCAAGGGCGTGCAGCACGCCGCCCATATTGCCCTTCAGGGCATCATAGACCATCTGGTGCTGCTGCACGCGACTCTTGCCGCGGAAGGCTTCCGCGACAACTTCGGCGGCATAGTGATCGCCATCCCCGGCCAGGTCGCGAATCGTCACCTTGGCGCCGGGAATGCCGGCCTTGATCATGTCTTCGATATCGCCGGGGTTCATGGGCATGAGTGGTACCTCGATTTATTCCGCGGCAGCGAGCGCGCTGCCGTCCATGAAAGCAGGAAACCACGATTCATGCGCCTCGCGCAACTGTTCAACCGGAAGCGTTAACAGGCCATCGACGACGAGTGCGTCACCGCCAACCGTACCAAGGCGGCGGAAGGGTACGCCGGCGCTTTCCGCGTTGATGCAGACGAAATCGGCGACATCGGCCGGAACAGCGATGACGTAGCGGGCCTGATCTTCCCCGAAAAGTGCTGCATGCGGCGGCGTCCGGCCTTCGCTGAGATCGATACGCAAGCCCTTGCCGGATGCCATCGCCATTTCTGCCAGAGCGAGTGCGAGACCGCCTGAGGAAATGTCGTGGCAGGCCGTGACCTGGCCATTGCGGATGGCGGAGCGGACGAAATCGCCATTGCGGCGTTCGGCGAAGAGATCGACTTCCGGAGCAGGGCCATCCGTCGAGCCGATGATATCGCGAAGATAGATCGACGAGCCGAGATGACTGCCGTCGAGGCCGATCATCAGCACGCGGTCGCCTTCGGAGGCGGAGCCGATGCGCGCCATCGCCTTCCAGTCCGGAAGGAGACCGACGCCGGCAATGGTCGGGGTCGGCAGGATCGCGACGCCATTGGTTTCGTTGTAGAGCGAGACATTGCCGGAGACGATCGGGAAATCCAGCGCGCGGCAGGCTTCGCCGATGCCTTTGATGGCGCCGACGAACTGGCCCATGATTTCAGGCTTTTCCGGATTGCCGAAGTTCAGGTTGTCGGTCGCGGCCAGCGGCTCGGCGCCGGTTGCCGTAATGTTGCGCCAGCATTCGGCGACGGCCTGCTTGCCGCCTTCGAAGGGGTCGGCTTCGACATAGCGCGGTGTAACGTCGGACGAGAAAGCGAGAGCCTTGGTTGGATGGCCTTCGACGCGGACGACGCCGGCGTCGCCGCCGGGAAGCTGCAAAGAATTACCCTGGATCAGCGTATCGTACTGCTCGTAGACCCAGCGACGGCTGGACTGGTTGGCAGAGCCAACGAGTTTCATGAGAGCCTGACCGTAGTCTTCCGGCGCGGCAACGAGGTCGGCCGGTAGGGCGGCGCGCTTGTCTGACTCGCGCCACGGCCGATCATATTCCGGAGCCTGGTCGCCGAGATCCTTGATCGGCAGGTTGGCGACTTCCTCGCCCTGATGGATGACGCGGAAGCGCAGGTCGTCCGTCGTCTTGCCGACGATGGCGAAATCCAGACCCCATTTGACGAAGATCGCCTTGGCGACGGCTTCTTTCTCCGGCTGGAGCACCATGAGCATACGCTCCTGGCTTTCCGACAGCATCATTTCATAAGCCGTCATCCGCTCTTCGCGCACCGGCACCTTGTCGAGATCGAGCTCGATGCCAAGGTCGCCCTTGGCGCCCATTTCGACGGCGGAGCAGGTGAGACCGGCGGCACCCATGTCCTGAATGGCGATGACGGCACCCGTCTGCATCAGCTCCAGGCAGGCTTCCAGCAGGCACTTTTCGGTGAAAGGGTCGCCGACCTGAACGGTCGGACGCTTTTCCTCGATCGATTCGTCGAATTCAGCCGACGCCATGGTCGCGCCGCCGACGCCATCGCGACCGGTCTTGGCGCCGAGATAGACGACCGGCAAGCCAACGCCCTTGGCTTCTGACAGGAAGATGGCATTTGACTTGGCGAGGCCCGCCGCGAAGGCATTGACCAGGATATTGCCGTTGTAGCGCGCATCGAATTCGACTTCGCCGCCCACTGTGGGAACGCCGAAGGAATTGCCGTAGCCGCCGACGCCGGCCACGACGCCGGACACCAGATGGCGGGTCTTTGGATGATCCGGCTCGCCGAAACGCAGGGCGTTCATGGCAGCGACCGGGCGGGCGCCCATGGTGAAGACGTCACGCAGAATGCCGCCGACGCCGGTCGCAGCACCCTGATAGGGTTCGATATAGGAGGGGTGGTTATGGCTCTCCATCTTGAAGACGACGCAGTCGCCATCATCGATGTCGACCACGCCGGCATTCTCGCCCGGACCCTGGATGACGCGCGGTCCCTTGGTCGGCAGGGTGCGGAGCCACTTCTTGGAGGATTTGTACGAGCAGTGCTCGTTCCACATGGCGGAGAAAATGCCAAGCTCGGTGAAGGAAGGCTCGCGGCCGATCAGATCCAGAATGCGCTGATATTCATCCGGCTTGAGGCCGTGGGCAGCAATCAGTTCGGGGGTGATCTGGATCGAATTGGAAATGGTCATGGGCGCTCGAGTGTCCTTGCCTGTAAAGGATTGGAAGACCGGTCAGGGATCGGGGTCTCTTTAGCGCAAGTCTCCCTGTCGTGCGATAGGAAAATCACCGGCGTTCACAACACGCCGGCATTGATGCTGGAGAAATCACGCGTGCGGCCATCGCCGGCCGTTGTGCGAGATCAGAATTTGTAGCCGACCATGACGCCTGCACGCGTCATGCCGCCATTGGGGCCATCACAGAGATTGGCATGCGACGAATGCGCGATCTGCGCCATCACGTTCCAATGGCTGTCGAAATTATAGCCGAGGCCGGCATATTCGTGGAAGAGCAGACGGCAGCCGAGCATCGGGCCATGCTCTCGCCAGTCGTCCAGGTTGCCCGTATGCACCGTGCCGCCGAAGCCGAGTTCGGTGAAGATGCCGTTGCTATGCGTCAGCGTCCAGGAAAGGCCACCATAGACCTGCGTCGCGGAGCCTGACGTGCCGATCGATGTGCCTACGTGGATACGCGGATGCGTCAGCTGATCCTTCCAATCCGCTGTCGGATTATAGCCGAACGGATTGAAAAGTACCTGAACATCCGGGAAGACACCGCTTTCATGCTCGTTGCCGCTCTGGATGGAGCCGCTCGCGCCGAAACGCAGTTCGTCGAAAATCTTGACTGGAGCGGCGGGAGTAGCCGCCACCGTATCTGCAGCGGTTGCGGCCGATTGACCTGCAATAAATACCGAACTGATTACCAGAAAACTCGAAACCAAACGCTTGCTGAAAAAGCTTGCAATAGCCATGCACTCCCCCTGGTGTGGCGGGCGAATCCTCATTCTTCATTGATAGAATGGTAGCGTGCTAAGAGTCGAGACGGCGAAATCGCATTTGCGCAAGATGTACGTCGATAAATTGATAAGGCTTGCTTAAATGTGACTATCGTATCCCGACGAGCCGTTTTCCAGCAACCTGCGTAATGTCATGAAGCCGGCCGCAACATCTTCTCGCTGTGGGGGCGACGAAAAGGCGACTCGGACCCTGTGGAAAACCCGTTCGATTCGCGCCGCCTTGAACTCGTCTTCGTCATCGATCAACACCCCCTCGGTCAGGGCGGCGTTCTTGAATGTGCCAGACAGCCAGGGTTCGGGCAGCTTCAGCCACAGGAATGGCAGATGCGGATGCGAATTGAACTCAAAGCCCGCCAATGCCTCGCGCGCCAGCTGCTCGCGTGCCTTGATTTCCTCGACCGCTTTGCGACGCAATTCCAATGCGTGACCGCCAAGGACGAGCCGCGCGCAGGTTTCGGCCAGGATGAAGGGCAGGCCGCCAGTTGTCATCTTATGGGTGACTTTGATGCGTTGGGCGAAATGCGGCGGGCAGGCGACCCAGCCGCCGCGCACGCCAGCGGTCACCGATTTCGAAAGGCTGCTGACGACAAAAGTTCGCTCCGGCGCAATGGTGGCCATAAGCGGATTCTGGTCGCCGGTCATGCCGCCATAGAGATCGTCCTCGATAAGCCAGACGCTATGTCGGCGCGCAATGGCGGCAATCGCCCGGCGTCTGGATTCCGGCATTGTCACCAGAGTGGGATTATGGGCCGTCGGCATCAGGAAGGCGAGGCGCGGATGCTGCTGCTGGCACAGCCGCTCGAAATCCTCGGGGATCATGCCGTGCTCGTCCGAATCCACCAGGATCGTGCGGCGTCCAAGCAGGCGCGCAGCGCGGCTGATCTGCGTATAGGTCAGGTTCTCGAAGACGATCTTGTCGCCCGGCGAGGTGACGGCGGAAATCACGGCAATGGCGCCGGCATGGGCGCCGAGCGTCGGCACGATCGTCTCGATTGCCGGCTGCCAGCCGTTGCGGGCAAGCCAGATCTGTCCTGCCTCAAACCAGCTCGCCGGGAAGTTCCTTGAATAGGAAGAGATCTCCGTCTGGTGCTCACTGCTGATGTCGGCGAAGAGCTTGCCGATGATCACGCCCTGGCCGATGTCGGGAGCGGCGGTCGTATCGAAGCGGATCTTGGCATCCGGCGTATTCAGGCCGCGGGTGCCGGCAAGCGCCTGGGTGATCGGATCCACGAGTTCGATCTGCTTGCCGTTCGAACGTTCCAGAACATAGGTACCGCGACCGACTTCGCCGGCGACCAGACCGCGTTCATGCACGAGGGCATAGGCCCGGCTGACCGTGCCGATGGTCACGCCGATATCATAGGCGAGATTGCGCTGCGGCGGCAGCTTGGTGCCAGGCGGCAAGACGCCATGGGTAATCGCGTGTTCGATGGCGTCGGCGACGCGGATATAGACCGGGCCGGTTCCGCTAGAAATGTCAGGAAGCCAATTTGTCATAATGACAATTTCCTAGATTGTCCCCGTCATCGAGTCAAGAGTATGAGTCAATTTGCATCGTTTGGCTCGATGCATCAAAATTGTCACCATCATGTGGAAATGAAGATGAGTACAATGACTACAATCCGTTCGACCGAAGCGGGAGACCCCTGCGCGGCGGGCGTGGGAATTAGAGCGGCGCAGCCAAGGCCGCATATGTTGCGCCGGCTCTGGGCGTCCTATCGGGATTGGCTGGAGAAGCGCGAGGGACGGCGTGTTCTAAGAGATCTGACCGATGATCAGTTACACGACATCGGCCTGACGCGTCGCGAGGCGGCAAAGGAAGTCAGTAAGTCATTCTTCTGGGATTGAGTAGGCTGAGCCAATATGGGCATCAAGCTGTCTGGCGTCTAACTGAGGCCCAGAACGGAATGAACAAAATCGGCCCGCTCCTCGACGCCGATTTTCGGCAGGATATGGACTTCATAGCCGAGCGCGGGATAGGCGGCAGTCAGCCGGTCATACTCCGCAACCGCTGCCGTAAAATCGTGCCTTCTTTCGCGGTCGCCGACATAGATTTCCGGCCATGGCGGCGTCAGGAAGACATGTCGGTTGTAGCGGTGCAATTGGCCGAGCGAAGCCAGGGCCGGTTCGCCCGTCAAATGTTCGAGCGCCGATGCGGCATCGATCAAACCTCTGTCGAAAAAGACCAAGCCGGATAATTGCGCCGCTTCCTCGCGGTCAGTCAGCGACATGGCGATCGCTCGACGGGCAAATGCCGGCGCATCGACCCATGGTAGGGCCGAACCGTCACCTTGCAGCTCCTCAATGACGATGCGGCGGCCCGGCTCCTCGACGATGTAGTGACCATGTCGTTTGAGCGCCTCCAGCAACGTCGATTTGCCGCCGCCGGAGCAGCCCGAAAGAATGATAAATCTGTCCATGACAATGATCCCTGATTATGAGGGCACGTCATGCGTTGGCTGCGAGGTTTCCGCATGAAGCGGAAAGCCTCAGGTCATCAGCCTAGCTGCAAGCCTTCGAGCCGGCAGCCCAACGGTTGACGTCGCCTGTGATGCGGCCGCCGGAGGCGCCTGCCATCATCGGACCGAAGGCCTGCAATTGCGCGGGATTGCCTTCCGCCTGAACGACGAGCGAAGGCCGGCCGGTCGGATGTCTCTTGTCGACCACGAGGATGCGCGGACGGCCGGTGAAGGAGTTAAGCTCAGGAGCAAGCTGATAGCTAGCGAAAGCCGGATCCGAAGACTTGAACCAGCAGGCATTGGCATTGAGCATGATGCGCTCCATCGTCGACAGGGCGCTGTGATCGGTCGCGATGATGCTCGGTGGACGCGGGCCACAAGAGGTGACCAACAGACCAAGCATCGCGATGGCAGCGGCGGAATAAAGTCCTGTCAGGAGGCGAGGGCGCATCAATCTCTTTCCAATGAGGCGATTAGGCTGGTCTGCTAAAGTGTACCGGGTCGGTTTGCGGCGCCCTGCTTTTCTATGCAAAGACGCCGATTTTATGGTTCCGATAGTGGGATGGCCGTTATCAGGCTGCGACCACGCCAAGCGCGGAGGCGAAGAGGCCACGGCCATCGCTGCCACCATGGGCAGCTTCGATCAGATTTTCCGGATGCGGCATCATGCCGAGCACGTTGCCCTTGGCGTTCATCACGCCGGCAATGTCGTTGACGGAGCCATTCGGATTGGTGCCTTCAGCATAGCGGAAAACCACCTGGCCGTTGTCCTCGATCGCCTTCAGCGTTTCGGCATCGGCGAAATAATTGCCGTCGTGATGTGCGACGGGGCTGCGGATGACCTGGCCCTTGGCATAGGCGGCCGTGAATTCGGTCTCGGCATTGACGACTTCCAGCTTCACTTCGCGGCAGACGAACTTCAGCGAAGCGTTGCGCATCAGCGCGCCCGGCAGCATGCCGGCTTCCAGAAGGATCTGGAAACCGTTGCAAACGCCCAAAACCTTGACGCCCTTGTCGGCCCTGTCCTTGATCGCTTGCATGATCGGCATGCGGGCCGCGATCGCGCCGCAGCGCAGATAATCGCCGTAGGAAAAGCCGCCGGGAATGACGATCAGGTCGACATCCGGAATCTCGGTCTCCGTCTGCCAGACCGTTACGGGCGCATGGCCGGAAATCTTGGTCAGAGCCGCGATCATGTCGCGATCGCGATTGAGGCCGGGGAGTTGGACGACTGCTGATTTCATGATGCTGTTCCCGCAATAGGCAAAGGGATAATCGCTGGAAGTGCTTCGTGAGCCATACTCCATTGCCTCAGACAAAGGAAGAATGGCTCGCGAAAGAGGACAATCAGTCGATCGAAATGCTGAAGTTCTCGATGACCGTATTGGCGAGAAGCTTTTCGCACATGGCCTTGAGATCGGCTTCCGCCTTGTTCTTGTCAGTGCCTTCAAGCTCGAGATCGAAGACTTTGCCCTGGCGGACCTGATGGACGCCGTCAAAGCCGAGTGCGCCGAGCGCGCCTTCGATTGCCTTGCCCTGCGGATCGAGAACGCCGTTCTTCAGCGTGACGGTTACACGAGCCTTGATCACGATTGTCCTTTCTGAACTTACTTGACGAGAACCGGGCCCGTGCCGCGCACGGGTTCGTTTTCATTGATGATGCCGAGGCGGCGAGCCACTTCGGAATAGGCTTCGAGCAGACCACCCATGTCGCGACGGAAGCGGTCCTTGTCCATCTTTTCCCGGGTTTCGATGTCCCAGAGACGGCAAGAGTCCGGCGAGATTTCGTCGGCGAGGATGATGCGCATCATGTCGCCTTCGAAAAGGCGGCCGCATTCGATCTTGAAATCGACGAGCTGGATGCCGACGCCGAGGAAAAGACCGGTCATGAAGTCGTTGACGCGGATGGCGAGCGCCATGATGTCATCCAGCTCGGCCGGATTGGCCCAGCCGAAAGCCGTGATGTGCTCTTCGGAAACCATCGGGTCTTCGAGCGCGTCGGATTTGTAATAGAACTCGATGATCGAGCGCGGCAGAACCACGCCTTCCTCGATGCCGAGACGCTTGGCGAGGGAGCCGGCGGCAACGTTGCGCACGACGATCTCGAGCGGAATCATCTCCACTTCCTTGATCAGCTGCTCGCGCATGTTGAGGCGGCGGATGAAATGGGTGGGAATGCCGATCTTGTTCAGATGGCTGAAGATATACTCGCAGATGCGATTGTTCAGAACGCCCTTGCCATCGATGACTTCGTGCTTCTTCTTGTTGAAGGCGGTGGCGTCGTCCTTGAAGAACTGGATCAGCGTGCCCGGCTCAGGCCCCTCGTAAAGGATCTTGGCCTTGCCCTCGTAAATACGGCGGCGACGGTTCATTGGTATTGTTCTCTGTCTTTGGCGCTCATGGGACAGCGCAAGTGGATCGTATGTGGGCGTCCCCATAACGGATAAGAAGCGAATTCACAATCCGCCTGCGCCTCCTTCCTCGGAATTCCGGCCTTGGCGGGGTGCCAACGCAAGATTCGGGGTCCAGTCATGGCCTGTTTTACAGGCTTTTATCTGACGATGGAATGAAGGTGCCAGGTACTTCACAGGCTAGTGAGGCGAGGCATGCCTCTATCCATCATCGTTTATGAATAATACTACGGCTTCAGCTGGCTGAGAAACTTCGAAAAGACCATGGTGCCCTCCGGCCAGGGCCCATGACCGGATTCGGTATTGATATGGCCGGATTCGCCGGCATCGATCAGCAGCGAGCCCCAGCTGTTGGCAATATCATCCGCATGTTCGTAACTGCCGAAGGGATCATTGCGGCTTGCGATCGTGATCGACGGAAATGGCAGGGGGTCGCGCGGATAGGGGCCGAACGTCATCAGATGTTTCGGCCGGATGGCCGGATTGGCGACATCGGGCGGTGCGACGAAGAAGGCGCCAGCGACCTTGTTGCGGAAATGCGGGATCGCATGGATCACCGAGGGAACGCCGAGCGAATGCGCGACCAAGATGACGGGCTTGTCCGAGGCATTCACTTCTTCCGCAATGCGGGCCACCCAATCGTCGCGCACGGGCTTCGACCATTCCGCCTGCTCCACGCGCCGTGCGGTCGAGAGCTTCTGTTCCCAGCGCGTCTGCCAGTGGTCGGGGCCGGAATTCGTGTAGCCGGGAATGATGAGGATGTTTGCGTCGGAGGCTTTCATGATTTCGCCGATGTGGAAAAGGTGAGCCCAACTGTCAAGGGAAAAGGCGACAATTGCGGCAAAATTTGCTAGGATTGCGGCTGCCGGTAGCGAATGACGATGTCGGCGCCCCGTTTGCCGCCATCTCAAACCGCCAGCCGAGCACCACGGTTGAGGAGGAGAGCATTATGACGGCCTTTCACGTCATGGCTGGAGCAGGCCACACTTTTACGCGTCCCGCCATCCGTAAGATCGGTATCGCCGATCTCGTCGACGCCCTGAGGATGGGGCTGGACGATTTCAGCGAAAAGCCATCGCATTATGTTTTTCTGTGCCTGATGTATCCGATTGCCGGCATTGCGCTGGCGATCTGGAGTACCGACCAGAATCTGCTGCCATTGCTGTTTCCGCTGATGTCTGGTTTTGCCCTGCTCGGGCCGCTGGCCGCAATCGGCCTCTACGAGATCAGCAGGCGGCGGGAAAAGGAGCTGGATACGTCATGGAGCCATGCGTTCGACGTGCGCTTCTCGCCGGCCCTGCCGTCGATCATTGTTGCCGGCCTCATGCTGTTCGGTCTGTTCATTGTCTGGCTCTTCGTGGCGCAGAGCATCTACTTCATCTATTTCGGCGACGGTGTTCCTCCGACGCTTTCATCCTTCGTGTCGAGCGTGCTGACGACGCGCGAGGGTATGGCGATGATGCTTTGGGGCAATCTGATCGGCTTCCTCTTTGCTCTCGTCGCGCTGGCGACAACGGTCGTTACGTTCCAGCTGCTGCTGGATCGCGACGTCGGTGTCGTTGCCGCGGTCGATGCGAGCATCCGGGCGACGCTGACCAATCCGGTACCGATCGCGGTCTGGGGCTTGATCGTGACAGCGCTGCTCGTCATCGGCACTATTCCGATCTTTGCCGGACTGGCGGTCGTCATGCCTGTTCTCGGTCACGCATCCTGGCATCTCTATCGCAAGCTGATTGTGACCGGGAACTAGACGAGGCCGGCATAGGCTGAAGCCTTCATCATTGGAACCGCGGCACGGTTTCCTACGTTGATCCGCATCATCAGGAGATGCGGATCATGGCGCGGCTTACGCATATTTTCACTCGTTTCGCGGTTGTTGTGTCGGAATGGACCGGCAAACCGGCCATTTTCGTGCTTGCCCTGTTCTCCGTCGTTCTCTGGGGCGCGACCGGGCCAATCTTCGGCTACTCCGACACATGGCAGCTGGTCATCAACACTAGCACGACGATCGTCACCTTTCTGATGGTTTTCCTGCTCCAGAATGCACAGACGCGCGATACGCGGGCCATCCAGGCCAAGCTCAACGAACTCATCCTGACGAGCGCGGCCGAGAACCGCTTTATCGGGATCGAGAATCTCGACGAAGAGGATTTGAAGCACCTCGACCGGCTGGTCGAAAAGGCGGCAAAGCGCGAACCTGATCAACATCAGGGCAAGGCTGGCGAGAGTATCGAGCATGACCGCGCTATCGCGGCCAAATCCGCCGACAAAGGAAAGAAGCGGCGCGTCAACCGCACCGCCTCAAGCAAAGCGCAATCGAAAGCGGGAAATTCTAGCCGAAAACCCGCTTGAAGATCGTGTCGACATGCTTGGTATGATAGCCAAGGTCGAACTTTTCGCGGATATCTGCTTCCGAAAGGGCGGCGCGCACTTCCTGGTCTGCCAGAAGTTCCTCGAGGAAGTCCTTGCCTTCCTCCCAGACCTTCATGGCATTGCGCTGGACGAGGCGATAGGAATCCTCGCGGGACACGCCGGCCTGGGTCAACGCCAGAAGCACGCGCTGCGAATGAACAAGCCCGCGGAACTTGTTCAAATTCTTCATCATATTGTCCGGGTAGACGAGAAGCTTGTCGATGACGCTGGTGATGCGGGCCAGCGCGAAATCGAGAGTGACGGTCGCATCCGGGCCGATCATGCGTTCGACGGAGGAGTGCGAGATATCGCGCTCATGCCAGAGAGCGACATTCTCCATGGCCGGGATCGAATAGGAGCGGACCATGCGGGCGAGGCCCGTCAGGTTTTCCGTCAGGACCGGATTGCGCTTGTGCGGCATGGCCGACGAGCCCTTCTGGCCCGGCGAGAAATATTCTTCGGCTTCCAGAACTTCGGTGCGCTGCAGATGGCGGATTTCAGTGGCGAGACGCTCGATCGAGGAGGCGACGACGCCGAGCGTGGCGAAGAACATCGCGTGGCGGTCGCGCGGGATGACTTGTGTCGAGACCGGCTCCGGCTTCAGGCCGAGGGCGGCGGCGACATGTTCCTCAACGCGGGGGTCGATATTGGCGAAGGTGCCGACGGCACCGGAGATGGCGCAGGTGGCGACTTCCTCGCGGGCTGCGATCAGGCGCTGCTTGCAGCGCTCGAATTCGGCATAGGCGAGCGCCAGCTTGACGCCAAATGTGGTGGGTTCGGCATGGATGCCGTGCGAACGCCCGATCGTGACGGTATCCTTGTGCTCGAAGGCGCGGCGCTTCAGGGCTTCCAGCAGCTTGTCTATATCGGCGATGAGCAAGTCGCTGGCGCGCACGAGCTGGACGTTGAAGCAGGTATCGAGCACGTCCGAGGAGGTCATGCCCTGGTGGACGAAGCGGGCATCCGGACCGACGATTTCGGCCAGGTGCGTCAGGAAGGCGATGACGTCGTGCTTGGTGACGGCTTCGATCTCGTCGATGCGGGCAACGTCGAACGTCGCCTTGCCACCCTTTTCCCAGATCGTATCCGCCGCCGACTTCGGAATGACGCCGAGCGCGGCCAGCGCGTCACAGGCATGGGCCTCGATCTCGAACCAGATACGGAACTTGGTTTCGGGAGACCAGATGGCGACCATTTCCGGTCGGGAGTAGCGCGGGATCATAGGCTCAAAGCTTTCTTGGCTAACGGGACAAGGAGAACTTGGCGCCCCCATAACAAAGACGGGCGGTAATCACAATGTTTCATGGGCACAATGTTTAGCGGGACTTCAACGCGCCCGTCGCGCAAGATAGGCCGAAACGGCTGTCAGGCATAGCAGGCCGAATGGCAGAAACAAGGTCAGGCCGAGGACGGCGAACTGGTAGACGGCGCTGGCGCCGGTGAACAGGAACTGGAAGATCCAGGTAAGCGAACCGAATGGCGCGTGCCAGCGCGAATAGAACCCGCGGTAGTCCATGGCGAAGAGGAAGGCCGTCATCACCACAGTGCCGATGGAGAGGGCCAGAAAGAAGGCGGCAAAACGCGCGCTGGTCGGCCGCTGGCGGGCAAAACGCTGAGTGAGCGGCATGAGGATGAGCCAGGAGAGGGCGCCGCCGAAGAAGTAGACGAGGGTAAGCGCGCCAAGGTGGCTGGTCAGTAGCCCGTTGCGCAAATAGAGCGCCGCGATCGCCGAGGCCGCCATGGCCGCACCCCAGCAGATCGCGCTGCCGAAAACTTCAAGGCAATGCGAGGCGACGGTCCGTATCCGGCCCGTCGTCGCGATGAAGGCGTTGGTCGGGTTAGTTTGATCCAATGCGGCCTCGTTCGGCCGCCGCCCGGAGATCGCCGATCGTCTGCCTGTAGGCCTCGACCGATTCGCCCTTGAAGATCGCCGAACCGGCCACGAGAACGTTGGCACCGGAGGCCGTGATGAGAGGCGCCGTCTCAACGGAGACGCCCCCATCGACTTCCAGTTCGATCGGACGGTCACCGATCAGGGACTTGGCGTTGCGGATCTTGTCGGCCATGGCAGGGATGAATTTCTGGCCGCCAAAGCCCGGATTGACCGACATGATCAGGATCAAGTCGATATCGTCGAGGACGTTTTCCAGCACGGAAAGCGGCGTTGCCGGATTGAGGGTGACGCCGACCTTCTTGCCGAGATGGCGGATCGTCTGAAGCGAGCGATGCAGATGCACGCCGGCTTCGGCATGGACCGTGATGCGGTCGCAGCCGGCCTTGGCGAAGGCTTCCAGATAGGGGTCGGCCGGCGAGATCATCAGGTGGCAATCGAAGGTCGCGGTCGTGTAGGGACGCAGCGCTTTAATGACATCGGCGCCGAAGGAGATGTTCGGCACAAAATGGCCGTCCATGACATCGAGATGGATCCAGTCGGCGCCGGCTTTGGTCACATCCTTGACTTCCTGACCGAGCTTGGCGAAGTCGGCGGCGAGAATGGAAGGGGCAATACGGATCGGCAAGGTCATGGGTGGCTGAGCTCCAACTTATTATTTCGCGCCTGGATTACCACCGCTGCAACGGGCAAACAACCGCCAGAACGGCTTGCCTCAGTTCGATGGCGTCACCGGCACGAAGGCATTGCCCCGCCATTCCAGCAGACGATAGGGGTTTTCGGTCAATTCGTGGTTCTGTCCGAACGAGATAGGGCCGATCATTGTCTGGAAAACCATTCCCATGAGCTTTTCGGCAATGGGTTTATTGTCCGCCTTGGCGCTCTCGGCTGCCTGGCTGGCGATCTGAGTCGCTGCTGCGGCCGGCAGGGTATAGCCGTCGGGTTCGATACCGCCCGCGCGCATCGCCTGTACCGTGGGCTGGGCTGCCGGCAGGCTGGTATAATCGGGTAGCGCAATCGCCTGCACACCCTCCAGCAAGGGAAGGGGCTGATCTGCGGCGCGCATGGCATCCCCGCCCATCAAGACCAGCGGGATGTTCTCGTTCTTCGCGTCGCGGGCAATCACGGCGACATCGCTGCGGTCGCCGCCGACGAAGACGCGTGTCGCGCCAGCCTTCTTCAAGCGCCTCACGAGGGCGATCTGCTGATCCTGACCGGGGCGATAGGTATCGGTGAAGACCGGCTTTAGCCCCTTTTCCTCGAGCGCGTTGCGGATCGCGCCGACCAGTTCGCGACCGTGTATCGTACCGTCATCGATCAGCGCCATCGGTTCCGCGGCCCAATTTTTCAAAATGGTGTCGATCGCCACGGCCGCCTCGGCGCTGTCGACCGGCGCCAGGCGAAAGAGCGGCCAACCATTTTTCAACGCGTCTTCCATGAAAATACGCGAGCGCACGGAAACGGTGATGACGGGTATGCCGGCATCCTTCAGGCGCGGCAGAGCGCCCTCGAGGGTCTCCGTGCAGAGAAAGCCGATTGCGACTTGTGCCTTGGCGGCCACCAGCGCTTCGGCGGCGGCTCGACCGCCATCCTCCGTGCAAGGCTCGTTGACGACGGTCGCCGTATCCTTTTGGGCCTGGATCTGGAAATTAGCGCCGGCGATGATTTGCGCGCCGAGCGTCGCGAAATTACCGTCCTGCGGTGCCACGACGCCGATGTGAATTCCTGCGGCATAGCTGCTGCCGGCTGCCGAAAGCAGCGCAAGCAGGAGCGGAAGGCGACGCAGAACGTTCATCGATGGAGTATCCCGGACAATTTTCCTGCCCTATTTATCCGTCCGCAGGGCATCGTCAAAGAAAAAGCAGCAAAATCGCTCTGTTTTCAATAATGCTATTGTAGAAAAGCTAACATCTGGTCGTCATATTGAATGGCAGGCAAGCACGCCTCAACAAAGGAGACGGTGGTGCTAGACAGGCAACGTATGGACCCGGCGCTTTATCGCGATGCCATGAGCCGCTATGCGGGGCATGTGCAACTAGTGACGACGGCGCTCGGTGCGGAGCGGCGCGGCGTGACGATCACGGCCGCGTGCTCGGTCTCGGATAGCCCGGCGACGGTTCTGATCTGCCTCAACAACAGCAATACCAAGAACGAGATCTTTTTCAAAAGCGGCATCTTTGCCCTAAATTCGCTCGGGGCCGATCATCAAGCCCTGGCCGACGCCTTTTCCGGCAAGACGCAGCTGACCGTCGATGAACGTTTCGCTGCTGGCAAGTTCGAGACGCTGGCGACGGGTGCGCCCGTGCTTGCCGATGCTCTTGCCGCCTTCGATTGCCGCGTACTCGAGATCAAGCAGGCCTCCACGCACAACATCATCTTCGGCGAGGTGATGGCCATACGCTATAGCGAGCCGAAGCCGGCACTCCTCTATATGAACCGCGGCTATCACGCGCTATAACCCCTACAAGGGAGTTATCATGGCGGATCAGATTTTACCTTCGTTGCCGGGTTCGATCGATGAGACGATGGCGTTGCTCGGCGTTCATGACTATCTGGCAGGTCGCGCGCTCGGCACCGTTTTGTTTCTCGCATTGAAGATGAAGCGGCCGCTCTTCCTGGAGGGCGAAGCCGGCGTCGGCAAAACGGAAATCGCCAAGGTCCTGGCGAAGGCGCTCGACCGGCCGCTCATCCGGCTGCAATGCTATGAAGGGCTGGATGTTTCCTCGGCCGTCTATGAATGGAACTATCCCGCGCAGATGCTGGAAATCCGCCTTGCGGAAGCCTCCGGTCTGACCGATCGCGACCGCATTGAGGCCGATATCTTTTCCGAGCGCTATCTGATCCGCCGGCCGGTGCTGCAGGCACTGTCCGGTGTCGGTGGACGCGCGCCGGTGTTCCTGATCGACGAACTGGATCGCACCGACGAGGCTTTCGAAGCATTCCTGCTGGAAGTGCTGTCCGATTTTCAGGTGACGGTGCCGGAGCTTGGCACGATCCGCGCGGCGGAGCCTCCGATCGTCATCATCACCACCAACCGCACGCGCGAAGTTCATGACGCTCTAAAGCGGCGCTGTCTCTATCATTGGGTCGATTATCCTGAGGCCGAACAGGAGCTTGAAATCATCCGGCGCAAGGTGCCAGGCTGCAGTGAAGCACTCTCGCGCCAAATCGCCGCCTATGTGCAGAAGCTGCGTACGCTCGACCTTTTCAAGAATCCGGGCGTTGCCGAGACGATTGACTGGGCGACCGCTTTAACGGAACTCGATCGGCTGGCGCTCGATCCGGAGACTGTTTCGGATACGCTCGGCACCTTGCTAAAATATCAGGACGATATCGCCCGTATTCAGGGCGCCGAAGGCAAGCGTGTGTTGGACGAAATCAAATCCGAACTGCTTGCGGCGGGATGAGCCATGGAGCCGGGCGCGCGGGATGGCATCGTCGTTGCGCCGTCACCACCCGGTGATGGGCGTCTTGCCGATAATATCGTGCTGTTCGGCCGGGCGCTGCGCAAGGCCGGGCTGAAGATCGGACCTGGAGCGATTGCCGACGGCATAGAAGCGGTCGAGGCCATCGGGATTGGTTCTCGCGAGGAGTTTCACGCCGCCCTCTGTTCCGTCTTCGTCAAGCGGCGTGAAGATCTTGCCGTCTTCGACGAGGCGTTCCGGCTGTTCTGGCGCTCGCGCGATCTCGTCGCGAAGATGATCGCGATGATGTCGCCCGTCGCGCCCGATTATCGAGAGAAGGAAAAACCGAAACCGGGCGAAAGCCGCGCAAGTAATGCCTTGCTCAATGACCGCAACGACCAGCGGCCGTCGCGCGAGGCGCCGGATATCGAAATCGATGCGCGATTTACCAGTTCTGGCAGCGAGGTATTGCGCCATCTGGATTTCGCGCAAATGTCGGCGGCGGAAATTGCCGTCGCCAAGAAGGAACTAGGGAAGCTGCAACTGCCGCTGGACCGCGTGCTCACGCGCCGTTTCACCCCATCCCGCACAGCGGCTAAGGTCGATCCGCGCGCGACGATGCGCTCGGCCTTGCGGACAGGCGGAGTGTTGATCCTGCCGCGCTTCCGGGAACCGAAGGAAATTCAGCCGCCGCTGGTCGTGCTCGCCGATATCTCAGGCTCGATGAGCCAGTACACGCGTATCTTCCTGCATTTTCTGCACGTCCTGACCGAACGCCGCCGGCGTGTGCATACGTTTCTGTTCGGAACGCGCCTGACCAACGTCACCAGGGCGATGCGCCACAAGGACCCGGATCAAGCGCTGGACGAATGCGCCGCTGCGGTGCGCGACTGGTCGGGCGGAACGCGGATCGGCGAGACGCTGAAAGAGTTCAACAGGCTATGGGCGCGCCGCGTGCTGGGGCAGGGCGCAATCGTCCTTTTGATCACCGATGGACTGGAGCGCGAGGGCGTGGAACTGCTCAGCGCGGAGATGGATCGCCTGCACCGCTCCTGCCGGCGGCTGATCTGGCTCAATCCACTTTTGCGGTTCGAGGGTTTCGAGGCGCGCGCCCGCGGTGTGAAAGCAATGCTCCCGCATGTTGACGAATTCCGTCCCGTCCACAATCTATTATCTCTAGCCGATCTCGTATCGGCTCTCACCGCCGGCCGCGCGGATACCTATGATCCCAGGCGGTTTCTCGGCAAGCAATGAGGCTCCGATGTCTGATATATCCGAAAGTCTGGATCCGCTCGTGATTGCGGAGGAATGGGTGTCGGCAGGCCGCAACGTGGCCATGGCGACCGTTGTCGATACGTGGGGTTCCGCGCCGCGCCCGTCGGGCAGTCATCTCGTGATCGATGGTGAAGGCAATTTTCATGGGTCGGTTTCCGGCGGCTGCGTCGAAGGTGCCGTCATCACCGAGGCACTCGATGTCATCGAAACGGGCAAGTCGCGCATGCTGGAATTCGGTGTCGCCGATGAGACCGCGTGGCGGGTCGGCCTCTCCTGCGGCGGCCGTATCCGCGTCTATGTGGAAAGGCTCGGCTGATGGACCGGCAGATACTGGTGCGGCTGAACGAGATGCGGCGCAGGCGGCGGGCGGCGATCCTTGTTACCGATCTCTCCGGAGGGCCGGATCGGCTGATCGTCGAAGGTGATGCGCTGGAAGGCGTGCTCGCCAATGCCGCTTCAGCCGCATTCCGTTCGGGCAAGTCCGCAGCGCTCGAGATAGACGGACAGAGCTTGTTCTTCAACGTGCATCTGCCGCCGCCGCGCGTCGTCATCATCGGCGCCGTCCATATCAGTCAGATTCTAGCGCGCATGGCGGCGCTTGCGGGCTTCGACGTGACGATCATCGATCCGCGCACCGCCTTTGCAACGCCGGAGCGCTTCGAGGGCATCGACCTCGTCGCGGATTGGCCGGTCGATGCGCTGAAGGAGCGGCCGCTCGACAGCTATATGGCGCTCGTCGCCGTAACCCATGATCCCAAGATCGACGACGAGCCAATCATTCAGGCGCTGAAGACGAACTGTTTCTATGTCGGCGCGCTCGGCAGCCGCAAGACGCATGCCAGTCGCTTGGAACGCCTGAAGCGGGAAGGCGTGGGCGAAGCCGAGCTTGCCCGCATCCACGCGCCTATCGGGCTTCCCATCGGCGCCGCAAGTCCGGCCGAGATCGCGGTCGCCATTCTGGCAGAGATCATTGGTTCGCTTCGCGGCAGGGATGTCTCATCGCCAAAAGGCGCTGCGCTATGATCTTCGGTGAATTTTTGACAGCGGAGGCGGAGGGTGCTGTTCTCGCGCATTCCGTCCGGCTGGCCGATGGTGGCTTTTCCAAGGGACATCGCCTTGTCGGCGGAGACATCGAACGGCTTGTCGCCGCCGGAGTTGACCGCGTTATTGCTGCGCGCATCGAGCCGGGCGACCTCATGGAAGACGAGGCGGCCGAGCAGCTGGCGCGGGCCATCGCCCCCGATCATCTGACTTTTTCTGAAGCCGCGACGGGACGGGTGAACGTCCATAGCGCCGTCGACGGCCTATTCGTTGCAAATCGCATAGCGGTCGATCGTGTCAACAATCTCGATCCGGCGATCACCCTTGCCTGTCTTGCAGACCATGTACCTGTGCGAGCAGGCGACATGGTGGCGACCTTCAAGATCATTCCGCTTGCCGTTTCCGGAGCCAAAATCGCTGCTGGTGTTGAAATTCTCCGGCGGATGCCGGTTTTCGAGGTCAAGCCCTTCATGCCGCATGCCGTTTCGCTTGTCGCCACGGAGCTGCCATCGCTGAAGGCCTCGGTCATGGACAAGACTGCACGCATCCTGTCGCAGCGGCTGCAGCCTTCAAGCAGTGTGCTGCAGCGGGAAGAGCGTGTCGCCCATAAGGCAGACGCGGTTGCCGATGCGATCCGTCGGGCTCTCGCGGCCCAGGATCGGCTCGCGAAGCTGGTAATCGTTTTCGGGGCGTCGGCAGTCATCGATGCTGGCGACGTCATTCCGGAGGCGATCCGGCTTGCCGGCGGCGAGGTCATTCAGGTCGGCATGCCTGTCGATCCGGGTAATCTGCTGGTGCTTGGCAGGGTGGGCGACGTTTATGTCGTCGGGGCGCCGGGATGCGCGCGCAGCCCAAAGGAGAATGGCTTCGATTGGGTGCTGGATCGCATATTAGCCGGCGAACAACCGACGCGGCAGGATATCACTGGCATGGGCGTTGGAGGGTTGCTCATGGAAATTCAGTCACGTCCACGGCCGCGCGACATTGTCAATAAACCGCCGTCGGCGATATCGATTGCTATCGTCCTGTTGGCTGCGGGAAAGGCGAGCCGCATGGGCGAGGGGGGCTCACACAAGCTTTTGGCGGAATTCGATGGCGTGGCGCTGGTACGCCGTTCGGCGTCTATCGCCATTGCAAGCGGTGTATCGGATATTGTCGTCGTCACAGGGCATCGGCGCGATGAGATCGAAACCGCACTCAATGGTCTCGCCGTCGAAGCGGTATTCAATCCGGATTATGGCTCGGGCATGGCCAGTTCGCTGGTTGCAGGTGTCGGCACACGGGCAGCACGGAGTGCTGATGGCGTCCTCGTCATGCTGGCCGATATGCCCGGTGTCACCAGCGACGATCTGAAAGCCTTGATGGCGGCTTTCCGGGAGGCGAACGGCCAGGCGATCGTGCGGGCGGTATCGGGCGGCAAGCGTGGCAATCCCGTCATCCTGCCGCGGTCCGTGTTGAATGCCGTGATGCGGCTGGAGGGCGATGTGGGGGCACGGCATATCATCGAGACATCGGGACTTACGGTCGTTGACGTCGAGATCGGCGAGGCGGCACATCTCGATGTTGATACGCCTGAGGCCGTTGTCGCGGCCGGCGGGATTTTGAAGGGGTAGGAATGGACAATATCGATATCGAGGAGATGTTTCAGTCGCTCGGGCCGATCACCATCAAACGGATGTTCGGCGGCAAGGGAATCTACCATATGGGGCGCATCCTGGCGCTCGAAGTGGATGACGAGATTCTCCTGAAAGCGGACGATGCGAGTGCCTCCCAATTTGAGGCCGCCGGGGCGCGGCGCTGGGCCTACGAAGGCAAGAAGGGCAAGGCCATCAACATGCCCTATTGGTCGATACCCGACGATGCGTTCGATAATCCGGATGAAATGGCGCGTTGGGTGCGGCTTGCCTATGAGGCTGCGCTTAGGTCGGATAAATAGGCGTCAGCGGAAATCTGCTTCGCTTAAATGGGCGATCGTCGCCTTGGCGAATTCCGAAAGCTGAGCCGGCAGCTCGCCGTGGCTGAACCAGCCAAAATCGGAGAGCTTGTCCGGCTCCATCAGGCGCGGTTCGCCGGAAAAGTCTCTGCAGATATAGATCAGCGAGATCCAGTGCTGGTTGTCGGCCTCGATGATGACTTCTTCAGTGCAGAGATAATCGATTTCACCGATGGCGAGGCCGCTTTCCTCTTCCGCTTCGCGGATCGCGGCCCTGGCGGCGGGTTCCATATGATCGACCTTGCCGCCGACGATGCTCCAGCATCCGGCTTCCGGTGCCTTGAGGCGCCGGTAGAGCAAGATCTTGCCGTCGCGCAAGATTGCGAGACCGGTTCCTAATCCTGGGAAATCGATGCCGGGCTTGCCCATGTCGGGATTCCGAGATTTGCCGCGACTTCCGTCACAGTGGTTCGGATCGGCGGCAGGTGGATATTGTCAGCCCTTGGCGTTTGCCACGATGAGCATGAAAGCCGGGATATCGTCGCCGAAGCCGACCGGCGTTGGGCCGTCGTCCTGATCGCGATAGCGGTTGCGGCGCTCACGGTGATCGTCATTGGCAGCAGGGAAGGGCCGGTGGCTGTTGCGAGAACCGTTATGGGATCTGTTATTGTTGTTCTCAGACTTGCGCTCGTTCTTCACGCTTTCGGCCTTTGCTGCTGCTGCTTCGATCGCTACGACGTCATTATCCTCGACGTCGATATCAGATTTATGACTCGAGGCGTTGCGGCCTCCACGGCTGCGATCCCGATCGCGGCCCTTGCCCTTCTGGTCGCGGCGGCGGGACGAACGATTGTCGTCGCTGCTCTCGTCTGCGGGCGGCAGAGCCGAAAGGTCGCCGTTCAGCCACTGAACGTCTTCACCGATCAGTTTTTCGATTGCGTCGACATGCTTGGTGTCGCGCTTCGTGACGATGGTGAAAGCGGCGCCGGAGCGGCCGGCCCGGCCTGTGCGGCCGATGCGGTGAACGTAATCTTCCGAATGGATCGGAACATCGAAATTGAAGACGTGGCTGACATCGGGGATGTCGAGGCCGCGCGCTGCGACGTCGGAGGCAACAAGCAACTGCAGGTTTCCATCCTTGAAGTTCTGCAGCATGGTCATACGCGAGCGCTGGTCCATGTCACCATGCAGTGCACCGGCGGAAAAGCCGTGGCGGTCCAGCGAACGGAAAAGATCGGAAACATCCTTCTTGCGATTGCAGAAGATGATCGCGTTCTTCAAATCCGTCTGGGCACGGATGAGATCGCGCAGCGTGGCGCGCTTCTCATAATCCTTGCCATGCGAAGCGACGAAGCGCTGCGTCACGGTCTTGGCAGTCGATGCTGGCTTGGCGACTTCAACGCGTTCCGGGTTTTGCAGGAAGCGATCGGCCAGCTTCTGGATTTCCGGCGGCATCGTTGCCGAGAAGAACAGTGTCTGACGCGTAAAGGGGATGAGCTTGGCGATGCGCTCGATATCGGGGATGAAACCCATGTCGAGCATACGGTCGGCTTCGTCGATGACGAAGATCTCGACGGCGCTCATCAGCAGCTTGCCGCGTTCGAAATGGTCCAGCAGACGTCCGGGCGTGCAGATCAGCACATCGGCGCCACGTTCCAGCTTGCGATCCTGCTCTTCGAAGGAAACGCCACCGATCAGAAGAGCGATGTTCAGGCGATGGTTCTTGCCGTATTTTTCGAAGTTTTCGGCGACCTGCGCCGCGAGTTCGCGTGTCGGCTCCAGAATAAGCGTCCGCGGCATGCGGGCGCGTGCGCGGCCCTTTTCGAGCAGCGTCAGCATGGGCAGCACGAAGGACGCGGTCTTGCCAGTCCCCGTCTGGGCAATGCCGCAGATGTCACGGCGCTGAAGCGCAAAGGGGATTGCACCGGCCTGGATAGGAGTCGGTGTGGTGTAGCCCGCGTCAGTCACCGCGGAAAGGACTTTTTGGCTCAGGCCAAGGTCAGCAAATGTTGTCAAAGGGAAATCTAATTCCGTCTTGGTTCAGTCGAACGCCATGAGTCGACACGCAGGAGCGTGCCGCAATGCAGCGCGACATAGAACCAAATACCCGTGAAGTCAAGGAAAGCAGGCGCTTCAACAGGCCTGAAGTTCATTCATAACGCAATTTTCGGATTAGTGCGATCTTTGTTGCGCGTTTGTCACAATTCCCGCAGCTAAATTGCGCCCAATCCGCTGATGTAACTTGCGAGTTTCGTGCCGGCACCGATGAAATACATCGGGTCTATGGGATGTCCGTTCTCGCGCACTTCATAATGCAGATGTGTTCCTGTCGAGCGCCCGGTGCTCCCGGCAAGACCGATCGCATCGCCGGCGCCGACCTTGTCGCCGACTTTGACGAGCACCTGTTCCATATGCCCATAGCGGGTGGAGATGCCGTCGCCGTGGTCGATCTCCACCATGTTGCCGTACCCGCCAGTCCAGCCCGCCGAAACCACTTTGCCGGGGGCGGTGGCCTTGATCCTCTCACCGGGGCTGAAATGAAAATCCGTGCCGGTGTGGAGGGCCAGCGTGCCAAAGAAGGGATCCTTGCGGTTACCGAAAGGGCTGGTAATGAGCTTGCCCGGCGCCGGGTTGCGGAAAGGCAAGCTTTCGGCGGCACCCCGCACGGTTTCCAGATGCGTCAAAGCGGTATCGAGCTCCGCCATGGATCGTTCGAACTGATCGACATTCTCAGGCGGAACATAGGGGCCCCCAACGCCGCCATCCGTGTCTTCACGAGCAGTATTGGCGACCTCGTTTTGAACCCTGATCCCGACGTTCTGCATGATCGATTGGATCTCGTTGGCGGTTTCTGACGCGCCAGCGGTGAGATTGCGGATCCGGGATAATTGATCCTGCTCTATGTGCTTCAGCGACAGCGTCACCTTCGAAAAGACGCGATCGGCGCGGTCGGCGACGGTTTCGGGGGCCGGGACATAGGCAAGCGCGGAGTTGTCGGGTGGGGCGTCAGCCGGCGTGCCGCTCAGGAGAAGCTTTTCGATTGCCTTGGGTGACGTCAGCTGGACATGTTCATTCTTAGGCGCAGCAGCATTGGCATCTGGATGCGCGCTCTTGTCGGTCAGGCCGGAGTTTTCTGCGCGGTCGAGAAGAGTGCTGAGCTTGCCGTTGCGTGAGGAGAGTTGCTGTTGCTGCTCGATCAACTTGTCAACCTTCTCCTCCACGACCTGCTGATCCAGGAGCTGGCGGGAGGTGACGCGGTCGACCTGGGCGCGCAGGGCGGCGATGCGATCTTCATAGTCATATTGCATGCGCGCCTGGCGGGCCATCGTGGCACCGATGAGATCGTCACGCAGGACCAGGTAGGAGGTCGCAAGGAGATAGCCGATCGAGAAGACCCCGACCATACAGACGGCGACCGCGGCCATCCATGGGCGCACCGTCATATGTCGCACCGTATCGCCGCTAGCGAGGATAATAGTGTGATGTCGCTTTTGCTTGCCGAAAACCCGGTTTTGAGGCTTTGCTGTCACCGAGACTCTCCCAATCGGTGCGTTCTGGCACCCAATGGAAGTACACGGCATTATGGTTAACGAATGCTTTCTATTGCAGTATTAGATGCCGGAAAAAGCCATTTTGCGGTAGTATATCAAGCATTGCTTGTAGATGTCAGTGAACGGTAGAAGGAAGGTGTCAGCCCGGCTTCTGCCCGGGCGATATCGTTGAACGGTGCCTTCAGCGAGCCCCGAAAATTAGCGCGCACCAGCTCTTGGAAGGTTCGGGCCGGATCGCGCTTTTCCCGCGCACACAGGAAGCGAAACCATTTCGCACCGACGGCAACATGGCCTTTCTCGTCATTATAGATGACGTCGAGTACGGCGGCGCTCTCCAGATCGCCGGTTTCGCGCATCTTTGCCTGAAGGGCCGGCGTCACGTCCAAACCTCTCGCTTCGAGGATCAGAGGCACGACCGCCAGGCGCGCGGTCAGATCGGTGCGGGTCGCATGGGCCGCCTGCCACAGACCGTCGTGGGCTGGCAGATCGCCATAATCTGCACCCAACTCGCGCAGGCGCGCCCGCACCATGCGAAAATGCTTGGCCTCTTCGAAGGCAACCTGCATCCAGCCGTCGAAGAAGGAATTGGGAACCGGGCCGGTTGCAAAGCGCGCGACGATATCGAGCGCCAGATCGACGGCATTCAGCTCGATATGGGCAATGGCATGCAACAATGCGATGCGGCCCTTGAGCGTATGCAGCGAGCGCTTCTCCATGTTTTTCGGCGGCACAAGCTCCGGCTTTTCGGGCCGGCCGGGCCGATCGGCGAGCGGCGGGTCGAGCGGCGAACGCAGCGACAGGGTGCGGGCAAACCAGCGTGTTGCCGATTCCTGGGCGAGCTCGGTCTTCATATCGAGATCGGCCGAACGGATGGCGGCGATGGCGCCCCCGCGCAGCGACGTGATGGTTTCGGGACTGCCGGACATACCGTCAGAGTTCCCTGGCAGCGGCCAGGACGGCTTCGGCGTGTCCAGCGACCTTAACCTTGTCCCATATTGCCGCGATGCGCCCATCGGCGCCGATCAGGAAGGTTGAGCGCACGACACCCATATAGGTGCGGCCATACATGCTTTTTTCGCGCCAGACGCCATAGGCCGTTGCCATGATCTTTTCTTCGTCTGAGGCGAGTGGCACGGAAAGCGCATGTTTGCTGACGAATTTGTCATGGCTTTTTACCGTGTCAGGCGAGACGCCGAGGAGAGAGACGCCGCACTTTGCGAAATCGGCTGACAGTGCCGTGAAGGTAATCGATTCTGTCGTGCAGGCGGTCGTATCATCCTTGGGGTAGAAATAGATCACCAGCGGCTTGCCGGCAAAATCGGCAAGGCGAACGCGATCGCCGCCATCGCGCGGGAGATCGAAATCCGGCGCCTTGTCACCGATGTTCAGTTGAATCGGAAAAACTTCCGCCACGGGAAAACCTTTCTTTTGCCGGTTTTTTAGATGACACTTGAGGGAAGGCATATATACTGCTCGCGTGTGCCGTCCAATGGGACGCAGCGTCACCAACA
Source organism: Rhizobium pantanalense (assembly GCF_030182525.1). NCBI lineage: Bacteria > Pseudomonadati > Pseudomonadota > Alphaproteobacteria > Hyphomicrobiales > Rhizobiaceae > Rhizobium > Rhizobium pantanalense. The sequence goes on from NZ_JAQJCH010000001.1 coordinate 1,261,435, forward strand.
AAATTGTATAAGCGAAAGGCACGCGCAGGAGTGATCCGAGGCGAAAAGGTAACATTCCGCAAAAAGGATCTCGTGTCGCTCGACCATCTGCCGTCCGCTCAGGTCGAAGATCCGTTGATCGTGCATGTGCCGGAGCGCGTTCGCCGCAAGCGCTCGCATGTTTGGCACGTCTGCCGCATGACGTTGGTTTTCTTTGCCTTTCTCGCCATCATTCTCGGTGCCGTCATCGCGACCATCGAAGGCGGCATCTTCGATGCGCCGCTGTCGCAGAAGGCGCAAACCGCCCTCGATCAGGCGATCGGCCCGCGTTACAAGGCAGAGGTCGGCGCGACCGTGATCCGCTTTACCTCCGACCTGCGCCTGGCGCTGGAGGCCCGCGACGTCAATGTCGTCGATCAGGAGAGCGGCAAGCATCTGTCGACGATGTCAGCCGTCAACATGGAGTTAGACCCGCTGGCCCTCATCGAGGGCAGGGTGGAAGTGGCAAGTGTAGCGGCAGAGGGGATCGCGCTCGATACTTCGCTGCTGCCGCAAGGCGACCCGGTGGATTTGACCGCCTTGCGCGTCGATGCCTTGCCCAAGGCCCTGAATGCGGCCTTCGACAATCTCGATTTCCTCGAACATTTCGTCCAGCGCGGCGGCACGAATTCCGTGCGCATTTCCGGCTTCTCGATGAAGCTGGCGCGACAGGACGGTGATCCGATCTCCCTCGTCGTCGACAACCTCACATTCGAGCGGGCGGCGCCGAATTCTCTGCATCTCTATGGCCAGGTCGCGCTTAATGGGTCGGTAGCGCTCCTTGACGTGAGGGCGGATCAAAATGAGGCCGGTCATAGCTCGTCGCTAGCGGCGAGGATATCCAATCTCGATCTCAAGCCCCTCACAATGACCTATGATCCGAACGGGACGCCACGGCAGGGTCTGACGACCTTCGGAGAGGTCACGCTTTCGGCCGTCAAGGGCCAGGCAGGCGTCGATCCGAAGCTGAGCGCAACCATCCATGTCCAGCCCGGCATCCTCTATATGGACCATGATGCGCAGGAGTTGACGCAGGCCAATATCAACCTCGCCTACAACTTCGATCACCAGACCCTGGAGATTGCGCCATCAAAAGCGCAGTTTCTCGGAACGATCGCGCCCTTTTCCGGCGCGGTCATCGATCTCGATCGTGTCGACGCCAGTGCAGGCAAGGGTTTCGGCATCGATTTCGTGATCAAGAACGGTGTTGCCGCTTCGTCTCTCTCGGGGGAAAAGCCTGTCAGCTTCGATGGTCGCGCCACAGGGCGATTCTTTTCCGCAACTAAGGAATTTCAGTTCGACAATCTCGGTATATCGACGCCGCAAGGCGCGCTTTTCGGCTCTCTGCATATGAAACTCGGCGACAGCTCGCCGGAGATCAGTTTTGGTGGCCGTGCGGACAAACTCGACACAACTGTTGTCAAGCAGCTTTGGCCTTTCTGGATGGCTTCGAAACCCAGGGTCTGGGTCGAGGGCAATCTTTTCGGTGGCTCGGTGACCAATGCCGCTATATCGGTCTTCATTCCGGCCGGACGACTGCGTGAGGCGGCGCAGACCGGCAAGCTGCAGCTTGGCAAAAACGAGCTGCATATCGCCTTCGACATAGATGGCGCACGGATGAACGTTCCCGGTGAAATTCCGCCGTTGCGCGATACCAAGGCTCATTTCGATCTGACCGGTCCGAATATGGTCGTCGATATCGCCACGGCCACCTCCTATTTTCCGACAGGTCGCACGATCACGCTGAGTGACAGCAGCTTCTCGATCCCGGCGACCTACGACAAGCCGCTGATGGCCGATCTTGATTTGACGATTTCAGGCTCCGGCGATGCGATCGGCGAACTTCTGACCTACAAACCTCTGGAGGTGCTGCAGCGGACCGAGTTCAAGCCGGAGGATTTCAACGGCAAGATCGTCGCCAAAGTCGATGCCAGGATAGGGCTCATCAAAGATCAGCAGCCGCCCCCGCCGGAGTGGCAGGCGAAGCTCAATCTCGACAATGTCGATCTGCTGAAGCCGATGAACAATCGGAAGATCGACAATCTGACCGGGGTGATTTCGGCCGATCCGCAATCCGTGCATCTGCAAGCCCAGGCCCAGATCGACAGTATTCCGGCCCAAATCGACATGGTGGAGCCGACCGACAGCAAATCGACAGTCAAGCGCGCCCGCGTGATCACGGCAACGCTGACCGATGCGCAACGCAATACCGTTCTGCCCGGACTTCGGGATATAGTTGATGGGCCTGTCAAAGTGGAGTTGACGCGCATCGACGACGATCGCCAGGGCGTCAAGGTCGATCTCGGCAAAGCGGCTCTGACCGTGCCTTGGGTCGGCTGGTCGAAGGGCAGCGGCATTGCGGCGACTGCGCAGTTCGAGGCCTCCGGTCCGGAGAACCAGACGGCGCTCAAGAATTTCACGCTCAAGGGCGATGGGTTCGGTGCCAGCGGCGATCTTCTGATCAGCAAGGGGAGCCTCACCTCGGCAAGCTTCGACAACGTGAAGCTCTCGGCGCTCGATGATTTTGCGCTTTCGCTGAAGCGGGGCAAGGGTGGCGGCTACGATGTGGCGATATCGGGCAATTCCGCCGACATACGTCCGATCCTTGCGCGCCTGAAGGCGTCCACATCGGGCGGCCAGCAGAGTTCGGACGGAGACGCTTCGGCGAGCGCGACCGTTCGCGCCAATCTCGACAAGGTCATCGGCTTCAATGATGAGACCATCGGCAATGTCAAGGGCGTCTATTCGATCGCCGGCGGCAAGACGACGGCTGCGGACTTTTCCGGCGTGACCCGTAGCGGCGAAGCGCTCGTTACCCAGATGAGCAAAGGCGCCAACGGCGTCATCCGTATCACCAGCGGCGATGCCGGTGCCGTTGCGCGCTTCACCGATCTCTACAGGCATCTACAAGGTGGGTTGCTCAATCTGTCGCTGCGCTCGATCGGGCAGGATAACTGGGACGGCTCGCTCGATATCCGTAACTTCTCGATCATCGACGACAAGAAACTCTCGACCATCGTATCGACGCCGAGCGGAAAGAACGGCAAGAGCCTGAATTCGGCTGTGAAGCAGAATATCGATACGCGTTCGCAGAGTTTCGAGCGCGGCTTTGCGCGGCTGGTGATGCACGATGGGGTGCTCTCCGTCGAAAATGGCGTGGTTCGCGGCGTGCAGGTCGGGGCGACGTTCCAAGGCGTGCTGAAGGACGCCAATGGAAAGATGGACATGACGGGAACCTTCATGCCCGCCTACGGCCTGAACCGGCTGTTCGCGGAAGTTCCGATCGTCGGCTTCATCCTGGGCAATGGCAGCGATCGCGGCCTGATCGGTATTACCTTCAGATTGACCGGTACGATCGAGAAATCGAACCTGCAGATCAATCCTCTCTCGATCATCGCGCCGGGCGTTTTCAGGCAGATATTTGAGTATTAAGGAAGCGCGGAGCCGAGGCTGCTGTCTTTCGATAGTGGAGAGGTTGTAAGGCGAACTATCTTTCTTCCGCCAATCGCTCTCGTATGCGTTCCGGCCCGCCGTTCATGCGCTGTGCGAATGGTCGATCGGGGTCCACGATACGCCAAAACGGAGCCGTGCCGTTTTGACTGATCTGCACCAAATGTCGCTGAACGGTGACAGGGCAGCAGGCATCGGCGCCATATTGTCTGGCAAGTGCCTGTCTTATTCCCGCAATATCGGATAATTGGCCCGGAGGCGCTGCCCAGAGGGCGCGGGAGAGCATCTCCTCGCTGGGAATCAACATGCTTTGCGTGAGGCTTCGGCCTTTGCGCCTCGTCTTGATCACCGGCACTTCATCCATAATCCACCTCCGAGCGTGCGATCTGAACTGAGGACGAATAGGCAGGCCGTAATCCGACATGGGGATGAAAAAATCATCCGGCCAGCGTTGATAATACTATGCATCCGTGCTGACCCAAACGATAAAGCCGGCGCGAGGGCGCCGGCTCTCTTCGTCTCTTCCTATTCGGACGCTCAAGCGGCCGGACGGATCAGGATGTGCTTCTTCTTGCCGAGAGAGAGCTTAATAATACCATCGGCTGTGACTTCGCCGGTACCAATCACCTTGCGCTCGTCGCTGATGGCCTGATCGTTGATGCGCACTGCGCCGCCCTGCACATGACGGCGTGCCTCGCCGTTCGAACCGGCAAGGCCGGCGCGTACGATCAGAGCCAGCAGGCCGATGCCGGCGTCGAGTTCGGAGGAGGGAACATCGATCGACGGCAGGTTTTCGGAAAGGCCACCTTCCTCGAAGGTCTTGCGCGCAGTTTCGGCCGCTTGTTCTGCTGCCGCGCGGCCGTGAAGGATCGCCGTGACTTCGGTCGCAAGAATCTTTTTGACTTCGTTGAGTTCGGAGCCTGCGATGGCGGAAAGCCGTGCGATTTCGTCCATCGGCAACGTCGTGAACAGCTTGAGGAACCGCGGAACGTCGGCATCCTCGGTATTGCGCCAGTACTGCCAGAAATCATAGACCGGCAGCAGGTCGGCATTCAGCCAGACGGCGCCGGAAGCAGACTTGCCCATCTTGGCGCCCGAAGAGGTGGTCAGCAGCGGCGAGGTCAGAGCAAAGAGCTGCTTGGTCCCCATGCGGTGACCGAGATCGATGCCGTTGACGATATTGCCCCACTGATCCGAGCCACCCATCTGCAGGCGGCAATCGTAACGCTTGGCCAATTCGACGAAATCGTAGGCCTGAAGGATCATATAGTTGAATTCGAGGAATGATAGCGACTGTTCGCGGTCAAGTCTCGTCTTCACGCTGTCGAAGGACAGCATGCGGTTGACGGAAAAATGCCGGCCGACATCGCGTAGGAATTCGAGATAGTTCAGCGAGCGCAGCCATTCGGCATTGTTGATCATCAAGGCCGCGTTGCCGGACTTGTTGTAGTCCAGGTAGTTCGAGAAGCAGCGCTTGATCGAAGCGATATTGTCCTCGATCATATCGACGGTCATCAATTTGCGGGCTTCCTCCTTGAACGAGGGGTCGCCGACCATGCCGGTGCCGCCGCCCATCAAGGAGATCGGCCGATGGCCGGTCGCCTGCAACCAGTGCAGCATCATGATCTGGGTGAGGTGGCCGACATGCAGGCTCGATGCCGTCGGATCATAGCCGATATAGGCCGTCACGGTTTCCTTGGCGAAGAGGTCGTCGAGGCCAGCTTCATCGGAAATCTGATGAATGAAGCCGCGCTCTTGCAGGGTTCGCAGGAAATCGGATTTGAACTCAGCCATGATCTTGGTCTCTCGAGGCCGCAACCTTGGAGGATGCGGTGAAGTCGCTATTGTTTGATGTCGCGGGGCGCGTTTATCACCGATTTACCGGCGCGTCACCATTTTGGTGGGGGAGACGACAAGTTTCGACGTCAGCGGGATATGTAAACAAGCGCTTCTGAACGTCAATAGATCGTAACATCGCCGCGAAGCCGCCGGGAATAAGCCGCGCATTCGCCCGAATCAAATCCTAGTGATTTCCCGTTGATCCCGTACGCACCTCATGTTTCGTGAAAGAAACCGGTATGTCGCCTCTGCTTTCGAAGATGGGATTGTCATCCAAAAAGACGATCTGGGCATTTTTTGCCATGATGTTGGTTTTGGCCGGTATCGCCGCTGCGAATCCGGCCGAAGCTCAAGGTTCCCCTGAAAAGAGAATAGCGCTTGTCGTCGGTAACGCCGCCTATACGGTGGGCTCGCTTCCGACGCCAGCCAACGATGCCGGCCTGATCGCGCAGACGCTGCAGGCTGCGGGCTTCGATGTGATAGGAGCACGCGACCTCGACCAGAACGGGTTGCGCGACGCGATGCGCGACTTTCTGACGAAGGCCAACGCGTCAGGCCCCAATACCGTCATCTTCGTCTATCTGGCGGGCTATGGTGTGCAATATCAGGGCGACAATTATTTCGCGCCTGTCGATGCACAGATCACCAATGCCACGGATGTCCCCGTCCAGGCGGTCCGCGTGAGCGACTTCACCAAGTCGCTGGCCGCGATCAACAATCGCGGCAGCATTGTCGTGCTGGACGCGGCGAGGGCCAATCCATTCGTGCATTCCAGTCAGCCACTGGCCGGCGGTCTGGCGCTGGTCGATCCCGACGTCAATCAGCTGATTGCCTTCAATGCGGCGCCCGGCACGGTCGCACCGCAGGAGGCAGGTCCGTATGGTTCCTACGCGCATGCGCTGGCGGAGATGATCCGGGTTGGCGGCCTTTCGCTTGATGACGTCTTCGATCGCACACGGTTGCGGGTCGGCGACTTGACCAAGGGTGCCGAGATTTCCTGGGATGCCTCCAAGTTCAAGAACGCCTTTACTTTCTTCGATCGCGGTCCGAATGCACCGGCTGCTGCGGTGTCGAGCACCGAGGACGTGGCAAACCGGACGAAGCCCATTCGCGATTTCGACGAGCGGGATGCCTATTTCGCCGCGCTCGATCGCGACACGTTGCAGGGCTATGAGGACTTCCTCGCCGCCTATCCAAACGACTCCATGGCAAGGCGTGTGCGCGCCATTGTCGCCGCCCGCCGCGAGGCTATCACCTGGCGCGAGACCTGGATTGCCGATACGCCCGAGGCCTATTGGTCTTATCTGAGGCGTTATCCGCGTGGTCCCCATGTCTGGGATGCCCGCCGCCGTCTCGAGCATTTCGAGGCAGCGCTCGAACCGCCGCCGTCCTTCACCGTCATCGAATATGACGTGCCGCCACCGCCGCCGCCGGAAATCGTTTATGTCGAGCGGCCGGTGCTTTACTTCGACGATGCCGACTTCGGCTATGCACCGCCGCCACCGCCCGTCTTTCTGGCACCACCGCCGCCGGATTTCGTCGTGCTGGCGCCTCCGCAGCCCGCGGTCGATCTCTATGTATTGCCGGAGCCTACCTATGTTCCGGTCCCTGCATGGGTCGAACCGCCACGCGATATCGCGCCGCCGGAAAACAACATCATCTTCAACAACATCCACAATACGGTCGTGAACAACACGACGGTCATCAACAACAATACCACCGTTACTGAGAATGGTGTCGCACCTGCCACCCCTGGGTTGATGACGGGCCAGAAACTCGCCGGTGCGGCTGTCATCGCCGGAGCAGGGGCTGCAGCACTGCATGTTGCGCTGCCGCCGTCGGTACAGAAGAAAGCAGCAGTTCTGCAGAAGCAGAATCCTGCCGCGGCCGCCAAAGCAGCACCGGGAGCCGCTCCGGCGGTCACGCCTTCGGCGCAGCCGCAGGGCGGAAATGCCGCTGCCCACGTGCTTCCCGGCACCAATGGTCAGCCGCTGCCGGCTGGTGGCAAGCAGCCCGTTAATCCGGGAACGGGCCAGACGAAGCAGGGGCAATCGCCGTCAGCTGCGCCGAATGCAATGCATAATCCGGCTGTAGCCACGCAACCTGCCCAGCAAGGCGCAAATGCCAATGCGCACGCGCTTCCCGGTGCGAATGGTCAGCCTTTGCCAGCCACGGGCAAGCCAGCCAACCCTGGCGCAACTCAGACGAAACAGGCTCAACAGCCTCAGGCCACGTCGAACGCCAATGCCCATGCGCTTCCCGGTGCCAAGGGGCAACCGCTCCCGGCGGGTGGCAATGTGCCTGCCATGAAGGGGCAAAACCAGATTGCCAAGACCCCGGCACCCCAAGCAGCGCCGAGCGGTAAACCTAATCCGGTTGCCGCTGCACCGAAGCCCAATGCGCATGCCCCAGCAGCTCCAGCCATCGCCCTCAGAACTCAGGCGAAGCCCAAGGCGGTCCCCAGCAACCAAGCTCGAGTCAACCCTCAGCCTCATGTCGCTGCCGCCCCGCCCCGGCAAGCCAATCCGGCTCCTGCACAGCCCAAACCCGTGCCGCATGTGGTGGTACAGGCGCCCAAGCCGCACGCTCAGCCGAAGCCGCAACCGCAGCCGAAGGTCGTGCAGCAACAGGTGAAGAGATCCCCTCCGCCTCCGCCGCAGAAGCCTCCGGAAAAGAAGAAGTGCGGCGCTCCCGGCCTGCCGGCATGTCACTGACCGATGATACCAAGCGATAATCTGGAGGCCCGCTTCGGCGGGCCTTCGCATGCAATATCGTCGCGTGATCGGCTTGTTGAAATCAGGTTGAGCGGTTAGCACTGAGCCACCGGTTGTCAATCGGCGCTGGCATGCACGTTACGGCAGGCTGCAGATCCATCACGAAACAGGCAGGCAGATGAGTGACACTATCATACTCGAAACCCCGCGCCTCGTGCTGACGATGTGGGACAAGAGTGATGCCGAAGTGATTCGGCAATTGCATTTGACCATTGAAACAACGCGCTATCTCTCGGGTGCAGCACCATGGACGCTGGAAAAAGCCGAGGAACGGCTGAAAAGCTGGTTCGATGAACATGCGCGCGACGGCGTGACCAAGTACAAGATGCTGCGGCGCGAGGATGGACGCTTTATCGGCCGTGCCGGCTTTTCGCGCTTCCAGGAGAGAGGGCGGGGCGAGTTCGAACTCGGCTATTCGCTTCGGCGTGATGCGTGGGGCAACGGCTATGCCACCGAAATCGCTGGCGCGCTCGCGCGGTGGTTTTTCCGCCGCGGCTTTGCCGATCGGTTCATCGCATTCACGCATCCGGAAAATACTGCTTCGCAGCGGGTACTTCAAAAAATCGGGATGCAGTACGAAGCACCGATCGTTGTCAGCGGTACTCCGGGCCTTTGCTTCAGGATGTCGCGCCAGGAGTTCCGGTAAAAGTTCGCAAACGATTTTGACCGGAATGCGTAAGCAGCAAAATTGAGCGTTTCCGTGTTTCAAAGAACGGCGGAAACGCTCTGAGAGAGGCGCCGCTTCTTATCGAATGCGCTTGGCGGCCGGCTCCGGCACGAGTTCGCCGTTCAGGCGGCGGTCGAGGTAGTCCTCGCATTCGCCGAGCAGCGTTTCGACCTGGCCGTTGAAGAAGTGGTTGGCGCCCGGCACGACCTTGTGCGTGATCAGGATGCCCTTCTGCGTCTTCAGCTTCTCGACGAGGCCGTTGACGTCCTTTTCTGGAGCAACCTTGTCCGCATCACCGTTGATGATCAGGCCGGATGACGGGCAGGGGGCAAGGAAGGAGAAGTCATAGATGTTCGGCTGCGGCGCGATCGACATGAAGCCTTCGATCTCGGGGCGACGCATCAGCAGCTGCATGCCGATCCAGGCGCCGAAGGAGTAGCCGGCAACCCAGCAGCTCTTCGAATCGGGATGGAGGCTCTGGACCCAGTCGAGTGCAGAGGCAGCATCGGAAAGCTCGCCGGCGCCATGATCGAATTCGCCCTGGCTGCGGCCGATGCCACGGAAATTGAAGCGGAGCGTGGTGAAGCCGCGCTTCTGGAACATATAGAAGAGCTGGTAGACCACCTGATTGTTCATCGTGCCGCCAAATTGCGGATGGGGATGAAGGATAATCGCGATCGGGGCGCTCTTTTCCTTGGAGGGCTGATAGCGGCCTTCAAGGCGACCCGCGGGGCCGTTGAAAATTACTTCGGGCATCGATACTCCGGCTCTTCTTTTTCTGCGTTCAAACCCTACGGCACGCAGCAAGTTGACTTGACGAATGCGCTCATCTTTTCTAGAACGCAGTTTAGAACAATTCGAAACTTGATGCGGTGTTCCGCCTGTTGTCTGTGCAACGGTTTGTGGAACGTGTCATAAGGCATGCCCGGCTGAAATTTCAAGGAAAATGAGCCGGCCGCAGCAAAGCAAAGTCGCGCAGGAAGAAGATTATGGCGGCAACACGCCTCTATCTCGACTGGAATGCTACCGCACCGCTCCATCCGGCGGCGCGCGAAGCCATGCTGCGTGCGATGGATATTCAAGGCAACCCCAATTCTGTTCACGGCGAAGGTAGGGCGGCGCGCGCAGCTGTCGAGGCCGCACGCCGGCAGGTTGCGGCTCTTACGGGCGCGGAAGCTGCCCATGTGGTTTTCACCAGCGGCGCCACCGAGGCGGCGAATATGGTGCTGACGCCGGAATTCCGGATGGGGCGTACGCCGCTTGTCGTCAGCCACCTTTATATATCGGCCGTCGAGCATCCAGCCGTGCGCGAAGGCGGGCGATTTGTCAGGGATAATGTCAGCGAAATACCGGTGACATCGGACGGTACGGTCGATCTTGCTGCGCTGGAGGCCATGCTTGCCGCCCACGACAAGGCGAGCGGCCTGCCGATGGTTGCCATCATGCTCGCCAATAACGAGACCGGGATTGTCCAGCCTGTCGGCGAAGCGGCCAAGCTCGTTCAGGCCGCGGGCGGCCTCTTTGTGGTGGATGCCGTTCAGGCGGCCGGCCGCGTTCCGCTCGATATCAATGCGATCGGCGCGGATTTCCTGATTATCTCCTCGCACAAGATCGGCGGCCCTAAGGGTGCCGGCGCGCTCGTCTCTCGCGGCGAGGTGCTTATGCCGAAGCCGTTGATCCATGGCGGCGGCCAGGAAAAAGGCCATCGCTCCGGCACGGAAAACACGCTTGCCATTATCGGCTTCGGTGCCGCCGCCGAGGCTGCTGCTGCAGACTTCGAGGTTCGCAATGCCGCGATCGGTTCCTTGCGCGACCGGCTGGAAGCGGGCATGGAACTGGCGGCACCCGATGTCATCATTCATGGTAGAGGCGGCGCCCGTGTTCCGAACACCAGCTTTTTCACGCTGCCGGGACTGAAATCCGAAACCGGTCAGATCGCTTTCGACCTGGAAGGTGTGGCGATTTCTGCCGGGTCCGCTTGCTCGTCTGGCAAGGTCGGCGAGAGCCATGTGCTCGTGGCGATGGGATGCGATCCCAAGCTTGGAGCGTTGCGCATTTCGCTGGGTCCGACCACGACCGAGGCGGATATTGAGCGCGCAATCGCCACATTTTCCCGCATCGCAGCAAGGCGCAAGCTGGCAGGTGCGGCGGCCTGACGGTCACAATTTTGCGGAAACCGAAATTTCCGCTTGCCAAGCGGGGTGAAAAGTCCCTTTTGGCCGACTACATAGGGGGCAGACATAAGTCTGCCGCAACGTTGACAAGCTGCCGGACCTTGGATCCGGCGAGATTGGAGAACGAAATGCCTGCAGTCCAGGAAACGGTCGATCAGGTTCGCCAGATCGACGTGGACCAGTATAAGTATGGTTTCGAGACCACGATCGAAGTGGAAAAGGCTCCCAAGGGTCTTTCCGAAGACATCATCCGCTTCATCTCCGCCAAGAAGCAGGAGCCGGATTGGATGCTCGAATGGCGCCTTGAAGCCTATCGCCGTTGGCTGACGCTGGAAGAGCCCACATGGGCGCGCGTCGACTACCCGAAGATCGACTTCAACGACATTCACTATTATGCCGCGCCGAAGAAGTTCACCGGCCCGAAGTCGCTCGACGACGTCGATCCGGAACTGTTGAAGACCTACGAGAAACTCGGCATTCCGCTGCGCGAGCAGGAGATTCTTGCCGGCGTCGAAAAGTCGAAGATCGCCGTCGACGCGGTGTTCGATTCCGTTTCGGTCGTCACGACCTTCAAGGAAGAGCTGAAGAAGGCCGGCGTGATCTTCATGTCGATCTCGGAAGCCATTCGCGAGCATCCGGAGCTGGTGCGCAAATATCTCGGCTCCGTCGTGCCGACGTCGGATAATTTCTATGCGACGCTGAATTCGGCCGTCTTCACCGATGGCTCCTTCGTCTTCGTGCCGAAGGGCGTTCGTTGCCCGATGGAACTTTCGACCTACTTCCGCATCAACGAGAAGAACACCGGCCAGTTCGAGCGCACGCTGATCATTGCCGAAGAGGGAGCCTACGTCTCCTATCTCGAAGGCTGCACGGCGCCGCAGCGCGACGAAAACCAGCTGCATGCCGCGGTCGTCGAACTGGTTGCGCTCGATGATGCCGAGATCAAGTATTCGACCGTGCAGAACTGGTATCCGGGCGACAAGCACGGAAAGGGCGGCATCTACAACTTCGTCACCAAGCGTGGCGATTGCCGCGGCCACCGCTCTAAGATTTCCTGGACGCAGGTCGAGACCGGCTCTGCCATCACGTGGAAATATCCGTCCTGCATCCTGCGCGGCGACGACAGCCGTGGCGAGTTCTATTCCATCGCGGTTTCGAACGGTCATCAGCAGGTCGACAGTGGCACCAAGATGATCCATCTTGGCAAGAACACGTCGAGCCGCATCATCTCGAAGGGTATTGCCGCCGGCGTCTCGCAGAATACCTATCGCGGTCAGGTTTCGGCGCATCGCCGCGCGACCAATGCCCGCAACTTCACGCAGTGCGACTCACTGCTGATCGGCGACAAGTGCGGCGCTCATACGGTGCCCTACATCGAGGCGAAGAATTCGTCCGCGCAGTTCGAGCATGAAGCCACAACGTCGAAGATTTCCGAAGACCAGCTGTTCTACTGCCTGCAGCGTGGCATTCCCGAGGAAGCGGCGATCGCGCTGATCGTCAACGGCTTCGTCAAGGAAGTGCTGCAGGAGCTGCCGATGGAATTCGCCGTCGAAGCACAGAAGCTGATCGGCATCTCGCTCGAAGGCAGCGTCGGCTGACGCACGAACCAGAATTAGCTTTGGCGCGCGCTGCGCGCCGCACCTTCATTCCTGCGATAGGATACTAAAATGCTTGAAATCAAGAACCTGCACGCCCGTATCGCCGAAGACGGCACCGAGATCATCCGTGGCCTGAACCTGACCGTGAAGGCGGGTGAAGTCGCCGCCATCATGGGCCCGAACGGCTCCGGCAAATCGACACTTTCCTACATCCTCGCCGGTCGTGAGGATTATGAAGTCACCGAGGGTGACATCCTCTATAACGGCGAGAGCATTCTGGAGCTCGACGCTGCCGAGCGCGCCGCCAAGGGTATCTTCCTGGCCTTCCAGTATCCGGTCGAAATCCCCGGCGTTGCCACGATGCAGTTCCTGAAGGTGGCGTTGAACGAGCAGCGCAAGGCGCGTGGCGAAGACGAGTTGACGACGCCGGACTTCCTGCGTCGCGTCAAGGATGCTGCGGCCAAGCTGCAGATCAACATGGACATGCTGAAGCGTCCGCTCAACGTCGGCTTCTCCGGCGGTGAAAAGAAGCGCGCCGAAATCCTGCAAATGGCGCTCCTGGAGCCGCAGCTTTGCGTGCTCGACGAAACCGATTCCGGCCTCGACATCGACGCGCTGAAGATCGTCGCCGATGGCGTCAATGCACTGCGCTCTCCGGATCGCGCCGTGATCGTCATCACCCACTATCAGCGCCTGCTCGACTATATCGTTCCGGACACCGTTCACGTCCTCTACAAGGGCCAGGTGATCAAGTCCGGTGACAAGACGCTGGCGCATGAGCTGGAAGCCAACGGCTACGCCGACATCATCGGAGCTGCAGCCTGATCGAGGCGGAAAGGACACGTCGATGAACATTCAGACGACGAACCGCCTCACCGCCGCGGAGACGGCGCTGATCGAGGCGTATAACGACCAGATGGGCGATCTGCCCGGTGACGGCGAAGTCTTTGCCGTCCGCGATCGCCTGCTGGACGAGCTGAAGACCGCCGGTCTGCCGACGCGCCGGATCGAGGCATGGCACTATACAGATTTCAAGAACCTGCTGCGACTGGTTCCGAGCGACATCGGCAAGGGCCTTGCCGAAGCGTTGCCGCCGACGGTTGAGGGATCGTCGGTTATCGCCGTCCTTCAGGGCAAGGCAAGCGAGAAGGCATCGGTCAAAAACCTGACCATTGCGCGCTACGCCGATAGCCTGATCAATGGCGCGGCTGCTATCGGCCTCGAAGCCCTTGGCAAGGATGACGCTATCGGTCGCATCAATGCGAGCTTCGTGCGCGACGGCTATGTCATCGATTTCCCGGATGGCACCGAACTCGATGAGCCGCTCGAAGTGCAGTTCATCCATGCCGGCGGTCAGATCCACAGCCGCCTGCCAGTTACTTTCGGTGCCGACGTCAAGGCAACCTTTATCGAGCGTCATCAGGCGGTCGAAGGCGCTGCCGCGCTGGTTTCCTCGGTCAGCGAAGTCAAGATCGGCAAAGGGTCCGAGATCACCTGGATTATCCTGCAGGAGCAGGGCAGCGAAGACACTCATCTCGGCCAGCTCCGCATCGATCTCGGAGAAGATGCCAAGCTGAAGCTGTTCGTCATCAACGCCGGCGGCAAGCTGGTGCGCCAGGAACTGTATATCAAGGTCGTGGGCGAGGGCGCGGATCTGACGCTGCGCGGCATCAATCTGCTCGGTGGCGATACGCATACCGATGTAACGATGGTGCTTGGTCATGATGTTCCGAACACAAGTTCCACGGAAGTTATCCGCAATGTGGTGTTCGACCGCGCTCGCGGCGTTTTCCAGGGCATGATCCGGGTCGCACCGGATGCGCAGAAGACCGACGCCAAGATGGCCTGCAACACGCTGCTGATGTCCGACGATGCCGAGTTTTCGGTGAAGCCTGAGCTTGAAATCTTCGCTGATGACGTACAGTGCGGCCATGGCGCCACTGTCGCGGATATCGACGGCAACCATCTCTACTATTTGATGGCGCGCGGCATTCCGGAGAAGAAGGCGCGGGCCATGCTCGTCAACGCCTTTGTGGCCGAGATCGTCGAGGAACTGGAAGACGAAGCCCTGGTCGAGGCGCTGGAAGGCGTTATCTCCGGCTGGCTGGAAAAGCACGCCTGATTGGAGGCAAAGCTCGTGGACAAGATCGTGCCGGCAACGGCCTATGATGTCGAAGCCATCCGCCGGGATTTTCCGATCCTGGCGAAGACGGTGCACGGCAAGCCGCTCGTCTATCTCGATAACGGCGCCTCCGCGCAGAAGCCGCAGGTCGTCATCGATGCCATCTCGCATGCCTATTCCAACGAATATGCGAATGTGCATCGCGGGCTGCATTTCCTGTCCAATGCCGCCACGGAAGCCTATGAGGCGGCTCGCGAAAAGGTGCGCCGCTTCCTGAATGCGCCGTCGGTCGACGACATCGTCTTCACCAAGAACTCGACGGAAGCGATCAACACGGTCGCCTACGGCTGGGGTATGCCTAAGATTGGCGAGGGCGACGAGATTGTCGTCTCCATTATGGAGCATCACTCCAATATCGTTCCCTGGCATTTCATTCGCGAGCGTCAGGGTGCGAAGCTCGTCTGGGTGCCAGTCGACGACGAGGGCGCGTTCCATATCGAGGATTTCGAAAAGAGCCTGACGGAGCGCACGAAGCTCGTCGCCATCACGCATATGTCGAACGCGCTTGGAACTGTCGTTCCAGTGAAGGAAGTGTGCCGCATTGCCCATGAGCGCGGCATTCCAGTCCTGATCGACGGCTCGCAGGGTGCCGTGCATATGCCTGTCGACGTGCAGGATATCGATTGCGACTGGTACGTCATGACCGGTCACAAGCTTTACGGGCCATCGGGCATCGGCGTTCTCTACGGCAAGAAGGAGCGGCTTGCCGAGATGCGGCCGTTCCAGGGCGGCGGCGAGATGATCTTCGACGTCACCGAGGAAAACGTCACCTATAACGAGCCGCCGCACCGCTTCGAAGCGGGAACGCCGCCGATCGTTCAGGCGATCGGTCTTGGCTATGCGCTTGATTATATGGATAGTATCGGTCGTGAAGCGATTGCTCGCCATGAGGCTGATCTGGCTGCATATGCGGCGGAGCGTTTGCGCGATATCAATTCGCTGCGCGTGATCGGTACGGCGCCGGGCAAGGGTGGCATTTTCTCCTTCGAGCTTGCGGGAATTCACTCCCACGACGTCTCGATGGTGATCGATCGCCAGGGTGTAGCGGTTCGCGCGGGCACGCATTGCGCCCAGCCGCTCTTGAAACGCTTCGGCGTTACCTCCACATGCCGTGCATCGTTCGGCATGTACAATACGCGCGCCGAGGTGGATGCCTTGGCCGACGCACTGGAATATGCACGGAAATTCTTTGCCTGAGGAGGCAAGCGATGTCACTCGACGAAAGCGAACAGAAGATCGACGCACGCGAAGGGATCGTGCATTCCAGCATTCCCGCAGATGAACTGGCGCGCCTCAGCGACGACATCATCTCTGCGCTGAAAACGGTCTACGATCCGGAAATTCCGGCCGATATCTTCGAACTCGGCCTGGTCTACAAGATCGATATCGAAGACGACCGGATGGTGAAGATCGTCATGACCTTGACAGCACCGGGTTGCCCGGTTGCCGGCGAAATGCCGGGCTGGGTCGAAAATGCCGTCGGCGCCGTCGAAGGCGTTTCCGGCGTCGATGTCAGCATGACCTTCGATCCGCCGTGGACGCCGGATCGCATGTCGGAAGAAGCGCAGGTCGCCGTCGGCTGGTATTGAAGCTTTAGGCCGCCGGCTTTACATTGAGACTCGAAGCGCCGGATCTTGACCCCGGTTGCGGAAGGAGAATGAGCCCATGGGCTTCGCAATCATGAGCATGACGGATGCGGCAGCAGCCCGCGTCAAGGCGATCGTCGAGAATTCCGGTCCCGATGCCAAGGGCGTTCGCGTTGGCATCAAGAAGGGCGGCTGCGCCGGGATGGAATATACCATCGACCTGGTGACCGAGCCGAATGCGAAAGACGACCTGATCGAGCGCGATGGCGCAAAGGTCTGGGTCGAGCCCTCGGCCGTCCTTTATTTGCTCGGCACGGAAATGGGCTTCGAGACGACGACGTTGCGCTCGGGCTTCATCTTCACCAATCCGAACCAGACATCGGCCTGCGGCTGCGGCGAGTCCGTCGAGCTGAAACCTGCCGATCTGGCTGCTCTGGCGGCTCAGCGACAGGCAGCGCAACCCGCCTAAAACACCTCCTATATTTCACCTTGCTGCATTTCGTGCTTTGATCGATGGATGCTGAGGGTCTTCTGTCGCCCTCGGCTGACCGGCGGCTTCGAGCCGGATGAGGTCGGGGCGCGCAAGGGGAGCTTATGGCGACTGCGGCGTGGGTTTACACATTGATCCCGGCGGCAGCAGCCATCGCGGGTGCCGCGGTTGCGGTGAATACGCGGCCGGGACCTAATCTAGTCAGCGCCATCCAGCATTTTGCAGCCGGCGTCGTGTTTGCGGCTGCCGCCGGAGAAATTTTGCCTGATGTTATGCATCGCGGCTACCCCGTGGCGACGGTGATCGGCGGCGCGATCGGCGTCGGCGTGATGTTGCTGGTCAAGCAACTGGAAAATTGGGCTAAAGGGCCGGTCGGCCTTCTCGCCGCTATCGGCATCGACATCCTGATCGATGGCCTCGTGCTCGGCATTGGCTTTGCAGCCGGCCCCAAAGTTGGTTTGCTGCTGACGATCGCGCTGACGCTAGAGGTGCTGTTTCTTGGCTTGACGGTAGCGAATGAGCTTGGCGAGAGCGTTCGCTCTCGAGCCAGGATTGTCGCAATCACGGCAGCGCTTGCGTTGTTGCTGCCGATCGGCGCCTTGTTCGGAGCGCCGGTCGCTTCATTGCCTAGCCCTGTTTTGACTGGCTTCTTTGCGTTCGGTCTGATTGCGCTTCTCTATCTCGTCACCGAGGAGCTGCTGGTCGAAGCCCATGAAACGCCGGATCGTCCATGGGTGACGCCGATGTTCTTTGCCGGTTTCCTAGTGCTGCTTCTGCTCGAAGAGGCGATCGGTTAGCGGCCCTCGGGATTGGGAAGCGAATTCCTAGTTTGCGGCTGGCACCGGCGTCAGCTTGAGCCCTAGCGCCTTGACGACCTTCAGGATGGTCGCGAATTCCGGATTCCCGTCGCCGCTGAGAGCGCGATAGAGCGCCGAACGGTTCATGCCGACATCCTTGGCGAGCTTGCTCATGTTGCGCGTGCGTGCCACTTCACCCAGCGCCTTGGCGATCGAGGCCGGATCGTCGGTTTCGAAGGCGGCGGCGATGTAGTTGTCGGGATTGTCCACGTCGAATCGTTCCGGCATAAATCTGAATTCCAGGGCCCCATTGTGGCGTCATCAAAAACGCCGCGCATCCTTTCGGACACGCGGCGTTTTCATAGACAAGTTTCACGATAGATTTATGTCTGTTTCCAGCGAAGCGACTGAACCGCTTCGCTTTTTTGCAAAAATCCTATTCCGCGGCCTCCGCGTAGGATTCCAGCGGCGGGCAGGTGCAGATGAGGTTGCGATCGCCATAGACGTTGTCGATGCGATTGACCGGCGACCAGTATTTATCGACGCGGAAGGCGCCGGGTGGGAAGCAGGCCTGTTCGCGCGAATAGGGGCGATCCCATTCGCCGACGAGGTCTTCCACCGTGTGCGGCGCGTTCTTCAGCGGATTGTTGGTCTTGTCCATCCGGCCGTCTTCGATGGCGCGAGCTTCCTCGCGGATGGCCAGCATTGCCTCGCAGAAGCGGTCGAGTTCGGCCTTCGTTTCCGATTCCGTGGGCTCGATCATCAGCGTGCCGGCAACAGGCCAGCTCATGGTCGGTGCGTGGAAGCCGCAATCGATCAGGCGCTTGGCGACATCGTCGACCGTCACGCCGGCGCTTGCGGCCAGCGGGCGGGTGTCGATGATGCATTCATGCGCCACGCGTCCGTCCTTGGACTTGTAGAGCACGTCATAGGCGCCCTTGAGACGGGCAGCGATATAGTTGGCGTTGAGGATCGCCACCTTCGTTGCCTGCGTCAGGCCTTCGCCGCCCATCATCAGGCAATAGCTCCAGGAGATCGGCAGGATCGAGGCCGAACCGAAGGCTGCTGCTGAGACCGCACCGCTGCGGCCGTCCGTTTCCGGATGGCCGGGCAGGTGAGGCGCCAGATGCGCCTTGACGCCGATCGGACCCATGCCGGGCCCGCCGCCGCCATGCGGGATGCAGAAGGTCTTGTGCAGGTTCAGGTGGCTGACATCGGAGCCGATATCGCCGGGACGCGACAGGCCGACCATAGCGTTCATGTTGGCGCCGTCGAGATAGACCTGACCGCCATGCTTATGCACGAGATCGCAAATCTCCTTCACCGTCTCCTCGAACACGCCATGCGTCGAAGGGTAGGTGATCATGCAGCAGGAGAGGTTGTCGGCATATTGCTCGGTCTTTGCGCGGAAATCGGCCATATCGATATCGCCATCGTCGCTGACCTTGACCACCACGACCTTCATGCCCGCCATCTGTGCCGAGGCGGGGTTGGTGCCGTGGGCGGAAGTCGGGATGAGGCAGATGTCGCGATGACCCTGGCCATTGGCAACGTGGTAATTGCGGATGGTCAGCAGGCCGGCATATTCGCCCTGCGCGCCGGAGTTCGGCTGCATGGAGAAGGCGTCGTAGCCTGTTACGGCGCAGAGCTTTTCCGTCAGGTCGTCGATCATTTCTCGGTAGCCGAGCGCCTGATCGGCCGGGACGAATGGATGGATATCCGAGAATTCCGGCCAGGTGATCGGCAGCATTTCCGCCGTGGCGTTCAGCTTCATGGTGCAGGAGCCGAGCGGGATCATCGAGCGGTCGAGCGCCAGGTCGCGGTCGGAGAGACGACGGATATAACGCGTCATCTCGCTTTCGGCGCGGTTCATGTGGAAGATCGGATGCGAGAGGTATTCGCTGGTGCGCAGCAGGGTTCTCGGCAGGCGATAGGACGGCTCGAAATCTGCGATGCGGAAATCGCCGCCGAATGCGCGCCAGACGGCTTCGACCGTCGCCGGACGGGTGCGCTCGTCCAGGCTGATGCCGATCTTCGTTTCGCCGACCTTGCGCAGGTTCACGCCCTCAGCGACGGCTGCACGCAGGATGAGAGCCTGCATGTGACCGACTTCGACTGTGATCGTATCGAAAAAGGTCTCCGGCTCAACGGTATAGCCAAGCTTTTCCAGGCCCTTGGCCATCAGCACGGCCTTCTGGTGGACCTGCTGGGCAATGGCCTTCAGGCCCTGCGGACCGTGGAAGACCGCATACATAGAGGCCATGACGGCGAGCAGCACCTGCGCGGTGCAGATATTCGACGTCGCCTTTTCACGACGGATATGCTGCTCGCGGGTCTGCAGCGACAGGCGATAGGCGCGATTGCCGCGCGCATCGATGGAAACGCCGACGAGACGGCCGGGCATGGAGCGCTTGTAGTCGTCCTTGACGGCCATAAATGCGGCATGCGGCCCGCCATAGCCAACCGGAACGCCGAAGCGCTGCGACGAGCCGATGGCGATATCCGCACCCATTTCGCCAGGGGATTTCAGTAGGGTCAACGCCAGGAGATCGGTCGCCAGGATCGCGATGGCACCGGTCTGATGCAGGCGGGCGATCAGACCGCTAAAATCATTGATGTGACCATGCGTACCCGGATACTGGAAGATGGCGCCGAAGACGTCGACCGGATCGAGATCGGTGAAGGGATTGCCGACAATGACGGTCCAGCCGAGTGGCTCGGCTCGCGTCCTGATCAACGCAATGGTTTGGGGATGGCAGCCGGCATCGACGAAGAAGGCCTTCGCCTTCGATTTGGCGACGCGTTCCGCCATGGCCATGCCCTCGGCTGCGGCCGTCGCTTCATCGAGCAGGGAGGCGTTGGCGACATCGAGACCCGTGAGGTCGCTGATCATCGTCTGGTAGTTCAGCAGCGCTTCGAGGCGGCCCTGGCTGATTTCCGGCTGGTAGGGTGTATAGGCCGTGTACCAGGCCGGATTTTCCAGGATGTTGCGCTGGATGACCGGCGGCGTGATCGTGCCGTAATAGCCCTGGCCGATGAGCGAAACGAGAACCTTGTTCTTGTTGGCGGTCTCGCGCAAACGGTCGAGCGCCTCGCGCTCCGTCATGGGAGCGCCCCAGGTGAGCGGCGTCTTCTGACGGATTGCCGGCGGCAGCGTCGCGTCGATCAGTCCGTCGAGGCTCTTGTAGCCGATCACCTTTAGCATATCGGCCATCTCGGAGGGAGATGGGCCGATATGGCGGCGATTGGCGAAATCGTATGGCTGGTAGTCGGTGAAGGTGAACTCAGTCGGCGTCGTCATTATCCGATCAGCTCCTTGTAACCGGATTCATCAAGGAGACCATCGAGATCACCGACATTCCTCAGTTTCAGCTTGAAGAACCAGCCGGCACCCATCGGGTCGGAATTGACGAGGGCCGGATCGGCAGTGATGGCTTCGTTGACTTCGGTGATCTCTCCGTCGAGCGGACAATAGACTTCGGAGGCTGCCTTGACGGATTCGACGGTTGCCGCGTCGGCTCCCTTGGAGAAGCTGGCACCGACCTCGGGCAACTCAACGAAAACGAGATCGCCGAGCTGTTCGGCGGCATGGGCCGTAATACCCACGATTGCGACATCGCCTTCGACCTTCAGCCACTCATGTTCTTCGGTGAATTTCAGCATGGATAATCCTCTCTGGAAAAGACGTTCAACGTTTGTAGGTTGGTTTGATGAAAGGCAGGCTGCTGACGACGACGGGCAGATATTTGCCGCGCACTTCAGCGTAGACGGTGGTGCCGGGAGCGGTGAATTCGGTCGGTACGTAACCCATGGCAACGGGGGACTCGACACTCGGACCAAAACCGCCCGAGGTGACTTCGCCGATCTCGCTCTCGCCTTCGGTATCGGCATAGAGTTTGGCATGACCGCGCACCGGCGCCTTACCCTCCGGCTTCAGGCCGACACGGCGGCGTGAGGTGCCGTGATCAAGTTCGCCGAGGATGCGGGTTGCGCCAGGAAAGCCGCCGGCGCGGACACCGCCGGCCTTGCGGGCCTTCTGGATCGCCCATTCCAGCGCGCCTTCGATCGGCGTCGTCGTCTGGTCGATATCGTTGCCATAAAGGCAGAGGCCGGCCTCCAGGCGCAGGGAGTCACGAGCGCCGAGGCCGATCGGCTGGACGTCCGGATGCTCCAGCAGCCGCTTGGCGATATCCTCGGCCTTATCAGCCGGAACGGAGATTTCGAAACCGTCTTCGCCGCTATAGCCGGAGCGCGACACAAGGCAGGAGACATCGTGGAGGCGACAATGGCGCACATCCATGAATTTCATATAGGCGATATCGGCCCAGAGCTCGGCAAGCACGTCGACGGCGCGAGGTCCCTGAAGGGCAATGAGGGCGCGATCGAGTAATGTAACTTCGCAGCTATCGCCGATATGATCTTGAAGATGCTTGAAATCTTGTTCTTTGCAGGCAGCGTTGACGACGACGAAAAGATAGTCGTCCATATGGGTGATCATCAGATCGTCGAGGATGCCGCCCTTGTCGTCGGTGAAGAAGCCATAGCGCTGGCGATTTTCGGCGAGGCCGAGAATATCGACCGGCACCAGGCTTTCCAATGCCAGTGCCGCATCCTCATATTTGCCGGAGCGGGCGCGGATCGTCACCTGACCCATATGCGACACGTCGAACAGGCCGGCAGAGGATCGAGTCCAGAGATGTTCCTTCAGCACGCCTGGCGCATACTGCACGGGCATGTCGTAGCCTGCGAACGGCACCATGCGGGCACCGAGAGACACATGCAGGGCATGAAGGGGGGTGGTCTTGAGGGCAGCGGTCTCGTCCAAATGACGCCTCCGGGTTTTGCGCTCGTTTCGAAGCGCAGAGCTCACACTTTCGGCGCGGTTGCGCCTTGCGTTGAGCCCCCTCTGTCTGTTTGCCTGAGATTGTTATCCCTTCGGCGAACGCTTGCGCGCTTCTCTCCAGAGTTCCGTCTGCCCCTTGCTGGTCCTTTGGCCTGAGAGTTTCCGGGGCGGTTGCTCCTTCGGCACCGGCTTGCGCCGGATTCTCCCAACAAGGTTGACAGCCATTATCCGGTCCCGGACAGAGATGGCAAGGGGCAAATGTCGTCGCTGAACAAATTTTTGTCGCGCCAATCAATCCTGCGTTTCCTAATGAATACGGGCCTTTGCAACAGAGATGGGAGAGGCTATCCCTTTTCCTCAATTGAGGAGCCGGGCAGGAGATGACCATGAACCGCAACTATGCCGCCGCATTGCTGATTTCGATTGGCGCACTTTCGTTTCCCTCCGGTGGAGCGATGGCTGAGGACAGTGGCGCGATGAAATCCATGCCCGGGATGCAAATGGATGCGGGTGCGGCGCCTTCCGGCTCCGCGACTGCCAAGCTTGGCGATCTCGATATCAGCGGCGGCTATGTCCGCGCCATGCTTCCCGGCCAACCGGTCGGCGGCGGTTATATCACCATCCATAACGGCGGCAAGATCGACGATAAGCTGACCTCAGTGACCTCCTCGGCGGCCGGCAAGGTGGAACTGCACGAGATGAAGATGGAGGGCGAGATCATGAAGATGCGCGAGGTCAAGGGCGGCATCGCCATTCCCGCCGGCGCGACCGTTACGCTTGCGCCCAGCACGATGCACATGATGTTCAAGCAGGTGAAGGCGCCCTTTAAGCAGGGCAGCGTGGTGCCCGTGATGCTGATGTTCGACAAGGCGGGCATGGTCGACGTCAATCTGCCCGTCGTCTCGGCCAAGGGAAGCTGAGCCAGAAAATTATCCTGCCGTATAATTCCGGGTTTCCACTTTTCCTCGAAATGCTCTAAAGCCACGTCAAAAGGCTCGGAAATCTCCGGCCGCGGGGCTGATCGTCCCGTTGTTTGAATTTGCATGATCCGCCCAATGCGCCTGCCGCTTTTCCGGGACATGCCGAGGTACTTGAAAGAAGAAGAATGGCCGGGATTGAGCATATTAAGGTCGAGCCTGACGAGGCCGGCATGCGCCTGGACCGCTGGTTCAAGGTGCATTTTCCAGGGCTCGGCTTTGGGCAATTGCAGAAGCTGCTGCGCTCGGGCCAGGTGCGTGTCGATGGTGGCCGCGTGAAGACGGATGCGCGTGTGCAGCCGGGCCAGATGGTGCGCGTGCCGCCGCTCGACGTCGATGCCAAGGGGCCGAAAGATGGGCCTATTGCCAGCAATGACCTGAAACACTCCGGCGACGCCGAGCTTCTTGCGCGCATGCTGCTGCATGAAGACGACAAGGTCTATGTGCTGAACAAGCCGGCAGGCCTCGCGGTGCAGGGCGGCTCCGGCTTGACCCGTCATATCGACAAGATGCTCGAGGCATGGACGAGCAAGAAGGGCGAGAAGCCACGCCTGGTGCACCGTCTCGACCGCGACACCTCGGGCGTGCTCGTCGTTGCCCGCACCCGCGGTGCCGCGCAGAAGTTGACGGCAGCCTTTCGCGAGCGCGACACCAAGAAGACTTATTGGTCGCTGGTCAAGGGCGTGCCGCGCAAGCACGAGGACAAGATCTCCACCTGGCTGGTGAAGGAAGCGACGCCGGATGGCGACCGCATGCGCATAGCCAAACATGGAGAGGAGGGCGCCGATCACGCCATCTCCTACTATCGCGTGCTCGAGACCGCAGCGCAGAGCCTCGCCTGGCTGGAAATGGAGCCCTATACCGGCCGTACTCACCAGTTGCGTGTTCATGCACTGCATATGGGCCATCCGATCATCGGCGACCCCAAATATTTCGATGACGATCCGAATTGGGATTTTCCCGGTGGTGTGCAGAAGCGCCTGCATCTGCATGCGCGCCATATCGATATCCCGCATCCGAGCGGCGGACGCCTGCGCGTCACCGCGCCTTTGCCGCCGCACATGGTGCAGACTTGGAACCTTCTCGGCTTCGATATGGAATCGGCAGGGGAGCCGGACGACGAATGAAGCTGGTATTATTCGATTGTGACGGCACGCTGGTCGACAGCGCGCGGCTAATCCATGAGGTCATGGCACGTACCTTCGTGGCCTTCGGTTACAAGCGTCCCGATGTTTCCGCGACGAAATCGATCATCGGCCTGACGCTCGATATCGCCATTGCCCGCCTGCAGGGCAAGCCACATGTCGACGACGAAGCGATCGCCATGACGGCGCATTACAAGTCGATCTTTCCGGAAGTGCGGGACGAGGCGGACATGCAGACGCCGCTCTTCGACGGCATCAAGCCATTGATCGAGACGCTTGCGGCCCACGATGAGCTGCTGATCGGTGCAGTCACGGGCAAATCCCGCCGCGGTTTGACCCATATTCTTGAGGTCAACGAGTTCACGCCCTATTTTATCGTCTCGCGCACTGCCGATGATTGCCCGTCGAAGCCGCATCCGGCGATGGTGACGGAATGCTGTGACGAGACTGGCATGGACCCCCACGACACGATCGTGATCGGCGATGCCATCTACGACATGCAGATGGCGAAGGCGGCGGGCGCGACCGCCATCGGCGTTGCATGGGGCTACGCCTCCGTCGAGGAATTGCTGGCGGCTGGGGCAGATGCCATAGCCCACCATCCGAACGACTTGTTGAGCCATATTCTCTGAGGTGACGCCATGCGCGATCTGTTGAACGATCTTTCCGAAGGTCTCAGCCATCCCGATCCGATCCGCCGTGCGCAGATCCAGATGAAGAAGCCCTTGCCGAAACGTTTCTACAAGGATGTGACCATCAACAGGGACGAGGGCGGCCATGCCATCGCCCTCGACGGCAAGGTGGTGAAGACACCGGCGCGGCACTCCCTGGCCTTGCCGACGGAAGCGCTTGCCAGACTGGTGGCTGCCGAATGGGCACGACAGGTCGATGTGATCGATCCCGCCACCATGCCGGTAACGCGTCTCGTCAACACGGCCATCGACGGCGTTGCGACGGAAAGCCAGGCTGTATTCGACGAAATTGTCCGTTTCTCGGGCAGCGATCTGCTCTGCTATCGCGCCGAGGGGCCGGAACGGCTCGTCGAGCGCCAGTCGGAACGCTGGAATCCGGTGATCGAATGGGCAGCGCACGATCTCGGCGCCCGCTTCATTTTGGCGGAAGGCGTCATGCATCAGGAGCAGCCTGTCGAAGCCATCGCAGCCTTCTCCGTCGCTTTGCGCAGGTTTGACACACCGATGGAGCTTGCGAGCCTGCACACGATCACGACGTTGACCGGTTCGGCAATCCTTGCACTGGCCTTCGCCAAAGGATTCCTGCCGCTGGCCGACGTCTGGTCGCTCGCACATCTCGACGAGGATTGGACGATCGAGCATTGGGGCAGCGACGAAGAGGCCGAACAGCGTCGTGCACAACGTTTTGAAGAGTTTCAGGCCGCAACTGACGTTTTTTCTGCGCTGCGCAGTTGAATATTGTTGATTTCCAGTCCTTTATATCGATCTGCATATCTTGCAAATTCGAAGGTCGAGGCAGGGATCATGTTGTTGTTGAGGACGAGAGCCGTACCGGCGCTCGTGGGATGTCTGGCACTGGCCGCGTGTTCGAGCTGGTCCGTCGATCCTCCGCCTCCAGCCTATGCCGTGCGCAGCGCAACCGTTATAGCCGATCAGGCTTTGCCACCGGTGTCGCCAGCGCTGGTTGCAGCCGTCAATGATCGCGTCAACGCCGCGATCGCGGCAACGAGCTTCAGTCCGCAATTGCCACAGGTTGCCATCACCGTCCGACTGAGCGACGTCCGCAAGGCGCGCGGCTTCAATCGCGACCGCAGCAGCGCCAAGATCAATATCGATGCCGCCGCCGCCGATGGTGGCTCGGTTGTCGCCATGGCATCGTTCGAGATCAGAACTGTCGCTCCTGATCCTGTCACCGCAGATGAGCTGATGGCGGAAGATATCGCCGCGCGGGTTCGTTCCATCTTTTCGCTGAACACGCCAAGGCTCGCAAACTGAGCCAACCAACTTCAAACAAGGCTCGCGCCATGCTAAGCCCGAGCGATGAGGGAGAGAGGGCCGCATGAAGGAAATCCTGCAGGAGCTGGAACGCCGTCGTGAGATCGCGAGGCTTGGCGGTGGGCAGGTGCGCATTGACGCGCAGCATGCCCGCGGCAAGCTGACGGCGCGTGAGCGCATCGATATCTTTCTTGACGAGGGCTCCTTCGAAGAGTTCGACATGTTCGTCGAACATCGCTCGACCGATTTCGGCATGGACAAGAGCAAGATTGCCGGCGATGGCGTGGTGACCGGCTGGGGCACGGTCAACGGCCGCACCGTCTTCATTTTTGCCAAGGATTTCACAGTCTTCGGTGGATCTCTTTCAGAAGCACATGCGGAAAAGATCACCAAGGTGCAGGATATGGCGCTGAAGAACCGGGCGCCGATCATCGGGATCTATGACGCCGGCGGCGCCCGCATTCAGGAAGGCGTGGCCGCGCTTGGCGGTTATGCCGAGGTATTCCAGCGCAATGTGCTGGCCTCCGGCGTCATCCCGCAGATCTCCATCATCATGGGACCTTGCGCGGGTGGCGACGTCTATTCTCCGGCCATGACCGATTTCATCTTCATGGTGCGGGACACCTCCTACATGTTCGTCACCGGGCCGGATGTGGTGAAGACCGTCACCAACGAGACGGTGACCTCGGAACAGCTCGGCGGCGCCTCTGTCCACACGACGAAATCCTCGATTGCGGACGCAGCCTATGACAATGATGTCGATACGCTCTTGCAGGTGCGCCGTCTCATCGATTTCCTGCCGCAGTCTAATACCGCTGATGTGCCCGAGATCGAGTGCTATCAGTCGGTGACCGAGCCGGATAACTCGCTCGATACGCTGATCCCGGCCAATGCCAACAAGCCTTACGACATCAAGGAACTGATCTTGAAGGTGGCGGACGAGGGCGACTTCTTCGAGATCCAGGAGAGCTTCGCCAAGAACATCGTTTGCGGTTTCGGCCGCATCGAGGGTGCCACCGTCGGCTTCGTTGCCAATCAACCGATGGTGCTTGCCGGCGTTCTCGACAGCGACGCGTCACGAAAGGCGGCGCGCTTCGTGCGCTTCTGCGATTGCTTCAATATCCCGATCGTCACCTTCGTCGACGTGCCGGGCTTCCTGCCGGGTACGGCCCAAGAATATGGCGGGCTGATCAAGCATGGTGCCAAGCTGCTCTTCGCCTTTGCCGAAGCGACTGTGCCGAAACTGACGGTCATCACTCGCAAGGCCTTCGGTGGCGCCTATGACGTCATGGCCTCCAAGCACTTGCGTGGCGATCTCAACTATGCCTGGCCGACGGCGCAAATCGCCGTCATGGGCGCCAAGGGCGCCGTCGAGATCATCTTCCGTAAGGATATTGCCGATCCCGAGAAGATCGCGGCCCACACCAAGATGTATGAGGACCGCTTTCTGTCGCCCTTCGTTGCCGCAGAACGCGGTTACATCGACGAAGTGATCATGCCGCGCTCGACCCGGCGCCGGCTGGCGCAGGGACTTAGAATGTTGCGCAACAAGGATCTGACCAATCCCTGGAAGAAGCACGACAACATCCCGTTGTGAGCATGTGACAACAAGTCACGGATTCGACACGGAAAATTGATTGAGCGTCAGAATCCGTGTTTTCACGTTCCTGCCCGTGCGCTCTATTGCTTCCTCGTGGGGGAGTTAAAACTGGAGTTTAACATGGCGCTTTCCGATCGGCTGAATCAGTATCAGCCCTATGCTCTTACCGTGCTGCGTATCGTCACCGGTGTATTGTTCATCGAACATGGTCTGCAGAAGCTCGTTGGCTTTCCGGCCGGCGGTCAGTTCCCAAGCCCGTTGCCGACCCTGCTTCTAGTTCAGGGTATCATCGAAATCGTTGGCGGATTGGCAACGATCGTCGGTTTCTTCACCCGTCCGGTCGCGTTCATTCTCTGCGGCAACATGGCGGTCGCCTATTTCATGGCGCATTATCCAAAGAATTTCTTCCCGGCCAACAATGGCGGTGATGCGGCGATCCTCTATTGCTTCATCTTCCTGTTCCTGATCTTCGCAGGCCCGGGCCTGCTGGCGATTGACAACAATAAGAAGTAATAAGCTCTTTTCGTCGGACTCGGCTGATCGTCGGGGCCGGCGAATAAATTCGTCTCTCGCGTGTTCTCTCCGTTGTCAGCGAAGCGAGAGCACTTTTGACAGGATCTCCTTCGCATCCCCTATCGAACGGAGATCCTCATGTCATTTTCCGAGCGCTTGGCGCACTATCAGCCTGCAGCCCTTGCCATTTTGCGAATCATAACTGCGCTGCTGTTCATCGAGCACGGCACGCAAAAGGTTTTCGGCTTTCCGCCGGCGCCTTACGAAATCACGACGCTGTTCTTCGTGGCCGGGATCATCGAGCTTGTGGGCAGTGTCCTGATCCTGCTCGGGCTTTTCACCCGCCCGATTGCCTTTCTCCTGAGCGGCGAAATGGCGATCGCTTACTTCATGGTGCATATGCAGATCGACTTCTTCCCGGCCAACAATCAGGGAGATGGAGCGATCCTGTTCTGCTTCATCTTCCTGTTTCTGGTGTTCGCCGGACCGGGAAGCTGGGCGCTGGACAACCGCCAGCGCAGATGAGATCAGTCAGGCGGTGAGCTTGAGACCGGCGATGCCTGCCACGATCAAGCCGATGCAGAATAGCCGAATCAAGGTCGCGGGATCACCGAGCAGCCATATGCCGAGCAGAACCGTACCGACGGTGCCGATGCCGGTCCAAACCGCATAGGCTGTGCCCATCGGCAAGGTTTTTACGGCCAAGCCAAGCAGCACGACGCTGATGACCATGGAGATGACGGTGAGAATTGTCGGCATCGGCCGCGTGAACCCATCGGTATATTTCAGCCCGACGGCCCAGCCAATTTCGAACAAGCCTGCGAGGAAAAGCAGGAACCAAGCCATTTTACGCTCCTTTGTTAAGAGCGAGGCCGTCCCCGCGATGTCTACGGCCGGTTTGGTTGCCGGCCGCCGCAGTCGTCTGCGTGCTTCCTATATGTCTTTGCCGACGGCCTATTTCAAGGCGATGGGACTACCTTTACTTTTCCAATCGTTCTGCATGCCACTTCAGGTGATCGTCCATGAAGGTTGAGATAAAGTAGTAGGAATGATCGTAGCGCTCGTGCATGCGCAGCGTCAGGCCGATGCCGGTTCCCTTGATCGCATCTTCGAACAGCCCGGGGCGCAGTCCGTTTTCGAGGAAGCTGTCGGCCTTGCCCTGATCGATCAGGAACTCGGGGAAGCGGGCGCCGTCTTCGACGAGCGCGCAGGCGTCATAGCGGCGCCATGCAGTCTTATCGCTTCCCAAATATTTCTCCAGCGCAGGTGCCGACCAATCGGCCGTCGACGGCTGCACGATCGGCGCGAAGGCGGAGCAGCTCTTGAAGCGCTCCGGATTCTTCAATGCGATCGTCATGGCGCCGTGGCCGCCCATGGAATGGCCGAAGATGCCCTGGCGGCTCATATCGGCGCGGAATTGCTTGGCGATGAGGGCGGGTAGCTCCTCGGTAATGTAGCTGTACATCTGGTAGTTTTCGGCCCAGGGCGTCTCGGTGGCGTCGAGATAGAAGCCCGCACCTTTGCCCATCTGCCAGTTGGTCAGCTCATCCGGCACGTCATTGCCGCGCGGGCTGGTGTCCGGGCAGACGATGATGAGGCCGAGCTCGGCGGCCATGCGGCGATATTCGCCCTTTTCCATGACATTGGCATGAGTGCAGGTGAGGCCAGAAAGATACCAGAGAACCGGGCGGGGCTCCTTGATCGCCTGCGGTGGCACGAAGACGGCGAAGGTCATCTCGCATTTGCAGGCTTCGGACTCATGCGAGAAGACACCCTGCATGCCGCCAAAGGCGGTGTTCTGGGAAATGATATTCACAGCTGGCCTCCAGGCGTCTGATTGGTTTTTGAACGCCGGCAGAGCCGGTCGAAGGTTTCGAGAAAGGTGGAGCGGTCGCGCGGCGAGAAGGCGGCGTTATAGCCCTTGCTCTCACCGGTTTCGCGAAGATGTGCGCCGAGGTCGCGCATGGCCGTTGCCATGCCGATATTGGTCTTGTCGAAGATGCGGCCGGTCGGTCCAGTAACAAGCGCTCCGGTCGCAACACAACGGCCCGCGAGCGGCACATCGGCGGTGACGACGATGTCGCCAGCACCTGCGTGTTCGGCAATCCAGTTGTCGGCGGCATCGAAGGCGTTGGAGACGATGACGTTATGCACCATGGGATCCCGCGACGGGCGCAATCCCGAATTGGCGACGAAAGTCACCTCGATGCTGTGGCGTTCGGCAACCTTCAGGATCTCCGGCTTGACCGGGCAGGCATCGGCATCAACATAAATCATGATATCAAATCTTTTCAGCTATATGCGGCGCATTTCTCACGCGCCGCATACGTCTCGCCGAGTGGCTTTCTGTGTCAGTAGAGCACGACGCTGCGGATACTTTCACCCGAATGCATGAGCTCGAAGCCCTTGTTGATGTCTTCGAGCGACATGGTGTGGGTGATCATTGGATCGATCTCGATCTTGCCCTCCATGTACCAGTCGACGATCTTCGGGACATCGGTGCGGCCACGCGCGCCTCCGAAGGCCGTGCCCATCCACGAGCGGCCCGTCACCAGCTGGAACGGACGCGTCGAGATCTCCTGGCCGGCGCCGGCAACGCCGATGACGACGGATTTG